>NYWU01000010.1 GCA_002685255.1 Idiomarinaceae bacterium
AATTCGGCTTGCCACCCATGTGGCAAGACGCCGCTTGAACGGTGCGAGCTCTGCGAGCGCCT
The DNA here is from genome assembly GCA_002685255.1 of Idiomarinaceae bacterium. GTDB lineage: Bacteria > Pseudomonadota > Gammaproteobacteria > Enterobacterales > Alteromonadaceae > Idiomarina. The sequence goes on from NYWU01000010.1 coordinate 63, forward strand.
GTGGCGGCGCCAGACTTCAAATAGAATGACCCCAGCCGATTGGCTGGGGTTTTTTTATGCCTGCTCGCCGGAGTACGTCGCGCATCCTGCGCGACCATCGACACCGCCCCGTGCGCCCAAGGCGCACGCTACGACGGCGCCACGTACGTCGCGCATTGTGCGCGACAATCCACATCGCCCAGTGCGCAGAATGCGCACGCTACAAGTAAATCGAACGTTATATCCTAAATTCGCTGCTTTTATTTCTATATATTCATACTATTATCTATGTATCGTGCAATGGCACAGTAGCGAAATAGTGAGGAAATATGAAAGAAACAGGGTCGAAAGGTTATGATGCCCTCATGATCATCATTCACTGGATGAGTGCCCTGCTTGTATTTGGGCTGTTCGCACTCGGTTGGTGGATGGTAGACCTCACCTATTATTCTAATTGGTACACAACAGCACCTTGGTGGCATAAGTCCCTCGGTTTGTTGGTACTCTTCATTACTCTTTTTAGAGTTGTTTGGCGGCTTATAAAAGGCACCCCGACAATCGATGGTTCTGCATTTGAGAAAAAAGCTGCGAAATTCGGTCACTTACTACTCTACATCAGTCTACTCGCGGTTGTTTTTAGCGGTTATCTAATCTCGACCGGCGAAGGTAAACCTATCAGTTTTTTTGGTTGGTTTGACGTACCCGCGTTGCCGTTTCAGATAGAGCAACAAGCCACATTGGCAGGAACTATTCACGAATATGCTGCTTACGTATTAGTGATCCTAGCGCTAGGTCATGGCGTTATGGCATTAAAGCATCATTTTATTGATAAACGCTCAACACTTATTCGAATGATAAAACCTTAAGAGGAAACTAAGCTATGAAAACACAACTATTAGCATTATCTGCCATTGTAGGCAGCGTATTAGCGGCTCCCGCAGTAGCAGACGACTATGTGATTGATACTGAGGGTCAACACGCCTTCATTCAGTTCAAGATCAAACACTTAGGTTATAGCTGGTTGCTAGGTCGCTTTAATGACTTTGAAGGCAAATTTAGTTACGACGAGGCAAATCCGGGCAATGCCTCGGTCGAAGTGACAATCGACACGGCAAGTGTGGATACCAACCACGCGGAACGCGACAAACACCTCCGTAGCGACGACTTTTTAAACACGGGAGAATATCCTGAAGCGAGCTTTGTCAGCACACGTTACGTGCCTGATAGTGATGATGAAAATGAAGGTACGCTGTACGGCAACTTTACGCTGAATGGTGTAACCAAGGAAATTGCTATCGAAGTAGAACAGGTTGGTGCCGGTGAAGATCCTTGGGGTGGTTTCCGCCGCGGTTTCGAAGGTGAAGTCGACCTTACGTTGGCCGACTACAACATTGATTACAACTTAGGCCCTGAAGCCAAAGAGGTTGAATTGTACCTTTCTATCGAAGGTGTCCGTCAGTAATTAACTTGCTTTAGCGGTTAGTGCTTGCTTATAAGCATTAGCCGCTAAGCGGTTATCGCCTAACGCAGCGTATGCGTCACCCATCCGGATGTAATCGTCCTTATTACACGCATTCAAATCGCTCAGTTTCTTTAACGCCCGCTGGGCCAGCGAATAGTCTTTGTTACCCAACGCTAGCACAGCAAGTGCGCGGATATATTGACTGTCGTTAGGCTTCCGCTTCAAATGAGACTGAACCCAATCGATGATGTTGGGATCGGTGCCAACTAGCACATGCTCGTTAACACAATCGTTTAAGTTAAGCTCACCACGTTCTAAACCATTTTTGACGACCTTAGTACATGCACTATGTTGGCCATAGTAGTTCAGCGCTTTAGCATAGGCTAAACGGATAGCCGGGGTGCTACGTTGTGTTCGGCTAAGGCTCTTCCAGTCTTTAAATAATGCCTTGGCATCATTACGCGCAATACGGATAAAGTGTTGCAGATAGACTGATAATACCAACTGGTCAAAATCAACTTGTGTTAGTTGTGATTTCTCACGGATTTGATTGAGGTGTGGCTGTAAATCATCTAGGCGCTTTTCCCCTTTATAAAGCTCAATCGCCTGTGTCCAAAGATGTGGTGGGAATTCGCCTCGGTCGAGTTGGGTTTCAACTTGTTGAATCGTTAGCCCTTGATGATCATCGTTGCGCTGAACTGCGCTATGTACGGCCAGAAATTCGCTTGCGGGCTCGAAGTCTGAACCTGCTGTATCGAGCCAGTATTTTGCTTTGCCAGGCTCACCGGCTTTGTTTGCAGTGAAGGCTAATAAAGCCGCCAAATTTTCCGAGCGCTGCTGCTTATAAAGCAGCTCAAAGTCGACTAATGCCGAAGTATAATCGTGTTTTAACATCGCGAGGAGCGCGCGCTTTTCGCGTTGCTTTAGTTTGCGAGCTTTTCGTCGCGAGAACCATTGCCCACCTGCACGCGTTTTACCTAGTAACGCCTTAATAGCAGCAATGACTAGGCTCAATGCCAATATCGCGATTACCAAGAAAACAACCAAGCCAATAACCGTGCTTTCTATTGTGTAGCCAGCAAAATTAATTAACAGATAACCAGCGTTGCCAGCAGAGATAGGCCCTAAAATAGCGCCCGCAATTAAAACGACTAGGACGTACACCCACCATCTCATTGTAAACGCCCTCCTAACTGACTCGCTGCCACAGAAAGAGATGACACCTCTGGCAGCTCCGCTGCTTGTTGAATACCATCTTCTAACTGCGCTAGCTTGTTCAGTACGCGTTGTTGCGCAGGACTAGCAGCTTTTATATCGCTAATTAATGCGCTCGCTTCGTTCAGCTTGGTTTTGGCTAGTTCAACTTGACCTTTTAATGCCGCATTCTCTGCAACGCTCAGAATGAGATCGAGTTGTTGTTGTTTTAGCGTGATGGTTTCGTTAGATATAACGGGTTCTATAGGCGCCGACGACTTTTCAATACGGAAAAAGTTATCCATAAAGGCGTGCCAATTGTATGCGAGATGCTCACGCCAGTTAGTTGGTTCGGTTGCTTGCTCACTTTCAATTGAGAAGTCATCGGTTGGTGTTTTATTCGATAGCGAGAGCGCTTGGCGTTTTAAAGCGGCAAGTTCAACCACCCATTGGGTTGCATCGCTTTGTTGGTATTCCAAAAGGGCTTGCTTGTCTTCTTCAATCGCCTGACGAATTTGTAAGGCACCGGATGACTCAATGCCTGCTAACTGCTGACTCGCTACATCAAGCAGTTGAATAGCGGTTTGCGCATCGGCATTAAAAATGGCCGAACGAGCTGCCGCCGATAAGGTTTGTTTAACCTCAAACAAACGCCACTCGCGTATTCGTTCTGCCTGTTGTTGAGGTAGTTGATTAGCTAATTGTTGTAAGGTTTGCTGTTGTTGGTTCAGCTTGATCTCTAGCTGCTGAATACGTTGCTCTAGCTGATCGACTGAGCGATTATCTGAGTTCTGCTGAATTTGCTGTTTTGCCTGCTGGAGCTCAGCTTGTAGCTGCTCAAGCTGCTTTTGTGCTCGCTGCATTGTCGCTTGCTGAGCATATTCAATGGTTGGCTCTTGAGCCTGAGTCGTTGGTGATGACTCCGACCAAAATGGTAGCTGTTTATAGGGTTGTTTAAAGTAAATCCAAGCGGCGAAAGCTACTAGAGCAAGCAGTACGATAATATAAAGGATACCTTTGAACCGCGAACGCGCGTGACCCGACGAATCATCCGAATTTAATGAAGTGGTCTGTTCAGCGTCATGTATTTGCTTTGCAGTTTCTTGAGCTTCGTTGTTATCTTTATCCATGTTTTATAATCGCCTCAATCATCTTGCTCTCAGTTGCACTGCCAGTCACAGTAATGGTATCTGCTGCAACAAAAGGTATTAAGTCTCTTAATCGTTCACTAGGTACAATCCAATCACAGCGAGACAACCAGCTCCCGGCTTCGCGCGGCAAGCTGGATAAAAAGTAACCTAACTGTTCAGCACTTGTCACTACAATTAGATTAACCGTATTCATCCACTGCGTCACTTGTCTATCGTCATTTAATACGCGTTTTACTCGTCGGTATACATCAATACTATCGACTTTAGCACCGCGAGCTCGCAATGTATCAAATAGCAAATCGCGGCCCTTCTCACCCTTGATAATCAACCAGTGTTGATTATCAACGTCTAGCAGTTCAGGCAAGCCCAGTAACGACTCGCTGTCATGTTTAAAGGTGGGACAACGTGTCGAGGTCCCGAACGTATTAGCGGCCAGCCGAGCAGTCGTCGGACCCACTGCAAACATCGATGTTGCTGGATGAAAGCTAAAGCCTGACTGAGCAGCAAACCTCACTGCGTTCTTACTAATCCAAATAACACCGTCATAGTCATTAAAGGTTTTCGGTTTTACCGAAATGGGTTCAATGTCGATAAAACTGTGTTGGGTAAATTCAATAGAAGAGCGAGACAGCGCATCAATAACACGCTGTCGTGAATCATCGGGTTGTAATATCAGCGCCCTAGTCGTGCTGGTCATACACCGCCTTCAAAATTTTACCTGCACCCCGTGCGAGAAGCTTCTCGGCGAGTTCGATACCTAACGCTTCGGCTTGTTCGATAGGCCCTTCAATTTGCTCTCGAATCACCTCGACGCCGTCTGGGTCACCGACTAGCCCTCGTAAACTGAGATGTTCACCATCGACCACAGCAAACGCGCCTATAGGTACTTGGCAACCGCCTTGTAGTCGGCGGTTCATCGCACGCTCGGCTAATACGCGATAGCGCGTGGTAGAGCACTGAAGTGGCTCGAGTAGCGTTTTTATCTTGTCATCATCGCTACGTACCTCAATACCCAATACACCTTGACCATTTGCGGGCAAGGAATCTTCAACCGGGATAAAGGAAGTAATACGTTCGCCGAGTTCTAATCGAATAAGACCTGAAGCCGCTAAAATAATCGCGTCAAATTGCCCTTCATCGAGTTTGCGCAAGCGCGTTTGGACATTGCCGCGTAAATCTTTGATTACGAGATGTGGGAAACGCTCTTTAACCTGACAACGACGGCGCAGGCTGCAGGTGCCAACAACAGCGCCTTCTGGTAATTCATTCAATGATTGGTACTGATTAGAAACAAAAGCATCGCGCGGATCTTCACTTTCGCAGATGGTATGAAGTTCTAACCCTGGTGGAAACTCAACGGGCAAGTCTTTCATCGAATGTACGGCGAGGTCGGCCCTACCCTCTAACATCGCAGCTTCAAGCTCTTTTACGAATAGGCCTTTGCCACCGATTTTAGCTAATGGCGTATCAAGGATAATATCACCGCGTGTGGACATCGGTACAAGCTCAATCGTGAGCTCTGGATAGAGCGATGCTAAACGCGCTTGTATATGTTCTGCTTGCCACATGGCGAGTTTACTTTTTCGCGTGGCAATTCTGACCGTCTTTGACATGTCTACCCCTTACTACTTAATGACATTTCGCTTTGGTGGTGCGATGATAGGCGCCACAAGCATACTCAATATAAAGATATAGTTTAGCGATGTTTAAGCGAAATGTAACCAAGCCATTGATTCAACTCTGCGTCATTTTGACCAGTGTATGCGCGCTTGCGGCCTGCGGTCAAAAAGGACCTCTACAACCAGCGCCTATGCCAGAGAAAAACGAACAGCAGCCACAGCAACCACAACAACCAAGTAATGCCGATGAGTCAGTTAAGTTATAAAGCAGCACAACTTCATATCGAATCTGTCGCTCTGCCAACCTTAGCCGAGCGATTCGGTACGCCACTTTATATTTACTCGAAAAGTCAGATTCTTGCGAACTGGGAAAAGTTTCGTGCCTTTTGGCCGAGCCAACATAAGTTGTGCTACGCGGTGAAAGCAAATAGTAACTTGGCTATCTTACAACTGCTGGTCAAGCAAGGAGCTTGGTTCGATATTGTTTCGGGCGGTGAGCTGAAGCGCGTGCTTGCAGCAGGCGGGAAAGCTGAGCACGTGGTGTTTTCGGGCGTGGCCAAGTCAGAAGCAGAGATTCGGTTTGCATTAGAACAAGGTATTGGGTGTTTTAACGTTGAGTCTGCAGCAGAGCTCGAACGTATAGAGCAAGTTGCGCAAGCGCTGAAAACGCGCGCACCAGTGTCGTTGCGCGTTAATCCCGATGTCGATGCGAAAACACATCCCTATATTTCAACGGGCCTAAAAGCTAATAAGTTTGGCATCCCGATGGATGACGCGATGGCGGTGTTTCGTAGAGCTCATACGCTTAACCATATCGAACTATTAGGCGCAGACTGTCATATCGGTTCACAAATTATGACCGACGCGCCATTTTTGGATGCTGCAAAGCGCATGTTTCGATTATTAGAGCGCTTGAGAGACGAAGCGATTGAGCTTTCTCACCTCGACTTAGGTGGCGGTTTTGGTATCGACTATCAAGGTAAACAAACATTGGACGTGCAAGGCTACCTTGAGAGTGTCATTGAACTGGCGAAAGACTACCCTCAACTCACGTTAATGTTGGAGCCTGGACGTGCCGTTGTTGCCGACGCAGGTGTTTTGCTCAGCCAAGTTGAGTACACCAAACAGTCGGATGATAAACGGTTTGTGTTGGTTGATGCGGGCATGAATGATCTGATGCGTCCTTCGCTTTATCAGGCATGGCACGATATTCTACCTGTTAATGAGAGCAATAGTGTTGCCGATGCCATTGTGGATGTTGTGGGTCCGGTATGTGAAACAGGATGTTTTTTAGGCCATGCGCGACACCTCAATGTGCAAGCGGGCGACCTGATTGCGGTTAACCATGCAGGCGCTTATGGATTTACCATGGCCTCAAACTACAATACACGCATGCGCCCAGCAGAAGTACTGGTAGAAGACGATCAAGTATGGTTAATTCGTGAGCGTGAAACGTTTGATGATCTGATCCGCGGTGAGCGGCTTATCGCTGAGGAGTAGAACGATGTTACTGCAGTTCTCTAAAATGCACGGATTAGGTAATGATTTTGTTGTGATTGATAACGTCACACAGAACTTCTATGTGAACCCTGAGCAAATTAAGCAGTGGGCAGACAGAAACCGTGGTATTGGCTTTGATCAGCTCTTATTAGTCGAGCCGCCCTATGATCCTGACCTCGATTTTCACTATCGCATTTTTAACGCGGATGGAAGCGAGGTCGCACAATGCGGTAATGGAGCGCGATGCTTTGCAAAATTTGTTAAAGCGAAGGGTTTATCAAATAAAAACCACCTAAAAGTGAGTACCAAAGCCGGCACTATGGTGTTGCATATAGAAAAGGATGGTCAAGTAACCGTCGAAATGGGTGAGCCCATGTTTGAGCCAGCCAGTGTCCCTTTTAAAGCTCAGAAGCCCGAGCATACTTATGTATTGAGAGTCGCCAATGAGACTGTGTTGTGTGGTGTAATGGGGCTTGGAAATCCACACTGCGTTATCGAAACTGATGATGTAAATACCGCGCCGGTCGCGTCTTTAGGCGAAAAAATTGCTCAGCATGAACGCTTCCCTGAAAGCGTCAATGTGGGCTTTATGCAGATTGTCTCGCGTCAACACGTCAATTTGCGAGTGTTTGAGCGGGGCGTTGGCGAAACTCAAGCCTGTGGTAGCGGTGCTTGCGCGGCAGCGGTCATCGGTATGCAGCAGGATAAGCTCGATCGTCAAGTCAAAGTCTCTCTGCCCGGTGGCGACTTAATGATTCGTTGGCAAGCGGGTCAGGCGGTAAAAATGACAGGGCCTGCAACACTTATTTTTGATGGACAAATGGTGATATGAACAATAACAAACAAGCGCTCGATACGCCTGTCATTGATGACTCGCTGATCCGCGCCTATTTGGAAGAGAATCCGGATTTCTTTGAGCGACACGATGATTTGCTCAATAGTTTAACGGTCTCACACGAACGTAAAGGCACGGTATCTTTAGTTGAGCGACAGCAGCAAAAGCTACGTGAACGTGTTAATCAACTCGAAGAGGAAATTACTGAGTTAATGATTAATGCACGCCGTAACGAGGCGATTTTCAAAGCATATAGCGAATTATATGTGCGACTATTGAAGTGCCGTACGCTACAACAGGCTATCGATGCCTTACGAAATACATTTGAAGAAGATTTAGGCTTGTCGGCGTTAACGCTTAAACTATTCGACAGTCCAATAGAAGTCAGTGATCAGCTGGTGTTTGCAGCCGATACTCACCGCCAGCTGTTAAGCAAACGCTTTGACGACAGCCCCATTTATCTTGGGCGATTGACTGAACAAGAACGGAGACTACTGTTTCAAGATGAGGCGGTGCATTCGGTGGCGCTGATGTCGCTGGGTGAACAAGGTGAAGTGGGGATGTTTGCGGTAGGCAGTGGTCAGGCTGACCATTTTGAGCCAGCGATGGATCCGTTGTTAATTAATCAATTGCAAGCTTTGCTAAGCGCACTATTGCCACGTTTACTCGTAGAAAATGAAGCTGCGTGACATTCAACAGCGGTGGTTACAACAACTCGAGGGTGAGCGCGGGTTAGCTCAACTGACGATTAAAAACTATAATCGTCTGACCGGGATTGATATTGAACTCCTCGAACGACAAGGTATCGAGGCGACAGAACAATTGACGCGCCCCGTATTTGAACGTCTGCTAGTAGGTTGGCGTCGCGAAGGCTTAGGTGAACGCTCTATTGCCCTTAAGCTGTCAGCGTGGCGCACCTTCGTGCAGTATATGCTCGATTACCAACATCTAAGCGATGACCCTCTGAGTGGCTTGAAAGCACCTAAAATTCCTAAAAGGTTGCCTAAAAATCTCGATGTCGACAGTATCTCCCACCTTTTAGAATTACCTCTTGATGACGAGATAGCGATCCGAGACTCGGCGATGATGGAACTATTATATTCGAGTGGTTTGCGTTTAGCTGAGTTAGTGAGTTTGGATATGGATAGTATCGACCTCCGCTATGGGCAATTACGCGTTGTGGGTAAAGGAAGTAAGACACGGATTGTGCCCGTGGGTAAGGTCGCCATCAAAGCCATTCAACGCTGGTTAAAAGTGCGCGCTACGTGGTTGGCTACGCGCCCAGAAGTTGCATTATTTATAAGTCAGCGTAATCAACGCATAAGTCAACGTACCGTACAGCAACGGCTCAATTATTGGGGAAAACAGCAAGGGGTGGTGGGTAATTTACATCCACACAAACTGCGTCACTCTTTTGCTTCACATATGTTGGAATCCAGTGGCGACCTAAGGGCCGTACAAGAACTACTTGGCCACGCAAACTTGTCGACCACACAAGTCTATACACATTTAGACTTTAAACGTTTAGCAGAAGTTTACGACTCGGCTCATCCACGTGCAACTAAGGGTAAGAAGTCTTAATGATACGTTTCCATCGACGCTTTCATCTGCCAAAAGTCATTAGTTTCGATTTAGATGACACTTTGTACGACAACGTTCCGATTATTAAACGTACTGAGGAGCGCACCCATTCGCTTATTACTGAACGTGTTCCCGCGACGCGTGAGTGGGATATTGAACACTGGCGGCAGCGCCGGTTAGATTTAATGCAGCGCGATGATGACCTAGCTGACAATATGACTGCGCTACGTCGTGCCACCTTGCTACAGGGGTTTCGTGAACTTGAGATCGATGATGCGGAAACGATAACTGATGAGATTATGGATGCGTTCCTCGCTTTTCGTAGCGACTTTAGTGTCAGTGAAGACGTTCATGACTTGCTCGATCGGCTGGCATCGCGCTATCGCTTAGTGGCTGTAAGTAATGGCAATGCCGATGTTAAGCGTGTGGGAATCGGGCACTACTTTAAACTTGCGTTACAACCGACGCATGACTTCCGTGGTAAACCCAATACCGACATGTTCGAGTACGTAAAGCAGGCAATGAATTGTGCCCCCGAGGCTATTCTGCACGTCGGTGATTCGCCACAGTCAGATGTTTTTGGCGCTCACCGCGCGGGAATGCAAAGTGTTTGGCTAACCAGTGGCTTAGGGCGTTCGCACCAGTTGCGAGTATTGCCAACGGTGACCATCGATGAGTTACAGGAGCTTAGCGCGTTACTCCTGTAAGATAACTGGTTGCTTATACAGTATTGGATCATTACACTGAGCCTCATTCAGTTAGCCAAGGAGTCATGCATGAGCACGCACCCGTTAATTTCCGGTTTAAATGAGAAGCAAGCCACGGCGGTAAGCGCTGATGATCGGCCTATGCTGGTATTGGCTGGCGCCGGGAGTGGTAAAACTCGGGTTTTGGTGCATCGAATTGCTTGGCTCATTCAAGAACGTCGTTATTCTCCTTACAGTATTTTAGCCGTAACCTTCACTAATAAGGCCGCCTCGGAAATGCGAGGTCGCGTCGAGCAACTCTTGGGTTCATCGGTTAGAAATATGTGGATAGGCACGTTCCACGGTCTGGCTCATCGCTTGTTGCGCGCACACTATATGGATGTAGGCCTACCACAAAACTTCCAAATATTGGATAGCGACGATCAGCAGCGTTTAGTTAAGCGCTTAATTAAGTCAATGAATTTGGATGAAAAGCGCTGGCCCGCCAAGCAAGCACAATGGTACATCAATGGTAAAAAAGACGAAGGTTTAAGGGCACAACATATTGAAACCTTTGATCCCACCGAGCAAACCTTGAAACAGATTTATGAGGCGTATCAGGAAAGCTGTGACCGTGCCGGTTTAGTTGATTTTGCTGAGCTGCTTTTGCGTGCGCACGAGCTATTGCGTGATAACAAAACCGTGCGCGAGCATTACCAAAAACGCTTCCGTCATATCCTCGTAGACGAGTTTCAAGATACTAACTCGATCCAGTATGCATGGATTCGTTTGCTTTCTGGGCAAGATAATATCGTCACCATTGTCGGTGATGATGACCAGTCAATTTATGGATGGCGTGGGGCTCGCGTCGAAAATATTCAGCAGTTTTTAGACGATTACCCTACAGCGATGACGATTCGCCTCGAGCAGAATTATCGTTCGACCGGAAATATATTGCGTGCCGCGAATTCAGTGATAGCAAATAATTCAGACAGGCTTGGCAAAGATCTTTGGACAGAGGGTAATGAGGGCGAGCCTATTAGCCTCTATGCTGCGTTTAATGAAATGGACGAGGCGCGCTATATCGTGGGTCGTATTGAGGAATGGCGCGATCAAGGTGGTGCTCTGCAAGATGTCGCGCTGCTGTATCGCAGCAATGCGCAGTCACGCGTGCTGGAGGAAGCGCTGCTGCATGCGCGTCTCCCTTATCGAATTTATGGTGGCTTGCGATTCTTCGAACGGCAAGAAATCAAAGATGCACTCGCCTATTTACGTTTAGTTAGTAACCGTGATGATGATGCGGCGATTGAGCGCGTCATTAATACACCGACGCGCGGTATTGGCAATCGTACTTTAGACATTATTCGGCAGACGGCTCGAGAGCAGAAGAAGTCTCTCTGGCAGGCGGCTATCCAGCTTGTAGATGAAAAGCAACTGGCGGGTCGAGCGCGAAATGCAGTGGCGAGCTTTATTGAACTTATCAATACCACTGACGATGAAACGGAAGACTTCACTTTGGGTCGTTTAAGCAATGAAGTGATCTCGCGCTCTGGCTTATTAGCAATGTACGAGGCCGAAAAAGGTGAGAAAGCAGAGACACGTGTTGAAAACTTAAAAGAGTTGGTCAGTGCCTGCGAAAACTTTACTCAAGACGAGACTGAAGAAGACCTTACACCACTTAATGCCTTTCTAGCGCATGCCGCATTGGAAGCCGGCGAAGAGCAAGCCGATGAATACCAAGATGCGGTTCAGCTGATGACGCTACACAGTGCGAAAGGGCTCGAATTTCCGATGGTCTTTATGACTGGCGTTGAGGAAGGCGTATTTCCTTCGCAACAGTCGATGGATGAGCCGGGTCGCTTAGAGGAAGAACGTCGGTTGTGCTATGTCGGTATGACACGAGCGATGCAAAAGTTAGTTATCACATACGCCGAACAGCGGCGTATTTATGGACAAGACTTTTTCCACAAAGTGAGCCGTTTTATTAGCGAAATGCCGGCAGATGCACTGCATGAAGTGCGCTTGCAAACTCAGGTGCAAAAGCCAACAAGCTATGGACGCTTCAATACCGGTGCAAGTCATGAGGCCTTTGAGCAAACTGGGTTTTCATTGGGACAGCGCGTGCGTCATGCGAAGTTTGGTGATGGAACCGTGCTTAATTATGAAGGCACAGGCCCGCAGAGTCGTATCCAAATTAACTTCGACCAAGTCGGCACTAAGTGGCTTGTCGTCGCCTATGCCAAACTTGAACCATCTATCAGTTAGTTGATCGACATACGCGTTATACGCGTAATCCATAATACACTCTCATTAATGAGGAAGTCGTTATGAAACGCAGTGCAAACGCAGTTTGGAAAGGAAGTATTAAAGAAGGTTCAGGTGTTGTATCAACTCAAAGTGGCACCTTGGATGAAACGCAGTATTCGTTCAAAAGTCGTTTTGAATCAGGCAAAGGTACTAATCCAGAAGAGTTGATAGGTGCTGCCCATTCAGGCTGCTACGCCATGGCTTTTTCGCTGATGCTCGGCGAAGCCGGTTATGAGCCTAACTCGATTGATGCAAAAGCTGAAGTGAGTTTAGTTGAAGCCGACGGCGGTTTTAAGGTCGATAAAATCCACTTAACGGTGCAAGCCGACATTGAAGGTATCGGGCAGGACGAGTTTGAGAAGCTCGCTGAAGAAGCCAAGAAGGGCTGTCCTATCAGCAAACTTCTCAATGCAGAAATTACGATGGAAGCTACGCTCAACTAATCGGTTCCTGCACCGCTGACTTTTTCAGACGGCGGTTTCGCTGGCGCTGTATCACCGAGTCGAAGGTATATAGCGCCAACGCACTCCATATGATCACAAAAGTAATGAGCTTGCTCTCCGCTAATGGCTCGTCATATAAATTCACGGCAAGAATAAACATCAGGCTTGGCGCGATATATTGGAAGAAACCGAGCGTTGCATAACGGATGCGTTGCGCAGCAGCCGTAAAGCAAAGGAGCGGTATTGTCGTAACTAATCCTGCGGCCATCAGCAACAAGTTAAGTTGCCATGAATTCGCGGTCATATCAGCACTGGTTGAATCTGCGAAAAACAGTAAATATCCCAGCATTACCGGCACAAGCAATGTCGTCTCTAACCACAGGCCCGAAATCGAATCTACAGGCAGACGCTTTCTTATCGCCCCATAAATCGCAAAACTGCTCGCTAAAGCCAGCGCTACCCAAGGGACTGAGCCAAATGTTACGACTTGTATTCCCACACCAACAATGGCTAACCCAATGGCAAATAGCTGTAACCGCCTCATCTTCTCTTGGAAGAAAGCCATGCCAATGGCGACATTGAGTAGTGGATTAATATAGTAGCCCAAGCTCGCATCTAACATATGGTTGGCATTGACGGCCCATATAAATAGAAACCAGTTACCTCCTAATAGACAGGTGGCAACGGTGAGACGAAACATCATTTTTGGTGAACGGATAATCGGCTTCAAGCGATGGAGTCGTTTTAAGCCTACGATGAGAATAAAAACTAATATAAACGCCCAAATAATTCGATGTGCCAGAATTTCGAACGCCGGCACCTGTTGGACTGATTTAAAATAGATGGGCGCGAAACCCCAAAATGAATAGGCGGCCAGTGCGAAGAAAACGCCCTGACGCGCTCGAACAGCATCTTCGGTCATGATGTTACCTAGTGATTATCCGACGAGATAAGTGCCTGTACCAAAGGCGATATGCGTACCATCTTCATTATGAAGTTCCATTCGTGCTACGGCAACCTTGTTGCCAGAACGGATTATCGATGCATTTGCAATAAATTCTTTACCCCGACCGGGACGCAGGTAGTCGACACGAAGATCAATCGTGCCACAACGACTCAAACGTTCCATCAGGTAATGCTCTGAAGGCTCCTGTAAACGTTCAATCATGCCAGCGATGGCGACCAATCCTCCGGCGGTATCAAGAGCGGTTGCGGTTACACCGCCGTGTAACATACGTTGTGGAACATTACCCATGAGTGGATCTTGCCAACGAAACTTCACTTGGCCGCGCTCGGGGGTGAACTCGGTAATTTCAAAGCCAAGTAACTTTTGAAAAGGTACTTGTTCGTTCATAAAAGCAGATACGCGTGTGAGAATTTCTTGGGTATTCATTATTTATCATGGTGCAAAGAGACTAGGACGCTTACAATAGAGTGATGCGAATCATTAAGTCAATAACAGCTAGCCGATTTTATTATGACGTTAAGTGAAGCTCAGCCGACAACATCTAGCTTGCAGCAGACGCTCGCCAAGGTATTTGGTTACACCGAGTTCCGATCTGGCCAAGAGGCGGTTATCGAACACTTGCTCTCGGGTCGAGATACCTTAGTACTGATGCCAACGGGGGGTGGTAAATCGCTCTGCTATCAGCTACCGGCTGTGCACGAGCCTGGACTGACCGTGGTTATTTCACCTTTGCTGTCGTTGATGCAAGATCAGGTGGAAGCGCTTCAAGCGATGGGGGTTGCTGCTGAGGCACTGCATTCAGGCCTCTCTTCTGAGCACGCATTAAGTGTTTTAAGACGCTTACAAAACGACGAAGTATCTTTACTGTATGTCAGTCCAGAGCGAGCCTTGCAGAGCGCCTTTATTGAGCGATTACAGGCGTATCAACCCCGGTTTATCGCGATAGATGAAGCGCATTGTATTAGCCAGTGGGGCCATGACTTTCGTCCAGAATATGGTCAATTGGGACGCTTACGAGATGTTCTTCCCCATGTTCCGTTTATGGCGCTAACCGCTACAGCCGATGCGGCAACGCAACAAGACATCATCGAGCGGTTAGGGCTGAGACAGCCATACTGTCACCGTAGCTCCTTCGACCGACCTAACATTCGCTATGTAGTACAGGATAAATATAAGCCTTTTAAACAAGTTAAAGACTACGTACGCAAACAAAAAGGCGCGGCGGGTATCATTTACTGTGGTAGCCGAAAGAAAACTGAGGATATTGCTGAAAGTTTGCAAGATGCGGGTGTTAGAGCAGCCCCCTATCACGCGGGCCTGGCGAGCGAACTTAAAGAGACGACGTTGAGGCAGTTTCTGCGCGATGACTTAGATGTAGTGGTTGCAACGGTGGCGTTTGGTATGGGTATTAATAAACCCAACATCCGCTATGTCATACACTTTGATATCCCGCGTAGCATTGAGTCCTATTATCAGGAAACCGGCCGAGCCGGTCGGGACGGTTTGCCGGCGGAAGCGTTACTATTGTACGACCCAAGTGATGCACAATGGATACGACGCATTCTAGATGAACATGATAATGAGCATCGAAGTATCGTCGAACGTCAAAAGTTTTCTGCAATGCAAGCGATGGCAGAAGCTCAAACTTGTCGACGTTTAGTCCTGCTTAATTACTTCAATGAGTTCTCGGAAAAAGAATGTGGTAACTGTGACTTGTGTCTTGACCCACCTACACGCTTTGATGCGCTTGAGGACGCGCAAAAAGCCTTGAGTTGTGTTTATCGTGTTGGGCAGCAGTTTGGTATTTCTCATGTAGTCGAAGTATTACGTGGCTCAAAGAATCAAAAGGTACTTGAGCATCATCATCATGAATTAAGCACTTATGGTCTCGGGCGTGAGCAAACTCACGAATATTGGTATTCGATTTTACGGCAGTTGATTCATCGCGGCTTTCTAGTCCAAGACATTCGTCGTCATGCGGCTCTACAATTAACCGAGGAAGCGCGTCCCATACTGCGCGGTGAGAATACTTTAGAGTTGGCAAAGCCTCGACTCAACTTAACTTCTAGCCAAAGTAAAATCACTGATCGTGGTGACTACAACAAAGTATTGTTTAGGCGCTTACGTAAATTACGAAAAGACATAGCTGATCGAGAGAGTGTGCCACCTTTTGTTGTATTCAACGACAATAGTTTGGTAGAAATGTGTCAGAAATATCCAACATCAGCACCGGAAATGCTGATGATAAGTGGTGTTGGACAGGTGAAATTAGAGCGTTATGGCGAGGCGTTTATCGATGAGATCGAGGCGTTTCTGACGCTAAGCTCTGAGAAGGATGTGCTCGATGGATGAAGTTATCATACTAACCAAATTGCCTGACAATGATACGGACAAAGAAATTAATGCTTGGTTAGTTGATGTGACCACGGTAATTGATGCCACTGTTAAAGAGCACGAGTGCAGTGCAGATTTATGGAGCTGGCGCCTCGCAATATTAGGAAAACATTGGCTATTACATTATTCGTCGTTGTGCGAGGCGGCGTGGTTATTGCCACTTGAGGGAACAGAGCAATGGGTCGAGGAACGAATAAGGGATTTATAACATCATGAAATTCGCTAAGCAGAGCGGGTTTTTGTTGAGCATTTTGACTGTGTTGCTGTGGCTAGGAAGCGCCACGGCAAATGATATCGTTACCGTCTCCGCGCAAACTGATCGTTTGACGCTATCACAACATATGACATTCCGAGTATTGCCTGCAAATACGTCATTGCAGCAGTTGGATATCAATCGGGCCCGTTACTGGCAGTCATTCAACGCTTTGAAAAAGAGCGCTCAGGCTAACTTGGATACCACGGTTTGGGGACTGGCGACGCTTTACAATCGCAGTGCCATAAACCAATCCTTTGTGATTGATCTGGGTGGTTCCTACATCAAATATGCACAAGTATTTGTCATCGATCGCGATAATGAGGTAATTGACTCCGCCGATGTGCGTTTTAATGATGGCTTGATTCAACGCCCTTACCTTGCGCAGCAGATGATGTTACCTATTGAGGTACCAGCACGTTCCACTGTGCGTTTATTGGTATCGGTCGAAACACCACCGGAATACGTAAATCCGATAAAGCTTTGGAATCCCGGCTCACTGCAGTTGCACCTACAGCAGAAACAAACAGCACTTGGTATTAATGTCGGCTTAATGGTGCTGATTGCTGTTGCGGCATTCAGTATGACACGAGGCAATCGGCGTCGATTGCAACTGAGCATTGCCTTTGTGTGTGTCAGCTTAATTTTAGTCGTTCTATTACACAGTGGCCTATGGATTACTTACTTTTCGCCGCTAAAACCCAGTATTGCCCAATTATTAATGCCCTATTCACAGCAATGGCTTTTGGTCATGATGAGTTGGGCCAGTGTGGAATTGTTTAGTCGATCCGCCCGGCAATCCAATATCGTTCGCTTTTTGATGTTACTCACGGTCGTATCGCTGTTGAGTGCTATCGCTCAGCCTTGGTGGTCCGCCTTGCGAAGTCCTTGGTGGCTTGCTGTTCAAAGTGCGCTGCTAGCGATTACCGATATTCTAGCCGTCTTTTTTGTGACATCGAGTAGAGCAAGGAACCGAGCGTTTTGGGAGGCATCGCTGCTTACCACGCTAACGCTACTCGCATTACAAATTATTTGGCCGACAATGGCTGCCACTTGGATTGGGCAAAACACCATTGTGGTTTACTGTGCCATGACCGCCGTATTGCTCGCGCTTTTAATTGCCAACTTCGAACGTATTTCTGAGCAGTTGGGACATAAAGTACATCGATTGAAGTCGGCGAACCGTTCAATACGCCGGCGTATGCGACTTTTTCAACAGCGCAGCTCTGAAGGATGGTTTGAGCTCGACCGCAAAATGCAGTGGCTTCGCACTAACAAACCCTTTTTATCAATGCTTGCTTGCACTAATAAGCAGATGCTTGCCCAGCAATGGCCTACGGCCGAAGATTTATTCGGCGATGCCGCGTTAAGCTGGCGTGAGCCTGGACGTTCAGAACCGTGGCAACAGCTAATTAATATTACTTTGATGAGTGGTCAGCGGCGTTGGTTTTCTGTCGCTATCTATCCCGATGGCTTGGGTCATGCGATGGATGTATCTAAGCAAGTGGATGCAGAGATGCAACTGAATTACTTGGCTAAGCATGATTCGTTAACAGGGCTACTCAACTTTGATGAGTTTAAGCGACTTTTTCAAACACAGCTCGATAAACAGAAGCCATGCACGGTGATGTTAATCGATATCAAAGGCTTTGATGTATTATGCGATCAGGTGGGTGGGCATCATCGTGATCAGGCATTGCTACAACTGATCCTGCAGATGAAGCAAAAGGCACCGCAAAATGTTCGGCTGGCGCGTTATCCGATGAATGGTGTCGCTATACTAGGTCCAGAAGATGAGCAGTCTGTGTTTGCGCTGTGCTATCAGTTGGTTCAAATTGTCCGCGAATTTAGATACAGCACTGAGGGACGGGTCTTTCAATTCACTGCGAATGCAGGCATGGCCGTTGCTCGGGATGCACAATTACGGATTGCAGAGCGTTTGATTAGGCAAGCCGAGGATGCGGAGAAAATAGCTCAACAACTTGGTGACTTTAAAGTATATAGTGCGACCGCTGACGACCATCGACGGTTACAAACAAGAGAAGAGCGGCGTTGGGAAGATCGGTTGCGCAACGCGCTGGTGAATCAAGACTGGCAAGTATTTCGCCAACCCATTCTTAGTGCATCAATAGAACATGATAAACATTGCTATGAAATTTTGCTGCGTTTGCCTAATGATGACAGCTTAGAGCCAGACGAAGCTATTGCACCTCAACAGTTCTTACAAGCTGCTGTGCAGGCAGGTATTATGGGTAAAGCGGATCGTTGGCTGTTTCGAGAATTAATCGAACGGTTTGAGGAGCAACCGTTTGAAGCTACGCGGACTTGGCGATGTCATGTGAATTTGTCGCAACAAAGTTTGGAAGATAATGACTTTATAAACTTTATCGAGTCGATGGTAGCGCATTCAAACATTCAGCCAAAACAATTGATGTTTGAAGTCGCAGAGCCCATCGCTAACGAGCGCTTTGAACAGACCTACAGACTCTTTAAACAATTGCATCAACTAGGCTTTGGCACCGCCATCGATCAGTTTGGTACCGGATTTAATAGCTTTCGACTACTTAAATCGTTACCACTTACTCAAATCAAAATTAACCGCTTTTGGGTACAGAATATGCTGCTCGATCCAACCGATGCGGAACTTGTCGATAGCTGTATCCGTTTAGCCAAAATTAACCAAGTTGAAGTGACCGCTGTCGGTGTTGAAAACGATGAAACGCGCGCGTTACTGAGTCAAGCAAAGGTCGATTACATACAAGGTTTTGCGTGCGGTAAACCAACCCGCTGGTAGGCACTTAAAGAAAAAGGGCAGCGTCTGCTGCCCTCTGCTCAACTAATGTTATTTTGCCCAGGGAAAACAAAATAGATTAGCTTTCGCTTTTAACTCGATTCTCGAGTAGCTCTTTTGGCGAACTACCAATATCGATACGTTTGGGTTTCATCGCCTCGGGAATTCGTTTAACCAAGCCAATGGTTAACAGCCCATTTTTAAGTGCTGCACCCGTTACTTCTACATGCTCGGCAAGACTGAATTTTCGCTCAAACGCTCGATTGGCGATGCCGCGATGCAGAAACTCGCGCTGTTCGCTTTCTTCTGCTTTCTTGCCGGTAACACGCAATACACCATTTTCGACTTCGATTTCTAAATCGTCGTCTTCAAAACCGGCGACTGCGATAGTAATCGCATATTGGTTATCGGCCACACGCTCAATATTGTATGGAGGATAGCCGCTCGCACTGGTGTCAGAACGAAGTGCTGCATCGAGTAGTGATGCCATACGATCAAAACCTACGCTGCTGCGATACAGAGGACTTAAATCTATAGTAGCCATAGTCATTCTCCTTAGAAGCAATAACTTTTAAATTTTCAATTAAAAAGGCACAAACCGTTGTCGCCTTTGCTGAGGGTGACTCTCTTCGAGACCTCACCCTTAACTACTAAATAGGGCCCGATCATATCGAGTTCAAGTGTTGCAAGAAAAAAATTGCATCTTTGTAATCAACCCTTTTAAATGAAACTAAGATGAACTAACGAGTACAGCTGTGGACGAGAAGCTTTGGCGATGGATTGAACTGAACGAATACGAAACGCCCAGTGTGCCGACAACGATGTTGGCAAAACGATGGTGGCATAAGACGCTGCAGACGCTCAGACCGACCCGCGTCGAAGTATCCACTGCAAACTCGGCAGAGGAGGAACCGAAGGACGGCGAATTTAAGTTTGATGAGCAACCTTTATTGGATTCGCTAAACACGCTATTGGACCAGCAAAATCAAGGTGATCCACGTGTTACGTGGCTAGTACTCGCACCGGCATCTCCAGTTTGGAGTGTGATAAGAAAATGGGCTAGTCAAAACGGCTGGCAACGCGTGCCAATGCCTCAGCGCGACTCATTACTGACCTCGCATTCATTTGAAGAACTCAATCTGCCGTCTGAGCCTTGGGTGATAGACGATTTGTCGTGCGGTTTCGTCAGGCATCCTCTCGGTATGCGTTGGCTGCAAGCCTTCTTGAGAAAAACGCTGCATACGCCGACTTCGCCGGGGCTTGTCATCTGTGGTAGCTGGTTATACTACTACTTAGAAAAGACTCACGGTGGACTTAATCGCCAGGCGTTAACGTTACGACCTTTCGATACCGCATCTATGGTGAGTAGTCGTCTTGCTGTGAGTCAAGCGCATGCTAGGCGTTTGCTTGCGGTCAGTGAGGGTCATCCGGGCATTGCGGCGGCTTATCGTAACGCCTTTGCTGTTTCGGCGGAGCAAACTGAAATTGTACTTGAAATGCCTCGGGTGCCAGCCGCTCATGGGGAAACATCAACGTTTGTCATTTATGCACTGCTCTTACACGGTGGGCTTAGCACGTTTTTGTTAGGAGAAGTGCTCAACAGTATTGCGCCCAACCTTATTGAGCACAGTTTAAACTTATTGCGTAGTCACGGAATTGTGAGGTATCAGGATGAGCAGTGGTCGGTCACTGAACTGGGTTATCCAGCCGCTAAGCAGTTTTTAGCACAACGCGATTTTAATTGGACATCGTGTTAGGGGTAGGATTTTATGGACACAGGAAAAATTTCCGACTTGTTTAAGACGGTTGATTCAAACGCAGCGCTGCGCGTTGTTACGATCATCCTAATCGCGTGGCTTATTGTCTTTTTAAGTCAGCGATTACTGCCTCGTTTAGCCAACTTACTTCATAGTAAACAGCGCCTGTACACGCTGGCGCTGATTCCTTTGATTCGCTTAGTTGTCGTGATCGTTGCGTTAGTTATGCTTGTGCCCATTTTTATAGAGCCGACGCTAAAAAATATGGTCGCTGCCTTGGGTGCGCTTGGTTTAGCTATTGGCTTTGCGATTAAAGATTATGTGTCGAGTTTGATAGCGGGAGTCGTCGCGATTCATGAAATGCCTTATCGCCCTGGCGATTGGGTTACCATTGACGGCGTCTATGGCGAGGTTACTCACATAGGGCTGCGTACCGTCGAGTTGGTCACGCCCGATGATACGGTCGTTGCGATGCCACACGAGAAAATTTGGCAACATGCGGTGCTTAATGCCAATAACGGTGGACCGTCGTTGATGTGTGTTGCAGAGTTCTTTTTGACCCCGGAATCTAACGGGGTGATGGTAAAGGAGGCATTGGAGCAAATAGCGTTAACGAGCCCTTATCTACAAATTCACAAACCTGTCGTGGTCACTGTAAACGATGAGCCTTGGGGCACCCGATACCGGCTGAAAGCATACCCTGTCGATCCGCGGCAGCAATTTAAATTTATCACTGACTTAAGTCTGCGTGGCAAACAGCGTTTAATCGATCTGGACATACAGTTTGCCAAAGTTGAAACCGCTAAAGTGAATTAATTCGTTAGAGCTTTAATCCGTTTTTGAGTGAATACTGTAAAACTAAAGACTCAATTAGTCAGCAGGGCGCGCATCGATAGAGCTGCGGAACCATCATTTATGAACTCAAACTACGAGCATGTATTAATACTTGAAGACGATGCAGTCACCGCCGCGCACCTCTCTAGTACCTTGAGCAAGCATGGCATTACAACCGTTACGCGATTCGAAAGTGGTTTCGATGTGTTGCACGAAGTTGAACACAACAAACACCCTGACTTGATTCTTTGTGACTTACGCTTATCGGATATGGATGGCCTCCAGTTTGTGCGCTTTTTAACAGAAACGCATTATGAGGGCGACATAGGATTTATCAGTGGTAATGATAGCCGTGTGCTAGACGTGGTGCAGCAGCTCGCACGCTCCTTAGGCTATTCGGTATTAGGTGGAATAACCAAGCCAGTTACCCCGAATCAGGTTGTACGTTTGCTGATGGCGCGCCCCATTAACGAGCCAGAACAACAACCTCACTCCATTTATTCACTCACGGCTAATCAGATTATTAAAGGTGTTAGAACCGGCGCACTGCTACCCTATTATCAGCCGAAGGTTGATATTATCGACAACCGTGTGATTGGTTTTGAATCACTTGCGCGCTGGCGTGATAGAAAGACAGATCAAATTTTGTCGCCGGCTACGTTTATACCTGTTGCTGAGCGCTTTGGTATTATCAGTGAGTTGAGCTTAACGTTTTTAAAAGCGGTATTGAGTGATTTCAAACACTTCGATGCTTTCGATGAACAGGTAACCGTTGCAGTTAACTTTAGTATCGATAGTCTCAGTGATCGTCATTTGCCGGATATGTTGCTCGATCTTTTGCGTGAGTATAATGTATCCCCTTCTCGCATCGTAATTGAGGTGACAGAATCTCGGCTCGCTAACGAACGCATCAATGTTTTAGAAGTATTAGCGCGGTTACACTTAGCCGGCTTCAGGCTCTCAATCGATGATTTTGGTACAGGTTATTCATCTCTTTATCGTCTTAAGCATACGCCGTTTGAGGAGTTGAAGTTAGACCGTTCGTTTGTACAAGACGCTGTTAGAGACAACTCAGCTAAAGCGGTGATTCGCTCCTCGATGCAATTGGCCAAGGAACTAAATATGCAGGTCGTTGCCGAGGGGGTCGAAACGGAAGCTGAGCAACAGTTAGTGAATGAAATGGGTTGCGGTGTCATGCAAGGCTTCCGCTTTGCTAAACCACAACCCATTGAACGGGCTTTTAATGTTGAGTGGCCTCTTCATCAAGTGTCTCAGGTAGAAAGCCACCTGACTGGTGACGCCAGAGTTTAGCGTAGAGGCCATCTTGCTCAAGTAGCTGCTCGTGACTACCTTGCTCAATAATCTGACCTTTATCCATTACGATCAGTTTATCCATCGCAGCGATAGTGGATAAACGATGCGCGATAGCAATGACGGTCTTACCTTGCATCAGTTGATACAAGTTATCTTGAATAGCGTTTTCGACCTCAGAATCGAGCGCTGATGTTGCTTCATCTAAAATGAGTAACGGTGCGTCTTTAAGCATTACCCGTGCTATGGCAATACGCTGACGCTGTCCACCCGAGAGTTTAACGCCGCGTTCACCAACATGAGCATCGAGTCCCCGTCGTCCTTTTGAGTCCTCGAGTTGGTCGATAAACTCATTGCAATGCGCGCGTTTTACCGCGAGTAACAGCTCTTCTTCGGTGGCGTCGGGGCGGCCATAGAGGATATTGTCGCGCACGGAGCGATGCAGTAGAGATGTATCTTGCGTGACCATGCCAATATTAGCGCGCAGCGTGTCTTGCTGCACTTGGCTAATATTTTGACCATCAATCGTAATGGCACCTTTTTCTACATCGTAAAAACGCAGTAATAAGTTAACCAACGTCGATTTGCCCGCCCCCGAGCGACCGACAACGCCAATTTTTTCACCCGGTTTAATGTCTAGATTGAAATCTTCCATTACACCGGAGCCTTTTCCATAGTGAAAGCTGACATGGTTAAACCGAATGTTACCGTGCGGTACGTTTAACGGTTTGGCATCGGGTTTATCAACAATACGCTGGGGAACGGCGAGTGAGCCAATACCATCTTGTACGGTGCCGATGCTCTCGAACAGCGTTGATAGTTGCCACATGACCATTTGTGACATACCGAACAAGCGCAGTACCAAACCAATGACAACCGCCACGGCACCCAAGGTGACCCAGTCGCCTCTCCACAGGACGATGGCGGTCGCAGCAGAGCCGAATAATAGTCCACAGTTGATAAAATATAGAAAGCCGTAGAGTTGCGTGACGAGGCGCATTTGCGCATGGACGGTGGTTAAAAACTCGCTCATCCCCTCTTTAGCAAACCGTGCTTCACGTTGTGCATGGGAGAACAGTTTGACGGTTTGGATATTGGTGTAGGAATCGACAATACGTCCCGTCATCACCGAGCGTGCATCTGCTTGTAAAGCGGAAACCTGTCCCAGTTTTGGAACATAATAGCGCAACAAGATCCCATAAAGTACGAGCCAAATTGCGAGTGGTAACATGAGACGCCAATCGGCGGAACCAATAATAAAGAACATGCCAATAAAATAGACCACCACGTAGTTAATGATCTCAATAAACGACATGATACATTGTCTGACAGCTAACGAGGTTTGCATCAGCTTGGTTGCGACGCGGCCAGCAAACTCATCCTGATAATAGCTCATCGACTGCTTCATTAAGTAACGATGTCCCTGCCAACGAATGCGCATAGGAAAGTTGCCGAGCAGTGTTTGGTGAGTCAGCATGGAGTGCATCCAAACCAACAAGGGTAGTCCGACAAGTACGAGTGCGCTCATCCACACTAAAGGTATGAACTGATCTTGAAAAATCGTTTCGCGATCTTGCTGTGACAGCCAATCGACAATTTGCCCTAAAAAGCCGAAAAGCCAAACTTCTGCGATGGCTATTCCAGCCATAAAGATCGCAGTCATCAGCAAATAGGGCGTTGAACCTTTAGTAAAGTGCCAGCAAAACGCAAAGAAGCCTTTCGGGGGCTGCGTTGGCTCTTCCTCGGGAAACGGGTTGATACGATTTTCAAACCATTTAAACAACATCGATTGAACTCCAGAAAAATTATTGACCGAGGTAGCGGCTGCGTTCTTGACGCCATGCTTCAGTTTGGATGATAGCTAATAGCTCACGGTTGATCGACTCGCGTAGCGGACTGCCTTGTGGCAGTACAAACCCATAATCTTGCGAAATTACGCGCTCGGGTAATACCCGTACGTTATTATACGACTGCGTACGAATCAGGTAGCGAATGATAGGCTCATCATAAACCACTGCATCGAGTTGACCGCGGTCTAGCTTGGCTAAGGCTGTGTTTAGATCGGTCACAGATTCAAAGCCGATATTTTTATCTTCTAACCAGCGCGCTGTCGCTGAGGCGCCAATGGTCGCCACACGCGCATTGCCTAAATCTGCAACATTGGAGACTTTTGATTGAAACTGAGAAACGGTTAACGACGAAGCGATGCTTGCAGTAAAGCTAGAAATAATGATGACGCAAGTAAACATCCAAACTAGGCTGACTGCGCGTCCACCCAAACTGCGCGGTGATTTATCACCGTAGCCCACGGTGGTCATGGTCACGGCGGCCCACCAAAAGCCTGACCCCAAGCCTTTTAGTGGCTGGTCAGAGAACTCTTCAGCATTTTCTTTGCGCTCGAAATACCAAACTAACGCCCCAGCGACAAAGAGCACCAGCGATAAAATCATAATAATGTATAGGAAATCAAACGACACAAAGCGTTTAG
The DNA here is from genome assembly GCA_002685255.1 of Idiomarinaceae bacterium. Classification (GTDB taxonomy): domain Bacteria; phylum Pseudomonadota; class Gammaproteobacteria; order Enterobacterales; family Alteromonadaceae; genus Idiomarina. The sequence continues at coordinate 25,615 of NYWU01000010.1, forward strand.
TCATTGCCCACCACGTTGACTCATTATTGACGGGGACAGCAATAGCCAAACCGCCATTGATAAACGGTTGACTGAAGTCTAATCGTGCTTCGCGTTCCGATGTGATGGTGAGTGCACCGAGACCGAGATCGTAGTCGCCACGTTCGACACCGTTGATAACCTCATCCAGAGGCAATGGATATAATTCATAATTGACGTTTAACCGATCCGCAATATCTTGCCATAGCTGAATCGCCAAGCCTTGATATTGCTGATTACTCTGTTCAATCACAAACGGAGCGTTCACGCGCACAGCAATTTGTAACGGTTCCTCTGGTTGCGCTGCAGCCTGTTGCTGTGCAAACACAGGTGAGGTGATCAGTAAGGCGATAAACGCGAAAACAAAATGACGCATGTGAACGTACCTTATTAGTTAATACAAATTAAAGATTAGCAGTTATGATTACATAAAAATGTGTCATACCGATTGATTATTTGAATACTTTGGAAAAATAGTAAGAGGACTGTTCTATGCGAAAACTGATTTATATCTTGGCAGCTTGTAGTGTGTTAATGACTGGCAGCGCTCTAGCGCAACAACAAAGCTACCAACACTTTAAGCCGAAGCCGTCTGAAAACTTAGCACAAGCGCTCGCTAATATTGATGAATATAACGCTAAGCTTAAATCTCTAACGGAAGGCGAAATGACCGCTCAGGATTTAGCCAAAGTGCATGAAATTACCTATACGCTGGAAGTTGCGCTGGCGCGTCTGAGTAAAGAGCTTGATGTTGCAGCGAATTCATTGGAGCAGGTCCACTTAGGTTCAGAGGCTATGAACCAAGCGCGCGTGAAGGGGTTTGCGAAAGACTACTTACGCACGCTCGACACAATAACCTCCGCTAAGAAAAATTAGCGTTCATGAGAAACAGGCGGATAGATGCTTAACCCAGAACTCAGGTGCGTGTTTAAGTGCCTGAGTTCCGATTGAAACCTCGCAAATAGCCTTTTCATCATGTTCGGCTCGTGGTAAAGGTAACACGATGATCCCCTGTTGTTGGGCATAATGAACAAGTTTTTCAGCCGTTATTGTCGCGTTATATGGGAGACGAATATGAAACATAGCCGCTTTGGGCTGTGAGGGAATGATTTCGAAGCCAGCGGCGCTTAGCAAGTCCGTCAGGGTTTTAGTGAATTCAACGAAATCAGGCATCTTCAACAGATAACTCTCTAACCCTTTGCGAGCGGAAAGCACCTCAGGATACAGTGTAATGGGATTTCCACCGGCGCGGCGTGACCATACACGTGCAGGTTCCATTAATTCATCGGTACCAATAAGAGCGGCCCCAAATATACCGCCTAAATCTTTATAAAAGCTGACATAAATACTGTCGAATAACTCCGCTATCTGCACCAAAGAGCGTTGGTAATATTCGGTCGCTTGCCAAATACGGGCGCCATCTAAGTGCATACGTACGTTGTGCTGACTACACCATGCGCGCATCGAAAGCAGATCATCCCAAGAGGGCATGGTGCCGCCTATTTCACGCATCGGCGTCTCAACAATAATCGCAGTCACTTGCTCCGGGTTAAGCGTGGCGACATCGACCGCCGTGAGCGAGCGCTGGGCTTCACCCATAGAGTGTATTGATAGCCCCCACAACTGTTGTATCGCATCATGTTCATGGAGTCGTAAGTGGGACGTGGGATGCAAACCAACGCCGTATTTGCCACTGGTTTCGCTATAACACTTCATGGCGACACATTGTGCGAGTGTGCCGGTTGGTAAAAAGAGCGCTGAAGGTTTATCGAATAATTCGCAGATTTGCTTTTCAAACTCACTGACAATGCCACCCTGTCCATAGCTGTCGCGAATATCGCTTTCTTGCGCATACTCGCTCAGTTGCACCAATTCATTTTTTAGATTGGGTTGTTGGTGGCGGTGAATAACCGCGGAGGCGGTATCTAATTGTGAGTGAAATTCAGATTTTAAAGCGTCAGGTATGTGCATCTTTTATTTCATATGGACTTTGCCGCCAATCATTTTATACGCGGGTGTGCCGCGAATCATCGTTTCCCGCGCGAACTCTTGCCCACAGCCTGGGCAGTGACATGGGGTTTGCGTGTGATCCTCGACTATCCGTTCGATAAAACATTTGACCAGTGCACCTTTGCCACCTTTGCGATATTTAAATAAGGTGGTTTTACATTGCAAACACGAAATCTGTACGGTGCGAACGGGACCTTTTTTATTTGGCTTAGCCATATCTCCCAATAGGTTGCGTAGGTTTTAGCTAATATTAGCAACTGAGGAGGTCGGTTGGCTAACGAAAGCCTATAAAACACCCAAATCAATTGCTTTGAGTACCGCGCGGGTGCGGTCATGAACGCCCAGTTTAGCCATAACCGACGAGACTTGGTTTTTTATCGTCCCAGTCGATTTAAACAAGCTATCGGCGATTTCTTGATTACTGAGTCCTGCCGCCATCAGTCTTAGAACAGCGAGTTCTTTATCGGTTAACGGCTCTACCAATGTGGGAGTGGTCTTAGCGCTATTGTGGTTTAAGCTGTTCACGATACGTTCGGTAATCGCTGGCTGTAGCCAGGTACCTCCATTAACGAGTGTACGAATCGCATCGACCAACGTTTCTAGAGAGACATCTTTAAGTAGATAGCCCTTTGCACCTGCTGCAATGGCTTTAATAATTAATTCGTGATCATCAAAGGTCGTTAGAATTAATATAGGTAGCCGAGGATGTGTCTGGCACAGGCGCTTTGTCGCCTCAATGCCGTCCATACGCGGCATACGAATGTCCATCAGCACGACATCCGGTTGTACTGAGTCGATCACGTTAATGGCTTCCTCACCATCGCTCGCCTGCCCACAAATCGTCAGCGCATCACTTATGGTGAGCAGACTTTCTAATCCTTGTCGAATAAGCGTTTGGTCATCGACAAGTAGCACCTTGATCATAGTGCTTGCTCCTTAGGCAGTGTTGCAGTGATGGTTAACGTTGGCTGTTCATTAATGTTTAATTGCCCATTTAGTTCTTTGACGCGTTCGGCCATGCCCCGCAGGCCATTGCCGGGCTGCAATGGTCGCTTTATTGTGCCTGAATCAGCGATTCGCATCTCGATATCTTTTTGACTCGATAGCTCGATAAGCAGCGTGTTGCCGTTGGAATGTCGGAAAAAGTTAGTAATGGCTTCTTTTGCAATCAGTAATAGCGTCTCGGCCGTAGCAACATCAGTCACGATAAGGTCGTCTGCAATACGAAAAGTGACCTGCTTTTCTTGGCTGTTGAGTTGTAAAGCGAGCAAAGCGCTTTTAACATCGATTGCAGCCGTGCTGCGTATATCGTTAACCGCTTCGCGGACATCGGCAAGTAACAGTTTGGCCACTTGCTGACTGCGCTCAATCAGTGCTTTTACTTGGCCTTCCGACTTATGTTCGGCTACTTGCAATTGAATAGTGAGGGCTGTTAGGTGATGTCCGACTAAGTCATGGATATTTCGAGCGATACGGGTGCGCTCAGATTGTTTACTCGCCTCAGTAAGTAGCGTCTGTGTTGCGCGAAGCTCACGATTAATTGCTTCCTCTCGCTCGCGGGCTTGTTGCTCTTTTAGTTGGGTCGTCATCATCACGATAGAAAAAATTTCAAACGTCCAAAATAAAACGGCGCTGAGCCAAGCGCCTGATTGTTGCCAATGAACGTGATAAATGACACCAAAAATAATCGATAAAACAGCCATGAGTATGACTGCACGTAGCAACGACATAAAGTAGGGCAACTGCGCGGCCCAGATCACTAACAGAATCGCGACATAATTATGCGGGATAAAAAAGAAGGGGAAATAAATACAGGCTAGCTGTAGAGAGATAAGCCCGTACCGAGTATGGGGTTCATATGTGAATGGCTTTTGTCGTGTGGCGAGACTAAAGCAAACGATAAACCCAATCAATGCGAGGCCAGTTACGTAAGTTGAAATCGCACTCCAAGGTAGCAAACCTTGACGGTGAGTAAAGTAAACCGAGGTCGCCGAGACAACCAGCCAAGTGAGCAGACCTGCCCAACGATCAGCGCCCAGATGTGTGATATGTGAAATGTATTTTGCAATGTTCATATTGGCAGTATGCCGTGAATATCTTCCTTTAGAAATAGGCCGAAAGTCACCTTTTAAGTCATGACCTTTGTCACTCACAAAGAGCGCTTGAGTTGCTTAAGCTTTCAATCAGTGAACTGACGGAGAACACCCATGTTGCAATTACATTCCTTTCTTTTATATACGCATATCCTAGCAGGTGCATTGGCTATGGTTCTATTTGTCATCCCGATGGTGGCCCGTAAAGGCAGTTTCAACCACCGTAAGTATGGGCGCTTTTACACCTACACGATGTATGTGTTAGCCATTTCAGCCTTAGTGATGTCGGTGATGGTACTTGTGGCTCCAACCTACTTTAAGGGTCAGTTGATTAATCAATCGACCTCGCCAGAAGATACCCTAGCGACGGTACGCATGTTTTGGACGTTGCTTCTTTTTCTGTCATTACTGACCTTTACATCCATTCATCATGCGAACCGAGTATTGCAGACGAAAGGAAATAGAGCACCGCTACGAAAATGGCACTATGTTGCAATGCCGGTGTTATTAATGGTCGTTGCCAGTGTGCTTTTTGTGCAGGGTGTATTAATGGCACAACACGCATTGGTAAGTCCTTACTTACATTTTATTTTTGCTGTGCTAGGGATCGTTAACGGCTATCAAATGCTGTCTTATATATTTTCGCAAAGCGTAGCGAGCAATCGTTGGTTAATTGAACATTTAAGCTCAATGTGTGGTTCAGGTATCGCGGTCTACACGGCCTTCTTTGCCTTTGGTGCGCGGCATGCGTTGGCACATATCGGTCAGTGGCAGTTACTGTTTTGGGTTATGCCCGGTGTGCTGGGTGGCGTTGCGATTTATTTCTACAGCAAAAAGTATGAAACCTTAAACACGCGCAAAGGAGTCTAATATGAAAAAAATAATCTTCATGATAGTACTCTTTTGGAGTTGTTGCTCAAACGCGCAAAGGAGCGACATCGAGAAATTGCTGAACATGGAGCAATATGACCAAGCTGAGACAATTTCTCAGCAATGGATTCGGGACAAGCCAACGGATGCTAATGCCTGGTTCTGGCATGGGCGCGTCATGGCGGTACAGGCAAGTAATAGTTTTTTTAGTGCCTTCAGTTACGCGAATGAATCACTTGAAGCTTTCAAAAAGGCAGTCGAGCTGGAGCCCAGTAATCCGATGATGGTTATGGGGCTGGTCGGTTATTACCGAAATGCTCCAAGTATCGTTGGAGGTGGCGAAGCGCATGCAAGAGCGCTTATCAAGCAAAGTTACATTGGTTACCCGGAACGCTATGAATTTCAGCTCCATTATGGTCTTGTTCTTCAACAAGAGAAAAAATGGGCAGACGCGTTTCAGCTATTTGAAAAGATGATGTCTGCTGAACAGCTACCTGAGCGACTGATGGGGTATTACCAATTTGCTCGGACGAGTATTTTTTCGGAGTCACGAACCGCTGACGGTGCGAATGCGTTAAAAAATTACCTTCACGATATTGCAACGCTGCACAAGCCTAATGCATCGTTACCAAGTGCCGATTGGGCGCGTTACCGCTTAGCGCAGTTATATGCTCGTCAAGGTGCGCAGCAGCAATTTGATGCGTTAGTGAAGGCTCGTGATAATCATGAAGAAGAAGCATTGAGTGAGGCATGGCAATCACTGCTGTCACAGCGTCAATAAAAGCGGATACAGTTGCGACCAGCGAGCTTGGCACGGTACAAGGCTGTATCTGCATTTTTAATCAAACGCTTGCTGGTTTTAACAAGTTCAGAATCTGCAATGGGGGGCTCATAATAGCCACCAATGCTGACAGTCAGTATGTCTGCGCACTGTGATTTTGGATGCGTAATCGCAAGCCGATTGATTTGTTCGCTAATATTATTTGCCATTTTCAACGCACTACTCGCATTGGCCGCCGACATCAGAATGGCAAATTCCTCACCGCCATAGCGAGCAACGAAATCGGTTCCACGTTTAACCAGTTGAGCTAAGCTTTGGCTAACTGCTTTGAGTGCATCGTCACCTGCTAAGTGACCAAAATGATCGTTATAGGCTTTGAAGTCATCGATATCCAATAGTAAGACTGCGATACCCGTTTGTTGCCGTTTAGCGCGTCTTATTTCGTCGGCTAGACGCTCATCGAGTGCGCGTCTGTTGGCAACACCGGTTAAGCCGTCGATATTGGCTTGCTGAGTTAATTGTTGGTTGGCTAACTCAAGCGCGCGTTTAGTCTCAAGCAACGCGGCATGTGTACGTTCACGCTCGATGGTGTTCGCAATCATGTCAGCAATTAAACTCAGGTGCTGAATATCTTCCTCAGTCCAATGGTATTGTTGGCGCACCTTATCGCATCCGACGAATCCTAGTATTCGTCCTTTTGCCACTAGGCCAATGCACAATACCGATTTAATGTGCTCACGTTCAAACTCGTCGCGCTCTGCTTTAGCGGTGTCAGGCAGGAGCGATATGTCAGGGCATACAAATCGAAAGTCATTTCGCATGGTGGCGAAAAAATAGGGCAAATCGTGTTGTCCGACGTTCTGCAGATCGTCAATATGCCGTGAGAAGCCCTCGCGTACCCATTCGAACGTATTCGACATCGCTGAGAGATTTTCATTAAACTCAAAAATGTAGCATCTATCCGCTTGGCAATAATCACCATAGGCAGCAATGACCTCAGAAACACATTGGGATGTTTCTGAACCCTGACTATTAATTAAGCGGGTAGAGAGCTTCGAGAGCAGTTGATCAAATGCTGACATTTATTCTTGAGTTTTTGTATTTTGTTAACACTGCCTTAAGATTACAAAAGTTGCACGAAAAATCATCATTTTTTCCACTAAATCAATGAATGTCGTGATAAAAGCGCTATCGATTAGACATGAAGTGACCTAGGATAGGCAAAGCGTTGTCTTTAGTGAAAGGGTAAAAGGAGTTGAGTTTGGCTGACCAAGCGCCAGGGTTCATTGTTGCACATAGTCATCGGCTAGAAGACTTAACGGATATCGCAGTTAATTTTATTGAGCGGTTTCCTCTTGCACCACTTGAGCAAGAAACCATATTGGTGCAAAGCAATGGTATTGCACAGTGGCTGAAAATTAACCTCGCACAACACGCCGGTATTGCTTCGATGATTGATGTGACCTTGCCTGCGCGATTTCAGTGGCAAGCTTATCGAGCGGTCTTAGGCGATGATATCCCACGTACCTCGCCTTTTGATAAAGCACGTTTGAGCTGGCGATTATTACGCATACTCCCCGATATTCTGGAGCAAGATACGCGATTCGCGCCGCTAAAAAACTATATTGCTGATGATCTTGATAATCGCAAGCTGTATCAGTTAAGTGAACGCTTAGCGGATTTATTTGATCAGTACGCTATCTATCGTGCCGATTGGCTAGATAACTGGTTAAACGAGCGTGATGTACTCGATAACGACGAACCTGTTGCTAATGAGCATGCTTGGCAACCTGAGCTATGGCGTCGAGTAGCAAACGACATTGGTGCTGAACACTTGTGGAACAACCGCGCCACCTTACATCAGCAATTTATTAAATCTGCACGCGCTTTAAATCAACGCCCCGCCACGATACCACCTCGTATTATGGTGTTTGGGATATCGTCTTTACCTCAACAAATGTTAGAAGTGCTCGATGCCTTAAAACATCTCAGCCAGATCGTGTTGTGTGTGCATAATCCGTCAAAATTTTATTGGGCCGATATTGTCGATGGAAAAGAACAGTTAAAACAGGTGGTCAAAGCCAAGTCGCGGTTAGCTCACAAACCGGGTATGCCGTTGGAGTGGAATGACGAAGAGTTGCATCAACTTGCTCACCCTTTGCTGGCGTCGTGGGGTAAACAGGGCCGCGACTACATTCGTCTACTTGACTTATATGATGAGTCGGTTCAAAAGCAGGCCGACTTGGGTCATATGACACTGGAGCTGTTTGAATCGCATGCCACCGAGCATGTGCTAGGACAGTTGCAAGATGACATTCTCAACCTGAGGCCGCTGCACGAAACACAGCAACATTGGTCGCCGCTTTCAGTGCAGGATCAATCGGTCCAGTTTCATATCTGTCACAGTCCACAACGCGAAATTGAGGTGTTGCATGATCGTTTACTTGCTGCCTTTGCTGACGATCCCACCTTAAAACCGCGAGACGTTATGGTGATGTTGCCCGATGTCGATACCTATGCGCCTTATATTGATGCCGTGTTTGGACGGTATGCGCGTGACGGTAACAGCCAAGATACACGCGCTATTCCTTATACGATTGCCGATCAAACGTCGCGTCACCGAGCGCCCCTATTGATTGCGTTAGAACTATTACTTTCCAGTGATCAGCTTAGGTTTACCCAAACGGACCTGCTGATTTTGCTCGGCACACCGGCAATTCAGCGGCAGTTTGCTATTGATGACGATGACATCGAGCAACTGCGCGTTTGGATGAACGAGTCCGGTGGTCGCTGGGGATTGAGTGCACATCATCGCAAATTATTTTTCATGCCAGATGATGACGAAACTAATAGTTGGTGGTTTGCCATAAAACGCATGATGGCGGGCTATAGCATTGGTTACGCCGAAGTTGAACATGATTGGCAAGGCGTTGTTGCTTATGCCGATATTGGTGGTTTAGGCGCCGACTTAGTCGGTCGCTTTGGCTATTTCATTGAGCAGTTGGAACGCTGGTGGAGTCGCTCCTTAGAAGCGCGTAGCTATAAAGATTGGGTACCTGTAGCGGAATGGCTCATCGACACCTTTTTCGACACTGAAGAGGCTAATGATGCGCTGTTGAAAAACCAAATCGTAGACCAGCTATATCAAGTCGCCGAGCATGTAGATGAAGCGGATAACGAAACAGCACTTAACATCGCATTATTTCGAGAGTCGTGGCTATCGCGAGTCGATGAGCACAGTTTAAACCAACGCTTCCTTGCAGGCGCTGTGAATTTTGCAACCTTGATGCCGATGCGCGCCATTCCATTTAAGTTTGTTGCCATATTAGGCATGAACGAGAGTGATTATCCGCGAAATACGAGTCAGATTGATTTTGACCTGATGGCATCACGCTATCGGCCCGGTGACCGTTCACGGCGTGATGATGATCGATACTTGTTTCTTGAGGCGTTACTCTCTGCTCGTGACGTATTTTACGTAAGCTGGGTAGGTTTTAGCGCCCGAGATAACAGCGAACGCACGCCTTCGGTATTGGTTGCACAACTACGTGAACATTTACAGCAAGGCTGGCACAGCGATCTGGGTGAGCACACCCTCGCTCATAAGCTACAGCCATTTAATCGTGCTTATTTTGATGAAAGTACTCGTGTATTTTCTTACGCGAGTGAGTGGGCGCAGGCGCACGATTCCGGCTCGAATCAGTTGTCTTCAGATGCGGTTGCGATCGCTGATGACGTATCGGATGAACGTACGATAAACCTCAACGATATCAAACGCTTCGTGCAAGAGCCAGCGCGCTTGTTTTTTAACAGCCGATTGGAAACTTATTTTTCGGTTGATGCGGATGAAACGATTGATCGCGAGTCATTCCAACTCGATGCGTTGACAGAATGGAAACTGCTACAGCGGGTGGTGGATAAAACGCGCGACGCGATACGTAAAGAACTCGAACCCGAGCAACAGATGCACCACGAGTTAGCTCGAATACGTCGAGAGGGCGCGGTCGGTACATCGGTGATAGCGGATCGTCATCAACAGCACCTCCACCAGCAAGCCGAAGATATTTTAGAAACATACCGAGTTGTCGCCGAGGGTTACACTCGTCAGAATGTGACGCCGTATTGGATTGATGTGGAGTACAACAACGTCACTATCGAGGAAGGAATCGAGGGGCTGCACTGGGATGATAACGGACAGTGTGCTTGGATTATTACCACCGCAAGCCAGGTCGCCGCGAAAAAGGCTGACGATATTACCGATAGTGGGTGGAAGCATTTCGCACCCTATTATGTAGGGCACCTACTGCTAAATAGTCGGCAGCCAACAGTGACACACATCGTGTCCCGTGGTGGCTGCCACTTTAAGTTGCCGGCCATTGAGCCTGCTGTGGTTAACTTTCAGCTGGAAGCGATGACAAAGTTAATTTCATTAGCGTACCGCGAACCGGTAGCAATGCACCTTGATTTAGCCCGAACCTATTTAAAAACGATGAGTAAAGAAGGTGATGAAGCAGCCGCTGAAGCTGCAGCTTACGAATATTATGAGGTAGGTACATCACAGCGTAAACCGTTGGTAGAGACCGCGCAGTATTGCGCTCGCACGGCAGCGACGTTTAATGACATACGTGAGCAACGATACTTTAAAGCTTTTATCGATACGATATACCGCCCTATGTTTGAGTTCGTCGAAAAACAGGGAGGGAAAAAGTCATGAGCCAGGTATTACAGAACCCTTTAGACTTCCCTTTAGTGGGCAGCCGATTAATTGAGGCGAGTGCCGGTACAGGGAAAACGTATACTATTGCAGCGCTGTATGTTCGGCTCGTTATCGGTATGCGGGCTGATAGCCAAACTAAAGCCGGCTTAGAGGCGCCTTTGTTACCGCGCAATATTCTGGTGATGACATTTACCAAAGCCGCCACGGAGGAGCTGAGTGACCGTATTCGCGCACGCCTATCTGAGGCGGCACGCTATTTTCGTGATGTCGAAAGCGCGCCTAGCGACCCGTTTTTAAAGCACTTACGCGTGGCATGCGAATCTAAAGGTGAGTCACTCAATTATTTGGCGCGACTGCTTGAGCTTGCGTCCGAGTCTATGGATGAGGCGGCTGTAAAAACGATTCACGGCTGGTGTCAGTCGATGCTGAAAGAGCACGCATTCGCAAGTGGAAGCTTATTTACGCAACATGTTGAAACCGATGACGAAGAGCTCCGCCGGCAGGCCGCTGAGGATTACTTCCGCCGCTTTATCTATCAAAGTGATAGCGCAACGCAGGTTGCCTTGTTAGCCGTGTTTGATACCCCTGATAAGATTATGGCACAGCTATCGCGCGTGGATGACGCAGGCACGGCGCGGGTTGAAGATGATATTGCCGAACAATTACGTGTTGCAACACAACGTTATCAGAGCGAATTGAATTCACTCAAGCAACATAGTTGTTCTGCATTTGAGCGCCTGTTAGCCGACCTCGAGGGGGTTAAAGGTGTAGCGCAGAAAACCAAGCAGATACAAAAATTTGTTGACTGGTGCGCGAGTGATGCACAAACCGATGTGAAGTTCACTGAGGCTAATTGGCGAACGATCAGTGAAAACGATTTACAAACATTGCATGAGAAGAAGTTAGCAGGTGCCGAACTACCCGGTTATTGGCTTGAGGTAGCACAGTTCAGAGCTCAATTCGAAGCGGTTCATCAGGTTAAGCGCGGTTTTGATGAGCTGATTAATCGCCATGCCACGCATTGGGTTAGCGCCCGCTTCTCTGCACTACAAAGCCAGCGTGCTGAAATGAACCACGACGATATGCTGACAAGACTGCGTGATGCGCTGCGCGGACCGGACGGCGAGCAGTTGGCGACCACCATTAGGCAGCAGTACCCGATCGCATTGGTTGATGAGTTTCAGGATACCGATCCGGTTCAGTATGAAATCTTTAACCGTATTTATCGCCTAAAAGAGCCATTGCCAGACACGGGTATATTTTTAATCGGTGATCCCAAACAAGCCATCTACAGCTTTCGTAATGCGGATATTTTTACCTACCTAAAAGCGCGTCGTGATACAGCGGGACGACACTATAGCTTGGCAACCAATTTCCGATCCTCAACCCAGATGGTACAAGCAGTGAACCATTTGTTTGAGCGCGCAGAGCAATCGGATCGAGGCGCCTTTTTGTTTAAGCGTGCAGATGACAATGAACTGCCTTTTGAGCCCGTATCCGCCAATGGTGTAAAAACAACATTTAGACACCGGTTGCGAAGCCAGCAGTTAGCGCAAGCACCCGCGCTCTATTGGAGTGTGAGTGCTGAGCAAAAGCGGAAAAAGAGCACTGCGTTTAGTCATCTGGCGAATCATCACGCGCAGCTGATCGTTAATTTACTTAACGACGCCCAGGCAGGCTATTACGATGATAAAGGCGCTCTTCAGCAGCGTGTTTGTGCCAAGGATATTGCTATCTTGGTTAATAACTTCGCTGAGGCTGATGCGATTCGAACAGCGCTCTCAGTAAGGGGCGTTAAAAGTGTTTATTTATCCGAGCGAGAATCGGTTTATGCGCAACCGGTTGCGCGTGATTTACTTTATATTTTAAAAGCCTGTGCAGCGCCCCGAAATGCCAGCACACTGAAGACTGCGGTCGCGGCACCGTTGTTGAATTTATCTTTGGCCGAATTAATTCGGTTGCAGGAAGATGAGAACACCTGGGAAAGAACGGTCGATATCTTCATTGATTTTCACGAAGTATGGCGTAGCCAAGGCGTCTTAGCCATGCTTCATCGTTTAATGCATCACTTTCAGGTGCCAGCAACCTTACTGCAAGACAAAATCAACGGCGAACGTAAATTGGCCGATGCGCTACATATTGCGGAACTGCTGCAACAGAGCAGCATGGCGTTAGAGGGGATGGCCGCGTTGGTTAATGACTTTGCCGAGAAAGTTTATGAGCGGCAGAGCTTTGGCGCGAATAGTCGCACGCAGCGTGACGAACAACAACTTAGGCTCGAGAGTGATGACGATCTTGTTAAAGTCATCACTATTCATAAATCAAAGGGTCTGCAATACCCGCTAGTATTTTTGCCTTTTATAACTTACACGCCGCAAGAACAATATCGTATTAAGCCACCGATGACTTATCACGACGAACAGGGTGAGGTTCAGGTGCTCTGGTCAAAAGACGACTCCGCTAAGTCGCGTGTGTTAGATGAGTTGTTGGCTGAGGATCTGCGCAAACTTTATGTTGCTGTGACACGTGCACAACACGCTACCTTTATTGCAGTCGAGAATGTCGGGCAATTTGAGCATAACCCGCTTGCTTACTTGCTCGGTGACGACGCACTTACTGACGATCTGTATAAAGCCGCGAGCAAAGCTTGGGGACAGACAGGTGTGAGTGTGGTTTCCAAACTGGAAGACGACGAGCCATTGGAAGCGTTACACGAGCAAACCGCTGAACATCGAGCATTGGCCGCGCGTGAGATGCCTAGAACCCAACTGCTTGAGCGCTGGTGGGTGTCGAGTTACAGCGCATTGCGTTACCGGGCAGCTAATGAATATACACAGTCAGGTCCGCAAACCGCGGTCGAGATGAATCTTCTAGAGGAGGCAAACGCCCGCACTCGCGAGACCGATATTGAAGCTGAAGAAATCACTTATTTACCCAGTCATCTGCATCAATTTCCGAAAGGCGCGACCCCAGGAACACTATTACATAACCTACTTGAACAGTGCGCGATAGAAGGGTTTTCGACAGTGCTGGCTAAGCCTAAACTGGTCAGTGAAGTTATTGAGCGAGAGCTGCGAGGCGAAGCATGGGACGAATATCGTGAGATGTTAGGTCATTGGCTCTCGCATTACTTGGCATTGCCAATGGTATTCAGCGACAGTTTTCAACCCACGGCATTGGCTGATCTTACAAGCTATAAAGCTGAGCCGGAATTCTGGCTTCCAGTCTGTGAGCTTGAAGCTGTAAAGTTGGATACGTTAATCAACCAATATATTCATCCAGGCCAGTCACGACCGGGCTTGGAGAGCATTCAATTAAACGGCATGCTGAAGGGGTTTATCGACTTAGTCTTTGAGTATCAAGGTCAGTACTTTGTTGTTGATTATAAGTCAAATTGGCTGGGCGGATCGGATGACGATTACAGCGAAACGGCAATGACCGATAAGATATTAGCAAGCCGTTACGATGTGCAATATGTGCTGTATACCCTCGCTCTGCACCGGCAGCTTAAACAACGTTTGGGTGAGGAGTATCATTACGATACGCATGTTGGCGGTATTGCCTATCTATTTCTAAGAGGTAATCACGCAGAAACGGCGGGTGTTTATCGAGCTCGACCGCCGTATGAACTCATTGCTGAACTCGATGTTATGTTTAATGGAAAGGAGCACCATGATGTCGCATGACGCACTGAGTTACTTGCGCGGGGTTGCAGATGAATGGTTTGCGCATGAATGGATACGCGCGTTGGATCGTGCCATGGTCGACTTTCTATTCCGCAGCGGAGAAACTAATGCCGCTATGCTGGCGCTCGCCATGCTGACGTCGCATCAAGCGGGTCGCGGCTTAACCTCATTAAAGCTTGACGATCTAAAAACGTCGCCTGAACGCTGTTTGGCGTTACCACCAACGGGTCGAATACATGACGTCACCACACCGAGCCAGTTACTTAGTGAGTTGGGTGTGTTTGACACAGACTGGCGAACATCCGTTACGCTTAAAGGTGATGACCCATCCAGCAGTCCACTGGTTCTAACTCATAATAGCGACGGCGAGCGTTTGTATTTGCGCCGTTATTGGTATTGTGAACATTATAATAATCAAAACCTCACGATGCGAATGGAGAATCATCTTGAGGTGAATGAAGATCAACTTAACCAGACCTTGGATGCGCTATTTGGCGCCTCCACGGAGGCATTGGACTGGCAACGCATAGCCTGTGCAAACGCTGCTCGAAGTGGTTTCAGTGTGATCACCGGAGGACCAGGGACAGGAAAAACGTATACGGTAGTGAGGTTGCTTGTTGCGCTACAGCAGCAGTTTCAGCAAACACATGGACGATTGCTACGAATTAAGCTTGCGGCACCGACCGGAAAAGCGGCAGCCCGTCTCAGTGAGTCCATTAACCAAGCCCTGTCGGAATTGCAGAACAATTTACCGAAAGCGTTACAACCGTTACTCGCGAATATTCAGGTAGAAGCGTCGACAGTACATAAGTTGCTGGGAGTGATTGCGAACTCCAGACGCTACCGACATCATGATAACAACCCTGTCCGAGCTGATCTGATTGTGATTGATGAAGCGTCGATGCTGGATATCGAGATGATGACAGCACTACTACAGGCGGCTCCAATCCACGCTCAGTTGGTGCTGTTAGGTGACAAAGATCAATTGGCTTCAGTCGAAGCAGGTGCTGTTCTAGGTAATTTGTGTGAGGGAGCAGAAAAGGGGCGTTATTGGCCCGCTACGATTAACAGCTTGGTAAGTAACACCATACAACGCGACGCGCTAGCCAATTATCAAGATGAGAGTGGACCAAAGCGCTTGCAACACGTAGTGATGCTGCGTCAAACACGGCGCTTTGAGCAGGCTATTGCAGAAGTTGCTAACGCAATTAACGAACAGGATATACGTACGATCGAGCGACTCAGTGCTGCGCCAATGTCAGATCATGAGTCTAGCATTGTCACGTGGCTCATGTTGGAACACGATCATCAGAATAGTTTTGACGCATTGATAAAGCAGGGTTTTTCGCATTATTTAACTGCGCTCGAGGCTTGGCGCGAAGCCCCTGCCGAACAGCGCGACACTGCAGCAGTGCTTAAAGCATATGGGACATTTCAACTGTTAACCGGATTACGTAATGGACCTTGGGGGGCTCACGCATTAAACCGTTATGTCGGCGACGTTTTGGGAGTGGAAGCGGATCGTTGGTATGAGGGGCGTCCTGTTATGGTGACCAAGAACGACTATGGGCTACGGTTAAATAACGGCGATATTGGCTTAACTTTTAGAATGCCGGAAACCGGTCAAATGCGTGTCGCATTTTCCGATGTAAATGGCAAAATAAAGTGGGTATTACCGAGCCGATTGAATCATGTCGAAACAGTTTATGTGATGACAGTACATAAGTCTCAAGGCTCGGAATTCTCCCATGCTGTGCTTGTTAGTCCACAGCACGACTCCCCTGTTTTGACAAAAGAACTCCTCTACACGGGCGTGACGCGTGCAAAAGAAAAGCTCACTCTAGTGGTCAGTCGAAAGTCGGTTTTGTTGAACGCTGTATCAAAAAAAATTAATCGTTGAGCCGAATCCCTACGTATTTGTAAAGATTAAACTGTAAAGATGCATTTCTTTATCTATATTTAGGGAACTAAGACAAAAAGGATCTCTGTCACGAATGCCACACTCAACACGAAAGCTCGATGAGCGCATCTTATTTGATTGTATCGAACGGGATAACCAGCGCTCAATTTGGTTAAAGCGTGTTGAGTTAAACTCTGAGCCGCGAGCGGAAGAGCGTTTAAAAAACGATAACCGATGGCAACAGGTTGTTAACTCTAAGTATTTTTACCGTAGCGGAGACAAACATGGGCTTGTTTTGCCGCCTGGAGATTGGCTCGACGAGCTACGCTGGGATAATTTGATTGATGCACTCACTATCGCGGGGCGTATTGTCAGCGCGGTAAAACACACGCATCAGAATGGTATAATCCATCGTACTATCAGTCCCGGTATTCTTTACGTTACCCATGAAAATGCCATAGTCACTGATTTGTCGACCGCGACGCAGATTCGTTTTATCCACACACCTTGGTTTCCGCTTCCGCAGAATGCTACTTCGTTAAGGTGTGTAGCGCCGGAGTTAACCGGGCGTTCACAAGCGGTGGGTGACGCACGCTGTGATTTATACAGTCTTGGTGTGGTTTTATTTTATTGGTTCACTGGAAAGTATCCATTTATCGCTGATTCAAGCGCGCGCCTGGTCCACCAGCATTTAGTCGCAACCCCCAAGCGTTTGAATCAAGTTAATCCTCAATTGCCTGCGGTTCTGGCAGAGGTCGTTGCACGTTTGTTGGCTAAGCAGCCGTATCAACGCTATCGAACTGTGGATGCACTGTCGCACGACTTAGCGACAGTACGCCAAGTGGTATTAGGACAACGTAAAGATGATATCAGCATACTTTCGCGATTAGGATTTGCGAGCGAGATAGAGCGAATCGGTTCGCTCTATGGGCGTGATAATCAACTTCGGCTACTTGAAAAAAAATACAGTATGAGCCGCGAGGGTGGAACACACGGTGTATTAATCAAGGGTCGCTCGGGTTTAGGTAAAACATCATTGGTGCGTCATCTTTATCCACAAATGACAGCCGACAATGCTTTTTTTATTTCGGGAAAGTATGAGCACTCAACCCGTGGTGTTCCATACACTGGTTGGTTGTCAGCGATTGAGTCACTCGCGGGCTATTTTAAGCAAATGTCGAGTGACCAGCGTACCCAATGGCGAGCTTGGCTCGCCGAAGCAATGTCTGACTACCTGGCTGTTTTCTTGAGTTGGGTGCCCGATATTAAAAGAAGTCTTGGATTTTCGGATTCGGCTATTGCACCACAACACGCTAATTTACCGTCGTCAGAATTAAAACAGCGACTTAATGAAACAGTCCGTCGTTTTCTCTCGGTTTTTGAGCACGCTGACTGTTCGTTAGTCATCTTTTTAGATGATCTGCAATGGGCCGATCAGGCGTCAGTCGAATTATTAGAATGGGTACTCACCCAGCCAAGTCGAGCACCTATTTTACTGATTGGCTCACTGCGTGAAAATGAGGTCGACAATGGGCATCCGCTTAGTATTGCGATTCAAGAAGTTGAACGCGCTAATGTGATTTCACTTAAGCATATTCGGCTTGATGAATTATCTGTCGACGATATTTCCTTGTTACTCGCGGAAAAGGTTCAACACGAAACGAGTCAATTTCAACAGCTCGCTAATTGGTTGTATCAACACAGCCGTGGTAACCCATTCATGGTGTGGCAGTTGTTAAAAGCTTTAAGCCAAAAGGGGTTGCTTCAGTATCAGCCAGAAGCAGGCTGGCAATGGCGAATGGATGCAATTAATGACTTAGACGCCGTCGATGATATTTTTTCAGTCATACTGCTGCGGTTTCAACTTTTGCATGCTGAGGTTCAATATCTGCTCGCTCAAGCTGCGTGCATCGGCGTTCGGTTTGATATGCCATCGTTAGCCAGACTGACGGGAAAGCCGCCTGCAGTGATTCTAAAACAGCTATTGCCAGCAATTAATGAGGAATTTGTTGTCGTCGAAGCTGACATAACGACACCGAGCATGGATGAATCTAATATGACCTTCCGTTTCGTCCATGACCGAGTGCAAGAAGTCGCACACCGAACACTTGATTCCATCGATCTCGCCAAGGTGCATTATGAATTAGGCACACAACTCTTACAGCAGGTTAGTGGTCACTCAGAGGCTTATTCAATCCGTATCGTTAACCACTTGTACCGTGGTAAACAGTTTATTGATACCGCTGACGAACAAAGAGATTTTCTCCGGCTAGTAGTCAACGCTACCAGTAAAGCCGCTTCTGCGGGGGCTTTTGCCGAGGCCTTAACAATTTTGCGTCAGGGCATGCATGAAAACCCATGCCTCCATGATTTATGGTCGGTAGACCCCGAACTGGCTTACCAAGTGTATTCTGAACGTGGTGAACTTGAGTACCTCAACTCGAACTTTGAGCGCGCTGAGTATTTTGTCCGCCAAGCGATAGGCAATACCCACTCGTTACTTGATAAGGCGAACTTATATACCAAGTGGGTACAGCAAGCGACGTTAAGTGCCGATTACAAAAAGGCAGTCGATGTAGCGCGTGAGGGACTTGCATTGTTTAATGTGAGCCTGCCCGAGGAAACAGAATTAGATACGACAGCGCTGCGTTGCAGCGTATCAGACTCAGTCGACAGTCTCTCTTTTAATGATTTAGAGCATCTGTCAGTGCTGACCGACGAAAAGCAACAGGTGATTCTCGCATTGCTGATAGCCGTGGGTCCACCTTGTTATCGTGCATTTCCACGTCTATGGTCAAGTGTTGTCATCGCGCAATTTAAGCTTATGAGCGCTCATGGCGTCAATGGTGCCATTGGTTATACGTTACCGGCGCTCGGTGGCCTTATGGTTAATCATCAACTGGCTGATAGCGAACGCATTAAATCGCTGTACGGCGTCACTGAACAGTTGACTCGCAAGCGGGGTGATACGAGCTCACAAAGTATGGGCTTCTTGATGATGGGTAGCTCCTTAAGTCACTGGTTTAGGGCCCAACGTATCGCGAGTGATGACTATATGGCAGCGTACCGCTGCGGTCAGCAGTCAGGTAATTTGCAGTATGCGGTATATGGTTTTGGTCATGATACGTATTGCCGGTTTTTATCCGGTGAGCCACTTTCCGAGCTGGTACCGCGCGTTGAGCACTATCTGGAATACGCGAAACAGCGCGGCAATACTTGGGGTGTCGACTTGATGACCGGCGCTTTGGGCGTCATGTATCGATTGAGTGGTATCGGACATTTTCGCGGTAGCTTTGAGCAACATGTAGCTCAAGCCGAAACCCATCATAATCACCAAGTACTCGCTATCCTCAGTTGCATGAGGATGATTGAAGGGTTGGTCGGTAACGATAGAATTATTGTGCAAAAGTCGCTTGAACTCTGCGAACGCTATATTGAGCATACGTCAGTACAAGGTTTATTACCGATGGCACATTGGCCAGGGCTTCGTACGTTGGCATTAAGTCAGCTAGAACAGTTAGACGAGGACTCATTAAACGTCGCAATTGAGCGCTATCAAATTTGGGCGCAATGGCAGCCCGATAACTTTAGCCATTGGCTTGCGTTAATGCGCGCTGAACAAGATCGTTGCCGAGGCAAAATGCAGCAGACATTAGACGAGTACGATCAGGCATTGCGTCTCGCGCAGAAGCAAGGGCAGTGGCAAACCGCAGCCATGATAGCATCGCGGGCACAGCATTATTGGCACAACAAAGGTCACCCTGGCTTTGCAGCGGTGTATTCGTCACAACGTCATCATGTGATGGAGCGTTGGGATGCAATCGAGTTGATACACGATAGTGAACGTAAACCTCAATCAACGGGCTACGCCATGAGCATGGATGCCGTCATTGAGATAGCTCAAGCGCTCTCTGCATTTACCGAGCACGAGCGACTTGTGTCTGAAGTGTCGCGTATTCTGGTTCGTCAAACAGGCGCTCAGCGTTTGGCTCTTATGCTGTGTGAAGATGATGAGCTAAAGCTCGTGATGGATGTAGAACATCACTTAGAAAAATATTTTGAGCCGAGCGTTAGGTTAGAGCATGTAAGTAATTTGCCTACGGCAATGATTAGACATGTGGCTAAGGTCAAAAAGTTACAGCACATCAATGAAAACTCGTTGATAAATCGTAGTTGGCATAATCGTGCTGAAGACATTAAAAGTAGCCAAGTAAACGATTTTTCGGGTTCAGCTGTGAGCGTGCCGTTGGTTTACTTAGGCGATCTGATCGGTGTGTTGTATTTGGAACACAGCCGCAACCGTTACGCTTTTAATGAGCGGCAGATGCCCATTGTTGAGTTTATTGCTGCGCAAGCGGCCATTTCGATTCGTAATTTAGATCTCATGCGTGCGCTAGCGCGCGAAGGTGAGGCCCGTGCAGAAGCAGAGATGCGTATGCGATTTGCTGATGCCGAAATGGCATCACACGACAAAGTAAGGCAACAGCTACAACATCTAGCAAATACGGATGCATTAACTCAGCTGCCCAATCGTCGCTTCTTTATGAATGAGTTGCGACAGAGTTTTGAGCTGTTTAAGCGTAAAGGGCAACAAGCAGCGGTTGTTATGATGGATATTGATTCATTTAAAGTGATAAATGATCACTATGGGCATAGCACGGGTGACGAGGTCCTAAAAGCGATGGCTGAGCAATTTAATCGGGCCGTGCGTATGAACGATGTTGCTGCTCGAATTGGCGGTGAAGAATTTGCGCTATTAATTCGAGAAGCGGATTTGTCGCAAGTGCTGAGTATTGCCGAACGGTTACGGAAAGCCATCGAAATCGACTCAATTAAACATAACAACGAAGAAGTCGACTACACCGTGAGTATGGGCGTATCACAATTTGAGACAACGGACACACAATTTGAATCGATTCTAAACCGTGCGGATCGCGCGCTATATCAGGCGAAATCTCTAGGTAAAAATAGGGTGTGCCATGTTGAGCTGGAAAAGTGAGCCGTACGATGCTTCGCGCCTGTAATTCGAAACATCGTACGACAACTGCTCACACAGCTAACTAACGTGAAGTGCAAATTAATTATATGCGATTTATTCTCATTTGCAATACTAAATGAAAAAAATTCTCATTTAGATTATCATGTGTTAACCTGTTCATGATTTAAACAGTGATTTAGGAGTAGCCATGCGCAGTACCATTGCAGAAAAAGTCACTCAAGTACGTCATTGGAACGATACCCTCTTTAGTTTTAAAACTACACGACAGCGTTCTTTCACATTTGAAAACGGACAATTTGTGATGATTGGCTTAGAGGTCAATGATAAACCTCTGCTGCGCGCTTACAGCATTGCAAGCGCTAACTATGAAGACGAGCTCGAGTTTTTCAGTATTAAAGTGCCAGATGGCGCGCTGACCTCGCGCTTACAACATATCGAAGTGGGCGATGAAGTCATCATGTCGACGCGCCCTACAGGCACTTTGGTTCCGGGTCACTTGTTGCCGGGTAAACGACTGTATCTACTCTCGACGGGAACGGGTTTAGCGCCTTTCATGAGCGTGATTAAAGATCCCGATATCTACGAGCAGTATGAACAAGTCATATTAGTGCATGGCGTGCGTTATGTTTCTGAACTCGCCTATCAGAAAGAAATCGGCGAGGATTTGCCCAACAATGAATTTTTCGGTGACTGGGTTAAGGAAAAGCTACGGTACTATCCCACAGTAACGCGCGAACCATTCCGTGATGAAGACCATCAGAAACGTATCACCGAGTTGCTCGAGTCGAACACCCTCACGCGAAAGTTGGGTCTACCGGATATCGACCCTGAGCACGATCGTTTCATGTTATGTGGCAATGATGCCATGTTACAAGATTTAATGACTATCTTGAACGAGCGCGGCTTTAGTAAAGCGACCTCTCGTAAACAAGGCAGTTACGTTATCGAGCAGGCGTTCATCGAAAAGTAAACCGATTGAATTGACTGAGTAAGTTTGCCACGCTATTTAAGCGTCTTATATTAAGGAGCTTTCAATGAGCGCGTGGCAAACGACGGTGCAACAAGTACGTAAATGCACTCTATGTGAGCCCCAATTACCTTTGGGAGCTCGTCCTGTTATTCAATTTCATCCGCACGCTAGAATACTAATAGCGGGTCAAGCACCAGGCATTCGTGTACATCGTTCGGGCAAACCCTTTGATGATCCGAGCGGTGAACGCTTAAGATCATGGTTGGGTGTTGATAAATCAGATTTCTATGACGCACGCCAGTTTGCCATCCTGCCGATGGGCTTTTGCTATCCGGGTACTACGAGCTCTGGGGATGCGCCCCCACGACCTGAATGCGCTGATGCGTGGCGTGAGCAGTTACTTGAGCAGCTACCTCACTTAAAACTCACGCTCGCGATCGGACAATACGCTCAACAATGGCACGCTCAGCAACTTGTAGGTATCAAGCCTCAGCGAACACTCACTGCGCGTGTAAAGAATTGGCAGGCGTGGATAGAACAGGGCATACTGCCATTACCCCACCCAAGCCCCCGCAATAACCGCTGGCTTGCTAAAAACCCATGGTTTGAGGATGAGGTGGTACCCGAGTTGAAAGCGCAGATCGCGCGATGGCGAGGCTCTCAGAAATGAAAAGATTAGCAGCGTATGGACGCTTAATATGTTTTTTTGTGGCGGCTATGATAGGTATTCAAATACCTCAATTTGTCGACCAATATGGTGATGCCGTCTACGCACATCTTAACGAGGCAAAAGCGAGCGTAGCGGAGTTTCAACAAGAAGCCGATCGCTACTTTGATGGCTCAATCGAGCGTCTTATTGACTATTACCGCGCCTCAGATGATCCAGTATTCATTGATGGTGGAGATAGCATCGAGGGCATTTATCAGCGCTATCAGACGCTTCAGTCAGCTTGGAATCAGTATCAACAGAGCTATTGGCAACGTTATCAAACCACATTTTTGTCTCCAATCACCGATATCCGTAGAGAAGCCTGGGCGCGTTATGACTATGCGGTACGGCTGACACCTGAGGCGCTCGTTATGGCGGTCTCGGTCGGATTATTTGTCAGTTTGCTAGCCGACTTGTTGTTGAGCTTGTTATTATGGCCGCTCAGAAAACGTAGGACAGTCGCTAACTAGGAGTAAGCAATGGCATATGATTGGGTTGTATTTGATGCCGATGAAACATTATTTAGGTTCGATGCTAAGCGCGGTCTAACCCAGCTATTACAGTCTTACGACGTTGATTTTACCGAAGCGCACTTTAACCGGTTTAAAGAAGTGAATGCCCCTCTGTGGGAGGCGTTCCAACGTGGCGAGATTTCTGCCGCAGATATTAAATCTCGACGCTTTGTGGATTGGGAAGATCGTCTCGGGGTTTCATCTACAGAGCTCAACCGCCAATTTATGGCGCAGATGGGTACTATTTCCTCAACGCTTGATGGGGCAGGCTCAATGCTTGCTGCACTCGACGACAAAGTTCGCATGGGTATTATCACCAATGGCTTCGTCGATCTTCAGCAGGAGCGGTTGGCCACGCATCAGTTTGAACAGTTTTTTCAGTTTGTGGTGGTGTCTGAAGCGCTTGGCGTGGCGAAACCACACCCTGAGATCTTTCATCATACCCATCGTGAACATATCTCGGAGGAGGTTCCGACGAGTCGGATCTTAATGGTCGGGGATAATCCGTATTCGGATATATTGGGGGGACAACGTGCAGGTTGGCATACATGCTGGTTGAATGAACACCAAGCCACGTGCCCCGAACAAGTTAAACCGAATCATACCATCCGCCATTTAAGCGAGCTGGTGGAATTAGTCGCCTAGTCACCACCAGCGTCCCACGCGTTTTTTATAGTCACGGTAGGAATCGCCAAAGTGGCTTTCGAGCTGGCGCTCTTCGGGTTTGATTTGAAATAGGTTCATGTAGAACATATAGAGGGGTAAGCCTAACAAGGCTGCCATGTTGTGTAACGACAAGCCCCAAGCAAAAAGAATAACTAGAAAGCCTAGATACATTGGGTTACGTGTCCAGCGGTAAATACCGCGCGTCACCAATGTGCTCGATTTATCGGGTATGCGGGGGTCAACGGTGGTGTTTGCTTTGCGAAATTCCACCCAGCCTAATAATGGCAGTAAAATACCCACGGCCAATAAAAGGATACGTATCCAATGAGGTACCCAACCAAAGCGCACTTCAGGGAATAGGACGGCACAGCCATACATCAATGCGGCTACCACGATGATTAATAATAGCGGTGGTACTTTGAGCTCGAGTGCTTTCATAATTTAGGATAATAAACGATGGAACAACAAGCCATTATTGACCAAACCCAACGCTGGGTACAAGAGGTTGTGGTTAAGTTCAACTTCTGCCCATTTGCTCGACCTGAGGTCGATGCCAAGCGTATCCGGTACTGTGTTGTAGCTGAACAAGATCGTCAGACTCAGCTCGAAACACTGAATCACGAGTTGTTGAACTTGCAACAAAACGAAGCGATTGCCACCACGTTATTGATTATTCCCAAAGGGGTGGAGGGATTTTACGATTTTTTGGACTTGGTCGACCAAGCCAATGAGCTCATCACGATGCAAGGCTTTGATGGCGAATTTCAACTGGCACACTTTCATCCCGATTACTGCTTTGCGGATGCCAAGCAAAGTGACCCAGAGAACTATACCAATCGCTCTCCTTATCCGGTACTGCACCTACTTCGAGAAGCTATGATGGAAGAGGCATTAGAGCAATTTGAGCACCCCGAGAAGATTCCGGAGCGTAATATAGAATACTGCCGCCGCCGAGGTGCTGAGTATTTTGCTCAACAGCTGGCGACGATTACAGCAGGTAAGCGTTAGAGAACATTATTGAGCGCGATACCGACACCAAAACGTGTTTGTTTATGGTTGTAGTCAATTAAGCTCTCGCCGTACCCAGTAAACAAACTGGTATAGCCAATGAATTTGCCCCAAAGTGGGAAAGTGAAGTTGAATTCCGCTGAACCACGACCTGTCTCGATGGCATGGCGCAGATTTAATGTGTATTCAAAGTCATCGATATTAGCAGCGATGGTGAATTCATAGTCGCCAACATAGTCGGTTATATCCGGGTTGTCGTCGCCTGATGATTGCATCGGATCAGTTTTCGCATCTTCCTGAAAGCGAATCCAAGGCTTTAGGCTAAACACGAAAGGACCCTTTTCAGCGACTAACTGCACGTAAGCACGGTTCCAACTGCGAGAAAGTTCTTGGCTACGTCCGTTTGATAAATGCTCAACACCAACAGCTAAACCGGTGTTAGTACCGAACGGGTGCCAACCTGTCGGTGTGGTGTAAAATATTTCGGGTTGATAGTTGGTTTCTCTAAAAGGTTTAGAGATATTGCTGGCGTACACCTGCCACCAAGACTGCATACTGAAGCCAAAAAACAGCTTATCCCCTTCAATAAGCAAACTTTCCTTATTAACAGGCACTTTAAAGCTGAGTTGCAGTTTCGCCTCGTACTCTTCAAGGCTATCTTCGTAGCCCTGAAAATTTTGGTATGGAGCGGTATTGATATCGGTCGTACCCCAAACGGGTAGAATATAGTTACGGCGGTGAGGCGTTAAAACATAAGGATCGAATTCAGTCACCTTTTCACTTTGCATGCGCTTAGTCAACGCGCCAGGGTCTTTTACCTCATCGATTTTTACCACGTCTTGATTATCTTCTTCTCGAAGTTTCTCTGTGCATTGCTGTCTTACCTCTGCGACAGTTATTGAGGCGTTTTCTTTATTCATTGCGTCCAATAGACACTGCTGCATCGAAGAGAGCTCCTGAGCTTGAACAGCGGGCGCAAGACATGCAGCCGATAGGGCTAAAGAAGAGATGATACGACGAGGCATGAAAGCAAATCCTATATAATTGAATATAATAAATCATGACTAATACGTATCTAAATGTCTACTCAGATCCCCCCACATCGTGAACTCTTAACAAGACTTTTTCGTAGTCTGCTTATAAATTGAAATTTTGTGGATAGCTGGAGGCATTATGAAAGTTGCAGTGATTGGGGCAAATGGGGAAATAGGCACGCATGTGGTCGAGCAGTTGCAACATGCAAAGACTCACCCAGTCGTCGCTATGGTGCGCAAGCAAGCACAAGTGGATGGTTGGAAAGATCAAGGTGTCGACGCGCGTTTGTTAGATCTTGAAGGTCCTGTAAACGACATTGAGAAAGCGTTTGAAGATATCGATGCGGTAATTTTTACGGCCGGCTCTGGTGGCGCGACAGGCGACGATAAAACGCTCATGGTTGATTTGGACGGTGCTGTTAAAACGATGGAAGCAGCGCACGCGGTTGCTGCCGACCGTTTCATCTTAGTGAGTGCGCTGCAGGCACATAACCGCGAGCATTGGAACGAAGATTTACTGCCCTACTATGTCGCAAAACATTATGCCGACAAAGAGTTAATGCGTAGCGGTCTTGACTGGACTATCGTGCGTCCTGGTGGCTTAACAGACGAGCCAGGTACAGAGAAAGTGGAACTTGCCGAGAATTTAGGGCGTGGCACCATCGCAAGAGAAGATGTCGCGCGTATTCTAATCCGTTGTCTTGATGCGGATAACACGATTGGTAAGCACTTCGATGCGCTAACCGGCGAACAAGGTGTAGAGGCCGCTGTCAAGGCGATCTAGTCTGATTGCATGGCGTGCATCCAACTGCGGTGCACGCTATTGCGAGTTTTCGGATTCTTCGGGCGACACATATATCGCCACACCTTCTGCGGTTTTGTCGGTTAAACCAAACATGCGTCCAAGTTGAACACTTAAGCCTAAATTACCCGAATAACTACCCAACCCGGTACCAACATAGACCGAGCTATCACGTTTTTCGCCCGTCGCTTGTAACAGAACACCATTGGCACCTAACTTTGCTGCTTGTTCCTTAAGTCGTTGGACAACCGCGTCCATTTGGGCTTGATCACCGAAGCTCCAACTACCGTCACTTGAAACAGATAAGAGTGCGACCGTTTCATATTGTGTGGGTTCTTTTAGATAGAGTTTGACAGCGTCGACGTTGATTGCAGGACGCGCCTCACCAACCATAACGGTGGAAGGTTTCGAGGAACAAGCTGCTAGCCCCAAAAGCATAATAGCTGTCGTGAGCCAGGCCGAGCGGCGAGAAAAAACGTTGCGCATAATACACTCCAAACAAGTTCCTATTGATTGAGTATACGCAATTTACCGGCCTTTAGTGCGTCCTTTACATGAAAATTATAAACGCGCGGTGGTGCGCTAATCGATAACGATACTTGCAACGCCGCGTCTGACCAATACGCGTAATTCTTGAGTGCCACTCACAGTCACGGGTTGAATAACGATACTGCTAGTTTCACTGATGTTATCGACTAACGACTTATACATCGTTTGGACATCACTCGTTGCGGTGTACTCGAATACAGCGGCGCAAATAACATCGTTACAAGCTGCACTGCGTTGAAAAGCTGATGAAGTCTGCTCTACGGCATTTTTTAATGCTGCCCGAAAGTCGTACTCAAAGTCTTTGTGTTGTACGGCGCCACCCAGTTGATTAATGAAATTGTCGAAGTTTCGTAGTCTAAACGCCCGCTCTGTTGCCGTATTGGATAACCCACGCGGTGCAGATAGCTGGTCAATTAGTGTTTGTATAGCTGTCGGCTGCTCGGGCTCCGAATTAACGGAAAGTGTTTCGTCAAACTGCGCGATACGCGGTTCGGTGCTTTGTTCGGGTGAAGCGAGGGATGCTTTTGAGGACTGTTCTTGGTTTAGCCTTGGCGTGTCTATTTGAACAGGCGTCGATTTTGGTTGTTCCTTGCTCATATATAAAACGATGATTACCGCTGCGATCAATAGCGCAAGGACGAGCAAAAGATATCTATTTTTCATTGTATAGCGGTTATTTTAATTAGTTTTTAGACAACTTCATTATGTGTTGGTTAATGCTCGCTGGCAAGGGTAGCTGGTAAGTTGCAAAAGCGCGAGCTAAGCTCTTATTAAATAATAGAATAATGGGCATCTGAGGCACATGTTATTTATTGATGCGGCTATTCGATTTTCTGCTCTCGGTTTTTTGTTACTTATGACCGTCGTGATTATTCGAGACTTGCCGCGCTCATCACGTGGCTACCTCTTACTCTCAAGTAACTTTTTATTGGCTTGCTTTTTATTAGGCACGATGCCAACTGAGTTTCAGCTCCCTCATGCAGTTCAAATTCCCTTTCGTTTGCTTGATACCTTACTGATTCCAGTAACGTGGTTCTTAGTTTTAACACTGTTCCATCCGTATTTTCGTTTGAGCTATAGGTATGTGTTAGTCGCTTTGCTATTAACGAGTTCGATGCTTGCGGAACGAATGGTTTGGTTAGGGATTATTCAAAAGCTGCCACCTGAGTGGCCGCTGCTGGTCATCGGCCTCGCTGTGAGCGTAGTTATTCATATGTTAGTTGTGATTTTATCGGGGCGAACGGATGATCTCATCGAGCGACGCAGACGTTATCGGCTGTATTTCGTTGTAATTATTTCACTCTCTATACTAATCGCCATTTTCGTAGGTTCGATATGGTTACGTAGTGCACAAGCGACGACTCAGGCAATGAGTGTTTGGTTGCCCATTGCTTCGCTCACCTTGTGGTTGGTAAAGGGAGATACCTCAGCGTTGGCTTTTTATCGTAAAGGAGACAATGTCAACAAGCAGACCGATATCGATAAACAGTGGATGCAGAAACTGGACAGTTTAATGCAAACTGAACGTTTGTACTGCCGAGAGAAGCTTAGCGTGAAAGATTTAGCAACAGCGCTTGGCGTGGCAGAGCACAAGCTAAGAGCGCTGATAAATAAGCATAGTGGTTATAGCAACTTCAGCCACTACATTAATTCTTTGCGAGTTGATGCCGTTGTGAAGTGCTTAGAGAGTCGAAAGTATGACCATTTACCGATTCTTACCCTTGCGCTTAACCACGGCTTTAACTCCTTGCCTCCTTTTAACCGCGCATTTAAAAGTGAAGTAGGCCTTACACCATCCCAATTTAGAAAAAATTTGCGAGACTTTCAGAATTGACTCGCTTTTTTTAGAAATCGACCAGCTTAAACTTCTCTCTCTATCTATCGTGGTTGTATGTTTCTCGAACAAGGTAAGCAATCATGATGAAATTCAATTCCCTAAAAAAAGTGATGCTGTTCATTCTCATCGCTCTTATCATTATATGTGCATTCAGCTTCATCCTCATAAACCAACAAATAGAGCGAGCGTGGGGCGCGAGCGTTCCCCCTGTCGAAGTCGTTCCATTTGAACGACGCCAAGGGCAATACGCAATCGTCAACGCCAGTGTGCTAGATAGCCTTGGCGAGCAGATGTTGTTTAATCAGACCCTACTGATCAATAACGGAATCATTGAGGCGGTTGGTAACGATATTGCTATACCCGAAGAGGCTGAGCAAATTGATGCCAGTGGTATGTTTTTGATACCTGGGCTGATCGATGCGCATGTACACTTATGGCAAAGTCCCAATGACTTACTGCTTTATTTAGCGAACGGAGTAACACATATTCGTGAACTGAATGGAAGTGAAGAGCATTTGCAGTGGCGTCAACAAATCAGCCAGGGTAGACCGGGCCCTGATCTATTCGTAGCCTCTCGCCGACATAATAGCACAGGACTATTCGAGCAGTTGTTTCATAAGTGGGCAGCCAAGGTTGAATCGGTAACCGTCATCACAGATATGAAAACTCACGTGGGTGAGTTGAAAGCTGCGGGTTACGACGCGATTAAAGTATACACCGAGTTGAGTAATGATAACTTTAGTACGCTAACCAATGAAGCCAGCCATCAAGGCATTCCGATACTAGGCCATATTCCTCGGGGGCTGAAGCTCAATGAATTATGGAGCTCTAACCTCAAAGAAATTGCACATATTGAAGAATTTGTAAAAGCACTCGACCGTGAGTTTGGTGGTTATACACGAGATAATACAGATGACTTTATTGAGTTTGTTTGCCTACGAGCAGCTGAGATCGCACGGAATCTAGCCGCTCGAGATATGGCTGTAGTATCAACGCTTGCCCTAATAGAAGGCATTCCAAAGCAAAAGTTAAACGTGCAAAAGGCTTTAGATCAGGTAGCGCTCGAGTACGTCAATCGTGGTATAGCTGAGTCAGTTCATCCGAGTGTAAAAATGATGGGGTGGCATTCGGATGTGAACATTTATCGATTGCCAGATGACTATCCACAAGACCGCGTTGCAGGTAATCAGCGTTATTGGCTGGCATACGCCGAGGCTAATCGCATTTTGTTGAGTGAGATGCGCGAATATCAGGTCAAGGTATTGGCAGGCACCGATGCCAACGTACCGATCATGGTACCTGGTTTTTCGATACACGATGAATTGAAAGCGCTAGTAAAGGCTGGTTACTCACCGGCAGCAGCATTGCGAAGTGCGACTACTGAGACAGCGCAATGGATGGACCTAAAGACTGGCAAGATAGCGCCTGGTTATGAGGCAGACTTGGTTATGCTCAGTGGCAATCCATTGCACGACATTAGCAATACCCAAACAACTCAGGGTGTTATGAGTAATGGACGTTGGTACTCGAAGTATTCACTTGCGCAAATGCTCGTGGCGGTTCAAGAGGCTAATGGGTCTTAGCCTGAGGAACAGTAGCCAACCCTTCCGCACACGCATAGGCGCTTGACCATGCCCACTGGAAGTTGTAGCCGCCAAGCCAACCGGTGACATCAAGTACTTCGCCAATGAAAAATAGTCCAGGCTGTAGTTTACTTTGCATGGTTTGGGAGCTGACTTCATCGACATTAACGCCGCCCAGGGTGACCTCGGCGGTGCGATAGCCTTCGGTGCCGTTGGGCTTGATTTGCCAATGGTTAAGTTGCTCGGCGATTGTTTTAAACGTTTTTTTACTGATATCAGCGAGGCGTTGAGTCAGTGGCCATTGATGATACGCACCGAGTTGAGTGACGACGCGTTTCGCGAACAGCTGCTGTAATACGGTATTCAGCTGAGCCTTTGGTTGTTTAGTTTGGTTTTCTTGTAGCCATTCAAACGCATCGGTAGTAGGCAGGCAGTCAACGGTAATCGCCTCACCCGGTTGCCAATAAGAGGACACCTGCAGCATCGCCGGACCCGATAAACCGCGGTGAGTAAACAACATAGCCTCATTGAAGTGACCGTCATTGGCGCTGGCGGCGACGTCCATTGAGACGCCAGCAAGCTCAGCAAAAGCGTCTTTTTCGGTTGGGTGTAAGGTGAAGGGTACTAAGCCCGCGCGCACCGGTATGATCGAATGACCGAATTGCTCAGCAATTTGATAGCCCAACGGTGTCGCCCCGAGCTTAGGCATTGACAGTCCGCCACAGGCGAAGACTAAGTTACTGGCACTCAATTTGCCCTGCGAGGTATTAATACGATAAGTGTCTTGCTCGTATTCGACATCCAGTACTTCGGTTCTCAGCTGTACTTTGGCTCCGTAGCGAGCGCACTCGTCAAGTAGCATGCGAACGATGTCCTTTGCGGACTCATCACAGAATAACTGTCCTAACGTCTTTTCATGATACGGAATTTGGTATTCTGCGACTAAACCAATAAAGTCCCACTGAGTGTAACGACTAAGCGCCGATTTACAAAAATGAGGGTTACTGGAAAGATAGTTTTCGGGGCTAGCATACATGTTAGTAAAGTTACATCGACCACCCCCCGAAATGAGGATCTTTTTACCAGCCTGTTTGGCGTGGTCTACCACGATAACCTTGTGGCCGTTTCGCGCGGCATGGGCTGCACAGTGTAAACCGGCAGCGCCCGCACCAATAATCACTACATCAAATAACGCCATTACTGCTCAGATTTCAATACATCAAGAACGTATTTTGCTGCACTCACTTCGAATTGCTTCTCATCTTCCACGAATAGATGTTCTACGATGCCATCGACGATAACCATGGCGTAACGTTTTGAGCGAATGCCACCAAACGCACCCGTATCATTAGCGAGCCCAAGGGTTTGGCTGTATTCACCGTTACCATCTGACAATAACCGAACCTCATCTCCGATCCCAAGATGGTCACCCCAAGCTTTCATCACGAATGCATCATTGACTGAAACGCAATTAATACTCTGCACCCCTTGTTCAGCAAGCTCGTTTGCGAGTGACACATAACCTGGCAGGTGTTTTTCCGAACAGGTCGGAGTAAATGCGCCGGGTACTGCGAATAAGATGTGCGTGCCTTTGGCGAAAAGCTCTTGAGGGTCGTAATGTTGAATGCCAAGTTCACCTTTTGAGGTGAGCGAGCCTGATGGCAATAAATCGTTTTCATTAATCATAGCTGTTCGAATCCTTGCTTTATATAAACATCAAATCGATGTTTTTTACTCTTGATCTGCGAGTTCGGTTCTCTTTGTCCTAAAAAGTCGGCATGATCAGGACGCTTTACGACCACACGAAATTTAGCGGCTTGTATAGCTGGCGCTAATAAATCATCAGCATCCTCATCACCGCCGACCAAGTGCTGAAACATTTGCATGTCTTTCTTTACTTGAGCGCGCTGTTTACCCGATTTTGGATACATCGGATCGAGGTATACCACATCGTATTGTTCTGAAGAAACCTGTTTAACGTGTTCGAGCTCAAGTAGTTGCATGCGTTGGCAACAGTCGGCAATTTTATCGGCACCATTACGACCCCGTTCAAGCGCATCCTTGAGTAAAATACGAACCATCGGGTGACGCTCAATTAAATCAACCGATGACCCAAACGCGGCAACCATGAGTGCGTCACGAGCCAAACCGGCCGTTGCGTCGAGTACGGATGGTTTACGCTTGCCAGTAATACCCAGTGCTTTTATCAGAGATTCTGATTTCAAGCTTGAGTTAAGCGCACGGTAACCTGACTTTCCCGCGCGGAAATCCAGCTCAAGCGGCTTGATTCCTTTGGGACCAGCTGTCCAAACTAATTGGATGCCGTGTTCTGTTTGTTGTAATTCAAATTCCGAGCTCATTGATTTTTAGCGGAGCGTTGCATATCGACATGTGGAATATCATCTTCAAGATAGTCCTCGCTAATTGCCTCAAAGCCAAACGACTGATAAAACGCCCGTAAGTAAGTCTGAGCTTGGACTTGAATCGGCGCACTAGATGCCCGCGAATCAAGGTAGTCAATCGCACGCTGCATGAGCTCTCTGCCTAAGCCTAATTGTCGCGCGTCTTCGGTCGTGAGAAGGCGACCAATTTTTGATACGGGACTCACGTCAGAGGCTTTAAAAATGCGTGCGTAAGCAAGCATCTTGCCTTGATCGTTGCGAGCGAAAAGATGTTCGGCGTCAAAGTCAGTCCCGTCAGCGTCTAAATATGGACAGTTTTGTTCTACAACAAAAACTTCTTGGCGAATGCGTAGAATTTCATACAGCTGATGGGTGTTCAATTCTTCAAAAGTTCTTAAAAACCAGTTCATGTCCCTACTTTTTTAATGTCACGTTTAATCGGAATCACGTTTCGCTTATGTTCGTGGGAGAACAGTGCCAATAACTCGGTGACGGGTTTGCGTGCATCACCTTTTTGGCTAATATTGCGAGCTACTTTCAGACTACTGATTTCTGCCTGCTCGTACAATGCGCGTGTTAGCGGCGTATCGTGATTACTTATTAGTACAGGAATGTGTCTTTTACAAGCTGTACGTAAGGCGTGTCGCGCGAGCTCGCTTTGTTCATCTAAACTAAAGCCACCGGTAGCATAACTTGTAAAATTACTTGCTTGTACAAGTGGTGCATAAGGAGGATCACAATAAATGACATCGCCTTTTCGGGCTCTCCTGAACATTTGTTCAAAAGAACTGCAGACGAATTTAGCACGCTTTGCCTTTTCTGCAAAAACTTCAATTTCCGCTTCTGGAAAATAGGGCTTACGATAGTCGCCAAACGGGACATTAAAAATACCGCGACTGTTATAGCGGCAAAGCCCGTTATAACCATGTCGATTGAGGTACAAAAATAGCAGTGAACGGTAATAGGGGTCGTTGCTTTCGTTAAACGATTTACGCAACGCGTAGTAAGCGTCTGGTTGATTATTACGTGCAGTAAAAAGCCTACGCGCATCGACAATAAACGTCTTAGGGCGGCGCTTTACAAATTGATACAAGGTGATGAGATCAGGGTTGATATCGTTTAGTAAATAGCGATCATAATCGGTGTTTAGAAAGACCGATCCCGCACCCACAAAAGGTTCAATTAACTTACGCCCCTCGGGCAAACAAGCTTTTATGGGTTCGACAAGGCCGTACTTGCCTCCTGCCCATTTTAAAAATGCCCGATTTCGTTTCATTAGCCGGCCTTTTGTGGATTGAACGGCTAGTGTACCCGAAAGCTAAAGATATGAAAATTACTCTCCGCTCAATGGTCTTTGTTCCTGCTGAATAGCGGCAAAAGACTTGGGCCACGGACCCAGCGCGCGTAGAGCTTCCGGCAGTGCACTTGCGCGTGTTCGTGCCGCATCAATTGTACTGTAACTACCTAAGATAACGACATAACTGTTATCTTTTTGACGCTGATAAATACGCGCTTGCGGAGTCAGGTTATTGCGCTTAATAAACTCGGTTAAGGTTGGCTTATCACTGGCAATAGTGAGTTGTACTGAATAGTTTTGCGGCGGTTGACTGGCCACCCATTGACTATCGGTAAGTGTATTCGGTTGATTGTTGGTCTCGGCTTCTTTGGGGACTCGTTTATCACTGACCCATTCAACACCCACTTCACGTGGGTCATTCTCGGCGGCGGCGACACGATTAAGTGAATGAAGCGCTTCGCGATATGATGTTGCGAGCTCAGCAGGCACAAATTCGAATTGGTTCGACTGCAAAGGTTCAAAGCTCGGAAGTTGCTGTGTGACTTCTCTTGAAGTGGGTTCGGTCGTCAGCGGGCGAGGCTCAGGCGCCACCTCTGCTGTTTCGACGGAATCGGGCTGTTGGTTGAAGTAATCGATGATCGCTTGATGTTTGAGGCCTGCAAACCCAATTAAAGCGAGTGAAATACTTGCAGCAAGAATTTTGATGACCGGTACCGACCGTCGCTCTGTAGCGGGTTCGAGATTGCTCTCCGCTTGCTCCAGCTGGTTCGAAAACACATCATCCTGGTTTTCGTCTGGCTCCGAATAGCGTTGTGCTTGAGTCATTAGCTTCAGTTGCAGGCGTTGTTGAATCTCACCTGGATAACCATTGATGGTGGCAAGAAACTGTTGGATTTTATCTAGGTTCCAAAGTGGGCGTTGGCGCTCTGGTAATAACGCCTGAATAAAGCGCATCTGTTCTTCTTTGCCAAGTGGCGGTACTTCAACTAGCTCAGGTCGCTTCACACGTAACTGCGGTGGTGGTGTCTGTTGAAACACCCAGCGTGACTCGGCTGAGATAATAATACTTACACGTTGTCCAAGCGCACACAATTGATTAACTGTATTGACGCACTCCGCCAAAAAGCTGTCAGGCATGAGTTCACCATTATCAATGACGATAACGGCATGTTGCAGTGGACGTTGCCGCTGAATTTCACGACTCAGCGTATCATCATTTAAACTGATGGTACCAAACAGTTGGTTCAGGATTTGCGCACGAAGACGCTCTACCGAAGCTCGCTCTGATACTTGTACCCAAGCACATTCAGCGTAATTAGAGGCTTGCTCAATAAATAGCTCGCTGATAGTTGATTTGCCGCTACCTTGTGGGCCGTGCAGAAGCACGAGCGTATCACTGTGCTGGCAGTGTTCATGCAAACGGTCGATCACTGCCTGTTGGGAAGGCTTTGACCTAACGGGAGCGGCGACAATATGTGATGAGTAGGCGTTAGCCGGCATAATCTGCTTCCTATGTGATGCGGTTTAGCAACATTCAGTCAGCACAGCGGCTAGGTCCTCGTCAGTGATGTTGTGAGTGACTTCCGCTTGGCCGATACCGAGCGGTAACACGAAGTTTATTCGATGGTCTTTCACTTTTTTATCGCGCATCATATAGCTTAGCCAATCCGCCAACGTCATGTTGGGCGCTTGTGTTGGCAGCTGTAACTGTGACATCAGGTTGAGCACGCGACGGAAATCTGACGAAGACATCCGCTGTGTTTTCTCTGATAATTTAGATGCAATAATAGTGCCAGCGGCAACAGCTTCGCCGTGGGTCCACTCACCGTATTCAGTCGCTGCCTCGATCGCATGGCCGAATGTATGACCTAAGTTTAGCCATGCGCGGATACCAGACTCGCGTTCGTCTTTGGCGACAATCTCTGCCTTAATCTCACAGCTTCGTTGAATCGCATGTTGCAGCGCTTGCGTCTCTCGTTGTGCGAGGGCAATAGCATTGTGTTCGAGCCAGTGAAAGAAATCGGAGTCGTAAATGATGCCGTACTTTACGATTTCTGCTAGACCACTACGAAAGTCACGCGCGTCCAAGGTTGCTAGGCAGTTAAGATCAATAACAACGGCTTTGGGCTGATAAAAAGCACCGATAAGGTTTTTACCTTGGGGGTGGTTAATTGCCGTTTTACCGCCAACCGAGGAATCCACTTGCGATAACAACGTTGTCGGAATTTGATAAAAGTCGACGCCACGGTGATAAGTCGCTGCCACAAAGCCTGCTAAATCGCCTACCACTCCGCCACCTAAAGCAACGATTGCGCAGTCGCGACTGAAACCCTCTGCTATAAGCTTGTTGGTAATGGCTTCGAATGATGTGAGGCTCTTATATTGCTCGCCATCGTCCATCTCGAACAGGACAAGGCGATGATCAGTAAGAGCAGCGGATACATCAGCAAAATAATGTTTGGCGACCGTCGTATTACTAACGACAAAAACATCTTTACTTAAGTTAGGAAGCAATCGCTTCAGGTGTTGCAGATGATTTGCGGCGATATGAATATGGTAGCTGCGTTCGCCCAACTCTACATGCACATTGGCCATAACACAGCTCCCCAAAGAGGTTAACCTAACCCGTTAACCCCTAGTTGATCGATGATTTCATTGACTACTACTTTAGCGCTTTGTTCGTCAGTGCGAACAACGATATCCGCAATTTCCTCGTATAGCGGGTTGCGAACTTCTGCTAATTCTTCAAGTACTTTACGCGGGTCATCCGCCTCTGCGATCAGAGGACGACGTTTATCACGTTGCGTACGAGCCAATTGTTTGTCGATGGTCGTTTCAAGATATACGACAACACCACGAGCAGATAGACGGTTGCGGCTTTCTTTACTCATTACCGAACCGCCACCTGTCGCTAGGACAATACCCATATGCTCAGTCAATTCTTCAATGACTTTTTCTTCCCGCGCACGGAAGCCTTCTTCACCTTCCAGCTCAAAAACCCAGCTGATGTCAGCGCCGGTGCGTCGTTCAATTTCTGTATCTGAATCGTAGAAATCTAAATGAAGTTGTCTGGCAATTTGACGACCAATCGTACTTTTGCCGGCGCCCATTGGGCCGACAAGAAAAATATTACGTTTCTCAGCCATATTCCTGCTTACATCACTGTTAAATTAGCTGTAAATCACGAATCCGGAGTGTCTGGAGACGTCCCCCAACTCAACGAAAAGAAGCGGGATTATCTCAATTAGATTGCATTTTAGCAAATTTATTCCGATTCACTTAACAGCGTGGGTGTAACGAAAATAACCAGTTCACGTTTTTCTGATTGTTCACGCTGATTTTTAAAAAGATTACCGACAAGCGGCAACGAGGACAATATGGGGACACTTGTATCATCCTTCAACTCATATTGCTGAAAAATTCCACCTAATACGATCGTTTCGCCACTCTTTACTAATACACGAGTAGCCATTTCTTGGGTATCGATAGCCACGGCCGGACCTGTGGGTGTTGATACGGTATCGCCACGCGTGTTTTGTGTAATGGTAAGATCAAGCATTACATAGTCGTTAGAGGTAATCTGCGGTGTTACGCGTAGGCCCATCACTGCCTTTTTAAATTTGACCGCAGTAGCCCCCGAAGCCGCACTCTCAACATAAGGGATCTCGGTGCCTTGCTCGATGTAAGCGGGCTGCTGATTCGATGTAAAAATCTTCGGTTTTGCAATGATTTCAGCTTGGTTGTCTTGCTCCATTGCAGAAAGCTCAAGGTCGAGCAGGAGTCCATCAGACAGTTTTCCGACATTGACCTTAAACCGCCCCGCCGCGGGTACAGAAGGTAAGTCGACACGCATACCTTCGATGATTTGAGTAAGGCTCTCATCCTCGCGCAAGGTGGTGAGATCGCCCCACCGTACGCCAAACTGATCAATGGCATTGCTTTTCATGGTGACCATACGAGCCTCTATCATGACCTGCTTTACCGGCACATCCAATTGCGTAATAAGTTGTTTGATGCCGTCGAGATAAGCTTCTGATTCTTTGAGTATGAGTGTATTCGTTCGAGCATCGATAGTTACCGCACCTTGCTCTGATAACAGCCGTTGCTCGCTTTCTGAGAGAAGTTGAGCAATATCCTCAGCTTTTGCATGGTTGAGCGGAATAAGGTACGGAAGTATGACTCGCTCGGCCGATTGCTCAGAAGACCCAGAGGTTTGCGCACCTGTGACACGGATAAGGTTGTTGTTCATCCGTAGCGTGAGACCATAGCTATCGGCTAACTCATGCATTAATTCAAGCGCGTCGACATCACTGACGGCTAGGCTGACCGTCTCATCGATTGCTTTATCAGCAATAAGGTTTAGTTTCATTTTGTCAGCGATGATCTCGAAAGCAGTAACTAAGTCGACATCCTTCAAGCTCAAAGTGATTTTCGGTTGTTCGTTGGCGTACGCCGTTTTTAAAGACAGCAGGCAAAGTAACGCAAGTAGCAGTAAATAGCGTAAAGCTATAACGGCAGTTCGCTCGTGTGTTTTACTTTGCTCTGAAAGGTTGTGGTTGCACACGGAAAAGACTCCAGTTGTTTAAACGTGACGGACTCGTGGGTGATGTCTGTGATGACCGTAGCAGGTGCCTGAAAATAGTCGCCAACCGCTGCCATCTGCCAACGATCATCAGTTGATTGGAAATAAGCAGAAAAAGTGCCCTGGGTGGCTAAAGTGGCAACCAGTGTGTAGTTATGCCAATCACCCATTAATTTACCGTCGGTCATAAGTGTGCATTGCGTGGGCGCCGACTCGATTAAGCGAACAGAGGCAACTGAGGGGCCCGCATCAACTAGGTGCAGTGTGAGCTCCGTTGCACTGCCATCCTCACTGTTCTGAATCAGCGCTACACTGGATAATACAAACGGCTGGACGGCGTTGTAAGGCCAGTAGTTGAATGTGTCCGACAACCAGCGTTCGAGTTGTTGGGGTTGGGCAGTCAACTTCAGCCTTATTTGGGCGTCTGAAACAAGCGGTAATTGCTGTTCAACGTCAAGACGTGTCGCTGTTTCTAAGGCGCGGCTGAGCCATTGCGAAGCAGACAGCTTTTCAGGGGCTAAAGTGGTTGATGTATCGGCTAGTTGCGAGGGGGGACTTTCTTGCCAGGTGGCTTGGATAGCCGCGCGTGAGGTTTGTTGGTGCGAGCCAGTCAACCATGAACCTAGCAGCAGACTCACCGGTGTAATGACCAGTGAAAAGCTGATGAAAAAGTAAAAAAGAGCGGTATTTCGCATACTCAGGGTCAAGGTTTGAATATATCAATTTGAGCATGTCGGTGTTTTTGCAGTTGAAGCTGAATG
Organism: Idiomarinaceae bacterium; assembly: GCA_002685255.1. Classification (GTDB taxonomy): domain Bacteria; phylum Pseudomonadota; class Gammaproteobacteria; order Enterobacterales; family Alteromonadaceae; genus Idiomarina. The sequence goes on from NYWU01000010.1 coordinate 65,401, forward strand.
CTCTGCTCACCGCCATATCGCAAGGATTCGCTTAAATGGGTTAGCTGCGCTGTACTAACATAAGACCCACTCAATGAGAGTTGCGACGACGTCCAACGCGCTTGTTTAAGGTTGAACCCCGATAGTCCATCCCGCCCAAATTTGATTAACTGCTTGAGCAGAGCGATTTGCTGCTGAGCCTGGACGGCTTGGTCGAATTGACGGAGCGCTGCTGCTTTCTGATCTTTTTCTGCGCGATGCCATTGAGCAACTTTAGTCTCAACCTCGCCAAGGTTTTGTGCAAAGAATTGCAAGTAGATCGGTAAGTTGACGAAAAGAGCACAGGCCCCATTGAACAGCATGAGCACTACAACGACACCAAGCCGCTGGCGCTGTTTTCTGCGCTGAATGGCAGATTGCCAGTCATTCAGGTTTAGCCACGCCATGGAAAGAAACCTCGAAGTGCGGCACCGAATAACAGCGGAGTGATATGTTTAAATAACGCGCTTGTGGTGCCGATATTAAACCACAGCGTATCTGAACCAAGTAATTGCTGTTTAACCTGACTATCTTCGTGATTATCTAGATAGCTGAGTATCATTGCACAAGCGTGATCAAAGCGCACAGCTTCTAGCCGTGCAAGTGAGTGTAAAGAGACTAGAATCCCGTGCTTAACTCGTAGCAGAATGTAACGTTGTTGTTCTTTGCATAAAATAATCCACTCAGTTATGGGATGTTGGGAGACCGCGTAGCGAGATAAAGAAGGCAGCAAATAGTTGGTACAACGCACCCAAGCTTGAGGTGCTGGCTCTAGTACTTTCGGAGCGATGGGCAGTTGTTCCGTCAGCTTCTCAATGGCGCTCTCATGGCCGCTGACCTGTTGGGTACCCAGTGTGGGCAGAGTCTGGGTATCCTGAAAAGCTGCCGCGCGCTGTGGAGCCTCTTGTGGGGCATCAGTGAGCGTTTTTAGGTGAACAAACTGGCTCGGAATAATAAGACACAACTGTGTCTTATACTTGCGCCAACTAATTTGATGAATAGCTGCAATGCGATGGTGTTTGATACTGAATCGACTCTGCTTGAGACGCAGCGAAACGAGTGAAACAGTACCGTCATCTATTAGTGCGGCTGTGAGAAAAGGTGTCATAAGTCTGTGCTACCAATGCAGTCGATTTTTGTATCGTGTTAAGCGTTGCAAGCGTAGTGTTTAGTTTAAAAATCAGCCATAATAGTTGGTCAAAGGTGTATGTCAGACATTCAACAACGTCACAGTAATGGGGTAAGTTTTTGAAGTTCTTAAAGCGATTCGCATGGATAGTCGCCATTTTGGGCGTGTTGGGGATATTGGCCGTAGGTGGACTCTACCTTTACGTAAAACCCGAATTGCCGAGCGTCGAGACATTAAGGGAAGTGAAACTGCAAACCCCAATGCAGGTATTCACAAAAGATGGCCAAATGATCTCTCAATTTGGCGAAAAGCGTCGTATTCCGGTTAAGCTCGAAGATGTCCCACAAACCATGGTTGATGCATTCCTAGCGACCGAAGATAGCCGCTTTTATCAACACTTTGGTGTTGACCCCATTGGTGTTGTTCGAGCATTTGGTGTGCTAGTCACTACCGGTGAAGTCAAAGAAGGCGCGAGTACTATCACCATGCAGTTGGCGCGAAACTTTTTCTTAAGTTTTGACCGAGCCTGGATGCGAAAAATCAAAGAGACCTTCATTGCGCTGCATATTGAACAGCTGCTTACTAAAGACGAAATTCTTGAGCTCTATCTGAACAAAATTGCATTCGGTCACCGAGCGTACGGCATTGGTGCTGCGGCACAAGTCTATTATGGCAAACCCTTGAGTGAATTAAGCTTAGCGCAAATGGCGACTATTGCAGGCTTGCCTAAGGCGCCCTCTAACCTGAACCCGATTAGTAACCCAGAAGCTTCAAAGGCACGCCGCCGTGTGGTTTTGTTGCGTATGCTCGACGAGAAAAAAATTACTCGGGCGCAATTTGACGAGGCCGCAGAAGCGCCTGTTACTGCTCGCCGTCATGGCGCGGAGGTTACGGTAAATGCGCCTTATCTTGCGGAGATCGTGCGTCAAGATATGGTCGACCGTTTTGGTGAGGAAGAGGCCTATAACGGTGGCTATAACGTCTACACCAGTGTGAGAAGCGATGTACAACTGGCTGCTCAACAAGCTATTTGGGACAACCTGCATGGCTATGATGAGCGCCATGGCTACCGCGGTCCTGTGAGTGTGTTGTGGAGTGAAAAAGAGGGGCAGCCCGCATTAAGCCAGAGTGAGGTGGAGCAATACTTAGATCGCGTCGACCGCATTGGCGCAGTGACCCCTGCGGTTGTGATGGCGCTTGAAGACCAGTCGGCAGACATTATCGTTAAAGGTGATGAACAGCTTACGACGCTCGATTGGGACGCCATGAAATGGGCGCGCCCCTACCTTAATGAGGAACGTCAGGGCGAACCCCCTGAGCGCGCAGCTGATATTATGCAGCCGGGGCATGTGATCTATGTTCGCTCAGTGGGTGAAACTAACCGTCTACGCTTAGCACAAGTGCCGGAGCCGAGCTCGGCGATTGTCTCTTTGAAGCCCAACGATGGTGCAGTCGAAGCTGTCGTCGGTGGCTATAGTTTCAATTTGAGTCAATATAACCGTGCGTTACAAGCAGCACGGCAAGTGGGTTCTAATATCAAGCCATTGATTTACTCGGCTGCGTTTGAGCAAGGTTTCACTTTGGCTACCTTAGTCAATGATGCACCGATTAATCAGTGGAATCCTGGAGCAGGTATCGCTTGGCGTCCTAAGAACTCTCCTGATGTATATGAAGGCCCGATTCGTTTGCGCAAAGCGCTGGCGAAATCTAAAAACGTGGTTTCTGTTAGGCTGATAAGAGAAATCGGCGTCAAAACTGCCGCAGATCATATTGCTAAGTTTGGTATTCCACGCGATTCCATTCCGGAAAATGAATCAATTTCGTTAGGGTCATTATCCATGACACCAATGGAGGTAGCGCGCGCTTATGCAACGTTTGCTAATGGCGGGTTTCTTATCGAGCCTTATGTTATCGAGCGGATAGAAAATGGCGATGGTGAAGTGGTGTACGAAGCGAACCCACAGCGCGCGTGTGAAGACTGCGATAACCCAGCGCCACGTATTATCTCTGAGCAGAACGCGTTCTTGGTCGCTCAGGCGATGAACTCGGCGGTATGGGGTGGCGGCAGTTGGGCACACAAAACTGGCTGGAACGGTACGTCTTGGCGTATTCAACGCTCAAAACCAATTGTTAACGTAACGGGTCGTGCGATTACAGGTAAAACCGGTACTACCAACGATGTGAAAGATACTTGGTTCTCAGGCTTTACTACTGGTCTGGTGACCACTACTTGGGTGGGCTTTGATGATGTATCACGCGAGTTGGGCCGGACTACGATGAACCCATTACTGAGTAGTAAAGAACAACCAATCTCAGGCGGTGAAGCGGGTGCGAAAACCGCATTGCCAGGGTGGATCTTATTCATGGAAAAAGCGGTCGACAAATTTCCAGCCGATGACTTTACCATTCCACCTAACGTGGTGAGCGTGAGAATTGATATGGAAACGGGTAAGTTATCGCATCGAAACGACTACACGAGCCGCTTCGAGTATTTTATCAGCGGTACTGAACCGACTGAATATGCTCAAGATGAGCGCGATAACAAAGATATATTTAATAACGAAGACGGGTTGTTCTAACCCGTCACCGTTAATTTCGCGAGTAATTGGTTGAGATCCGATTGGACCCCGCCGGCGGTGACGTGCTTACCTGCGCCTGGGCCGCTAATAACCAGTGGCATTTCTGAATACCAATCGGTGTATATCACAAAAATATTTTCACCAGGAATCAGGTTAGCCAGCATATCGCCTGCTGGAATATATTCGACACCAATTTTGGCGCTAACCCGCCCCTCTTCAGAGACAGAGAAGCTGGCAAGTAAGCGCGGCACATTACCGTCTTTAGCCGCTTCCTTAAGCATCGTATCCATTGGCTCGTCTAGCTCGTGAGCTCGTTGTAAAAACTCACTGGCAGAGATATCGCGAAGACTTTCAGGCACTAAACTGCTCACGCTGATATCTTCCCAATCAAGTTTAAGCCCAATTTCACGAGCTAAGATGAGTAGCTTACGTACCAGATCCTGACAGGATAAATCCTCACGTGGATCGGGCTCTGAATAGCCGCGCTTTTTAGCTTCCAATACTAAATCACTGAATTTAACACCGTCTGTGAAGTTCTCGAATAGCCAAGACATGGTGCCCGAAAAAATCCCTGAAATACTGCGAATCTCGTCACCGGAACCACGCAGATCGTTGATGGCATAATTAAGCGGCAGGCCAGCACCGACCGTAGTGTTATATAGCCACTCGCGTTTATACTCATGTTGAATCGTGCGAATTTCGCGATACAGTGCCTCCTCGGCCGACCCTGCTCGTTTATTTGCGCTGATAATATGTAAACCATTAGCAAACAAGCTTGGGTACAGTTGAGCGACCGGCTTCGCGTCGGTTAAATCAATCATGACCAGTTCATCATAGGGGGCATTAGGTAATTCGCGCAGTAACTCGGTTAGCACGTAAGGACGTGATAAACGGTCAAACCCTGCTTGCCACTCATTCAATTCGACGCCGCTATAGTCAAGCCAGAGCTTCTTAGAGTTCGCGATACCGATAACACGTACATCCATCACCTGATTAATGCGGTCGCGTTGCTGGCGGAATAAGTCCAACCAAGCAGTACCAATGTTACCGCGACCAATGACTAACACGCCTAAGCTACGGCGATAGTTAAATAACTGGCTATGAAGACGATTGAGTAAACGGCTATCGAGTTTTTGTTCTAATATTGCGACCGCAGAGCACCCATCTTCGCTGACCGCAAAGCGACGCACCTTCTGTTCGCCTAACTGTAGTTTGAAGGTATTGTATTGATCCGTCTCTTGAATGCGATTACCCACCAGTGCCACCATTGAATAGCCGTGGATTTGCGTGACCGCATTACCCGCATTGATGCGGTCGAGCCAGTGGCTGATGTAGTTCAAGTGGTTTTGGTGGAAAACCAAGTATTGCTGGTGTTTTTCGGGTTCGGTCCAGCTTACCAATGGTGTTAAATCAAGCACCTCAAGTTGTTTGACGAGTTCGCGGTCGTTGAGTTCGACCTTAAACAATACAATTTCGGACAAAGATGTGAATACTTTGCCCTTGGGCTCTGTATGTTCAAAATTGCCAATACGGGTCTGTTGATTTTCGACTTTTAGACTTGAGCGTACAGAAATAACCATGCGATCGCGGTCAACAGGTTGGAATGTACGCGGGTGTAGTACCGGGCTGCCTAATCGAGCCAGCTCTTCTGCTTCGCTCCAATCTAAGGTCGACAAACTGACGACACGTTCTATCTTACGCGGATCGGCTGAATAAACACCGGCGACGTCTTTCCAAATAGTGACTTGTTTTGAATTAAGTAAGCTACCCACCAAAGTCGCAGAATAGTCACTGCCGTTTCGACCTAAGGTGAGGCTTTCACCGTTTAAGCTTCGTGCAATAAAGCCTGTGACAATAAATCGTGTGCCGGGAAACGGTGCTACGCGGTTTAATAGATTATGGCGCGATTCCAGCTCCTGAATGACGGGTTCGGGAGCGTCTTCAGCCTTTAGGAAGTCACGCGCATCAATATGGTCTGCTTTAGTACCTTGCTTTCTCAATAAGGCGGCAAGAAGTCGAGCAGACCACAACTCACCGTAGGACAATAATTCGGCTTCGTGTTCGATGATTTCTTTACCCGCAACAAAGTCGCGGAAACGCTGAAAATCAACAGTCGACTGCTCAAGGATAGGTGCAGCAAACTCGCTGCCGAGTAGCTCGAGGATTAACCCTTGCTGGAAACGCTCCAACTGATCGAGCAAAATGTCAGCCGTATCACCCGACTCCTTTTGAGCTTTGATAATCGCAAGAATCCGGTTAGTGGTATCACCTGCCGCCGAAACAACAACAACATCGCTTGCGCCTGCATATTCAGTTACAATACGCGCCACTCGACGGTAACAAAAAGCGTCAGCCAAACTACTGCCGCCAAACTTATGCACTTGAACGTTGTCTGCAACCGTTCGAATCTGGTCTAAGCTCGGCTCTACGCTCATTGGCGATACCCCTCAAATATATGAATTAACTGATGTAAATACTAAGGCTAAAACATCAAACACCAAATGTCAGCAAATTTTAGCCATCTAGACGGATAAAATTTGACCTTCATCTGGGATTGAGTAAAATTCAATATAACTTATATGGTTTTTGACTAAGGCAGGACTCTCACGATGAAGTGGAATGGTGACTATATCTACCCCTACGCTGAGCATGGGCGAAAGAGCGAACAGGTAAAAAAAGTAACAGTATCGATACCGACTCGCGTACTCAAAGTGCTCACTGATGAGCGCACCCGCCGTCAAGTTAAGAACTTGCGTCATGCTACGAATAGCGAGTTGCTCTGCGAAGCTTTTTTACATGCTTTTACGGGTCAGCCACTGCCAACAGACACTGATTTAGAAAAAACTAACCCAAATAAAATTCCTAAGGCGGTACGAGAGGAATTAGAAGCCCGTGGACTTCCAATTCCTTCTGATGACGAGCTTGATACGCCTTAATCTCTCATGTAGTTATCAGGCAGCGGGATCTTCGCGACACCGGATTCGACCGCTGCCTCCGCCACTGCTCTAGCGACTCGCTGACATAAGCGAGGGTCCATCGGTTTAGGAATAATGTAATCTGGACCGAAAGAGAGCTTATCAATGCCTGCAGCTTTTTTAACTGCGTCGGGTACTTCTTCTCGAGCGAGTTGGCGAATCGCCTCAACAGCAGCGATCTTCATCTCGTCATTAATGGCGGTTGCGCGCACATCTAAAGCGCCACGAAACATGAAAGGAAAACACAACACGTTGTTTACTTGGTTGGGATAATCCGAGCGTCCCGTGCCAATAATAATGTCGTCGCGTGTTTGTTGGGCTAACTCGGGCTTTATTTCTGGATCGGGGTTAGAGCAAGCAAACACAATAGGCTTATCGGCCATCAACTTAAGTGCATCCGGCGATAGCAAGTCTGGCCCTGATACGCCCAAGAATAAGTCTGCTCCCTCGATGACTTCCTCAAGTGTGCGCTTATCTGTGTTGTTGGCGAACAATGCCTTATATTCGTTGAGATCTTCTCGACGCGTATGAATCACACCTTTCGAGTCGAGCATGTAGATATGTTCACGCTGTGCGCCACACTTAATCAGTAGTTCCATACAAGCAATGGCAGCAGCACCGGCACCCATACATACAATATGGGCATCTTTAAGTGATTTACCTTGGATTTCCAGCGCATTTAACATGCCCGCCGCGGTCACAATAGCCGTACCGTGTTGGTCATCATGAAAAACCGGCACGTTACACTTTTCAATAAGCGCTTGCTCGATTTCGAAGCACTCAGGTGCCTTGATATCCTCGAGATTAATGCCACCAAAAGTATCAGCTATATTGGCAACTGTATTAATGAAGTCTTGAGTGGTGCGGTGGGATACTTCGATATCAATTGAATCAAGCCCAGCAAAACGTTTAAATAACAGCGCCTTACCTTCCATGACAGGCTTAGATGCCAACGGTCCTAAGTTACCTAAACCAAGAATCGCGGTGCCATTAGAAATAACCGCGACCATGTTGCCTTTCGCCGTGTATTTATAGGCATTATCTGGATCTTCAGCAATGGCTCTAACAGGCTCAGCCACACCTGGGCTGTAGGCAAGTGCTAAGTCTTTAGCGGAGTCAGCTGGTTTAGTGAGTTCAACAGAGATCTTACCCGGTGTGGGGTATTGATGATAATCCAACGCTTTTTGGCGGAAATCTGACATTTAGGCAACCTGACAAAATGAGTAAAGGATGATGCATAAGGATAAAGGCAATTGCGAAAATAACAAATCTTACCTGCTTAATTGGCTTCTTTGGGTTAGGCTAACTTTTCATGTGTTTAAAAACGCACCAGTTAACTTTTCGTTAACAATGCTTGGTCTGGGCAGGGTAGAAACGAAAAAAGGCGCCATTTGGCGCCTTCTTCATAAAAACGTGCTGAAAAGCTCGTTTTAATACGTTTCGTGTTCGGGCTATTATTTTTTGCCCAAAGAACCAAAACGTTTCTTGAATTTGTCGACACGACCACCGGTGTCCATCACACGTTGCTTACCAGTGTAGAATGGGTGGCACTCTGAACATACGTCGATGTGTAGATCTTCTACGCGAGTAGAGCGAGTTTCAAATTCATTACCGCACGAGCAAGTCACTTTGATTGCTTCGTACTTAGGGTGAATACCTTGTTTCATGGGAATACCTCAAGTTGGGCCACATCGCTATCCAGTCGCCTCTTTTGCGCAGGACACCATGTGTAAAAAAACAACAATGTTTAAGAGCGCGGCATTTTATGCGATCTTCACCGATCATTCAAGAGGCTTATTGCGCTTGTTTTATCTTTAATTGCGTTTCAGAATAGCGGCATGATAGAGAGCCCGCATTACATAGAAGTCGCCTTACCGTTGCCATTGCGGCGCGTCTTCACCTACCAATACACATTGTCCGAGCCTGCGGTAGTTGGTGCTCGCGTGCGAGTACCCTTCGGTCAGCGACAATTGGTCGGCATTGTAACCGAGCTAAATGCGAGCGCGCCGGAGAAGTTTGAGGCAAAACCTGTGCTGGCGCAACTTGATGCCCAAGCGGTGTGGAAAGCCGAATTGTGGGAACTGTTAAATTGGGCGTCCGACTACTATCAGCATAGTCTGGGTGATGTATTTGCCAATGCCTTACCAGTATTGTTAAGGCAAGGAAAGCCCCTCGGCTATGCGCCAGTGACCTATTACGAGTTAGCGCAAAGTGCCCCGAATCCGAGTGACACTGCGCTTAACCGCGCGCCAAAGCAGAAGCAATTACTCGAGCTATTAGCACAAGGTCGAGTAAGCGCTGCGCAACTTAAGCAGGCGCAGATCAGTACCACAGTTGTTAGCGCTGCTTGCGACAAAAGCTGGGTGAAACGCATCGAAGAAAAGCCGCAGCTGAAGGTACAACAACATTGGCAGATGGCGCGTGGCGAAGAGCCACTCGCGGTCAACCAAGAGCAAGCCGTTGCATTAAGTGCGATAAAGCAAATCGAAGGTCATGCGTGCTGTTTGATCGAAGGCGTCACCGGTAGTGGTAAAACGGAAGTGTACTTGCAAGCGATTGAGCGAGTGTTGTCAGCAGGACGCCAAGTGCTGGTGCTGGTTCCTGAGATTGGACTGACGATGCAGACAATCAAACGTTTTAAGCAGCGCTTCGAGGTACCTGTTGAGGTCTTACATTCCAATCTTAATGACACCGAACGTCTTCATGCTTGGCTTAACAGTCAGTCGAACAGGGCTGCGATTGTTATTGGTACACGTTCGGCGATTTTTACTCCGTTCGCTGACTTAGGCATGATCGTCGTCGATGAAGAGCACGACCTGTCGTACAAACAGCAAGATGGATTTCGCTATCACGCTCGCGATATTGCTATAAAGCGTGCGCAATTACTTGATATTCCGGTCATTCTAGGCAGCGCGACTCCTGCGCTAGAGACTCTTAATAATGCCGTTAACCAGCGCTTTCATTGGTTGCAGCTAACTCAACGCGCCGGTGTTGCAGAAAGCGTTGAGCATGAACTCATAGACTTGAAGGGTCTACCGATGCAGGCGGGCTTGTCGGAACCGTTGCTACAGCAAATAGAACAAGAGCTAAGTAAGCACAACCAAGTGTTATTGTTTTTAAATCGGCGTGGATTCGCACCGGCGCTGATGTGTCATGAGTGTGGGTGGATTGCTCAGTGTAAACGTTGCGATGCGTATTATACGTTGCATCAAGCACAACGACGCCTTCATTGTCACCATTGTGATAGCCAGCGGCCTGTCCCAAAGCAGTGTGAGCAATGCGGTTCAACGCATATAATTTCTCATGGCGTGGGCACTGAACAACTCGAAGATTTTCTTAATGAGCGATTTCCCGAACACAGCGTGTTGCGAATAGATCGTGACTCGACGCGACGTAAAGGCGAGTTAGACGCGCACTTAAAATCGGCCTCTGAGCATAAACATCACATTTTGGTGGGCACCCAAATGTTAGCCAAGGGCCACCATTTTCCCAATGTGACTCTAGTCGCGCTGCTGGATGTAGATGGTGCCTTGTACAGTGCCGATTTCCGTGCGCCAGAGCGACTAGCACAGCTCTTTACGCAAGTGTCAGGTCGCGCGGGTCGAGCCCATAAACGCGGGCGAGTGGTGCTACAAACGCATCACCCTGAGCATGACTTAGTGCAAGATTTATTAAATAACGGCTATCAACACTTCGCGCTGACGGCGTTGGCTGAACGGCAGGCAACAGCACTCCCTCCGTTTAAGCATTGGGCGCTGGTACGTGCTGAGAGTACTGACAAAACGCAGGTGGTCGAGGCATTGAATCAGATGGCTGCCTGCTTACCCGAAGTGACAGGCGTTATGGGGGTCGGTCCCATTCCTGCGTTAATGGAAAAACGCGCGGGTCGTTATCGTTATCAATGGATCCTGCAGACAACATCGCGTAAACAACGCTACCAAGTCGTTAAATACTTACTTAGCCAGTGGGAAAACCTCAGTATTCTCAATCGCATACGCTGGTCGTTGGACATTGATCCACAAGACTTCACATAAACGCGCAAAAACAGGTAAACTAACCCCCTTATTGTGAATCACTTTTTCTTTCCTTTTTAACGTTAATACAGGTAGTCGTGTCGATGAAAGAGCAACTCGAACAGTTAATTACTGATGCTGTGGGCCAATTAAAAGCTGACGGTATTCTTCCTACGGATCAGACCGTGAAGATTCAGTTGGACCGACCACGAGATAAGTCACACGGCGACTTTGCGTCCAATCTGGCGTTGATGCTGGCAAAGCCTGCAAAAATGAATCCGCGTCAATTAGCGGAAAAGGTCATTGAAGCGATTCCCGCGAATACGTTGATTGCCAAAACCGATATCGCTGGACCTGGCTTTATTAACTTTACGATTGCACAGGACCAGTTAAAAGGTCAGTTAACTACTATGCTGAGTAGCGCTGATCTCGGTATTCAGCCTGCTGAAAAGCCAATGACCATTGTCATTGATTATTCATCACCTAACTTAGCGAAAGAAATGCACGTAGGTCATTTGCGCTCAGCGATTATTGGCGATGCGGTATCGCGTACAGCCGAAATGCTGGGCCATAAGGTGATTCGCCAAAATCACGTAGGTGATTGGGGTACTCAATTTGGGATGTTGCTGGCGCACATGGAAGAGCTGGATAGTGAAGCGGCTAACTATGAGCTCAGCAACTTAGAAACGTTTTATAAAGCCGCTAAAAAGCGCTTCGACGAGAGCGAAGATTTTGCTGAGCGGGCACGTGAATTAGTCGTCAAGCTCCAGTCAGGCGATGACTACTGTTTGAAGCTGTGGAATCAGTTTATTGATGTATCGCTGGCTCACTGTCAGGAAGTATATGACCGTTTGGGTGTGAAGTTAACCCGTGACGATGTGATGGCTGAAAGTGCGTACAACGATCGCTTGCCGGGCGTTATCGAACACCTTAAAGAGCAAGGGCTTTTAGTCGAAGACCAAGGCGCGCAGTGCGTATTTTTAGACGAGTTTAAAGGTAAAGAAGGTGAACCCCTTCCGATTATCGTGCAGAAAAAGGGCGGCGGTTATTTGTATGCGACTACTGACCTGGCTGCAATCCAATATCGTCAAAAAGAGCTCGGTGGCGACTATCTGATGTATTTTGTCGATGCGCGTCAATCTCTGCACTTCGAACAGATCTTTACTTTAGCGCGTAAAGCCAAATTCATTGAGGGTGATATCAAAACCCAACATTATGGATTTGGAACTGTCATGGGTAAGGACGGGCGTCCTTATAAGAGTCGCGACGGAGGTGTGACTAAGCTTGCTGACTTATTAGATGAAGCGGAGCGTAGAGCCCTTGAGCTGTTACAGCAGAAGAACTCTGATCTGACCGCAGAACAGCAAGAAGCTGTCGCGAAAGTGGTGGGCATCAGCTCAGTTAAGTATGCTGACTTATCAAAAAACAGAACATCGGATTATATTTTCGATTGGGATTTAATGCTTACGTTTGAGGGCAATACAGCGCCTTATCTACTCTATGCGTTTACTCGCGTGAATAGTATTTTCGATAAGTTAGGTGAGGGTTCATTTGATATGGACGCTGACTGGCTGCTAGAAGATGAGCGTGAACTCGCCCTAGCAAATCAACTGGTTCGGTTTGAGGAAGTGGTTAACCGTGTATTCGACAAAGCCATGCCGCATTTCTTATGTGGTTACTTGTTTGAACTCGCGGGTTACTTCTCGAGCTTCTATGAAGCTTGCCCAATCCTCAATCAAGAGGACGAGGTAGTGCGTAATAGCCGACTGAAGCTAGCGCGTTTAACAGCGAACACGCTCGAAAAAGGTTTATCATTGCTCGGTATTCCAACGTTAGAAAAGATGTAAGTTATGGATTACGCGAACCGTAAACCAAAGCCGAAAAAGAAGCCCGGGAAGTCGGGCGCTCAACGCGGAAAGTCCAACCGTGGAGCGGCGCCAAAGCAAACCAGGCAGGTCCCGTGGTTAGCTGTTGTCATTGTTATAGCCCTCATTGCATTTTTTGTGTACGGCTTGATAACGATTAAGGGCGATGGCGATAACCCCGAGCAGACGCAACCAGCTGACACGCAAGCCGTCGATGACCTGCCAGCTAAACCGCAAGAGAAATGGCAGTACATTGAGGAGCTGGAAAGTAAGCAAGTCGAAGTCGACGTGCCAGAGCGAGAGCTCGGTCCACCTAAATTAATGCAATGCGGTTCGTTTCGGAAGCAGTCGGATGCGGAGCGGCTAAGAGCCGAAATCGCGATGGCTGGACTAGAGAGCCAAGTGCGAGGCACCGAGGGTTCCAATGGTCTTTGGTATCGTGTGATTTTGGGCCCATATGAAACCAAGCGAGCCGCTGAAAGAGACCGTCACAAACTGCAACGCGCTAAGATATACGGTTGTGCAATTTGGAATTGGAATCTCGACTAAAACCGCATAAAACTGCAAAGGCATCTTAGGATGCCTTGAAATCTCACCTGTAAACCCTCAAATAGTCAGTAATCGCGTTGCAGCGTTGCCTGCAACTCACCGCATTAGCTAGAGAGGGTTTCGTTTTGACCACGATAGTATCCGTAAGACGCGGCGATAAAGTCGCAATTGGTGGCGATGGCCAAGTATCACTCGGTAACACCGTCATGAAAGGCAACGCCAAAAAAGTCCGCCGTTTATACCACGACCAAGTATTGGCTGGCTTTGCAGGCGGTACTGCCGACGCATTTACACTGTTTGAACGCTTCGAATCAAAGCTCGAACAACATCAAGGTAACTTGATGCGCGCAGCTGTTGAACTCGCAAAAGATTGGCGTACTGACCGCGCACTGCGTCGATTGGAAGCGCTGCTGGCTGTCGCCGATAAAGAGACCTCATTGATTATCACGGGTAATGGCGATGTCGTGCAGCCTGAGAATGATTTGATTGCTATCGGCTCAGGCGGGCCATACGCGCAAGCTGCAGCAACCGCCATGTTAGAGAATACCGAATTATCGGCGCGCGACATTGTAGAAAAGTCGCTCACTATTGCAGGCAACATTTGTGTTTATACAAATGGCCACCAAACCATCGAAGAGCAGCAATCCATCGCTGCGTCAAAAAGTAAGTAGGGGATAAACGATGTCAGATATGACCCCAAGAGAAATAGTTGATGAACTTAACCGTCACATCATTGGTCAAGATAAAGCTAAACGCGCAGTTGCTGTAGCACTTCGTAACCGCTGGCGTCGGATGCAGCTTGATGATGATTTGCGTAATGAAGTTACGCCCAAGAATATTCTAATGATCGGTCCAACCGGTGTAGGTAAGACAGAGATCGCGCGTCGCTTGGCTAAACTCGCTCGCGCGCCGTTTATAAAAGTAGAGGCGACGAAATTCACTGAAGTGGGTTACGTGGGTAAAGAGATTGAGTCCATTGTTAAAGACTTAACGGATGTTGCGGTTAAGCAAAAGCGCGAAGAAATGATGCAGAAAGTGCGTTATCGCGCTGAGGAAGCCGCAGAAGACCGTATTTTAGATGTTTTACTACCGCCTGCGCGTACCTCAGGCGGCTGGGGTGCAGAAGAAGATAAAGGCAACGATGACCAGCGTCATTCGCGCCAAGTGTTTCGTAAGAAGTTACGCGAAGGTAGTTTAGACGACAAAGAGATCGAAATTGATTTGGCGATGCCGCAAATGGGCGTAGAGATCATGGCGCCACCAGGCATGGAAGAAATGACTTCACAGCTACAAAACATGTTCCAGAACATGGGCAACGATAAGACCAAGAAGCGCAAAATGAAGATCAAAGATGCGTTTAAGCAATTGATCGACGAAGAAGCGGCTAAGTTGCTCAATCCCGATGAGGTTAAAGAAGCTGCCATCGAGTCTGTTGAACAAAACGGTATCGTGTTCCTTGATGAGATCGACAAGATTTGTAAGCGTGGTGACAGCAGTGGTCCTGATGTATCGCGAGAAGGTGTGCAACGCGACTTACTGCCATTAGTTGAGGGTACTACGGTAAATACGAAACATGGCATGATCCGCACCGACCATATCTTGTTTATAGCGTCAGGCGCGTTCCAGATGAGCAAGCCGTCGGATTTGATTCCAGAATTGCAAGGTCGTTTGCCGATTCGTGTTGAGTTGGACGCACTGACAAGTGGCGATTTTGTAAGAATTTTGACAGAGCCAAATGCATCGCTAACGACTCAGTACAAAGCATTGCTGAATACCGAGGGTGTTGAAATCGCCTTTACTGACGATGGTATTCAACGCATTGCCGAAATTGCCTTTCATGTCAATGAGACCACCGAAAACATTGGTGCACGTCGGTTACATACAGTGCTGGAACGCTTGATGGAAGAAATTTCCTTTAATGCGACTGATCATAGCGGTGAAAGCATTAGCGTTGACGCTCAGTATGTCGACAAATATATCGGTGAGCTATCGCAAGATGAAGATCTAAGCCGTTTTATTTTATAACGGGCGACTATCTAAGCCGTTGCCAGCGAGGATGGCAACGGCTCTCTTCCTAACTTCAATTCGTTTTCAATCAGTTGTTCTGCTAATTCAAGCTTAATGGGCGGCGAGTAGAAGTAGCCTTGCATCATGTCACATCCGAGTTGTTGCAGAATATCCTGTTGGTCCTGAGTCTCGATACCTTCAGCAATAACACGTTTACCCAAACCATGGGCTAAGCGAATCATCGCTTTTAAAATAGTCGCATCGGTTCGGTTGACTTGCAGTTCACTGACAAAACTACGGTCTATTTTAATTTTACTAATCGGTAATGAGCGTAGGTAAGCAAGTGAACTATGCCCAGTACCGAAATCGTCGATAGCGACCATAAAACCAATATCGCGCAACCTTCTGATGACATCCATGCCATTGCTGAGGTCAGACATTGCAACCGTTTCAGTAATTTCTAATTCTAAAACACTTGCGTCTAATTGATGCTGATCCATCAGTTCAGTCAGATGTTCTACGAGTTTTGATTGCTGGAACTGTTGTGCCGATAGGTTAACCGCGATAGGCCAAACGTGGTTAAACCGCGTTTGCCAATCCTTTAGAATCTCAGCAGCGCGTTCGAGCACCCAATTATCCAGTAACTCGGTTAAACCAAGTTGCTCTATATGTGGGATAAATTCGGCGGGAGACAGTAATCCGCGTTCCGGATGTTGCCAACGAATTAATGCTTCAAAACCACAGAGCTGCTGATAATCAAAATCAAACTGAGGCTGTAAATAGAGCACAAACTCGTTTTGTTTAAATGCCTTACGTAAAATAGGCTCCATATCAATCAGCTGTGAAAATGCGTCGTCCATACCACGTTCGTAAAAAGTAACGTTAGACGCATTTTGATACTTGGCTTCGGTTAAAGCCAGCGTCGCTTTATTAAGCAGTATTTCAGCGTTTACACCGTGCTGTGGGTAGCGCGAAATACCGACCCCAACCGATAACGAAATCTGTCGTTGATTGACTTCAATAGGACGAGAAATCTCTTTTTGTAACTCTTTAGCTAAATCGAGAATGTGGCGACGACTTTTCAGATGATCAAACATGACAGCAAAGACATCACCACTGATGCGGGCTACGGCAATAGGTTTGCGATTAAACTGTTGTAGACGTCGGGCGATCTCTTTTAGCACCTGGTCACCGCCCCGAATGCCCAGTCGTTCATTGACCGATTTAAAGCGTGATACACCGAGTAGCATGACGGAGAGGTGGCGATTGTTGGAGCGACAATAATCAACTAAAACGGGGATTTTACTCACTAATTGATGGCGGTTGGCGACTCCCGTAAGTGCGTCATGGGTATGGAGGTATTCGGCACGTTGAACGGCATAAAATGAAGTAGAGCGTTCGGAATCAAGCAACCAGATAACAATCCCGACCATGATGATAGTTAAAAAGACAATGGTGAATAAGCCTTGAGCGCTGATAATCCAGTCTAAGTAGATGGTTGTGGTAAATAATAAAATAGCCGATAGAATCACGTTTTTAATGGCTAAAAATAAAAATGCGAAGGCAACGATTTTTGGCCCAAAGCCCGGTGGTATGCGCAAAAACATGAATAAACTGATGCCCAAAAAGAGCAAGGCAGGTACCACAAATCTGGGTAACTCAGATTCGAAGACAGTGAGTTCGCCGGCTTGATTGGAATACATCCAAACTACCGTAAGCATCGCCGCCGTCGCGGTGACCACAAGTAGAACCCGACGCGTGAAAAGGCTGGGATCACGTTCTTTAATGGCGTTGAATGCGCCGAGTGCGATATAAGTTAACGCAACGTAATGTAAAAAGATCGAGCCGCTATAAAGGCTCTGACTTGCCCATTCCGGGTACGTTGTGCCGATCAGTGCACTCGCCGTCAGTATTGCCCTGATGAACTCGCTCGCACCATAACTTAGGCAGGCTATAGACCAATCACTCAGGTAAGTCTGTTGGTACGATTTAAAATAAAAGCGCAACAAACCCGCAAACCCTAATAACATGAGGGTTTGGATGACGTGAGTTAATGTTTCGATCGCCAAAGAGGTGACCAAATCGAGATCAGGCATCAGAAATAGTAATAATTATTGTTATAGTGGCATTAGATTACGCGCCATTGGTATGTTAATTCAAGTATAACTGTTCAAAGATTTTAACAAAGCCAGTATTGAGCATTTTTAAAACCACTAATTACCGTTATACTTACGTGAATTCGCACTGTCTAACGCAGGATACAGTCATGGAATACAATACCTCAGAACTTTGTGATTTATACCCAGACATGGTCGATGTTGTTGAACCTATGTTTGAGTCGTACGGGGGACGTTCATCGTTCGGTGGTCAATTGGTCATCGTGAAATGTCATGAAGACAAAGGATTGATTGAGGAAATACTGAATCAAGACGGTGGCGGTAAAGTGTTATTGATCGATGGGGGCGGTTCAGTTCGCCGAGCATTGATCGATTTAGCGATAGCTGAGCAGGCACTTGATAACGATTGGGAAGGTATCATTTGTTACGGCTCAGTGCGTGATGTCGATGCCCTTGAAGAGCTCGATATTGGCATTTTAGGTGTCGCTTCAATTCCAGTGGGTGCTTCGAGCGAGGGTATTGGTGAGATGGATATTCCAGTTAACTTTGGTGGAGTGACCTTCTTACCCGAGGACCATATCTACGTGGACAGCACTGGTGTTGTTCTATCTCCTGAGCCACTTGATATCGAATAATGCAAAAGCCTGAGTTTTTAACTGCCGACGATTTAAGCCGTTACGTTAAGCTTCGGCCACATGAAACCAAAATCGGGCAAGCCATGAATGGCCTGCCCTCTGGTGCTTATTCTGATGCATTGGATAAAGCGTGGGACATGGGCCAACGCGTTGCACTTGTCGGCGTGCCCGAAAGCATCGGCGTTAAAGGCAACCTCGGTCGTCCGGGTGCCGAGGGTGGCTGGCAGGCTTTCCTAGGTAGCTTCGCGAACTTACAGCATACGGGTTTACTCTCCACGCATGAATTGCTTCTTGTAGGTTCTGTCGACTGCAGTGATCTTATGAGTCAGGCAGAACCGCTAGACACCCGTAACGAACACGACTTACAAACGATTCGACAGCTTGTTGAACGGATTGATGTGCGCGTTCAGGAGGTGGTGGCACCGTTATTCCAACGCGGATTCGAGGTTATTTTAGTCGGTGGCGGACACAATAACGCGTATCCCCTATTAAAGAGTCTTTCGAGTGCTAAACAGCAGCCATGTGGGGCTATTAATCTCGATCCCCATGCTGACTTTAGAGCTCGTGAGGGTCGACACAGCGGCAATGGCTTTAGTTATGCCTATGTTGATGGGGCTTTATCACACTATCACGTTGTTGGTTTACACCAAGCCAAAAATTCAGCCTCAAGCCTGCGACAAATGGCTGATGCCGGAATGCGTTACCATGCGATTCACAGCATTATCGGACGCCCGTTTGCAGAAGTCATGGATGAAGTCGCCGCTAAGTCAGTCAGCTGGCAACGTCCACTGGGTATCGAGGTGGATGTCGATTGCTTAACGGGCGTTCCCGCTAGTGCAGTCAATTACAGTGGCTTGAGCCTGGCGCAAGGATTTAGTTTTGTGAAACGTTTAGCCGAGCTCGAAGATGCTGCCTACTTGCACCTTGCTGAAGCAGCACCTTCATTATGCCCCACAGGTTTTGACGAGGGTCAAAAGCAAACGGGGCAAGTGTTAACTGAGCTCGTTATTGCTTATATGCTGGGACGTGAACGACGCCGTCGTACCAACGCTTAATCAGTGGATTCACGCCGAACTGATAAGTCAGTTCGGCGGCATCCTGAATGTCCCATAAAGCTAAATCAGCTTTCATACCTGCTTTGACTTCACCGACCTGTCCATGCATACCAAGCGCTTTAGCTGCGTTAACTGTGACGCCGCGCAAACACTCTTCCGGTGTTAACTTAAAGAAGGTCGCCGCCATCTGTAGCATCAACTGTAAGTTGTGAATTGGCGACGATCCAGGATTAGCATCGGTAGCAATCGCCATCGGCACTCGGTGCTGACGTAGCAGTTCAATCGGCGGCACTTGGTCATCTCGCAGAAAGTAAAACGCACCCGGCAGCAGCACAGCGACGGTGCCGGACGCCGCCATGGCTTTAACACCCTCTTCGTCGAGTTGTTCTAAATGATCGGCCGAAAGCGCTTTAAATTGTGCTGCGAGCTGAGCACCCTTTTGATTCGTGATTTGCTCGGCGTGTAATTTGACGGGTAATCCTAACGATTGAGCCGCTTCAAATACGCGTTGTGTTTGCGCCGGTGAGAAACCGATTGATTCACAGAACGCATCGACGGCATCCACCAGTCCCTCATCAGCAAGCGTTGGGAGAATGCGCTCTACGATTTCATCGATATAGCCGTCAGCGTTATTTTTGAACTCCGGTGGAATCGCATGAGCCGCCAGTAATGTGGTTTTTACCCGTACAGGTAACTGGTCGCCGACAGCACGTGCCACTTGCAATTGTTTGCGCTCGGTCGCAAGGTCGAGGCCATAGCCCGATTTAATCTCAAGTGTTGTTACACCCTGCGCGATAAGTGCTTTAGCTCGCTTTAGTGCCAGTTGTAGTAGCTCATCATAGCTTGCTTCTCGGGTCGCTCGCACGGTTGCGGCTATGCCGCCTCCGGCTTGCGCAATCTCAGCATAAGTAGCGCCATGCAACCGTTGAGCAAATTCGTTAGCACGCGAGCCTGCCCAGACTAAGTGAGTATGGCAATCAACTAACCCAGGTGTCATTAAACCACCTTGACCATCAATGACCTCGGCTGTCGGTGTGGACGGCGCATCAAAAGCGGGCCCCGCCCATTCGATGTGCTTACCGTTAATAATCACGATGGCATCTTCAATTAATCCATAGTCGGATAGCTCAGCATCTAAAGTAACTAGTTGAATATTCTCGATTCGTTGCATGATGTATGGCTCTTACGATTCTACTTGGCAAGATGATACCTGTTAGATTAGCAAATACAGGTTGTATAGACAAATGATCTGATCTAAACTTTTTGTCATGTTCAACGCTTATGCCGCTGGGTGTCCTATGGCCAAGTTTTCCAATATCAAACAATTCATTTACGACAAAATCGAGACAGGCGAATGGCCGGAAAATCATCCTGTCAGTTCTGAAAATGCGCTCGCTGAACAGTTCTCTGTTAGCCGCATGACCGCCCGTCGCGCCTTACAAGAGTTGGCAGACGAAGGTTTGGTGATTCGAACACAGGGCGCTGGTACGTTTGTGGCACCGATTAAGTCACAAACATCATTTATGGCGATTAAAAACATTGCTGATGAAGTACGCGACCGTGGTCATGAATACCGCGCCAAGGTTCATCATTTACGAATTCAGGATGCGTCAAGCCAAGTCGCCGAGGCATTACAAATTGAACCGGGTAGCGAAGTCTTGCACTCCACCATTACGCACTTGGAAAACGATTTACCGGTGCAGCTAGAGGAGCGTTACGTAAATCCTAAGTTGGTGCCGGATTATTTAAAGCAAGATTACACCAAAGTGACGCCCCACGAATATTTATGCGTGGTTACGCCGCTGACTGAAGCAAGTCACCAAATTGAAGCCATTCATCCAATTTCTTCAGTGTGTCAATTACTACAAATTAGTCGCGATGAGCCATGTTTGAGAATCATACGCCGGACATGGAGTTCAGGCGGAGTCGTGAGTTACGCGATACTGACGCATCCGGGCTCACGATTCAAATTAGGCGGACATATGAACTTTGATGCGCCAAAATCAGATTAATACAGGAGTCAATCATGTCATTTACCCGTTTAGATAAGTCGCGCGTTATCCGTGCTGATCGTGGCGCGGAGTTAACCTGCGCGAACTGGCAAATTGAAGCTGCCAAGCGCATGTTAATGAATAACCTCGATGAAGAAGTGGCAGAACATCCACAAGCGCTCGTCGTATACGGCGGTATTGGTCGTGCGGCTCGCAGTTGGGAGTGTTTTGACAAAATCGTTGAGACGCTTGAACGGTTAAAACCGAACGAGTCACTCTTAGTCCAGTCAGGTAAACCAGTCGGTGTATTTCCGACTCACGAGAACGCGCCGCGAGTGCTTATTGCGAACTCTAACTTGGTGCCCGAATGGGCGAATTGGGAGCACTTTAACGAACTCGATAAAAAGGGTCTGATGATGTACGGTCAGATGACCGCTGGCTCTTGGATCTATATCGGTTCACAAGGCATTGTTCAAGGCACCTATGAAACGTTTGGTGCGGTAGCGCGCAAGCACTTTGAGGGTGATGCTGCCGGGAAATGGATTCTAACGGGTGGTCTAGGCGGCATGGGTGGTGCTCAACCACTGGCTGCAACGATGGCGGGCTTTTGTATGCTTGCGGTTGAGTGTGACGAGAGCCGCATCGACTTTAGACTCCGCACACGTTATGTGGACCACAAAGCGACCAGTTTGGATGAGGCGTTGGAATTAATGAACAACGCCATGGCGGAAGGTAAAGCCATTTCGGTTGGATTACTCGGGAACGCCGCTGACGTTTACGAAGAACTAAAACAACGGAACGTAACGCCCGATGTGGTGACTGACCAAACCTCAGCGCACGATCCCTTGCATGGTTATCTACCTCAGGGTTGGACACTCGAAAAATATCAGGCTGAGCAAGATAACGATCCACAGGCGACTGTGCTTGCAGCCAAACGCTCAATGGCAGTACAAGTGAAAGCAATGTTGCACTTCCAGCAACAAGGCGCTGCCGTACTGGATTACGGCAACAATATTCGCCAGATGGCACAAGATGAGGGTGTCGCTAACGCCTTTGATTTCCCAGGCTTCGTACCGGCCTATATCCGTCCGCTATTCTGTGAGGGTATTGGTCCGTTCCGTTGGGTCGCGCTGTCAGGCGATCCAGAAGATATTTACAAGACCGACGCCAAAGTCAAAGAGCTTATCCCTGATAATCCACATTTGCATAACTGGCTGGATATGGCGAAAGAACGCATTAGTTTCCAAGGCTTGCCTTCACGTATTTGCTGGATTGGTCTGAAGGACCGTGCCCGTATTGCAAAAGCGTTTAATGAAATGGTGCGTAACGGTGAATTGAAAGCGCCTATCGTGATTGGTCGTGACCACCTCGACAGCGGCTCAGTTGCTAGCCCCAACCGCGAAACCGAGAGTATGGCGGACGGGTCCGACGCCGTATCTGATTGGCCGCTACTGAATGCACTCTTGAACACCGCAGGCGGCGCGACTTGGGTCAGCTTACACCATGGCGGCGGCGTGGGGATGGGTTACTCCCAGCACGCGGGTGTGGTTATCGTTGCCGATGGTACCGACGAAGCTGAGCAACGTTTGGGCCGTGTTTTGTGGAACGACCCGGGTACCGGGGTTATGCGCCATGCAGATGCTGGCTACGATATCGCGAAGAACTGTGCGCAAGAACAAGGGCTTGATCTGCCCATGCTCGAGAAATAAGGAGTAATAATGAGCCAATTTCCATTAAACCCAGGTCAGCTTACACTCGCAGACCTCCGTGCGTGGTACTTCGAACCGCAACAGCTTGAGCTCGCTGAATCCGCTATCGAAGATATTGAGCGCTCGGCAGCAACTGTGCAAAAAGTATTGGATAAAGGGCGCGTTGTTTATGGTATCAATACCGGCTTTGGCTTACTCGCCAATACACGCATCCCACCCGAGAAGTTAACCGACTTACAGCGCCGTATTGTGTTGTCACATTCGGTCGGTACGGGTGAGCTTATGGACGATGAAGTCGTCCGCCTAATGCTGTTGCTAAAAATAAACTCGCTAGCGCGCGGCTTCTCGGGTATCCGTTTAAAAGTTATCAATGCCCTTACTGCGCTACTGAACCATCAGGTCTATCCGTGTATTCCGAGCAAAGGTTCGGTTGGCGCATCCGGTGATCTGGCGCCTTTGGCACACATGGTGCTGCCGTTGTTAGGAGAGGGCGAGGTGCGTGTTAATGGTGAGATTATGTCAGCCAAAGAAGGCTTGGCTAAAGCGGGTTTAGAGCCATTCGAACTTGCACCGAAAGAAGGTCTCGCATTGTTGAACGGCACGCAGGCATCCACCGCATTGGCATTGGCTGGATTGTTTAAAGTGGAGCGTGTATTCCATAGCTCGATTCTGGTAGGCGCCTTGTCAGTGGAGGCAGCGATGGGGTCACGCGCACCGTTTGACGCGCGTATTCACCAAGTTCGCGGACAAATCGGACAGCAACAAGTGGCGGCTGCATTCCGTGATATCCTGACTGATAGCTCTGAGATTGCTAAAGATCACGAAAATTGTGAGAAGGTTCAAGACCCTTACTCTTTGCGTTGCCAACCTCAGGTGATGGGTGCGGTTTATGATCAATTGAAGCACGCAGCGACGATTTTAGAACGTGAAGCGAACGGCGTGACCGATAACCCACTCGTGTTTAGTGAGCAGGAAGATATTATTTCAGGTGGTAACTTCCATGCTGAGCCCGTGGCTATGGCGGCAGATATTATTTCTATCGCGGCGAGTGAGATCGGTGCAATGTCAGAACGTCGTGGCGCGTTATTGATTGACAAGCATCTGAGCAACTTGCCTGCGTTTCTAGTCGAGGAAGGCGGTGTGAATTCGGGCTTTATGATGGTGCAAGTGACTGCGGCGGCACTCGCCTCAGAGAACAAAACATTAGCTCATCCTGCGTCGATTGATAGCCTGCCAACCTCAGCGAACCAAGAAGATCATGTTTCCATGGCAACCTTTGCAGCGCGTAAAATCAGTGATATTGCTGACAATATCGCCGATATTGTTGCTATTGAGTGGTTGGAGGCTGCGCAAGGCTTAAATTTTAGAAGGCCATTAAAAGCCAGTGCAAAACTAGAAGAAGTGTTCGCTATCTTACGCGAACAGGTCGCCTATTACGCGGAAGATCGCTATTTTGCACCGGATATTAAGGCGGCGAGTGATTTGATTAAGTCGGGTCGCTTAGGCGTTACGCTAGCGGACATAACGCCCGCTTAATCACGTTTAGCCAACACTACAAAACGGCCTGTAAATTCAGCCACAGGCCGTTCATCATCCATGATCTGGGCTTTCATCATCATACGCGCGTTCTTGCCTTCTTTTAGCGCTGAGAAATCACCCGTTACATCACTTAAATAAGCGACCGCGCGCGGCTCTCTTGAAACCGGCTTGTGGTAGTGGATGTTAGCGTCGCCGAGTACCACCGACCCCTCAAGTTCACGCTCAAGCAATTGCAGATGCAACAGACCCCAGCACGTGAGCGTACCCAAGGAATAGATGCTACCTGCGAACATGGTGCCATGCACGTTGATATTACGTGACAGTTGAGCGCGTGTTTCAAACATGCGACCCGTATATTGGTGAATTTTAATACCCATAGCATCAGAGATAGGAATATCTTTTGCCCACGTGTTCTGTAATTCTTCACACCATTCTGGGCGATAGATAATACGGTTCTGCTCACTGAATGACTTTTTAAGCTGGTGTTCTGCCATTGGGTTTTTGACTGTATCAGCCTCTTCAACGACTTGGTATCCACACTTCTTATAAAAACCGATTGTGGTATCGCGAGAGTTAATAATAACGTGAGTGGCTCCCTCGGCGCGGGCTGCGCTTTCGAGCGCAAAAATAATCGCAACGCCATGGCCCTCGCCACGATACTCCGGCGCTGTGGCCATAAAGCGTATTTGTGCCTCTTCAGGGCTGTTAAAATGTAATCGGCCGACGGCGACAGGGTCATTTGCCTCATTGACGACCATACGATGCAAACCGACCTGATCATACTCATCTTGTTCCGAACCTAACGGGCGTTGAAAAGGCTCACGTAGTACACGCCATCGTAAGTGAAAGTACTTTTCAAACTCGGTGTCGGTGGTAGGGGTAATGACTTTATACATATTAATCTACTCGTAACTCAAAAGTGACAGGTCCGTCATTCACCAAACTAACTTGCATATCGGCACCAAATTCGCCGGTTTCTACATGCACACCCTGTGCTTGGATATGTTCGCAAAATACGTGGTACAGCTTTTGCGCATCAGACGGATGAGCCGCGCTCGAAAAACTAGGACGGCGTCCTTTGCGCGTATCGGCAGCGAGCGTGAATTGCGAAACAACCAACGTTGCATAACCTTTGTCGACAAGGCTTTGGTTCATTTTTCCTTCCGCATCGGTAAATACGCGATAATGAATAATACGCTCGGCAAGACGCTTGGCCTTTTGCTCATTATCACCCTGTTCGACACCCAGTAATATCAGCAACCCGGCGTCAATTCCGCCAACTTTGTTATTATCTACATCTACCTGAGCACGGCTTACGCGCTGAATTAAACCTATCATGCTACCTACTCTTGCCCGTAAAACAGTATATGGTTGTCGATTCTGCTAAGCAGATCAATCTGACTTTGTACGCTTTTTGTGGATTAATCGGTATTCCTCTAGACTCACTGTCATCTCCGCACCGGCCAATACAATCAACCATGATAAATAGATCCAAACGATGAGTATGGGCACCGTGGCAAGCGCACCATAAATCGCCTGATAGGTTGGAAAGTGGGTGATGTAGAGTGAGAATAGTTGTTTACTAACCTCAAATAGTATGGCTGAAAAGGCGGCACCAAAAGCCGCATAGCGGAACTTCACAGGCCTATTCGGCACGAGTTGGTAAAGCAGTACAAAGGCGATGAAACTCGTCACTACCGGTACCGCCGACAGCAAAAAACTACGAATCCCCGAAACATACGTTTCTGCAAATTGAGACAGCGAGACTAAGTAAGACGTTGCCGCCAAACCCGTACCAATAAGAACAGGTCCGAGTGTCAAAATCATCCAATAAATGGCAAAAGATACTGTCCAACGTCGGCTACTGGTATCGCGCCAGATATTATTTAACGCAGAGTCTATCGCCGAAATCAGAGCTACGGCGACAAAAAATAAAAATGCGATACCGACGGCGGTCATCTGAGAAGCGTTGCCAACAAACTGATCGATATATTCTTTCAGCTGCTCGCCTGAAGTGGGCAACAAGTTAGCGAACAGCGCACTCTCTATGTTGTTTTTGAGGTCATCGAATACTGGAAAGGCGGAAAATACCGTGAAAGTGACCACTAACAGGGGCACTAAGGAT
Organism: Idiomarinaceae bacterium; assembly: GCA_002685255.1. Lineage (GTDB taxonomy): Bacteria > Pseudomonadota > Gammaproteobacteria > Enterobacterales > Alteromonadaceae > Idiomarina. The sequence continues at coordinate 91,707 of NYWU01000010.1, forward strand.
AGTAAACTGACATAGGTTAGGTGCCCGGCGGTCACGTTAATTGAGTCGGACTGACTGCGCAGTGCGACATGCCGAGAAAATTTAAAACCGTGTTTTAGCCAAAGTTTCCAGTTCATATTGGTCAAAATTACATATCTCTGCGTACGATGAATGAGTCTTATATTGATGGAGAACGCACAAGATGGCAATTGTAGTCTTTGGTGCCGCAGGTGGTCTCGGGCTTTCACTAACGAAAGAGCTCAAGCAAAAGTTCAACGACAGCACTATTATCGCAGTATCGCGTCAGCCAATTAACCAACGCGTTGCCGGTGTACACTACACGACGATAGAGAATTACACCGCTGAGCCCCTAGAACAGTGGGTGACTGAATTTAACCAGCGCGGTGAAGTGCTCGAGGGCGTTGTTTCGACGGTCGGCATGCTGCATGACGATGATACGTTCCCAGAAAAGCAACTCGACGATTTAAATGAAGCAAACTTGAGCAAGCTCTTTAGCGTTAACGCAGTGATGCCGTTAATGATTCTAAAGGCGTGTAAACCACTGCTGGATAAAAAGAAGAGTCGCTTTTTTGTTCAACTTTCAGCGAAAGTAGGCAGCATTGAGGATAATTATTTAGGCGGTTGGTACAGCTACCGTGCCAGTAAAGCGGCGTTAAACATGTTGCTCAAAACGGCATCAATTGAACTTAAACGCTCACACAAATCCTTTGTGGTTGCTGCAATTCATCCAGGCACGACAGATACCGGCCTGTCGAAACCATTTCAAAAGCGCGTGCCCGAAGACAAACTTTATTCGCCTGAGCGTTCAGCCGAACGCATCGTTAAGGTGATACAAGGGCTGAAGGCTGAAGACTCAGGTGGTTTATTTCACTGGGATGGCAAACGACTGCCCTATTAAGACTTGTATTCATTGTGCAACCAATGCATTAATATGAGGTGGTACGGGGGGATTTCATTTATCTCGACAGGGGGTTTTATGCGTTACATTTTAGCTGTTTTGATTCCACCGCTCGCGGTGTTGACGACAGGACGGATCTTTCAATTCTTATTTAACGTGATACTCACAGCTTTAGGCATTGTGCTATTTGTTTTTTCATTTGGCGCTTTAGGCTTAGTTTATATCCTTGCGATCATTCACGCGATTTTGGTCGTACGTAGTTACAACCAAGATAAACGAGATGAACGATTGGTTCGCGCCGTAAGGGGAGACTAATGAAAAAGCTGGGGTTAAGTATTTTCACGTTGTTGTTCTTAGTGGGCTGCCAAAGTGCCTATTATGGAGCGATGGAGAAATTGGGCATCGAGAAGCGCGATATTTTGGTCGATCGTGTTGACGACGCTAAAGATGCGCAAAGCGATGCTCAAGAAGAGTTTAAATCGGCTCTCGAACGCCTAGATGCGCTGCTGCAGTTTGACGGTGGTGAACTTGAAGAACGCTACAACGCACTGCGTGACGATTATGAGGCGAGTAAATCCGCCGCTGAGCGTGTTAACGAACGTATCGAAGAAGTCGACGATGTGGCTCAAGATTTGTTTGATGAATGGAGCGAAGAGCTAGAGCTATACAGTAACGATGCCATGCGCCGCGAGAGTGAGCGACGTCTGCGAGAGACAGAGCGTCATTATGGTGAGCTCATTCGTGTGATGGAACGGGCCGCCGGAAAGATGGACCCTGTTTTACAAAAGATGCAAGACAATGTGTTGTATCTCAAACACAACCTGAACGCGCGCGCTATCGACGCAATTCGCGGTGAATTTAGTCGTTTACAGACCGATATCTCGGACCTAATTGATGAGATGGAGTCTGCCATTGATGAGTCTAATCGCTTTATTGAAAGCATGAACAGCGGTGCTTAACCCACTATTACAGGAGTTTTCATGAGTATTTTGTTTATCGGCGGCAGTCGTCGTAAAGAGTCAATTAATGCAAAATTAAAGCATCGCTTGGTACAGGTTGCCGAAAAGCATACGTTTGATTTTGAGTTACTCGATGCCGATGCGTTAGATGCGCCTATCTACCACGGTGATCACGAGCAGGCAGAAGGTGTTCCTAAGGCAATGCAACAGCTGGCAAAGGCCGTTGCCGCGGCTGATAAAGTGGTGCTTGTCAGCCCTGAATATAACGCCTCTGTTTCGCCACTGATTAAAAATGCGATTGATTGGACTTCGCGTGTTGACGGTCAGGTGTGGAAAGGCAAGAAAGTATTACTTGCAGCTGCTTCGCCGGGTGGCCTAGGCGGTATCCGTGGACTCAGCCATTTACGCGACATCTTGGGTAATGTTCAGGCGTGGACGGCTCCTCTTTTTGCCTGCTGTCCTAATGCCAATGATGAGACCATCGCGGCAATGGATGACGATTTTTTATCGACTTTCCTTAGTCAGGGTGACTGATGAGTCTCTCGGACATCCTGGTGTTTGAACACATGGCGCCCTTCACTTGGAAGGGCATTGCCACTGCGATTGCCAGTGGTGCCATCGTAGGGCTTGAGCGGCAAATTCGTGGTAAACCTGTCGGTATTCGAACTTCAGCACTAATCACACTGGGTACCTACGTATTCTTAGTAAGTGCCAAACTGGTGATGAATGATCATACCGATGCGTCGCGCATTATTGGGCAAGTGATCACGGGCATTGGCTTTCTTGGTGCTGGCGTGATGCTCGCTAAAGATGGCGTGGTGGTCGGCGTCACATCAGCGGCTACCATCTGGATGCTAGCAGCAATCGGCGTTGTTGCTGGGCTAGGATTATACCCGACAGCTTTCGCTTTGGCTCTGATCGTGGTGGTGGTGTTAGTGGGCGTGGACTTGCTAGAGGAGAGTTTTCAGTCGCTTACGCGCGGCGTTCATCAGAAGTACGATGGCTGGCGTAAGCGCCGCGCAGATAGTAACGAACCTTAAGCTTTTAAGCCGTTCATATACGTATTTATGGCTGCTTCACCATACTCGACAAGTGGGAAGTAGCCATCATCCATTAACCAGTTGTAAATCAACCCATCGACTAAGCCGAATAACCCGATAACCGCAATACGTGGGCTCACTTTGGGGGGTAATTGCCCCTCGTTAATTGCTTTCTCGAATAACGCTTCGACATCACAGATACAGTCATTGCGGCCACTTAAATGGCGTAATTTGATTGGATTGACTTCGTCAATGTATTCGCACTTATGCATGAGAATGTTTGCCAATGCCTGCACCCGTGGATCGGTGGCAACACGGTTTAAAAACTCATTAGTACGCTCTTGGATTTCGACAAGGGCATCGAACTCAGGTTGTTGTGCAATTTGCTCGCGCATTTCATCAATGGGCAAACGAACACGCTCCATTAATGACTCAATCAACGCCATTTTATTACTAAAATGGTGATAAATAGCGCCTCGAGTGACACCCGCAGCCTCGGCGACCTGTGCCATTGACGTATGGGTGACACCTCGCTCACTAAATACACGCTCTGCCGCATCGAGCAGCTGTGAGCGAGTCGCGAGCGCATCTTCTTTTGTACGCCTAACCAAATTACACCTCATCAAATTAGAATACCGTCTAATTATAGCGATTTTCTGCTTATCATGCATTATTGTATGTATATTTTATATACATGTTCGTATTTGACAACTGAGTCATTTCGATAGACTCTGAAAGGGCATTTGGAGCAGAACAAGTCTAGTCACGGCGATGTTGCGTATAACTCATATGTATACATTAATGGACAAGCAAGGAGACAGTGCATGAAAAACGAGATCGATTTTCGTCTTATTTTAGATGCTTATGAAAAGATCCATGAGCATGGCGAGGCAAAGCAAGGCAAGCACGTCCTTGATGGTATTACTGCGTATACTGACCATGATGGTTACACCGTATTTTTGGAAGGCCACGGCGTAAAGCTGACGTTAGAGTTTCATAACAAATACCGTCTAGATTACGACAATGGCAAGCAGTTCGACCAATTCATTCGTGCGCTTAAAAATATCAGTGAAGGCTACGAAACCCCAGGTTTGGAGCGTGGATGAGTAATAAGTCGTATACCGTTTTAGAAGAAGTCGCTCATGCGCTAACGCATGGCATAGGCGCGGTACTGAGCATCGTTGGGTTGGTGGTGATGCTGGTTTGGTCTGTCGCCTACGGCGATACTTGGCATGTGGTGGCAGCGAGTATTTATGGGGCTAGCCTCATTCTGCTGTACACGGCCTCAACGTTGTATCACGCTTTTCCATGGCCGCGTATCAAAGCTGTATTCCAACAGTTAGACCACGCCGCTATATTTGTACTTATCGCGGGCACCTACACACCCTTTGCGCTGATTAATTTGCGAGGACCTTGGGGTTGGTCATTGCTTGGTGTGGTCTGGGGAATCGCATTATTCGGCGTGATTCTAGAGCTCGTTGTGAAGAATCCACCGAAGTGGTTGTCTTTGACGTTGTATCTTGGCCTCGGCTGGATGGCGTTGGTGGCAATTAAGCCGATGCTCGACAACGTTGACACAGGCGGGTTACTACTGTTGCTTGCAGGTGGTCTTGCATACACCTTGGGTGTGATATTTTACGTGCGCAAGCAGATGCCTTATCACCATGCGATTTGGCACTTATTTGTGCTAGCGGGGAGCATTCTACACTTTTTCTCGATTTTCTATTATGTGTTGCCGCAGCCTGACCTTTTGGCAGCGCAATGATTAATTATCGCGCATAAAAAAACCCGCCGGTTGGCGGGTTTTTTGTATCTCATCACGCAGCGACTTAGCTTTTCGGTTCGCGACTCGCGCGCTTACGCTCGTTTTCAGTCAGCATACGCTTACGAATACGGATTGACACCGGCGTCACCTCAACCAATTCGTCATCGTTAATGAACTCAAGCGCTTGCTCAAGTGTATAACGGATCGGTGGGCTCAAGGTTTGTGCGTCGTCAGTACCTGAAGCACGTACGTTAGTCAGCTGCTTACCTTTCAAACAGTTAACCGTCAGGTCATTTGAACGGTTATGAATACCGATGATTTGACCTTCGTATACTTCGTCACCGTGTGATGCGAACAACTTACCACGCTCTTGCAAGTTGAACAGCGCATAAGTCAGTGCTTTACCCTGTGCGTTTGAAATCAATACGCCGTTCACACGTTGACCGATAGTACCGCCTTTATGTGGGCCGTAGTGATCAAAAGTGTGGTACATCAAACCGGTACCTGAAGTCAGGGTCATGAATTCGGTTTGGAAACCAATCAAGCCACGGCTAGGTACTTCAAAGTCGATACGTACACGGCCTTTACCATCTGGGTTCATGTCAGTCATCTCGGCTTTACGTAAGCCAAGTTTTTCCATGACAGCACCTTGGTGTTGGTCTTCGATATCAACCGTCAGTGTTTCGTACGGTTCCATTTTCTGGCCGTCTTCATGCTTGATGATAACTTCTGGACGCGATACTGCGAGTTCGAAGCCTTCACGACGCATGTTTTCGATTAAAACACCCAAGTGTAATTCACCACGACCTGATACACGGAACTTATCCGGGTTATCGGTTTCTTCAACGCGTAGTGCAACGTTGTGAACCAGTTCTTGTTGTAAACGCTCAAGGATCTGGCGAGAGGTTACGAACTTACCTTCTTTACCCGCGAACGGTGACGTGTTGACTTGGAAAGTCATGGTCACTGTTGGTTCGTCAACCGTCAATGGCTTAAGCGGGTTGGGTTTACCCACCGCGCATACTGTGTCAGAGATTTTTAATTCACCTAAACCCGTAATCGCACAGATATCACCTGCGTGCGCAGCTTGCGCATCGATACGGTCTAAACCAAGGTAGTTAAATACCTGGCCAACTTTACCATTGCGTGTTTCGCCGTCGGCGCCCACGATAGTCACTTGTTGGTTAACCTTAACGCTACCTTGAGTAACACGGCCGATACCGATAACACCTAAGTAGCTTGAGTAGTCCAACTGAGAAATCTGCATTTGCAGATCGCCTTCAGGATCCGCATCTGGATGACTGACTTGGTCAACGATAGTTTCGAACAATGGCGTCATATCGCCGCCCGATTGTTCTGCGTCCAAACTTGCCCAACCGTTCAATGCTGATGCATAAATAACAGGGAAGTCCAACTGCTCATCGGTCGCGCCAAGGTTGTCGAACAAATCAAACACTTGATCCATAACCCAGTCAGGACGTGCGCCTGGACGGTCAATTTTATTAATAACGACGATTGGATTAAGTCCGTGAGCAAACGCTTTTTGCGTTACAAAGCGTGTTTGCGGCATTGGACCATCAACAGCGTCAACGAGAAGCAAAACTGAGTCAGCCATTGACATGACACGCTCAACCTCACCACCGAAATCGGCGTGGCCAGGGGTATCTAGAATGTTGATGCGGTAGTCTTGCCAGTTGATCGCTGTGTTTTTAGCGAGGATGGTAATACCGCGCTCTTTTTCTAGATCGTTTGAGTCCATGATGCGCTCTTCAAGCTCACCACGGCTTTCTAACGTGCCAGATTGTTGAAGCAGCTTGTCGACCAATGTGGTTTTACCATGGTCAACGTGCGCAATAATCGCAATGTTGCGAAGTTTATTAATATCAAATGCCTGAGTTGTCATTAAGAACAGCCTATTGATGTCGGAAAGTGAACAACGTTGTCTAAACCGACAAGGGGTTGATGAAAATAGCGGCGTATTCTACCTGTTTGCTAACGATATAAAAAGGGGCTGTTGAATTTTTCATCAGAATGACATGAATCAATAGGAATTAATGCTTATTTGCACCAAAATAGTCTACAATGATCCAAATTGGTGCAATTTTGAGTTGCTTTCAACGTTCAAACGAGACTCCAATTTATTAAAAAACTTTAAAAACAATGGGTTATATATTTGGCACGTGGATTGCAATCCAATATGCATCCTAAGAGGTACACAACAATAGCTGTATAAAACTGGATTTAATCAGTTATTGATATATGTTTATTTTGACTTTTGATATTCAAGATTCCGCTGGAGGAAAACATGTCAGCAAGTAAGATTTTCGACGCCATTAAAGAGCATGACGTCAAATTCGTCGACTTACGCTTTACCGATACAAAGGGTAAAGAACAGCACGTCACAATCCCGGTGTCGCAAATCGACGACGACTTCTTTGAAGAAGGTAAGATGTTTGACGGTTCATCAATCGCTGGCTGGAAAGGTATTAACGAGTCAGACATGGTGTTGATGCCAGACGCAGAGTCGTTGGTACTCGATCCGTTCACCGACGAAATGACACTGAACGTACGGTGTGACATTTTAGAACCCGATACCATGCAAGGCTATAGCCGCGATCCTCGTTCTATCGCGAAACGCGCAGAAGAGTTCTTGCAAGCATCAGGCGTAGCTGACAGCGCATTCTTTGGCCCTGAGCCAGAGTTTTTCTTATTCAACGATGTTCGTTTCCACACCGACATGAGCGGCTCGTTCTACAAGATCGATGCCGAGGAAGCAAAGTGGAACTCGGGTCGTGAATATTCAGAAGGTAATTTGGCGCACCGCCCGGGCGTAAAAGGCGGTTACTTCCCAGTGCCTCCGGTTGACTCTGCGCACGATATTCGTGGCACTATGAGTTTGGTGATGGAAGACATGGGCTTGGTGGTTGAAGCGCATCACCACGAAGTAGCAACAGCGGGTCAGAACGAAGTGGCAACTCAGTTCAATAGCCTGACTAAGAAAGCCGACGAGATTCAAATCTACAAATATGTGGTGCACAACGTAGCGCATTCCTATGGCATGACCGCTACCTTTATGCCTAAGCCATTAGTGGGTGATAACGGCTCTGGTATGCATGTTCACATGTCACTTGCGAAAGATGGTCAAAACTTGTTTGCTGGCGACCAATACGCAGGCTTGAGCGAAACCGCGTTATATTACATCGGCGGTATCATTAAGCACGCACGTGCTATCAATGCGTTTACTAACCCATCGACTAACTCGTACAAACGTTTGGTACCAGGGTTTGAAGCACCGGTCATGCTGGCTTACTCAGCACGTAACCGTTCTGCATCGATTCGTATTCCATTGGTATCGAGTGCCAAAGCGCGTCGTATCGAAGTACGCTTCCCTGATCCAAGCGCTAACCCATACCTGTGCTTTACCGCATTATTAATGGCAGGCTTGGACGGCATCCGTAACAAGATCCACCCAGGCGATGCGATGGATAAAGACTTGTACAACCTGCCACCGGAAGAAGCGAAAGATATCCCAACCGTATGTCATTCACTTGAAATGGCATTGGACGCATTGGATAAAGACCGTGACTTCCTCAAGCAAGGTGGTGTGGTGGATGACGACATGATCGACGCATACATCGACCTTAAGTACAACGAAGTAGAAACATTGAAGAAAACAACTCATCCTGTTGAATTCGATATGTACTACAGCGTTTAAACCAAGACGGTTGCACGAAGGGAGGCCCAGCCTCCCTTTTTAAGCCGTGTATATGCACCAAATTAGTGCAGACTATTGTGGAGTGTATTTGAGTGAACCCTGCGTCTATATTGAATCAGCTATTGACCGGTGTGGTCATTGTCGACGCTCAATGGAACGTGCGTTACGTCAACGCTGCAGCTGAATCGATTTTTGACCATAGCGCTAAGCGTCTTATTGGTGAGCCCTTTGCTGAGGCCTACTACGAGAGCGACTTACCATTAAATACACTGCAGAATTGTTTGTCCGAAGATCAAACCGTGGTGAACTCCGAAGCCAGTTTCTTTCTTCACTCTGGGCAAAAGGTGACGACTGAAGTCAGTATTCAGTCACTGCATGAAAATGGAATTAAGCACTGGCTTATCGAACTCAAACAGGTTGACTTACAACGCCAGATTTCGCGTGAAACACAGCAACAACAGCAGTTATTTGCGACACAGTCATTGTTACGTGGAATGGCGCACGAGATTAAAAATCCATTAGGTGGTCTGCGCGGCGCTGCACAATTGCTGGCACTCGAACTGCCAGATGAAGAGCTGAAAGAGTACACCGATCTCATCGTCACGCAAGCCGATAGGTTACGTACTTTGATTGATCGCATGATGGGCCCGGTGCAAGCCGAGCAAAAACGAGAAACCAACCTGCATGAGCTACTCGAGCGCGTCGCCAAAACCGTGCGTTACGAATACGGCGAACGTCTTAGCATAAAACGTGATTATGATCCTTCGTTGCCAGAGCTGTGGGCAATGACTGAGTCCTGCGAACAAGTTTTTTTAAATATCGCCCAAAATGCGGCCCAAGCATTGAATGGTGAAGGACAAATTACCTTTAAAACGCGCATTGAACATCAACTCACGTTACTGGGCCGTCGTTATCGTCAATGTGCAGTGATCAGCATTACCGATAATGGCCCGGGTATTGATGATGCTATTAAGGCGAGCTTGTTTTTCCCGATGGTGAGCGGTCGAGCCGAAGGCACCGGCCTGGGATTATCCATGGCGCATAGTTTAGTCCATCAACACCAAGGCAAAATCGAGGTCTACTCTGAGCCGGGAAACACGGTGTTCAGGATATACCTCCCGTATCAACAACAAATCACTGAGGAGGCGAATCTATGAGCCAAGCACAACATCTATGGATTCTAGACGATGATCCCTCTATTCGGTGGGTACTTCATAAAGCATTTGAACGCTCGGGTTATCAAGTACACGTATTTGAACGGGCCGATGAATTAACGCGAGCGCTAGATTCGGAAGTGCCCGATACCATCATCAGTGATATTCGTATGCCGGGGACCGATGGCTTGGCTTTGTTAAAGCAAATAAAGCAGCGCGATCCTGATTTACCCATTGTGATTATGACCGCTCATTCGGATCTCGATACCGCGGTGAGCGCTTTCAAAGGCGGTGCCTTTGAGTATTTGGCTAAACCCTTTGATATCGAGGAAGCTCGCAATGTTGTCGCTAAAGCGATGGCGCATCGCAATAAGCCCGAAGTGAGTGTCAGTGCGCAGCAAGCAAATAATGACATTATTGGCGAGTCGGCCCCCATGCAAGATGTGTTTCGTGCCATTGGCCGTTTGTCGGCTTCGAGTGTGAGCGTATTGATTACGGGTGAGACGGGCACAGGTAAAGAGCGCGTTGCGCGTGCCTTGCACAAACACAGTCCACGATCAGATAAGCCGTTTATTGCATTGAACATGGCCGCTATTCCAGCCGACTTGGTTGAATCCGAGCTGTTCGGTCACGAGCGAGGCGCATTTACCGGGGCTGATAAAAAGCGCGATGGACGGTTTTTACAAGCCGATGGTGGGACGCTATTTTTAGATGAAATTGGCGATATGCCACTTTCGGTGCAAACACGGTTATTGCGCGTGTTAGCCGAAGGCCAATTTTATCCAGTCGGAGCACATCAACCTGTGCAGGTTAATGTGCGGGTCATCGCCGCCACCCACCGAGATTTAAAAGAGGCGGTTGCACACAACGAATTCCGCGAGGACTTATACCATCGGCTTAATGTCATCCAACTGCGGTTACCCGCATTGCGTGAACGCAAGCAGGATATACCTTTGCTGGCAAGGTACTTTTTAAAGCAGTCGGCCGTTGAGCTCGAAGTCAGTGAGAAGCAATTATCAGACGCAGCGTTGGCACAGCTTGAGGCATACGGTTGGCCGGGTAATGTGCGACAGTTAGAAAATGTGTGTCGGTGGCTCACCGTGATGGCGCCGGCGCAACAGGTGGGTCCTGATGAATTGCCCCATGAATTGCTGGAACAGGATAAATCGCTTCAAAACGGTCAATCGACCGGAAACTGGCGTGAGTTGTTGGCGCACGAGTTGCGTACACAAGCCCATAACCATGATAATATGACACCTATTATACAGGATGTTGAGCGCATCGCCTTGCGCATTGCACTGGAGAAGTGCGACGGACACAAGCAAAAAGCCGCACACTGGCTTGGCTGGGGGCGCAATACGCTAACGCGCAAGCTCAAGTTATTGAGCAAGTAAATCTTTGTAAAGAGAGTCGCGTTACGCTGTGCTATTTTAGAAGATGGTCTTTACACTTTAAACGGGACTCAATTGACCATGACACATTCTGTTCTACTCATTGATGACGACCATGAAATGTCAGCGATGCTAACCGAGCTCTTCAAACGAGAGGCGGTCGAGCTGACTGTAGTTGATGATGGCGTTAAAGGACTGGATGCCGCTTTAAACGGGGACTTCGAGCTGATCTTGTTAGACGTCATGCTGCCTGGTATTGATGGTATGCAGTTATTACAACGTCTACGTCAGCAACACCGTGATACCGCAGTGCTGATGTTAACAGCGCGCGGAGACGATGATGACCGTGTAATGGGGCTCGAGCTCGGCGCAGACGACTATCTGCCTAAGCCATTTAATCCGCGCGAATTAGTCGCACGAGTACGCGCTTTGTTGCGGCGTACAGCAAACACGATGATGCAAAATGAAGTGTTAACCGTCAGCGGCTTTACACTTGATCCGAGCAAAGCCGAAGTTACTTGCGATAAAGAGCCGTTGGTCATGACACCGACAGAGTTTGATATTCTGCGTTGTTTGATGCAGCAAGCGGGTCAAATGGTAAGTAAGGACCAACTTTCGGTGGCTGCGCTAGGCCGTAAAATGGGACCTTTTGACCGTAGTCTCGACGTACATATCAGCAACATTCGCAAAAAATTACCGGCTAATCCTGAGCGTATTCAAACCGTTCGTGGTCGGGGATATCGTCTCGTCAACGAATAATGAAACCGCACCGTAAACGCCCGATTCGTTGGTACCAATCGCTTACACTGCGGTTGCTCCTGTTGTTTTGGGCGTTATTGTTTTTAACCGCCAGTAGCGGTTACTTGCTTGCGGTGTGGAATAAAGTCACACCCGAAGTTAAACCTATCGCGGAGCCTATTCGGCGTACCTTAGCGCCGTTACTCGAAAATGAGTTGACCTATCTTTCCTTACAGCCTGGACGGTTATTGACGGGTGACTATCGCGTCGCAGCCCGAGTACTCGCGCAAGGTCAGCAAAAGTTGATGATGGATGAGTTCCTATCGCAACGTTATCGGCAAACCATGTTGCGCTTCTTAAACTACGATGAGCCGATGCAAATGCCGCTCGAGGATCGTTTATTGATTGGTCCTTTCGAGTTTAAAGGCAATAAGCTTCTAATCACCCGTCCACTGAAAGCGTCGGAGTGGACTGATCGTGAAGAGGCCGAGCAAGAATTGATGCGGGCGCGCAGTTGGACGTTGGTTGGCGGCAGTTTGGCGATAGCGATTTTGCTGGGTATCTGGTTGATTCGACCGATAAAACGCATGATTAGAGCTACTCGGGAAGTTGCTCAGGGTAGCGCTGAACCTGATTTAGGCCAGTTGCCTCGACGTAAAGATGAAGTCGGCGAGCTGGCGCGTGCCCTAGCGCAGACAGCGCGCGATCTGGCAATTTCTCGTGATGCGCAACGGCGCTTGTTAAGTGATGTGTCACACGAACTACGTTCGCCGATGGCACGTATGCAAGTCGCGCTCGATCTCAGCGAAGATGAGCATCAAGAGGATGCGCATTGGCAACAGCTACGTCGCGATAGTGAACGCTTAAATCAAATTATTGAACGTATTTTGTCGCTTTCGAAACTTGAGAACGGTTTAATTAGCTTAAATACGCATACCGTTGATTTACGAAAGTTGGTGCAACGCCTAGTAGACGACACTTTGTACAGTCATCCTGAGTATACCGATCGTTTAGTTGTTCGCGAGGGCGATTGGCGCGAGCTGGAGAGCGATGATGAACTCGTCCGGTTAGTGTTAGAAAATATTATGCGGAATGCCCTGCACTATACCGACAAAGCGGTCGAGTTCGGCTGCGAAAAGCATGGCAAGTGGTTGCAGCTTTATGTGCGTGACCATGGCCCTGGGGTTGATGAAGAAACGATTGAGAAGCTGTTTGAGCCATTTTATCGCGGTGATCCTTCGCGTAAGCATCAGGCAGGTGTCGGTTTAGGTTTAGCGTTAAGTCAGCGCTCAGCGTTGGTGCTAGGCGGTCAGCTGCGCGCACGCAATCATCCGCAAGGAGGACTAGAAGTTATCTTGGATTTACCGTTAGACTAGGGCTTAACCACAGCGACGGGAATCAAAGCGGATGATCCGACCGGCGGATAATGAGCCCGAGTGGCTCGAATTTTATCACCAACATATCGCCCCTTTCTGGGATGAATCAGTTGAACACATTTACTTAGACGCGGCAGACGGTTTGCGTCTTTTTTATGCCTACCATAAAGTCAGCGAATCAGCGCCACTAATGGTCATTTCAACGGGTCGGATTGAGGCGGCGATAAAATACCAAGAAGTGATTTGGGAACTGGCGCAGCAAGGTATTTCTTGTGCTGTCATCGATCATCGTGGGCAAGGTTTGTCGGGACGTATGACGGAAAATAGCCATCAAGGTCACGTCGCAAATTTCCGTGACTTTATTGATGACTTTAGCGTATTCATGAATGATATTGATACGCGATTTCCTCAGGCACCGCGCTATGCATTGGGCCACTCGATGGGCGGCGCGATTTTATCGTGGGCGTGTTGTGAGCAGGATTTTCAATTCAAGCATTTATTTCTCACCGCCCCCATGATGGGTATTCGTACGGCAGGGATACCGGCTACGATCGCGCGTGCAATTGCTGGCGCGGGGCGCTGGTTAAATGAGACGATTTCACCTGAAAAGCCCTGGTACTTTTTAGGTATGAAGGATTACATTGCGATTCCTTTTGCTGAGAATGTGCTAACCCACAGTGAGCAACGTTACCAAGTGTTTCGCGAGGCGTATGAAAGCGAGCCAAGAGTTAAACTCGGCGGGCCGACGTTTGCTTGGTTACATGAGGCATTGACGACTTGTAAACAGTTGCAAGTTATGGGGAGTCAACTCAAAGTAACAGCGACATTGTTCAATGCGGGCGCCGATGCGGTGGTGAGTAAAAAAGCGCAACAGCGTTTTGCTAACAGCGCAGGCGGCAACGTTGAGTTTCGTTCTATTAAAGGCGCGAAACATGAATTGATGATGGAGAGTGACCATTATCGGCAGCCCATCATGGATTCGATCTATGCCAGGCTCAAGTCGAGCGACGCTCAGTAATTGAACCCTCAACATAGGCAATAATTTCAGGATCCATGTGAACAATAATGTCGGCACTCGGGAACGCCTTCATCAGTGCACTTTCGACCTCATCAGAAATTGCATGGGCTTTGAGAAGAGATAAATGATTATCGAGTTCAATGTGGAGTTGAATAAAGCGTGTTGAACCCGCCTCACGAGTACGCAGGCCGTGGATCCCTAAAACACCGTCAATGGCTAGCGCTGTATCCACCACTTTCTTTTGCAAGTCCTCGGGTAGTTCGCGATCCATCAACGAGTTAAATGCCTCAGTGCCGATGCGAATCGCGCCCCAGATGAGATACAACGCAATTAGAATGGCGAATACGCCATCCGCCCAGTGCATGCCAAACTGGCTCAGTACCAGCGCAACCAACACTGCGGCATTGAGTAAGATATCAGACTGATAATGAAGATGATCGGCTTTAACCGCTTGCGAGTCGGTGGCGCGAATAGCCATCCGCTGAATCACAAGTAATACCATGGTGATCACAATGGCCGCGATACTGACCCAAATACCACTTTGCACATCGGGTAAGTTGGTATCTTGCATCCACTGCTGCACACTGTGGAAAATCAGTAGCATTCCAGAACCAGCGACAAAAGCGCTTTGCGCTAACGCAGCAAGGGATTCCGCTTTACCATGGCCGAACCGGTGCTCATCATCGGCTGGCTGAAGTGAGTAACGAATGGCGAAAAAGCTAAAAATCGAGGCGCCACTATCGAGCAACGAGTCGGTTAACGAGGCAAGCATACTGGCAGACTCGGTATCAAACCAAGCGTAGAGCTTCATAGCTATCAGCAGTGCGGCCGCCGTGACCGATGAGGCACTGGCAAGCTTTACCCAAAAGGCGTATTGATGCTTGTAACTCGTTGGAGAATTCAATTCGATGCACACCTCGTCTTAAGATAGTGGTATTCTAGCGTTTTTTAAGTAGCTGATAAAATCACTATGTTGCATTTGGTCTTATTTGAACCGGAAATACCACCGAACACAGGTAATGTTATTCGCTTAGCGGCGAATACAGGCATGCAATTACATCTTATTGAGCCACTAGGTTTCGACTTAGATGAGAAGAAAGTACGCCGTGCTGGCTTGGACTACCACGCCCTCACTCAAGTGAAAATCCATAAAAATTGGTCGGACTTTCTAGAAAACGTGGATTATAACCGCATTTTTGCATGCACCACGAAAGGCTCAACACGATATACCGACGTAGCGTACGAGGAAAATGACGTATTGCTGTTTGGCCCAGAAACGCGCGGCTTGCCGATGGAAGTCTTGCAGACCTTTCCGCAGGAAAATTGGTTGCGGTTACCAATGGTGCCGGATAGCCGAAGCCTAAACTTATCAAATTCGGTTGCGATTTTTACTTATGAAGCGTGGCGTCAGTTGGATTTTAAGGGCGCGGTGTAGCGTTTTTAATTTCATTATCTAATAAGCTTCGCAACAGCTGACCTTGCGCGTTGTCTTTGAACGCTAAGTAGAGCGGTACCTCATCACTCAAGGCATATCGCTCGTACGGCGCCTCTGTCCAGTCGGGTAAGTTAGCGGCGTAATCAACAACGCCCTCAACGCGGCCCATGTCCAATAGCGCGAAGCAATCTAGCGATGTATTCGCGTTATAGATACTGGCGTTGGCAGGTAATAAGGTTTGCTGATAATGACCTCCGGCAACGCACAAGCTGACTTGTTGCTGTTGCTTGAAGATCTTGTCTATAGCCGTTTGTGTTTTAGTGAATAAATACACGGGCTCGCTACGAGCGAGTGCATGTTCAGTTTTTATGAAGCGCTGATCGAGTTGCTCTTCACGAATACCCACTAAAACCTGAGCTTTGCCCGAGTCGACTAATTGCTTAGCGCGCGGCCAGTTTGATGCATCCGTTTCTACTTGTTGTGGCCATTCAACCGTTAACTGTTTGAACCGCTGCCATATCGCTCCCTCACCATCTACTTCGGTTTGCCCCGGCACTAATGAGCTGGCACCGATGAGTGGATCGGGAATACGGATGGGTAAAATCGGACGGCTGATCTTTGACTGATAAGTTTCTCTTAATGCGGTAATGCGTCCCGTCGTTTGCATAAGTTCAAGAGCTTGCACTAAATCGGGGATAAGATCTGCATACTTTTTATGTAGATAGTGGTAACCCTGATAGCGTTGAATTTCATAGACGATTAAGTCATCACGATCATGTAAAGCCGAACCCCGGTACTGAAAGTCAGCCATTAACGTGGCTTCTACGCGGCCGGCGTCCATTAATTTAATCACTTGCTCGAGCTTTACCGGCTTAACAATGGGAATATCTAATTGATAGGACTCAACCACTTGGTCGGCCGATCGTAGACCACTGAGATAAGCGAGATTACTCAGTGTGTCGGGCGTGCAGGTACCACATTGTTTAGGATCGCCCACAAGCAGCAAGGAAAACTCATAGATGGGGAACTCTACCCGAACGAGGTTGGTGAGTTGTTCCGATAAGCCGGGAATGCGACCTAACTCGCCTGCGATGATACCCTCTGATGCCAACTGTTCACCGCGCAAACGCGGTAATGGCTCATAGCGCAACTCGACATTAAGCTCGGCATAGGCTTCTTCTAATATCGATTGAACGAGCTCTGGCAATGGACCGTCTTGCGGTGCTCGAAAGATTAACGTTTGGGGTGTTTGCTCATCATCTAACTTTAAGTCAGTCGACAAGTTGCTTGATGATTGCTGCGCATAAGGCTGCCCACTTACAAAACAAAGCGTAGAAAAAACGATAGCGCGAAATAAGTTAATCACCAGAACATGTAACCTTGGTCAATTTGACCTCAGAAGTATATCAATTGCAGGGTATTATGCACAGCATTTACAAAAATCCAACACCCGCAGGGTGATTGAATTTATTCTTCTTATTGAGGTCAGAGCAGAGAGGGTCGATGTTGATAAAACTGAGAGCGATTTTTATCCATTGACCCGTTATACTAGGATTCATTAACCCGCAACTTTGCAGTAATCATAAGGGTGTCTCATGAACAAAGGATGGCTCGCATCGAGTCTTAGCATCGTGCTTGCAGGACTGATGACCAGTGCGGTATCCGCACAAGAACAACCAACCATTAAAGATGATGGTTACCGCCACTTAATGCTTGCCGGCGGCGGTTTAACGCTTTGCACAAGCATGGCGTCCGATACCTGTAACGAAACCGATTGGATTGATAGCAAAACAATGCGCACTAATCGGTATATCGACCTATCGGAGAAGTCAATCAAGACGGCTGTTTCAGATGAATACTGGACCGGCTTTCGCGAAGAGGCTCGAAAGAAGGTCGACGAGGCGTTGAAGCTCATTTATGACCGTATGAACGAGGAAATCATCACAGAACGCGTGTTCATGCGTGAATTTACTCGTCGTGCCACATTAAAAACGTACAACTCATTATCTGAAGCTGAGTGGAACAAGTTGGTCGACTTACTTGAAATGCCCGTTCCTGCTGAGCTTGATGAAAAGATTAATTTAAATGAATCGCAGAACAAGCCTGTGGTCGACATCTATCGCCAGTTCGTTGACATGGCGAAGACCACACGCTTTGATGACAGCAAGAAGCCCGTGGTCTTCTTCACTACCTCTTCATCGCGCGATCCTTACAACGAGGTCGATTACTACATGGACTTGTTCAGTCAGCTAGGTGCCGAGCCTCATTGGTTCCCGGTTGATGCGGCTTTAATTAAAGCGCAACAAGAGGGCCGTTGTGACGAATTGGCTGACGTGCAAGAGGAAGTGCTCGGTGCATATGCGCGAGACCGCGTGTATCGCGATCGTTATCAGCAACAGGTTGAGTTTTGTAAAGCGCCCAAAGAAGCCTTAAAGATGGTGCGCCAAGCCAATGCGATCTTTATCAATGATGGTGATGCCAACCTTACCCGCTCAACCTTCATTAATGAAGATAACCAGCCGTCTGATTTGCTACGCGACATCGTGAGCTTCGTGCAATCCAAGCGTTTAGTGGTAGGTGGTAACGGCGCGGGTGCTGTTGCGCTGACATCTAAACCGATGATTTCTAACGGTACCACCGAATCAGCGATAAAAGATGGCGCCTTTGCTTCTGAGCCACCGCCGTTCGGTTGTGATTTGGATGCAACCTGTCCAACCAATACCAACCCAGACACGCTGACGTTCCACCCATTGGGCGGTTTAGGGCTGTTTCACTTTGGTATTTTGGATAGCGACTTCTCTGATAAAGGTCGTTATGGTCGTTTGATCCGTCTCGCGGGCGATAGTGGTACACCGCTTTCGCTAGGGATTGATGAGAATACCGCCATGAAAGTGAACCTTGAAAAAGGCCTATTTGATATTGTCGGCGAGCGAGGCGTGTTCTTTGTAGAAAACGCACAATCGGTGCCTACGGCGGTCGCGAGTACTTTCCATTATTTAGTCGCTGGCGCGTCCGGTATGATGAATCCGTATGGCTTACAAACCGCGGAATTCTCGGACCAGTCAGGTATTGTAAAAGAGAATCCAACCACCAATTTCCTAACCGACCGCGGTTTAGTTGATTCGATTCGCGTGTTGTGTGGTGAAGAACGCAACGAAGTCACGCTTCTGAATAAAGACTATCGCTTGATCGCGCGTATCAACGACGCAAGCCGTACCGCTGAAGCCGGTGGTGAATGCCAAGTGATTAACGGTAAAATTGGTATTGCTTATCAGCCCGAAGAAAAACTGTAAGCAGCACCTAGTTACTAAAAAGCTCGCCCCGTTTATACGGAGGCGAGCTTTTTTATGCGCTGCTTTTTAGTGGCGCAGTGCGTTATGCTACACCGTATTGAGCGCGATACGCTTCAACCGCAGGCAAGTGCGCTTTAAACTGCTCGTCGTCCTTAAGATATTCAATCACATCGTTCAGTGAGACAATCGCAATCACTTGCGCATTAAAGTCACGTTCAACTTCCTGAATCGCGGATAGCTCGCCTTTGCCTTTTTCTTGACGATCTAAGGCAATCAACACACCCGCCAGCTGAGCACCGTTTTGCTCAACAATATCCATGGATTCACGAATCGCCGTGCCCGCGGTGATCACATCATCGACCAACATCACGCGCCCCTCAAGAGCTGAACCGACTAAGTTGCCTCCTTCGCCGTGGTCCTTTTTCTCTTTGCGATTAAAGCAGTAAGGCGTATCGGTCTGAAAGTGATCAAACAGCGCAACCGCAGTCGCGCTGGCGATAGGAATGCCCTTGTAGGCAGGACCGAACAACACATCAAAGTCAATGCCTGAGTCTTTTAACGCCGCTGCGTAAAAGCGCCCTAACTTAGCTAAGTCAGAACCCTTGTTAAACAAGCCGGCATTAAAAAAGTAAGGACTGGTGCGACCGGATTTCAGCGTAAACTCACCAAATTTTAGTACACCGCGCTCAATCGCAAACTCGATAAACTCTTTTTGATAGGTTTTCATGCTGATCCCTTATGCCAATGCTGCTTTTTGGATATCGATCAATTCTTTAATGCTTACGCGGGCAATGTCGACCAGGCTTTGCATCTCATCATAACTAAACGCCTCACCCTCAGCGGTGCCCTGGATCTCGATGAATTTGCCCGCTTCCGTCATCACGACGTTCATGTCAGTCTCGGCTTGAGAATCTTCAATGTACTCTAAGTCGCTCACTGCATCGCCATCAACAATACCGACAGAAATCGCCGCAACCATCTCTTTTAACGGATTGACCTTAACCATTTTATTAGCGCGCATGTAGTTCAACGCATCAACCAACGCCACGCAAGCACCGGTAATTGAGGCGGTACGTGTACCACCGTCAGCCTGCAATACGTCGCAGTCGAGGGTGATGGTGTTCTCGCCGAGCGCCTTAAGGTCGATGCAAGCACGCAAAGAACGCGCGATTAACCGCTGGATCTCCATCGTGCGGCCACCTTGCTTGCCACGCGCCGCTTCGCGCTGCGAGCGAGTGTGGGTAGAGCGTGGGAGCATGCTGTATTCAGCGGTCACCCAACCTTGTCCCTGACCTTTTAAAAAGCGTGGCACACCGGTTTCAACCGTGGCATTACACAACACCTTAGTATCGCCGAATTCAATCAGAACTGAACCCTCGGCATGTTTGGTGAAGTTACGCGTGATGGTGACCGGGCGAATTTGTTGGGCAGTACGACCACTTGGACGCATGGCATCTCCTTTATTTGATAGTAAACGCGGATAAGTAAAACGAATTAGCCGTTAGTGTAGCAAATTTGACCGTTGAATGGATCGCGAATCGTTCTGTAACGTATTAAACTAACGCAAGCTGAAAATACGCGGTAATCACTGAACGGGAGGCCGTATGTCGCGTTCAAAAGACGAAGAATTTGAATTGTTCCGCCAAGAAATGAACGACGTAACACCCTTGGTGGGTGAGGAAGTTGCAGACATTCGCACTGCTTTTGAGCCGACATTGGCACAAAAGGAGCGGCGCCGTGCGGCTGAAGCCGAAGAGCAAGAAAACGTCAACTTTTTATCGACCGAATATGTTGAGTTGGTGGAGCCTGAGGAGTGCATCGAATTTCGGCGTGATGGTGTGCAAGAAGGCGTGTACAAACGGCTTAAACAAGGCCGTTACACCATGGAAGCGAGTCTCAATTTGCACCAGCATACGCTGCGCGAGGCGCGCACCGCAGTATTTAACTTTATTCAGGATTGCCATAACGCCGGTATACGTACGGCACTGATTATTCACGGACAAGGTAAACATAGCAAGCCGCATCCCGCGCTAATAAAAAGCTATGTGAATAAGTGGCTGCGTGAAATGCCGCCAGTACTCGCGTTTCATAGCGCACAGCGCCACCATGGTGGACGCGGCGCGGTGTATATCATGATGAAGAAGAACGCGGAACAAAAGCAAAAGAATCGCGAAAAACACGCAAAAAAATAACCGTAAAACGAGTGGTCGTTAGAGACGACCACTCAGTACTAATCCCGCAAAAAAGCCAGTTAGGCCGCCACCAAGCCCAAGCGCTAACCCCAAATAGCAGCTGAGTGACCGACCACCGGAGCACACCAAACGCTGCACTCGGCGTTGATAGGTTAGAATACCCAGCAATAGCACTAGATAACTGAGCGTCGGCAGTAACCAACCGGGATCAACCTCGTAACTTAGAATAAACAAGCTACCGACAACGATCATGAATACTGCAGCCTGATTACGCATTCGCACCAACTGTTGGCGGATAGCATCGGTGGCTGCCATCTTCTGCGCGCGGTGAGAGCCGATAAACAAGCCCGCCAAACCACCGAGAATAGTGACCGCCATGGCACCTAATAACGCTAACCACTTCACGCTTGTGGCAACACCAGAGGTCAGCGAAAAGCCCGCTGCAGCGGCAGGTGCACTACCCACCATCGCGCCTGTTGTCAGTAACGTCGAAATACTGATGGATGGTGCCGAAAGCAACGCCGCTTTACCCACACGGCTTAGTAATTGTTGAGCTAATTGCTTGCGAGCGCGAGACAAACGCTGGCGCACCGCCTCGGGTGTGATACCCAGCAAGTCCGCAACATGCTCAGCCGACTGCTGTTCGCGATAATACAGCAGTACGACATCGCGGCTTTGCTCTGGCAATTTATCCAACGCATGATAAATAATCGCCTGCTGCTGTTGCTCACTGAGCGACGCCTCGGGTGATTCATCGCTCAGCACCGCACCCAGCTCCTCATCGAGATTATCCTTATAGTCGGTACGACGCACATGCTCTTTGCTTAACCACTGATAAGCACAATGCCGCGTGATTTGTCGTAGCCAGGGCAAAAAGCTACGCGTCTTGCGCAGCGTATTCATTTTTTGCCAGACGATGAGATAAGCCTCTTGCGCCACCTCTTCTGAGGCTCGGATATCTTTAACAATGGTCAAGGCAATACTCGCCACCAAGTTTTGTGTATGTGTGACCACCTCGGCGAACGCCTGCGAACTCCCTTGGCGCGCTTGCTCAATCGAAGCGTTAAGCGCCGCATACTGTGCAGTTTGATTAGTCATGGCAGCGCTCCTCGATGAAGTGATTAACGGCCGACAAAAAGGCCTCGGGTTGATCCCACATAATAAAATGGCGTGACTCAGCAAACTCTAGCAAGTTGATGGCATTATCACCAGCGATCTGCTGTTGATAGGCATTAAGCGCTGTCTGCTTTTGCTCGGCCGTTGAGAAGCCGCCAGTCGCCGCCATTTGTAATGTCGGCACGTTGAGGTCGGCGACCTCAGCGCGTAAATCCGTGGTCATCAGTTCATACATCGCACGGCCCACCGTGGTAGGATCCGACGTTTTTGCCATCGCGACCACGCGCGCTTGATTCTCCTCAGATGAGGTTTGCCGTGATGCCCCCATTTGCACCTGCATCGCCATTTGTTTGGGGGTGAGCTGTTGATATACCGTCAGCATTTGCTGTGCTTGCGGTTTAACCGCTTGAGCAGTCAACGCCGAGTTACCACTGACCAGCGCCGAGAAAAACGGCACACCGTCAACCGCGATAAGACATTGCAACGCCTGAGG
The DNA here is from genome assembly GCA_002685255.1 of Idiomarinaceae bacterium. Lineage (GTDB taxonomy): Bacteria > Pseudomonadota > Gammaproteobacteria > Enterobacterales > Alteromonadaceae > Idiomarina. Next base: position 114,290 of record NYWU01000010.1, read on the forward strand.
TTGCTGGCTTGCCAGTTGATAGCCTAAGAACGCGCCCAAACTATGCCCAATAACCACCGCATCGCCAGCACTGTTTTCCTGCAAATAACGTTCTAGCGCAGCACCTGCGTTTTCAGTAAATGCCTCACGTAATTGAGGGTTGCTTGGATGTGCCCCAAAGCCAGCAAATGCCAGCGTGTGCACCTCATAATGCTGCGCCAACGCCGCTTCCGTTTGCTGCCAAACACGCTCATCGGACATTAAACCCGGGATAAGCACTACCGGCTGACCCTGACCCGAAACCTGCGCATGTAGCACGGTGTTTTGTGAATGCGAGGGTAGGCTGAAAAGGCCCAACAACACGCCTAATAACAAGATAAAAAATTGGTTTTTCAAAGACATAATACGTTCCTATTGAGTCACTTTTAATAAAGGTTGCTCAATAAGGTCAGACTCGCACAGAAAAGTGTGACATCTTTTTTGTACTATTACTTCATATTGCCTCTTTGCACAGGTAATATTTGGCTTATACGCTTAACGCACACATTGTTTTCGGCAGGTTGAAGGAAAGACCTCCCGACAAAAAAGTAGGATACGCCATGATTCAAAGTATGACCGGTTACGCTCGTTACGAGCACAAAGCAGAATGGGGCAGCGCCGTGTGGGAAATCCGCTCGGTTAACCAACGCTATTTAGAAACCTACTTTCGACTGCCCGAGAGCGTGCGCGCCCTCGAGAGCAACCTACGAGAACTTTTGCGCAAGCAACTCCAGCGCGGCAAAGTCGAATGTCGCTTGCACCTGCACATGGATGAGAGCAAGCAAAGCGAGTTAGTGATTAACGAAGCACTCGCCGAGAGCGTGATCAACCAAGCCAAATGGGTCAACCGCCAAGTTCACAACGCACAAATTAACGCACTCGACGTGTTGAAATGGCCTGGCGTCGTCAGCAGTGACGACCAAGATATCGACGAGCTCCAAAAAGAACTGTTCGACGCCGTAAAACCCGCGCTCAACGAATTTATCGAAAACCGAGCCAGTGAAGGCGAAGCCATTAACACCATGCTTCAGCAACGCTTAGACGGCATCATCGAACACGTCGCCTTTGTACGCGAACGCCTGCCAGAAGTCGTTAAATGGCAACGTGAGCGCTTACTAACCCGCTTTGAAGAAGCCAAAGTCGAACTCGAACCACAACGCCTCGAAGCCGAAATGGTCATGCTGGCGCAAAAAGTCGACGTCGCCGAAGAACTCGACCGCCTCGACGCCCATGTCGCCGAAGCCCGCAAGATCCTGAAAAAGGGCGGCGCCTGCGGCCGACGCCTTGACTTTATGATGCAAGAGTTCAACCGCGAAGCGAACACCCTCGCCTCGAAATCCATCAACGCCGAAATCACCGCCGCCGCAGTCGAGCTAAAAGTGTTGATCGAGCAGATGCGTGAGCAAATTCAGAACATCGAGTAGGTCGCGCCTTTGGCGCGACTGTTTTGAGGTAACAAGCCAACTGTTCTCATTAATTAAGGCTCCAGAGGGGCCTTTTTCATCTCTGTGCTTATAGTTTTCAAGCCTGATTTATGATCGAAGACTTAGTAAGAGCTACTTGTTAGTCGCTTTTTAATGAGTACATTAGGTGAAAATTGAGATGTTTAATCTATAAAGAATCGTCAGTGTTAATCATTTAATGTATTTTTTGATTAGAACATCTAAGTATCATTACTTAACAAAATCGGATCGAGGTACCACAGAATGCCAATTTTTCGCCTCCAAAATGATCAATTAATTGCGCTAGATACAACCCGGTTTGATCAGCACGCCATATATGAGCGAAATCATCTACAGCAAGTACTGAAAAAGCATATAGATGTGTTGCATCCCGACATCTTGATAGTTGCAGAGGAGTTTGGTGATTGGGATGAAAGCCGCCGACGCATAGATTTATTGGCAATAGACAAAGAAGCTCGTTTAGTGGTCATTGAGTTGAAACGTACTGAAGATGGTGGGCATATGGAGCTTCAGGCGATTCGGTATGCAGCCATGGTTTCAACCCTTACGTTCGAGCGTTTGGTAGGCATATTTAGTGATTACATTGAAGCGAACGGTTTGGAGATCGAAGCGAGAGAAAAGTTGCTTGATTTCTTGCAATGGAGTGAGCCAGACGAGGATAGTTTTGCTCAAGATGTCAGGGTCATACTCGCATCTGCTGACTTTTCAAAAGAACTCACAACATCTGTACTGTGGCTGAATGATAATGGCTTGGATATTACCTGCATTCGCATGAAGCCTTATGTTTACGGCAATGAGCTGCTGATTGACATCCAAAGTGTTATTCCTGTGCCTGAAGCCAGTGATTATCAAATTAAAATAAAAGAGAAGCGCCAACGCGAACGAACGGCGCGCACAACCACTAATGACAGAACTCGTTTTGATTTGAGCGTTGATGGAATGGTATTTCCGGAATTGAGTAAGCGTTGGTTGGTCTATCGCGTTGTAAAGGCTTGTATCGATCAAGGTGTGAAGCCTAGCCAGATAAATGAGGTGATCAGTAATTTGCCCAATCACGCAAGGAACGCGTTCCAAGTTTTTAGTGGTGTATTGAATGACGACGACGTGAAGGCTAAGTTCAATGAATTGGACACAGGTGGGCAAATACATCGTAGTCGTCGATTTTTCTCGCAGCCGGGTGAATTTTTTCATGAAAACGAGAAAACATATGTACTTACGAACCAATGGGGCACAGGCGCACTCGAAACCGTTGATACGTTAATCAGTGCCTTTTGTGATGCGCGTATTAGTTACAGCAAAAGTTTGAGCTAGTAGCTATGATTTTAGCTGGCATCGATCTCGCTTGGACGGCTAAGCATCCGACAGGTATCGCATACGGTGAATTGAAGGGTGACGTCTTAACGGTCACGGATATGAGTCATGGAGTACTGTTTCCTGACTCAATTTGTGAAGAAATCGAACGCAGACGTGTCGAGGGGGTGGCGATCGATGCGCCGACGATAATCAATAATCAAACAGGAATGCGAGAATGTGAAAAAGCTATCGGTCGAGCTTTTGGTCAGAAGAAAGCATCCTGCATGCCCAGTAATCTGGAAAAGTACCCAAACCACCCTGCTGTAGAGCTCTCTCAGAAGTTAGAAACCCAAAGATTTCAGCACCTTACTACAGATAAAAAATTTCAGGTGGAATGTTATCCTCATCCGGCAATCATCAACTTGTTTGGGTTACCTGAAAGGCTGAAGTACAAGAAGAAAAAAGGGATGAAGGTTGCTGATCAAGTCCACGGGCAACGTCGACTCGGGTGGCTGCTTCGAAGTCTGGAGAACTCACCTGTGCTCTGTTTGAAAATAGCTAATTATGTACAGGTAGAGCATTTTAAATTCGACCGGGAGCACAATCTCGTTGGCTCGGAAGTAAAGGCTCACGAAGATAAGCTCGATGCGATTGTTTGCTTGTACGTCGCAGCGTTGCATAAGATCGGCCACACGACTACTTTCGGTTCACCAGGTGATGGTTACATTGTCGTGCCCAAGCAGCAGGAGTACATATCCACTAGAAATTTAGCAGAAAGCGATGAATGGGAAATGGCACCATGGGCGGTCGAAACGGCGCATAAATATTATTTAGCTGCGATACAAACTTATCCTATTTGCGGGAATGTGAGTATGACGAATGCAGCGTTAGCCGCCGAGATTATCCTTAAAAGCTACCTACTCAGGCCTTCAAAGAACCTAGGCGCCCTGAATCAACGATACAGTCGACCCAAAGTGTCGGGTGATTCGCACAATCTTTCCAATCTCTTGGATATGCTACCCGCAGAAATACAAGGTAAATTGGTGTCATCTTTCGAGCGTGAAATGCTCTACAAATACCGTAATTACTTTAAAGATGGTCGATACGTTTATGAGACAAACGCACCGTCTGGTTATAGTCAGACACTTCATTTAATTGCACAGAATATGATTCGTAGAACAGTAAAAATATATCTTGAGCTCGGGAGTGAAGATCCTTGGATCGTCAATTTTAACTAGTTCTTGCATGGATTGATGTTAGGTTGGCTCATTGTTGTCTGAGCACTCTGCACCATGCTAATTGCATTTGGAATCGTGAATTGCCCCTCATGGTGCGGCTTGCACGACCGCCTGTCTTGGATTGGGAGCACAATGGAACGAGGCGCATGGAGATGAAGCCTTTCTGATTGTGGCCAACTTTATGGACTTGGTGGCTATTCTGGACGCCCAACTACACATTGACGGTAAAATTGTAGGTCTTGAGCCAGCGGACCTGCTTACTGGTCAAGAAACTAACTCAGGCGTTCGAACTTCGACAAAAGGGTTTCGTACAACACTTGAAAACATTGAAGCAATCACCAACGCCAAGCGCGTATGGTTACGCATCGAAACGCCAACAGGAACGCGAGAAGACCGCATTATTGATGCTATCCGGCGATAGTAAGGCCTATCATGCTATGAAGCGTTTTATAAGCGCTGTGAAAAGTGTTGATTGAGGAGCCCCACCTCTACCACAAACACTGGTTCTGATAAGAAAGCACTCTTCCGTTGGGGAGGGGGCATTTTTAGTAACTAGATACCCTCCCCATCTTTTTGGGTAGTAAAAACTAAGGTTCGAAGAGGTTGGGTTAGGTGGGAGAGCAGTACTATCAAGCTAGTTTTCATATTTCTGTAGGATAAGCATACTCTCATTTTAGGCTAAATTGACATACATGCTTAAGCCAAACTCAAGGGAGGTACGGCTTGTAATTTAGTGTCGATACATGTATTTTTGTACAGTGCTTTTAGGGATTGAATTTAATGTATAAAAAATTAAAAGTTTTAGACCTGTTTTGCGGAGCTGGCGGACTATCGCTTGGGTTTTCGATGGCTGGCTTTGATGTGGTGGCGGGAATTGATAACGATAAAGAAGCCCTTGAAACTTATGGTAAAAATTTCCCAAAAGCTAAGGCGATTTATGAAGATCTGTCTTGTTTGTCTGATTCGACGATAGCATCTATTGATAAAGTTGACGTAATGCTTGGAGGCCCGCCCTGTCAAGGTTTCTCTATTGCAGGAAAAAGGGACGAAAAGGATCCGAGGAATCAGTTAACACAGTCATATTTAAAACTGGTTGCTTTAGTTAACCCAAAAGCTGTCGTAATCGAGAACGTACCGAACATATTGAGTATGGGAAATGGCGCATTCGCGAGCAGAATTGTAGATGGGCTCTCGCGTCTAGGGTATTTAGTCTCTGTAGAAAAATTGAATGCGGCTGATTTTGGCGTGCCTCAGAATAGACGGCGAGTTTTTTTTATTGCGTTTAAAAATCATGATATTAAACTTTTGGACTTTGAGCTATCCAAAGTCAGCCGACCAGTTACGACAAAGGAAGCCATTGACGATTTACCTCTACTAGATGATGAACTGGGCTCTCCAATTATGACTTACTCGGTAGAGGCTACATCTGAGTTTCAGAAGAAAATGAGGAGTGGTAGCCAAGTACTTACAAATCATGAAGCTGTAGCTCATAAACAGAGAACGAAAGAGATTATTGCCTTAGTTCCTGATGGAGGTAACTATAAAGACTTGCCAATTGAGTTACAGGGAACACGCAAGGTAAATATTGCTTGGACAAGAATGAATAGCGAAAGGCCATGTTTTACAATTGATGCAGGACACAATCATCATTTCCATTATAAAGCCAACAGAGTGCCTACAGTTCGAGAATGCGCAAGAATTCAAAGTTTTCCTGATACGTTTAGTTTTGAAGGAAAAAGAACTAGCCAATATCGCCAGGTGGGAAATGCGGTTCCTCCTATGCTAGCAAAAGTAATTGCATGTAAAATTAAGGGAATTATAGAGGTTAAAAATGGCGTATGATCATACTAAACAATATCGTGCCGTTATTGTAAGGGGTAAGGGAATATCTGATTTAGATAATTTTTTACCTACTTACGCAAATATACTTAACGAAATTTGCCCTATACCTCAGGCTGAATTTAAAGAAGCTTTCAACGAGAGAATTTTTAGACTGTTAGATACCGGTGTTGAAAAAACATTAGATAACCACCGTACAGAGATAGCAGGAAAGCTTTTTGGAATGTATTACACGGATGAAAGCGATAATGTTTGTATATCTCATAGAGCTTCTAAGTTACTTGAAGATTCGGATCAGCCCGCATTTTTCAAGGATTTATGTGCAAAATATCAATTCCCAAGTGGAATGAATAAAATCGAACAGACAGTAAAGCCTCAACTTGCTCTAGGAGTCTCATGCAGGCAATTTGCATATGTCATTGCTGTGCTGCAGTGCCTTGAAGAAAAAGATATTTTTATCACGAAAAAGCAAGTTGGCTACTACATATTGAACTCACTTGATGTTTTTACCAGAACAGCATCCCCCAGAGAAGTTTCTGAACAGATTATTGACGATATTAATCAAAGCATTGAGAGAGAAATTTACGTGCCTGATAAAGCAACTTCTTATACTTATCAGCATGTTAACGAGCAGCTAAATCTACTCGTTTTGGCAAATGCTATCCGATTCGTCGGTAATTCGGTACGCTTAAACAAGCGAGAGAAGCCTTATCTAGATGCTCTGGCGGCGGCCTGGAGTAAAGAGCCTTTGTTTGACTTTAAGCAGTACGATCTCGATTCGATTGAAGGACGAAAAGCCGCCGAATTCGCGTGGAATAAATATTTTTCCTCGATGTCAGATATCGATGACTCATTACTCTTCACCGATGTTCAAGCCTTAGAGGACGATGAGCATGAACAGGGCGTTTTTTATGCTAAGTTTACTAAGGGGCGGCAGGGTGAGAATATGGTTGCCTTAGGTGATGAAGGAGAACACTATGTTTACGAATATGAAAGAAGTAAGGTAAACGACATCAACCCTAGGCTGGCTAATCGAGTAAAAAAACTTGGCCGAATAAAAGGAATAGGATACGACATTCAGTCAGTTTTAGGCGAGCGAGAGCGTCAAGACTGGGCAAAATATATCGAGGTAAAGGCTACTAAAAGAGTTACGGCACCTGCCGGAAATTTCAATGACTCAATAAACCTCACGAGAAATGAGTGGATAGCGGCACAGCAATTTTCAGATTGTTATTTTATTTATCGTGTTTATTTCACCGAGCATGGAGTGAAGTTATTCATAATCCCAAACCCTTACCAGCAAAATGAGAACGACACCTTAACTTGTATCGCGACAAATTACAGACTGGATTTTACCGAAAATAGTGGGAGCTTTATATGACCATGAATTATAGTCCAACCATAGTTTCATTATTTTGCGGATGTGGTGGTGCTGACTTAGGGGCGCTGGGGGGATTTGAATATCTTGGAAGTGCATACCCAGCAACCGGTGCAAAGGTAATTCATGCGTCAGATATAGATGCTAAAGCAATTCATACATATAACAAAAATTTTGAACATAAAGCTATTGTCGAGGATGTCCGCAATTTGTCATTAAGAGGACTATCTGCGGATGTTGTTATTGGCGGATTTCCTTGTCAGCCATTCTCTACGGTTAATCCTACTAAGCAGCCAGAAAAGAAAGAGTCGCAGTTATTTTGGGAGATGGCGCGAATAATCGATGAGGTTAAACCAAAGGCGTTTATAGCCGAAAATGTCAAAGGGTTTTATCGGCTAAGGCAAGGGTATTACTTTAACTTAGCCTGCGAAAAGTTTCGGTCGCAAGGATACAAGATTTCGCACAAATTAATTAATTCCTCAGATTTTGGAGTTCCACAGAAGCGCGAACGAATATTCATAATAGGTGTAAGAGAAGACTTAAATCATACATTTGAATTTCCTGATGAAACTCATGGGTCAGGAGATGGACTCATACCAAAGTCAATTCTGAGCGATGTAATTGATTCGTTATGGCCACAGGATCCGAAGTATTTTTTTTCGAAACGAGCTGTCGATGGTGTAAAGCGAGCCAAGCCGAATATGAAAAGGGCTCTAGCACAGGACTTGAATTCTCAATGCTTAACGATAACAAGTCATTTAGCTAAAGTTAGCCTCAACTCACGAGATCCCGTTCTTCTAGTTGACCAAGAGAAGGAATTGTATCGACGTTTTTCTCCAAGAGAAGCGGCAAGAATTCAGTCTTTCCCAGATGAGTTTCAGCTCACAGGAAGTCAGGGTGACGCATACAGACAAATTGGAAATGCTATACCGCCCATAGTTATGTGGCATTTGGCCACGGCGTTATTTAACCAGCTTAACAATCCTAGCGATAGGACCTTAAATTACCCCAAAGAGTTTCAGTTTGAACAACAAACGTTATTCGAAAAGTCAGTTAAAGACGATAGATTGGTTAGTCTTTAGAATATAGAGTTTGTATGCATTAAGGATCCAAAAATGGATCCTTAATGCAAAGAACGCCATCCGTAAAATCAGCAAACATTTGTTTTATAAGTAAATAATATCTACATCATCCATTCAGATCCAAAACATCGGGTAGGTAGCGCCTTTGGCGCGACTTAGCTACTTCCAACCACGACAAACCAGTCGACGCCGGCGATACGGCTGGATTGTAGGCAAGGCTCTCCTTTCATCCAATAGTGTCCGATGAATAATGGTTTTTGGTTGTCGTAACCAGACATTGATGAATCCAACTAAGTCCGTATAGTTAAACGTAACTCAAATGTGCTTATCGATCAGCAACTCATGACTAACTACAACAAAAAAATCATTATCACGGCCGCGAAATCTTCTTTTAGCAAACTATGTGAGTTGAACGACATTGCGGCACGCTTTTTCATAAACCATCTCAAGGCCTTTAAACCATGCCCCCAAAACACAAACAAACCGAACGTGACATTATTCGTGCGCTGACCGAGGTCTGCGAGGATGCCAAAGTTGAGCATGAGGGTTTCGTATGGCTCACACACGAGGTGAACTATCAGCGCTTTCCACAGAGCTTAGTGGTGACCTTGGTGTTTGATGAGTATGTCAGTGAGCCGGCGATGTTGTCGGCTTTGGCCGCGTTAGTGCCCGAGGTGCAGCGTGCGTTGAAGCCGATCGTGGGTGGTGAGTTGCCTGCACGTCAGATAGAGGCGCGCTACGAACACACAATGCATTAAAAGCGACTATACTCATCCCGGTTGGTGCCGCCTCCAGCGCAGTTGCGTTGACACCCTTCACTGTAAAGGTTATTAAGTTGTACAAACTTAAAGGAGAAAAACGATGTTCGAATATAAAAAAATCGCCTTAGCGGTGTCGGTGGTATTGATGACCACTGCGTGTTCTGACAACGCAAATACCAGCGCTCAGTCGGCTTCGGCTGAGCAGAAAACAGCGTCGGCTGAATCGACTCAACAAGAAACACAACAAACCGAGTCTGAAAAGGCGAATCAGCTGTTTGAAGATATCTTTATGGCGAATGTCATGCGCAGCCCAATGTATCAGTCTTACTTGGGTATTAAAGATGACCAAGATAAGTGGGACGACATCTCAGAGGAGCAGGCGCAAGAGGACTTGGCGCTCAACAAAAAGCATTTAGAACAAGTCAAAGCGATTGATGAGTCGAAGCTCGATGAACAGACTAAAATCAGCTGGATGCTCATGAAGCAGCAGCTTGAAAATGATATTGCTGATTTTAAATGGCGCCATCATAACTATCCGGTTAACCAGATGTTTGGTTTGCACTCGAGCGTAGCTTCGTTGCTGATCAACCAGCATGGTATTAGCTCAGTGGACGACGCTGAGGATTACATCGCGCGGCTAAATGGTCTGCCGGCGCTGTTTGAACAGTTGGCTGAGAACCTCCAATTACGTGCAGACAAAGGCATCATTGCGCCTAAGTTTGTGTACCCTTATGTGATCAGCGACAGCAAAAATATCATTACAGGTGCGCCGTTTGATGACGGTGAGGCGAGTGCGCTTTGGGCTGACTTTAATAAGAAGGTTGAAGGCTTAGAGATTTCGGATGAAGAACGCGACCAGTTAATTGCTTCGGCGAAAACAGCGTTTTTAGAATCGGTAAAACCGGCTTACGAAAACCTCATTGTTAAGCTCAAGGATATTGAAGCGCAAGCGACCACGAAGGCGGGCGCATGGAAGTTTCCTGATGGTGAGGCGTTCTTTAATAACGCGCTACAGCGTACTACCACGACCGATCTCACTGCTGACGAAATTCATGAGATTGGTTTGAGCGAAGTTGAGCGTATTCATGACGAGATGCGCGGTATTATGGAAGAGGTCGGCTTTGACGGTACCTTGCAAGAGTTTTTCGTTTACATGCGGAACAATGACGACTTCATCTACCCCGATACGGAAGAAGGTCGTCAACGTTACTTAAGCGAAGCGAAAGCCATTATCGATGATATGCGCGGTCGCTTAGATGAGCTCTTTATTACTAAGCCAAAAGCCGATCTCATTGTTAAAGCGGTTGAACCTTTCCGCGAGAAATCGGCGGGTAAAGCGTTTTATCAGCAGCCTTCGATGGACGGCTCGCGTCCGGGTACTTACTACGCGAACTTGTACGACATGGGCTCAATGCCAACGTACCAAATGGAGGCTTTGGCGTATCACGAGGGCATCCCAGGACACCACATGCAAATCGCGATTCAGCAAGAGCTTCAGGGGATTCCTAAGTTCCGTCGTTTTGGTCGCTATACCTCGTACAGCGAGGGCTGGGGCTTATACACTGAGAAACTACCGAAGGAAATCGGCCTGTATAAAGACCCATACTCTGACTTTGGTCGTTTAGCGATGGAGTTATGGCGTGCAGTGCGTTTGGTCGTAGATACAGGTATTCATGCGAAGCAATGGACGCGTGAAGAGGGTATCGATTTTTACGTAAATAACACGCCAAACGCGAAAGCGGATGCGGTGAAGATGGTCGAGCGTCATATTGTGATGCCAGGTCAGGCGACAGCGTACAAAATTGGTATGAACAAAATCTTAGAGCTGCGTGAAAAAGCGAAGGCTGAACTGGGTGACAAGTTCGATATTCGCGAGTTTCACGATCGCGTACTTGGCAATGGTCCGGTGCCATTGAACGTGCTTGAGCAGTTCATCAATGATTATATTGAAGAGAAGAAAAACGCTTAATTAAGCTCAATCAGCAGCGTTGCTGGCTATACAGCAACGCTGTTTCCTCCCCGCCGTTTGGCGTTATACATGGCTTGATCGGCGTGATGTAGCAGTTGCTCAATGCTGTGACCGTGCTCGGGCCACATGGCAACACCAATGCTGGCAGTAATGGCTAACGACCCATGTTTCATGATGTGGGGTGGCTTTAACGCAGCCTGGATCTTATTCACCACCTTATCAATCGCACTATCGAGTCGCCGGGTATGTGAAGCATCCACCAACACCACAAACTCGTCTCCACCCAAGCGTGCTGCGGTATCGGTATTACGGATCGCGGATTGAATCCGAGTGGCGACTGCTTTTAATAATTCATCGCCCGTGGCGTGACCGTAATGGTCGTTAACCTCTTTGAACTTATCGAGATCGAGATAGAGTATCGCGAGCCCACCGGCATCGCGCTCTGCCCGCGCTTGTGCGGTACGCACGCGATCATAAAACAACGCCCGGTTAGGGAGTTGAGTCAGGGAGTCGGTGAGTGCCATGTGCTCTAACCGTTCGATCAGTGCTTCGCGTTCTTGTTCCAACGCTCGCTGTGCAGTGATATCGCGTGCCACACCAATACGCATTTGGTCTTTTTCGGACCAGCGTGCTGTCCAGTGCAAATAAATTACAGAGCCATCTTTGTGTATGTAGCGATTTTCAAAATGTAGCACGTCCCGTCCATTATTGACCTGCTCGGCACGCAACAGCGTCTCGGCATGATGATCCGGGTGCATAAAGTCAAACATTGAACGGCCAATCATTTCTTCGGGTTCATAACCAAATACGCGTTGGGCACCTGGGCTGAGGTAACTAAAGCGGTGTTCTGGATCCACAACACAAATGGCATCAAGGAGCAGATCCATATATTCGGCAAGGGCTGCAAATGCAGGTTTATTCATAAGCCGCCTTAGATTTTGTTAGTATGATTGTTCTAAAACCTTATGTTTGCTTAGATTAGCCCGTCTGTCTATGCTTTCCATCTTTTATTAGTGAGTGATGAACGGATATGAATATTTGGGTGGACGCCGATGCGTGTCCTACGGCCATAAAAGAGATTTTGTATCGCGCCGCTGAGCGCAAGCAGGTGCCGCTTATTTTGGTTGCTAACCAAACGTTGCGCGTGCCGCCTTCTAAGTTCATTCGCTCAGTGCGCGTGGAGTCGGGGTTTGATGTGGCGGATAACGAAATTGCTGAACGCTGCGAGGCCGGCGATTTAGTGATCACCGCAGACATCCCGTTGGCGGCGGATGTGATCAAAAAAGGTGGGCAAGCGCTGAGCCCAAGAGGCGAGCTGTACACCAAAGAAAATATCGGTGGGCGCCTTAATATGCGTGATTTTATGGATACCATGCGTAGCAGTGGCGAGCATACCGGAGGTCCTCCTCCTTTGCATGCTCGCGATAAAATGGCATTTGCCAATCAACTCGACCGAATATTGACGCAGCTCACTCGATAATTGAGTTTCGCTGGTATTAAAGTGCATTTTAAATGTATGATTAATTCGTAAGGCATAATGAGCCCATACGGAGTTATTCATGCAAGTGACACAAATGGAACAGGAAATGCGCCTGACGCCGCTACTGCGCCAGGCATTTCGACCTTTCTTTTTATTCGGTGCTAGCTTTAGCATTATTGCGGTTGGTCTATGGATAGCGACGCTTGGCGGCTGGGTGTCACTACCTGTCTACGGCAACATACTGTTTTGGCACGCTCACGAAATGCTATTTGGATTTGTTACTGCAATTATTCTCGGTTTTTTGCTAACCGCAGTACAAAACTGGACGGGGCAGCGCGCTACTCATGGTAAGACATTGTTTGTCCTCGTCATGCTTTGGAGCTTAGCTAGGTTGGCGTTACTGTTTGGTGCCTATCTGCCTGCGCTCGCGGTCATCCTTATTGATTTAAGTGTATTGCCAGTAGCCGCACTGTTGTTTGCGCGTCTGCTGCTTAATGTGAATCAAACCCGTAACTTATTCTTTGTGCCTATTTTACTGTTACTCACCGCGACAAATGCGATGATGCACGCGGGGCTTTGGTTTGATCAGTATGCGTGGCAGGTGCAGGGCGCTTATGCTGCGGTCTTTTTAATTACCCTGTTGATGAGTGTGATCGGTGGGCGTGTCATACCCATGTTTACTGCAAATGGCACCGGTACTGCTCGGGTAAGCGCTTGGCCTTGGTTAGAACGTGCTGCTTTGGGTTGCTCGTGGCTTATCGCGGTGGTGTTTTTGTTCAGTCTAGATGGAGTGTTAACGGGCGCTGTGCTTGCCTTATTGTTTGCAGTCGCCGGTGCATTGCACGCTATTCGTTGGTTGCGCTGGCGCCCATGGATAACTTGGCACGTGCCGTTAGTATGGTCTCTACACGGGGCTTATGCGTTTATTCCGATTGGATTGGGCTTGCTTGCTATCTACTACGCGCAAAGTGCAGGTTTGCTGGCGACTCATATTCAGCTTGCCAAAAGTACAGCACTGCATGCGTTAACCGTCGGTGCAATGGGTAGCCTAATTTTGGCGATGATGGCACGTATCTCACTTGGTCATAGCGGACGCCCTTTAAAATCTAAACCCGTGATGACTGTTGCGTTCTTAGCGATCTTACTCGCTGCATTAGTGCGTGTTGTGGGGATTGTGGTGATGCCAGAGGCTACGTTCAGTTGGTTACTGGTTGCGGCAATGGGGTGGATGTTGAGCTATGGTCTTTTTGTCGGTGTGTACCAGAGTATCTTGCGAAGCCCCAGAGCGGATGGCCGCCCTGGGTAATCACTCATATAATGCAGTTTAGCCGCGCGAGAGTGTTTTAATCAGGTGGTAACCAAATGCGGTTTTAACGGGACCATGTACTTCCAGCGTCGGTTGACCGAATACCACCTTGTCAAAGGCAGGTACCATTTCACCGCGGCGGAATTCGCCTAAGTCGCCACCCTGTTTACCCGATGGACATAGTGAGTGTTTACGGGCTAAGTCGGCAAATTTTGCGCCGTTGGCGAGCTGCTTTTTTAGCTCTTCGGCTTCGGGTTTGGTTTTAACCAAAATGTGTAATGCATGCGCACGTGCCATGAGATTTCTCCTTTACTGATACGTTGATCAGTTTATCACAACTCATCAAAGTAGCCGCGGATCTTCACCTGACCCTCTTGCATGGCCAATTGTCCCTGATACCAAACATGGCTTAAGGCGAGGCTATCGGGACACATCAAGTTTAAATCGGCATCCTTGCCCACCGCGATGGCCCCTTTAGTACCAAGTTTTAGACGCTGCGCCGCGTTTTGGCTAGCAGCCATCAATACCTGCTCGACGTCAACACCGTCACGAATCGCCTCTTGCACTGACTCAAGTAAACTGACCGCTCTGCCCACCTTTAGGCCGCGTAGTTTTCCGTGGCTATCAAAATCAGGCAAACTGGCATTGGCGTCGGTGCTGAGACTAATTTGTGTGGCTTGTACACCTTCACTCAGTAATTGAGCTAAGCATTTAGCTGCGGGAATCTCGCCCTCGGCAACCAATTCGGGGGTTGTCGAGCAGGTGAGATCGAGCATTAAACCATGGTTGGCGAGTTCAGCACCTTGTTCCATTAGTGATTGATGTCGGTTCATGTGGGTAGGGTAAAACTGGTTGAGGTCGACATCGTGATCATGGCAGCATTGCTCGATGATATTGAGTTGGCTTGCTTCATCACCCACGTGTAAAAAGGTGATGCCCGCTTTGCCGCTAATCAGTCCACCCACTTTGGCCTCACTTGCGACACGAGCGAGTTCTGCGGCATTGAGCTGTGAGCCTCGCTTATCAGCAATCGCGAGCTCTCCGATGCCGATAAATTTATCGATCAGAATAAGGTCATCTCGCACGGTGCCCGTAACGGTACGCACCGGGTATTCGTAGGAGCCTGTGTAGCAATAGGTACTAAGACCGAGGTTAGCTAAGCCTCGGGCATTGGCAAGCATATCGCTGAGAGAACGCGTAGAGGCGTCTGTCCCAAGTCCGGACACCATGGTAGAGATACCTGCTTGAATGGCATCGGTTATCGGCATCACCGGTGTGCGGGTGTGAAAGCCGCCTTCTCCGCCACCACCATTGAAATGCGCGAGTGGGTCGACAAAGCCAGGTACCAACCAGCGTCCTTGAGCATCTATTTGGGTGACAGATAGCGAACCGAATGAACACTCTATTTGAGGTTCAATAGCAGCGATGCGTTTATCTGCAATTAGCACATCACAAATGCCTAATTCCGTTGGACTCCAAACATGAGCGTTCTTTATCAGCGTGAGCATGGTTAGTTAAATCCTATTGATACAGCGGTAATAACGGTGATGAGCGCCATCGCCATAATAACGAGTTGAAAGCGCCAAATGATTTTAATCCACTCACTCCAGTCGAGTTTGACGGCACCTAAACAACCGATTAATGAGGCAGACGTGGGAATAATGATGTTAGTTAATCCATCGCCCAACTGAAAGGCGAGTACGGCGACCTGCCGGCTTACCTCGACTAAATCCGATAGTGGCGCCATCAGTGGCATGGTGAGTGCTGCTTGCCCCGATCCAGACGCGATGAAGAAATTGAATACCGACTGAAACACCAGCATCAAGCTGGCACTGGTCGCGGAAGAGGCATCGCCAATCAGTTCACTGGCGTGGTATAGCAAGGTATTGAGTGTAGATGCTTGGCTTGGATCGTCACCACCCAACAAGAGTACTAATCCCTTAGCAAACCCCACGATAAGCGCCGCGGGCAATAGATCTTGGGCACCTTGATTAAAGGCACGCGCCACATCATTAGCACTGAGGCGACGCGCGATAATCGCGATGATACCCACGCTAACACCCATAACGAAAAATTGTGCAGCGATTTCGGGGATATAGTAAGCACGAGTGGTTACGCCCCAAATGACCCAAACTAAACCGATAAAAAAGACTGTCAAAATGGCACTATCGGTTTTACCAAACTGGGACTCGATTAGACCCGCCTCGGCGCGTGCTTGATTATCTTTCGTGCGCTCAGCGTAACGCAGAGTAAATAGGAGTCCTACCAGTGTGAAGGCGAGCCATGTCACCATCCGAAACCCGGCACCGGACATTAATGGTACTTCGGCGATGCCCTGTGCGATGGCAACACTGAATGGATTCATCCATGACGTGGCAAAGCCAATTTGTGTGGCGACATAGGTGATCAACACGGTTGTCGCGGCGTTATACCCGAGTGAGCGCATCACCGGATAGAGCACGAGGCAAAACGCGATGGCTTCTTCGCCCATACCAAAGATAGCCCCCGCGAGGGAAAACATTAGAAACATCGTCACTAAAAACACGCGGTCAAAGCGCTGAGTTTTTTGTATAAGGTTCAGCACGCCATGTTCTATGGCTGATGTCTTTAACACGATGCCAAATGACCCGCCGACGATGAGAATAAAAGCTATGACGCCAATGGCGGAGCCCCATTTGGTGCCCGAAACGAGCCCCTCAAAAGCTACGTTTGCGAGACCGATTTTGCCCTGTTCAGCAAACAACGGAAGGTCTGTTTTCTCGCTTGTTTCATAACTAAAACTGCCCGGTTCGATCGCTTGATTTTCGGGGTTTACCTGAAAGGCACCGGCAGGCACTAACCATGCGGCTAGTGCTGCCAGTAAAGCGACGAAAAATAAGATGACCAAGGCATCGGGCATGGCCATCTTGTTACGACGTTTAGACATAATTTCGCCTACTAAAAGCTAACGGTATAGCGTAGGCCAATTTCGCGTCCCATCCAGTCATGGATGGACGAAGCATAGCCGTTGGTGGGTGATGAAGCATAGGGTGGCTCTTCATCCAACAGATTACTGACCGTTAATAATAGCTTATGATTCTCCATGATTTGGTAACCAAAACTGGCGTTCCATGTGAGCCATGAATCGACGGTATCGTTGCCGCCCCATTGAAAATCTCCGTCACCCATGCTGCTGACGTAGTGACCAATGAGACTGGCATCGATAGCACCTTGATACCACTGCAAGCCAAAGTCAGCGACAAAGTCAGGACGTGCAATTTCAGCGGCACCGCTTAATCGGCCCAAAAGATCTTCAGGTTCAGAGTCGGCGGTTGCTTTACGCTCATAGCTGAAGGTCTTGGTGGCGCTGGCAAATAATTTGTATTGGCCCCAGCGCTCTGTTTTCAGGTCATAATCGGTACTAATATCAACGCCATCGGTGGTTTGTTCACCAACGTTGAAGTAACCGGTTCGCATGTAGAAGATGTCGCCATCCGCATCAACAACACAGCCAAATGCACCATTCAGCGCTTCGATGCTATTGACGACTGGCGCACTGCCATTCACACAGGCGTCGAGCGTTGTATTCGCGTCGATATCAACAATATCCTCGTGGTCATAGCGCCAATAGTCGGCCGTAAACTGCCAGTTGTCCGTGATATTCCACGATACGCCCGTGTTATACGCAGTGGAGTTTTCGGCTTTGAGATTTGGGTTACCAATGGTTTCTTGATCGAGTTCAAGTTCACCCAAGGCTGCGCCGTTATCGCCGCACAAACTGGCGTATTGCGAACCCGGTTCGCAGTCAACATAAGCTGCTGACAGTGATGTACCTGCACCGAGCTGATTAAGTGATGGCGCTCTGAAACCGGTGCTTGCCGATGCTCTAAACACGAGGTCATCGGTGGCACGCCACCGTACCGAGAGTTTCGGATTCACGTCACCACCAAAATCCGAGTAATGGTCATAGCGCAAAGCAACAATAGTGTCTATTGAGCTTGTGATAGGTACATGAAACTCACCATACACCGCATACTGATTGCGATCGGCTTCAGCTTGGCTGGCACCCAGCGCAAAAACACCGTTATTAGCGGCGATATCAGCAGGATTGTCGCTAATTTCTTCGGTACGGTACTCTCCACCGAATACGGACTTCACATAGCCAGCAGGCATTTCGAACAAGTCACCGCTGAGGTTAAAATCGATAGATGCTAAAGTCGACTCACCGCGGCGAGGTGCTAATGTGCGCAAGGCAGCAAGCTGCTCTTCGCTATTATCGCGTCCGAGATTAAACGGGTTGAATTGCCCTGCGTTGGTCGCTGCTTCAACCGCGGCTACCGAATAAAACCCTGAAGTGTGTAGGATTTCATTTTCTGTTTTGCCATAAGCTAAGGCGGTTTCCCACTGCCAATAGCCGAGTTCACCACGCAAGCCTGCTAATACTCGATAGGATTTATCGGTGTAACTTTGCGTGCGTCTATCTGGGAAGCGAGAATCTACGTAGATCGGGTCAGCGCTGCCGTCCTGTTGATCAATTTGCCGTGCCCAATCCGGCACGATCGGTGAGTCGGCCGGTACAGTAACACCAAAGGCAGCACCTGAGTCATAAGCATGGCCTTCATTGTGCTGATACATCGCTTCTGCAAAAAACTCGGTCATATCCCCTAAACGATAGGTATGACTTAGGGTGGCACCCATATTGTCGTAGTCGGGCTGAATCGCGCGTTGGATAACATAATCGTAGTCACAGCGCTCGCCTGCTAAGGCTTCACCGCCGTTGCAATAAGGTTCTGCGTATTCGGTGCCGTCGATATCTACAAAAGTGTTGGACTCGTAAGTGACATCAATCGGTCTATCTGAATTGAATAGCGCGTTTTGCTTTACCACATCGAGAATGACGGTGGTGTTTGAGTTTTTGGTATTAAAGCCGCCGACATAGGTGGCGTTCACACGGCTGGCATCTGAGCTTGCGGTGTCATCACCGTACATTAACGAGATTTCATGACCTTCAAAATCGTCACGTAAGATGAAGTTGATCACTCCGGCAATGGCATCAGAGCCGTAGATGCTTGATGCGCCGTCGGTAAGCACATCAACGCGTTCAATAGCAGCCATTGGAATATTGTTCACGTTAACGAATGAGTCTGAGCCATTGGCAAACGAACTGACGTTAACGCGACGACCGTTGACCAAGACCAGCGTCGAACTGCTACCTAAGCCACGTAAACTCACGCCGGCTGAACCGGCCGGGGCGCCATCGGCACCGCCGACGTTGCCATTTGTCGTGAATGTGCCTGCGGTGGCTGCCTGAGGCAGATCACGTAGGAATGAGCCTATGGTCAAATGACCGCGGTCAATGATGTCTTCTTGACTGAACATTTGGACAGGGTTTGCACCCTCCATATCAACGCCCTTCAAACGCGAGCCAGTCACTTCGATGGTTTCTAAATCTTGTTGTTCTGATTGCTGTGCCTGCTGCACAGCCATAGCGACGGGTGACAGGCAGAGTCCTGCACCGGCTACAAGTAAGCTCCACTTGGACATAAGAATCTCATTTGTGGTTTTAATTATTTTTTTAGCCTGCCTGCTAGGCAGAAGAAATTTATGTCACGAGACCTGTCGATTGGACAGACTGCGGCTCATGAACAAGTTTGCAAGGACCTTTAAGAAAAGGTCAGATACGGAGGAGGTGATTTGACACACGCTCGCCGCAGTAACCGCTGGGGCTACCGTGGCCTACTCGTCAAACCATTCTGATAGGTAGAAACTATCGTAATGATAGCTTGCTAGTTGATATGCTTTCTTTAACATAGTATTTATTATTTAGTCTTCTTGTCGCAGTTGACGTTTATAGGGATAGCACTCGCAATCAGCGCTGTCAATTTTGCTAATTGTCATAGTGACTGTTCCAGAACAAGCTCATTATCTTATCGAGGCTGTGACATGAAGTTATCTAAGGCTTGCTTAAACTATCTTATAATCACTACGCTGACTGCGCTTTCTCTAAGTGGTTATGCAAGTGAAAAAAACGACGATTATCGCCATCTTCTACTGGCGGGTGGGGCGTTAAAAATTTGCTCCAATTATAGCCCTTCCAACTGCAAAGAAACCGACTGGATCGATACTCTTAGCAACAATAAACTGAAAGATGACCGCGAGTTTGTGCGTGTTGGTTTATCTAAAAGCGCGCAGTCGGTGGCAATATTCCAGCGTTTTATTACGATGGCGAAACAAACACAAAATGCAGGTGAACAACCACTTATTTTATTTTCAACGTCGGCTTCTGTTAATCCTTACGATGCCGTTATTTTTTACCAATCGGTCTTCCAACAACTTGGCGCAAAAAGTATGTGGTTGCCGTTAGATGTTGCTGTGGTAAAAGCGCGTTCGGAGGGGCGCTGCGAAGATTTAAGTCAGGTGCAGTCAGAACTACTGAACAACAACGATCTTGATGAACGCTACCCCGAGTTATATCAGCAACAGGTCAATTTCTGTAAAAGTCCCCAACAAACCACTGATTTATTAGCGCAAGCTAATGGCCTATTTTTTAATGGCGGTGATCAAAATTTGACGCGCCAAGCGTGGGTTCGAGCTGATAATAGTCCTTCACATGCCTTAACTTTATTATCCGAACGCGTAGCGAACCGACAAACCGTTGTTGGTGGTACGAGTGCAGGAACCGCGGTACAAAGTGCAGGGCCTATGATCTCGAATGGCAGTAGTAAAGCAGCCATGCAGCAAGGGAGTTTTGCAGTAGAGCCTCCCCCGCGCGATTGTGATTTACATAACAGTTGTCCCGCGGGTTTAAGTGTCGACTCACTGACTTACAATCCGGCCGGAGGCACCGGGTTATTTCGTTTTGGTACGCTCGATACGCATTTTTCTGAGCGCGGTCGACAAGCGCGCTTGATGCGTTTAGCTGCGGATACATCGACTGCTTTAGCGGTGGGTGTCGATGAAACGACCGCGTTGGTCGTTAATTTGGACAATGGGGCGTTTGATGTCATCGGCGAACATGGTGTGTTTATTGTGCGTGACGCAACAGTACAAGACGATGGCGTCGCCGCGCAGGTGTCTTATCTTTGGTCGGGCTCACAGGGACGCTTACTCACGCAAGGCACGCCGTAACGTTACTCTGACCAAACCGCATATTCATTGCCGCTGGGGCAGGTGAAGTGAAATCGATGACCGCCTGGAAAGCTGAAAATGGGCTTAATGATTTCACCACCTGCCTGTTCGACGGCATGCAGACTCTTTTGTAAGTCGGGACTGTAAAGTACCACCAATACGCTGCCTTGTGCCGTCTGCGCTTTTAGCGGCGCACTGTAAAAGCCACCATCAATACCGGCATTTTTGATAGCCGCGTAATCGGGACCATAGTCGATATACTCCCAACCGAAGGCGTCATTGAAAAACTGCTTAGTTGCGGCGATATCGCTTGCAGGCATTTCAATATAATTAATTTTAGTGGTACTCATTCTTGGCTCCTAAGCAACCATGGCATCTAAGTGTAGCCCATAATTGTGAGTGCTCAAATTAAGTGCCCCATTGCCTCAATAGGGTGCAGGGTGAACCGAATGGGCTCTTTAAAGTTGAGTCTTTGCAAGGCGGCTCTTATTTCGGTGAGGTCGTGTTCGTTACACACGACCTCGGCCGCTAACATGCGTCGGGCGCCGCGGATTTGTTCGGCAATATCGTAGCGTTCGTGGCGACGACTGAAGCCATCAATCTCATACAGGCTAAAGCCCGAAAGAGCGTCTATTTGTAATAGGCAGTCGACCACATCTGCTTTTTGCTCACGACTAAAATACAACTTTAGCAGTTTACTGTTCATGGTAGTGCTTCCTATTTGTGATTTGATAGAGCGCCGGTAATAACAACAAGGTCGCCAGCGTCGCGGTTACCAGTCCACCGATGACCACGGCGGCGAGCGGACGTTGAATCTCGGAACCTGGACCGGTAGAGACCAACAGGGGAATGAGTCCAAATATCGCCGTGATGGCTGTAATTAATACCGGCCTTAAACGGTCGGTTGCGCCAGCGATCACGAGCGAGGGCAGGTGCGAGAAGTGTATTTTGGTTTGCTCAAAGTGGCTGACCATAACGATCCCGTTAAGAATCGCCACACCCATTAATGCGATGAAACCTACGGATGCAGGCACAGACATATATTGACCGCTAATCCACAGTGAAATAGCACCGCCACTTAATGCGAACGGTATATTCGTGAGTACGATCGCGGTTAACCCAAGTGAGCCCATCGAAGTAAACAAAAGTATGACAATCAGCAACAGTGCAACAGGTATTACCATCAGTAGATTGGCGCTGGCACGCGCTTGGTTCTCAAACTCACCGCCATATTCGACAAAATAACCGGCAGGTAGCTCAACCTGCTTCTCAATTTGGCTTTGTAGTTCATTTACAAACCCAACGACGTCACGATTTTCAACGTTCGTTGTAATGAGTGCATAACGGTGACTATTTTCGCGCTCGATAATGGCTGGACCTTGCTCGAAACTGATAGTAGCGACTTCGCTAAGTGGCACGGCTTTACCTTGTTCGGCAATAATTGTGAGCGAGTTGAGTCGTGTCACAGCTTGGTATCCGGAACGTTCACTCTGTGAGCCGAACACAATAGGTGTGCGAATTCTTCCATTCACCGCCTCGCTGACCGAGTAGCCACTTAATTGTGAGTGGATAAATTCGCTAAAGGCACGCTTTGAAATGCCATAGTAATTCAGCTTTTGCATATCAGGAACGATACTTAGAAACTGCGCACCGGTTATCACGCTTGCCTGCACATCGACGGCACCCTCAACATCGCGTGCCGACGCAACAATTTCATCGGTCAAACCTGCCAATGTGTCCATCTCATCGCCGAACACTTTAATTGAAACTGCACCGGTGCTGCCCGTTAGCATTTCCGAAATACGCATTTGAATCGGCTGCGTCACGTTCACATTCATGCCAGGGTAACCTGATACAACTTCACGGATGGCATCAATTAAGGCTTGTTTATTGTCAAAACGCCACTCATCTCGTGGTTTCAGCTCCATAAACACATCGGTCTCATTTAATCCCATGGGATCAAGACCCAGTTCATCAGACCCTGTACGTGCGACAATTTGCTTAATTTCAGGGACTTGTTCTAGTAGTGCGTTTTCGACTTGCGTATCAATGGCTATTGACTCGCTGAGTGACAAGGTGGGCGCTTTTTCAAACTGTACGATAATGTCGCCTTCATCCATGGTCGGCATAAATGTCTTACCGACCATGATGAAACTTAAGGCGCTCAGACCAAACAGGACTACAAAACCCGTGATTAACAAAGGTTTGTGCGTTAATGCGCTATTGAGTATTACGCGGTAGCTTGCCTGCAAGCGTTCTAACATCTTATTGCGGCGTTTATTAGGACGCATCATCAATGAGGCGAGTGCGGGTATCAAGGTCAATGCGGTAACAAGTGATGCTGCAATAGCGATGACAATTGTGAGCGCAACTGGCGAAAACAATTTGCCTTCAAGGCCTGTCAGCGTCAATAGGGGTAGAAACACGAGTACGATAATAATGGTTCCACTGACTACTGAGGGCGCAACCGATAAGCTTGCGCGATAAATTTTATGCAGGATCGGCAAGTTTTTCTCTGAATTGAGTTCGGTTTCAACTTTCTCGGTAATGACGACGGATGAATCGACAATCATACCGATGGCAATAACTAACCCGCCCAAGCTCATCAAGTTGGCTGATAAGCCAATCTGACGCAAGCAGATGAATGTAATGAGCGCTGCGATAGGAATGGACAGCGAGACTAAGATAGACGCGCGGATATTTCGTAAAAAGAACACCAATACCGCGATGACCAATACAATAGATTCCATCAACGCATCAGAAATTCCGGCAATCGCTGTATCGATCAGGCCTTTACGGTTATAGAAAACATTGATGTCAGTGTGTTGCGGCAAGCTGCTTTGTAGTTGTGTGAGCTTATCTTTAACAGACGCGACTACAGCCGCTGCATTAGCGCCTTTTAAGCCAACCACTAAGCCTTCTACCGCCTCTTGACCGTCTTTGGTGATAGCGCCAAATCGCGGTAAGTAACTCAATGAGACTTCGCCAAGCTGCTCGAGTCGGTAGATATCACCATTGGCATTTTCCACGCTCAGTGCGGCTAAATCGTTTAATTCAACGATACGGCCCGAGACGCGAGCACTAAAGGTTTCGGTGCCCAGTGTGACGCGTCCTAAGTTACCGACTTGATTGGCTTCCTCCAAACGTGTCTTGATGGTATCTAATGACACCTTAGCTTCGCTCAGTTTGATGGGATCGGGACTGAACTGAAAAGTCCTTACCTTGCCGCCTAAATTAGTCACATCGGCTACGCCCTCTACTGTACGCAACGCAGGACGAATGACCCAGTCGAGTAAGTGTCGCTTTTCACTGAGCGTGAGGTCGGGGTTTTCAACAGTGAACATAAACATTTCACTTAATGGTGTACTCATGGGCGCAAGTCCACCTTGTATACCCGCGGGCAGCGCATCGCGCACGGCGGCAAGCTTCTCTGCCACTTGTTGGCGCGCCCAATAAATGTCAGTGCCTTCCTCAAAATCTAATGTAATCGAGGTGATACCGTATTTAGTTGTCGAACGTAAGATGGTCTGGTTAGGAATCCCCAGCAATTCGGTTTCGATGGGGTGCGTGACTTGATTTTCTACCCGTTCTGCGGCCATTCCGGGAGCTCGCAAGATAATTTTAACTTGCGTCGGTGATATCTCTGGAAAGGCATCCACCGGGAGTTGCCGAAATGATTGTATTCCCGCTGCTATGATGAGCAAAAAGGTGATAAAAACGAATAGTCGGTTTTTTAATGAGAAACTGAGCAATTTGGCAATCATTGCTGCGCCTCCTCGCGACTATCGATTATACCTTTAAGCGCAGCGACAGAATGAGTCACGATGGGATTATCGAGCGATGTGGAAGCGGCTACATAGTAATCTTCACCTTCAACAGCGCTTACGCTAACTGGAATCGGATGAATGGTTTGTTTATCAACACTAAAAACGACAGGTTCGCCGTTTAATGATGACACCGCTGAGCCAGGTACTTTGAATGCGTTTGCGATGTTTCGGAGCGGAATTACACTCATTCGTTGGTAAAGTGTAAATTTGCTCTCTGTTAGCGGCGATGACCACAGTGTGGTAAAGCCATTTCGTGTCGATTGCTCGCGATAGTCAATAGTGAATCGTTCGCCTTGAACGCTGATGTGGTGCACCGACGATGCAAGTTCATTGGGCGCTTGAACGGCAAGGCGTATTTCAGACCTATCAATGACGTAGCCAATTCGCATGTCATCGGAGTCTGATTGCCATACGCCGTCGATGGGGGCCTTTAGTTCTGCGCTATCATCGGCGAGTTGATGAAAGCGCGATAAAAGAATTTTAATTTCATGCATTTGATCCGACAGACGGAGGTATTGGTCTAAAAAGTTTTGCCAATCATCAGCTGACAAGGCATTGCGTTGGTATAAATTGTACTTACTTTTATGCTGTTGTTGAGCAACGTCATATTGTGCTTTTACCGTCTCGAGACGGTGAAAAAAGTGTTCGACAGACGGGCCCGTGATGGTTGCAATGCGTTGACCTAAATTAACGCGAGTACCATCCGTCACTGCAAATTGGACATGTGCGTTCTCGAACGGATTCGCAATCACTAAATGCTTCTGGGTCATCGGTTGGTAAGTCGCCAATAGCGGTGCTCCTGGTACCATATCAGCAACTTCCGGCTGCTGTAGCCCAAGCTCATAGTTCTTAAGTTCTGCGATAGAGACTGCTGTTTGTGCAGATACTTGCGTTGAACTCAACGCCACTAGTATTAAAAGAAATGAATAACCAAGGGTACGACGGTTCATAAAGAGACTCCCTGAGCTTGATTGAGTTGTGCTTTGGCCATCTGAAGCTGTACTTGCGTGAGTTGGAAGAACTTCTGATAGTTGAGTTGTTCTATCAGCCGCTCGATGTACATTTTTGTATCAATTTGGTGTTGTCGATATAGCGCGTCGAGCTCATCGAGTGCTTGCGAACTGATAGAAGCATTTTGTTTCGCCAGCTCAACTTGTTGTTGTAATTGTTGATACTGACTTCGGCGCTGGGCGATTCGGGTTTGAATGTCGATCACGGTCGTTTTTAAGCGGGTATTGATATCAGATTGCTCGCGCTGCAACGCATCAAGGTCGAGCGACGAAAGTGTCCGAGAAAATGTTAAGGGTATCGCGAGTCCGACCCCGAGCTGTGTTTCTGTTCCCGCGACTGAACGAATATCTTTGACACCGGCCGTTGCGCGCCAGTTACTTTGACTCGCGGCATTATTTTCGGCGTTTAATAGCGCAAGTTGCCATTGTAATTCAATCGCTTGAACGCTCGGGTGCGTCAGATTCGACGAGTCCGAATTAGGTTCTTCTAGGGTGTCGGGCAACTGAGCTTGACCCGTGTATTGCTGCCATAGCCGATAGAAATGCTGTAACTCGACCTGCTTTTTATTGAGCTCAACGTTATAGCTATTAAGGCGCTGCTCAATAATGAGTTGCGCATACTTAGGCGATTGCTTTTGCTGAACTTGAAGCTCGACAGTCGCCAGCATTTTATTGAGTGCATCGATAGTGTGCTTTATAAAGCGTTGCTCGACCTCAGCTTGTTGAGTTTCCCAAAACAGTTGACGAATTGTGCCAGATATCCACAAGTCGATTTGTTGCTGTTGAACAACATGGTATTGATGACTCAATTGTTTTGATGACTGAAGAAGTTCATGTTGCTTGGGTGTGAGAAACGCAAATTCAAATAATAGTTCAGTTTCATCACTACCTATCGCATTATCTTGGGTCTGCCAGCGCATAATAGAGGCGGTGATGGGTTCTGCTAACCAACTCCGTGTGTTGAAGGTTTGTAAGGTCGTAGGATCATGTTCGAGAATATTCGACCGAGCGTAATCTACGAGGTCATTCGCAAAAGCATTGTTCAGAAAAAATAACGCACTCAGCGAAACAAAAATTTTCGGTGCTTTGATGCGGGTAAAAGACATCATCAACTCCATCGGTTAATATCAACACATAATCTAGGGTTTTTATGATGAAAAGACATCGGACACATGTCCTATAACAGCTATAGCAGGGGGATTTATGACAATTGACCGATTGTTGATGGTCGTTTTTTTGTTGATTGCAGGGGCCAATGTGTCGGATGTTGTAGCTGACTATAAAATGGAAGTGGCAGTTTGGCATTTGATCGTTGAGGGGATTACCGTCGTCATTTCTATTATCGCTTTCATCGTGCTCTGGCGTCGTGTTATTCGCAGAAACAATGAACTGGCGCATTTACGCACTGCGTTGATAAAGCATCAAGAAAGTGCAGATGCGAGAGAGGAGGCCTCCTACTCAACGGTAAAAACTTGGTTTAATGAATGGAAGCTTTCGCCGAGTGAGCAAGAGGTCGCTGTATTGATGATCAAAGGGCTGACATTTAACGAAATTGCGGAAGTCAGGAGTACGAAGGAAAAAACCGTGCGACAACAGGCATCCGCCATCTATGCGAAGTCTGGTTTGAGTGGTCGCAATAATTTATCAGCGTGGCTGATCGATGCATTACTTAATTGATGACTGCTAAAGTGTCAGTGCTTTAGCAGTCTCTTTGTTTAGCTCGGTTAACGGGTACCAAAAATTTTATCCCCGGCATCGCCCAGCCCCGGGATGATATATCCCTGTTCATTGAGCTTCTCATCGAGTGATGCAGTAAAAATTCGTACATCGGGATGCTTGGCTAATACGGCTTCAACGCCTTCCGGTGCCGCCACCAACACGAGTACGCGAATGTCCTTACAGCCTTGTTGCTTGAGCATGTCGAGGGTGGCAATCATACTGCCGCCGGTAGCGAGCATCGGGTCGATAACGAGAGCGATGCGCTGGTCGATGTCGTTAACGAATTTATCGAAATAGCTGACGGGCTCTAACGTTTCCTCGTTACGGTATAAGCCGACAACACTGACTTTTGCGCTGGGGATGAGTGTGGTGACGCCATCCAGCATGCCCATACCGGCGCGTAGAATGGGGACTACCGTGACTTTTTTACCTTTAAGTTGCTCGACCTCAATAGGTGTTTCGTTCCAGCCCTTGATGGTATGTGGCTCCAGCATAAAGTCACTGGTGGCCTCGTAGGTAAGTAACGTACTGATTTCATTGGCAAGTTCGCGGAAGCTCTTGGTCGAGATTCCGTGTTTACGCATTAACCCAAGCTTATGCTGTACAAGCGGATGCTTAATGACCTGTAATCCCATGGCGATGCCCCTTTATTCGTGTTCTTGGCGGCAAAGCATAGCAAATTTCGCTGTTTTTTACTTGCCGATGTCCACTGCATCGACCGGACATACTGCATAACAGCTGGGCTCAGGATAGAAACCTTCGCATTCGACACATAACGACTGCTTAATTTCGTAATGCTCGTCACCCATCTCGATCGCTTCGACCGGGCACTCAGGTACACACATATCGCAGTTGATGCAGTCTTCGTTAATGGTGATCATGCTCGCTCCTTTTTATCAGAAAACACATGGGTCTATCTCCTGATTCGATAGCGACTTCAGCAGGAACATAGACTTGATAACCCGAGCCTGGTGCGCGTAAAAGTGGCATTCCCTTGTTATCCACAAGCTCAGTGACTTTAAGTGGATAGTTACCTTTGGGCGTGATGAGTAAAAGTTCATCGCCCACCGAGAATGCATTTTTTACATCAATAAGGTAGGCATCTTGGTTGTCGCTTGCGAGTAGCTGACCGACAAGTTGCTCTTTTCCTTCACTATGAGCGCGTTCGTAGTTCTGCAGTGACTGTGCGCTGTGGCGTTGCAAGAAGCCATGAGTAAAACCTCGGTTCGCCATACCATCGAGTGCATTGAGCAGTTGCGGGTTGAACGGCCTGCCCGCTACCGCATCATCAATGGCACGTCGGTAGACTTGGGTTGTACGTGCGACGTAATAGTCGGACTTGGTTCGACCTTCAATCTTCAGTGAGTGAACACCCATTTGCGTCAGCGGTTCGACTAAATCAACGGCACGGAGGTCTTTGGAGTTCATCAGATAACTGCCATGAATATCTTCATCCAGTAGCATGGGCTCATCGGGACGTTGAGGATCGGCGACTAAGATGGGGTCCGGTATATATTGGCCGACTTCGTCTTGCTGTGCAGGTTGCGTGTGGTACTTCCAACGACATGCGTTGGTGCATGCGCCTTGGTTGGGATCACGTTTATTGGTGTAACCGGAGAGTAAACAGCGACCCGAATAAGCCATACACAGAGCGCCGTGGACGAACACCTCAAGCTCCATATCAGGCACGTGTTCGCGCATTTCTTTGATCTCTTGCAAAGACAGTTCGCGTGAGAGGATCACCCGCTCGATGCCCTGTTGTTGCCAGAACTTGAGTGCCGCCCAGTTCACGGTGTTAGCTTGCACAGATAAGTGCAGTGCTTGTTCAGGGAAGTGCTGGCGCAGCAACATCACGATACCCGGATCTGAGACGATTAATGCATCCGGTGTTAGGGCTACCACTTGCGCCATATGTTCAACAAACTGCGTAAGTTTTGCGTTATGCGGTGCGATGTTGACCACGACGTAGAAGCGTTTACCCAGTTTGTGAGCGTAGTCGATCGACTCACCTAAATTTGCCAACGTAAAGCTGTTATTTCTTACCCGTAAGCTGTAGCGTGGCTCGCCGGCATAAATCGCATCTGCACCGTAGGCAAAGGCGATTTTCATGGCGGTCGGATTCCCGGCAGGGGCGAGTAGTTCGGGGCTTTTATACATCGACATAGTTTAAGATGCTGATCCAGTTACGTGCGGAGCTAAATGCTCGCAGGTTACTGCTAAACGCCTTATGACGTGTTGATGTGAATCAATAAACTGCCGATGTGAGGCGCTTGAGATGGGGACGAAAGAGTGCTAATGATAAATAAAATAAATAAACTTTGGTTATTTGTAATGAGTCGTTTCGTTCAGTTCTTATTGGTTAGTGTTATGTTGGCATCTAGTGGTGCGAAAGCGGCGCAAGCCACATGCATTGAAGACAAGGCAGCGCTGCTTGAGTTAGATTTTATGAGTTTTGACCAAGACTTTGAAGGGGGCTGGCGCGCCGTTGCTGATACACCCGGTTGTAAGCCCGAAGCGGTTAAACTGATTGAGGCGTATCAACAACAACGAACTGACTTATCGGACGGTATGAAGCACACGCTCCGTCTACATCAAGCGCAGCTGCATGCGGAGTTAGGTCACAATGAGGCGGCGATTGCTTTATTTAGACAGAGTTATAAACCGGACGAGCAGGACCGTAGCGGGTGGAACCCCTACATGGATGCGACCGTTGCATTTATTAAAAAGGACAAACCGAAACTGGTTGATGCTATAGCGCGTTTAAAAGCCGTTCCGCGCCCCGAGGGATTTGATCCGCGCGATGCTGAAGGTAATCCGATTGAAGTGCCGTGGCCACCTAACTTAACTATTGTTGAATCTTATCTGCGATGCTTCGATATGAATTATGTTGAAGTGAATGTCGAGGGACAATGCCCTCGACCTAAAAATGATGAAACGGCTGACTAGTCGGATAAGTAATATTCAACCGTTGAGACGACACGTACTTTTTTAAGGTGTGGGTTATGACGGTCACGTTCTTGAATACTGAATAGGCCTTGGCGGGCATCTTTTATTTTGCCGAGTTCGCTATTACTATCTTCGGCGAACTTCTCTGCCACTTCGCGTGCATTCTTAGTGGCTTCTTCTATCATTTCGGGTTTCACATCGTTTAATCGGGTGAATAGGTACTCGGGTTGCGCTTGGTAATCGTCGGTAGATAGCACCATACCTTGTTTACCTAATTCCGATAGCGAACTCATCATGTCGCGTATTGTTTCGACGCGCGTTGAATACACGGTAATGGTTTGGGTGGCGGTATAGCGAAACTCAGCCGGTTGACCTGAGCCATAACGTTGTGCCGACTTATCGGTGATCGAGGGAGCTGCGACCGAAATCTCATCGGCTTTAACCTCTTTACCCTTTAGAAATTCGGTGACTTGCTGCTTGCCTTGTTCAATAGTTTGATAAATATCCGAAAGCTGATTGCTGGCAGCGGTAAATTGAATCGGCCAAATGACGGTGTCGGCAACATACTCGCGTTCAGAGAGCCCTTTCACAGTGACACTGCGATCCATTGATCGAAAGTCGGTTAAGCCTTTTGAAAAAAATGTACCAAGTACCCCACAACTGACGATCAGTCCGATGGCGATGATGATGCTGTTTTTGGTTTGCGACATGAAGCCTCCGATTCGAGTTCGACCCAATTTCTACCAGCTTCCTTGCCGCGATATAGCGCGTCATCCGCACGCTTTACTAATGTATTGACCGAGTCATCGGGTTTGAGTTCACTTACTCCGATGCTAGTAGTCAATTGAATGTTCTCATTTATAACTGTGTACCAGGGATATTTTGCAATTGCTTTGCGAATGCGCTCAGCAACTTGCGCGGCGTGATTTAAGTTAGTTCGTGGTAAAAACACCAAAAACTCCTCACCCCCCCAACGCGAAACCTTGTCATGGTCGCGTACGGTGTCGCGAAGAATATCCGCTGCTACTTTGAGTACCGCATCGCCTGCATCATGCCCATAAGTATCGTTAATTGTCTTAAAGTGGTCGAGATCGAGTAATAATACCGAGACAAGCCGTTGTTCTTTTTGATAGCTCTCCACCGCACGTTTCAGTAATTCAGACATGTGTCGACGGTTGCGTAACCGCGTCAACGGATCGGTGGTGGCAAAAAAACGTAGCTTGTCGTGTGTGATGTTGACCTTGTTGAGATAATAGAGTGCAAGGTAGGCAAACATCGCAAAAACAACGGTTAAGTTGAATAGGTGCACCAAAACCAATGCATCACCGCGAATTGGCTGAAGTGGCGGATAGTACCAACCGAATAAGTCGAGTGCGACATAATAAACCCACAACCCACACAGTGATAGGATAGCGGGGGTCAAACTCATACTGACAAAAATCGCGGGTACAAACATCAGTAGAAAATAATGAAATCCGCTATCCCAGCCGATCAACAGCGTGCCGAAAGCAGAGTGATATAACACCTCTGCCCAGATTAGCAGAGTTGCGAGTGTATTTTTACGCGTTGTGTACGCCCAATATGCGGTCAGATACATGGTAATGCTCAATAGATTAATCCATGCAAGCAAGGGCGAATCGAGCAGCATAAAGATGACGAAGAACGCCACATCGATGAACGCCGCTATAATACAACACCGCTTGGCGACCTGCCAAAACTGTGGGCGCTTGGGTGAAAGCGCACTGAGTGACGACAGCTCCATATGTCGATCAACATCCTTTTATACTTATAATAATATATTAATGTTATATTATCTTGTTTGTAACAGAATGTTTCAATGCATTTTTTACTCGTTTGGTTGCTGTTTAGCGCCTTTGATCGTCGGTTTATCGTATATATCTGGGTAATTAGGCGGTTACGGTATGAATCTGACAATCCGCTTATTGGCTTAACAGGCTTATCCTTTATAGTTCTGCTAAAGCCCTCAAATAGAATAACTATGCTAAAACCGATTTCACCACAGCAATTTCAGGAAGTTTTTTCATGGGTTCAAACGGCACGCGACCGCTTATTTTGGCTTGGCCCGAATGTGCACGCCGATAGTCCCATCAATGATGTTTGGACGCGCCTAAAATGTGACGAACGGCCCTCTCTTGGGTTTTGGCACGACAATAAGTTAGTTGGCTTTGCACAATGTTATGAGAAACATGAAGGTGCAAGACACATTGCATGTTTGATTGTAAATCCGCAGGAGCGTGGCAAAGGGTTAGGACGATTATTTGTGCAAGCGTTGCTTGATTACGCTTTACAACATTCTGAAGTTGAGCATGTTACATTAAACGTGTTGCCAGAGAATCTTCGCGCTCTGAACCTATATCGCAGTCTAGGATTTGTGGAACAAACCAACAGCGATCCACAGATGGTGCCGATGCGTTTAATGCGCTAGCACACGTTATTTTTGAGAGTTCTATGCACGTACAACAATTTGAGCTAACGCTGCCCGCTTTTAACCGAGGCTTTCACTTAATCACTGATCGGGTAGAACGGTTATTAACTGAAAAGTGTCAGTTATCCACTGGGCTCGTGCATGTGTTCATTCAACATACCTCGGCCTCACTCACGATCAATGAAAATGCCGACCCAACAGTGCGGGGTGACTTTGAACGCCACTTTAATGAAATGGTGCCTGAGAATGCGCCCTACTATGAGCATACCTACGAGGGACCTGACGATATGCCAGCTCACTTGAAGTCGAGTATCTTAGGTGCTTCTGTGACTATTCCGCTGACGCAAGGACGTTTAAATATGGGTACATGGCAGGGTCTTTATGTATGTGAGCACCGCGACCACGCGGGCAGTCGAAAACTGGTGCTCACTGTACAAGGTGTTTGAGCCTTAATAGTTAGCTTAATACCGCTCGAGCCAATGCGCATAAGGGGCGGGTAAAACCCATGAGGGTTTTTCAACACGCAACGCTTTGGCGGTTTCATAGGGCCAGTGCGGATTCGATAGATGTGCACGTCCAACCATGACTAAGTCTAATTGACCTTGCGCGACGGTATGTTCTGCCAGCTGCGGCAAATCGATTCCCCACGCCGATGCAACGGGAATATCCGCGGCGTTGCGAATGCGCTCAGCGATAGGTGCCATAAAGCCCGGTCCCCATGGGATATTGGCGTGTGGCGTTGAGAAACTGATACTGACGTTTAGAAAATCCAATCCTTCTGCTTTGAGCAACTCAGTTAACCTAATCGACTCTTGCAACTGCTCCTCGTCATTGCCATCAAATTCGATAACGCCAAAACGTGCAGTTAGCGGGAGGTTATCGGGCCATACGGCTTTTACCGCGCGCACCGTTTCGACTAAAAAGCGTGCGCGGTTCTCGAATGACCCGCCATATTCGTCAGTACGTTGGTTAGCGTGTGGCGAGAAAAAGCTTTGACCAAGGTACCCATGTGCAAAGTGTAACTCCAGCCATTCAAAGCCCAGGTCGCGAGCACGTTCAGCCGCGGCAACAAAGTCAGTTTGTACACGCTTTATATCTTCTAACGTCATCTCTTTGGGCTGACGCGGCAGATTAGCGCCAAACGCAATAGAAGATGGGGAAAGCGTTTCCCAGCCTCGGAGGTCATCTTCAGCAATATGGTCGTCGCCGTCCCATGGACGGTTGGCACTCGCCTTCCGTCCCGCGTGACCAATTTGAATACCCGCTACCGCACCGGCGGCTTTGATATTGTTGACAATCGGCTGCATCGCTTGTGCTTGATCGTCATTCCACAACCCAGTGCAGTTTGGGGTGATACGTCCCTCCGGAGAAACTGCGGTCGCCTCAACAATAACTAAGCCTGCACCACCGCGCGCTAAGCTGGTGTAATGACTGAGGTGCCAATCGTTGACCACGCCTTCTTCTGCCATGTACTGGCACATCGGAGGTACGGCAATACGGTTACGCAAACGAACATCTTTTAACTCAAATGGTTGAAATAAAGCTGACACGCTTAGTACTCCTTGTTGATTACTGCGCTTGTTCTAGTTGCTTAATTAACGCTTCTGCTAGGACCTTGTCGGAAAAAGGGTTTTGACCGGTAATCAGTTCGCGGTCGATAACGACGTTGGGCTGCCACGCTTCGGCTTGTTCGAGATTCGCGCCTGCGGCTTGCATCGCAGCGGCTGGGTAATAACGAATTTGTTTGCCATTAAGTGAGCGCTCGAAAACTTGTTCTTCTGGGGTCGAGAAGATAGTCATGTTATAGCCCTCGTAGATCCAATCTTGCGCTTGTGATTGACCTTGTTGTGCAAACTGATCAATAAACTGTGCGGGCATTTGCTGAGGTGACAGCAGCGCAATAGGGCCGTGGCAAATTGCAGCGGTAGGCTTTTGTTGGTTGTGGAAATAAGTCAGTAGCTTACCGACTTCAGGATTACCGACCAAGTCGATCAGAGGTGCATGACCGCCAGGAATGAATAGCCCATCAAACTGGCTCAAATCACCTTTGAGTACGTCGGCGAGTCTGTGGGTATCGTTGATGCCATCAAGGTTAGCGATGACTTTTTGAATGCGCTGCATTTCCTGCTCATCGCCGCCAAAATATTGTGTATCCACAGAACGTTGATCGACCCGCGGTGCGTTGCCTTTTGGGGTCACCAAAATGAGCTCGTAGCCCGCTTGCTGAAGCGCATCAGCCGGTACACCAAATTCGTTTAAGTAGTAACCTGTGGAGTACTGGCTGCCATCAGCAAGTTCCAGTTGTGTTTCACTGGAAAGTAAAACGAGCACCTTGCCTTTGCTCGCAACCGCTGTTTGACCAAACAGCAAGGCTGCGCCCAAGGTAGCAGTGACGAAGAGTGACTTGATAAAACCCATTGCCATGAAGCCTCCAATTAAGGCGTAAATTTTGATGCGCTTATAGTAGCGTGTGTACTATCATTCGATAATAAGAAAAAATCTATTTGACCCATCGAAAAAATGAATAGCGAATGAATTTATACATCTCCCACGCCAAGAGTTGGAAACCGGCGATTTGAAAGGGTTGGTCGATCAAAAGCTGGCAGAGTTGGGGCGTGAGCGCAGTATTGTTGCAGGTTTATCCAGTTTTATTGTACCGACTCGGTTGTTAACCGCGACGCGGTGGTTGCTGACTTGTTTGCGTTCAATTGCTGAGCAGGCGACCGCATTGGATGATAATTTAGTCATACTCGAACCGCCCCTTGACCTTCCGAATGTGCAGGTAATGCAGATTTGGCACGAACGGACGGATGCTGATCCGATGCGTCGATGGTTAAGAAACACAATACAAGAGGTACTCCAACGTGTCTGCAGAGAGCACTGAAGTTAACCAACTTTTTATGATTTATATCGGCGGTAGCGCGCCGGGTGCGCATATTGAGCTCCACGATGTACGGTTTGTCGTCGCGCCAGTGATTGAAGCCACTTTTCCGGCATTACGACAGCAGTGGTTCGGTTCGCAGAAGGGTCTCCATATGGACAGCTATGTTGCCTTACATCATGTCGATGGCTATCGCATTTCGCTGACTAAAGAAGTCGTCGATAATCAGGGCTTATCCTTATACTTTGTGAATTTTGGCGGGTATTTCGCAGGTCGTTTGGCGGAGTTTCACGATTTTACTTTAGTCGTGGCTAAGTCAGCCGCGGATGCTAAACAACGGGCGCGAATGCAGGTTTCCACCACGGGGCTTGCGGGTGCCGAACAACTGCATAAAGACGACTTGCTTGAAGTCGATGACTGCCTCAAGATTGATTTACTCGATGGCTATGCCATTAAACTTGAATACGATGGCGTGCAACAGCCGTTAAAGCCCGACTGGATGGGCTACCACCCTTTACCCTAGGATTCTCGAATGGCGGACAAACACCCCCTGCATCAACGACACCACGCTTCGGCTAAGCAGTCGGAAGAAGCCATCGCGCGACTGCAGAATAATGACAGTTATAAACTGGCATTTGCTGATAACGACTTTCTACTGGAAGACGATCTTCGTCATGTTCGATTGCAATTAGAGTACTTAAAGCCTGAGCGCGTGCTCGATAAGCATCAGATTGATGCGACGGTAGTCGTGTTT
This sequence comes from Idiomarinaceae bacterium, assembly GCA_002685255.1. Taxonomy (GTDB): domain Bacteria; phylum Pseudomonadota; class Gammaproteobacteria; order Enterobacterales; family Alteromonadaceae; genus Idiomarina. Next base: position 150,807 of record NYWU01000010.1, read on the forward strand.
GGTAGCGCGCGTTTTTTATCACCGGAACAGGCGCAATACAACCTCGATATTGCGCAAGCTGAGCTTGATAAAACCCCCAACGATGCGACGACTAAAGCTCACTGGATTAAAGCAAAGCGGGATTTAAAGAACAGCCGCTATTACTCGGAGTCGCAGAAATTTGCGCATTTAGTTACTGAGCACAGCCAGAATTACCCTGAGCATCGCGTTGTGGTAATTTCAGGCGGTGGTCCAGGTGTGATGGAGGCGGCAAATCGCGGTGCGACTGAGGCCGGTGGTGAGAGTATCGGCCTTAATATTGTGTTACCCAAGGAGCAATATCCGAACCCTTACATCACGCCCGAGTTTTGCTTCCAATTTCACTATTTTGCCATTCGAAAGATGCATTTCTTGATGCGGGCACGCGCTCTCGTTGCTCTCCCAGGCGGCTACGGCACGTTAGATGAGTTGTTCGAGACGCTCACCCTAATTCAAACAAAGAAAATCGATCCGGTGCCTATTGTACTGATAGGCAAAGGCTTTTGGTCGAAGTTAATTAATTTCGACTTATTAATTGAAGAAGGTTTAATAGCACCCGATGACGTGAAGTTGTTTACGTTAGTTAATACGGCGGAAGAAGCGTGGGCGCATATCTGCCGATGCTATGAACTCAATGAGGGGAATAAATAAATGACATGGGATGCTCTGGAAACGCCTTATTTACGTGTTGATCGTCCGAGGTTTGATGCCAACATCAAGCGTTTGAATTGCCATCTTAGTATATTAAAGACGCCCTTACGGCCCCACGTAAAAACGCTCAAATCGCTGCCTGCGGTTAAGGCTATCTTTAATGGTGGCACGGGACCGATTACCGTATCGACGCTAAAAGAAGCTGACTTTTTTGCAGAACACGGCTTTCTGGACCAAATTTATGCAGTGGGAATTGCGCAGAACAAACTGCCTCACGTTAAACGATTGATCGAACAAGGCGTTGATTTAAAAATCATCTTAGAAAGTGAGACACAGGCGCTTCAGGTGGTCGAGTTTTGCCGTTTGCATGACATCGTTATTCCCGTGCTTATTGAAATTGATTGCGATGGCAGCCGCGCAGGCTTAACTGCTGAGAGCCCTGCGCTGATGGATGTCAGCCAGATCTTGGCGCAAGCTCAACTTTTTAAAGGTGTTCTGTTGCATGCAGGTGGCTCATACGGTTGTACGACGCGTTCAGAAAAAGTCGCGGCGGCTGAGAACGAACGCGCGACTGCTGTTCATGTGAAGGAGCGGCTTGAATTGGCAGGAATTGACTGTCCGATGGTCAGTATCGGTTCTACGCCTACCGCACACTTTGCTCAAGATCTGACAGGCGTGACGGAAGTGCGTGCCGGTGTTTATACATTTTTTGATTTAGTGATGGCGAATATCAATGTGTGCTCACTTGATGATATTGCGTTGTCTGTGGTGACTACTGTCATAGGGGTGAAGCCGGAGAAAGGTTGGATCCTCATTGATGCGGGCTGGATGGCGTTATCGCGCGACCGCGGTACAGCATCGCAAGCGGTCGATTATGGTTACGGTATGGTGCTAGATGCTGTAGGACGACCGCTTCCCGACTGGATTGTAGAGAGCGCTAGCCAAGAGCATGGGGTTATTAAACATCGTTCAGAATCGAGTGCGATACCCACCACTGTTCAGGTCGGCGATAAATTACGCATCCTTCCGAATCATGCTTGTGCCACAGCGTCTCAGTTCGATAAGTACTATGTCGCTGATGCAGAGGGGCAATTGAGCGAACAATGGTCACGGTTTAATTTCTGGTAACAAAAAAGGAGCCAGTTGGCTCCTTTTTTATGAGACCGAGGTGTTTATACCATCGGTTTAGTACCTTTACCGCTGCTACTATCGCGACGCCAGAGGCTGGTGATCCGCGCTGAGCGTACGATGAGCCAAGTGAGTCCAAACAATGCCACAGCAAGTCCGAAAGCGAGCAACCGGCTGTAGGTGCTTGAAGAATAGATACCACCATTACCGACGGGTACCGGCTCGGGCGGCATCAGTGGAAGTCCGTAGCGTTCCGCCATTTTCTTAATGCCGATAAAATGAATGCCTGGGATATTCTCTTGTAAGAAGTAGCCCATCACTGTATCCACCGCGTATGCACGAGCAGGTGCGTCATACTGTAGTCCTGACTTAAACATATCATCGATACCTGGAGGACCTACGATAGTTGCACCACCACCGACGTTGACGAACGCTTTGTAGTTACGATCGGATGAGTATTCACGGAAAATCGCGATACGGTCGGCCACCGCTTCTTGGTAGTTCGCGGGTTCAATAATCGGCAAGCCAGCGCGCTCAATCGTTTGACGAATCGATTGAATACCGACTTGTGGAATACCAATGCCGCGGTCCTCGATACCGCCAATCGAGGCATACTTAGGTTCGAACGAAATCACGCCGGCTTTGTTGAGTTCACGTGCCATGTCCAACCATAAGAAACCGGGTACGTTAGCCCCCCACTGCGATGAAGAGGCCGAAGCGATAATAATCGGCTCCGCTTCCATGGCTTCTAATGCAGAATACACGGCAAGATTAAGAGCAGGGAAAGAGCCAGAGACCGTTACCGCGACTAAGTCACCTTTTTCAACGCCTGCTTTAGCTAATAGTTTAACCGCCACGGCTGCCCAGTTGGGGTTCACTGTGGTCTGTTTAGACTCGCGTCCACCGTGGTTGGTCGTGACGATGCTGTTATCGAGACCGACAAAGCCCGAGCGTTGAGGATCGAACTCTGGGTTAATCGGCTCCTTTTCAGCGCGCAAGGGACGGATAACTTCCATTCCTTGGCGCATAATTTTTGCAGCCGTTACCATGGTGGCATAGTTTTCGTCCACGATTGGATCGGTTTCTTTAACGTTTTCGACGGCGAGTAAAGCAATTAATGCCGCGATCATTAATACGATGAGTCCCCAGGCTGGCACACCTGAAGAACGCCAATAAATCTTAGTAAAACTACTCATTTGGGATTCTCCTTACCAGCCAGGCATGTGGAAGGCGCTGCTTGCTTCATACATCTGCAACGCTTCAGGCATGATGACAATCAGTGCGAGGCGCACCAATACGGCGGTGACGGCCAGGCCGCAAAGCGTCTGCAGAACACCTTGGCGTTCAAACCAGATCGCTATCAGACCGGGAATAATATAGCCGATAATATTGCTCGACATGACGGCCATCATAAAGGATGACTCCAGTGTCGCGACTTGTGCTTGCGCATCGTCACCACCCGCGACCATTTGTAAGTCGACCCAGTTCACTAAGCTGCCGAGGAACAAATCCATCAAGCCTGCGATGAGATAGCCGGTCAGGATCATAATGATCGTTTGTCGACGGCCGTAGATAATGGCAAAACTAGATATTACGCGCACGATCAAGAACGTGAGCAAGGCCGCTACGAGCGTAATCACCAGACTCATGGGTTCGGTCAGTTGCAGGGCAACATAACCAGGAACAACGAGGCCCCCGGCGGCGAGTCCGAGCGTTTGTGTGAGCAATAAGGTAAAGAATAATCCGATGCCGATGGCAACGGCTAAAATATTTAATGCGATCACAGGTCTTCCTCCTTCAAGGAACGGTTTTGGAAGAACCGAGCGACTTCTTCGCCGCCACCATGAATGTTACACATGCCGACAACGAGTGCACTGTTGCCAGCTTCTTCCAGCAAGGTTTCGGTAATATCAGTAATGGCTGCATTCTCCATTACGAGAATTTTTTCTGGGTCGAGTCCGTATTTCACTGCGGCGCGAACAAAAATAAAGGTGCCCGATCCCATTAGGATGTAGCGGTCAGCTTGGGTCCACTCAACAGCCGCTTCAGCCATTTGCTGAGAACGGTGCGGACGGTCGGCACGACAGTTGATTAATACGATACGTCTGCGCTCATTACCGTGCTTTTCCAACATGTTTTCCCAAATTTTACCGGTCGACTCGGGATCATTTGCTGCAAATGCATTAACGAAAACAATTTCGCGGCGGAAATAATTTACGTGAAGTACTTGCATAGCACCGGCTTCGGGTTCGAGTCCAATCATGCCTTGCAACGCCTGCTCTCGCTCAACACCTAAGTGCTCGCAAACTTTTAATGCTAACGCCACATTCTCAGCGTGTTCAGAATATTTAAATTGCTTGAGAATATCGTCGCTGATGGCCTCGACCTCTTGTTCAGTGACGCCGTGTAACTGGCTGTTGCGGTCTTTGGTCGAGTGCTCGAAAACACCCAGTAAATCGCGTTCCGCGGTAAAGAGGTTACCCTTGACAGGCGTGCTACCTGCTAATGCGAGAGCCACATCCTCTTCGCCCGGACCCATGACATCCAGGTGGTCAGCGCGGGCATTGGTGATGACGCCTACGTTGGAGCGCACCATACGCAGTTCGCTGAGCGATTGGTAATGTGGCTGCAATGCCATACATTCCATCACTACAATTTCGGGTTTAAGTGAGGCCATGCGTTTGAGCGTACGCATTTGCTCGATAATGTTGGCACCGCTGATGCGGTAGATTGGAAACTCTCTTCCTTGAGGGTCAGTGATAGCGGCTGCAGAGCCGGTGGTTTTAGCGCAAATACGCTTGCCACCTGATCTTAAGCCCGCTGCGATAAGCCGGGTGACACTGGTTTTGCCGCGGGTCCCATTAACATGCACTCGCACTGGAATTTTATCGACCAGTAATTTGTGCCGGAACGCTTCAAACGCCGCAGCGATAACCAGTAAAAGCCAGATCGCAGCGACAATTCCGAGCAGGATGGGAATATCGTTCATCCAATATCCCTCGGCCCAATACTGTGACGAGAGTGTCTCTGCCATAATTTAATTAGCCTTTTAGGTTATGAATATACATACGAACGTGCATGTATATATTTAGCGAACTGCAAAGAAAAATACCAAGTATTTTAGTAATCTTTACAATTCGCTCGGCTATATAAAACAGATCACTCGAAGGCGAATTAATTATTTAAAATAGGTTTTAAAACAGCTATTTCGCCATCAATTTTGGTCATTAATTTTAGGTCTAAAATATCTGCCATTAATGGATATATGTGAATATTTTCAAACCGATCGATAGTCATCCCGTTTTTAAACGCTGGACCCACTGCAACAAATAAACCATCCATGTCACGATTGTTGTAATAACCGTGCCTGCCACCGTTGGAGCGCTCTTCGACAGGTCGAGTTGCGAAACTCACCGGTGCATCAGTTGAAAGCACGATGGCGGGCTTACGTGGGCCATCACTGACATGTAATTGTTTAAGCTTGTCATCGGTTTCAACGCGATAGCCAAGGTCGCTATTGTTCTCTAGTTGTGTTCGAAGTGCCGCAATATCATCAGCGCTGGTGTCTTCGTTAGCATAAATGAGATAGCGTGTTTGCGAATTTACGGTGGTAAACTTCTCTTCGTCAATAGCTAGGTCATCTTCCTCGATCATGGCATCCACTTTAATCGGTGCCATACCGTGGTCTGAAACCACGATTAAGTTGACTGAGCCTTCGGTTTCGTCCTGAATACGTTGCCAGAGCTGGCCTATCAGCTTATCGACGGCTTGAACCGCGCCTCTTGTCTGCTTCGAGTCAGGACCAAACTTATGACCCATTGAGTCAACGATAGAAAAGTAGCCGGTGATCATTCGAGGGCGACTTTGCTCAGGCAACTGCAACCATTGAATAATTTGGTCAACCCGCTGCTGGTTAGGCGTGAAATTGCTGTAGGGATAGTAATAAGTGGGCGTGCGTCCATTGATGCGCGCGCTGGATTCTGGCCAAAAGAAAGTCGCTGACTTAACGCCTTGAAACTCCGCTAAATTCCAAATCGGTAACGTATGCAGCCACGTACTGTCCTCAGTACCGTCAGCCATTTTGTAATGTTCTTTGCGTTCCGTATCGTAAAAATTATTATCAACAATACCGTGGTGTGATGGATATTGACCGGTAACTATCGAAAGGTGGTTTGGAAAGGTCTTGGATGGATAAACAGGCATGAGCCCTTCAGCGCGAACACCTTGCTCAGCTAGATGATTCAGGTGCTCGGCGTGATGTTGCTCGATGTAGTTGTAACGAAAGCCATCAATAGAAATGAGCACAATAGTCTGTTGTTCAGTTTTTGCGCTGGCTGACGTTGCAGCCAATAAACTACTACAAACCAACAGTAGTGAGGCAAGAAAACGTTGCATGACAGATTCCCTTATTCGGTTTATTAGACCTTTTTAACAAACTCAGATTTCAGTTTCATTGCGCCTACACCGTCAATTTTACAATCAATATCATGATCGCCATCGACTAAACGAATGTTTTTAACCTTGGTGCCGACCTTAACAACTAATGATGAACCTTTGACTTTAAGGTCTTTAATAACGGTGACGGTGTCGCCATCATTAAGTTCATTGCCATTGGCATCACGAATCACTTTATTGTCTTCATTGCTCTCGTCATGCGGTGACCATTCGTGTCCGCACTCAGGGCAGACTAATACGTTACCGTCTTCGTATGCGTATTCAGAAGCGCATTGTGGGCAAGCAGGCAATTGATCCATCGAGAGACTCCATCTTTAAAAAGCGCTCAGTTTACCTGAGTTTGCTTAACAGAACATTTGATTTAGACCAAAACCATGACAATTGCGGTCGTTACAAACGCTAGAATAATGTTTAGTACAACGCCTGTGCGGGCCATATCACGGATGCTGATGCGATTAGACGCAAATACAATTGAGTTAGGTGGCGTTGCTACGGGCATGCAAAATGCACAGCTGCAAGCAATTACCGCTGGAATCATGAGTATCTCAATAGGCTGATTAATGGCCTGTGCGGTTGCTGCTAAAATGGGCATTAGAAGCGTTGCTGTGGCTGTGTTAGAGGTAAACTCGGTCATAAATGAAACCGCCAGCGTGAGTACCAGTATCAACAACCACAGTGGCCATTCTCCTAATACCGTTAAAGACTCACCCATTAACGTGCCGAGACCACTTGCCATGACGCCTTTAGCGAGACAAATACCGCCCGCGAATAATAATAAAATACCCCATGGGATGTCTTTCGCTAGCGACCAATCGAGTAAGGTGGGTTGTTGCTTTTCTCCCGTTGGAATAATGAACATGGCCAGCGCGCCCGCTAAAGCGACAGTCGCATCGTTCAGTGCGGGTAGCCCCAACAGACCTGTCCAGCCGCCAAACGGGGTGGTGCGCATCACCCACAGTAATACCACGACACCAAACACAGTCAGCACGCGTCGCTCATAAGCTGACATTTTATCTTGTTGGGGTAATTGTAATGGCATGCTCAAATGAACGTTACGAGTGAGATACCAAGCCATTAATGGAATGCTGATAACCATCATGGGTATGCCAATACCTAGCCAACGCGTGAAGTCGAAGCCTTGCCCTGAGATATTTTCATATATTGAGGCAAATATAAGATTAGGTGGGGTGCCCACTAAGGTGGCAATGCCACCCACCGAGCCTGAATAGGCAAGACCTAATAATAGGGCTTTTTGGAATGGCTTGTTGTCGGTGGCATCTGCAAGTGCCAATGCCACGGGGAGCAAAGCTAATACACTCGCGGTGTTAGAGATCCACATCGAAAGGAAGGCGGTTGCACACATAAATGCAACGACGATGCGACGGCCACTGTCGGGTCCAATGAGCGCAATTAATGACAGTGCGAGACGCTTATGTACACCGCTGGCTTCAATGGCTTTTGCCATCATGAACGCCGCCATGAATAGCAGAATAATGTTATCGCCTAAGGCTGTCGCCGCCTCTTTAGGGTCGAGAACACCAATAACGGGTAGTAAAATAAAAGGTAGCAACGCTGTTATCGCCAGTGGAATACATTCAGAAACCCACCACCAAGCCACCCATATGACGATTGCTAGGGTCAGCGCCGCATCAAGCGGCATGTCTAAACTTCGTGTTACTATGACACTTAATAGGGCGGCAATAGGGCCGATAATTTTATGGGACATGAGCGACCTGTAGACGTGTTCTTTTTATTGTAAGGAAGTGTAGCATGCGCGATATCGTAATTTTGCACGAAAATGAAGAATGGTTGAAGCCTCTATACGAAGCGTTCAAAGAACGTGGTGTTACACCTAAAAGTTGGTTTTTAGATGAAGGTGTTGTGCCGTTTCACAATCAGCCCGACGATGCTGTTTACTACAATCGAATGAGTGCGTCGTCACATACGCGGGGACATCGCTTCGCCCCCGAGCTGACAAAATTGGTGTTAACTTGGTTAGAAAGCCAGAATCGTACCGTCGTGAATGGTTCGCAAGTATTAGCGCTAGAGGTGTGTAAACTTTCACAGTATGCCGCATTGCAACGTTCAGGCTTGTCGGTACCGCGCACTTTTGCAGCGGTGGGTAAAGCACAACTGGTGGAAGCTGCGAAGCAATTTAATGACTGGCCGTTAATCGTAAAGCCTAACCGCGGGGGGAAAGGGCTCGGCGTACAAAAGTTCAATCAGCTTGATGAGTTGGTTGCTTATATAGAGAGTGCCGACTACGAGGAGCCGCTTGATGGCACTTGGTTAGTGCAACAATATATCAAAGCGAAATCACCGGTTATTACGCGGGCTGAATTCGTCGGTCAGAAGTTCGTTTACGCGGTGCAGGTCAATACTGAACAAGGTTTCGAATTATGCCCAGCGGACGCCTGTGAGATTGCAGAAAAATTCAAAATTACCACACGTTTTAATGAGCATTCGGTGATTCGTCAATTGGAAACGTTCCTACGCAGTAACGACATTGACGTAGCAGGCATTGAGTTTATTGAGAACAGTCAGGGTGAGCTCTTTGTTTATGATGTGAATACCAATACAAATTATAACCAAGATGCTGAGCAACGTGCGCACGTTGGCAAAACTGGCATGGGAGCGTTAGCGGACTATTTAATTGCGTTAGCTGGCTAGAAAAAGGACCGAGCTCTGGATGAGCTCGGCCGCTTGTACTTTACCACTAAAATTTATAGTCGATACCCATCCAAACGGTCTGTGGTTTGTTTGGGCGCGCACCATCAGGTGTACGTGCAACAATCGCTTGCTGGTCGAAGATATTTTCGACTTTTACATATACCGATGTTTGCGTGTTAAGTTCGTAGCGGCTGACTGCATCGGTAACGAATAGAGATTCTGTCTCATCAAACGCCGCAGTGCTGTTGTTACAACCTACGCTGACACACATTGAGTCAATATATTTAAAGTTGAGGTAGTTAATCCAGCCGGCATTGTTATCAAGGCTAATGCGGACGTTTGCGGTGTGCTCTGGAATATCGTTTAAGCGATCGCCGTCCATAAGACCCGACACTGCATTATCTTTACTAATCTCACCTTGAGTATAGGTGTAAGCAATATCAACTGGGATCAAAAAATTGCCAGCAGCAAAAGTATGTTGCGCTTGGAACTCTAAACCTTGCACAACTGATTCGCCAAGTACATAAGTACCGGATTCAGCACCGTTATCACATGGTGTGGCGATAGAGCACAACTGGGTGGTATCGCTAAAGTCGCTATAGAACGCAATAGCTTCAACAAACGTATTTTGTTCTTGATAGCGTAGACCGGCTTCGTAGTTGATACTCGTTTCTGGCTCTTGGTTTTCTGTTGCACCGCCACCGAGTGGTGAAAAGCCTTTATGGACTCCGGCAAGCACCTGCCATGCGTTGCTTAAGTCGTAGGTAAACGATGCACCAGGTAGCCACTCATCGCTTGAGTTAGAACGGAATGCTGGTGCGGTAGTACGTGCAGCTTCACTGAACTGATTACGGAATGACGATACATCTTCATAGCGCAAGGCTAAATTAACTTTTAGCGCTTGGTTTACTTGCCAGCTATCGGTTATCCAGAGGCTAGTTGCATCGGCACCCTCGATACGGTTATTGCTACCTGAAGGACTGACCGTGGATTGATAGACTAAGCTGCCGTTGATTTGGTCAAAGATCTCCACGGGTTGAAAGCGATCCATTTCATCCGTGTGGTCGCGCCCACCGACTTCAAGTGCATGCGCGCCAAGTTGCCACTGTGCATTGAGCTCAATACCATAGCTTTCATAAGCGCGGTTATTATGTTTGTATTCAAGGCCGAGGGCATCTTCGGTACCGTCAAGAATGCCTTGTGCTAGCATGTCGCCTTGGTTCGCTGCACTCACATACGACCCACCACCGTTGAGCTTAAACCAGTCACGTTTGAATTCGTTACGATATGCGACAGCATTGAGCGTAACATCACTGTTTACATCAAAGCCGTAAGCCAAGCTAAAGCCTTTATGGCTGTTGTCCATTTGGTCAATCGATGAGATGCCGTAACGACGGTTTGGTGTATCAACGAAATCGGCATCGGTTAAGCCAAGGTAGGTCTCATTAGAAATTTCCTCTGAGTACTGCGCCTTGAAAAGCAGGTGGTGTGGTCCTTGATCAAAGCTCAGCTTTGCGGTGTAGTCTTGAATATCATAGCCGCTGTCGCGATGACTGCGATCAATGGCTTTAAAACCGTTACTCTCGCGTTGCACTGTCTCAAGTAAGAAGCCCCAAGCGCCTTGCGTTCCGCCGACGTAAGCATGAATATCGTTACTGCTGAACTCACCCCATTGTGCTAAAACTTGACCTGAAACAGACTGCTCAGGAATGGGGGTCGATACCAGGTTAAGCACGCCGCCCGTTGTTTGAGGGCCGTAACGCAGTAACGGTGCCCCTTTCAGTACTTCAACAGAGGCCATGCGCATGGTGGTTGGGAAATAATACGCTGCTGGGTTTGAATAAGGTGCTGGTGCCATCATCACACCATCTTCTAATAGCGTGACTTTGCTTACCCGACCTGCATTTGCCGCCCGAATACCGATGTTTGGACGTAAACCAAAGCCGTCTTCCTCCAACACGTAAACGCCCGGAAGGGTTTTCATCAACTGGTTGATATCGGTGGGTACTTCAACGCGCATTTGTTCTTCATCTATCACGGCTGATGAGCCTGCGATCTGACGCGCCTGTTCGGTTGATCCAATGATTTTAATTGTTTCGATTTCGGTATTCTCTTCCGCCATTATCAGCGGGCTACTTAGCAAGCTTGCGATAGCTAATGCAATCGGGGCTTTTTTCATTGTATATCTCCACACGTTATTTTGATGCGGCAGATAGTAATTAAAATGCGAATAATTCGCAATTAAAAATTAAGAATTTATTAATTATTTATTTAGCAAAGGTGTAACTAATGTAAACACGTAGTTAAGTGCTTGAGCTTTTGACCTAGCGAGGTATGCTGAGAATCAGAGGTTTATATGAATTTTATTGGATTGATTATGTTTCGGTTTGCAGTCGTTATTTTTCTGACTAGTGTCATTGTCGCGGGGTGCTCGTCTTCTTCGCAACGAGATATGAGCCAAGAGCAGGTGTTCATTTGTGGCGCTTATACGGTGTATACCGAGTGGCAGAATGAGCAACTTAAAGTACGTTTTGGAGACCGCCAAGACACACTAAAGCAACAACCCGTGGCATCGGGCGCTAAATTTGTTTCTGATGATGGTGAAAGTAGCTTCTGGAACAAAGGTAATATGGCCACATTTATCTGGCGGGGCGAGTCACTTCCAGAGTGTCGAGCTGCTGACTCTCTCCCCAAAGCGTTCTCAGCATCGGGTAATGAGCCATTTTGGGCGTTATCGCTTAATGGAAAGCAGGCTGAGGTAAGCACACCAGAGAAGGAGTGGATTGCCACGGTTGCATCTGTTGAACCCGTAAATGAAGGTTCCGATAGGCCGAGTTGGCGGTTGTCTACGGCGAACGGCGACCAAATAGATATTCGTTCCGAGGTATGTCGGGATACGATGAGTGGAATGGTGTACCCCTTTTCGGTGAGTTACTCGGGACAATTAAATGTGACAGGGTGTGGCGGTGAAACGCTGGACTTGGTGCAAGGCCCTAAGTGGATTCTGACCGAGACTAATGCATCAATGACGCCTTCATCTAATATGTATATTCAGTTCTTAGCCGATGGCAAGCTCGTGGGCTCGGACGGGTGTAACCGTCGTTTCGGACAGTATCAGTTTGGCAGCGAAATGGTGCACTTGAAGTGGGTAGGGAGTACACGTCGTGCATGTTCGGAAACCATTATGCAGGACGCAAAAACATTTGCCGAAGCGGTTAACAATGTCCGCACCATTGGCTTTGATCAGAATCGGCTCGTAATAGAAAGTCGCAACGGAACCCAATTAAAACTAAAAAATGAAAAACTCTAGGAAGCCGCGTGCAATTAAAGAAATATACAGATTATGGACTCAGAGTACTCATTTACCTTGCTGCATCTGAGCAAGATAAAAGAGCCACGATTAGTGATTTGAGCGAGGTGTTTTCGGTACCTAAAAACCATTTAAATAAGGTCGTTCATCATCTGGGAAAACTTGGGCTCATTAAGACTTGGCGCGGAAAAGGGGGCGGTTTTTCTCTTGCTACTGACGCGAACCGAATGCGTCTTGATAGCGTCATCCGCCAGCTAGAAGGTGATGAAGAGTGGATTGATTGTTTAAACCCAAGGTGTAAGATTTATCCAGTATGTGATTTAAAAGGTATTATTCACGCAGGTAAAGAGCAGTTTTATAGTTACCTTGCTAAATACACCATTGCTTCTCTGGTTGAGCGACCAGAGGAAATTCAAGTGCATTGGCACATAAATACTTAGGAGTTGAATAATGAATCATAAAATAGCTCTTAGTTTGGTGTTAGCGGTCTGTAGTTCTGCTGCTCATGCAGATGGCTGGTTACATTGCGGAAACGTATTTGATAGTGAACGTGGCGAGTTAGTGGGTGAGCGCTATATTCAGTTTAATAACGATAAAATTGTGAGTGTCACTTCTGACAAGCCGGCATCAGACGTTGTCGATTTGAGTGATAAAACCTGTCTTCCAGGGTTAACCGACTTACATGTTCATTTAGATGGTCAATCAGGCCCTGGCGCCTATTTAAATCGTTTTACCGAGGGGCCTGCCGATCTGGCTTATACCGCCCAAAATTACGGCATGAAGACCTTGCTCGCCGGTTTTACTACGGTACGTAATCCCGGTGATTCTTTTAATGTGACTCTGGCTTTGCGCGATGCGATTAAGGCAGGCAAAGTTCATGGGCCGCGTATATATAGTGCAGGTAAGTCGCTTGCCACAACGGGGGGACATGCGGATCCTACCAATGGTGTTCGACCTGATTTAATGGGTGAGCCGGGGCCGAAACAAGGCGTTGTGAATAGCCCCGCCGATGTTAAAGAAGCAATTCGTCAACATTATAAAGATGGCGCTGACTTTATAAAAATCACGGCTACCGGAGGCGTGTTAAGCATGGCTTCAAGTGGTGAGAATCCTCAATTTACTGATGAAGAGCTTGAAGCGTTGGTCGCTATTGCGGATGACTATAACTTCCATATCGCTGCGCATGCACATGGCAAGAGCGGTATGTTACGGGCGGTGAACGCGGGTATCGATACTATTGAGCACGGCACTTATATGGATGATGAGGTGATCGCGGCGATGAAGGCCAATGGAACGTACTTAGTGCCTACGATTATGGCGGGTAAGTTCGTTGCTGAAAAGGCTAAGATCGACGGCTACTTCCCTGCTGTTGTTAAACCGAAAGCTTTGGCTATTGGTCCAAAAATTCAAGATACCTTTGCTACGGCTTATAAAGCTGGCGTGAAAATTGGATTCGGCACTGATAGTGGTGTTTCTGCTCACGGCGATAATGCGAAAGAGTTTGAATACATGGTTGAGGCGGGTATGCCTGCCGAAGAGGCTATTCAAGCGGCAACGATAGCTGCCTCAGATATCCTAAGAGATCCGCGTTTAGGTCGTATTAAAAGCGGTTCATACGCAGATGTCATTGCAGTCGATGGTAATCCACTTGAGGATATCACCGAACTGCAGCGTGTGACCTTTGTTATGAAAAATGGACAAATTCACAAGCAATAATGAGCAGTAACTACGAAGGGAAGCGAATCTTCCCTTCGAGTTGCACTTGCGTATTGTCGTTATTCCGGACTTCGTAACCCTCGGGTGAGTCACTGTTACGCCAAAGACGAATACGAGCTGGCAGAATGACTGGGCGCTTAAAAGTGACATCAATATAGTTAGCACTTTGACCCTCGGCACGTTCGATATCGGCTTGTGCTCGGGCCATCATGTACATGCCATGAATAATTGGCTTGTTAAAACCAAACCAACGCGATGTAAATGGGTGTAGATGAATTGGATTGAAGTCACCCGATACACGCGCATAACGTCTACCCAACCCCGATCCCAGTTGCCAATGATGCATGTAGGTCCAGTTGGGCTTGTCGATCTTAGCCTCTGGCTTCTTGGCTCGCGGTGCCTCTTTACCTTGGGCTTTCATCACTTGGTATGTGCTAACGCAACGTACCACTTCTTTATTGTCTTGATAAAAACTGACTTCGAACTTGGGGCGCAAACGGCGAGGTGAGACTTGAGGGCCTCGTGCCGGAACACTGACCGAAGCTTTAATATAAAAAGGTTGGTCAGGTTGAATATGTTCCAATTGCTCGAGGCGGTTGTTCAAGTGAACCAAACCTGGCGCCGGCCACGGGAAACGCTTATCGAGCATTTGCGCTAAGTGAGTTCGTTGTGCGAGGCAATAAAACAAGGATAAGGGGATATCACTGACAAAACCACCGAACATATTTTTGTAGGCATCAATGCGTTTGGCCGATAGGGCTTCTAAACTATATTCATGCTCAATTTTATCAGCCTCAGCCTCGCTATTATCGTTACGCAGCAAGGTGAGCAACGAGCGCGCGAGCATGCCGGGCATTGCTGGGAGCGTTGTTGGTGAATGCATGACACCATCCATATTAGTTATTTACCCTCGTAGTGATGTGACTACCGTGTTGACCTTTGTGAACATCAATGCGCGTATCGATACGCTCCTTTAATTCTCTCACATGGGAGATGATTCCAACACTCCGACCACTGGCGCGTAGATTAGCCAGTACATCGATTGCGGCGTCTAATGCCTGCTCATCGAGACTGCCAAACCCTTCATCGACAAACAACATATCGAGCTTGATGCCGCCAGAGTATTGTTGTACTACCTCAGAAAGTCCGAGCGCTAGCGCCAATGCGGCTTGAAAGCTTTCTCCGCCGGAAAGTGTCTTAGTAGAGCGTTGAATGCCTGTGTAAGCGTCCGTAACAGCAAGGTTTAGACCACTGGCTGAGCGAGCATCACTGACTTCGTTTTCACGTACTAGTTGATATCGGTGATGCGTCATTTGCCCTAAATGTTGCGATGCAACAATTAGTATATCATCTAGTAGAACACTTAATATAAATCGGTGCAAACTTAAACGTTGGCTGTTTTGCCCTGTAGCTAGATTGGCAAGTGTACCAATACTGGCATACTGCGCTTCTAATGCTTCGTTCTGTATGACCAATTGCTGTAGGCGTTCTACGGCCTTTTCGTTGTTAAGTAATACACTTTGTTGGTGGTTAAATCGACTTTGTTCTGACTCGCGATCTTTACGTAACTTTTCGAGTTGCCGGGTTAGCTGTTCGATATCAGCTGGCGGAATATCATCAATATAGCGTTGTAGCTCTTTGATAGTTGACTTTAGTTCGATAGCACGTTGATTATGTTCGCTAACTGCTTGGCTGAGTTGTTTAAGCTCAGACTCATCGATTTGTGCCGACTTAAAATCTTCATCGGAACTAAAGTTGCTGGCTGAAAGTTGGGCTTTCCAAGTCTGTTGTGCATTTTTCAAGGCTTGCGTGAGGCGATCGCCCTCCTCTGTCTCTGCCTTCAACTGAGTTTGAGTGGCATGGTACTGTTGCGATTGCTTCTGTGTTAACTGCTGCGCCTGCTCAAATTGCTGTTCAAGCTGGCCTAGCTGTTGCTTAAGCTCTTCGATTCGTGGTTTTACTTCGGCGACACTCATATCGCTTTGTTGCCAACGCTGTTTTAAGTTCTCTAGCTCGGTTTGTGCGCTCGCGTGTTTAGCTTTCACTTCGGCGTATTGTGAGCGGCAGTGGTCAAGTTGTCCTTCAAGTTGACCGCGCTGTTGCTCCGCCCGCTCAAGCTTCTGTTGAACCTTTTGGCGGCGGTTTAACAGTGCTGTGCGTACTTGGCGTTCATTATTAAGTTGGGTTTCTTGTTGCTCCAGTGCTGCTTCGGATAAGTCGGCTAGTTCGGATAATTGTTGAGTCAGTTGGCGTTCATGTTCACTGGTTTTTGCGAGCGTTGTTTGCTCATCGTAAAACGCCTGCTCTGCTCTGCGATAACTCTCGCGTGCTTTATCGAGTTCATGCTGTTCAACTAATGCGTTAGCGTCCGATTGAGCAGGATGAGGGTGTTCTGTACTACCACAAACGGGACAGGGCTTTTGAGGTTCGAGCTGGCGCGCGAGCATGGGGGCTTGGCTCGCAAGCCAGCGTTGTTCAAGTTCGTTGACCTGATTATAGGCTTGCTGTTTGTGTGCGAGCTTTGCCTGCAATGAGCGTTGCAATTGAGCTTGGTCCTTTTTTAGAACAGCCGCTTGCTTAGCCAACTGCTGTTTTTTGAGCAGCTGTTGGCGTTGTTCTGATAAGGCGTGAGTACGGCTTTCCAACTCGGGTAACTCATCAATTTGTGTCTGTACCTGCTGTTGTTCTGTTCGTAGTTGCTTGAGCTCAGACTGAGCGGCATCGTAGTCTGCTCTAAGCTGCTTACCCTCCTTTTCTCGTTGAACAAGCGTAGACTGATACTGCTCGACTTGCTGTGTTAACCGCTCCAGTTGCTCGACGGTTGGTAAAAGCTCTTCTAAGCGCTGAAGTGTACTTCTAAGCGGTTTGCTTTGCTCAAGCTTTGTTCGTGCCTCCGCGAGCTTAGCTTCAGCGTTTGTCAATGATTTAGCTTGTTGCTGCTTTTCTTCACTAAGTTGGGTTTGCTTTTGTCGGCTTACGTTTAGCCGTACCTCCGTCTGTTGCCAGTCATTGTAGGCAGGTACCAGGCGAATGGCGGCTTGAGCCTTGTTAATCCGGTGTTGTTTGTTATCGATTTCTGCTTGCTTGGTGTGCAACTCATCTTGTTGTTGCCTGGCGTGTTGTAAATCTTTGGATTTGGCGTTGCGTGTGTGTTGTTGCTTGAGCTGATAATCGGTATCAACGACCTGCTGATTAAGTTGTTTCAGGGCGTTCTGCTGGGTTTCCAGCCGTGGTTTAAGCTCTGCGATCTGCTGCTCAAGCTGCGTTAAGTCATCGCATTCCGTGCCTTCGAGTATGTGTGCTTTTTGTTGCTCGAGCTTTTCAAATGCTTTTTTAAGATCGCCGGCCTGTTGTTTAAACAACTCTTCATAACGCTTGAAACGCTGGGTCTGAAATAATTGCGACAGAATATTTTCACGCTCATTGGCATCGGCGTTGAGTAGCTCACGGAATTTGCCTTGCGGTAACACAACCACTTGCCGGAACTGCTCAGCACGCAACCCGAGAAGTCCTTCGATGAATTTATTGACCTCGGTTACTTTACGGGTTTCGATAGGGTGCCAGTCCATCGTACTGGATGACTGACCGCTGTGCCATTCGCCGCGTAATTCATATAATGACGCAGTCGTACGGCGCTCAACAGTGGTATTGCCACGCTGCCCCAAAACATGTTGTGTGGGCTGGCGCATCACTCGATAGACTTTGGTGCCGATGGCAAATGTGAACTCGACTTCGGTGGTACAGTCATCGGCTGCATGATCACAGCGCATTTGTTTACCGGCGCGATCTTGCCCTGTGGTTTCACCATAGAGCGCAAAACTGATGGCGTCGAGTAGTGTTGTTTTACCGGCTCCCGTGGCTCCATTGATTAAGAACAAGGGGTGCTCGCCCAACAGCGTGAAGTCAATTGACTGTTGCGTGGGAAAGGGGCCAAATGCCTGCATCGTAAGCGCGAGCGGTTTCACGATCCTGACTCCTCTTGTTCAATCTGTTGAATGACCTGCGAAATTGCGCTTTTCTGATCTTCCGTAAGTGGCTCTCCGTGGACTTCAGAAAAGAAGTCTTGGATGAGCTCACTATCTGCTTTTTTTAGCTGCTCCTGAGCGTGAGCCGCGGGGGAGCGTTGATCGTGCTCAAACTGTTCTTTTCTTAACTGCATCAAATTAGGGTAATAGGCGCGGAGTTTCGCCATCGGATGTAGAATCGCTTGTTTATCAGTCAGTATCGCCTGAATGAAGTCATTATAATGCGGATCGTGTTGAGCCTGTTTAATTAAATCAGCTAATTCACCCTTAATCACGCGCATATCCTGACTGGGCTTAAGCGTGATTTGTTCAATGTCCTGTACACCCTTATTGTTAATATCAATTAAAGTGACCGATTTACTCTGGTTAACTTCAGAAAAGCTGTACTTCATTAACGAGCCACTGTAGCGGATATGTTCACGCCCTTTGTATTGCGGCTGATGAAGGTGCCCTAACGCCGCGTAATCAAAATCAGCAAACATTTGCCAATCAACACGATCGGCACCACCGATAGAGAGTGGTCTTTCTGACTCAGACTCCGATGCACCGTCTAAATAGCAGTGACTGACGATAATGTTGCGAGACAGGTTACTGCGTTGAGCGTTGATACGGTCAACAATCATCTGATGAGCGGTATTAAAGTTTTTACAATCACTTTCCAGCCAATGATTTACCTGCAATGGATCGTGGAAGGGAACGCACCATAAATGTACGTCGGTATCTGCATCACTCAATACAACGGGCTCGACCGATTGCGGTAAGTCGGTAATCAAGTGCAACTTAGCTTGTTTAAGCAGGCTATGTGCAAAGCCAAGGCGCTCGGCGCCATCGTGATTGCCGGAAATGGCGACGATGGTACGCTGCCGCTTAACCGCAACTTGTTCCACAAAGTCACTGAACGCTTTCACCGCAGCTGAAGGCGGTACTGAACGGTCGTAAATGTCGCCCGCGATGATGACTGCATCAACCGCGTACTCATCAATGACATTGACCAGCTGATGGAGAAGTTCGAGCTGCTGGTCAAGCAGCGACTGCTGATGAAATAGGCGGCCAAGATGCCAGTCTGAGGTGTGCAAAATCTTCATGATGATTAACTGAACGCCAAACAAAAAAGTCAGTATATCAGATAAAAAAAGCCCCCATCGCTGGGGGCTTAAATTGTCTACTTATTGGTTTCGATGTCTTGTAAATCCTCATCGTGTTTTTCCATCTCCCAAGGCAATACGCCGGGGCTGTGATGTCTAAAGTGTAAGTAGTTCTCGAACTGGTTAATGACATCGTTAATAATATCTGTCATTTCGTAACCATAGAGGTCGTATGATTGACCGCCTTGGCGTAAAAACAGCTCGGCACGATAGTAGTGCTCATTCTTATGGCTCGGACGTAGCACGAATTGTGGCATCGAATATTCGCGTAAGCGTATCTCATAAGCAAAGTCGAGATCGCCTTCGCGTTCAACAGTCAACATAATACGTTCATGCTCTTCGTCTTTAGTAAATTGAGCCGGCCAATCTTGTGCCTCGAGTTCGGTTTTTACTTTCTCTAACGCTTCGCTTGCACGACCAAAAATAAACTCTTTTACTTCACTTTGCTGTGGGAATTTCACCAAGCCACGTAGACGCTTCTTCCAATAATCAGGTCCTTCGTTAACGCCACGGCGGTGAGACTGACGGTGGCTCTTCAGGCTTGAGTATTGGTGACCCTCAATCACTAACGCGCGCCACATGCCGACGGCAGCAATCAATATGATAATCGCAAACGGAAAGGCGCTTGTGATGGCTGCGGTTTGTAATGCATTTAAACCACCTGCAACGAGTAGCACCGCAGCAACTAAGCCTTCGGTCGATGCCCAAAATACGCGCTGCCATACAGGCGTTTCACCCACACCGCCAGACGCCAGCGAGTCGACAACGAGCGAGCCCGAGTCAGATGATGTAACGAAGAAGGTGATAATCAGCAGCACGGTTGCGAAACTGAGTACATTAGTGAGTGGTAAGTTTTCAAATAGTTTAAACAACGCGATAGCTTGGTTGTTTTGGACCTCGGAGATCAACGAGGTATATCCCTCGTTCATAATCATGTTGAGTGCTGTATCCCCAAATACCGCGAACCAAAAGAAGGTAAAGAACGTGGGCACTAACATAACACCTAAGACAAACTGGCGAATCGTGCGGCCGCGGCTGATCTTGGCAATAAAAAGGCCGACAAATGGTGCCCAAGCGATGGTCCAGCCGAAGATAAAGAGTGTCCAATTACCTATCCAATCACTGCGGGTATAGGCCTGCAGATTGAAGGTACGTTCCACAATGCCACTCAAGTAGGCACCTGTGTTTTGTAGGTACGTCTCAAGAATATGGATAGTTGGACCCACGGCAAAAACGAATATCAGCAAGAACATAACCAGCGCCATGTTCAACAAAGACAGTCGTTTAATCCCTTTATCCATACCAGCAACAACCGACGCAATAGCGGCAAGCGTAATCACTGCAATGGCAATTACTTGTACCGTGGTATCAACCGGGATGTCCTCCCAAAGATAATTCAATCCTGTATTAATTTGGATAACCGAAAGGCCCAGCGTGGTGGCGATACCAAACAGGGTGCTCAGAATCGCAAACGTGTCGATCGTGTGTCCGGCAGGACCATGAATTTTATCACCAATTAAAGGGTATAAGGTCGATCGCATGGATAGCGGTAGGCCATGGCGAAAGGAAAAATATGCCAGAACCAGACCTACCAGGCCGTAAATAGCCCAGATGTGAAAGCCCCAGTGGAAGTAGGCGATTTGCATCGCTTGTTTAGCGGCATCGACGGTTTCGGCGGCCCCAACTGGAGGCTCGGCAAAGTGCAATACAGGCTCTGCAACACCGAAAAATAATAACGCAATGCCGTAACCAGCGGAGAAAAGCATGGCAAACCATGAGGTAAAGCTGTACTCGGGTTCGCAGTGATCGGGTCCGAGTTTAATTCGGCCCCATCGTGATACAGCAACACCGACAATAAAAATCAAGAATAATGCGACGGCTAGCATATAAAACCAACCGAAATGCTCCGTGATTCCAGCTAGAGTTGCACTAAAAAGGTTGCCAGCTAGCTCCGGTGCGCTTAAAGTGCCTATTACCAATAAGGCTATAACGATAACTGCGGGGAGGAAGACGGGAACCAAAATGGCGTTGCGCCAATTTCCTTTGGCGTTGGACATAAATTGCTCCTGTTATCTATAATTCTTGTTCGTTTATATATAGCCTACTGTGTCTTTATGGAAAAAGCTCACAATTGGTGATTACTGTTTAATGGCAAATGAAATCATTCTTAGGGAAGGAAAATGGCTAGAACACCACAATTTGATAGGGATATTGCACTCAACAATGCCATGCTTTTGTTTTGGAAACAGGGCTACCACGCAACATCAATGAAGGATATTGAATATGCGTTGGATATGCGTCCAGGTTCAATCTATGCGGCCTTTGGTAACAAAGAGTCGTTATTTAATGAAGCACTGAGAACTTACGGCGAGCGACTTATCGATCAGTACACAGCGTTATTGTTTGAAGGCTCAGATGTAATGGACGGCTTCCGCCAAGTCATGATTACTATGGTGGACGAATGTGGTCAGAACAAGCCGAGCATGGCGTGTATGATCGTAAAGAGCATGCTCGAATTGCATACCCTTGATGATGCAGACGCATCAACAGCGATTAATTATATTGATCGGTTCGAGAATCTATTCAAAGAAGCGTTCCTACTGGCAAAAGAGCGTGGCCAGTTAAACGCCTCGGCTGATCCAGAGCGCCTGGCGTTGTTGTACCAAGCGACGCTAATCGGCGTAACGACGTATGCTCACCGTGGTTTAGATAAAACAGCTCTGAATCATTTGGTTGAGGATGCATTGTCGCGTATTTTACCGCTTAACTAAAAATGCGTCGCTGTAGCCTGCAGGACGAAAGCGCGTCGTCATAATTAGAATGACGACGCCTACTAAAATATGAAACGCCCAACCCAACTGATAATTGCCGCTTAAATCTCGAAACGCTCCAGTGACGAGCGGCATAATACTCGCAAATATAAATCCAATACCTTGCATGAACGAAACCAGTCTGCCTGACTGTACCGGGTCTTCGATATGATCGAGTGCCATGACAATACACAGCGGGAACGCACCACCCAAACCGAAGCCACACAGCGCAGACCACAACCAAGGTGCTTGTTCTGGCAGCCAGCATAACCCTGCAAAACCAACCATTTGTGTAATCACAGCTAATGCTAACCACGGACGCCGATCCATGCTGCGTGATAGCGTTGGCAAAATCAGCGCACCCATTACTTGAACTAAAGAGAATAGTGCGAGTAGATTACCGGCTTGCTGGGTGGTCCAGCCATATTCACCATAAAACGGAGCAATCCAAGCGATAAAACCAGCGTAACCTGCATTAACTAAGGCAAAGTAGGCGCCTAATAGCCAGCTGCGAGGATATTTAAACGCTTTAAGCAGTTCATTTCGTGGCGGGATGTCGGCTCTTGGCACACGGTTGGCAGGGGCCAACCACAACGCTAACGTCATGATTGCGAGAATCGCCCAACTGGCGAGCGCGATGGAGTGAGAGTCAAAGTGAGTATCCAGCCAAGGTGTTAACACTGCGCCCAATGCAGCACCGCCCATGAGCGCGGCTGACCAAACGCCGGTCATGGCACCCAGTCGATGTCGGAATTGTTGTTTAGTTAATTCGGGAATAATAATGTGCAATAACGCAATGCCGAAGCCACCAATGACTGCGCTTATCACAAGCGTCGTCGCTGAGGCGGGCCACGCGCGAATAGACAGACCAGCGATAAGGACAAGTAAGCCCGCAGCGATACCCTGTTGGTAGCCGAGCGCTCGCGTCATCCTGCCTGCAAACAGCGCAAGCATACCAATCATCATGATGGGAATCGTGGTCAGTAATGAGAAGCTACTGTAGGGCATGCCTGAGGCGGCCTGTAAGTCCTGAGTGAGCGGACCTATCGAGGTAAGCAATGGGCGTAAATTTAATCCTAAAAGTATCAATAGGAGAATCGCAAACCAAACACGTGTATTGCCTTGCTGTGTGATGCTCATGGCGTCCTTGGCATTATTTAAAAGCGTTTATGATACTGATTTCGGCATAAAGAGTGAATGTTAACTTTTTCCAAATCTCGCTGCCCGTGTTATTCTTGCTCCCCATATAAAGCAAGGTACTGTGTTTTTTATGGCAAATCACACTGGCAATTTATTTATTATTGCAGCGCCAAGCGGCGCAGGCAAATCGAGCCTGATCGGCGCTTTGTTGAATAAGCATAATGATGGTTCAATGCAGGTTTCGGTCTCTTGCACCACCCGAGAGCCCCGTCCAGGCGAACATGACGGCGTGCACTATCACTTTTTATCGGTGTCAGGATTTGAGGAAAGAATCGAGAAAGGTGAGTTTTATGAGTGGGCAAAAGTCTTTGATAACTACTATGGCACTTCAAAAAAAGTGATAGAGGAAGGCTTGGCAGCAGGCATCGATATTTTCCTTGATATTGACTGGCAGGGCGCGCAGCAAGTGCGTGAACACCATCCTGACACCTGCTCTATTTTTATTATGCCGCCGTGTCTAGCGACTTTAGAGCAGCGCCTTAGGCGCCGTGGACAAGACAGTGATGAAGTCATAAGTAAGCGGATGGCAAAGGCTCAAGCAGAAATGTCTCACTATCATGAATTTGATTACTTGTTGGTGAATGATAATTTTGACGAGTCGTTAGCGCAGCTTGAACACATTGTTTTAGCCCAGCGTAATGCAATGGCTGTGCAGCAAGAACGTCACAAAGCTGTGATAAACGAATTACTTGGCTAATTGCGCTTATTTCCGTATAATTATTAGCCTTTCGAAGAATTTCACTCAGGTTGGATGGAGAGTAGAGCATGGCTCGCGTAACTGTAGAAGACGCTGTTGACCGCGTAGGTAACCGTTTTGATTTGATCTTGCTTGCTGCACGCCGAGCGCGTCAGCTGTCAGTCCAAGGCAAAGATCCATTGGTTGAAACAAAAAACGAGAAACCCACGGTTATCGCTTTACGCGAGATCGAGCAGGGTAAAATTGATGCTGATCGCTTGGATGCAGAAGAGCGTGCGGCGCAGCAAGAAGCAGACGCCGAAGAAATGCGCGCAGTTGATGCGTTGCGTCGCGTAGAATAAGCTAATTATTAGCTAAAGGGCTCGCCCTTTAGCAGGATGAGTTCGCACTCATACTAAAAGCCAACGGTGTATTCCGTTGGCTTTTTTGTCTTTTGCTCTTATGCTGTCAGTAAGTATCGGTAGTTACCGTAGCAGAAACTTTGCCTAATCGCCCACAAATGGAGTCTTTCGGTGTATTTATTTGAAGGCCTGAAAAATCAAATAAGTGAGTATTTGCCAAGCGATCAAGTTGATCGTGTTGAACATGCCTTTAAAGTGGCCAAGGATGCCCACAGTAGTCAGAAGCGTAGTAGCGGTGAACCTTATATAACTCACCCTGTTGCGGTTGCCAGCTTACTCGCGGATATGCGCCTTGACCACGAAACCCTGATGGCAGCGCTGTTACACGATGTCATTGAAGATACCGAGATCAAGGAGGAGGACCTTGCCGAAATGTTCGGCTCGACCGTCGCTGCATTGGTCGAAGGGGTTTCTAAACTCGATAAGTTGCAATTCAACTCTAAGGAAGAAGCGCAAGCCGAGAACTATCGTAAAATGATCATGGCGATGACGCAGGATATTCGTGTCATTTTGATTAAGCTAGCCGACCGTACGCATAACATGCGAACAATACAGCACTTGCGGCCTGACAAGCGTCGTAGGATTGCCCGCGAGACATTAGAAATTTATGCCCCACTCGCGCATAGGCTGGGTATTCACGATGTTAAGAATGAGCTTGAACGGCTGGGCTTTTGGGCGCTGTTCCCTTGGCGTGCCAAGCTACTGGAGTCTGAAGTTAAAAAAGCGCGCGGTAACCGTCGCGAATTTATGGAACGGGTTCAACATGAAATCCATGCCAGACTCGAAGGGAATAGTATTAGCGCACGAGTGATGGGGCGTGAGAAGCACTTGCACAGCATTTACCGCAAGATGTTGAACAAAGAGCTGCGGTTTAATCAGGTGATGGATATCTATGCTTTTCGCGTCATTGTTGATTCGGTGGATACCTGTTATCGCGTGTTAGGCGCGCTGCATAACTTATACAAACCGATTGAAACACGCTTTAAGGACTATATTGCGATTCCTAAATCAAACGGTTATCAGTCCCTGCATACATCGCTAAAGGGGCCGCATGGCGTTCCTGTCGAGATTCAAATTCGCACGGAAGAAATGGACTTGATGGCAGATCGCGGGGTAGCTGCACACTGGCTTTATAAAAATAATGATGACTCGGGCACCACGGCGCAGGTAAGAGCGCGTAAATGGATGCAAAGTTTATTGGAGCTGCAACAAAGCGCAGGCAGCTCGTTCGAGTTTATTGAAAATGTTAAGTCGGATTTGTTCCCCGACGAAATCTATGTGTTTACCCCAGATGGGCGCATCGTCGAGTTACCTCAAGGCGCCACTGCCGTCGACTTCGCGTACGCAGTACATACGGATGTGGGCAATACGTGCGTGGGTGCTCGTGTTAATCATCGTACTTACTCACTGAGTAAACCGTTAGAGACGGGGCAAACCGTCGAGGTTAAGACCGTTCCTGGCTCACGCCCCAACATTGCATGGCTTAACTTTGTAGTTACTGGAAAAGCGCGCGCTAAAATCCGTCAATTTTTAAAAGGGCAAGAAGCTTCCGAGGCCGAGCATCTGGGCGAGCGTTTGCTGCGCTCCGCGTTAGGCTCTCTGAGCTATGATGAAATTCCTAATTCAGAGTTTGAACGTGTAATTGCTGAATTGAAATTAGAAACACGTGGTGAACTATTGAAGCAAATCGGTTTGGGCAACCTGATGTCGCTCGCTGTTGCAAAAAGACTCATGGGCGAATTGCAACCACTGAAAGATGAAAGCTTGAACCGTAAGAGTTTGTCGATCAAAGGTGCTGAAGGGTTGTTAGTCAGTTTTGCTAAGTGCTGTCGCCCGATTCCTGGCGACGACATTATTGCTCATGTCAGTCCTGGGAAAGGGCTGGTGATTCACCGACGTGAATGTAAAAACGTTCGTGGTCATGAAGATGAGCCGGGGCGTTACTTCCCAGTGGAGTGGGATAATAATCCAGAAGCCGAGTTTATTTCCGAGATTAGAATCGAGATTATCAACCATCAGGGCGCACTGGCTAAGCTGACTTCAGCTATTGCGACGACAGGTTGTAATATCGATGGTCTCAAAACTGAAGAAATCGATGCCAACATTTATTTTATTGATGTGGCACTGACTATTAAAAATAGAAAGCATCTCGCTGATGTGATTCGTCATATTCGTAAGATGCCTGATGTACAGCGCGTGACGCGCTTAAGGAAGTAAAATGTCTAAGGTAATCATTGCAACAGATAAAGCGCCCGCGGCGATTGGCACATACTCGCAAGCGGTAAAAATCGGTACCACAGTCTATCTTTCGGGTCAGATTCCGCTTGATCCTGAAACCATGGAGTTGGTATCTGAGGACTTTCAACATCAAGCCGAGCAAGTGTTTAAGAACTTAGCAGCGGTGTGTGAAGCCGCCGGGGGCGAGCTTCAGGATATGGTCAAAGTACAAATCTACTTAACTGATTTAGGTGAGTTTGCCATCGTCAATGAAGTCATGGCTCGCCACTTCAGCAAACCTTACCCAGCGCGCGCGGCTATTGGTGTGAAGCAGCTGCCAAAAGGTGCTCAGATTGAAATCGACGGTATTCTCGAATTACCAAGCACCAATTAATTTTTGATAGAAGCGGTCTAAGTGACCGCTTCTGTTTGCTCCGGTATACGATCCTCAAGTGGCTTGCGCCAAACAATAATCACTAAAGCGACTGCACCTAAGATAAAGCAATAGCCGGTATGGATACTTACCGACAATGGGGAAATACCGAAACTCGCCCCCATCAGTAATGCCTGCGCGCCATAAGGCAATACGCCCTGTACAACACAGGCAAAGATATCTAATAGGCTGGCGCTTTGGCGTGCTGCTAAATTACCTTTTTTAGCTAAGCGAGCACTGACTTCTCCCGCAAGTAAAATACTCACCGTGTTGTTCGCGACACACAGGTTTGTAAGTGACGTAAGGCCAGCGACGCCAAGCGCAGAAGAACGCTGTTTATGCTTGCTTAAACGGCTGGTGACCGCTTCAACGGCCTTGGCAAGGAAAGCCAAACCGCCCTGCTGACGGATCAAGCCCGAAAGCCCGCCTATCAGCAACGACAGCAAAAATATTTCCTGCATTGATGAAAAGCCATCGTAGATATCCTGACTAAACTTCACCCATTGGTAATCTACCGCAACCATGCCAAACGCAGCAGCCAATACGATACCGAGACCTAACACCGCAAATACATTTAAGCCCATTACTGCTAGCACAATGATGGCGAAGTAGGGAATACATAACCATAGGTTGGCTTCAGGAATGTTCAAAGGCGCGTTACTGGTGTCGTAACTCACTAACCAAAGCATTGTAATAATTGCGGCGGGAATCGATATTTTTAGATTCGCTTTAAACTTATCTCGCATACTACAGCCTTGGGTACGGGTGGCTGCGATTGTAGTATCGGAAATGATTGAGAGGTTATCACCGAACATGGCGCCACTGACCAATACCCCCGCCAGTAGCGGCAAACTGATATCGGTTGCTTCACCAATACCGAGGGCGACCGGGGCAAGGGCAGCCAAGGTGCCCATCGAAGTACCCATCGCGGTCGAGATCACGCCCGCAATAATAAATAGGCCCGGTAAGAGAAATGAAGCTGGGATAATACCTAAACCAAGGGCCACCATGGCATCAACACCACCGGTTGCCTCCGCAACGGTAGAAAACGCACCGGCTAATAAATAGATCATGCACATGGTGACAATGTTGCTGTCACCCACGCCCGCGACAAAGGTGGCGATACGCTCCTCGAATGCTTGTTTGCTTAGCAAAATGCCTAACGCGATCGCAGGCAAAATGGCGACGGGGCTTGGTAGTTGATAAAAGGCGTATTCCACACCCTCTGACTGAAAATAAATACCTGTTCCTAAAAACAGCGCGAGGAACAAAGCAAGTGGCAACAACGCCTTAGCGCTAGCGGGTTGCGCAGGAATTTGTGACGACATAAGTGACCCTTATGGTAATTCGGTATTTTTATTTGGACGTCCAGAAGTTTATATAGCTAACTGATGTGATGCAACCTTTATTAAAAACCGTGTACACTACTCGTATAGTAATTGGCGTAAAGAGGCAAGTATGAGCCCAGAAGAATTGCATCTTCAGATTCGTAATCTCCGATTAGATGATTACGAGCAGTTAAAAGAGTTAATGGATGCCATCTACACCGATATCGGTGGTGCGTGGAGCCGTTTTACCATCGAGAAGTTGATCAAAGACTTCGCCGAAGGACAGTTTTGCCTCGAAGATAATGGTCGCATTATTGGTGTGGCGTTGACCGTGAAAGTGGCCTATAACAAATTTTCGAACCCGCACACTTACGATGATTTGATTGGGCATCGCGAAGCCATTCTTAATGATAAGAAGGGCGATGCATTGTATGGCCTGGATGTGCTGATTCATCCAGACTATCGCGGCTACCGTCTAGGCCGCCGTCTCTATGATGCTCGTAAAGAACTGTGTCGCCAGAAAAACCTGCGCGCTATTCTTGCCGGTGGGCGTATCGTTAATTACCACAAGTACTCAAACGATCTGTCTCCGTCTCAGTACTTAGACAAAGTACAACGTCGTGAAATCTATGATCCGATCCTGACTTTCCAGTTAGCGAACGACTTTAGTGTGAAGCGCTTGCTCGGGAAGTACTTACCTGAGGACGAGCGTTCGCGTGGTTTTGCCACGTTATTGGAGTGGAATAACTTCCTCTACGATCCGTCAACAAATATGCTGAATACGCGCGTTCAAAATGTGCGTGTCGGTGCCGTGCAGTGGCAAATGCGATCAGTCGAGTCTGTTGATGAGCTTCTTCAGCAAGTGGAGTACTTTGTTGATGCGCTTTCGAGCTACCAGAGTGACTTTGCGGTGCTTCCGGAATTTTTTAACGCGCCGCTGATGGGGTTGACCGATCAGAGCCAACAGATGAATGCCATTCGTTTTCTCGCCGGTTTTACCGAGCGATTTAAACGCGAAATGTCGCAAATGGCCGTCAGTTACAATGTAAACATCATCACGGGTTCAATGCCGTTACAAGAGGGCGACAGTATCTACAACGTATCGTACTTATGTCGTCGCGATGGCTCAGTTGAAGAGCAGCGTAAACTGCATATCACTCCGCACGAGAAGCGCGACTGGGTCATTGAAGGCGGCGATGATGTGCGCGTATTCGATACCGATGCAGGGCGTGTCGGTATTTTGATTTGTTACGATGTCGAATTCCCTGAGTTGGGTCGCATTATGGCTGAAGAGGGACTTGAGATCCTGTTTGTGCCCTTTTGGACCGATACACGGAACGCGTATCTGCGAGTTCGACACTGTGCACAAGCACGTGCCGTTGAAAACGAGTGTTACGTAGTGATTTGTGGCAGTGTTGGTAACTTACCTGAGGTGGAAAGTTTAGACGTACAATATGCGCAGTCTGCTGTGTTTTCGCCGTCAGACTTTGCCTTCCCACACGATGCGGTGATGTCAGAGACGACTCCGAATACAGAAATGTTAATGTTCTCAGATTTGAATTTAGATGAGCTGCGTTATCTGCATCACGAAGGTTCAGTGACTAATAAAAAAGATCGTCGTACTGATATTTACGATGTAGTAAGAAAGCACAGAAGTTAAAGGCTATCAATGAGTCCAGAACGTTATCAACGCATTACCGAAATGCTGGCGTTTCGTCAGCCCGACTTAACTGTCGTCATGGAAGGCGTGCATAAGCACCATAACTTATCGGCGGTAGTGCGTACTGCGGACGCGGTGGGCGTCCATGAAATGCATGCCATATGGCTGAGCAGCAAAATGCGCGTGTCCGGTGGTACTGCTTTGGGTAGTCAAAATTGGGTTAACGTGCATCATCATAGCCAGTTAAACCCTGCGGTAGAGCAAATAAAGCAACAAGGTATGCAAGTCGTGGTGACTCACTTGTCTGATCAAGCGGTGGATTTTCGTGAAATCGATTACACCCAGCCCACCGCAATCTTGTTAGGTCAGGAAAAACACGGTGCGACGGAAGAGGCGCTGAAAATTGCCGATCATCACGTTAAGATTCCAATGGTGGGTATGGTGCAGTCGCTGAATGTCTCAGTCGCAGGTGCAGTGATGCTTTACGAGGCACAGCGTCAGCGAGAGCAAGCGGGCATGTATGACGCTATGCGCTTAAGTGATGCCGAACAGCACCGCGTATTGTTTGAAGGGGGCCACCCAATTTACGCCAAAGCCTGCAAACGCAAGGGACTACCGTATCCACCACTAGATGAATACGGGCAAATTGTCGCGGATGACGAGTGGTGGTTAGCCATGCGCGCAGCTAAAAAGCGAGCTTAGTCAATGCAGCCTCTCAGCAAAATTCCACTGACCACGCTCAAAGGGGTCGGCGATAAAGTCGCTAAGAAGTTGGAAAAGCTGGGCTTGGTGACGGTCAATGATGCGATCTTTCATCTACCTGCACGGTATGAGGATCGCACACAGATTTACCGAATTGCTTATGCGCGTCCTGGGGTGGCAGGTCACTTTCAGGTAACCGTCGATAATGCGGACATTAAATATGGTCGCAAGCGTATGTTGGTGTGCCGAGTGCGAGACGAGACCGGCACCATGACATTGCGCTTTTTCCAGTTTAGCGCCGCGCAACTAAAGCAGTTCAGTGCTGGCACCTCGTTATTAGTCTTTGGCGAAGTGCGGGCGGGGCTTAGCGGTCTTGAAGTGATTCATCCCGAATATCGTGTACTTTCTTCATCCGACGCGATTGAGTTGCCCGAGACGCTGACGCCTATCTACCCCACCACTGAGGGCGTGTATCAGGCATCTTTGCGTAAGATTATTGACCAAGCGCTCTCTTATGTGACCGGACGAGCGCTGCCTGAGTTATTGCCTGAGTCCCTTCAGCCCCACGATCTATCTTTGGTCGAGGCACTCAAAACACTGCATAACCCACCCAAGGATGTCGGTCTCGCACAACTTGAACAGGGGTCACATCCTGCACAACAGCGGTTAGCAATGGAGGAATTGATTGCTCATCAGGTTAGTTTGTTGCAGTTACGCGAAAAACGTCAGCAAGAGCGTGCACATGCGCTGAATGCGGAGCCACGCTTACAAAGTGAATTTTTACAACAACTGCCGTTTAAGCCGACGTCTGCTCAGCAGCGCGTATTGAGTGAGATTCATGCGGACCTCGCGCAGAATCAGCCGATGATGCGTCTTGTCCAAGGTGATGTGGGATCGGGAAAAACGCTTGTGGCGGCGCTTGCCGCATTAGCCGCTATCGAACAAGGTCATCAAGTGGCGATTATGGCGCCCACAGAAATTCTCTCAGAACAACACGCGCTGACGTTTGAGCAATGGTTTGCCCCCCTGGGTATTGAAGTCGCCTGGTTGAGTGGTCGCAGCAAGGGTAAGGCGCGTCAACACACGTTAGAGCAGCTTGCGAACGGGAGCGTTCAGCTCATTGTGGGAACTCATGCATTGTTTCAAGCCGATGTACACTATCACTCACTCGCGTTAGTTATTATTGATGAACAGCACCGTTTTGGTGTGCATCAGCGGTTACAATTACGAGAGAAAGGTGTACAAGCGGGCTTTCAACCGCATCAATTAATTATGATAGCCACACCGATTCCGCGAACGCTGGCGATGACTGCTTATGCTGACTTAGCTACTTCAGTGATTGACGAGTTACCACCGGGGCGCACGCCGATCACAACAGTGGCCATCCCAGACACACGACGTGATCAGGTGATCGAGCGTGTACGCGACGTGTGTACTCACGAAGGTCGACAAGCTTATTGGGTCTGTACTTTGATTGAGGAATCTGAGGTATTGGAATGTCAGGCGGCTGAGGACACTGCAACGGAGTTACAAGAACAGCTTGATGGGTTGACGATAGGGCTCGTGCATGGACGAATGAAAGCCGACCAAAAGGAAGCAGTGATGTCACGCTTTAAAAGTGGTGACGTCGATTTATTGGTCGCCACAACGGTGATTGAGGTGGGCGTTGATGTACCCAATGCATCCTTGATGATTATTGAGAACCCAGAGCGGCTTGGATTAGCCCAGTTGCATCAATTACGAGGACGTGTCGGACGGGGTTCGGTCGCCAGTCATTGCGTTTTATTGTACAAAACGCCGTTATCGAGAACCGCAACAGAGCGTTTATCCGTACTTAGAGACAGTAATGATGGTTTTGTTATCGCACAGCGCGATATGGAGATCCGCGGATATGGCGAATTACTTGGGCAGCGTCAAACCGGACTGACTCAGATGAAAGTCGCCGACATTGAACGTGATGAGGTGTTGATACCTGAGGCTCAAGCGGTTGCAGAGGAACTTATCAGGGATTATCCCAATACTGTCAATGCGTTGATTGCGCGCTGGTTACCGCGGCGAGATCATTACGCGCAGGTGTAGTATTACAGCAGTGACGCCCGTACAATAGGGTAAAAAGTTGTTAGGAAAAATTATGTCAGATAAACACGAAGATGGAATCGACTTTGGCTACCAGCGCGTGCCAAAGGATGCGAAAAAGGGCCTCGTTGCCAATGTATTTAACTCAGTGGCAGCCAAGTATGATGTTATGAATGACCTCATGTCGATGGGGATCCACCGTGTTTGGAAACGCTATACCATAGACTGCAGTGGTGTACGTAAAGGCATGAAAGTGCTCGATATCGCCGGTGGCACGGGCGATTTAACGGCACAGTTCTCGCGTCGTGTCGGAGATACCGGCGAGGTTGTGTTGGCTGACATTAACGATGCTATGTTAAAGGTCGGACGTGACAAATTACGCGATAAAGGGATAGTTGGTAACGTAAATTGTGTACAAGCAGACGCAGAAAACCTGCCTTTTGCTGATAATAGCTTTGATATTGTGACTATTGCTTTTGGTTTGCGAAATGTGACGGATAAGCCAGCTGCTTTACGATCAATGTTACGGGTATTGAAGCCAGGCGGTCGTTTACTGATCTTAGAGTTTTCCAAGCCAACAACAGCGACGCTGAATCAGCTTTACGACTTTTACTCATTTAATATTCTGCCCAAAATGGGCCAGTTGGTGGCCAACGATGCAGATAGTTACCAGTATTTGGCTGAGTCGATTCGTATGCATCCTGATCAAGAGACACTGAAACAGATGATGTCAGAAGCAGGCTATGAAAACGTCGACTATCAAAACTTGACGGGCGGTATTGTCGCACTTCATCGAGGATACAAATTTTAATGATTTGGCAATTGATTCCGTGGATGGTGCTTGAGCGCACTATCAATGCACTGTTGCAGCAGGACCCGAATTCAACCGAGCGATTAAATCAGTTGGCGGGTAAGCATTTTCGATTTAGCTTCAAAGAGCTACCCTTTGATATCAATATCGCTGTGCACACCGACGGACTCAACTTAAGCTCTGTTGATGATGGCGGTGAATTGGATTGCCATGTCAGAACGGAACTCGGCGTGTTACCGGAGTTAAGCGATACGGCTAATCTTACACGCCTTATCAAAGCCGATAAACTGGATATTGATGGCGACCCCATGCTAGCGCAGCAATTGGTTAATTTGGTTAAAGCGCTGGATATTGATTGGGAAGCCAAACTAGCGGAGAAACTCGGTGACGGTATGGCGCACCGTATCAGCGCCCTATTTAAACAGAGTCGTGAGCGCTTTCAGCAACAAAGTGAAATGCGTCAACGTTGGCTCAAAGGTGTGCTCACAGAAGAAAAGCAAGTGCTTCCTAACCGTTTGGAATTCGAATTATTTAAAGACGATGTGCAGGCTTTGCGTGCGCAAATTGAGCGACTTCAGCGAAAATTAAAGTAGAGACCCAGCATGCGCAGTAAACGTATATATCGCATTGCAAAAACCTTTTTAAATTACGGTTTGGATGACTTAATTCCGGCACGTTGGCTACCGTGGTATCTGCGTTTTGGGCGCCATATGATGTTTTGGTGGCCTAATAAGCATAAAGAAAAATCTGCTGGCGAACGTTTGCGTTTAGCACTGGAATCGCTGGGCCCTGTCTGGGTTAAGTTCGGTCAAATGTTATCCACTCGGCGTGACTTACTCCCCCCTGATATCGCATTAGAACTGGCCTATCTGCAAGATCGGGTGGCGCCATTCGATGGCCATGCAGCGCAACGTATCATTGAAAAGTCGTTGGATATTGAGCATATCGGTGAGTTGTTTCAAGACTTTGCGGTTAAGCCATTAGCGTCTGCATCGATTGCACAAGTACATACCGCTAAGCTAAAACAAAAAGATGGTGAGCTCAAAGACATCGTCATTAAGGTGATTCGTCCAGACATACGTGAGACGATTAACGCTGACTTGGAGCTGATGGAGTCGCTTGCTGCCGTATTAGCGCGGCATTTGCCCGATGGACGTCGATTAAAACCGAAAGAAGTGGTACGAGAATATCGTAAGACGTTATTGGATGAATTAGATTTGTTGCGTGAAGCAGCCAACGCTATTCAGTTAAAGCGCAACTTTGAGGACTCTGAGTTACTTTATATCCCCACGGTTTACAGCGATTTAAGTCGTAAAAACGTGATGGTAATGGAGCGTATCGACGGGATCCCTGTCAGCGAAGTCGATATGTTGAAGGCACGCGGCGTGGATATGAAAAAGTTAGCCGAGCGTGGAGTCGAAGTGTTCTTCACACAAGTGTTTCGCGATAGCTTCTTTCACGCGGATATGCATCCAGGCAATATTTTTGTCGCCAAGGATGACCCGACGTATCCTCGGTACATCGGTATTGATTTTGGTATCGTCGGCACCCTCAATCGTGAAGATAAACGTTACTTAGCGGAAAACTTCCTCGCCTTTTTTAATCGCGATTACCGTAAAGTGGCTGAGCTTCATGTGGATTCGGGGTGGGTGCCACGAGAAACAAATATCGAAGAATTTGAATCAGCGATCCGAACGGTGTGCGAACCCATATTCGAAAAACCTCTCGCGGAGATTTCATTCGGGCATGTGCTAGTTAATCTTTTTAATACCGCCCGTCGGTTTCAGATGGAAGTACAACCCCAGTTGGTACTTTTACAAAAGACCTTACTATATATCGAGGGGTTAGGTCGCCAGTTGTATCCTGAATTGGATTTATGGAAGACCGCTAAACCGTTTTTAGAGCGTTGGATGAATGAGCAACTAGGATGGCGAGCGGTGGTGCGCTCAGTGAAGGAAAACGCGCCTTATTGGGCTGAGAAACTGCCGGAGCTTCCGAACCTATTGTACGATGGGCTGCGCTCTCAACAACGTATTCAAGAGCAACTGGAACGACACCGCGTTGAGCAATTAATGACGCAACAGCAAGCGGCCACCAGTCAGTTTTGGACTATTTTGACGGCAAGCGGGGTTGTCAGTTCGGTATGGTTAATTAGCCAAGGTACTGCTGCTTGGGCGCTTGGTTCTGGTATACTTACCGTAATGGTTGGATTAAAAGCGTGGCGCGCGCGCCCTCAAATTAAGACAAAGGAATAGGTGAATTATGAGTCCAGGTCCTTGGCAATTACTGATTTTATTACTCATTATCGTGCTACTTTTTGGTAGTAAGCGCCTACGAAATCTCGGTTCAGACGTTGGCAGTGCTGTGCGCGGCTTTAAAAAGTCAGTGAGCGACGACTCTAAAAAGGATGAAGACGCAAACGAAGACGATGAGCCAACTAAAAACCTGAATCAAAACAAACAAGCGGACAGCACAACCAGCGAATCCGAGAAAGATAAGAACGCCTAATTTTTTATGTTCGATATTGGATTTTGGGAGTTGCTGGTCATTATCGTGGTCGGCCTATTAGTGCTGGGACCCGAGCGCTTGCCATCAGCTTTGCGCGGCGTTCAGCGCGGCATGGCAAAAGTGAAGGCGTTCTCTCAAAACGTACAAAATGAACTTGATCATGAACTCAGAGTTAAAGAGTTACATGAGCATTTGCGAAAGTTCGAACAAGAAGGCAAAGACTTTCACGAATTGAGTCCTGAGTTACAGCGCTCAATCGTTGAGTTACAAAATGCCGCAGCCGACGTTCAGCGCCCTTACCAAGCGGCAGAAGAATCTGACTCTGAGCCTAAAAAGCATGACTGATTCGCCCCTCCTTAGTCACCTGATCGAACTTCGCAAACGCTTGCTCAGAGCTGTCATCGCAGTGGTGGTCGTGTTTGCTGCGTTAGCTTATTTTGCTAATGACCTATATCGTTTACTGGCTGACCCGCTCATTCGGTACTTGCCAGAGGGTTCGCAGATGATCGCGACTAATGTCGCGGCACCTTTCTTCACGCCTTTCAAGCTGACTTTTGTCGTCGCGTTCGCGTTAGCAGTGCCTATTATTTTATGGCAAATATGGGCCTTCATTGCGCCAGGGCTGTACAAAAAGGAAAAGCGTTTTGTCGTGCCATTATTAGCCAGTAGTACATTGCTGTTCTATCTCGGTATCGCGTTTGCGTACTTCGTTGTGTTGCCATTAGCAATGAGTTTTTTTATGGCAGCCGCCCCTGACGACATTCAGGTTGCTACGGATATCTCAAATTATCTCGACTTCGTTCTAGCAATATTTATTGCCTTTGGTATCGCCTTCGAGACACCGGTAGCTATCGTGCTTCTGATATGGTCTGGTGTTACCAACCCAGCGAGTTTACGTAAGAAAAGACCTTACGTTATTGTTGCGGCTTTCACCATCGGTATGTTGTTGACACCCCCAGACGTTATCTCACAAACGCTAATGGCGATACCAATGTGGCTATTGTTTGAGCTTGGTCTTATTATTGGAAGCTGGTATAAACCCAAATTGAACGATAATTAAATTAAAGTGGGCTCTATGGAATGGTTTGATGCGGGCGTGAATCTGACACACGCTCGACTTGATCGCCAACTTGAATCAGTCATCGAAAGGGCGCAGAATGCAGGTGTCCTTAACCAGCTTGTGATAGCCACCAATTTACGTGAGGCTCAATCAGCACTGGAGTTATGCCAGCGTTTTCCTGACTCATTACATATGACGGTAGGGGTTCACCCGCACGATGCTGATGACGCGCCCCATGACTTACAACAACAGCTTTTACAATTAGCTCAGTCGCCTTATGTTAAAGCCATAGGTGAGTGTGGCCTTGATTTTAATCGAAATTTCTCGAGTCCAACGAATCAGCAGCGTGTTTTTATTGAGCAAATTGAAGTTGCTAATGAGCTCAATCTTCCGCTTTATCTGCACGAGCGCGAAGCGCTTAAAGAACAGCTGAGTATACTCGATCGTTATGCTTCCCCTGGATTACCGCGTTTAACCCATTGTTTTACGGGTGGGCGCATCGCCGCAGATGCTTATAATGAACGTGAACATTGGTTTGGTCTAACGGGCTGGTTGTGCGACGAGCGCAGAAACCATGAATTATTGACAGCATTACCGTGGCTTCCGAAACAAAGGACAGTACTTGAGACTGATGCGCCTTTTCTACTACCTCGGAATATTCGTCCACGGCCTCGCGATAATGAGCCCGCGTTCGTACCTTATATTGGCGAGGTCTTAGCTACGCATTGGGATTTAAGCGTGGCTGACGTCGCAAAGTTGACTACCGCTAATGCACACCGCCTGTTTAACCGCGACAAGATGTTGAGTCAAGCATGAGTCGCTGGTCCTCGATCGTTGTTTTCTTAGTTGTTATTGCCGCGACCATCCTATGGTTCGCTTTTTCATCGCTAACGATGGATCAGAGGCGCAGTTCAGAAATATTAGATATTAAGTACTTCAGTACGCCGGCTGCTTTAACGTTAACGGATGTTGAGGCACGTTCTGACTCCGATTGGCAGAAGCTGAGTGGCGCGCGAGGCTCATTTGGCTATACCGATGAACATTACTGGCTTAAGTTCAGTATCGATGAAGCAGATTATGATCGGGTCCTATATATTGCCTACCCTCTACTCGACGCCATTCACATTTATTGGCGCACGCGTTCGGAGCTGGTTGAGTATCAACTAGGGGATAAGCAGCCCTACTTTGAACGGCCGATATTAATCTCGGACTTTGCTATCCCTATTGCGGAAGCTCAACAAGGTGAATTCTTCATTGAGGTAACAACCTCAAGCTCCATGCGTGTGCCAGTCGCATTGATGTCCGAGACCGATTTTTTTGATGCCAAGCTACAACGTCGTCTTATAGAAGGCCTGTATTTTGGCTTACTGTTTTGTATGACGGTGTACAATTTATT
This sequence comes from Idiomarinaceae bacterium, assembly GCA_002685255.1. Taxonomy (GTDB): domain Bacteria; phylum Pseudomonadota; class Gammaproteobacteria; order Enterobacterales; family Alteromonadaceae; genus Idiomarina. The sequence goes on from NYWU01000010.1 coordinate 189,224, forward strand.
CGGTTTTCTTGCTTCGCGTGAGCCAGAGTTCGGCATATATTCCTTGTACACAATTTTTTTTGGCGGCTTGATGCTGAGTCTCGATGGTCTCGGGTTCCGCTATTTATGGCCCGATTGGTTGTATCTACAAGATAAAGGAATACCGATATTTGGTAGTTTGACATTGTTGATGGCTGCCCTGTTTGCTTATCAACTATTACGTCTGAAAAATTATCGCCGTACCCTCGCAAGAGGGTTATTCATTATGGCTGGACTCGCAATACTCAGCCTGGCTATAGGTGCCTTTAGCAGTTATCAGGTAGGCATTCATGCACTGCTTGCGTTGGCTGTACCCGGTTGTCTCTACTTGCTAATAATTGGCGTGTACTTGTGGAAAAAAGGCCTCGTTTATGCACGCATGTTTACGATTGCTTGGGGGGCTCTACTACTCTCTGTGATGGTTAATTCACTCGGATACCTTGGCATAATCGACAGTATGTTTATCCAGCGTCACGCCATTATGCTCGGTTCTGCACTCGAAATCCTGCTGCTGTCTTGGGTGCTTGCCGTGCGCTACAACGAGCAGAGACGTGAAAGGTTGCTCGCTCAACAACGCTATAATGAAGAGCTTGAAACGCGTGTAGAGGAGCGCACCTTCGAGCTGGAAATTACCTTAAAAGAATTACAAGAGGTGAATAACGAGCTTGAACAACGCAACTTAGAGGATCCGCTGACTGGACTGAATAATCGCCGTTATTTTAATCAGCAATTAGAGCGTGAATACCGTCGCAGTCGCCGTAATCAAAAACCGATGTGTTTAATCATGGTCGATATCGATCGTTTTAAGGCGGTCAATGACACCTATGGGCACGGTGTAGGTGATGACATTCTACAGGCAATAAGTAAAGAGTTATGCAAACAAGCTCGGCGTCCGACTGATGCGGTGTGTCGCTATGGTGGCGAGGAGTTTGCGTTCATTCTTGCGGAGACCGATTTAACAAACGGTGTCGCGTTTGCAGAGAAGTTGGTAGCTCATATACGACAGTGTGTGTTCTCGACACGTGACGGTGAACACTCAATTACTATCAGCGCTGGAGTTGCAGCGATAGATAATACGCGCGATCATAGTGTGCATGATTTATTTACTGCGGCAGACTCGGCGCTATACAAAGCCAAGCGCGAGGGCCGCGATCAAGTTGTAACAACGTCCATTGAGGAGTAACCGTCATGTCGACGAATGGCAATTTTCCACGCACGCGTATGCGCCGCAATCGCGTATCTGATTTTAGACGCCGGTTGGTCGCAGAGAACTCGCTCACGGTAAATGACTTAATTTATCCCGTGTTTGTTTTAGAGGGAGAGCAGCAACGCGAAGCAGTGCCCTCGATGCCCGGTGTGGAACGTAAGTCCATTGACTTGTTGCTTGATGAATGCGCTGAACTGGTAGAGCTTGGGGTTCCACTGGTGGCGTTATTTCCCGTTACGCCCGCGTCAGCAAAGTCAGAAATGGCTGAGGCTGCATATGACGACGATGGTCTTGCTCAGCGCGCAGTACGCGCAATTAAAGCCAAATTCCCACAGTTAGGTGTGATGACCGATGTCGCACTCGATCCGTTTACCATTCATGGGCAAGATGGCATTATCGACGAGTCGGGTTACGTATTGAATGACATCACCACTGACGTATTGGTCAAACAAGCGTTGTCGCATGCACGGGCAGGCGCTGACATGGTCGCGCCCTCAGACATGATGGATGGACGAATTGGTGCTATCCGCGACGCGCTAGAGCGTGAGGGTTTCTCGAACACACAAATCATGGCTTATTCAGCGAAATACGCCAGTGCATTTTATGGGCCTTTCCGGGATGCAGTGGGATCAGCGGGTAACCTTAAAGGTGGTGACAAGAAAACCTACCAAATGGACCCGGCCAACCGTCTTGAAGCGTTGCATGAGATTGCCCTAGATATCGAAGAGGGTGCTGACATGGTAATGGTCAAACCCGGTATGCCGTACCTGGATATTGTTCGAGAAGTGAAAGACCAGTTTAAGGTACCGACATTTGCTTATCAGGTGAGCGGTGAATACGCGATGTTGCAGGCTGCGATTGAAAACGGTTGGTTAGCAAACGATGTCGTGCATGAAAGTTTGCTCGCATTTAAGCGCGCAGGAGCCGATGGCATTCTCACCTACTTCGCTAAACAAATTGCGCGCGAATTAGCGCAGCGCTAATTGTTCATTTGGCTGACTAATCTCAGCCAGCAAGCCTTCTCGTAAAGCGCCATTGGTTATCTCAATGGCGTGAATACCTAGCTGCTCCACAAGTGTGGCCAGAATCACTAACCCGCCCAAAAAGATAGGCTTGCGATCGTCGCGTAGACCGAACAGCTTTAAGTTGTTCACTGTGCCTGCTTGGACGCATTGTGAAACTAGGTCAGAGAGGTACTGGCCGTCGATCCGATCATGCTGGTTTGCCTGAGCGATTTCGTACACTGCTCTGAACGTGCCCGATGCACCTATGACGCGTGTCCAACCAAGGCGTTTAAAGGCGTCTTGGTAGTGGCTGAGTTGATTTCGCACTTGTGCTTGCGCGGATTCGATACGACTTCGCGTGATAATACCTTCAGGAAAATAATTATTTTGAAATACGACACAGCCCATATCAAAGCTATGTAATAGTTTGGGTGTTCTATCATGGCCCGCAATCACTTCCGTACTTGCACCGCCAATATCAATGACCAACGTGTCGCCTCGGCTGCGTGCTGTTGATGTCACGCCCGCATATATTAATTCGGCCTCGCGTAAGCCCGTAATAATCTCAATAGGAAATTTTAATGAGGCTTCGAGCGCTTGCAATACATCGGCTTGATTATTTGCTTGACGCATCGCAGCTGTGGCGACGGCTTTAATGGTACCTGCGCCGAACTGAACGATCTCATCATGAAACAGACTCAGGCATGCTTTAGCGCGATCGATGCCTTGTTGGCTAATATTTCGAGAGGCATCAAAGCCATCTGCTAAACGCACTTTTTGTTTAACGCGTTTAATAATACGAGGAGATTCAATACCGCCGCGCGTTACCATTTCGGCTAAAAGTAAGTGAAAACTGTTGGAACCTAAATCAATGGCAGCAATGCGGCGGCTATTTGAGGTCATGTTAGTTCTTAGGACCTCTGTGCTTGTTATTGCGATTGCGGTTACGATTGTTAGGGTGAGGTCCGCGGCGACGGCGATGTTGATTTCGAGGACGTTTCAAGTCCGTCAAAATCGCAGTCTCATCATACTTGGTTACTGGAATAGCATGCCCGATATAATCTTCGATAGCGGGTAGATTATAAACATACTCTTCGCAGGCTAAGCTAATGGCAGCCCCACTCGCACCCGCGCGACCTGTGCGTCCAATACGGTGTACGTAATCTTCGCAGTCATCAGGTAAGTCGAAATTATAAACGTGGGTTACCTCTGGGATATGAAGTCCACGCGCTGCCACATCAGTGGCTACTAAAATATCGAGATGACCTTCGGCAAAATCATCTAAAATTTTCAGGCGCTTCTTCTGCGGTACGTCGCCGGTTAACAAGCCCACTCGATGTCCGTTAATTTCGAGCCATTGGTGAACCTTGTCACATCCATGCTTGGTGTTTGCAAACACAATAGCGCGATCAGGCCAGTCTTCCTCAATCAACGTCAGCAACAGCGGCATCTTGTCGTACTTAGACGGATAGAATAGTTCCTCCGAAATACGCACACCGGTTTTTTGTTGAGGCTCTACTTCGACTTTGGTTGGTGCATTCATGTGTTCATACGCCAGCTCCTGCACACGATAAGATAAAGTCGCAGAGAACAACAAGTTGAGTCGCTCACTCGGGTCTGGCATGGCTTTCAGTAAATACCGGATGTCGTTGATAAAGCCCAAATCGAACATGCGGTCAGCCTCATCGAGCACCACCACTTCGATATTACTGAGTGGGAATAGGCTTTGTTTGTAGAAGTCAATGATACGACCTGTGGTACCAATGATGATGTCCGGCTTGTCGGCCAATTGCTGTTGTTGTGCCTCGTAACCCTCACCGCCATAGATGACTGCTGTTTTGAGACCACAGCTTTGCGTTAAGATGTTTGCATCGTTAGCAATTTGTATCGCAAGCTCACGTGTCGGCGCCATAACAATGGCTCGAGGGCCCTGCTCAGACGATTTTTGCGATTGCATTAATCGGTTGAAAGTTGCCAACAAAAATGCCAAGGTTTTGCCAGTGCCTGTTTGGGCTTGACCTGCAACATCTTGATTAGCGAGCGCTACCGGTAGGCTAAGTGCTTGAATGGGTGTACAATTTTCGAATCCTGCAGACGCAAGTGCCTGTTGGATTTTTTCATGCAAACCCAGCGTTTCGAATCGAGTTTCAGTTAAATGTGTTTTATTCATAGGTTATAAGCATATCAGTTTGCGCTTGTAATCAAAAACAGAAATAATATCATCATACACACATTAGTCGCGAAAAGAGTAGCGGAGATTAACATGAGTGACGTAATTGTTCAGCTTAGCGATGACAGCTTTGAAGCGGATGTCATCAATTCTGATAAACCTGTATTAGTAGATTTTTGGGCCGAGTGGTGTGGCCCATGTAAGATGATCGCACCTATTTTGGACGACATCTCTAAAGACTACGAAGGTCGTTTGACCATCGGCAAGCTGAACGTAGACCATAACGATCAGACTCCACCAAAATATGGTATTCGTGGCATTCCCACGTTGCTGTTGTTCAAAAACGGTGAAGTGGTTGCAACCAAAGTAGGTGCGTTGTCTCGAGCTCAGTTAACTGAGTTTCTTGATCAACACATCTAATTGATCGTAAAAAACGGCGTCCATGACGCCGTTTTTTAATTTTTATGGCCTAAAAACTGGACGAATCCGAAGTTTGGTGTTAGGTTTTGCTCATTAACTGAGCATCGAGGCAATGTGCGCTAGTCATTGCACGCAAAATAAGTCTTTCTTGACTCGATTTCCAACCGCTCGGAATCCAAATTTCAAATTTTAATGTAACCCTAACTTATAACCTAAGCGAGTCCTTACCGACTTTGTGATGAATCGATAATTCGAAACCCTCCTATGAATCTGACTGAACTTAAAAATAAACCTGTAAACGAATTAGTAGAACTAGCCGATAGCATGGGCCTTGAAAACATGGCTCGTCTGCGTAAACAAGATATTATCTTCGCGATTTTAAAGGCGCACGCCAAAAGTGGTGAGGATATATACGGCGGTGGTGTCCTAGAAATATTGCAAGATGGCTTTGGCTTTTTACGCTCAGCCGATTCTTCATATCTCGCGGGACCCGATGACATTTATGTCTCGCCGAGTCAGATCCGACGCTTTAATTTACGCACCGGTGATACGATTGGCGGTAAGATCCGTCCTCCGAAAGACAGCGAACGCTACTTTGCTCTACTAAAAATCCGTGAAGTTAATTTTGATAAACCAGAAAACTCACGTAATAAGATCCTTTTCGAAAACCTGACGCCTCTTCATGCGAATGAGCGCTTCCATCTTGAACGTGGTAACGGCAGTACTGAAGACATTACTGCACGCGTGCTCGATTTATCAGCACCTATCGGTAAAGGTCAGCGTGGTCTTATCGTTGCACCACCTAAAGCGGGTAAAACCATGTTGCTGCAGAACATCGCAACGTCGTTAGCAGCGAATCATCCTGAAGCCGAACTCATCGTATTGCTGATTGATGAGCGTCCAGAAGAAGTGACTGAGATGCATCGCTTGGTAAAAGGTGAAGTCGTTGCATCGACGTTTGATGAACCAGCAAACCGTCACGTGCAGGTTGCGGAAATGGTCATTGAGAAGGCTAAGCGCCTAGTTGAACACAAGAAAGATGTGGTTATCTTGCTCGATTCAATCACGCGTTTAGCGCGTGCTTATAACACCGTGATTCCTAGTTCAGGTAAAGTCCTGACTGGTGGTGTTGATGCCAATGCGCTGCATAAGCCTAAGCGTTTCTTTGGTGCTGCGCGTAATGTTGAGGAAGGTGGTAGCTTAACCATTATTGCGACGGCGTTGATTGATACCGGCTCGAAGATGGATGAAGTGATCTACGAGGAGTTTAAAGGTACTGGTAACATGGAGTTGCATTTGAACCGTAAGCTGGCGGAACGTCGTGTGTTCCCTGCTATCGACTTCAATCGCTCGGGTACTCGCCGTGAAGAACTTCTAACCTCACAAGACGAACTACAGAAGATGTGGATACTACGTAAGATTATGAACCCGATGGGTGAAGTTGAGGCCATGGAATTCTTAATCGACCGTCTGCAAATGACCAAAACCAATGACGAATTCTTTGAGTCGATGAAGCGTCAACGCAATAGCTAACCTATGAAATATCAAGATCTGCGTGATTTTATTCAGCAGCTTGAGGGGAAAGGTGAACTCAAGCGTATTCAACACGAGATCGATCCATACTTAGAAATGACAGAAATTGCCGACCGCACGCTAAAAGCGGGCGGGCCGGCATTGTTATTTGAGAATGTGAAAGGTCACTCGATTCCTGTGCTTGCCAACTTGTTTGGTACGCCTGACCGTGTCGCTATGGGTATGGGACAAACATCGGTCACAGCGCTGCGTGATGTCGGTAAGCTACTGGCTTTTTTGAAAGAGCCTGAACCTCCTAAAGGTTTCAAAGACGCGCTTAATCTATTACCCACGTACAAAAAAGTGCTAAGCATGGCACCTAAGTCGATTAAAAAAGCGCCTTGCCAAGAAGTGGTTGTCGAAGGTGATGACGTTGACTTGACGCAGTTGCCTATTCAATATTGTTGGCCGGGTGATGCTGCGCCGTTAATTACGTGGGGTTTAACGATTACTCGAGGTCCGCACAAAGAGCGTCAGAACTTGGGTATTTATCGACAACAGGTTCTGGGCAAAAATAAGCTCATCATGCGCTGGTTGTCGCATCGTGGCGGTGCGCTCGACTTCCAGGAATGGTGTCAGCAAAACCCGGGCAAACGGTTTCCTGTGTCGGTCGCTTTGGGCGCTGATCCGGCGACTATTTTGGGGGCTGTTACGCCGGTTCCAGACAGTTTATCGGAATACGCCTTTGCTGGCTTGTTACGCGATAGTCGCACACAAGTGACTCAGAGTGTGAGCAATGACTTACAAGTGCCAGCCCACGCCGAGATGATCTTAGAAGGCTATATTGAGCCTGGCGAAATGGCGCCAGAAGGACCTTACGGCGACCATACAGGTTATTACAACGAGGTGGATGAGTTCCCTGTATTTACAGTGACTCACATTACACATCGTAACGACCCTATCTACCACAGCACCTATACCGGGCGTCCGCCGGATGAACCCGCCGTATTGGGTGTTGCATTGAACGAAGTGTTTATTCCGCTTTTACAAAAGCAATTTCCAGAAATAGTCGACTTTTACTTGCCGCCTGAAGGGTGCTCGTATCGCTTGGCCGTCGTGACCATGAAGAAACAATACCCCGGTCATGCGAAGCGTGTAATGATGGGCGTTTGGTCTTTTTTACGTCAATTTATGTATACCAAGTTTGTCATCGTATGTGACGATGATGTCAACGCGCGTGATTGGAAAGACGTGATTTGGGCGATGACAACGCGTATGGATCCAGCGCGAGATACAACGATGGTTGAGCATACGCCAATCGACTATTTAGACTTTGCTTCACCGGTTTCGGGTCTGGGCTCAAAAATGGGCATGGATGCCACGAACAAGTGGCCCGGGGAGACCCATCGCGAGTGGGGTGAACCCATCGTGATGAGTGAAGCAGTCAAGCAGCGCGTTGATTCGCTGTGGGATGAATTAAATATTTTGGAGAAGTAAATGTCGCAAGTGATGCACTGTAAAGCGCATGTGAGCCGTCAGTTAGCAGAGCACGTCTGGGAAGTCAGTGTGACCTTACCTGAGGCGACAAAATTTGAAGCGGGCCAATACTTAATGGTGGTGATGGGCGAGCGTGATAAACGCCCATTTAGCATTGCGTCGGCACCGACTGCGCATAAAGAATGGTTACTTCATATTGGCGCGCCACCGGATAACAGCTACGCGACAGAAGTGTTAGATGTTATAAAAGACAAAGGTGAACTCACGATTGAAGCACCGGCAGGCGAGGCTGTATTTAAGTCCGATCGTGCTGGAGATACGGTGTTGATTGCCGGAGGTACGGGCTTCTCTTATACGTACTCTATTCTGCAAAAACTGCTGACAGATGGCCTAGATAAACCCGTTTATTTTTATTGGGGTGCAAAGTCGGCGAATGATCTTTATTTGCATGAGGAACTGCAGGCATTAGCAGTCGACCACCCATTATTTACTTACCATCCTGTGCTCGAAGAGGCGCCGCAGGGTTGGCCTTACGGGGTTGGTTTAGTCCACCATGAAGTGATGGCTCAGCAATCGAATTTGTCGGAATGTCAGATCTATATGGCTGGACGTTTTGAAATGGTTCGTGTCATTCGTGATGATTTTACGGCACGTGATGTGCCGATGGAAAATATGCACGGTGACGCATTGGCATTCATCTAGGTTTGCCAATTTTAAACAAGGCGTTATACTAGCGCCCGAGTACCAAGGGGTGCCTTTTTAGGCTGAGATGCGAAAGCGAACCCTTTTTACCTGATCCGGTTAATACTGGCGTAGGGATGGTAAAGTCTCGCATACAATGAGTGAATAACCTCCTTCAGTATCAGTCTCTGACTGATCCAACCGGGTCGTTTCTTTGCAGTCAATAAGGGAAATGATCCATGCATAACAACAGTTTTAAACTATCTGCGCTTCTGGTCGGTGTACTGAGCAGCACTTCTGTTTGGGCACAAGACACCAACGAAACCACTATTGATGAATCCATTGAGGTGGTCGGTGACTTTCAGAAGCAGACCATCACACAGACCACTCGCAGCATCGCGATCGTCGATGAAAATGCAATGCAGCAACGCGCATCGCGCCACCTGCAAGACGTGTTGAACTCAGTTGCTAACGTCAATTTTTCGGGTGGCTCCAGTACGGCGCGTTTCATTCAGATCCGCGGTATTGGCGAGCGCTCGCAATTCGTTGATGCAATTAATCCATCGGTAGGCTTGGTTATCGATGGTATTGACTATTCGGGGTTAGGCTCTGCGGCGACATTATTCGATGTCGGACAAGTGGAGGTCTATCGCGGCCCGCAAAGTGGTCGGTTTGGCGTTAATGGGTTAGCGGGTATGGTGTTGCTCGAGTCGAATCAACCCACCGAGATTACGAGTGGTGAGTGGCTAATCGGTGTGGGCAACTACTCTGAGAGCACACTGGCTGGTGCTGTAGGCGGCTCTTTGGGCGCGTTGGGCAATGCGCGCTTATCCCTCATGCAGTTTGACCAAGATGGCTATACCGAAAATACTTTTCTAAACCGCGATGATACAGAGCAACGTGATGAGTTCACTGCACGCTTAAGTATCGACACTCAGCTCGGGCAAGATTGGCTTTTAAAAACACGTATCCACAAAATGGATATTGATAACGGCTACGATGCTTTTAGTTTAGAGAACAACCGTACCACCCTATCCGATGAACCTGGGTTTGATCGTTTGGATTCAACGGCTGCGCGATTACAGCTGGATTACAGCGGCTTTGAAAAATTCACGATTGAAACCGCGGTTAACGTGCTCAGCGCTGACAAAGATTACGCGTTTGACGAAGACTGGACTTATGTCGGTATTGCTCCCGGTTGGGAGTACTCTTCTTTTGACGCGTATTATCGTGAGCGAGATGACGTGACGGCTGAAATCCGCTTTACCTCGGATGCGCCGATTGACTTGTGGGGATTGCCAACAGACTGGACAGCCGGTGTTTACTATTACAGCAAAGACGTGAATCTAATCCGTGATTACTATAATTGGGATATCGGTTCACCAAGTATTTTCGGCAGTAGTTACGAAACTCAAAACCAAGCGATCTATGGCGAGCTGGTTCAGCAAGTCAACGATAATTGGAGCTGGATTGCTGGCTTGCGTGTCGAACGTTACGACAATGATTATGTTGATAGTAACGGCGTGGTCGCAGAGCCTAGCGATACCATGATTGGTGGTAACCTAAGTCTGCGCTATCAATATGCGTCGCAAAGTTATGCTTATGCAACGCTAGCACGGGGGTATAAAGCGGGCGGCGTCAATGGAGAGGCATTGGGACGTGCGAAAGATCAACAACTCGAGGAGCTTGAAGCTTACTTACTTGATCGCGCCACTTTTGCTCCTGAAATTTTATGGAATGCGGAGGTAGGCATGAAAGCCACGCGCAGCGATTGGAGTTATCGGGTTGCTGCGTTTTACAACTGGCGTGATGATGTACAGCTCAAGAGCTGGGTCAATCGCAATCAGTCGTTCGTGGGTTACATTGAGAACGCCGCACAAGGCAGTAATTATGGGTTAGAAGCCGAGCTAAGATACCGTCTGAGTGATTCCATCAGTGCGTTTGCATCATTAGGCTGGTTGGATACGGAAATCGATGGCTTCGTGACTGAAGATGGCATGGATATGAGCGGACGAGACCAAGCTCATGCACCTAACTACCAAGCCAACATTGGCTTAGAGGGCCAATTGACGAATGCGTTGAGCTGGAGTGTTCAAACCGATCTAAAAGATGGCTTTTACTTCTCTAACTCACACAATCAACAAGCCGATAGTATGGCCTTGCTGCACGCGCAACTTAATTACGATTGGAACCAGTGGCGTTTTACCCTTTGGGGACGTAACTTAACCGATGAAGACTACGAAATTCGAGGTTTCTATTTTGGTAACGACCCGCGCGATGAATACGTGACGGAAACCTACGTCCAATATGGTGAGCCGCGTCGATTTGGCCTCACCGCACGTTACACATTTTAAGGAGGTTGTATGCCATTTTCTGCAGAACTCTCGCTCTATCCGCTTGCAAATAATTACATAGAGGTGATTCAAGCGTTTATCGATAGACTGAATGAGTATCCCGATTTAACCGTGCTCACTAACACCATGAGCACACAAGTATTTGGTGAGCTTGAAGTGGTTATGGGCGCTCTGACGAAGGAGCTCAAGTGGTTATACGATCGGGTGCCATCGCAGGTGCTTGTTTGTAAGTTTATCAATAAAGACCTGACCCCTGACCATGTTAAGTGAGTTAATGGATCAACTTATGCTGAGCTCCTTTTGGGAGCTCGGCGCTTTGCTACTTGCGCTTGCTTACTTAGTGCTCGCCGCGCATCAAAGGCAATGGTGTTGGCTCGCGGCGGGAGTAAGCTGCTGTGTTTACGCAAGCATCTTTTGGGATGCAAAGCTGTATATGGAATCGTTACTACAAGTGATTTACGTCATCATGGCAGGTTATGGTTGGTGGCAATGGCGACAACAGGGAAGTGCGATTGACGAAAATCAACGCGGCCATCATTACTCTTTTAAATGGCATCTCAAGCAATGGGCGTGGGTTTCAGTGGCTGCCGTGGTTACCGCCTTACTGTTACAAACTTATACCGATGCAGATGCAGTCTGGCTTGATACCTTTACGACCGCATTTAGCCTATTAGCAACCTACTTGGTGACTAAAAAGGCGATGGAAACGTGGTGGTATTGGCTGGTGATCGATTCGGTCTACGTCTATCTCTATCTAAGTAAAGGCTTTGTCGCCACAGCCATGCTGTTCGTGGTCTACCTGGTACTTGTGGTGTATGCCATGTATCGTTGGCGAGTGGATGAAGAACCTGCGGCTCAGGCGACATGAAACTGCCAATTCCTCAATGCGTTGAACGTATATCGACCGGACAGCTTAACGACGTTTGGCGCATTACCTGCGTGGACCAAAGCTACCTGTTCAAGTGGCTCAACGCATCCGAGGGGTTATTGCTTGACCGTGAGGATGAGTTGCGGTTGCAAGATGCTTTGGCGGCAAAAGGTTTAGCCCCTAAAGTTATTGATAGTGACTATAGCCGTTGGGTGCTGCAAGCGTTCGTCGAGGGACTTACGCTAACGCAAAGTCCATTACCGAGAACCGAAAAGCTAACTATCATGGTTGACCTCATGGTTACGCTGCATCAAACGCGCGTTGATTATCAGGGGCCTTCTTTCTGGCAACGCCTTGAGGGCTACTTTGCTTGTGCTTCTGAGCAACAGTTAACACGCATACGTGCGCTGCAAGACCAATTAACGATTGATGCAGCGCAATCTTGTCTTTGCCATTTCGATCTTTCTTTCGATAATATCGTACTAACAGAACGACCTGTGGCGTTAGACTGGGAGTACGCCAGTTTTGGTAACCCCGCCGTTGATTTTGCCAGTGCTATGTTAATTAATCGCTGCTCAGTGGCTGAGCAGCATGACTGCTTTGATGAATACCGTCGCCAGTCGCCGATATCTTTGAAGTGGGACGATGTTCTAGCCGCGCTGCAACTGATGCAATGGGTTAATGACATTTGGTATCAATTAGCTGACGATTAGGGAAAGGTGATGGCTGATAAGCAATTGATGAATCGTGTCTACGGCTACCTTGCTGAGGACGAAGACGCGCGCGTATGTAAGGATATTCCCGAAAATGCATGTAATGAACAACCGCGTTCATTCGTGTTGATGCTTATTTCTCTAATGCTCACCAAGCTCGGGGATTCACTGGTGAGCGCACGTTTAGTATTGGCGTGGATGCTTAGCGCACTGGGCGCGCCACCGGTATTCATTAGCGCCTTAGTGCCCATTCGAGAATCTTTGGCTTTATTGCCGCAACTTTTTGTCGCCCAGAAGTTACGCGAGCAACCTGTACGAAAGTGGTTTTGGGTCGCGGGTAGCGTTGGGCAAGCCGTGTCATTGGCGCTAATGCTTGTCGCTGTCGCGACTTTGGACGGTACCGCATTGGGTTGGACCGTCATTTTATTCCTAATCACTTTTTCACTGTCGCGTGGGGTTTGTTCAGTAGCTAATAAAGATGTGACGGGTAAAACCGTCTCGAAAACGCGACGTGGAAGGCTGTCGGGCGTAGCCGCTTCGGCGGCGGGGTTACTGACCTTAGTGACTGCGTTAGTCATCGTGATGTTCCCCGATGTTGAGGGACAACGCAGTCTTTTCCTGGTTTTGCTCGGAGGTGGCGTGCTGCTTTGGACCTGTGCTGCAATCACGTACGCAGGGATACCGGAAGTGGCTGGCGCAACAGAGGGCGGCGGTAACGCTATCAGCGAGGCGTTAAAATCACTGTCATTACTATGGCGAAATGCGCTTTTTGGTCACTTTGTTCTCACTCGTGCGCTATTAGTGGCGGCTGCTTTTGCGATTCCTTATATCGTCGTTCTTATTCAGCGCGAAGGTGATGCGGGCTATACCAGTCTAGGTAGTCTGCTATTAGCGAGCGGTTTAGCTGGCCTATTGGCCGGCCGTTTTTGGGGACGTTGGTCAGATTCCGCTAGCCATCATGTGATGGCGGCGGCGTCAGTGATGTCGACGCTTGTGATGTTGATAGCCTTGGCGATTTATTATTGGTTCCCACAAGCGTTGAGCTCAATTTGGGCGGCGGGTGGTTTGATGTTCCTATCTGCGGTAGCGCACCATGGCGCGCGTGTGGGGCGCAAAACCTACCTTGTGGACATGGCGAATCAAGATAACCGTGCGCAACTGACTGCTGTATCCAATACGGTGATGGGCGTTATTCTGCTGGCCGGTATCTTACTCGGTTGGTTAGATGCGTCTTACGGTGTGGCGGCGGTATTATGGTTGCTTGTCGGTATTGGGTTGCTTGCCACACTGTCCTCGCTCTCACTTAAAAATGTGTCTGGCAGTTAGCCAGACACACTGCTGTATATTCTATTTTCCTTTAAATACCGCATATAGCCCAATAATCACGGCTACTACACCACCGATTAAGTACCACATGGTGTTATCAGTTGGCTCATTGGTGACCATTTGTGAAGCTTCAGACGCAAGTGACTGAGACGCCTCGTAAGAAAAGTACAACAAAATTGCTCCGACCACTAAAAGAATAAGACCTACGATTTTATTCATCTGATTTCACCTAAGTTGTTGTTATGTATGTAAAATAAATTAACTGCACTTATTACCATAGCATTTATTTTTTAGTTTGACGTCAGCGTTACGTCAAATGTCATATATATATTCTTCCGTAATATAAGTAAACACTGTAAATGAACTATTACAAAATGGTGAAGGAAGAGCGAGCATGAAAGAAAAAACAATAAAATTAAGTGTCATCGCGCTTGCCGTATCAGCAGTTTGCAGTGCCTCACCGGTTTTGGCACAGCAACAGCAAGCTGAAGAAGCGCCCGAAAATATTGAGCGTATCGTAACTCTGGGATCACGGGTGAACGGAAGAACGGCTACTGAGTCGGCTTCACCTGTGGATATCATCTCCAGTGAACAGCTGGCAGAGACGGGAGCAACAGAACTAGGTAAAGCGATTCAGATGAGCGCGCCCTCGTTTAACTTTTCTTCCACCACCATTTCAGATGGCTCGGATATCATTCGACCAGCGACGTTACGTGGTCTAGGACCTGACCAAGTACTTGTACTCGTCAATGGTAAACGGCGTCATCAGCAAGCCTTGGTTAACGTACAAGAGACGATCGGTAAAGGCTCGGCAGGTTATGATATCAATGCGATCCCAATCACCGCGGTTGAACGCGTAGAAATTCTGCGGGATGGCGCAGCAGCCCAATATGGCTCTGATGCTATTGCAGGTGTTATTAACATCACGCTTAAATCGAGTGACGGGGGAAGTGTAAATGCTGAAATCGGACAAACCTATGAAGGCGATGGCGAAGTCAATCAAGTCGGTTTCAACTTAGGTACGACCAATGATAAAGGCTACTTTAACTTTACCTTAGAATACCGTGATCGCGGTATGACTAACCGCGCCGCTCCCGCAACGTTAGAAGCGACCGGTGGGCAGCTAATCGGTGATTGGTGGGACCGCAATGGTGATCCTGTTGTACGTTTACATGTCGGTGATGCGGATTCAGAAAACTATTATGCATGGTTTAACTCAGCTTACACACTGAGCGGCTCTACCGAGCTCTATGCGTTTGGTGGTATCTCGTCACGCGATGGCGGATCAGCGGGCTTTTTCCGTGGACGCGGACACCCACGCACCATTGAAACAATTTACCCAGACGGTTTTTTGCCCCAACTAAAAACTGAAGCGGATGACCAGTCGTTAGCCGTTGGGGTACGTGGTGACCTACCCAATGCTTGGTTGTGGGACGCGAGCATTGTGTATGGCAAAAATGAATTCGGTTTTAACTCTGCCAACTCAGCAAACGTCAGCTGGTATTATGAGCCGGCGCCGGGCGGCGGAATATACGCCGATACGCCGACCGAGGCGTTTGATGGTGAATTAGTGTTTGACCAAACCACCTTTAACCTCGATTTTAACGGCACCATCGACGTCAATAACGAATTGCTCTACTTGGCTTTGGGGGTTGAGTTTAGAACCGATGGCTATGAGATCAATGCTGGTGATCCGGTATCTTGGGCTTACGGTCGAACTAATGATCCCTCAGTCACCATTCTGACTCCTTCCGGTGCACCGGCAGAAGCGGGTATACAAGGATTTCCAGGCTTTAGTCCGGGACAAGAAGTGGATGCCTCACGTGATAGTTATGGCGCTTACGTTGATGCCGAATATTACGTAACCCCTGACTGGTTGCTTGCCGGTGCATTACGTTACGAAGACTACGATATCGCGGGTGATAATATCTCTGGTAAGATTTCGACACGGTACGATATTACCAGTGATTTCTCGGTCCGCGGTACGTTGGCGACCGGCTTTAGAGCGCCCGGTGTGCAACAAATATATTACTCACAAGTGCTTACTAATATCGTAAATGGAACTTTGGTACAAACCGGCACTGTGTCGAATGACGATGAAGTTGCTCGTCAATTCGGTATTAATCGACTTGAGGAAGAAACATCTGAGAGCGCGAGTATTGGTATCATCAAACGTTGGCGCAACGGACTCGATCTGACCGTTGATTTGTATCAAATTAATATTGATGATCGCATCGTTATCTCAGAGCCTTTAACAGCAGATATCGGTACCGAGTTCGCAACCATACTCGACAATAACAATCTCGGTGCGGCGCAGTTCTTCACTAACTCTGTGGATACCAAAACGCAGGGCGTCGATATTATCGCGTCATATCCGACTGATGTGTTGAGTGGCGACCTGGTGTTAACTACGGCGTTGAGCTTCGTTAATACCGATGTCGAACGCGTTAACTCGGTCTCATCACTTATTCCTGCTGAGCAGATATTTAACGATACGCAAGTATTGCGTATTGAAGAAGGTCAGCCCAGTGAGAAAGCGTCTATTATGGCCGATTGGGAGCGTGATCGTTGGAGCGTTAACCTTGCATTCAACTATTTTGGTGCTGTCGAAGGTCAAGCGTTCACCGGTGTTAAACATAAGTGGGATGGAAAGTGGCTCACAGACTTGTCGGTAGGTTACGATCTGACTGAGGACTTTAAAGTGGTCGTGGGTGCAAATAACGTGTTTGATACCTACCCAGATGAATGGGGTAGTGCAGGCGTTCCGTTCTCTCAAGCAGGCTTTAAATACGGTTGGGAGACACTACCGTTCGGTATAAACGGCGGTTACTACTACGTAAAAGCGAAGTACAGCTTTTAATTGCTCACAAAAAAGCCCACCGCGAGGTGGGCTTTCAACTTCTGGTTTTGTAATCTTAATCGTTTAAGTATGAGGTTAGCATCCAGGCAGTCTTTTCTTGCTCGCGGATGTAATCACTCATCAGCGCTGAAGTGCCTTCATCATTTGCGTCATTCGCTAGATCTTGAATTTCGCGCTGTAGACGAATTGTCGTTTGATAGCTATCTAGGATGTTAGCCACACACGCACGACCATCATGAACGTCTTTGACTTCTTCGATGTCACTGGTCTTGATATAAGTTGAATAGGCATGCATCGGGCGTTGACCTAATGTCAAAATACGCTCTGCAATTTCATCAATCTTCAACAATAAATCGTCGTAGGTTTCTTCGAATTTGGCATGTAGCTCGAAAAAGCGCTCACCTTTAATATTCCAATGAAAGCCACGAACGTTCATGTAAAAAATCTGATAGTTAGACAACAACTCGTTGAGTTTGTCGGCTAATTGCTCAGCTTTTTTCTCATCTAAACCAATCACTTTTAATTGCTTCATTACTTATCTCCGGTAAAACGATGCTGTTGAACTGATACGAATCTAGCGCAATTCCGATCAGTTTTGTAGTGTGGCATCGCGTTTACCATCGCGAATATGCGCTTCACCTCGCTGTTTAGCGAGCTGGATCTGGCGCTCGCGTTCGGCATAGCGTGCTTTTTGCTCTTCGGTTGTTTTATCGTAACAGTGTGGACAACTGACACCTTTCACATAATGTTCCGATTGCTTCTCTTCATCAGTGATAGGCATGCGGCACGCATAGCACTGGTCGTACGCACCTTGCTCTAAACCGTGTTTTACCGTTACACGCTGGTCAAAAACAAAGCACTCACCATCCCAAAGGCTGGTTTCCTCGGGCACCATTTCTAGATATTTTAAGATGCCGCCCTTTAAATGATAGACCTCATCAAACCCTTGCTCTTTCAAGTAAGCCGTGGATTTTTCGCATCGAATACCACCGGTACAAAACATGGCTACTTTTTTGTGTTTAGACGGGTCTAGGTGCTCCTTGACGTATTCAGGGAACTCACGGAACGTTTCCGTTTTTGGGTTGACCGAGCCTTTGAACGTGCCTACCGCGTATTCGTACTCGTTACGCGTATCAATTAAAAGCACTTCGGGATCTGAGATAAGGTCGTTCCACTTTTCTGGCTCGACATAAGTGCCCACGGTGTTTTTCGGATCCACCCAATCGACGCCCATGGTGACAATTTCGTTTTTAAGCTTTACCTTGGTGCGATAGAACGCTTGTTCATCGCTTGGTGACTCTTTATGCTCAATACCAGCGAGGCGTTCATCTGCGTTGATATGAGCCAATACATTATCAATGCCTTGGCGAGTACCACAGATAGTACCGTTGATGCCCTCACGTGCGAGCAATAATGTGCCTTTAACATCATTCTCTAACATCACTTGGTAGAGCGGTTCACGGAGCGCTTCAAAGTCGTTGAGTTCAACGAACTTGTAGAGGGCTGCACAGATATACATGTTTACTTCCTTTTTCAGCAGGTCGGATCGCAAATCCGAGGCGTTAAAATCGGGCGGATTATAACCAAATTAGAGCGTTATGTGTAGGGGGCCAAGTTGGGCGTTGAGGATATCTGGTTTAGTTTATTGGTGGGCCTTTCGTTTTTGACATCACTATTGAGTGCTGTCGCAGGTGCGGGGGGTGGGGCTGTACTTATTGCCGTATTAGCTTCGGTATTGCCCGCGCATGCAATCATCCCCGTGCACGGTTTTGTGCAAATGGGATCGAATGTAGGACGTTCAGCGCTGACGTGGCGGCATATTGATTGGCCTACCGTTATTTGGTTTGTGCCCTTTGGACTGGTCGGAACCTTGCTGGGTAGTCTCGTATTGCTGCAATTACCGCAACATTGGTTACAGTTGAGTATTGCTGGGTTCCTGTTGTTTTTAACCTGGGGCCCGCAGTTACCTAAATTAATTTTGGGACGTGTTGGTTTAGCGCTTGGCGCCGCATTATGTGGCTTTATTTCGCTGTTTGTTGGTGCTTCAGGGCCCGTGGTCGCCAGTTTCGTAAAAGCACGCTTTGATCATAGGCATACGGTGGTGGCGACATTTGCCGCTATTATGACAATGCAACATGCGCCGAAAGCTTTTGTCTTCGGCGCACAAGGATTTGTCTTTGAGCAGTGGTGGTTACTTATCATGTGTATGATAGCCGCCGGCTTTTTAGGAACCTACATGGGGGTTCGCTGGTTAAAGAGAATGACTAATCGACACTTCGACCAACTCTTTAAATGGGTGATCACTTTACTCGCTCTGCGTTTGCTTTGGACTGCCTTTTAGACGTTTATCCCAGCGTTGCCGAGCATAACGACGGAGGCTTGCGATATTATCGGTTTCGTCCATTATGGGCGTACCTAAAATGGTCTCGATGATATCCTCTAAAGTAATTAACCCAAGCCAACTTCCATGCTCATCATACACCAAACACATATGCTGGCGCTCTTGCAGCAGGTGCGCCATTAAGGCTTCAACACTCACCGTTTCCGTGACAATTTCAACTGGGCGTGTGAGTTCAGCAAGGGTTGTTTCCTGATCGGCTTCTAGCGCGTCACTGCGAAACAAGATTCCATGCGGCTCCTCGTCAGCATCGATGACTGGAAATCGAGAAAAGGGTAGTTGTTTAGTGTGCTTGTAGAACTCGCCAATGGTCATATCTGGGCGCACTGTCTCGCATACTGTGCGCGGCGTCATGACTTGTTTCACGCGAATATCGTGTAGATCTAGAATATTCCAGATAACTCGGCGCTCGTCCTCATCCAGCGCATTTTGCTCGAGTCCCATGGTCGCCATCGCTTTGATTTCTGAGCGTACATCGATATCTGCTTCATTGGCGCCAATACGTTTGGTAATTTGATCGGACAGCCAGATAAAAGGTTTAAGACTGGTGATTAAGAAGTTCAAAATACCCGGTAGTAGAGGCGCGAGCGAACGCCAAAATTTTGCACCGATAGTTTTCGGAATGATTTCTGACAGAATCAAAATCAGTAATGTCATGACTGCACTCGCGGCACCGAGATAACCATCTCCGAATACAACACCAACTTGGGCGCCTACACCTGCTGCACCGGCCGTATGCGCGATCGTATTGAGGGTTAAGATAGCGGCGAGTGGGCGATCAATTGTCTGTTTCAATTTTGATAGCTGTTTGTGCAGCTTTGGACGCTGTTCTTTGAGACCAGCAATGTAGCTTGGTGTAATCGACAGCAACGACGCTTCAAGCATGGAGCACAAAAACGATACACCAATAGCTATAAACGCAAATACAATCAGCAAAAACATGAATGAGTACCTATACGAGTTGAACGCCGATAATAACCATTGCGGCTATAAGTACAACCCCCCAGCCAAGCTTAATAGCGTGTTTTTGCCACCATTTTTGTGCATAAGGGCCTAACCAGAGAGCCAGTAACGCCAGTCCATAATAGCGAATGCCGCGTGATAGCGCCGACGCCAGCATGAACATGACAAAGGAGTAGTCAACGGCGCCGGCAGCTAACATCGCTGTTTGGAAGGGAACGGGTGTCACGCCCACTAAAAATACGGCCCAGAAGCCTTGAGCTTCGAGTGTACTTTTAAATTGTTCAAAAGAATCTTCAATACCAAAATAATTGATTGCCCAAACGCCTGCCGTATCCATGAATGCTTGACCCACAAAATAGCCAGCGGTCGCTCCTGTTAGACAACCCGCTAGCGCGACAGAAGCAATGAGCCAAATACGCTGGCGCTCAACAAGCATATATGGCACTAATATGAGTTCTAAAGGAATAGGTATAATGGTGGCTTCCAGCGCTGAGAAGAAAAATAAAAGTACCAGTGCATGAGGCGAGTCAATGAGTTTCTGGAACCACTTGTTCGCTTTTTTATCATCCGGTTCAATTTTCTGCGCTGAAGCAGGCTCGTTACTCACTTTAGGTATCCTTTTTACTCGATTAAGTTAATCGTATCGTTATACTGCATAAATTGGAATTTAGTGGATCGTAAAGTCGAAAAATTTCGTAAACTAAACCCAGAATGAAGTTAATAAGGTGTTTCCTCAATGAATTATCGTGGTAATAGCGCGTTCTCGCATCAACAAGCTGATAAAGTCGGTGTTTTGCTCACTAACCTAGGTACGCCCGACGCGCCCACTAAAGCAGCACTCAAGCCCTATCTAAAGGAATTCTTATCTGATCCGAGGGTTGTTGAGTTTCCACGTTGGCTTTGGAAAATTATTCTTAACGGTATCATTCTAAATATCAGGCCTAAGCGTTCTGCGGAAGCTTACAAAACCGTATGGACGGATCGGGGCTCGCCCTTGCTTTATCACACAGAGGACCAAGCCGCTGCGGTGCAACACGCGTTGACGCAGGATTTAGGTGAACATGTGGTAGTGGATTACGCGATGCGTTACGGAAAGCCATCGATCCAAGATGCGCTTGATAGAATGATGCGTGCGGGTGTACGCAAACTACTCGTGTTACCGCTCTATCCTCAATATTCGGCATCGACCGTGGGCTCAACCTTCGATGCAATAGCGAATGACTTTACTCAGCGACGTTGGTTACCCGAGTTTCGTTTCATTTCGCATTATCACGACTATGACCCATTTATCAGTGCTTTAGTTAATAAGATAGAGCGCCATTGGGAAACACACGGACGTGCCGATAAGCTGATTTTTTCTTATCACGGCGTACCTTTGCGCTACCTGAAAAACGGTGACCCTTATCATTGTGAGTGCTATAAGACCACGCGCTTGGTGGCTGAACGTCTAGGCCTCAGTGAGCACGAGTATATGACAACTTTTCAATCGCGCTTTGGCCGTGAGGAATGGTTAAAGCCTTACACCGATGAGACGTTAAAAGCATTGCCGAAGCAGTCAGTGAAATCGGTCCAATTGGTATGCCCTGGTTTCTCATCAGACTGTTTGGAAACCATTGAGGAAATTGGTGAAGAGAATCGTGAGTACTTTATCGAGAACGGGGGCGAGCGCTATGAATATATTAGCGCACTCAATGCTGATGAGGAGCATATCTCAGCACTTGTTAGCTTAATTAAAGATAACCTCGCAGGCTGGACTGTACCCGAGCAGCAGGCCGAAGCGTTAGCGACAAGACAACGTGAAGCTGATAAGGTAGAGCGAAACACGGCGAGTTGAGTCAAGCATGAGTAGCACTCAAGGATTTGGTAAAACATTTAGTTTTATAGCGTGGGGACTTGCCCTCGCGCTATTGGTTTGGTTCTTCCAAGACAAGCTCGAGCAGCAATTTAATCCCAACCAAGACGTTGTTTCTCAGCGACTGGGCGGGCAAACCGTGGTCGAACTGACGCAAAATCGTATGGGCCACTATGTGGTATCTGGCAAGATAAACCAACAACCCGTCACATTTCTTTTAGATACCGGTGCAACGTTAGTAGCGATTCCCCAGCAGGTGGCTGACCGGCTCGGTTTGGTCAAAGGACGCAAGGGTATTTCGGCGACCGCGAACGGACGTATTGTGACCTATCGGACTCACCTGAATACCTTAACGCTGGGTGGAATTACACTGAATAATGTTGATGCATCAATTACCCCAGGTTTGGAGGATGATGTGATCTTGCTGGGCATGAGCGCGTTAAAACAAATGGAGCTGGTGCAAAAGGGTGACACCCTAACGATCAAATATTGAGAGGTTTTATGAAAAAGATAATCGCAACGGGTACATTTTTTTTGGTATCTGCTGTTATTTCGTCATCAGTAATTGCTCAGCAGTCATATCGTGATTGTGCTGTCATTAAAGACGACCAAGAGCGGCTGATGTGTTATGACCGTTTGCACGAACAAGACAAAAAGCCCGTGCCAACGGCAAAGATGAAAGAGAAAGTGGAGCGAGAGCGTCAAAATAATTCAGAGTTTGGCTTAGAGCATAAGAAACTGAAAAAAGACGAACGCATCACCGTGCAGATCACGGAGCGAGATGAGGACGCTTATGGTAAGTGGATACTCACTTTCGACAATGGGCAGGTGTGGAAACAAGAGGGCTCAGATAGCTACTTTCCGTGGCAAGACGGTGCAACCTACTTTGTCGAACGTGGTATGTTTAACGCGTTCTATCTAACCCGGGAGGGCGTGAATAAACGATTGAAAATAGAGCGTATCAAGTAGTCGGCTGTTCGACGACTTCAATGAGTTGCTCGAGCGGCATCGGGCGGTAGTAGTAGAAACCTTGTGCCGCTTGGCAATGTCGCTTGACAAAGTATGAGGCCTCTTCGGCACTCTCAATACCCTCGACAGTAATTGATTTGTTCATTCCTAACGCCATCGATATGACTGCTTCTGTAACCGGGTGAGATGCGCTATCAGTCAATACTCGGCGAGTAAAGCTACGATCGATTTTGATAATATCGGCCGGTAAGTCGTTCAAATATGAAAGTGATGAATAGCCTGTACCAAAGTCATCGATAGCAATTTTGCAGCCCAGTGTTCTGAGTTCAGCCAATTGTTTAAACGCTGATTTCGCATCATCGACAATCATCGTCTCCGTTAACTCAAACTGCAGTCGACCAAATGGTACTTTGTACTTCTGTGCAAGCTCAGTCACTTGGCTTATTAGATATCCACTTTGTAATTGTTTAGGCGATAAGTTAATCGATAAAACAAAGTTAGGATGCGTTATATATTGAGCAATCTCGCTGATCGCTTTCTCCAGTATCAGTGCAGAAAGCGGCATGATTTGACCCGTGTGTTCGGCTAACGGAATAAATACGTCCGGCGGCACCCAGTTACCGTCATTATCTCGCCAGCGAGCAAGTGCCTCGACACCGATAATTTTTTCAGTTTTTAAGTCAACAAATGGCTGATAATGCACTTCGAGCTGGCGCTTCTCGATAGCCACTTGTAGTTGGTTTCTTAAGGTTAAGTCCGATTGATACTTAAGACCCATTGCTTGAGTAAAGAATGCGAAAGCGTTACCACCCAGCTCTTTAGCCTTGGTCATGGCCACATCTGCATTCTGAATAAACGCCTCGGCTGACGAGACTTGTAATTCGCGTGATGCGATACCAATACTGGCGGTGAGATAAAGGTCAATGTAGTCAATTTCGAACTTCTTCTGCAATGCGACGAGTAAACGTTCTGCTACTTGACTCGATGTTTCCTTACTTGACTGAGGAAGAAACAGAATAAACTCGTCACTGCTAAAGCGCGATAGTTGAGCGGATGACGGACTTGCCTCGAGTAAACGCGTAGCAACATGTTTTAACAACTCATTACCGGTATGCAAACCTAAGCTATCGTTAATCGGCTTGAAACCATCCAAGTCGATAAAGAGTATGTGAGCGTCATCGGTGTTTTCTAATAACCACTGGTTGATGTGTCTTTCTAACACATCGCGACGCATGAGTTGGGTGACTGAGTCAAAGTTAGCCATTTGAATCAGTTGGCCTTGTTGCTCGGTTAATTTACGGTTGCTCTCAATCGATTCGAGCAGTAGGAACGCGAGCAAAATACCGGCAATTAAAATGGTTTGGTTGACGCGTGCTGCCTGCCAGAATACGGCCGGGTCTGCAATAACCGCGTGGAGCTTGACCGGTTGGCCGAGTACTGTCGAGGACGCCGAAACCTTATAGGCATGCATCGAATTAAGGTCACTCAAGCTAATCACATCGAAAGAGTCACTGCTTATCGGTAGCAAATATTCCTCTGATAACTCGACATAACTGTTAAAAATATCGAGATAAGGTATGCGATCGATACGCATCAAATCTTTGATATCTAAAACTACGATCAACTGATCAGACACGATGCTCGGATTTGTAATGGGATAACTTAAAATGAGTCTTGGCGATCCTTGTTTAAGTGAATAGGCTGAGATAACACGACTGGTCGTATGGACATTCTCGGCACGCCATTTTTTAATCGACGGTTGATTAATTATCTCGTCGTCAATTTGAGATATAGTGATCGGGCTAAATAGTAGATTCTGTTCTTCATCATAGACCCCCATCCATTGAATAAGTGAGAAATCTCGCGTGTAATCCTCGGTATCAATATTGATAATTTGCTCGACTGAGGAGGCTGGCAATTCGCTCCAACGACGGTATAAACGGGTGAGCGCGCTGAACTGAGATTGTAAGCGCTGCCCTATCACATCGGCTGATTGCGTCAGGTTAACTTCGCCACGACTCCGTATTTCGTTGATGTCGGCATTCGATTGAGCAAACCAGATACTTATCGAAGCACTCAACGCAAAAATAAGGCAAGCAATTGACAACTTCGAGCGTCGAGGCGGCGTTTGGTTAAAACAGTAAAATAACATTCCCAAGCCCGTGATAAGGCCCACTATGGTTGCTGCCGAAAACGCGATTGGATTTTGTATTTGAGGATAGGTGGGTAGGCCTAGCCAGATGATGCCAAAGCTCACTAATGAGATGAGTATAAAAATGCTACCGACTGTCTTCCAGACGATACGGTGCGTCTGCGTTTGGCCAGTTGCGAGGTAGACGGCTGCAAGCAAGAAGCAGCATGAAGGTAAGAACAGAGGTAGCTGCAAGTCTTTGGCGTTAAGCGCATACAATCCTGTAGCGATTAAGCCCATCCCCGCGAATCGTGTCAGCCAGTATCGGTGCGCTTGTTGACCATAGAGTGCGGTGCCGATAAACAAAGCCGCAGCGCTGAGTGAAAGGCTTGCCGAGTTTATTCGTGCTGAAGGCTCTAAGAAGAGATAGTTAAAGAAACCAAATAAACCGAAAAGTAAGCATGAGAAAGCCGCCGTTTGCACGACAGAGGTGGACGCATGTTTGAGGAGTGCGTTTAGCAAAGCGAGTCTCTCTTATCGATGAGCTTCTTTTACTTCTTAATGCAAAACAACAAGTTAACAGATTATCACGCGGAGAACACAAATTTTTGATTTTTGTTCTATTTTTTTCTGCCAGTACCGCATTTTGAGCGACTAATGAACTATTCGTTAACCACCATACAGGCTAGTGTATAAATGTTAAAACAATAAAAGGGTTGATTATGGTTGCTAAACACTTGAACGTGGCACTTTCACTGGGCTTAATCAGTGTCGTATCAATGGCAGGCTGCTCATCCAACATGCAGGAGCCGCAAACACTAGCACAGACATTAGAGACAGGTGGCGAGCTGAAGCCGTTGCAGCGCCACGTTGAATTAAAACGGGCTGATTTGTTCTTCGATATTCATCCAAGCTCCAAATCCGTCACAGGAGAAACCACGTTGACGTTGCAGCTCAGTCAACCCCAACAAACCCTGCTGCTTGATCTAGATAATAACTACGAAATTACCGGGCTGGCTGTTGCAGGCAATCAGATCACTCACTTTGAGCACAGCCAAGGCCAAGTAAGCATCCCACTACCCTCGGATATCATTGCGGGTCAGCCGTTTAATGTCACTATTAATTATGCGGGCCAACCACATGTTGCAGAGCGCGCTCCGTGGGATGGCGGCTATGTCTGGTCTACAACGGACTCCGGTGAACCCTGGATTGCAACAGCGGTACAAGGCGAGGGATGCGATCTGATTTGGCCTTGTCTCGATCACCCAACGTTTGAGCCGCAACAAACCGATATTCGCATTCGCGTACCAAAGGGGCTCGTCGCGGCAAGCAATGGTCGACTTATCGATACCACTGAGGGCGATGATTGGAGCGAGTATCATTGGCGTAGCGAACAGTCACAAAATAACTATGGCATCGCGCTAAATGTCGGTCCTTACGATAAGCTCGAAATGACTTATCAAAGTCGGTATGGGCATGAGTATCCGCTCGTTTTTTATTATCTGCGAGGACATAAGCAGGAAGCGAAGAAGCTTTTTGCCGAGTTTCCTAAACAGCTCGAGTTTTATGAGCGAGTGATAGGGCCTTACCCCTTTTACGCAGAAAAAATGGGCGTTGTGCAAACGCCGCATTTGGGAATGGAACATCAAACAATTAATGCTTATGGACAAGATTATAAACCCGGTAAGTACGATTTCGACTGGCTGCTACAACACGAGTTAGCCCACGAGTGGTTTGGCAATCAGGTGACCAACACTGACTGGGATCATATGTGGCTACACGAGGGATTTGGAACTTATATGCAGCCTCTTTATGGACAGTACCTGCATGGTGATGCGCTTTACCATGGCATGATGTATGACCAACGTATTGGCATCCGTAATGAGCACCCTATCGTCTCCAATCAACCGATGTCGGAAGATGATGTTTATAAACCGGACCGTGGACCCGGTAGCGATATTTATCAGAAGGGAGCTTGGGTACTTCACACGTTACGCAATCTGATTGGTGATAAAGCATTTTTTGCCGCAACGCGAAAACTGGTATACGGAACAACGAACCCCGAGCCTGGCAATTTCAAACCGCATTTTGCAGATACGCAATATTTTATCGATGCAGTAAACGCTGAGGTTGGTGAGGACATGACCTGGTTCTTCGAGCATTATCTGTATCAAGCCGCGTTGCCTGAGTTGGTGTCTGAGCGAGATGGTGAAAAGCTTACGCTATACTTTAAGTCCGCGGCTGATGCGCCTTTTCATTTGCCTGTTGAGGTTATGGTCGGTGATAAGTTAGAACGCGTTGAGGTCAGTAAAACGCCAACGACTATCGGCCTCGAGTCAGCCGATGTGCACGTAGTTTTAGATCCGAATGCCAAGATACTGCGACAACAAGACTATGTGGACGAATATTCGGCGTTTGAAGCGCAGTAAGCGATCCAAAAAACCATGGATGGTTTATTTATTATGTATCTTAAACAAACGAGAAGGAACGCATGAGCTACGTAAAAGAAACAATTGATATGTTGAAACGTACTTCGCCGGCTCAAAATGAGTTTTATCAAGCGGTGGAAGAGGTACTTGAGTCTATTGAGCCGCTGTTAGAAGAGCACCCAAAATATCGTCAGCAGGCGATTATTGAGCGACTCGTAGAACCCGAGCGACAGATCATGTTTCGTGTACCGTGGCAGGATGATAGTGGTCAAGTTCACGTGAATAAGGGCTATCGGATTGAATTCAATTCAGCCTTAGGTCCTTATAAAGGTGGGTTAAGATTTCATCCCTCAGTCAATGCCGGCATTATTAAGTTTCTTGGTTTCGAGCAGATATTTAAAAACGCCCTGACGGGACTCCCTATTGGTGGGGGCAAGGGGGGCTCTAACTTTGATCCAAAAGGTAAGTCGGATGCAGAGATCATGCGTTTTTGCCAATCGTTTATGACGGAGTTACAGCGTCATATAGGTCCTCATACCGACGTCCCTGCAGGGGATATTGGTGTGGGTACCCGTGAAATTGGTTATATGTTTGGTCAGTACAAACGTCTAAAGAACCGTTACGAGGGCGTGTTAACGGGGAAAAGTCTGCGCTGGGGTGGTTCGCACGCGCGCAAACAAGCCACCGGGTACGGAGCGGTTTACTTTGCTCAGTGTCTTTTAAGCGACTTGGGCGAAAAGCTCAGTGATAAGCGTTGCTTGGTGTCTGGCTCAGGCAATGTTGCCATATATGCGATGGAGAAGCTTTATGAACTGGGGGCGAAACCGGTCACATGTAGCGATTCAAACGGTATGATTTATCATGAATCAGGCATTGATTTAGACCTAGTTAAACAGATTAAAGAAGAAAACCATGAACGCCTGAAAACATATTTAGACACCCACGACGACGCCGAATATGTAGCTCGCGAAGATTACCCTGAAGACGGGCATAGTGTATGGCGTTATGAGGGTGATATCGCATTTCCATGTGCAACACAGAACGAGCTAACCGAGCAAGATGCGCAGGCGTTAGCAGAAAATGGGTGTTTAGCGGTTGTTGAGGGGGCCAACATGCCTTCGACGCAGGGCGCTGTTGATTTCTTTATCGAGCAAAAAATCGGTTATGGGCCGGGCAAAGCAGCGAACGCGGGTGGTGTGGCAACCAGTCAGCTAGAAATGGCGCAAAATGCGAGTATGCAGCAGTGGTCGTTTGATGAAGTGGATCGTAAATTACAAGAGATTATGAAAACCATTTACTCTGACTGTAAACGTACTGCTGAACAATTTGGCTCCCCTAGTAACCTCGTTTTGGGGGCCAATATTGCGGGCTTTAAAAAAGTCGCTGACGCCATGATAGAGCAAGGCGTTGTGTAAGCAGCCATTGATTTAAATAAAAAAGGGAGTGCATGCACTCCCTTTTTTTATTCCTGTTGATCGTCGACACTGTCAGACTCTTTCTGTTCGACAAACGGATCGATAGGTCGACGTCGCTCCCAAAAACCTGTCTCATTATCTAAGTCTGCTCCGGTACAGGCGGGTTGAGGTCCAATATCAGGATGTGAATCCCACTGTGAGTGGTTGCTGCTAGCCATGTTAATTTCCTCTAGATTAGGGCAATCACTTATTAGACGAAAAAATAACCAGTTTGGATGCTGTGTTCGAAAAATTTCATCAAAGCTAGCCTAACCTGAGCGATTTGATCCAATCATTTACAAATAGACATCACTTTGAAACCCAAATACATAGATAACTCGCTATAGTTAGCTCATAACAAAAATAATTCTACGATGATGCAACCTTTGCTTACGCGAGTACGACTCATTAAGTAAGCCTCAAGATTAGGAGTCAAGATTATGAAACGTTTAATTTCGATAGTCGCTGGCTTAGTCGTATCAGCGAACGTAATGGCAAGTGCAGAAATGAATATAGAACAGGCACCTGCGTCATCAAGTGTCATGCAGCATTACACAGTGACACCTGGACAAGCCGGTTACCATGACACCATTCGCGGCAGCGTACGTCTGACTCAGCAGCGTATGATGTATGATCTGATGCTTAGTAACCAAGCGATGTTAGCGAATGATGCTCAAACCGTCGTATCTCAAGTTCGTGAGCAGTTTCGGACGAGCAGCGTTGCAGCGACCGGATTTCCGAGTGCACTAAAGCTCCGCGCTGACAAATAGTTGAACCTTGTTCCCAACCACTGTCGAGTTGATTCGGCAGTTATAAAAAAGGCGCCTAATGGCGCCTTTTACTTTTCCTGATTTCATCGTTTATTGCTTAGGCATATCCTGATGAAACTCTGCTAAGTCTTCAATCACTTGCTGATTTGGAAGATCAGCAAAGCTAGCATCTTGGAACTTCTCACCGCGTAGTTGTACAGAGATTCGGGCACTATCTTCGTTTAATACCGTATCTTTGTAGAATTGCTTCGCGTCTTCCAGTGTCACCTGCTCTACTGCATTAATCAGCTGTTGCTTGGTATCAAAGTCATAACGATGTAAATACCAATCGCTCAACACCGGCTGTAACTCTTCAGACAGGTTCTTCGGCGGTTCGTTAAGCGTGACTAAGGTGCTCGATTTCAACTGTTCAAACGTTTCCGGCTTTAAGTTCTGCAATGTTTCCCAGTACTCTTGTTTAAAGGATTCAAAACGCGCCTGCATATCGGCAACGTTTTTCACCGGAGTCTGAATATAAAGACCAAAGCCTGTGTAGCGGTCCAGTTGCGGTGCAAAGGTGCCTACCGCATAAGCAAGTTGCTCTTCGGTGCGTAAGGTATCAAACGCCTCGGTACGGAAATGGCCTTGCAATACGGTCGCAGCCGCCTGAGTAGCAAAGCTCGGTGTGCCGTTAATATGTGCATCGACAATACCCACGTCAGCAACAGACAAATCCTTACGTAACACTAAAGATGTGTCAGACTGAGGCTTCCAGAAGCGCGCGGTGCGGAACTCAGTAATACGTCTGTCAGCTGGCAATACGTCCTTAATCTCATTGACAGCTAGCTGTAAATCAGCCTTGTCGTAGTTACCAAACGCAAACATTTTAATTGAGTTATTCGCTAGTAGTTCATCCATGTAACTTGCTAAATCAGCCGGTTTTACGTTCTGGGCTGCTTGGATAAGGCTGTCATCGGCAAACTGACCTTCGCGAATAATTTGTCCGTACGCATCAAAGGATTGATATAACGGGAATTGTTGTCCTTTGTTTTTGATACCGCGAACTAAACGATCAACAGCTTGTGCAAATGCTTGCGGTTCGATATCAAACGTGAGCTCCTCTAGTGCACGTTGCATGAGTTCTGGCTGTTTGTCGGTAAAGCCCGAAATATTAAAGGTAAGACCTCGATTGTCGTTTAGGTTTAAGCTCATACCCGCAATGCTTGCCTCAGTCGATAAGGCACTGACACGCAAGTTGTACAGGTCTTGCCATAAAGCAAGCAGTACTGATTTCTTAACGTCAGTAATCGGATCGGGGTTGTTGATGATGGTGGTTAGCACGCCCCGTGGTTGGTCGGCAAATACTTGGCTTGGGTACTGCCATACCTCAATACCGGGCTCTTCGATAACGACTTTCGGCTGGTCAAAGTCAGCATTTTTCTTTAAATCGAAGTTTTCAGGAAGCAACGTATTAACTTTAGGTAAGTTAATTGCGAGCTGTGGCTCGGCTGACCAAGTGGCAATCTCTGAAGCTGCGATATCCTCGACTTGGTATTTACCATCATAAAAACTCAGCTCTTTGTCGTGTGGTTCATCTTTAGAAATGTACCAAACGCGCAGGTGTTCAGGCGTTAACTGATTAAGTACGTTATTAATCGCTTCGGCATCAAATTCTTTATACTCGTAAGGTGCGCTGATCACGTACTGAGCAGGATAATTCTGCATCGCGGAAGCAAGCGAAGCAACGTAACCAAACTCGTCACCTTTTTCTAAAAAGCGGAAGCTGTTAGCCAGACTGGTTTGAATTTCCTTAAAGTATTTTTTATCAACGCCCTGTTCTTTTATCATGTTGATATATTGCATGACTAAGGCAGTGATATCTTCGCGATGCTTCATACCTGCATCAGTTAGATTTATATCCACGGTTAACGCGCCGTAATTACCGTACTCGGTCGGTGACGCCGATGCATTTAAGCTAGAAATTAATCCCATTGCCTTGAGGCGTTCAGTCGGTGTGCCTGGCATTTCTGAGCCCAATAAATAAGTCACAAAGCGATTGGGTTTTACCGCAAACTGGTCTTGGTTATCGTCAATAATAAACTCAAGGCGCAATTGCTTAACATCTTCATTGGGTACGTAGTGAATACGCTTTTTACCCGCTTTCGCGAAGTCAACTTTATCCGTTGTTTCTGGTGGCTCGATGTCATCATTTTCGATGCTGGCGAAATGCTTTTTCGCTAATGATTCCATTTTGTCCAGCGATTCGTTGCTAATCATTGCGACTTTCATGATGTTCGCTGAATAATAGCGATTATAAAAGTTCACAAGTTCTTCGTGTAGCTTGCTGTTCTCTTTATCACCGAGTGAATCGTTGTTACCAATTAAAAAGCGGTTTGCCGGGTGTTCACCTAAAAGCATGCGGGCGAGCTTAAACTGACCAAAAAAGTCCATCTCACGGCGCATCGACCACTCAGCGTTGACGGCATTTTTTTCCTTGTCGGCGTATTCTGCGTATAGCTTGGGTGATTTGAAGAAATCTGAGAAGCGGTCAAGTGCTTCATCGTACGCACTATTGTTCACTTTGAACATGTAGTTCGTGATATCAAGCCAAGTTGATGCGTTTTGGCTACCACCGTTATTACTCATGAACTCGCTGTAACCATTGGTGTCGGGATACTTATCGGTTCCAAGAAACAACATGTGCTCAAGATAATGTGCCATACCTTGCTGGGTCATGGGATCTTTGAGCAAGCCCACACCAACACTCAAAGCCGCTGCCGATTTCTCCGTGTTTGGATCGGAAATGAGCATAACTTCGAGTTGGTTGGGCAGTGTGACGACTCGATATTGGCGTTCGTCGTTCGGACTCTTTACGACTTGTTCAGCGAGTGCTTGTTGTGACTGCGCTGCTACTTGCGCATTATTAGATTGAGTTTCTGAACTGCTGCAACCAGCCAAAATAAGGGCTGAAGTGAGTGCAGACAGCATAAATAGATTCTTCATAAGCGTCATATTCCTGTTAAGGGTGTACTTTATAATAAACAGAAATACGTCGTTTCTTGCAGTAAAGAAATGCAAGGGCACAAAGCAATTTGTAACAGAATTTGACAGCCGCTTGTCTTTGCAGACTAAGCGACTGTCAGTAAATGACTAGCGCATCGTCACGAATGAAGTTTGAGTTCTATAAAATTGAGCTGAGCTTATACCGTGTTCACGGCAAAGCTCTCGAACGGGTACACCGTCTCGTTTTGTTTCAGACTCGCTAAGATCTGGCTGTCTATCTGTGTATCGTGATTTGTGTATAGAAAACTGTTGAAAAAAAACATTAATAGCAACATAGTGTTAAAAATATGTATATTGCTGATTTTCTATTACGAATATATTTATAGAGCTTAATAACAATCAAAAAGAATAGGGAACTCTTTCGGTAAATGCTCAGACATCTTTTAAACAATCAAGCCATGGTATGTCTCTGATGGAACAATGATAGCGCTTAACGCCTAAGAAAAGTATATGGCTAGCTATGACAACAGAACCGATGATCTCAAAATCGCAGAAATCGATTAAAACGAGGCGATATATTTATCACCTGAAGCTAGACTTATTTTAGAGGAGTTTCAAGATCATCTATAAGGATATGCTTTCCGAAGTGAGTGGTGGAGTCAACATTAGTGCAATAAAGGAGATTAAGTGTGCACAAGGCTGATAAATTCCCGATGAGAGTACGTCATCCGGTGATGGTGACAATAGCCATAGTTCTTATTTTGATAGTGTCTTTTGCTGGCAATAGCGCTGACCTTACAATATTGGCAGTACTATTTTTATTCGTAGGGGTTCAAGACAAGTATTATTTTGAGAGAATTAAGGATCTAGATAGGCGGCTCGAGTATGTCGAGTCTAAACTAAGTCACTCCTCACAATCTTCTGTGCAAACAACAGAAGAAGGCGCTGAAAAGAAAGGCTAGCAAGAACTGATTGGAAAACGAGTATTAAGAATTGAAAAGCGTGAATCGGCCGTCCGCTATATAATCGATATTTGCAACTTTTTCTAATGTACCCGATGCCAAGTACCTAGCGAGCTAATGGCGAACTTAGGACTCTGTCTATAAACCTATGCATTGGTTCTAGCCTAATTCACAAAGACAAAAGTAATGTATAAATATTGTTTAAATATTAAAAAAGCTGATAGGTTATAACTTCGTCAGACTTAAGCAAGTTGAGCGCGTCTTTAATGTCAAAAACAAATTTTATTCTACCTTTTTTTATCTGCGCAATAGGGCTTGGAGCTCTCTTTTTTGCCAACAATAGTTATGCACAAACGCAACTCGAAAAAAACGTGCAGGCTCATACTTGCGAAGACTGTAGCTTTAATGAAGCAAAAAGGCTCGTAGAAACTGAGAGTTATCCATCTTTGCGGTGCGAACCGACAGATGGTAGCCAAGTTATCTCCACTGGTAACCAAGCTTGTTATAGTACGCCGGTTTACGCTGCAGTATTGAATGAGTCGAGCGGCGTGCTTTGGGGATTCAAGATTAGTCATTCTAATCAAGGAATGTATCCGCCCCTGATGCAGTTGCAAATCACTACATATAACCATCCGCAATATGTCCAAGATGCGATCCGAGACGGAGTCGATTACACCAATAGCCTAATCGCACATTTAGAAAGTATGGCCAATAACATAAGTGAAACTTTCGAGACCTCGCAAGAGTTCTATGATTGGATTGATGGTCGAACACAGCAAACACCCAGTGCACAATTAATCAATGCTCAAACAAGCAACTCAGGCGAGCTTTCATGCGCTGAAGACAGCTCAGAGTATAATGCAGTGAAAGCCGCACTAGGCGCAGAATTTAGGTTCAAATTACGAGAAATCATTAATGAGCAATTTGCTGAGTGGGATGATGTACCAGGAGCGTCTTTTGACGAAGTCGAGTTGACCGACCTAGGTTTAGGCATACAAGTACGTGGATTTAATGTATTTCTGATTTGGGATAATAAACAGACAAAGAAAAATCTCATTTTCGACTTTCCTCTTCCAGACGGGTTAGCGGTGGAGGGCAATGGCAGACCCTCAAGAGTCACTTATACTCTAGATCCGTCGTCTGGTTCTCATGTTGACGTTTCGTTAAACGAGAGCTTGACTAATATTGGCAACAACTACTGGAAGGATTTAACCGATCCTGCGGTGGGGAAATCGGAGGTGTCACCGTGTGTAGAAGTTGCGTTCAAAGAAATTTTTGGATCAAACAGAGTTAATAAAACTCCTACCGGAACAAGCTCTGGAGGAGGTTATAAACCGCTTCCAGGAACAGGCGGAGACGACCGGGATAGCCAGGTGTGTGACCTCCACATTTCCGATTATAATGGCAATCCTATAATGACTATAAAAGTTCTTTGCTAAATTATAGTCCGAAAGTCACCGAGAAGTGCGTTCAATGATAAGGCCTTACCAATGCTGCTACTTCATATATGCTCATGAGATGTCTATAACTCAGTGGAGACTCAATTCTTTTTCCTCAAAATATTTAGAACTGCGTAATCAAGAGAAATCGTAATTGCCAGGAAAAGGATTGGCACAGCGATATCGAATATACTATCCAGTGCTTCTGTAGAACTGGGAGTTCCTGGAAAAAGCGAATCGAGATATTGAGTATTCGTGCGAAGGTTCTTTTAAAGGCTTGCGGAGACAGATGGTTGTATAAAATACTTTTCCGTCATCGCAGCATAAGCTATTTATTATTACTTAATTAAGGCTGCTCACTGAGCAATTCAGTCTCAAATAGTAATAGCCACCAAGTCCGTCAGGAAACCTCCAGACTTCACATGTTTGAACTATTGTATATCCGTCGCCATCGAATGCACCTGGAGACTCCTTACCGACATAAGTCCCTCCGCTTTCAGAAGGTTGGGGCAGGTAAGGTTGAATTTGGTCAAATGCTTCTTTGAGTTCTTTCAGTTCCGTTAAGATACTCGTGATGCTGCCAGGAAGAGGTACTGACATAGCTCTAAATCATGTGAGCTTATCGGCGTGAGCTTTTTGAGCTCGTCGGAGTTGGGGACGAGTGCGTACCGCAGCCGGTTGAAGTCATGCGTTTTTAATTTGCCGCTCGGCATTTCCCAGATACGAACGCCGCTCTCACCAAGCATTGCGGATCCTCATGCCACCGCAAAGCTCATCCATTAACTGCTCTTTGCGCACCGGCTTTTTGCCTACCAATCCTGGATTAGGCCCCTAAATCGACACCTTAAATCCGCTGATTGGTTTTTTGAGCAATTTGAAAGCAACGTCCAACCGAAGCGTTTCCGTTGTCGGCTGCTTTCATAATGCCTTTAAAAGCTTGTTTTGAAATCAGTTTGAAGTTCCCTATTTCAGGGTAACGAACTCTTCCGCGCTGGTCGGATGCAGCGCCACGGTTGAGTCAAGATCGGCTTTAGTTGCGCCCATCTTCATCGCGGTCGCGAAGCCTTGTAAAATTTCGTCCATGCCTTCACCAATACCGTGAATACCGACGACGCGCTCTTCTTTTCCGTAGCACACAATTTTGAAGTAGCTGAGTGCGCGGTGTGGCGTGACGGCGTTGTACATCGCAGCAAAAGAAGAGGTATACACTTTGATATTGCTCTTACCGTATTTCACGATAGCATCTTCTTCACTTAAGCCTACGGTACCGATAGTTGGGTGGCTGAATACCACGGTTGGAATATTCTCATAATCCATGTGAGCATTCGGCATATCATTAAACAAACGTTCAGCCAGCTGGCGACCCGCTTTAATGGCGACGGGTGTAAGTGCAGTAGCACCAGTATTGTCGCCTACAGCATAAATGCCTTGTACACTGGTGTTTTGAAACTTGTCGACTTTAATAAAGCCCTGCGCGTCAAGTTCAACACCGGTCGCTTCAAGGTTTATCTTATCGGTTGCTGGGACACGACCAATTGCCCACACGAGGCAGTCGACATCCTTCATTGTTTCGCCGTTTTCAAAGTGCAAGGTGAGCGTACCGTTTTGCTCTTTAACTACCTCTTTAACCACGGTTTCTGTATGCAAGGTAGGCCCGTCTTGCTCCATACGCTCTAAAAGACCATCGGTGATGTAACGGTCGAACGAGCGCAGTGGACGATCGCGACGCACGAGTAAGTGCGTGTCGGTGCCTAGCGCGTGAAAAACGCCTGCAATCTCAACGGCAATATAGCCTGCACCTACCACCGCGGCCTTTTTAGGTTGCTCTGTTAAAGCAAAAAAACCATCTGAATCGATACCGTGTTCGGCACCCGGTACGTCAGGTATCATCGGTCGACCGCCAGTAGCGATGGTAATGTGGTCAGCGGTAATTTTCTCACCGTTAACTTCGACGGTGCGATGGTCGACGAATTTGGCAAAACCTTCGATAAATTCAACGCCATTACCTTGGAAACCACGATGGTAGCCGCCGTGAATACGTTCAATGTAAGCTTCACGGTTTTTTACCATGGTGCCCCAATCAAAACCTTTCTGATCAAGGTCGAAGCCATAGGCGGAAGAATACTTGACTGCTTCGGCTATATGAGCGCCATACCACATGACTTTTTTCGGTACACAACCGACGTTAACGCAGGTGCCACCCACTGCATTGGCTTCTATAACAGCGGCTTTTGCGCCGCGAATGGCCGCGCGGTTGGCTGAGGCGATACCGCCACTGCCCGCACCGATAGCTAAATAGTCATAATGTCTGCTCATGAAAATCGACTCCTCAAATCAAAGATGCGCATATGATGAGTAAAAACCCCGTATCATGCAACGAAGATACGGGGCTTTTAAGTGGTTAATACCGATTAACTTAATCGGAAGATCAGTTAGCGAGCGCCTGCAGGCAGGTTCTCCTTCAGGAACTCAGTCATCATAGTTCGAAGGTGGAGCGTGGTGCCTTCGCCTTCATAAAGGCCGTGTGAACGATTGGGATAAGCGAAGAATTCAAACTGCTTATTGTATTTAATCAATTCGTTGACTAAGCGTTCACTGCCTTGGAAGTGGACGTTATCGTCGCCCGTACCATGAATCAGTAATAAATCACCCTCGAGATTTTTGGCGTGAGTGATGGCTGAAGTTTCTTTATAACGCTCAGCCGATTCTGGCAACAGACCTGAGTAACGCTCTTGGTAAATGGTGTCATATAACGTTAAGTCTGGTACCGGGGCGAGCGCCATACCCATGTCATAGGCTTCAGGATAACGGAAAAGAGCGTTCAGTGTTTGTGAACCGCCGCCGCTGTGACCCCAAATACCTACACGATCGGTATCGATGTAGTCCCAACGTTTTGCCATTTCTTGCAGCGCGTCGTACTGATCGCGAACAGTCACAACACCTAGGTTCTTGTAGATCGAACGGCGCCAGTCAAAGCCACGCGGTGACTTCGTTCCGCGGTTATCAATTGAAGCTACGATATAGCCTTGTTGGGTTAGCATCGTGTTCCAAAGGTATAACCAACCACCCCAACGATTGGCAACTGTTTGACCCCATGGTTCGCCATAGACATAGAATAAAATAGGATATTCTTTGTTCGGGTCAAAGTCGGTTGGGCGCATGATGTAGCCATCTAACTCCAGTCCATCACGTGCAGTGACGCGGAAGAACTCGAGCGGTTTGTGGTTAAGCGCATCAACGGCTTGTTGCGCTTCATCATTAGCGACAACCGTACGAATCACTTTGTGATCGGGTAGGCTGACCATGTCAGTCACAGGCACATGGTTGACGTCGCTGTAGGTGTGCTCTGCATATTTTGCATCCTGTGAAACACTATAACTGTGTGTACCAGGTTGGGCAGGCGTTAATCGCTCCAATACACCACTTCCATCCAGTTTGGCACGGAATAAATAGCGCTCGAGTGGGGTTTCAGGTGATGCAATAAAGTAAACCCAGCCGTCGTTTTCATTAATACGCAATACTTCGACCACGTCCCAGTTGCCGCGAGTAATGGTGGTCATCTTGCCAGTATCACGTTCAACACGGTAGATGTGACGATAACCCGAGCGTTCGCTTAGCCAAGTGAATGACTTACCATTATCGAGGAACTTCACGTCATCAACGTATTCAGCCCAAGAGTCCGTTGTTTCACTTAATAACTTTTGACTGCGTCCATCGTCAATGTCGCTCAAGTAAACACGATTGACGTCTTGTTTACGCGTGAGTTGTTGAATTAACAGTTGGCTTGAATTACCAGCCCAGTTCATGCGCACGAGGTAGTGCATGCGTGGGTCGCCAGGCAGCTGCATCCAAGTGGTGTCGCCACCGTCAGCTGGCATCACGCCAATACGCATGGCGGCATTCGTTTCACCCACTTTAGGATAGGGGAACTGCTTTAGCGTTGGATAAAGCGAGTCGGTGTTATTGATCATCGTAAAGGTCGGTGTGCCTTCGGTGTCCAACTGCCAATATGCTATATGCTGACCATCAGGACTCCAGCGGAAACCATCACGCAAGAAGAATTCTTCTTCGTTGACCCAGTCAAAGGTACCGTTAACGATGGTGTCGCTACCATCATTAGTTAACGCTTGAATGGTAAAAGAACCTAAATCTTGTACGTAAATGTTGTTCTGCATTACGTAAGCGACTTTAGTACCTTGTGGATTAAACTTCGCAAACTGAAGCGTCGACTCAGGCGCATCACCGCCTAATTGACGCAATTCACCCGTTGTACGATTCAACACCCAATAGTCGCCTAATGTATGCGTACGCCAACTGCGCTTGGTATTAGTAAAAATTAATACTTTATTGCCGTCGTTAGACCACTGGTAATCTGCGATTTCAAGCGCGTGATCCCAACCTTCTGGTGTGAGTGCTTGCGCCGATACCATAATATCGCGCGCATTGGTTTCGGGATGGTAACGGACAATGTCGCGGCCTTTAACTTGTTCTGACGACTCCAAGGTTGTGTAACCTGAACCATCTTCCAACCAACGTGTAGGTGCAGGACGCTTTACACGAAATTTATCACTGGCAAAAATTTCTTGTAAAGAGAGCTGTCCTTCGGTGCTTTGAGCCGTTTGAGTTGTGTTTTCAGAGGTCGAACCCGTTGTTAATGTCGAGCAACCCGATAGTGTCAATAATGTTGCGAAACTAGCAAGCGTAAGTCCGCGAGCTAAGGGCTTTAACGCTCCTAGCCGAGAATAAGTGCGATTCATACGTGTTTTCCACCTTGTTTTTTTAGACCTCAAAAGCATACCTCAAGCAGGTAAGAAAATCAGTGTTTATGGTTGAAGATTGGACAAACCGCCCAATATAAGAGGTAAATCAAAAACTTTTTTAAGGGATACGTCGTGATGTCAAACCCGCTAATTGAAGTGGCCGATAGCCATAACGCTTTACCAAAGTTCTCGGCAATAAAGCCTGAACATGTTGAACCTGCGGTCGAACAGGTCATTAATGACGCTAAAGGAGCTATTGATGAGGTACTGGCGGCTAATCAATATACATGGAAAGATTTAGTAGAACCTCTGCAAAAAGCCGATGAGCGTATTCAAAAGGTATGGGCACCGGTATCACACTTAAACTCAGTAATGAGTGAGCCAGAGCTACGGGCAGCGCATGATGCGTGTTTAGCCAAGTTATCCGAGTACGCAACCTATGTAGGGCAACATCAAGGGTTGTTTGCGGCCTATCAAGCGCTCTCGGAAAGCCAAGAGTTTGCATCGCTCTCTATTGCTCAACAAAAGCTTATCAATGACACGTTGCGTGACTTTAAACTGTCGGGGGTTGACTTACCTGACAGCAAGAAAAAGCGCTATGCTGAAATTACCAGTCGGCTGTCGGAACTCTCATCTACGTTCAGCAACAACCTATTAGACGCGACGCATGCCTGGCACTATCAAGTAACCGACGAAGCGCAGTTAAAAGGTCTACCTGACAGCGCGATTGAGGCAGCAAAAGAGGCGGCGCAGGACGCAGAAAAAGAAGGCTGGTTGTTTACTCTCGATATTCCGAGTTATCTGCCAGTCATGTTATATGCCGACGATACAGATTTTCGTAAAGCGATGTACCAAGCGTTTGTGACCCGTGCCTCGGATGTCGGTCCAAACGCAGGCGAGTACGATAATTCCGAAGTCATGAATGAAACCTTGGCGCTGCGTCACGAGCTGGCCAACTTACTTGGGTTTGATGATTATGCGCAGATGTCGTTAGCGACCAAAATGGCAGAGTCACCGAGTCAAGTATTGTCATTTTTGAATGACTTAGCTGAACGTTCTACAGAGCAAGCGAAAGCCGATTATCAAGCTATTGAGGACTTTGCTAAAGCGCAGTCAGTGGAGTCACTTGATGCTTGGGATGTACCCTATTACAGCGAGCAATTGAAGCAATCTGAATATGCTGTATCCGATGAACAACTGAAACCCTACTTTCCTGAACACAAGGTGGTAGCAGGCTTGTTTAGCGTGGTGAATCGTCTGTTTGGTATTCGCATTAGTGAACGAACCGACGTAGAGACTTATCACCCAACGGTTCGTTTTTACGAAATTAAGGATGCTGAGGACGAGGTCCGCGGTTACTTTTATATGGATTTATATGCGCGTGCGGGTAAGCGAGGTGGTGCATGGATGGCAGATTTTGTCGGCCGCAGCCGTACCAGCGACGGCTTACTTCAGCACCCAGTGGCATTTTTGACTTGCAACTTTAGTAAGCCCGTCGGCGACAAA
Source organism: Idiomarinaceae bacterium (assembly GCA_002685255.1). Taxonomy (GTDB): domain Bacteria; phylum Pseudomonadota; class Gammaproteobacteria; order Enterobacterales; family Alteromonadaceae; genus Idiomarina. Next base: position 230,469 of record NYWU01000010.1, read on the forward strand.
CCTGCATTATTTACCCACGATGAGGTACTAACGCTATTCCATGAATTTGGTCATGGGTTGCACCATATGTTGACGCAAGTCGATACTGCCGGGGTCTCGGGGATTGACGGGGTAGAATGGGATGCTGTCGAGTTACCCAGTCAGTTTTTGGAAAATTGGTGTTGGGAACCTGAAGCATTGGCAGATATTTCCGGGCACTATGAAACAGGCGAACCACTGCCGCAGACATTGTTAGACAATATGTTGGCAGCACGTAATTTTCAGTCGGCGATGCAAATGGTTAGGCAGCTCGAATTCTCTTTGTTCGATATGAAATTACATAGTGAGTTTGATGCTGACAAAGGAGCAGACATTGCGGGTGTACTAAACCAAGTTCGTGAACAGGTGGCTGTGCGCATGCCCCCTGAATACAATCGTTTCCAGCATAGTTTTGGGCATATTTTTGCAGGCGGTTATGCCGCGGGGTATTACAGTTATAAATGGGCTGAAGTACTCTCGGCTGATGCATTTGCGAAATTCGAAGAAGAAGGCATTTTCAATCAAACTACCGGTCGCGCGTTTTTGCACGCGATTCTCGAGCGAGGTGGAAGTCAACCGGCTGCCGAATTGTTCAAAGAGTTTCGCGAGCGTGAACCTGAGATAAACGCATTGCTGCGTCACAGTGGCATTGCAAGCTAAGCTAGCACTAAGCGTGGGTGGCTAACACCCACTTGACTATTAGCATTATTACGACAACCATCACGGCCGCCAGAATAATACCGACAACAATAAAAGGGATAGGACTCTTTTTGTTAAAGTCTCGCTGGCGGTTTTTATCAGTTTGAACACCAAAAAATGCAGCAATGACACTCAGCAGTGTTTGCAAGATTGAAGATTGGCTCACCAATAACGGGCTCATTAATAGAACAGGCATCGTCTATCGATTAGAGCGATGTTTGGCCGTTATAACCTGAACTTTGCTGCGAGGTACGTTCATCCGAAGAACTAAACAGCAACTCGATCAAATCGAAGAAATGGAACTGAGTTGAACGGCTTTCGCCCTTAAACCAATTCGTCCATGTGACTTGAGCACTGGGCGCTTGGCATTGGTCGCTCGACTGCTTTAACTCGGAAGCATCAAGTAACACTTCACATCGTTGCGTTGAATTTGCGGCTTGCTTGCTGACAAAAGCAGGACCTTGGCTCAGTGCGAGTGCAGCTGATGCCGTGAGTATCACGCCGGCAGCAGCGGCTGCATATTTAGCGGATGTTTTCATGGTCTTTACCTTTATCATTAACAATTCTGATTAATTTATCAGCGAATTGCTAAAAATGCTAGTCGAGATTACGAATTTTTTTGTCATCTTTTCGGTGCTATAATGCGCGCACTTTTTGAAACGGAGACGACCCATGCAGCCGTTGATTGCACCCTCTATTCTATCCGCCGATTTCGCTCGTCTTGGCGAGGAAGTGAATAATGTTTTAGCTGCCGGCGCAGATGTTATTCATTTTGATGTGATGGATAACCATTATGTACCGAATTTGACGATTGGTCCGATGGTTTGTAAGGCACTACGTGACTACGGTGTCACAGCGCCGATCGACGTGCACTTGATGGTAAAGCCAGTGGATCGCATCGTTCCCGATTTTGCAGCAGCTGGGGCGTCGATTATTTCGTTTCATCCTGAAGCGTCGGAGCATGTCGATCGCACTATTCAAACAATCAAGGAGCATGGTTGTCAGGCTGGGCTGGTATTTAATCCTGCAACGCCTTTGCACTATCTTGATTATGTGATGGATAAAGTGGATCTCATTTTATTAATGTCGGTGAATCCTGGCTTTGGTGGGCAGAAGTTCATTCCGAGTACCTTAGATAAGTTACGTCAAGTGCGCGAACGCATCGACGCGAGCGGTCGTGATATTCGTCTTGAGGTGGATGGCGGTGTGAATTGCGACAACATTGGTGAAATTGCTAAAGCGGGAGCTGATATGTTTGTGGCCGGCTCCGCTATTTTTAATGCCGATGACTATGCTGAGGTCATTCGCACCATGAAGCAAAATATTAAAGCGAATCAAATTACTTAGTTAGGAAGCGAATAAAGATGTCTAAACCTATCGTATTAAGCGGCTGTCAGCCTTCAGGTCAATTATCAATTGGTAATTATATTGGCGCATTGCGTCAGTGGGTCAATATGCAAGCGACTCACGACTGTAAGTTTATGCTGGTTGATTTGCACGCTATCACTGTGCGGCAAGAGCCTGAAAAATTGCAAGAGGCGACCCTCGATGGTTTGGCATTGTATTTAGCCTGTGGCCTTGATCCTGAACAAAGCACCGTATTCATTCAGTCGCACGTTCCTGAGCACGCACAATTGGCGTGGATCTTGAATTGCTACACGCAAATGGGTGAACTGAATCGTATGACGCAGTTTAAAGATAAGTCTCAACGTCATGCCAATAACATCAACGCGGGTCTTTTCACATATCCGGCATTGATGGCTGCTGATATCTTGCTTTATCAAGCCAATGAAGTGCCCGTTGGCGATGACCAAAAGCAGCATTTAGAGCTGGCGCGTAATGTCGCGGAACGTTTCAATAATTTGTACGGCGATGTTTTCAAAATTCCAGAACCCATGATCCCTAAAGTCGGCGCGCGTGTTATGTCATTGCAGGATCCGACGAAAAAAATGTCGAAGTCAGATGACAACCCTAATAATTACGTGGGGCTGTTGGAAGAGCCGAAGAAAATCCTCAAAAAGATTAAAAAGGCGGTCACTGACTCGGATGAACAAGCACGTATTTACTTCGATCAGCAAGAAAAGCCAGGCGTGTCGAATTTGCTGAGTATTATGTCGGCTGCCACAGGGCGCAGTATCGATGAGCTTGTTCCCGAGTATGAAGATAAAATGTATGGTCACCTTAAAAAAGACGTCGCTGAATCGGTGGTAGCGATGTTAGAGCCTATTCAACAGCGTTACCACGAAATGCGTAATGATCGTGAGTTCTTGAACCAGGTGATGAAAAAAGGTGCCGATAAAGCACGTGAAGCCGCCCATCAAACGTTAGCTGATGTATATAAAGCCGTTGGCTTTGTTCAGTACCCAGGTCAGTGAGGTGATAGCGCGTGATCGCGTTAATCGATAACTATGACTCGTTTACCCATAACTTAGCGCGCTATTTTGAAGAGCTTGGAGAAGCTGTTTGGGTGGTGCGTAACGATGCTATCTCAATAACCGATCTTCTAGCACGTCAGCCGCGCGCTTTAGTTATATCGCCGGGACCGTGTAGCCCTAACGAGTCGGGCGTGTCACTGGCTGCAATCGAGGCGTGTGCGGAGCACATGCCGATATTGGGGGTGTGCCTTGGGCATCAAGCGATTGCGCAAGTTTGGGGCGCTCAGGTAGTGAGAGCTCCGCGGGTCATGCACGGTAAAGTGTCTAAAGTCTGTCATGACGGAAAGGGGCTTTATCACGGACTCTCCTCGCCCATTGAAGTAACGCGCTACCATTCACTGATTGTCGCTCAAGAAACGCTTCCAGAGTCGTTCATTGTTGATGCTTGGGTAGAGTCTGAGGAATTTGGTACCGAAGTGATGGGCATGCGCCACAAAGAGCTTCCCATTTTTGGCGTTCAGTTTCATCCTGAGTCAGTGCTAACCCAATCTGGCCACGCCCTGATAGACAACTTTTTAACTACCCTTAATCCGTAACATGATATATTTACTAATTACTAAGTGTCTGTTCAAATTACGCATCTTATAAACAAGGGTATACCGCTAAATGTTTGATTTTTTTGCTGTATCGACCGAAGGTGGAAGCAAAGACCCCGCATTTCGTCTTGAGAAGCGCTTTATCAATTATCTAATTAGCTTTCCGTTTGCGCGCAAAAGCAGAGATAAAGCCGACGGCGTTGACAACGAAGTTCAAGAACAAAAGCGTCGGTTACTTCAGGTCGAGCAAATTAATTATGATGAACGTGAACGCCTTGCTAGAGCGCGTCAGCGCTATCAAGATCGTATCTCTGACGAACTCCATGAAAACATTTATCGACGTATCTTAGAACAATTGGATGATCGCGATTTCGTACGTGAAAAGCTCATCCCTTTGCCGGATAGGTTACCTGATCTCCTCGATATTCTGAGTACCAAGGCCGCCTCTATGCGGCGTATCGAGGATACTGTACAAGGCATGGATTGGTTCCATAACGGGGTATTGAAAACCGTTAATCAACCGCCATTTATTGACCAGCGTCGTAAGGGTAACAAAGTTAAACTCGAAAACTTGCGCACGGCGATGAGTTTCATGGGAAGCGAAAACCTTCGCTTACTCACCCCAGCTTATATCATGCAACATTGGCTCCCGCCTTCGACTCAGCCGTTTACTTTGTTTCGAAGAAAAGTCTGGGAACATTGCTTAGGTACCGCAATTATTGCTCAAGCCATTGCAGAGACTCGAAAATTAAAAGATCCCGTGCTTGCGTACACGCTTGGTATGTTTCATGAGCTCGGCAAAGTTGCCTTAACGAAGCTGTATTTACGCGTCTTTGATGATGTGCAGCGTGAAATGGCGATGGAATCGATTAACGATAGCAGCCCTGACCGCCATAGTGCATTGGTGAATATTACCCCCGATGAGCGCTTCTTGCGAAACTTAATGCTAGAGCAGGATAAACGTGTGAGCTATATCGTGTCGGAGGGGTGGGGGTTACAACGAGTGCCGATCAGTCAGCATTTGCAGAACTTTCACCAAGCCAGCAGTAAAGCGGAGTTTGACTCTGAGTATGCAAAAATATTGGCGCAAGCCAATGCATTTTGTGAGTTCCGTATGTTGAGAGAAGTCGAGTTGGCGACGGTTGAGGAAGGTTCTCATTTACTCAAGCGTTACGATGTCGATGCGGGTCTCGTTGCCGAGCTAAACACATTGAACTTAAAACGCCCTAAGTTCAACGTACCCGAGTAATAGCGCTAAACAGCTAAATCAAGATCGATCATTAGGTACCGTTTTAATTGCTGTTTTACGAATGCTTCGTCGTCGGTGAATGCAACACCGACGGCTAATTCTTGTCCCGTTTTACGTTGGTTTTTCACATCGCCCCGCAAAATAGGTTCGCTATTACCCTGTGAATAGTGTAAGTGCAAATTGATGGCTTGTTCTTTAAGTGCGGTTTGCTTATCACTGACATTAAATAACAGGCGACAACCCGACATTGATACATCGACCATCACACCATTAGCTGCTAGCTGGTCATGATGTTGTGATGATAACGTGATAGGCACACGGGTTGGGAAGCGTTGTGTAGCGCGCAAATTGCGGTTTTCTATGCTTTCTGGATACGCCAAAAACATAAGTCGCACGGGGTAATTAATAATCGCCAAGATATTTGATTTAAAAGCAATGATCTCGCCTTTATCGCCCTCTACTACTGTGCGAACAATAATTGGACAGCCGTCGTACATGACATCTGCGTAACTACCGTGGGTTTTGGGGTTCGGTGAGCGAACGATAAGGTAGCGACCATGTTCACAGCCAACCAATGGCAACTTTATCCGCGGACGCGAGGCTGACTCGAATTCAATCTCGAATGTGTGTCCAACCGTTAGATGGCGTAATTGGAACCGCGAGCTTGTTTCTAATGTAAGTTCTTGTTCACTCATGGCTTCGTCGTAGTTGTTTATTTTTATTGTTAAGAACATTTTTAAGAGCGAACACTAAAAATGTCAAATGTTATAAAAAAAAGTTACATTAGAGCCGATGTAAAAAAAATTGTGCGTAATCATTCTACTTTAATGCCCAATGCATGGATAGTTATTCGCATTCTTTGCAAAACTACTGCATATAAAGCCTTTCACCCGACTAACTCAGTATTTACGCAGACAAATTGCTCAATTTTTGGCATAATATAGCCTTTAAAATCCTTCGTGATTGTTAAGTTAACTAATTCGCTGTAAGCGATAAGGAAGTGAGCAATGACAGATAATTCAGCAAAAATGGCCGTAACACGTGAGATGTTTAGTGACGTGATGGTGCCGAACTACAACCCCGCACAAATGGTGCCTGTAAAAGGTGAAGGTTCACGCGTTTGGGACCAAGCGGGAAAAGAGTATATCGATTTTGCTGGTGGTATTGCCGTTAACTGTCTAGGTCATTGTCACCCGGCAATGGTGAATGCGCTGCACGAGCAAAGCCAAAAGCTTTGGCACTTAAGTAACGTGTTTACTAACGAGCCGGCGATTCGCTTAGCTAAGAAGTTAACCGATGCAACCTTTGCCGACCGCGTTTATTACGCAAACTCAGGTGCTGAGGCCAACGAAGCCGCATTAAAACTGGCGCGTCGTTGGGCGATTGACGTGCACGGTGAACAGAAGCAAAAAATTATTGCCTTTAACAAAGGTTTCCACGGACGCACGTTCTTTACTGTCACTGTCGGCGGTCAGCCTGCTTATTCTGACGGCTTTGGTCCAAAGCCAGGTGCGATTGAACATGTACCCTACAATGATGCAGATGCATTGGCGAAACTTATCGATGACAAGACCTGTGCGGTGATGATGGAGCCGTTACAAGGCGAGGGTGGTGTCGTCCCACCAGAGCAGGACTTTGTAAAGCAAGTGCGTGAATTGTGTGACAAACACAATGCGTTATTGATTTTTGATGAAGTGCAGACTGGTTTTGGTCGTACCGGTACGTTGTACGCGTATGAGCAGCTTGGCGTGACGCCAGACATTCTAACCTCTGCTAAGTCATTGGGTGGTGGTTTCCCAATTGGTGCAATGTTGACCACTGCTGCAATTGCAGAGCATTTAAAACCAGGCACGCACGGCAGTACTTATGGCGGTAACCCGTTGGCATGTGCCGTATCAGAAGCGGTACTGGAAGTCGTAAACACAGAGACCGTGCTCGAAGGCGTTAAGCAGCGCGAAGCAATGATTAAAGAGCATCTTGCTGCAATTAACGACAAATATAACGTGTTTAAAGAGGTGCGTGGCATGGGTTGTCTGATTGGTGCCGAGCTTACTGAGCAATTTGAAGGTCGCGCGCGCGACTTCTTACTCGCGGGTCAAGAACACGGTGTTATGGTTTTGGTTGCTGGCGCTAGCGTTATTCGATTCACACCTTCGCTTATTATCCCAGAAGAGGATATCAAGGAAGGTCTCAAACGTTTTGAGCACGCCGTTGCTCAAGTCGTTGGTTAATTGAGGACCCTGTATGTTGGTTATTCGACCGATAGAGGCAGCAGATTACGAAGCGCTATATAGTTGTGCGGTAGAGTCTGGACATGGGTTTACATCGTTGCCAATTGATCAAGGTTTGCTCGAGCGAAGAATCGCTCGAGCGCAAGCAGCTTTTGCCAAGCAAGATGTAGCGACCCCAGGCGATGAGAGTTATCTGTTCGTCATGGAAGATACCGAAACGGGCGAAATTGCCGGTGTCAGTGGTATTGAGGCAGCCGTTGGGTTGACCGAAGCGTTTTGGCATTACCGCTTAGGTAAGGTCGTGCACCATTCTGAGAAGCTAAACATCCATAACACGCTCGAGACATTGTCATTATGTAATGACTACACAGGTGTTTCAGAGCTATGCACGTTGTTTTTACGTGAACCCTATCGTCACAACTTAAATGGCCGCACGCTTTCACGTTTTCGGATGCTGTTTTTAGCGCAATTCAAACAACGCTTTAGCGACTGGGTGATTGCTGAAATGCGTGGCGTTTGTGACGACGATGGTGCATCACCTTTCTGGGATTGGTTGGAACAACACTTTTTCTCGATGGACTTCCCCAAAGCAGATTACTTGAGTGGTATTGGCGATAAAACCTTTATTGCTGAACTCATGCCGCGCTACCCGATTTACACATCACTGTTGCCGGAGAAGGCAAGAGAAGTGATCGGCAAAGTGCACGATAATACGCGACCGGCGTTAAAACTACTCGAGTCTGAAGGTTTTAGGTTCCGTGGCTTTGTCGATATTTTCGACGCAGGACCGACGGTTGAGGCAGAAGTCCAGAACTTACGTAGTGTACGTAATAGTGTGTTAAAAGAGGTGGTGCTGGTCGACACGCCAGTAGATGCTGAGAGTGCAACGCCTCATATTATATGCAACACACAAATTGAATCATTTAGAGCAGCTCAGGTTCGTCACGTTGACGGCTCTGAAAAAGTGCAATTGAGCGCTGAGCAAGCGGATAAATTGAATCTTTCTGAGGGCGATACGGTGCGTATCGTGGCTCTGTAACAGGAGAACAATGATGAGTTCTAATGTACAGTTTATTAACGATCAATGGCTCGCGGGCGAAGGTAAAACCTTTAAGTCGATTGATCCTGCACGTAATGAAGTTGTTTGGAGCGGTGAAAGTGCATCTGAGCAACAAGTTGATGCGGCGGTTATGGCTGCTCGCGCGGCATTTCCTGAGTGGTCGCACACTTCATTTGAAGATCGCTTAGCTATTTGTAAAAAGTTTTCGGAATTACTTGAGCAAAACAAAGAACGTTTAGCACGCGTGATGGCCGCTGAAACGGGTAAGCCGGTTTGGGAAACACGCACTGAAGTGGGTGCGATGATCGGTAAAGTCGGTATCTCTGAGCGTGCATATCAAGAGCGCACAGGGACAGTAGAAAACGAGATGCCAGGCGCGAAGGCGTTTATTCGTCACAAGCCTCATGGCGTAGTCGCTGTTTATGGTCCTTATAACTTCCCAGGGCACTTACCGAACGGTCACATTGTCCCTGCTTTGATCGCTGGCAACACGGTGGTGTTTAAGCCGTCTGAACTGACGCCTCATGTGGCTCAGGTGACGGTTGAGTTGTGGCAGGAAGCCGGGCTTCCGGCGGGTGTGCTCAACTTGGTTCAGGGTGAAGTTGAGACCGGTAAAGCGCTGTCAGTCCATCCTCAGATCGATGGCTTATACTTTACGGGTTCTTCGAATACCGGACACTTGTTGCATAAACAGTTTGGTGGACGTCCTGATAAAATCTTGGCGTTGGAGATGGGCGGTAATAACCCGTTAATCGTGACCAATATTACTGATGTCGATGCCGCTGTACATAACATCGTCCAGTCAGCGTTTATCACTTCAGGTCAACGTTGTACTTGTGCGCGTAAACTGTTTATTGAAAACACCGAAATGGGCGGTAAAGTACTCGATCGTCTGGTGGAAGTGACCGAAAATATCCTGGTCGATGACTATGATGCTGACCCTCAGCCGTTCATGGGCGCTATGATCTCTGCAAAAGCAGCGAGTCAAATGGTTGATGCACAAAACGAACTTGTTCAACTGGGTGGTAAACCACTCGTTAAGCTCAAGCAGAAAGACAGTAATTTAGGCTTTGTTACGCCTGGTATTATTGATATGTCCGGCGTTGAAAATGCGCCTGATGAAGAATATTTTGGTCCAATGCTTAAAGTTTACCGCTTTAACGACTTAGACGATGCGATTGCTAAAGCAAACGATACTCGCTATGGGTTGTCCGCGGGTATTCTGTGTGACGATGAAGCGACTTATCGTCATTTCTTTAAGCACATTCGCGCTGGCATTGTTAATTGGAACAAACCGATTACAGGTGCAAGCAGCGCAGCTCCGTTTGGTGGCATCGGTGCTAGCGGTAATCATCGTGCAAGTGCTTATTATGCGGCAGATTACTGCTCTTACCCTGTGGCATCTGTCGAAGCCGATACACAAAGTTTGCCCGAAACACTAGCGCCGGGGCTAAAATTTTAATAAGTTATCTCAATGATTACTGAGACAGACGGTTACGTCGAACTTATTCACTACTTGACTGAGCAGCTTCCGTTGTTTGAACAGCGGAAGTTGCCAGCAGGCAGTGCAAATTACACCCTGCGTGATGTGCTTGAGGAGAAACTCTCACAGCACATGATGGCGTTGTTTGAACAGAACGATATCGATCAAGACACCCGACTTGATATTGTGCGAGAAGCCGACGCGATTATGTATGATTTAGAAGAAATCCTTTCGTCTGTACTCGACAATCATCCCACCGAACAACAAGAGACGTTTATTATCGAATTTGTAGGTTTGGTAAAAAACCTTTTTGATCAGCGTCTGAATACCAAAGGCTAATTTTATTTATGTCTGAGAATACCTTGAATGCGACGGTTAAGTGGCTGGATGACCTGACTTTTGTAGCAGAGTCCGGTAGTGGTCATCAAATGGTCTTAGATGGTCATGCCAAAACGGCTGCAAGCCCCATGGAAGCTATTCTAATGGCTGCCGGGAGTTGTGCTTCGGTAGATGTGGTAAGCATTCTGCAAAAGGCACGACAAAAGGTCATGCACTGTGAATGTCGTGTGACCGGTGAACGAGTGAGTGATACCCCGAAAGTATTTAAGAAGGTGCACCTGGAATTCGTGGTAACGGGTCAAAGTGTCGCCGAATCGCATGTAGAACGAGCGGTAAAACTATCAGCTGACAAATATTGTTCGGTAGCCAAAATGCTCGAAGCCAGTGTTGAAATGAGCCATAGCTATAAGATTATCGAAGCGTGAACTATCGACATATTTACCACGCCGGTAACTTTGCCGACGTATTTAAACATCTTCTGTTGGTCATGGCGATTGACTACTACAAGCAGAAAGATAAGCCTATTTGTGTGCTCGATACCCACGGTGGAATTGGGCTATACGATCTGACTTCTGAGCAAGCCGGTAAAACGAATGAGTATCCAGAAGGTATTGGTCGGCTGTGGAATGATGCTGATGCACCGGCACTTATTAAACCTTACTTGAATATCGTTAAAGGTTTAAATGAGCAAGGCGAGTTGAAGGCATATCCAGGTTCGCCTTGGGTGGTACAGCAACTATTGAGAGCTACCGATAGACATATTGTTAGTGAGCTACACACCGAGGATGCTGAGGCGCTAAAGGCCAACTTGAAAGGCCAACGAACAAGCCACTTAGAGGTCTTGGCGCCCTTTGATGGTTATGAAGCATTAAAAGCCAAACTGCCCCCAAACGAGAAACGCGGACTGGTGCTCATTGACCCTCCGTTTGAGTCGGCTCATGAGTTCGACGATATTGTTGCTGCAGTTAAACATGGGGTTAAACGGTGGGCGGCTGGTAGCTTTGCAATTTGGTTTCCGTTAAAAGACGATGAAAAGGTCGGTGATTTTTATCGTCAGTTAGCAGAGTTAGACGGTTTGCCGAAAACGTTAGCGATTGAACTCATGGTGAAGCAGCCTAATCCAACCACCGGGCTTTATGGCTGTGGTTATGTATGGGTGAATCCGCCGTTTGGTGTGCAGCAGCAGCTACCGGACGTGATGAATTACCTGCAACGCATTTTGGCGCAAGATGAATCAGCCCATTCGCGTTCTTTTTGGCTTGTCGAAGAGTAATGAATTAATTGTCGAGCCAGTCCACTTGGGTACGCAACTGCGTTTTGCGCTCGATTATTTGTTCGATTAACGGGGTTAATATTAACTCCATTGCCAGCGCCTGTTTGCCGCCCGGTACTACCAAAGTGTTGGTGCGTGACATAAACGAACCATCGATCATCTGTAGATAATACGGGAAATCGACATTCTTCATACCGCGAAAGCGAATCACAACAAAGCTTTCGTCATGAGAGGGTATCTCTTTGGCGCTAAATGGATTCGAAGTGTCAACCGTTGGAACGCGCTGAAAGTTGATGTGTGTGCGCGAGAACTGCGGCACAATATGATAGATATAGTCTTCCATACTACGGATAATGCTGGTCGTCACAGCTTCACGTGAATGACCGCGCTCTTGCGTGTCGCGCACCAGCTTTTGAATCCATTCTAGGTTCACGATGGGCACCATCCCGATCAACAGATCAACATGCTTACTGACATCATAGCCTTCGCCGCAAACACCGCCATGTAAACCCTCGTAAAACAAAGCATCGGTATTTTCTGGCATGTCTTCCCAAGGCGTAAACGTACCGGGCATTTGATTGTAGGGTACCGCGTCATCAAAGGTGTGTAAGTAACGTCGGATTTGCCCATTACCTGTGCGACCATATTCTTCGAACAGCGACTCAAGCCGTTCAAAGTCATTTGCTTCAGGACCAAAGTAACTAATATGACGCCCTTGCTCTTGCGCCTTCCGGATAGCCACATCCATTTCCGGTCTTGAATAACGGTGAAAGCTATCACCTTCGACAAACGCGGCTGATACGTCGAGGGACCGAAATATATGACGTAGTGCTTGACCTGTCGTGGTAGTTCCCGAACCTGATGAACCCGTTACCGCAATGATAGGATGCTTCGAAGACATAAAAACCTATTAACAATGAGTGAACATCTGTTATAGCGGATAACCGCGTTCCGATCAATAATGCGGCGGTGGAGGTTCAGCGCTCGGATCGGCATCCGGTGATGATTGGCTGTCTTGGACTTGGCGTAATCGTTCACCTAAGTATTTCATTCGTCGTGCCACTTCAGAGAGTTCTTTATTATGCTCAGTAACGCGTTGGTTTAACGCGTCGATGACATCCTCTTGAAATGCCAGTTGGGATTCCAAATTATCAATTCTGCTTTGTAACTGTTCTACTTCCGTCATATTACTGCTGCCAATTCGATTCCAGTTGCCACCATTCGCCATAACCTGCCGAGCTCTCACTCATCACGGCACCCGTATTTTCATCAAGCCAGACGGACAATACCACGGCATTATTAGGGCGATGGCTATCGCGTAATTCCACATTCCAAGCTCGAAGCTCTTCACCTGTTTGGGTGCGCCAGAGCGTAATTTGACGCGACGGTGAACCTGTGATTAAAAACTCACCTGATTCGCTGAACCGCGCACTACTAAATATTCTAACACGCTCAATGATATCAAGTTGTGTAACTTGCTTACCGGTGTTTACATTCCAAATATAGGCCTTATCTAAGCTGCCTGCGGTTAATGCGTAGCGACCCGAAGCGTCTAAAGCCACTTTTGTCAGGCGAGTTTCATGCTGCCATTGATGGATGGGTTGGCCCGACTCAGTTGACCATAAAATTGCGGTTTGATCGGTGCTGCCGCTCAGGGCATACCGGCCATTAGGGGCGATGACTAAATCGGTTATCGCATTTTGATGTCCGTAAAATTCAAGGCGTCTCCCTGTTTCAGGGTTGAACGCAATTTGAGTACCGTTGTTTAGCCCTAGCACGATAGTAGAACCGTTATTTGATACGGCAATATTAGCAATATTAGCCCCACTCGATTGCCAATAACCTAAGTTCTCTCCACTGTTCGCATCCCAAAGGCTAAAGGCTTTGCGGCTCGCCGTCGCAACGGTGCGACCATCAGCACCAATATCCACGGCAATTATTTGTGACACATCAGCATCATCTTGCCGCCACTGGTATTTGGCATCATTCGCGTAGCGTGGCCATAATAAGACGCCGTTGCTGTCAGTCGCCACGACACTGAAAGAGCCGTCATTAGCAATATCGGCGACATAAGTACCTGCTTCAGCATGTGCTTTTTTGTGGATCTGCTCAGGCGCAGGGGCGCAACCAAACAACAAGGCGCAGCTAAAGAGAACAAGACTGAATATGACGTTTTGCTTAATATTCATGGGCAAGCCTTATGGTGTTGTGTAGTATGGGGCTGACCGAACAATTTGATTATGGCATAGTCAATTACTTTACGGGATGTTAATTGGAGAAAAAGATGAACCGAATGATGAAACCACTAGCGCTATCGGCTATTGCGCTGGCTATTACTGCATGTTCGCAGCAAGAACCGTATCCTGTCAGCCAGAAAAAACTCGAATCAGAACAAGAAAAGCAAGCCTATGCGCTGGGTTCGTCAGTGGGTAGTTTTGTCGCTCGTAACCTGGATGACCAAGAAAAAGCTGAAGTCATGCTCGACCGCCAACTCGTTATCGCTGGCTTTGTTGATGCGGTGAAGGGTGAAAACAAATTATCTGACGAAGAAGCCGACAAACTGTTAAATGACTTACGTTCTAAAGTGATGGAACAACGCAAGAATGTATTAGGTAGCAAAGCTGCGAAAGAAGGCAAAGCGTTCCAAGAAGAAAATGCTAAAAAAGATGGCGTTAAGGTAACCGAATCGGGTCTTCAATACGAAGTGATTGAAGCGGGTGAAGGTGATAGCCCTAGTGAAGACGACATTGTAGAAGTCCACTATGAAGGCACTTTAGTCAATGGCGAAGTATTTGATAGCTCGTATGAGCGTGGAGAACCGACAGTCTTTCCACTTAATCGTGTGATCCCAGGCTGGACTGAAGGCCTGCAGTTGATGAACGAGGGTGCAAAATACCGCTTTGTTATTCCAGCAGAGCTAGCTTACGGTGATCGCGAAGTGGGTGGTCAAATTCCGCCGAACTCAACATTGATCTTTACCGTTGAATTATTGGACGTTAAAGATAAGCCTGAGTCTGAAAGCAGCGAAGCTCAGCAGTAAGTAGACACTTACTAACTAAAACGGCCGCAATTGCGGCCGTTATTTTATTTGGAATCCGATAAAGACTACAATGCGTCGTGTTTCTCTAAATGATGTAGTAATTGATCCTCAAATTCCATACGTAACTCAATCGCTTCACCGAGTGCTGATAGATCACGGTCAAACTGGTTAAGATGATTGTTAGAGTCAATTTCACCATAGTTATCATTAAAATCTAAGGCAATTTCTGTCGTATCACTGATAAGTGGAAATACTTGCTCAAGCAAGGCTTCAAGCGGCTGTTTGTTTTCGCGCGCTTGTGTCATTAATTGCTCATAAATTTCAAAATGACCACTCGACACGTAGTCGACTAATTGACCACAGAAATCACGAATGTCAGTGACATCAGGTAAGCCGTTGCGTACACCTTCATAGGGAGGAAGGGCGGCTAGCTTAAAATAGTTAACGAGAAGGTCTTGTCGTTCAGTTAACCATTGGTCAATGCTGTCATGAGCTCCGCCCCAACGCTGGCGTGCTTCCTCACTTTTCTTTAACATGGGGTTCTCCGAAATGAGATCTTCGACATACTGTAAAGGTGTCGAATGCTTTTCTCAATCAAAATTGGCGATCTTTACTCTAAGGAGTGTAACTTGGTTAAGCCTTATGTAAAACCATCGAAAGACGAACCCGCACGTTGGTTTATTTGCTCGGCGGGCGATGTTTTTGTAACCGAGAATGGTAACGTTCCCTCGGGACCGATGGCATCACTTAACTTTCCTGATCTGTCTCAATATACAGTGGTCTATTTAGGCGAGTTAAGAGAGCGACCATGTTACCTTATCGTCGCTGATCTTAATGATCCCGCTTTTGTAGGCGGTGAGTTTGTGCCATTACGGAGCTTACTCTCGGTGCATGATGAAGAACAGTTTGCGATGGCTGGGAGAGCGCGCCAGGTAATGGACTTTATTAACCAACATCGGTTCTGTGGTCGTTGCGGGGCGCGCATGCAAGCGGTGGATTGGGAGCTTGCGATGCATTGTCAGCAGTGTAATCACCGCTGTTACCCGCGTGTTTCCCCTTGCATCATTGTGGCAATAAGAAAAGAAGATACGTTGTTGTTGGCGCGGGGCAAGCGGCACAAGCAGGGGATCTATTCTGTTTTGGCGGGCTTTGTGGAACCGGGAGAGTCGCTCGAACAAGCATTAGCGCGCGAGGTGCATGAGGAAGCGGGTATTGAAGTCTGTGATATCGAGTACCAACTGAGTCAGCCGTGGCCGTTTCCGCACTCATTGATGATGGGATTTACTGCACAATGGCAGTCGGGAGATTTACACATTGACCCTGTGGAACTCGAAACAGGCGACTGGTTTGCTATTGATAACTTACCCGACACGCCCCCTGAAGGCACGATTGCGCATCGTTTGATTGAAATCGCTATCGGCAAGGCAAAGCAAGAGTGATAAAATAACCAATAAATTGGATGTTGGAATACGTTATGAGAAAGCCCGAGTTAAAAAATGATCGTTATTTGAAAGCATTGCAGAAACAGCCGGTCGATAGAACACCGATTTGGATGATGCGGCAAGCAGGGCGTTACCTGCCTGAATATAAAGCGACTCGGGCGGAAGCCGGTGATTTCATGTCCCTTTGCAAAAATACAGAACTTGCGTGCGAGGTGACATTACAGCCACTGCGACGCTTTGATCTTGATGCAGCGATCCTGTTTAGTGATATCTTAACGATTCCAGACGCGATGGGGCTTGGTCTTTACTTTGAAAAAGGCGAAGGCCCCAAGTTCTCGCGTCCGTTGCGCACTGAAGCAGACGTAAAAGGGCTTGCTGTACCGGATATGAGTGATGAACTGCGTTATGTAACCGATGCAGTGAGTCTCATTCGTCAGGAGTTGGATGGAAAAGTACCACTCATTGGTTTCTCTGGCAGTCCTTGGACGTTAGCGACCTATATGGTCGAGGGCGGAAGTACTAAAAACTTCTCTAAAGTTAAGCAGATGCTGTTTGCTGAACCTGAGCTGATGCATCATGTACTCAACGTGTTAGCTGACTCGGTGATTGACTACCTCAACGCGCAGATTAAAGCGGGCGCGCAAGCGGTGATGATTTTTGATACTTGGGGTGGCGTGTTATCACCACGCGATTATAAGCAATTCTCACTGGCATATATGGAAAAAATTGTCGCTGGTTTGATCCGTGAGCAAGACGGAAATCACGTACCTGTCACGCTGTTTACTAAAAACGGTGGGCAGTGGCTAGAGGCGATGGCACAAACGGGCGCTGATGGTTTAGGCGTGGACTGGACTACTGACTTGTCGGATGCGCGTGCGCGCGTTGGCGATCAGGTTGCTTTGCAAGGTAATATGGATCCATCTGTATTATATGCTTCTCCACAACGTATCGAAGAAGAAGTTCAGTTGATTTTAGAGAGTTATGGTGAAGGAAGTGGTCACGTATTTAATCTAGGTCATGGGATCCACCCAGAAGTGAACCCGGATCACGCGGGTGCATTCATTGAAGCCGTTCATAAGCATAGTCCCAAATATCACCGTTAAATATCACATAATTTGAAACATTTGCGATTAACTCACGTTCATACTCGTTAGATGCACCGCCCAACGGGCGGTGTTTTTCATACAATAGACCTTATTACGATGTTGTTTTTCTCGAGGTTATTGTATGGCGCGCCGCAATTGGATTAATCCAATTACCCTTGTTGTTATCGCCTTAATTGCATTGGCGATTTATTTCTTTGCTTTTCCTCCAACTACAGAGGTTGAGGAACAATCGCAACCCAGTGTCCCTGTAAGGACACAAGTGGTGGCGATGAGTGAATATCGAGATGTGATCGAAGCGCTCGGTACAGCACAAGCCAATGAAACAGTTGAAATTACCTCGCAAACACAAGATATCGTCGAAGCTATTTATTTTGATAGCGGTGATCGTGTCGAGAAAGGTCAACTACTGGCTGAGCTCAATGCGCGTAAAGAAGTGGCTCGCGTACAGCAGCTACAGTTCAGTCTCAACGAAGCCCAGCGTCAACTTGACCGTTTAACCTCTCTGCGTCGTCAAAATGCGGCCTCGCAACAGCAGGTTGAAGAGCAACATGTCGAAGTTAATCGACTTCAGGCTGAACTTGAGGTGGCGGAAGCTACTTTAGCCGAAATGAAAATTTATGCACCCTTTACGGGTCGCGTAGGTATCCGAGAAGTAAGCCCGGGCGCCTTAGTTGCACCGGGGGATACCTTTACAACATTAGATGACATCTCGCCGATTAAAGTGGACTTCAGTGTTCCAGAACGGTATTTCGCTAGCCTCGCTGTTGACCAGGAAGTCATCGCTCGAAATCGAGCGTATCCCGGCGAGCAATTCCGCGGACGCATTACCAGTATTGATTCACGCATCGATCCTGTCACTCGGTCAGTACGTGTTCGTGCCAAACTAGCCAATGATGATGAACGCTTACGCCCAGGTATGTTGTTACAAATTACCTTGTTACGCAGCATTGATGAGGCTTTGATACTTCCTGAAAAAGCGTTATTACCGATTCAAAATCGTCAGTATGTGTTTGTTCTAACACCGGATAATCGCGCTAAACAGGTGGAAGTGAGCATCGGTCGTCGTAAGCCGGGCGTAGTCGAGATTACAGAGGGCGTTAAACCGGGTGACGAAGTTATCGTCGAGGGCTTAGTGCGCTTGCGTGATGGTATTCCTGTCGATGTAAGGGAGGACTAGGGCATGTTGTTATCTGATGTATCAGTAAAACGCCCAGTCTTTGCCACCGTCGTCAATGTACTGTTAATTATTTTCGGTATTGTTGCTTTCACAATGCTTCCGTTGCGAGAGTTTCCGGATATTGATGCGCCTGTGGTAACCATCAGCACAGACTACCCAGGGGCGAGTGCTGAAGTCGTAGAAACGCAAGTAACGCAGCTTATCGAAGAACGCATCAGTGGCATTGAGGGGATAAAAAATATCTCGTCACGCAGTCGCCCTGGGAATTCATCGATTAGCATTGAATTCACACTTTCACGCGATATTGATGCAGCCTCCAATGATGTACGCGAGCGGGTATCACGTGCGCTGGATAATTTGCCCGAGGAATCCGACCCTCCCGAGGTTTCAAAAGCCTCTTCTGATGAAACAACGGTGGTTTGGTATAACTTGCGTAGCGAGAGTATGTCGATACTTGAACTGACCGACTATGCAGAACGCTATATTGTGGACCGTCTCGCTGTTGTCGATGGTGTTGCGCGTGTGCGTATTGGTGGTGATCGCCGTTATGCAATGCGTGTTTGGCTTGATCGCGACGCGATGGCTGCACGTCAGATCACTGTGACGGATATCGTTAGCCGCTTACGTGAGGAAAATATTGAGTTACCAGCGGGCGAAGTTGAGTCGACTGAGCGTGAATTTTCCGTACGTATGGCACGCGCCTACTTATCCGAGGACGACTTCCGAAACTTAGTGATTCGTCAGGGTGATGACGGTTATTTAGTGAGGTTGGGTGAGGTTGCGCGTGTTGAGCTTGGCGCCGAGGACGACAAAACTGATTTCCGTGGTAATGGCGTCAATATGGTCGGTATCGGCATCATTAAACAATCCAAAGCCAACACCCTGAGTGTCGTAGAGAATGTGCGCGAGGAAATGGAAGTGTTAGAAAAAACACTACCAGAAACCATGTACTTAGCCACAAGTTACGACTCGTCTATTTTCATCAAAGGCTCGATTGATGAAGTGTATAACACACTACTCATCGCGATGGCATTGGTTGTGGTGGTTATTTATCTATTTTTAGGCAATATCCGAGCGACCATTATCCCCGCGTTGACGGTACCTGTGGCTATTATTGCTTCGTATATTGTGCTGTTCTCACTCGGATTCTCGATTAACTTATTGACCTTGCTGGCACTCGTGCTCGCAATCGGGCTTGTGGTTGATGACTCGATCGTGGTGCTAGAGAATATCTATCGTCGGGTCGAAGAAGGCGAGCCTCCCTTACTGGCAGCTTATCGCGGTGCTCGAGAAGTGGGCTTTGCGGTTATTGCAACGACGTTAGTGCTGATTTCAGTATTTGTACCGCTGGCCTTCTTGGAAGGGAATATCGGTAAGTTGTTTACCGAGTTTGCTTTAGCGATTGCCGCTGCCGTGGCGTTTTCTAGCATTGCAGCGCTGACGCTGACGCCGATGCTCGGTTCTAAAATATTACATAAAAAAGAACGCACTAGTAAGTTTGGTATGGCATTCGACCGCTTCTTTAAGTGGCTTGAGGCTAAATATACCACCCTACTAGAGGGCAGTATCAAGCGTCCGAGTTTGGCATTGGTTTTAGTTGTTCTGAGTGGTGTGGTGAGTTACGGCGCAATGCAATTTGTACCACAAGAATTCGCACCACCGGAGGATCGCGGTACCTTCTACATCAGTATTAAAGGCGCAGAAGGGGCGAGTTTTGAATCTAATTCGCGGCACATGGATGAAATTGAGCAAATTCTGCTGCCCTATATCGATCAAAATAAAATAGACCGCGTCATTGTTCGGGCGCCCGGTTGGGGCAACTCAGCGGGTATCGCGATTGTCGGTGCAATTCCTTTTGAGGAGCGTGACTGGTCGACGTTTGAACTCATGGAAGAGATGCGTAAAAAACTCAATCAAGTCGTCGGAGTACAGGCTTTTGCCTTTATGCGCAGTGGTATTAGCGGTGGCGGTGGTCGACCGGTACAGTTTGTACTGCAAGGTAATACCTACGAAAAGCTGGCTGAGTATCGCGATATCGTGATTGAGGAAGCCGCTAAGAACCCAGGTTTAGTTGAAGTCGATAGTGATTATAAAGAGACTTTACCGCAACTATTAATCGAAGTTGATGAAGTGAGAGCGGCCGACCTCGGTGTATCGGTTGAAGATATCGGTATCACGCTGCAATCGATTTTAGGTCAACGTCGGGTAACGACCTATCTTGACCGTGGCGAAGAGTACTATGTCATGCTTGAGGGTGAAAAAGCCGACTATCGCAGTCCAAGTGCTATCGATAACATTTATGTGCGATCAGGCAAAAGCGGCGAACTGATTCCACTGTCGAATGTGGTGAAGGTGAGCGAGCGGGCGACTTCATCTCAGTTGAATCGTTATAACCGTATGCGCAGTGTCACCATTGAAGCCAACCTAGCCGAGGGGTATTCGCTCGGCGAAGCGTTGAGCTACTTAGAGAGCGTCGTAGACGAGAAACTTCCAGAAGACGTCTCTATTGACTACAAAGGTGAGTCGCAACTCTACAAGGAAAGTGGTAGCTCGATAGTATTTGTCTTCGGGCTTGCATTAATTATTACCTTTTTGGTGCTTGCGGCGCAGTTCGAGAGCTTTATCCACCCATTGGTTATCATGCTGGCCGTCCCGATTGCAATTGTGGGTGCTTTTATTGGTCTGTATTTGACTGGTAACAGCATTAATATTTATAGCCAAATCGGTATCGTCATGCTTATTGGTTTGGCAGCGAAGAATGGCATTTTAATTGTTGAGTTTGCCAACCAGTTACGTGACGCTGGCCTCTCGTTCCGTGATGCGGTGATTACTGCGTCGCGACAACGCTTGCGACCGATTGTCATGACGGCATTTACCACCTTAATGAGTTCGGTTCCGCTTATTCTGGGAACAGGGCCTGGTTCTGAGAGCCGTATGGTAATTGGTACGGTTATCTTCGCGGGTGTCGCATTATCGGCGTTCTTAACGCTGTTTGTGATACCAGCACTGTATATGCTGATGGCGCAGAAGACACAATCACCGATGGCGATTACACGTCGTTTAGAGTCATTGCAAGAGGAATACCCTGACCACCGTCACTAGGCGGTTGGTTAATAGTGCCAGAGGGGCGAACGGTTTATACCGGGTAGCCCCTCTATAATTTTCTGAGCAAAACTCGGGTGGTTGGTAAAAATGCCATCCACACCCATGTCATGTAACTCTTCGATATCATGCCCTTCATCTACGGTAAATACGTAGACTTCCAATGCGCGTCGGTGTGCGTCATCAACTAACTCCTGTGTGACAAAATCAACGTCAACATGCACAGAGTAGGCGTTAAGACGCGATGCAAAATCACAGTAGTCGAGCGGGCAACAAGTGGTTAAGGCACCTACGTTGATGTTTGGACGACGGTGTTTTAAGCGCTGTAACCAATGGTGATTAAACGAAGAGACGAGGATCTGCTCGGGCTTGAACAGCTTTCGCTCTAATACGTAATCGATGTCTAGAAGCAGTGATTGGCTTGGGATATCGCCTTTTAGCTCTATGTTGACGTGACAGTGCCCGGCTATATGCTCAAGTGCTTCACGCAGTGTGGGAATGGGTTGCTGACCGAATACCTTAAGCGCTCTAACTTGAGCTTGAGTTAAATCGAGCAAACGTCCTGGTGAAGCTGTTAAGCGCTCTAAGTACCGGTCATGGAATACAAATCGCTCATCGTCGACGGCATAAACGTCAAGCTCAATACCAAAGGCATGGCTATCAATCGCTCGACTAAATGCCGCCAGGGTGTTTTCGGGCGCTTCGAAGCTCGCACCCCGATGCGCCCAAATTTTCATGACCGAACCTTAGCCATCGCTGAACCCATTCGAGTCACCGAGCCGGGTTGCAGTGCTTCATCAAACTCTATTGCCCCTTTAGCGAAGGTCATCACTACGGTGGAGCCGAGTTTAAAGTGACCCATCTCTTCACCTTTTTTGAGACGAATAGCTTCAGGCCCAGATGTCGGGTAGGACCAATGCTGTATCCGTGCGCCCGTTGGAGGGGTGACGGTTCCCGACCAAACGGTACCAATACTCGCAACAATGGTCGCGCCGACGAGAACCATCGACATCGGACCGACTTCGGTATCAAATATTGCGACGACTCGCTCGTTGCGTGCAAATAGATTCGGTACGTTTTGTGCGGTGAGTGGATTGACAGAAAATAGATCGCCCGGAATATACACCATCTTGCGCAGCACCCCGTCAACTGGCATATGGATTCGATGATAATCTTTTGGTGCGAGATAAATGGTGGCGAACGTTCCTTCACGGAACGGAGCCGCGTCCTCGTCTTTTCCACCTAGCAGTTCAAGCAACGAATAATCGTGTCCTTTGGCCTGGAAAATACGGCCTTCCTCAATATCGCCGAGCTGACTCACGGCACCATCAACCGGATGAGCCAGACGGTCCGACTCATCAACGATTGGACGTAATTCAGGTTTTAGACGACGAGTAAAAAACTGATTGAATGTGGCATAGTCGCGTGGATCTTCTTGAATCGCTTCGGACATATCGATTTTGTACTGTTTGATAAACCAGCGAATAAAAGCCTGAGTAAATAGCCCTGCTTTCGCAGCTGCGAATCGCCCTACTAAACGCGATAGCAGGTGTTTTGGGAGTATGTATTGAAGGCCAATTTTGAATCGTTCGCTGCTGCTCACTTACGGTTTTCCTCTTGCTGAAACTCGAGATGGCTTATTAGCCAACATAGACTCGATAATCCGATGATAATTTTCTAATCGCCATGGGTGTATTTCACCTTTTTCCGCAGCTTCTTGCAATGCGCAGCCCGGATCATTTTTGTGTTTGCAATCTTTAAACTTGCAGGCCCCAAGATAAGACTGAAAATCAACATAACCATTGGCGACTTGCTCTGGTTCAAGGTGCCACAATGCAAATTCGCGTATTCCAGGGGAGTCGATCAAGGCGCCACCGCTTTTTAACGGATACCAGGTTGCCACGGTCGTCGTATGCTGACCCAAACCCGAATTTGACGAGACTTCTTTGGTTTCGGTGGCAACGTCAGGAAGAAGCCGATTGACGATAGATGACTTTCCGACACCACTTTGACCGACAACAATCGAGATATGTTCACTCAACATGTTGTTAAGTTCAGCCATACCTTCTGCAGTCTGACTACTCACCCGTAGTACCCGATAGCCAATCGCTTGGTAGTCAGCCAGCCTTTGCTCAATCAGCTGGCGCTCTTCAGCATCAATTTCGTCTAACAAATCGGCTTTATTAAGAACGATAATCGGCTCAATATCGATCGCTTCGCACGCAACGATATAACGGTCGATAATTTGTGTCGTAAAGCTTGGGAGCACGCTCGAAATGACAAATATCTGGTCGATGTTGGCGGCGACTGGCTTAAGACCGTCATAATAATCAGGGCGAGACAACAACGATTGACGTTCGTGCACCGCTTCGATAATGCCTCGCATACCGTCTTGCGCCTGGATCATTGGGCGCCATTGTACTTTATCACCAGTCACCAATGAATCGACAGTACGCCGTATGTGACAACGAATAATTTCATTATCGGCGGTCAACAAGTCGGCGTGCTGACCGTAACGACTGACAATGATGCCTGTTTCGCTGGCACCTAGCTGGTCGCTAGGCACGTCGAACGCTTGCGCGAGACGCTTCTCACGGTTCTGTTGGATTCGACGTTTTTGCCCTTTATTCAGTCGTTTTTGCTTCGCCAATCGCTTTACCTTGTTGCCACTTACGGTTTAACGCTATCATAACCTAAAATGAGTCGAGTTAAGAGAGTTCGAATGAGTGAAGAACAAAAAAGTCAGCGGTTAATTTGGATCGATTTAGAAATGACGGGGTTAAATCCTGACTACGATCACGTTATTGAGGTGGCAACCATCGTGACTGACGCCGATTTGAATATTCTTGCTGAGGGCCCAACTATAGCGATTCATCAGCCGCAGGCAAACCTGGATAAAATGGATGACTGGAATGTCAAAACGCATACCGGCTCAGGTCTCGTCGAGCGAGTGCAAAAGAGCCAGCATAACGAAGCGGATGCGGTGCGCGAAACCATTGAGTTTTTATCACAGTATGTCGAGCCCAATACATCGCCTATGTGTGGTAATTCAATTTGTCAGGATCGCCGCTTTTTGGCGCGGCACATGCCGGAGCTCGAGGCTTTTTTCCATTATCGAAACCTCGATGTAAGCACGATAAAAGAACTGGCCAAGCGCTGGAAGCCCGAAGCCATGAATGGGTTCAAAAAGAAAGGCGCACATGAAGCACTTGCTGATATTCGTGAGTCAATAGATGAACTCAAACATTATAGAGCACATTTTTTCGCCATTTAAACGGCCCGTGGTGAAAAAGCGGTTGACGTTGGCGGCGGTTTCAGTAGAATACACGCCGCACTGACGATGCGGGAATAGCTCAGTTGGTAGAGCACAACCTTGCCAAGGTTGAGGTCATCGGTTTGAACCCGATGTATCGCTCCAAATTCTATTCTTAGAGCCTTGCTCAGAATGAAAATGGTTTAGTCTCATTGTCTTAACCGATAATGATGCGAAAAGAGAAAC
>NYWU01000011.1 GCA_002685255.1 Idiomarinaceae bacterium
ACTTTCCAACGCTACCCAGGTTCATAGAAAAAACAATTTAACTTTTACACTGCTGGTTCAAATAAGGTTGACACGCTCCGCCTTGTTGCTTATAGCCACTATTACATGACCAACCTTGTGGCGCGAATTGATTGGAGTGCGCGTTTTTTGGCATGTCTTGAGCTGAGGCTACTCCAGTAGCTAGAATGAGTAAAATAAATGAAAGCCTTTTCATAATCTTAAGTCCCTGTTAGGTTAATATAAAATAATTAATTGTAATTTTCTTTGAATTCTAAGTATTACCAGAATTATTGTCATTCAACTTTTTAATATAACCACTATTACCATATCATTCCTCGACAAAAGCCTCTTTACCCCATGGCTCTTACTCTAATAAGCGCTAGTTATAGGAATGAAACATTACTCGGAATCACTAAATGGTTAAGGGTTTCGAATAGAACTTATCTTATGACTTCCAAAACGGGTATCCGAGATACTACAAAGCTACACCTCTAGACTTAGTATATATTCAGTCCGAGCCGGAACGAAGCTAAGACAGAGATATTTACCTCTATCGAGACGCTTTACACCCCCAAAAAGCGTCATTCTTATACAGGCGAAGTATCCTCTGCGAACTTTGAAAAGGCGTACCTTGAGAATCTACCAACTGTTCTAGTGAAAGCTGGGAGGTCTAGATGGATGTCCGCTCGTCGCTCAAAGCGGACCGATATCTGAGAGCCATAAGTTCAATCGGTAAATGTAATTTTTTCGTTACTAAATGCGCTTACATACTAGGGCACCGCGTTATCTGATACTTGTATATTATTTTATTTAAGCCTGGCCGACTGTAGACGCTCCCGCCAAAGATAGATGTTTTATTCTAGGGTTGCTTTATTGTTGCATAGGAGTAGTTTAGTTGGTTGATAATTAACAAGTCTTCAAGGAAGAAAAATGAAATATTGTCGTGTAATGTTTGCTTTGCTACTGCTCTCTAACGTTGCGTTCGCAAGTGACTTGACCGCTAAAGTAAGCCAGTATTTCGAAGCGCAAGAAGCAGTGGAGCATAAAAACTCAACAAAAAACGATGTTAGTAACTTACTGGCACTGCTCACCGAAGATGCAACATTTGAGCATCCCAAGTTTAATGCCGTGCAATCAAAAGACGAATACAGAAAAGGCCTGCTTGCCTATTTAGGAAAATATGGTGAATGCAATATCCAGGTAAAAAATGTCATTGAAGGACTTAATGCTGTCACCGTCGAATATTTACATCCTTGCACTGATAAAAACGGAAACTCTGAACCTGAAGATAGTAAACAAAAACTGGTTACTTTATTCGAATTCGAAAACGACAAAATAAAACTTATTAGGCACTACTTCTAACGAGCAATTAAATGGCATCTCAAATGAAAAATATCTCAGGTGAGAGTTTATCTGCATTACAGAGCGAGATGAAAAATGCCGGAGTTAGAGAAAACGACAACAGGAGGCAGTTATGCCAGGTGCATTCGCTCACTTAAGTGTTGCTAATGTTGCAAGAGAACTTAAAGGGCTCAAAAATTTAAATATTGATTCAAAAGTTAAAGCGCAACTAGGAAGTCATCTAGAACTCATTGAACTGGGCTCCGTCAGTCCGGATTATCCATATCTGACATTAAAGCTGTTTGGCCGTAATAAGCAAACTGAATGGGCTGACTACATGCATCTCGGTGAGACAAAACGAATTGTTAAAGCTCTTATTGAAAAAACAAAGGCGCTAAGTGACGAGAATAAGTTGTTCGTTTTTCCGTGGTTAGCCGGATACATTTCGCATGTTATTGCTGATGTAACGATTCACCCAGTCGTTGAATGTCGGGTTGGCCCTTACGAGGGTAATGAAAAAGCACATCGAATTTGCGAAATGAATCAAGATACCTACATATGGTTTGAAAGAACGGGGCTGGGTGAACCTGGTTACTGTGAGCGTATTTCTGAGAATTTAACCAAGTACGACGTCGATGAAAAATTTAATCCCACTATTCAAAAAGTTTGGTTGGCTGCACTCAGAGACGTATACCCAGAAGAGTTCGAACAATCGCCGCCGAATATTGAAAGTTGGCACGATGGCTTTAGAAATATTACCGGTACAGCTGAAGAAACGCACAAACTTTTTGAGTGGGCTCGGCATGTTGCAGTGGACTCCGGCAGTGGCTACCCCTTGCGCGAAGAAGTCGACTTTACTTATATCCACAATTTGGAAACCCCAGTTAGCAATAAAGATTACGACGAAATCTTTGACCTGGCAGTTGATAATGTCCGGACGTATTGGGAGTTTTTGGCCGCTGCGGTATTTGATGATGGAGATACCAGTATGTTCAAACACTGGAATTTAGATAACGGTGTCGATAGAGACTCGGGCAAGCAGACTTTATGGGAGAACATACCATGAAACTATTACTGATTATCATAGCTTTATTAATGACTAATGCTTGCGCAGCTGAAAATCAGGCTTTATGCGATACGGAGGACCGTTATGAAGCAGCGTCTCATTTTTCTGATTTTGTGCAAAAAGTGAATTTTAAATATGCACTTGAGGACATTGAAGGTCTGAACAACGAACAAATTATTGAACAGGTTGCACGTACAGACGAAGATTACCGCGCTATTCTCAATAATTTTAACGTTAAATCATACTTTGAAGACGACAATGTGGTGATGTTGATGTGCGAAGGGGATTCGCTGATTATTGAGGACGCTGGGTGTACAGCAAAAGTTGAAAAAGTTTTTGAGTGCGGAGAACGTCCAGCATGTGCTTTATCTACCAATGCTTTTAAAGTTTGTAATTGAGATGAGCTCATTAACAGCACTTTTGAAGTCATCAAAATGATATGACTATTGCCCTCAACTCTTTCTAATTATGTAGACTTTAGTTAAGTATGTCTGGCGTCAAATTTTAGTCTGCTTTGAGCGAAAAGCGGACCATGGACTTTTTGCCTAATTCAACGAGTAACTCGCGTCGCTGTTTTTAATAAGTTTGGATGGCTCGAACCAGATACAGCACACTTATCTCAGCAATAGTGCGCGTTTTATTATTGTGTTGTTTATTCAAGTCGTTTACTGTCAATGGCATAACAAAAAATAAAGGTTAGGTATTGTGCGCTCGGCAGAGTGTAACTGAGCATGCTCAAATTGCCTCTGCTAACTTGTAGACTCTCAAGGCAGGAATGTTAGCTTGTTGAGCTGTATTGCAAGATATACCAAGCAATCAATCAAAAGGAAATTGTAGTGATAAATGAGTTAGAAATATCTGAAGGGGCATATTTCTATAGAAAAAAGCCAAATAAGCAGCTCTCTAACACTGCTGTATCTAAGATATTTAGAGACTTGTCAAAAGATAGGATGACCAGAAGCGTTACACTACAAAAGATTAGAGATGAAGTTGTCATTAACGGACATCCTTCAAAGCTATCAATTTGTGTCTTTAAGATAAAGTCAAAACCTAGTTTCTTCAAAAACTACATCGAAGATGAGCATGAGATAAAATTTTGCTACATTGTTGTTTTCGAATATAGAGACTACATAGTCATAAGCAAAAAAAACGTATCATCTTCAACGGATCTTGATGCATACCTTGATGATGTGGACTATTCAACACTTTCAAGGCTATATGCAGATAGTGACTCCAAATTCCACAAATTGGCACTCGACAACCTGGATGTGTCAGACTCTGCCATAAGAAGTAAATCCTTAGAAGCTAGAGCCCTTGAAGACTCGTACTCTACATTTGGAGCTAATAATTACGCAGTGAGAAATATGCGTATAACTTCTAGAGGACACCTATATAGTTTAACCCTTAGCACTGCGAGAATTAATAGACACAATGGAAAGGTAAGTGTTCAACAGCTTAGAGAGTGGATGGCAGATGTATGCAATGATATTGAAAACTTCTCTGCAACTGATAGTTTTATTGATAGCTTTGCGCTTCCCATTAGCTTTGAAGATCGGATTTGTTCTTTAACGCCAAATGGGATCCTTTTAAAATTAAATTCTTTAGTTGACGCGACTAATGAACAGAGTTTGGTTCGATCATATATCAAAGCAGATCCTCAAGATATTGATTTGGAACTAGGCAGGTACATTACGAAATACGATCAATTTCTTGATATTGAGGCGGACGAAGGCAGATATTTTGCCGTGTCTTCGAGGAATAAATATCTCTTTAATTTAATCGGAATTGAAATAAAGATATTAAAGAAATCGATAAAGATAAAATCGAATGCTTTTAGGTCCATATTACTTGAATTCGCTAGTGGTGAAACTCAATCCTTAGAAGAATATATCAATAAAAACCACTGCTTTGTCATCACATTTGATAATCCTGAAGTAGCATACAATTCGAAAAAGCTTTTTGAAAATACTCAGCTATTATCAAATATCAGCTCGTTCATGAGTATTTTTGAGCCTTGTGAAGAGTTAAGTGACGCAAGCTCTGAAAAAGGCATATTTAGTACTGCTAGCGTTAGCTTTAGTCCTTGTTCGATCTTTAACAAAGTAGAAAATGTAATTGATACAAATTCTACTTATCTATTTTTGGATGATCTTGGTAATGAATGGGCTGACCATATATCAGTGTCAGATGGAATAATTGAGTTTTATCATTCCAAATCTGGCGATGAAGGTCTCTCAGCATCCAAGTTTCAAGATGTCGTCGGACAAGCCCAGAAGAACTTGGGGAATCTTGTTCCTCCCCACCATAGGATCGATGGAAAAAGAACGTTATGGAGTCGAACGTATATCGCTAAAGTTGGAAATCAGAGTGTAGACACAAATATCTCGCGACTAAGAAAATCGCCTGCAGATTTTACTATTGATGACGGCCTTGAGTTTTACAAAAAACAAACACGAAAGCCTAACTTAAGAAAGGCTGTTTACTTAGTAGTTAACTTTATATCCAAGTCAAGGCTTGAAAATAATCTAACTGCATTGCAAATGGGAAACCAAGTAGAACGGCGTAATGAGGTAATACAAATACTATGGTTCATTTCGTCACTAATCTCTTCCTGCAAAGAGCAAGGTACTGAAATTAAAATAATATGCTTGAGATAAATAAGCTACCGCTTCAGCCAGAACTAGAATTTAAGATATGGACGATTATCAAAACCCGAAAGAAGGGAAAACCTACATAAGCCCAAGGTTGGATGCCTTCGGCGACTCTGACAAAAAAGTGCGAATTGCCTCTAAGGTAATTGAATCTCCAGACTCATATGCATTCGTGAAGATCAAAGATGAAGTAGTACTCAGGCATAAAGAGGACGCTAAGTCACATATCACGGCAAAGTTTCTAGAAGATAGTCGAGGAATATTTGTACTTAATATTCAGGGATACACTGTCGCAACAGGGAAGCCTCATAATGCCAGCTTCTCTTTTGTTGGAGAGGAAATTGGAAAACTCCTAGAGTTTATACGAAATATCCAATCGGTAAACTTAGATGATCCTTCAAGAGTCAATACTAATGATGAAGACCTAAACCGAATTGTATTGAACGACAGGCAGGCAAAAAGTTTGCTACATGAAAACCAAGAACTTTTTGCTGAAGTTCTGAAATCAGAGGTCACTACAGAAGACCTGATTGCAGTCGGTTATAGAAAAAAGCAATTAGATGTGTACGAGAAGCTTCTATCTGATCAAAGCTACTTTGAATCAATTAAGGCTAAGAAAAACACTACTAATGAAGGTTTATGGCAAAAGTATTTTGAAAAGAATCCGTGGATATTTGGTTATGGGCTGGGGTACATATTCTTATCTTCCCTTGATGACAAAAAGTTGGAGCAGGTTGTGCAAGGATATAGTGTTGCTTCGAACGGAAAGCGTGTTGATGCGCTAATGAAAACGAAAGGTGTAATTTCGAACCTTTGCTTTGTTGAAATTAAAACTCACGCTACTGAGCTTCTTGATTCCAAATCATATAGGTCTGGCTGTTGGGCGCCGTCAAAGGAATTGGCTGGGGCTATAGCGCAAGTTCAAGGTACGGTCTCATCTGCTGTTGAAAGCTTATCTAGCAAAATTAACCCTAGTGACAGTGACGGCAATCCTACCGGAGAAGAAATCTTCAATTATCAGCCTAAATCATATCTTGTGATTGGTAGTATGAATGAATTTGTTTCAGATGGCGGGGTAAACAAAGACAAGTTACGGTCATTTGAACTTTTGCGTAAAAATACAACAAACCCAGAGATCATAACTTTTGACGAACTATATGAACGTGCAAAGTTTATCGTGCATAACAATGAAAGCAAATAAGGCGCTTCTATCGGTCAAGTTTTCCCCTGCGCTCCAAATTTTCCGCAGAGAGCGGTGTTAACGTCCGCTCTTGGCACGAAGCGGACTATCAATTCATACTCAAATCAAGTGTTATTAACAACCCTATTTGAAATTTTTATAGCCCTTATAAAGTATTTTAGTTTGAATTAAACACTTTATAGTCCATATAAGGGCTTTTATGTAAATATAATTGCGTGCCTTAAACAGTCTGCTACACTCTATTTATCAGTTTAAAGCCTATTTAAGGTTCGTTATATGAATTCAGAACGCGTTTCAACCATCATTGGTCAGCGAGTCAGGCAGTATCGGCTGAACCAGGATTTAACTCAGGAGGACGTAGCGACCTTAGCGAATGTCTCCCTTAATGCGGTTAAATCCGCCGAGAATGGTAAAAGCACCTTACCCACCTATGTCGCAATTCTTCAGGCGTTAGGGCATATCGACAATTTATTGGCTGCATTCCCGGACGAGGGCGTTTCTCCTGTGCAACTACTCAAAAGTAGCACCAAACAGAAGAAACGAGCGAGCGGGAAAACGCGTGTGAAACCTGCTGACAAAGAGGAGCTGGACTGGTGATTAATACCATTGAAGTTCGCTACAAAGGTGAGCCTGTCGGTGCCTTAAGTTATAACAAAGGCGACACAGCTGCACGGTTCGAGTACTTATCTGAATTTGTCGAAAAAAACATTCCGCTGGCGCCTTTAACCATGCCTGCCGAGAAAGGACGAATTTACTCTTTTCCGGGGTTAAATTGGGATACCTTCAGAGGTCTGCCGGGAATGCTGGCCGACTCTTTGCCCGACGACTTTGGTAATGCGGTACTGAACCAATGGGTTGCGCAACAGCCTGATCGCACCGAGCCTCTGAGCCCGCTTGAGCGGCTTCAGTATACCGGTGAGAGGGGTATGGGCGCTCTTGAGTATCACCCCGCGCGTAAGAACCAAACCAATGCCAAAAACAAAGACATTGAGCTTGAGAGCTTAATGAAATTAGCGCAGGAAGTGCTGGATGCACGAAAGGGCTTTCGTCAGCGCACGCACTTTGATGACGCGGCGGACAAAGAAATGATGCAGGCCTTATTAGCGGTTGGTACCAGCGCCGGTGGCGCAAGGCCAAAAGCGGTTCTGGCGTTTAATAAGGATTTCAGCCAGGTGCGTTCAGGGCAGGGGCTTGTGCCCGAAGGGTTTGAGCATTATCTGCTGAAGTTTGACGGGGTAAAGGAGCGCGACCCATCTCAGCAAACTTTTGGCGATCCGCTCGGTTACGGTGCCATGGAGTATGTGTATTACTTAATGGCCACGCAAGCCGGCATTGATATGATGCCATGCCACCTGCTGGATGAAGGCAACAGACGCCATTTTGTGACCAAGCGCTTTGACAGAATAGGCAATGAGAAAAAGCACATTCAAACGCTTACCGCTATTAAGCACGTGAACTATCACGACATTGGCGCGTTTTCTTATGAGGAGCTGTTTCAGGTTGCCCGCCAGCTACGGCTGCCACGGGCGGACGCTATAGACTTGTTTCGCCGTACGGTCTTTAACCACGTAGCCACCAACCATGATGATCACTCCAAGAACTTTGGCTTTATGCTGGAGGACAAGCAATGGCGGTTGAGCCCGGCTTACGACGTTGCCTTTAGCTACAAACCCGGAAACCCCTAGGTAGAGCAGCATTGGATGTCTTTAAATGGCAAGCGCAGCGGCCATACCCGCGCCGATTTTTACGCACTGGCGGACGTTCAGTTACCAAAGGTAGAGCGCAAAGAAATTGATGCCATTATTGATGAGGTGATAAACGCGGTGTCTCAGTGGCGGGAGTTAGCCACTGAAAATGAGGTGCCCAAAGCGCTTGCCGACTCAATAGAGGGTCATCTCAGGCTTAAAGATTTTGCCTGAGAGACGCTTAGGCGTTATCTGACTTAACTTTATGAATGAGCTCGCGCATAACGTTATTGTTGTAAGCATGAACAATTTGTTGTGACTTAAACAATTGCGGCAGCTCGACAATAACAATGCCGAGCAGAACGATAATTCCGACGATAGGAAAGAAAGGCAATAGAACCAAACCTAACAGCATGACGCAAAGGTTGATAAGGCCACGTGGTGTGTTACCTAAATAAAAATGATGCAGACCGGCCATAATGAACCAGTTCAGTACCGCGTAGGTGTCCGGGTCTTTAATTTTCTGACCTTCAAGGCGGTAGTATTCTTTTCGCTGCTCAGGCGTTAGCTCACGTATTTGGTTACGCAGGGCTTCTTCTTCATCACGTAACTGCTCGGAAGACATTTCGTAAGACATAAGGGCTACCTTATTTAGGGAACTGGGTCATGTTTTTTATGAACGCAGTCAGGGTCGTTACAACGCCTCATGCGCGCTACACCAAGCTTTATACCGTGCCA
>NYWU01000025.1 GCA_002685255.1 Idiomarinaceae bacterium
GACAGTTTTGTGAATTTTGGGTAAAAAAAAGCCGCGCTCAAGGCGCGGCTTTATATTCTTTTTGAATCAGCGCTTTTTGCGCTTAAATCTAAATTAGAAGCTGTACTTAATGCCGAGCTTCACACGCCAAGTTGATTCTTCAGCCTCGAAGATACTCCAGTTAGAGTTTTCGAATCCACCGAATACCGGAGCATATATGTAACGACCTTCACTATCCAGGCCGCCAAAATCAACTACTGCCTGATTAGTATATTGCTGACGCAACACTTCACCTTTCGAACTGTCAATCAAGTTCAGCAGGTTATTGATAGTGACATAAAACATGCCTTTATGACCTTCCATGAAGCCAGGAACTTCTTGCTGGAACTGGAAATCCATATTAGTTACCCACGGCGAACGGCCGGTACCTTTAGGTGCGAAACCACCAGCATACTGACTCAAACCTGCAGCATCAAAGTTAGCCATCATATCTTCATAGGAAATAGTGCTTTCCGGGCTGATATTTGGATCATCTGCGCCATTAGGAATGTATGGTAAGTAAGAGCTACCGCCCTGGAAGTATGGCTGGTCGCCGAAATCTCCATCTTGGTATAAGCCCATTACGTGGCTATACGCAGTACCTGAGCGGCGCTGGAAGAACAAATTAAACTTAGATGCATAACCATCAAAGAATTCAGTGCTGTAGCCTAAAGCTAATTTCAAGCTGTGCTCTACCTGATAGTCCGCTGTGCCAACTAACGCCTGATTACGGTCACGAACAATGTTGTACTGGTAGTTAGATGTTGCTGTTGAAGACGTTCCTGGGTTGCCTTCTTCAATGTCCTGATGCGTATAAGCAGCATAAGCACTGAAGCCATTATCCCAGTCTTTTGCCAAAGAAGCGGTGTAAATCCACGCTTTTCCGTTAGCATCTTCATTCGTCAGCATTAAGTCATAATGACCTGAAGGCGCTGTTGGGTCACATGGCTCGTAAATGTTAACTCCAGCAGCTGTTTCATCTGCAACACAGCGTGAGATATCTTTCCACTGGCTGTTATCAGTCATCCATTTACGCATAACTTCAGCAGTCATGTTGAAGTCGTCACCAACACCCGGAATATCAAAGCGGTAATCGACACCTACACGAGCAACCCAGTCAGACGGAATTTCGTAGTTAGGGTCGATGCTATTAGTATCGCCGTCACCTGCAACCATGCTATCCAGCACAGATTGTGGAACTTGGCTAACGTCCTGGTTATTCAGGTAGTCACTTTCAGCAACCGCATCGCGGTCAAACTGCACAAGCGTGTAACCATCGTTTGAGAACGAGTTTGAAATCCAAACATTAGGACGACCACCAGAGAAGCGACCAGCACCGGCGCGAACAACTACGTCGTCTGCTGCAAACCATTTGAAATCAACACGAGGAAGGAAAATATCCAGACCATCCAGGTTTTCCTGGTTGCTGAAGCCATAACGCTCTACGAAGTTTTCGTTCAACGTTGGCTTGTCACTTGAATCGTAGCGCTCATAACGTAAACCTAAACCTAACTCCATAGAGTCGTTAAGGTACCAGTTATCCTGTACGTACAAGTTAATTTGACCCAGGCTGAATTTCGCCGCTGCGTCATTTGCATCATTAGTGTATGCATTCTCGTAGAAGAACTCACTTGCGGTGCCATTTTCAAAATCATCAATTGACTCGAATGACCATGAACCTAAAGAGTTACGAACGAATACGTTGTAGACTTCAACTTCATCATATTCACCGCCGAATTCGATTTCGTGATCACCAATCAAGTAATCAAAACGGGCACCAATTTTGAAGTTATCGTTTTCTAACTGGTTTGCGTGGCGGTTGGAATCAGGACCAAAGTTCAAAGTACCTTCAGCTGTACGTACGCTTACATCACCAAAGTCTTTAGTAACCAAACCTGAGATAGCTTCAACCGCTTTATGGCTAACATAAAACTCACTTGAGAAATCAGCACTCCAGTCAGAGAACAAGGTCAAACGATACAGATCCATGTTTTG
Organism: Idiomarinaceae bacterium; assembly: GCA_002685255.1. GTDB lineage: Bacteria > Pseudomonadota > Gammaproteobacteria > Enterobacterales > Alteromonadaceae > Idiomarina. The sequence continues at coordinate 2,014 of NYWU01000025.1, forward strand.
CTGATAGTTATACCAATTAGTATCCAGGTTTAATGAAGATTCACCACTGCTCACGTTACGCAGGTTATTACCTTCAGTGCGGTTGTAAGTAAACGCCGCACGGTGATCATTATTGATGTTCCAGTCTAACTTAACCAACAAGTTATCGTTTTCAGTATCCTGAACAGAATCCCAGTTACCGATATCAATACCGTACTGTGAACTCGCAATTTCTTTCACACGATTGTACTCTTCCTGAGTAACATCGCTATCGTTAGCGGCGCCTGCGCCTGCAGGACCAAATTCAATTTGAGCCGGCTCTTTAGCGTTTTCGTAGTTAACGAAGAAGAACAACTTGTCCTTAACGATTGGGCCGCCCAGTGCCAGACTGTATGTATCGCGCTCAAAGTCTAATGGTACTTCTTCACCCTCTGGGTTCTTAGGATCACCAGCCCACGCATCGCTCATACGCTCGTATGTCAATGAACCGTGAAATTCGTTTGTACCTGACTTAGTCACTGCGTTGATACGACCACCTGAGAAACCACCCTCTGCAGCGTCAAAGGGTGCGACATCAACAGCAACCTGTTCAACAGCGTCCAAAGAAATTGGTGAACGTTGGGTTGGGTAACCGTTACCGTTCAGACCAAAATCGTCGTTGACGCCAACACCATCAATCGCAATACTGTTGTAACGTGGGTTCGCACCGCCAATACTTAGTGGAGATTCGGAACCTGAAAGCAAGTTTACGTAAGGGTTTAATCGTGCAACTTCTTTTAGGTCACGATTAAAGGTTGGCGTATTGGCAATATCTTCTTCGCCAAAGTAACTGCTGCTACCGCTGTTCGCACCGCCAAGAATTGCGCTTCCTGTTACTTGCAAGCGTTCCATATCACTAGACTCTAGTTGAGCATTGACACGGTAAGGTTCGCCTAAAGACAGGTAAACATCTTCATAGACTTTTTTGCCTTCACTGCTTTCGATAACGATGATGTAAGGACCACCAACACGTAAACCTGAGTTAGAAAAGGCACCAGACTCATTCGTTGTAGCAACTGAACGAGTTCCGGTTGGAATGTGAATAATTTCAACGCGTGCGTTTGCAGCAACTTCGCCAGACTCAGTAACAACGTTACCGCGAACTACTGATGAAGTATCTTGTGCAATGGCCGCACCGCTAAGGCCTAAAGCTATAGCTGCTGCAACAGCTGTACGCTTGAAAGTAGAGTTAAACATAGTTTTGTTCTTCCCGATTTTGGTTTTGGGTATTTATGCGAGGAAGAGGGTAAAGCTTGTTTATGACAATTTAGTGAAAGTACTCCAAAAAAAAAGCCCCACAAAATTGTGAGGCTTTTATTTGTTTTAGTTTGTTTTTTGCTTTAGAAGGTATAACGAACACCTAATTTAGCGCTCCACGAAGAGCTGCTCATATCAACCGAGCTGTAATTATTTGGATAGTAGCCATTATAGACTGAGTCAATCTGGTACTTGCCTTCATCACTTAAACCACCAAAGTCATACAGGGCAACTTGCGGGTAAGTCAGATAGCGCTCAACACCCCAGTCACTGTTCAGTAGATTAGCAAAATTATCAATTGTTAAGTATAGAATTCCTTTGTGCCCATCCATAAAGCCCGGAATTTCCTGCTGGATACTTAAGTCGATATCCGTTACCCACGGTTGGTTGTGAGTATTGCGATCAAGGATATAGCCCTCGTCACCGCCATAGGCGATACCGGCGTTATCGAGTAACATTTTAATTTCATCCCAACTGATTGAGTTATCCCAATCAACGTTAGGATCTTCGCCGTTAGCTGGAATATATGGCAGATAGGCCGACTGAGTATACATACTCTCGAATGAACTATCCCCAAAGTCACCATCTTCGAACATACCCATAATATAGCTGAACGGACGACCTGAACGACGTTCAAAGAATAAGTTAAAGCGTGTTTCATAGTCGGCAAAAAACTCTTTCTTGTAACCCAGAGTAATTTTCACACTATGCTCAACTTCGAAGTTGCCCGTCGCAGAAAATGCCTGGTTACGACTTTTAGCGACGTAGTGCTTATAGTTGCTTGCCGCCTGGGACGATGAACCCGCGCCATTGTCTTCAACATCCTGATACGTATAGCTGGCGGTGAAACTTAAACCGTTATTCCATTGCTTAGCTAAAGACTGTGAGAAAATAAATGCACGACCGTCATCAGGTGAGTTAGTCAGCATAATATCGTAGTTCTGAGCTCGGTCACCGTCGTAGCGAGACTCATAAATAATACGCTCACCATCAGCAGCATAACCCACTTCTTCTATAGCGGTATTATACCAAACGGGCTGATCTTCTATGCGTTTATACATAAATGACGTTGTGGCATTAAACATGTCACCTAAGTATGGAATATCCAATTCATAGTCGAAGGCTAATTGGGCGCGCCAATCGCTAGGTAACTCAAAATTTGGATCAGTAAAGTTAGTGCTACCGTTACCTTGTTCCATAGAGTCCAGAATATCTTCCGGAACTTGAGTAAAGTCCACATCCGTACGACCATCGAAGTAGTTATTGATAACACTCGTCGGTGCCGAAACTAAAGTCACGCCATCCTTTGTAAATGGATTGGTATACCAAACATTCGGCACGCCACCATAGAAGCGACCAATGCCACCACGAACGACTAAACTGGTATCTGTATAGTATTTAAAGCCAACACGAGGCAAAATAATGTCCAGACCATCAAGATTCTCTTGGTTTGTTATTCCTTGCTCAGCGTAAGCCTGCTCGAAGTTTTCATTCAGGGTAGGCTTATCACTCGAACTCAAACGCTCATAGCGCAGGCCACCATTCACTTCCAGGTTAGGCGTAACGTAGAATGTGTCACCAACATAAAGCGCATAAGTTGTTCTATCAACTTCATACGCTGCATCTTCTGAATTATTGGTATACGCATTCTGATAAGCGAAATTACGGTTTCCGTTATCGTCAATCCCCACTACGCCTGCGGCAAAGTCTTCAAGAGAATCAAACTTCCAGTAACCTAATGAGTCGGGAACAAACTTATTATATAGAGTCAGTTCTTCAACTTGCGCACCGAATACAATTTCATGTTCTCCGTACAAGTACGTTGCATCAAAGTTGAAGGTTAAGTTGTCATTCTTTGCGACATTCGCATGGCGATAACGGTCACGTCCAAGTTCAAATGTCGGCCCGCGCTCTTCAAGGTCGACTTCAATGGCACCCAGGCTCGAATTGGTCAAAGAGTTGGCTTCAACATCTTTATATGTGATGCCAATTTCTGTAATGAAATTTGCGGACCAATCACTGTACAAACGTGCACTGACATTGTTCATGCGAGTATGGTAGGTATAACGACGTGAACTCAACGGAATCGTCGTACCACCGGTAGCAAACTCACGCTCATCAGCATTATCCTGCCACTGATAGGTGACATCAAAACGGTGGTCATTATTAATATTCCAACTGAGCTTAGTCAGCCACTTGCGGTCTTTACTTTCAGGGTCACCACCGAGCGAATCACTTAAACCGTAATTGTCGAGAGCACTCATGAACTCGTTAAATTCGGCTTCAGTGATATAAAACTCATTAGTCGCACCACTGTTTTCAAACCCGTAATCAAGGTCAACTTCGTTTGTCCACTCTTCGTAATTCGTAAAGAAGAACAGTTGATCTTTAATAATCGGACCACCTAGCGATAACCCAAAGGTTGAAATCGTATCATTCGATTCAACACTTTCCTCTCGATAGGTACGGTAGCCGTTATCGTCAGTCTGACGATAGTTTTCACGAATAACGTCAACGTCACCTTTTAAATCTGGGCTTGTGTATTCGTAAAAAACTTCGCCTTTAAACTCATTAGTACCCGATTTAGTAACAGCATTAATTGTGCCGCCAGAAAAGTCGCCTTTTTTTACAGAGAAAGGTGCAGCATCTACAGATATTTGTTCTATAGCGCCTAAAGAAACCGGAGGTTGCTCTGTGGGATAGCCACCGTAATTTAGACCAAAGTCATCATTCTGGCCAATCCCATCTACCGTGATGCTGTTCATACGAGGGTCGCCACCGGCAATCGTCATCTCGCCCGACCCATTAATAGTAACCAGAGGGTTAATGCGAGCTACGTCTTTTAAGTCACGGTTAAGGCTTGGCATGTTATTGATCGTATCTTCACCAAAGCTACTGCTGGCTCCGCCACTTTCCATCAGTATCGCAGAGCCAGTTACCACCAAACGTTCCATGTCAGCAGACTCAAGCTGACGTGTTAAACGGTAAGTGTCACCAAGGTTAAGATAAACTCCTTCAAGCACAGCATCACGATATTGCTCAGAGTCCAGAATAACCTGGTACGGCCCGCCAACACGTAGGCCTTTCGCGATGAAAGTACCATCTTCGTTTGTTACAAACTCATTCACTGTGCCTGTTGGCTGGTGGATAATAACAATTTTGGTGTTTGCCGCCGGGTTACCTTTTGGACCTGTGATAACACCGCGCATAGACGATGATGTTTCTTGAGCAAAAGCGCTTGTCGAAAGACCTACAGCTAAAGCAATAGCTCCA
>NYWU01000026.1 GCA_002685255.1 Idiomarinaceae bacterium
AAAGAATCGGTAGTTCCTGGACTGATGAAAGAGTTCAGCTACAACAGCGTCATGCAAGTCCCTCGGATTGAGAAAATCACCCTTAACATGGGTGTTGGTGAAGCTCTGGCTGACAAAAAAGTACTTGATAATGCAGTGGCAGACTTAGAGGCTATCTCTGGTCAAAAGCCAATTCGTACTGTAGCACGCAAGTCTGTCGCCGGTTTCAAAATCCGTGAAGGCTTCCCGATTGGCTGTAAGGTAACTCTGCGCGGCGAGCGTATGTGGGACTTTTTGCAACGTCTAATCTCGATTGCAATTCCACGTATCCGTGACTTCCGTGGCCTCAACCCTAAGTCGTTTGATGGTCGTGGTAACTACAGCATGGGTGTTCGTGAGCAGATCATCTTTCCGGAAATCGACTATGACAAAGTCGACAAGGTACGTGGTCTGGATATCACCATTACCACTAATGCTGGCACAGATGACGAAGCTCGTGCTTTGCTAGCTGCCTTTAACTTCCCGTTCAGAAAGTAAGGTGTAGAGTTATGGCAAAACAGTCAATGAAAGCGCGTGACGTGAAGCGAGCTAAAATCGCTTCAAAATACGCAGAAAAACGCAACGCACTGAAAACGGTCATTAATGACCCTAAAGCATCAGACGAAGAGCGTTGGGAAGCCGTACTTAAGTTGCAACAGCTCCCACGTGATGCCAGTCCGACGCGTCAACGTAACCGTTGTCGTATAACTGGTCGTCCTCATGGTTTCCTTCGTAAATTCGGCATGAGCCGAATCAAGGTCCGTGAGATGGCGATGCGCGGTGAAATTCCTGGCTTGAAAAAAGCTAGCTGGTAAGCCACGAATCACGGGAGAAAGCAAATATGAGCATGCAAGATCCAATTGCGGATATGTTCACACGCATTCGCAACGCTCAAGGTGCTAACAAAGTGTCAGTAAAGATGCCTTCATCTAAGCAAAAAGTGGCAATCGCCGAAGTGCTTAAGAAAGAAGGTTTCATTATTGATTACCGCACTGAGAGTACTGCTAAACCTGAGCTTGAAATCGAACTTAAATACTTCGAAGGAAAGCCAGTTATTGAATCTATCGAGCGCGTTAGTCGTCCTGGTCTGCGTATTTACAAAAAACGCAACGAGTTACCTAACGTGATGGGTGGTCTGGGTATCGCTGTTGTTTCAACATCGAAAGGCCTAATGACCGACCGTGCCGCTCGCCAAGCTGGTCTTGGTGGCGAAGTCATCGGTTACGTAGCGTAATTAGGAGGTAGGAGATGTCACGTGTTGCTAAAGCACCTATTGAGATTCCTGCTGGCGTTGAAGTTACGCTAAACGGTCAGGAAGTTACCATTAAGGGTGCCCAAGGCTCACTGAGTCACGTTGTTAACGACGCGGTAGAGCTTGTTCAAGAAGAGAACGAGCTACGCACTGTCCCACGCGATGGAGTTGCAAACTCTACTGCGCAAGCGGGCACTGCACGCGCGTTGTTAAACAATATGGTAGTTGGAGTAAGCAAAGGGTTTGAACGTAAGCTGCAATTGATGGGTGTTGGTTACCGTGCGCAAGCGCAAGGTAATAAATTGAACCTAACTTTGGGCTTTTCACATCCTGTAGAGTTCGAGATTCCAGCAGGAATCACAATCGAAACTCCTTCTCAAACTGAGGTTGTCGTTAAGGGCGCAAACAAGCAGCTTGTTGGACAAGTTGCCGCTAACATCCGCGCATATCGTAAACCAGAGCCTTACAAAGGCAAAGGTGTTCGTTATTCGGATGAGCAAGTGCGCCGTAAAGAAGCCAAGAAAAAGTAGGGTAATACGATGGACAAGAAAGCAGCTCGCTTACGTCGTGCTACTCGCGCACGTAAACAAATCAAAGAGTTGGGTGCAAACCGTCTGGTTGTACACCGTACGCCAAGACATATTTATGCACAGTTGATCGCACCTAACGGATCTGAAGTGCTAGCAGCCGCTTCGACGGTTGAAAAGGCGATCCGTGACCAAGTGGAAAAAACAGGTAATGCTGATGCCGCTAAGGTTGTGGGTAAAGTTATCGCTGAACGCGCGGTTGAAAAAGGTATCAAAGACGTTACTTTTGACCGCAGTGGTTTTAAATACCACGGTCGCGTTGCTGCATTAGCAGACGCTGCGCGTGAAGCTGGACTTCAGTTCTAGGAGACGAACATGGCAAATGTAGAAGCTCAAAACGGTGAACTGATTGAAAAGTTGATCACAGTTAATCGTGTAGCAAAAGTTGTTAAAGGTGGTCGTATCTTTAGCTTCACTGCACTGACTGTGGTTGGCGATGGTAAAGGCAAAGTCGGTTTCGGTTACGGTAAAGCACGTGAAGTGCCTGCTGCTATCCAGAAAGCGATGGAAAAAGCACGTCGCAACATGGTGACTGTGCAGCTTAAGGGTGAAACTTTACAGCACCCGGTTAAAGGCCGTCACTCAGGTTCACAGGTATATATGCAACCAGCCTCTGAAGGTACCGGTATCATCGCAGGTGGTGCGATGCGTGCGGTATTGGAAGTTGCAGGTGTACATAACGTGCTTTCAAAAGCATATGGTTCAACCAACCCAATCAACGTTGTTCGTGCAACTATCAAAGCATTGAACGACATGAAGTCGCCTGAGCAAGTTGCGGCTAAGCGTGGATTGCGCGTTGACGAGATACTGGGGTAGTGAACAATGGCGAAAAAGACATTAAAAGTAACACAGACGCGTAGCTCTATCGGTCGTTTACCGAAACATAAAGCTACACTACGTGGCTTGGGTCTCCGCCGTATTGGTCACACAGTAGAGTTGGAAGACACTGCTGCAGTCCGCGGTATGGTGAACCAAGTAATTTACATGGTTAAGGTGGAGGACTAAGCGATGAAACTTAATACTCTTGCTCCTGCACCGGGTGCAAAAAGCAGTAAGAAGCGCTTAGGTCGTGGTATTGGTTCTGGTCTCGGTAAGACTGGTGCTCGTGGTCATAAAGGTCAGAAGTCTCGTTCTGGCGGTACCGTGAAGCCAGGTTTCGAGGGCGGTCAAATGCCAATTCAGCGTCGTTTGCCGAAGTTTGGCTTTACTTCTCGTAAAGCGGCATTAACGGCTGAAGTAAACCTAGCTGAGATCGCAAAAGTTGACGGCGATGTCGTTGACTTAGCAGCGCTTAAAGCGGCTAACTTGATTCGTAAAGATGCATTGGCTGCCAAAGTCATCAAGTCTGGCGAAATCAGCCGTAAAGTAGCTGTAAAAGGTCTTAAAGTTACAAAAGGCGCTCGCGAAGCTATTGAAGCTGCTGGCGGAAACATCGAAGGATAGGTCTCATGGCTAAACCAGGATTGGAATCAAATCGAGCGCAAGGTGGCTTGTCGGAACTCAAGCGTCGCCTGTTGTTTGTGTTAGGAGCGATTATCGTCTTCCGAGCGGGCTCCTTTGTGCCTATTCCTGGTATTGATGCCGCCGTGTTAGCTCAGCTGTTTTCACAGCAAAAGGACACCATCGTTGCCATGTTTAACATGTTCAGCGGTGGTGCACTTGAGCGTGCATCCGTATTTGCACTGGGAATTATGCCTTACATTTCTGCTTCGATTATCATGCAGTTGGCTACGGTGGTTCACCCACGCCTTGCTGAATTGAAGAAAGAGGGTGAAGCAGGACGTCGCAAGATCAGTCAGTATACTCGTTGGGGTACATTGATCCTTGCTACATTCCAGTCAATAGGGATCGCCACGGGCTTACCTAACTTGATGCCTGGCCTGGTTATTGATCCGGGCTTTCAGTTTTACTTCACCGCTGTGGTCAGTTTGGTCACAGGTACCATGTTCTTAATGTGGTTGGGTGAGCAAATTACTGAACGAGGCATCGGTAACGGTATCTCTATCCTGATATTCGTGGGTATTGTTGCAGGCTTGCCTTCTGCTATCGGTCAGACAGCAGAACAGGCACGTCAAGGCGATTTAAATATATTACTCTTGTTGCTTATCGGCGTAATCGTGTTAGCGGTTACTTACTTTGTTGTTTTCGTAGAGCGTGGTCAACGTCGTATCGTTGTTAACTACGCGAAGCGTCAACAAGGACGTAAAGTATTTGCTGCGCAAAGCACACACTTGCCATTGAAAGTGAATATGGCCGGTGTAATTCCACCGATTTTCGCATCAAGTATCATCCTGTTCCCAGGTACAATTGCGACTTGGTTCGGTTCAGGTGACGGTGTTGTTGCTGATGTGTTGCAACAAATTTCTATGACTTTATCTCCAGGTCAGCCACTTTATGTGTTACTATATGCGGCTGCGATTATTTTCTTCTGCTTTTTCTACACGGCGTTGGTTTTCAACCCACGTGAAACTGCAGATAATCTGAAAAAATCTGGTGCGTTCATTCCGGGTATCCGCCCTGGTGAACAAACGTCTAGATACATCGATAAAGTAATGACTCGCTTGACGTTGGCAGGCGCGCTATACATTACCTTTGTATGTTTGGTTCCTGAGTTTATGATGATTGCTTGGAACGTTCAGTTCTATTTCGGTGGCACATCGCTACTGATTATCGTGGTAGTTATCATGGACTTTATGGCACAGGTACAGACGCATATGATGTCACATCAATACGATTCTGTACTTAAAAAGGCTAACCTGAAAGGCTACGGTCGCTAAGGTTAGGTAGAAACGGAGAGTAGCAATGAAAGTTCGTGCTTCCGTGAAGAAAATCTGCCGTAACTGCAAAATCATTAAGCGCAACGGTGTTGTGCGTGTGATTTGCACTGATGCAAAGCATAAGCAACGGCAAGGTTGATTCGAAGGAAAGGGCGGCGGCTTTAGGGTCGCCACCTTTAGTATTTGCAATTCGGCAATCGGTTGAGTATCCTAACGGGCTTTTCAACTGAAGCCTACAAAAAAAGGAGACGTGTTAGTGGCCCGTATCGCTGGCATTAACGTTCCTGACAATAAACACGCTGTGATTGCATTAACTGCAATCTACGGTATCGGTCGTACTCGCTCTAGCGCAATTTGCGAAGCAGCGGGCATTGCTGAAGATACCCAGATCGGTACATTGTCAGAAGAGAAATTAGACGTTCTTCGTGAAGCAGTAGCTAAGTATGCAGTCGAAGGTGACCTGCGTCGCGAAGTTTCAATGAACATCAAACGGTTGATGGATCTCGGATGTTTCCGTGGTCTTCGTCATCGTCGCAGCCTCCCTTTACGTGGACAGCGCACTAAGACAAATGCGCGCACTCGTAAAGGACCGCGCAAACCGATTAAGAAATAAGGGGGATTGAGTAATGGCTAAAGCACAAACTCGTTCTCGCAAGCGCGTTAAAAAGCAAGTCGCCGATGGCATGGCTCACGTGCATGCATCTTTCAACAACACCATCATCACCATCACAGACCGTCAAGGTAATGCGTTGGCATGGGCTACAGCTGGTGGATCAGGGTTCCGTGGTTCACGGAAATCAACCCCGTTCGCTGCGCAGGTAGCTGCTGAGCGTGCTGGTGAAATGGCGAAGGAATATGGTCTTAAGAACTTGGAAGTATTTGTAAACGGTCCAGGTCCAGGTCGTGAATCATCTATTCGCGCACTGAACGCCGTA
>NYWU01000027.1 GCA_002685255.1 Idiomarinaceae bacterium
AGAGAGAGGGATTCGAACCCTCGATACGTTGCCGTATACACACTTTCCAGGCGTGCTCCTTCAGCCACTCGGACACCTCTCCATAGGGCGCGTATACTAGGTGTTTTAGGCGGTTAAATCAAGAGCCAAAACACCGAGTGGCTAAATCTACGCCGTTTTAAAACGTTTAACACGCTCACTTAAATTGCGTGCAAGTTCGTTAAGCTGACGACTCGACTCACTGACTTGCTCAGAGCCCGCCGCAGTCTCTTCAGTAGCTTCCGTGATTTTGTGGAAGTTCTGATTGATTTCTTCTGCTACCGAGCTTTGTTCTTCGGCTGCTGTGGCAATTTGCGCATTCATATCGGTCATTTGCTTAACCACATGGTTAACAGTATCTAACGATTTGCCTGCTCGACGCGCTTGCTCAACACTATTGCCTGCTTGCTCTTGACCTCGTTGCATCACATCGACCGCCTGTGACGCACTCGAGCGCATCGTTTCAATCAATTGCTGAATACTTTGCGTTGACTCTTGAGTACGGTTAGCAAGCGCTCGCACCTCATCAGCAACAACCGAGAACCCTCGGCCATGCTCACCCGCTCGTGCTGCCTCAATAGCTGCGTTCAACGCAAGTAGGTTGGTTTGATCTGCAATACCCTCGATCACCTCAAGTACCTTGTCGATTTCGGCCGTATTATCGCTCAATTCAACGATAACCGCACCCGCGCTTTCTACTTCTTCTGCCAACTTTTCAATCGAACGAATGGTCGCTGCAACTTCAGTGCTACCCGCCTGCGTCTCGCGATCAGTTTGGTCAGCTAATTGCGCTGCTTCATTAGTATGTGAAGCGACTTCAGACACGGTTTGCGACATTTGGTTAATCGCTGTCGCACCTTGAGTTGTCTCGTCCTGCTGACGAATCACCATCTTGGTATTATTCTCACTGGTTTCGCTAAGCTCACCAGAGGCGTTCAGCAGCTGGTCAGACGTTTCATCAACTTCTTTCACTAACGCACGCAACTGACGAACCATACGATTGACCTGTGCCATCATGCTGCCTTCAAACTTAGAGCGCGTCTCAACCGTCAAGTCGCCCGCCGCGATGGTTTCCAGTACTTCGACAACCGCTTCGGGTTCGCCGCCTAAGGTATGAGTGAGCCGACGCACAATGTAATAACTAATTGCTGCAGCCACCAAAGCAGATATTAAGGTCACACACCACATCAACACCGCAAATCCATTACTGCGTTCAAGTACCCCATCAACGCCTTGTGCAATTGTTTGCTCTTGGTAGTCAATAAAGGCATTAATACGCACTAACCACTCAGCGTAAGCGGGCGATAAGTCACTAAGAACATAGTCTTGAGCCTGTTGCCGCTGACCTTGCGATAACAGTTGATAAACCCGATCTGAAGTCGCTAATGCCTCGGTACGTATCTCACTGATGCGCGCTAACAGCTGCTTCTCTTTCGAGTTCACAAACTGAGGATCACTGATAATGCTGTCCATACCCTTCTGTGCCGTCGCATAATCCGCTTGTAGCTCTTCAATCAGTGCTCGGTATTCTGAGCGCGCAGAGCTCTGTTCAGTAAGCACCAGATCGCGTAAGGCGATCGCCCTATCGTGCACGCTCCCACGGAAATTAATCGCGTAGCGTTGTTTCTCGCTGCCGACCTCATTCACTTGTCTTAGTGTTTGGTCAATTTGCCCAACTTGATAGGTACCCACAATGGTGACACCGATAATCAGTAGGATGATAAAAGCAAAACCTGCATAGAGTCGCTGCGCGATGGTCATAGATAATCCTGTTAAAACGATTGTTCAATTAAATCGAATACTAATACATCGATTATGACTTGCTAGATCAACATTATCGAAATTTATTCAGCAGAATCGAACGGAAGGGTTTCGGTCGCACCGACCGGCATTATCCGAAACTCACTATCAGTTAAGCCGGCATCGGTGCGTGCTTGCTTAATATCATTGAGGGTTTGTGGGATACCCTCTGCAGCAAGCTGAAAAGCGCCCCAATGCATCGTAATGCTGCGTTTAGCGCCGATATCTCGATGAATCAAAGTCGCTTGTTGGGGGTCAACGTGAGGCATTTTCATAAACCAACGTGGCAAGTAGGCGCCCACCGGCATCAACGCAAGGTCAATGTTATCAAATACGTTGCCGATCTCTTTAAATTGAATAGGGTTATAACCTGTGTCGCCGCCAAACCATATACGCCAATCACCGATATCAATGACATAACTCGACCACAACGTTTCAAAGCGATCCCACAAGCTGCGCCCAGACCAATGCTGACTCGGCGTTGCATGCACCCGCAGTTGTTCGCTGTTTGCCGCGCCCTGCCACCAATCGAGTTCAGTCACATTCTGTTCAGCAATACCTTGCTCGATGAACCACGATTTAAGCGCCAACGGCACATAATAATGCGTCGAATTACCCAAGGCTTCAATCGTATCGGCATCTAAATGATCATAATGATCATGGGAAATAATCACCGCATCGATCGGTGGTAAATCAGATAACTTTAGAGGCAGTTCGGTTAGTCGCTGCGGCCCCATAAAACTGATAGGAGAAGCGCGGTCACTAAAAATAGGATCGGTCAGTACTGACTGGCCTTGGTATTGTAGCAAAAAGGTCGAATGACCAATCCAAGTCACCTGACGTTGCTCTGGATCAGGTCGTGTAATGCGCGCTAAATTGGTTTGTACAAACGGAATCGCATCAACCTGCTGCGACTGATCTGCCCATTCTGTATCGCCAAACCAACGCATGTACCAATAATCAAAAAAACCACTTTGCTTTTCCGGACCGTGGAGATTCTTAAAGCCCTCCTCGGTATGGTGAGGTGGAGCATCGGAACTCAGCGTTATTGTGTCGCTGTTACTACAAGCCACTACAACTAAGGCCAAAATACTCAGCAAAATAATCTTCACGGACGCTCCTTTCGCGCAGAAACACAATCCAACAGCCAAGCAAATATGCGACGCTCACTGGATAAATAAAATAAGTACTCGGGATGCCACTGCACGCCCATGATTGCACGTGTCGAGTGCTCGGTCGCTTGAATAAATTCATCCAAATCCCAACCCACCGCTCGCATTCCCTCACCGGGACGAGTAACCACTTGGTAATGCAAGCTGTTGACCCGCAACTTACCTTTGCGAGTCGCTGCTCGAACGGTCGAGCGTGTATCGAGCCACACTTGTTTAGTTGGTAATAACCCCGGCCGATTGTAGGTTCTTTTACGCAAAGAGCGAATATTTTGGTTCAGTTCACCGCCTAAAACAACGTTGATGAGTTGTGCGCCACGGCAAATACCCAACATCGGTGTGTTCGTTTTCAGTGCCCATTGTATCCATTCAATCTCCAGTGCATCTCGTGCAGGATCATAATCGCCATCGGGCTTGGCAGGTTGTCCGTAGTGGTTAGGGCTAATATCGTCGCCACCACCAATAATCAACGCATCGACCTCGGCGTTACGTGATACGCGGTGACGAGTACTGACTCGGATTGCACGTGCGCCGAGCAGCCGTAGGGTGAGTTGCGTGCACCACCAAGATGGCGACCAGCGACGCGCATTCCCCGTTACCACCACGCGCGGTCGTGCAACCATGACGCTATCCTATCTATCCAGGCAGATTCATCAACACCGACGAGTGGACGGTCGGCTGATAAAAATGCGTCTTTCCAATAATCCAGTGCCTCAATGTCATTGGCGAGCTGTTCAACTACCCACCAGCCATGCCAGGCATTGTCGAGTTGCCATCCTGGTCGCTCGATATGGCAGTTCGGTAAGCGGAAATGAAACGTCGGTCGCGCACCGACTTTAGCATCGCCCACCGCTTTGCTGACCGCTTCAGGACGCCAGTGCGCAAATAACGGCAGCATATCAAGTGCGCGGTTTCGTGAGGCATTGAAGCGTAGGTAATCGTCGATCAATTGCCCCTCGCTTACGTTCGACTGTTTGCATAGTTGCCGAATGTAAGCTTCTGGATATTTATCGATATAAGGGCTCAGTTTACGCGTAGTGTCGACCTTGAGCGCTTTGAACAACCACCATTGTAAAAGCGAGAATGCTTGTATGTACCGCAATACGTCGTTACTGTCTTCACTTGCCACTTGGGGATTGATATGCACACCATAGGCCGCTATCCAAGATTCATCTGTACCTTTAGCGCCTGCTTCCCTTAATGCCTCAACAATTGGAAACAAGCATTCGCACTGCGCTAAAGTCATCGGTGGGCAAACGATTTCCATCGGAACCATACGCTCTGCCAAAGCATGTAGCTCCTCCAACCAAATACGCTCTGGAGTGCCGCTTGTCGGCTGTTCACGGGCGATACGTTTAAGGTAGCTCCAATCTAACTCAATATGAAAAGTACCGAGTTGCTCATGTTGGATGCTGCGTTCAGCGAGGGATATGTGATCGACCTGACCTTTGAGGTGGGATTGCAACACATTAAGTGTTTGCTGCACTGATAAACCATTGAACTCTATCTCGAAGCCAATGGTACGCAGCTGACCAGAGTCAGTCTCTGGCCGCTGCAATGACTTAAAATGATTAGTTGTCGTCTGCGTCATCCTCGAACTCGATTGAGAACTCGCCCGCGGGCCCAGGGAATACGACAGGACTCTCGAATCCGTCAGGGCTTACGCTGGCAACTCCAAAAATGTAATTATCAATCACTACGTTCTCAAGCGTATATTCGTTCACATCACCGACGTAGCGACTCCACTGCCATTGTGGCTCAGAAGTCAAACGCCAGTACACTTTATAACCCATGACATTCTTGTCGCCACGAGCGTCGTTCCAGGTGAGTGTGGTCGAAGGTTGTACAGCACCACGAATATCCACATTCTGCGGCGGTTCTGGTGCCCAACTCATACCCGCTAATGACACCGCGTTCAGCGCAGTCAATTTTGCCGCATAATCAAAGTCAACGCCCTCGATGGTGTCGCCATACTCAATACCGTTTTCGGTACGCAAGTCTTGATGTTGACGATTATAGTTCTCGTTGGTTTCCATAATACGCACACCTGGATAGCCCAAGTCATTAAACGGGCGATGATGTCCACCGCGACCAAAACGGTCTAATCGATAGATAATCATAGTATCGAGGTTCGGGATATAGCGATCCGCCATAGTGTCGATGTAGCGAGCTAAGTTGCGCGATGGCGAATCATTTTCTCCACCATAAAAACGGCGCATGGTCGCTTCGCGGTCTGTTTCATCCATGCGTGTGCCTTCGGCAAAAATACGCGCGGTGGTGTTGTTGATAACGCCATTGATACCTTCAATGTTACCAATCATGTCGTTGTTCAATACCGCCATGATGCGCCATTTATTTTGCTTTGCTTTGTTGGCCAGAATTTTACCGCCGAACAAGCCTTGCTCTTCACCTGACAACGCAGCATATACAATCGAACCATCGAAATTATACTGGCTCAGCACCCGCGCGGCTTCGAGCGTACCCGCCACACCTGAGGCATTATCATTGGCACCCGGCGCATCTGAGGTCGAATCCATCACATCACTAACACGCGAATCAATATCACCCGACATCATGACATAACGATCAGGATCTGTTGTACCGCGTTGAATTGCGATGACGCTTTTGACCTCAGTCGCATTGGGAATACGCTCCTCACCTTCGATGATGTCAGAAACATACATCACCTCGAGACAACCACCGCAATCCGCAGATATACGTTTGAATTCTTCATAAACCCAACGACGCGCTGCGCCAATGCCGCGAGTATCAGATTCAGTTTCAGAAAGGGTATGACGTGTACCAAAGCTGACAAGTTTGCGGATATCTTGCTCAATACGTTCCGCTTTAACCGCCTCGGCAATATCGTGAAGTTTTTCTTGATCTGTGTAGGTGACCGCATCTTGCGCGACAGCGCTGGTCGCGCCCATGATGCCAATTCCTAATAATAACGTGGACAGTTTTTTCATACTTTTTCTCACTGCAATCGTTGATGAGTCATTTCGATTATGGCGAGTAGTGTGAGAATTGCAACGGGCCGAAGATTAAACCACAGGTTTGTAAGTTGTATAACGAGACACGCTATTTAGCACGATACCCAATTAACAATTTGCGTAACGTTGTGTCATAGCGGTAAATAGTCCATTCACGTCCTGATAGGTCCTTGAGTAGCACTTTGGTCATGGTCGGAAAATACTTGAACTCGTCTCTAATCAATCTCAGCGTAGCGAACATCGATTTATCACCATCGACGAGGCGTGTACCCAAAACATCATCTCCATTCATCAACACTATCTTACGTTTTGGATACTTCTGTTCAACCATAAGAACCTCTTTATTGCGCTAA
Source organism: Idiomarinaceae bacterium (assembly GCA_002685255.1). Lineage (GTDB taxonomy): Bacteria > Pseudomonadota > Gammaproteobacteria > Enterobacterales > Alteromonadaceae > Idiomarina. The sequence goes on from NYWU01000027.1 coordinate 6,334, forward strand.
ATGTCGCTTTAACTGTTGTGTTAAGTGACGAGGATGATGCAAGTCGACACAGCGACTATTGGGTATATAATCGGTGGGTGCTGCCTTTAAAATATCGCGTAAACGTTGACCGTTCATGGTAGCGCAACAATCGCGTATATCACGTAATATTAAGGCGACTTCAGCCCAGTCTGTATAACGTTCCGATGCGCGTCTAATACGCGGGTGTTGAGTCAACCTATCGGTTTTACCAATAATCAATTCTTCGTATAGCTTTTCTCCGGGACGAAGACCGGTGATATTAATCGCAATGTCACCATCGGGGTTTTCTTCATCTTTCACCGTAAGTCCGGATAAACGCACCATTTGCGTCGCTAAATCGTAGATTTTTATAGGCTCACCCATGTCCAGCACAAAAACATCACCGTTATCGCCCATCGCACCGGCCTGGATGACTAACTGAGCAGCCTCTGGAATCGTCATAAAGTAACGCGTAATATCTTTGTGTGTCAGCGTTATTGGGCCGCCCTGTCTGATTTGCTCTCTGAATTTAGGCACTACAGAGCCCGAGGAGCCCAGCACATTGCCAAACCGCACCATACAGAATGCTGTGCTTTTACATCGTTTAGCCAATCCTTGAAGTACTAATTCTGCCATGCGTTTAGTCGCGCCCATCACATTGGTCGGACGAACCGCTTTATCGGTTGAAACCAACACGAACTTTTCAACGCCCGCTTCCATTGCCATCTCAGCAGCACACAAAGTACCCAGCACGTTGTTCTTGACCGCTTGTACAATATTCATCTCGACCATCGGCACGTGCTTATAAGCCGCGGCGTGATAAATAGTATTCACTCGGTGAGTACTCAATATCGAACGTAACGTGGCCTCTTCCTGCACTGAGCCCACAAACGGGTAAATTTCTAATTGAGGGTGCTTTTCGCGCAGTTCCTGATCGATGTAATACAATGCCGGCTCCGACCACTCAAACAAAATCAGTGCTTTAGGTTCTTGAAGCGCAACTTGGCGACATAGTTCGGAGCCAATTGAGCCACCTGCTCCGGTAACCATCACCACTTTATCTTTTACATTTTCGGTCAACAGACCAGTGTCCGGCGCTACGCAGTCACGCCCCAATAAATCTTCTATATTTATTTCGCGAAATTCATCAATTTGCGCATCCCCTGCGACAATATCCGCCATTCCCGGAATCGTTTGCACAGTCACAGAAAGATGCGCGAGTTGATCGAGCGCGCGACGTCTCACGCTCCTTGGCGCGCTTGGAAACGCCAGAAGAATACGATCAACTTTAAAATGCTCGACCAACTCGGCAACTTTTTCTTGAGGGTAAACAGTTAGGTTTTGGATCACCGCGCCTTGCAGTGTCTTGTCGTCGTCGATAAAGCCGACGGACTTAAATTCATTTCCGTTATTAAGCGCCTGAGCCAGCTGTCTTCCAGCTTCTCCAGCACCATAAATTAAAACCTTGGATCGTGGCTTGGCTTGGGCTTGTCTAAATATAGCCCGAGCCCCAAAACGGGACACCGCCGTAAAAATGAAAGCCGCCAAACTGTAGATAACGATTTCAGACAGATTAAGGTCTGCAGCGAACGCGAAATTGAATACCACTAAAGCTGCAGTAGATGCTACTACACCAAGAACCACGGAAATAAGTACGTGGGACCCAATGTATCGCGTTACTGCGCGGTACAAACCCAAGCGATAAAAAATCACCACTGTGGTCAGTGCCAAAATCGCAGTAAATAGACCTTGATAAATACTCTGAATCGTAAACAGTTGACGGCTCTCAACACTGATAGCAAACCACAGTGCTAGTGAAATCCCTAATACATCCGCTGTAGCCGCCACTATACGTTTCAAATTTCTGGGCCAAGCCAGAATTTTCAAAAACATAATGCGTAAAATCCCTTTTAACCGATAAATCCATTTAGTCGGCGCACAGATAGTCTACGAGTCGATAAGCAACAAAATAAACACTAAATTTACTTATTATTTACATTACGGCGATTTGACGTCAGTTTACGGCGCAAGCCTGAACGGTAACTTGTTCAAAACAGCTTGATTAATAGACTTCCTGGGTATAAATCACCCGATCATTACCTCGGTACTGGCCAATCACCGCTTGTGCAGCTGGGTTTTGGTTTCCATTTTGCTGCCACTTAAACTTTAAGAAATCAGGCACGTTCAATTCAAACAATGCAACGCCTTCACTATCAGCGGCTAAATTGAAATGTTCTCGTTCAACACCGTTTTCAAGTTGAGCAGTCTCGGAGCCTGCAAAACCCAACGTAATATCAATGCCATCAGCATCCTCATCGGCGTTAATCACCGAGAAGTTAGCTGCTAGGGCAGTGCAGTCATCCCGCCGGTTCAAAATGAACTGGCTACCCGACCAGTATTCAGCGAGCCATTCGATAGGTAGGCTTTCTTGCACGGGGCCAATTACATTACCGAGCCGAATGCGTCCGTAATATTGTTGCGTTTCTCCAATAGAATAACTTTCTCCTACCGTAGTGCTCTCGATTACAGTAAACGGGCCCGCAGTTTCATTGTCATCGACTTGAAAGCCAATGTTGATTAAAAAAGGTCCATCAGGGCCTTGGTTCGCACGGTCAAACTTAAGTTGTGGTTGATATAAAGCGCTCCCCTGCGCCCAATCAATATCCCCCGTGACCGATAACCGTTCTGCAACCTTCTGCTGATTGTCTGAGTTATCCGCCGATAGTTGAAACAACGCACCCCCTTTGGCTAATTCGCCGTGGTAGTTTTGCGTCAGATCACCTTGTTTGTTCCGCGCACTCACATCGATGGTCGCTGAAAAGTCTTGTCCCATATAGGTAAAACCACCCACTTCACAGGCTTCCCAGATACCCGTTTCGGCATCATTTATAGCAAAATGATGAGGAATAAAACGGCCTAATCGCCAATCACCGTTCACATTACCCGAACCTAAGTAGTCACCATCGGCAATACTCAAAGTCGCATCGATGGCGCCAACCTCAGAGTAGTGCGCTTGTGCGACAAAGTTATTGGCTAACTTCGCGTTTCGTTCAACCGTTAACTCACCGACGACGGGATTCATCGATGGACTCAGAACATTGCGTACGCCAGTTAACGCGAGTGCTTCAGACACCTGCTCACGACCAAAGTTAGGCGTGACATCACCGTGTTTATTTAATGACTGCAAAGTAACATCAAAGGTCTCGCCCGCCTTCGCCAAAATATCCGTATCGGCATAGGCAGCGGCAGGTTGCGGTAACGCGACCAATTGATAAGGTTTCACCACAAACGCATTGGAAGCACCATACAAAGTCAGTGACTGCCCATAGACACGCACCTGCTTTTCCGCCGTTAAACGAATACGGCCCACATCGCTATAATTGACGGCTAGACCAAAAGCCTGACCGTTAAGCTCCACATCCACATTGGTGTAGTCATTATCCTGTAAAACCTGTTGATTGACGTTAATGCCCTGTTGGCACTGATTCGGATCAACACAGTTAAAGCTCATGGGAATTGCGTCTGTCTGAGCCGCAACGGTCTCGCATGCGTTTGTGCTCGTATTACGCTTAACAATACGCAAGCGCGCATCAAAAGGCTCGCCCGCACGTTGCGTCGCGATGGTGTCGAATTTAAATCCAACATCGCTAAAGGTCACTTGACAGTCCGCATTAGGTTGGCCGTCTAAATCGATACATTGCACCGGCGCGCTGCTATCAACACCTAACTTCACAACGTCGGCTTGCGTCTTGCTAAAACGAGTAGTCCCCTCGCCTGCGGTCAGTATTAGCTGCTGTTGTTGCCAACCTTGCGTGGGCGTTAAGCGGACACTCTCGGCATTTTCTATCACTTGGCTGCACGCCGAATTAGCACACGCCTTAACGCGTACCTCCGCCCCCTCGCAGGTCAATGCTTGGTCGGCGAACCGTAACTCATAGTGATCGATCTGAGGTGAGGCGCCGCACTGCCCGAAGTCTTGTTGGTCAGCAATATAATCCTCTACACTGCGTTGAATTAAGCCGTCGGAGCGGTAATTAATGGTATTACGTGGATTTTGGTCGTTATAGATACGCAAGTTATCGATGATTCCGCGCGGGCTGTGAACACCGACCGGTGACTCGCCCAAAACCAAATATAAATCCTCAGAGTTCACCAACTCGAGGCGCTGCGATCCCCAAAATCCGCTCTCATTGCTAAACGTGATCGTCTGCGATTGTCCACTGAAAGGCTCACGTACAGTAAACACCATACTGATCGAGCCCGGCTGAGCATTTTGATCCCATGCGACCGAGACATAAACCCAGTCATCCTCCGACACATTAATCTGCAACGAATCAGTTTCGATACTCGCATCCGTGCGATATTCAATTTGAAACTCTCCCGCCTCGGTCGTCATGACTTCAAGACGACGATTGTCGGAGTCACTAAAATCGATGAGCGAAAATAGCGTCCGCGTCTTATTGCCTTTATAAGCATTTTTACCAGGCTGGTACCAAAACGACACCCCACCGGATTCAGCGAGCCGGGCATGGGTCAGTAAGTTGACGTTATTATTGTGGAAGTACAGCCCTTGGCATGAAGGACCATTGTCGAGTGTTATGAACTGGGGCTTGGCCCCCCCCATATTACCGTTCTTATCACACTCAAAGAACTTGTTACCATTCCGAAAGCCGGTGCCATAATTACATAAACGGTCTTCTTCAAACCCATAAAACGAGACGGGATAACGATCATTGTCAAAAGTACCCGCATATCCGTTTATTGGAAAATAACGAGCAGCATAAGCCTCTGAGCTAGAGGAGAAAAAACACAAACAGCTTAGCGCACAACTCATTAGAGCAAACTGCTTAAGCCACGCGGGAACTAAAGACATGGGTAAATCCTTTTACCTTTAAATTGTTGAGTCTGTGCAGTCCTTGCACAGGTTTATCTTATCTTACTTTTTAAAAACCTCAACCCAGCAACATTACCGACTTGCCACAGCCCCCGCACGACAAACCTGCTCGCGCTGTATGGCGACTTGTTGTTGTACAGAATCAGCAAAGTCGTAAGTTTTAAGTACCCGTTGATAGCGGGTTAAATACTGACAATGAAAACCCGCGTGTGGCGGCAGCCATTGCTGAGGCCCCTGCGCGCCTTTACTCCGGTTAGTACTGTTATCGACCGCAAATAAGTTAACTGGATCGTTAGCAAAACGCTGGCGCTTAGCATCACTCCACGTATCCGCACCATTATCCCAGGCCCACTTTAACGGCACCAAATGATCAATATCTAAATCCCTGGATAATAAAAACGTCCGATCGGTATAGGGGTCTAACCACCGTCCCCGTGTCACTCGACAGCCATCCTGGCTATAGGTGACAGAACGAGTGGACAACTGTTGCAGTAGCTCGTGACGTGTATTCATGCAGTCGTTGTCGTCATCCAACCAACGACCAAAGGCAGAGCGTTCGTAACTTTTTTCTGATGCCTGATGAGTGCGTTCATTAGGATGATGACCTCTAGGTAACCGCCCACCGTCGGCTAAACACGCGCGTAACGTATCATAAGCGGTGAAATTTTTAGTGCGATTATAATAAGGGCTTGAGGGATCGTGACATATTCCAGAGCGTGATTGCTTAACGAGCGTATCACTGAATAAAGCAGCTGAACTGACCGATGCAAAGCCGCCGCAGCACGCAATGACGGCTACGATAAAAAAGGGAACAACACGCATGGAGTAACTCCAAAACCGAGTGATGCTCCCCTTTTACGCTAACTCATTTGTAAGTTCAAGCTTACAAAACACCGCGGATACCTGATTTACAGAGTAACCTCTGTCAATTGTCCCTCATCATCGAGTTGATACAAAAACAGCCAACGATTCTGTACTAAAGGTTTGAAGCTTGGACTTGCCTCAAGCGCTTGTTTAATCTGCGTCTCACTGGCATCAATGATAACTTGTAACCGACAAGGTCGATGCCGCCACTGTTCACCGTCCCATACCGACTGCAGCGATAAGCCCATACGTAAATCGCCACTGTTCCCCTCAAACACGCCAACATTTTGTGCCACTCGGTTGTGCAGCAACTTATTACCACTACCTAAACGCGCTGGCGCAGTTACCGAGGTGAAGTATTGCCAATTAATCCAATGCGCGACCACGCCTGGCGCACTTATTAACGCCGCCAAAATGCTCGCATCTGGATCGTGCTGGGCATCGTAATCGTGCAGAAAAGCACGACCTTGAAGGTCAACTGTAGCGCTGCGCGCGCGCGGCGCCAGCACCATCATAAAATTATCAGCCAAGCCCCACTCCGGTCGCACTTCAGCCCAATCCCGAGTCTTCTTGAACAAATCTGCCAACCGGTTAAGCCCCGAACGCGTCTGCGGATACTGCTTGTGCTCACGTACGGTGGCACTGGCTTGCTCAAAGGCGCGCGCAACATACTCAGGAAATTCATCACTTAAGGGCAGGATGCGGTCAGTGACGGTTTCATGCAGCCCAGCATAAAACTGCGTATCCTCCGGTATCTTAATCCCCCGCTCCGCTAAAGCGGTGCGAATGTCCGCTTGATTCAATAACTGACACATGAGTCGCGCATTAATCGCACCACTTTGACCACCACAGGCACCGCAGTTCATCGCCGCCCGCTGCGGGTTGTTCTCATGATGAGAGCTATGCCCCACCCACACAAAACACTCGCCAAACTGCTTGATACCCAAGCTAGTAAGCGTCCCAGCTAACGCATCGACCAATTCACTTTTAACCGCGGCCACATCAACATCTAACTGAGCCTTTGGAGTATCCGTTGATTCCACCTCGTCATGCGCTGTGAATAAGCCGATCCCTTTAGCCAAACCCAAGACCTCAACGGCATTGAGACTCGATGTAGGCGTGTCGAGCAACTCACCGATCGCAGTAATGGTGGCACCGGGTAACGCCACGTCCTTCTCCTCTACCCATATTTGAGGATTAAGTAAGCCAGGCAACTGCGGACGTTTACCCTGCTGCGACTTAAACCCTATCGGCAAGCCGAAAAAGCCCGCCACACCCAAGCTTTTTATTCCACTTTGAGTGTCCAGCGCACGCCGCAGTGGCTCAGATCGCACATCAATACAAAAAGCGGCTTGCACGGTGGGACGTTGCTCAACGTCGGGTGCAGTCTTAGACGCTAAGCGATAGCCTTGCAGTTGCTCGCGTTCATAGGCGCGCTGGCATTGCCAGAGAATCTTCTGAGACTGTTCGACGCGTTCACAATCGCGTTGGCAACGTGCCGCCTGCTGGGCAAAACGTTGACTCAAACGGTTGAATAAATCACTCGAGGTGTCTTTTGCCCATTGCCACAACACATAGTCCCAGGCTAATCGAATGCCCAACAACGAAAGCACCGGCTCAATATTATTGAGTGGTGCCGCCGGATCCCAGTCGCGATACCTAAGTGCTGAGGACCAACCGAGCACATCAATCAGCAGCGAAAATAAATAATAATTGAGTGCATCTTCGCTGTAATGTTGCAACCAATCATCGGACAGTACCTGGTAAAGTTCACTAATGTCGTCGGGCAGGCGGTCAAAATAATGGGGCAGTTGACGCTCTCCCATCAATGTTGCGATACCTTTATCTTCGCGTACCACCGTTAACCAGCCGAGGTATAGACCATTATCGGGTTGCGCTTCATCAACAAAGCGTTCCGGAAACTCAGTATGCAAACCACAAAACTGACTAATTTGCAGCACTACTTCATCTTTCCACAGCATTTTGCGCTGACGCGCTTGCAATTGGTCGACAATATCCGTGACGTTAAACCAACGCGGCAAACGTTGTGGCTCTGAAAGTTGCTTTATTGCATCGGTCGGTAGCAACATATCATCGAGTTGCCCTTGCTGAAGTTGCTGACGATAGAACGCCCGCTCCATCACTAGGTCAATATCCGATACATACTTCCAAATCGCCGAAACACGCTCCACCGGCTGGTCGGTAAAAAACCAACATGGATTAACCGCTATCGATTCAGCTAACGGCCACATGGGGGCGACGCGCGCACACTGCTGTCGCGCCAACTGGATAAACTCACTCATGATGCCGACTCCTTTTCTTGCACTGACTCATAGCGATGGCGATCTTCCGGTCGCGGCCACAACCATAAAGCAAGGCGCGTGAACCACTCATCAATATATAATCCGGCATTCAAGC
>NYWU01000028.1 GCA_002685255.1 Idiomarinaceae bacterium
AGAGCTCCAAGCCCTATTGCGCAGATAAAAAAAGGTAGAATAAAATTTGTTTTTGACATTAAAGACGCGCTCAACTTGCTTAAGTTTGACGAAGTTATAACCTATCAAATTTTTTAACATTTAAACAATATCTATACATTATTTTTGTCTTTGTGAATTAGGATAAAATCAATGCTTAGGTTTATAGACACAGTCCTAAGTTCGCCATTAGCTCGATACACGGAATCCATCATGCGCAAGATTCAGTTTCTCATCTCGGCTATCTTTCTTATTATTTCAACTGCCACATATTCTTCTGAAACAGGAAACAAAATGAAAGTCTCTGGAGAGTTTCAAGTTAAATTAGAACCAATGGATTTCTCTGCGCAAGGCGCAGACGGTATTACTCTTGGAAGAATGTCCATCGACAAAACATTTTCAGGCGCTTTAGACGCAACGAGCAAAGGCGAGATGCTAAGTGCCATGACGCCAACCGAAGGTTCGGCGGGCTATGTTGCGATAGAACAAGTCACCGGGTCGTTGTCGGGGAAAAAAGGCAGCTTTGTACTTCAGCATTTTGGCACCATGAATCGAGGCAAGAATCGATTGGTACTTGAAGTTGTTCCAGACTCTGGTTCTGGTGAATTAACGGGCCTCTCAGGAACGATGCTGATAAAAATAGAAGGCGGCAAGCATTTTTACGAGTTCGAGTACGAGCTTACAGACCGGTAGCCTTACCATGATGCCTGAATGAGAGTGTCAGTGTACTAGCCTTTTTTAAACAGGTTCGTATTAAACCTGAACCCAAACTCTCACCCATTAAGGGCAGTTATGGCAAGTCGATTCGTATTCATCCTTGAACTGCTCGGGAAAAGGTATACGCAAGTTGGTCGATAAATGCTTGTTGGTTATTTTGAAGCGTTCGAGATCGCGCTCAGATAGCCAGTAAATTGAGTTGTGTGACGCCGATGCTATCGAGAACCAGTAAAAATCATCGCTGCCTAGCATTTGATGAATATAATCTCGATGTAAATCATGCGCATCATCATCTTTTGGAAAGGAGTTTGCCTGCTTACATTCTAGTGATTCTCCGTCTCCAGAACATTGTGCCCAAGCGTGAACGCCGATGTGAGCGCCCTCACCTACAGATCGATTTACACCCGCCAGATACAAACTAACGCCCCCCGAAGCGGCAACGCCGTTGGCTATCAAATGCGTATCAAGCCCTTGCCTACGTATGTAGTGACCAAGCTTAATAGTATCTTGGTCGTTTATAGAACCGCCATTTGCTGTCAGCACAATGCGCTCAACGTTAGGATGAGACTTTAGAATAGCGATGACCTTATCCGATGTGTACTCATCAAAAGTCCCGAGTAAATACAGCGATTTTCCGTCAACTCTGGCAATGGTTTGACTGGCTTGCTCCGCTGAATATATCGGCTGACTACCCACTTCCGAGGCATTGGGTTCACCCAATGGTATTAAAAGTGCCGCAACGATCAGAATCAATGCAGTGCTCACAACAACGATAACCGCTAGCGGCTTTGACTGTGTAATAGATTTAAGTAAAGCAATGGCAGTCAAACAGCCGCTAACGCCAAGGATGTAGTGAATAGTTTCGCTATATGATCTTCGCTTCATTGCCTATCGCTTTTAATAGTTTGTCCAAGACCACTGACTTCATAACAACTACAAATAACACGAAATTAGTAATGAATCACAGTTTGGTAATCGGACAATTTGGTTCAACCGCCATGATCGGTTGAACGTAAAGCTGAGAGGTGCGTTTTTGGCACATAGCTGACCTTCAGCTTTGTGCCGGGAGCGGAAGTTCGAGCAATCTACACAGGCTAGATGCGTTAAATTTTCATATGCCGATCTCAACCCTTAAGTACCTTCCTTTACTAAAGGTAATGTAATACAGCGGCAGAAATAGAGACTTGAAAAAGTTAGAGGAAAATAAGTTCTTTACTACGATTTTTCCAGAGCGAATATCACTAACATCAAAGTCAGGACTCGAGCACCAGTCAACTAAAGCTTTCAGCGTCTTAATGCCTTCAGGCAAAGTTATTGTTTCTGTTGTACCACGCTTTATAGCAGCAGCCTCTTTCCCATCTACCAGCAAGTGATAGTCTCAAAAAATATAAGCAAATTGTTTTGGTTTTACTACTTCTATTTCCATCACAACCTCGTGTGCAAATATTGGCTGACAAAGCTTGATACTAATCGACAGATTTAACTAAAGCAACGCAATGAGTTTTCGAGCGACGGATGAATCGAACTTCCGCTGTTCGCTAGTTTCAGACCGTCGGTATACTGCCAGATGCGGACGTTAATATCCCCGCTAAACGGCAAGCGTCAGCAAGTCCAATGTGGCCCTAAGGGCCACAACAAACTGCACCAACTTGTTAGTAATGGAAACTTTTCCGGACACTCCTAAGATAACTTAGTCCACTCGGACAGTTATTGGTTTGTGGCATGGTTATCGTTTTATAACCTAAAACTATTCCTGCGCTCGCCACACCGGCGACTAATGGTGGTAATCCAATTAAGCTATGGAGCCCTGCCGCTCCTAAACCAGAGCCAACCAGTCCCGAAAAATCCATGTTTACCGTATTTCTGATATTCCCAGCAAACCTCCTGATCCCGCTTTCACGCAAAGAAACGTCAAGGTCCCTTATGGCGCTTTCTAAACGGGCAATTTCGGTTGTCTTCGCCCTGGGTATATCCGCTGAACCAATAATTTTCTGATAGATGTCGTCCATGTGAATGCGGAAAGCTTCGATTTCGGCTTTGCGACGTTCTTTAAACTCCAAGATATCAACCAATGGCGTGTCACCTACTGGAACTGGTAGCATTCCGTATAGTTCAAATTCAACACCGAATCCCGAAACGTCTTTGCTATAAAATGGAACCCCGGAAAGCTGAGCCAAAGTCCAAGCACCAGGTTCGAGTTTTTGATTCTCTCTGAGCGCCGCTTCTTGTGCTGCGACGAAAAACTCCCCTTTGCCAGTGTTGATTCTGCCCTGGAAGGCCACTCTGGTTCTTTTTAGTGCATCTGTGGTCTCTAAATAATCGATGTCTTCCGAAGAGATGTGGACAAGATTATTGGAGGGATAATCAATCTGATCCCAATAAAGAAGGTATTTTCTGTAACTATCCCGTAAAATAATACAGCTTACTCGTAGAATTTCTTTTAAACTAAAACAAAGGAGTTTTACGATGAGCAAACGAATGACTGAAAGCCAGATCGTGGCGATTTTGAAAGAAGCTGAAGCCGGTATGCCGGTGAAAGATATTTGCCGTAAGTACGGCATCGGTAATTCAACGTTTTACAAATGGCGCGAAAAATACGGTGGTATGGAAGCGTCTGATGTGCGCCGACTAAAAGAGCTTGAAGAAGAAAACCGTCGACTTAAGCAGATGTATGCTGAGTTGAGCCTCAAATCACAGATGCAAGAAGACATCATAAAAAAGCTCTAGCACCTGTGGCAGAAAGGAAAGTATGGGCACGCGAGTTACAGGGGCAGCATAACGCAAGCGTTGTAAAATGCTGTGATGTGGTCGGCATCAGCCGTACCGCATACTATTATGAGACGAAGCTGACCGATGATGATGAAATTATTGATGCCTTGAATGCTTTAATCGAAAGACATCATCGTTGGGGCTTCCCAAAGTGCTTTAAACGCCTTCGAAAGCTAGGCCACCGCTGGAACCACAAGCGTGTTTATCGGGTTTATACGGAGCTGAAACTGAATCTGCGACGCAAAGGTAAGAAGCGATTACCCAACCGCAATCCAGAGCCGTTAGCTGCACCAAATGCACTTGGGAAATCCTGGTCAATGGACTTTATGAGTGACAGCTTGCACAACAAAGTCAGGTTCCGCACATTTAACGTGATTGACGACTTTAATCGTGAAGTATTAGGTATTGATATTGCGACTAGTATGCCGTCATTGCGCGTCATACGCTATCTTGACCAACTTGCTGAATGGCACGGTTACCCTGAGAAGATTCGGGTTGATAATGGCAGCGAATTCACTTCAGAAGTGTTCGTAGATTGGGCAAAAGCACACGACGTTATGATTGATTACATCAAGCCTGGTTGCCCATACCAGAACGCATACATTGAGCGGTTTAACCGAACTTACCGTGACGATGTACTCGATTGCTACATCTTCAACAATCTGAACGAAGTGAAACAAATAACCGAAGACTGGATTGAGCTATACAACAACGAAAGACCGCACGACTCACTCAATGATATGACACCGTTTGAGTACCGAACTGCGGCATAAATATTCTATGAGATGACTGTGTTATAAATGGGATATTTACATTTCTGAGCTCAATGGGGTCGGGCTCACCCCCACAGCGTATGCCCCCGGTTATGAGGGGCTCGAACGGCGGTGAGATTACTATTCCTCGCTTTAGCATTCCCTCTCCAAATTATTACTAACGCAAGCACATTGGTGACGACCGCGTTGCGGTTGGCAGCCCAGCGACCACAGGGAGTCAGCGCTGCGTCTTGTTATGTGCTTAACTTGGTCCATAAAGAAATTCCAATAGAAATTATAGATATTAATAGCGACACGACGGATATTGTAGTTGCTAAGACAAACTTCCGTTTTTCTTGCTGAAGCCCAGCCAACACAGATGACAAAAGTGGAAAGTTTACACAATGCCTTTCTTTACCAACTCGAAAAGCGAAAAAATGAACATTACTTCCATCACTTTGTTTATATCCGTATTTGCTCTCCAAGTGATAATAAAGGCGACCAAAGACAATATCTCCATCAACTTTTAATTCTTTAGCTATTTCATCACAAGAAATTGGAACGTAAATTTTACTAGCTCGAATGCTTTCATCTTCTTCGTAAGCGGTAAAATCTCGATAGTATTTTGAATAAATACTTTCAAGCACCTCTACATCAGTTGGTGATCTCATTCGAAGGCCATCTCCATTTTTATATAACATTTATATTTTGCGTGCGCATTTCGGGATTTGTTCAACTGATAGTCTTAGGTTCTTAGGTTGCTGATTAAGCGAACCCTCCTGCCTCGAAAGGTGCCGAGTTAGCAAAGACAATTTAAGCATGCTTAGTTACTTTCTACTGACCGTACGATATCCAACGTTTATTCTATGTTATGTCATTGACATTAAACGAGTTAAATACACAATACAACAAAAAATGCGCAATATTGCCGATGTGAAAGTGCCTCTCATCGTTAGTATCACCTAAACTAACGAGTAGCGGGACGGCTAGTCACTAGTTGACGTCGACCGAAAGCCAGACGGTCCGCAGTTCGCTCAAAGCTGTTTTTGAAGGTCACCTCATTTTAATCAGTACGGATTTTTGTCTTTTATTTTAAATAATTTATAATTTCGATTGAGTTATGAAAGAGCTACAAGGGCCTTAACAACTTCTACCTTTCTTAGATTCAATAGCTTTGGATTCACCATAAATAGGATAAATATCAGCTTCGTAGAAATGAAAATATTTATGCTCCGCTAGTTTTAAACTTTGACTGTCGTAGGTATAATTTTCGAGCAATTGCGACCGAGACGTTCTATCAGGGGTTTCGTCAAACATTGCACTATATCTAACACCGATACCTGTATCGTGCAGATAACTTCTTACCGCCAACTTAACTCTTTCCTGGGGAAACCTACTTTTATTCTGAAGATTAAAGAATAGCCGATAGCGATTAAGAAAATCGGCACCATCTCGGTAACCTTTATCATAGTTATCACTATATAGCCCTGGCAAGGAAATTATTAACGAGTCAGTTATCACAGATGAAAGTTCATTCAATGGCTCAATATCCGCTTCCGCTCTTTCGTTCTCCTGCATTAACTTTATTGCGTTGCCCCCGAAGGTAAAAGATTCGAATCGCTCTCCGAACTTTATCACCATAGATGTCAATAACACCAAGCCTAATAAAGCAACCAACCCTGCGCCAAATAGCTTAAAAGCATCAATAGGATAGAGCGCAAGTACTAAGAATAGGAGGCCAACTGAAACAGCGAATATATTATTGATGAGCTCTCTCTACCAATATCATGAAACTGATAAACAAGCCTAAATCCTTTAAGTTAAACAGCAATTCCCAGCTTTTGACATTGAACAACCGAACTCACAGCGAATAGCTGACACTCTAACTTTTAGCCTACTTCAACGGGCTACTCGCTGTCTCATTTCTCGAAAGTGTGAGTGGTGCCAACGATGCCCAACTGGTTCACCGAGATAATATTTCAGGCTTTGTTGTTGTGCTGCGTATTTAAGTCGTTTACTGTTAATGACATAGAAAAAATTTAAATTAAATATTGCGCACTAGGTAGAGCGAAATGAGCATGATCAAATTACATTTGCTAACCCAGAGCTTTCAAGGAAATAATGGTATACTAACCAATAGCTTAATTACCATAAACTATCCATTGAATGAGTTCCAATGAGCGCACGCACAATATACAAATGTTAGATTTGGTGATACATGATTGGAATATCTGAACCATCAGTCAAATCGTTATTTATCGAAATGCGATTTAATGATCAACCATTGGCTACAGGAACAGCATTTGTGGTAGCTGGAAAGAGTGGGCCGTTATTAGTCACAAATAGGCATAACGTGACGGGACGGAACCCATATACCGGAGAGCCGCTCTCTAGTACCGCGGGTGTGCCAAATCAAATAATGGTAATACACAACCGAAACGGAAGCCTAGGCAAGTGGGTCACACACCTTGAACCGATTTTAGATGCCGAGGATAACCCTTTGTGGATCGAGCATCCTACATTAGGCGAAAATGCAGACTTTGTTGCTCTGCCTCTGAAGGCCTTAGATGATGTGGAAATAATTCCTTATGACGTAGTTAATACTGGCCCTAAGTTTAATGTTGGTCCCGCTGATATTCTTAGCGTAGTAGGTTTTCCTTTCGGACTACAAGCAGGAGGCTCTATGGCGATTTGGGCTACTGGGTTTATGGCTTCAGAGCCCGATATAGACTTCAATAATTGGCCTGTATTTCTCAGAGATTGCCGTAGTCGCCAGGGACAGTCAGGGTCTGCAGTCATAGCGCATCGTGCTGAGGGAACTGCGATGATGATTGATGGAAAACTGGGAAGTTTTGCGAATCCTGTTTACAAATTTCTTGGCATATATAGTGGGCGAATAAATCAGGAATCAGACTTAGGTGTCGTCTGGCGGGCATCCGCTATCCGCGAGCTCGTAGATTCAATAAGGTAATCCAACAAACACATCAAATACGCTTCCTTGGTTGCCCGACGCTTGTAAGCTCGCGCGGCTTATGAGAGGGGTTATATCTAAACACGAGGGTGAATAATGAGTTTTACTGAGACATTCGTCAAACCACTTGTATTAAGTATTATTTCTTTATTTTTAGGGTCTTTAATATTTGTAGGTGTTATAGAAAACTATAAAGATGATTCAAATTTAAAAGTAAAGCTCCTTGAAGATTACTTTAAGCCGTCAAGAGAACTCACTTCATCCTGTCTAAAACGTCAAAATGATCTGTATTTACAATACCCCATGTACAGCTCAAGCTTGCGTTTATTTTCGGAAGAAATGACGCACCTGCTCAATAACCCTTCCTTAAACTCCAATCCTGATTACGAGCTTGCATTAAAGGCAGTTGCTGAGACTCACATGAAATCTGGTGAGAAGCTAAAAGCACTCGAGAAAGAGGTAAAAAAATGTAAAGTTGAGGTCTTTCAGTCCCTCGAGGTTTTGTCCTTAGCTACTGGCACCTTTAATGAGTTCACCGAATTATCAAAAAATAGAGCTGAATCTTTAAAATCGATCTATAAAACCAGAAGCAATGAACGTAAAGCTAACACATCAGGTATAAGTGTAACTGAGTTGCAATCTATGATGAGAAGTATTTTTACAATTGACTTTTCTTCAAAAAAAGGGCAACAAGAATTACAACAAAAAATGAAGCGTATGCTTCCTGTTATTGAAAAGAATTCTGAAATAATGAGTAAAACAGAAATGCAGTTGTATAAAGCTGAGAGTAAATTTTATTCTGATGTAAGACAAGAAACCTCCAAGCAAATCAGCAATAAGTTTAAGGATGGTTTTTTAACTTGGCTTTTTTAAAAGGACATAATATATCAATCAGCTTAGCACCTTAGATGCCGGACGCAGCGAAGCTGCGCCGGTTATTGAGGCTTTAAGCGCTTATTTAGTGGGAGTTTTTATGAATTGGGAGTTTGTTGGAACCCTTATGGGATCACTTGGCGGTGCGTCTGTGGTTGTTGCAGTATTTGCACAGTTTTTAGGCAAGATATGGTCGGTTCAGATTGCCCAGTCTACAAAACACCAATTCAAATCAGAGTTTGAGAGACTTCAGACAGAAAACCGCCTCGCGCTTCAAAAATTTGAGAGTGAGTCCAAATTGCTCATGAAAGAGAAAGAGCAGTTTTTTGGAATCTCGAGCGAATTTTACAGAGATTTTTTGTCGGAACGCGTGGAGACCTATCAAAAATTACTTGCTATAAAAAACAGGTATATAGAAGAGCTAGAAGAAGAAATTACAACTGAAGTTAACGAAGAATGGGGTCGAGTCTACCATTCAACCTATACCGCATTAAGGCAGTTAATAATCGGCCGGCAGCTTTATATATCGAATGAACTCGACTTGTTATTTGGAAAGCTTAGGTCCGAGGCCTCACATTACGTAAAAGAGGCCGACTTGGTCGAGGCGTACGCCTCTGTAGATGGACGCAGTCGCCCATGGGAAAATGAAGAACTAAGGAAAGTCTACAATGAGTTTGCTAAGTCCACAAATGAAGGTATGAATAAAGTGATGGAAAAGATAAGTCAGGATGTCTCTAAGCTCCGTTCTAGAATTGAGGTAGATAAAGCTTAACCAGTGTGGGCAAGGCGACGCCCATTACATTGCGCCTTCGGCTCCATCGCATGGGCGCACATGCTGCAAGCGTTAATATCCGCTGTTGGCACTGAGCCGAACGTCAGTAACGAGAGAGCAGCGCACCTTCTGACTTTCAGCCTACTCCAACTAGTGACCAGCCGTCTCGTTATTAGTAAGTGTGGGCTTCGGTAGCGATGCACGGCATATTCGTTTCTGCAATATCGCACACTTTGTTGTTGTATTGTGTATTTAAGTTGTTTACTGTCAGTGACATAACAAAAAATAAAAGCTGAATATTGTGCGCTCGGTAAAGTGTAACTGAGCATACTCAAACTGCTTTTGCTAATTCGGAAAATTTTAAGTCAGGAATGCCCGCCTGATCATTAAGTTAAGAACCGAAAACTGTCAATTGGACGAGTTTTCAAATACGCACTTTCAATATAAAAACATTATAAACCTGTGGAGGTTTTGTGTCAGGAATTAACTTCAAAACACCAATAATTTTTTTATTAAGTATCTTAATAATTTCAATTTGTGCTTTGCCAGAATATGAAAATGCTCTAGAAGGCTTTATATCTAAACCACTATATATTTCTAGTGGCTTTGTAACTTTACTCCTTTCATTAACCTTACTTGGTATGCAGGCTAAAGGTGTTAAAAAAGGGTACAAATGGCTAGGCGAAATATTGTCTTATGCACATGGTGTTTTTGTAACAATCATCATTGCCTTAATGGTACAGAAACGTGAGTTCAACGTAGAAGGCATAATAATTATAGTGCTGTCTACAGCACTAATAATGCTGGTGGCTTCAACAATCGAAAATAAGTTTGAGTGGATCGACAAAAAGTTTAAAGAGGTAACTAATACTAATGCCCAAAAAGCGGCATATAAGTTGGTTTCAGCGACAATTATTGTTCTTGTTATCCTTTATATTAGGTACAGGGCAGTCGGGTTATAACAAAGCAATTAGAAACGGAATAAAAAAGCTTGGCTTAGCTCGTTCCCCGCTAATTGTAGTCAAGCTGTTTTAGCAACTTGTTGCGGCGTTATATGTAATCATAAGGAGTGAATTTTGAAATTCGATCGAATCTACAAGAATATTACCGGCCTCAGCTGCCCTATATTCGGTATTCAGTGGACTGCGCCAGCGATAGAGTCTGATGAAGCGAAAAACGTAATATTGTTTCTTGAGGATAAGCGTGTTCTTTTTAACCCGAGTAATATGGAGGACCCGAAGCACTGCGCTCTGAGCGTCATTGAAATCAGAACTGAATTAACTAGGCATTTGCAGACACTGCCAAGTGACTCCAATTTAGCAAGTGCACTAAAGCGAATGCGAAAGGCTTGCCAAGCATTCAGTAACAACTTGGGCCATCCGAAGTTTTCTAGT
Organism: Idiomarinaceae bacterium; assembly: GCA_002685255.1. Classification (GTDB taxonomy): domain Bacteria; phylum Pseudomonadota; class Gammaproteobacteria; order Enterobacterales; family Alteromonadaceae; genus Idiomarina. The sequence continues at coordinate 10,267 of NYWU01000028.1, forward strand.
TTTGATCCGGTTGTGCAAACGTCGATTCTAGAAAGAGAACTTTTCAAGTTACGAGAAAAGTTCGGAGTTGCTGTGGCAGAGGTGGCGGTTGCTTACGGATTGGACGTCGAGGATGGGTTAGCAAGTATCATTCCATTCAACAATGCAGAAAACACATAATCAATGGATCAAGTCGACCGGTACTACGCTGCGCTCCGTGTCGGCGGCTTCTCCGAGGCGTTATCCATCTGGAGTTTGAGTTGAGTTGGACCGAGGTATTTCTTGCGTTTTTATACGCAGAGTTCAAACCAATAGTAATACTGGTAAGCTCTGGACTTGGTATATATTTCGCGTTTAGAAAGATTGGGCGTAAAATCTCGGCTCAATATACCGTTGCTGGGGCAAGCTTTGAGCCTATTCACATATAGGAAGTGGTGATTTCAAACAAAAGGATAAGCCAGTCAATTCGCTGCGACAATGACTCTGAATACCTTTCGGGTGAGCTCATCAGTTGGGCTGAAAAACATCAAATTACGATGTTCTATATTCAACCAGGTAAACCAGCTCAGAATACCTGTGTTAAACGATTTAATCGAACAATACGACGTAAATGGCTCTATTTACAACTGTTTGACAGCGTCGAACATGCACAAGAACTTGCCACTCAGTGGCTTAGGATTTATACCAACGAACGGTCTAACACGGTCATCGGAGGCATTCCGCCCAAACAATTAACACAAGCGATTCATTAATTCTACGAATAAATGCTGCTTAAGGTGGGAAGATTACAAAAGGAATCACGCCCCTATGGCTATTCTAAATCCTCGTCTGATAACGTTAACTGTGATCGTTCTTCTTTTTGTGCATTAGCAATTGATTCACGAAACTGAGTAAACTCGTTAGCTGGAGTCATTGAATACTTCCGATCACTAAAAAGTTCGAATGTTAGACCGCCAAACTTCACTGAGCTTGCGTCAATTCTTGTCATTACAAAAGTGTAGTATGGTTGTTTTGTAGTTGGCGGTGGATCAATAACAAAATTCGTGACAGATAAAGAAACTTCGCAAGCTTTTAGATGCGACCCTAAAAGTTTATAAAAAGTCTTTGATTCATTGTCCAATTCGAGAGAATTAATTTCATGTCGGCCCAGTGATAACAAAGATTTTACCCAAGCCCGCTTAGCTGCGTCGCGCTGCTTTCCGCGTGGCGCGAGAAAAACTATAGGGTCACAAAGATAAGCGTGTAGCAGATGGCGGCCACTTCGAAGCGTTTCGTCATCGATATTTTTTCAGCGGAAACCGCGCATACAAGCGGATAATATCTGCCGCAATTTGTCCTAAATTCTGAGTCGATGCAGGTGTGCCACGAAAGAACTTTGCTTCTATCCAGTTCTCAAACCGAAACCTCATCTGATACAGCGCCTTGCTTCCAGTCATCACTTTAGAGACGCTGACGTTTAAGTCCACTCGTAAATTCGTATATCCAGAGTCAAAAAGTTTTCTCTCGACTCGCATAGAAGCCATTGGATTCGACACACTGCGGCCATTTAGCTCGCCTAATAGCGCTAATGAATACGCCGAGACAATTGATGCTTCATACTCCTGTTTTGCGTATCCTGATCCAACAAGCACCTCAGGTAACGCATGGAATGCTTGTTCAATAAGCATAACTTTGATTGCCTATTACAAGCCTAACGATATCTAAAGAAACTATGCTACAGCTTAAAGTATTCTTATAAGGCATGCACGCGCGGCGATGTTAACGCTTGCAATCATCCCAACTTCTAATTTCTAGTATGAGAGCAAACAAAAAATCATACGATAACACAGTCAGGCTTGTTAAGTGACTTAACCCAGCTTACTGATAGGTTAAAGATTAAGACTAATTACTCATTCAGTTTGTTCACACACGCCGCAATTGATACAATACCCGTGCGGATCATTATTGATATAGTTAGCTGGATTTGGCTTGTTAAGAATATATGAGTTTACGCAGCTCGACTTTTTGAAAGCCTTTATCCCAAACTTTTCCAAAGTAGCTGAAAACTCTAATATCTCGTTAGACGAGTTCATATCATATTCTCGCCCAGAGGTACAATCTAAAACTTGCTTACTGCCGCTTGCTTCTACTTTTATCGGGATTTTATCCAATTGATTTAGCTTTAAAGCGATTTTTTTATCTAGCAATAAATCACCAATTACGCAATATTCAACGCCATATTTATTGAACATATCGATGAAATTATTGGTTTCACTACCAGTTACACTTGATAAAAAGGGCTTTACCATTACATTAGTTGATATGCCTTTTTTACTGACCTTCTCTAAGCTTTTCAACCTTAGCTCTGGAGAGTCTGAATATGGCTCTATGTCTCTATGAAACCGAAAAGTGCTCACTGAGGTAGAATAAAGAATATGAGCAGGGTATTTATTACAGCTTGCAATTTTATCTATTGTCTCATCAGAAAGTTCATAGCGACTCATTATTTGTATTGGGTTTTGTAACTTTACAAGTTCACTTAACCAATGTAATGAGTGTCGACAAGCTTCCTTATTGTAACGAGGTAAAGGATCACCCCATGCTCCAATTGATATTATTGAACCATTGCGACCTGGCCTAAATTGCGTATGAGACCTTAAATAATGGATAGTATCAGCTATACAAAATTCGTTGAAAGAGGCTTTGGTTCCATATCCGTCGGAGTATATATAGCAAAATGAACACCTTGCATTACAACCTAACAAAGGGCTAACAAAAAAACGGCCAGTTTCATAGTCGGGTTCTCTACGCATTTAATCTTTCCAAACGGAAGTGAAATATTTTGTCCAGTAGCTAAAGCCCTCGCCTGAGGTAAACTCATAAGAAATTGCTTGCTGGCTTGACCTTCCTTTTAAATAAGGTCCTACAAAAACTCTATCATCAATTCGGAAATAGAAGTCCAAAGGTAGATGGTCGTAATATTTAAGAGTGATAGTTTCTTCATTTTCATTTCTATTTATCTCTTCACTCCATTTTATTAGTTCACGAATTGATTTTTCTGTATGGCCTTCGACTTGATTCTCTTGCTCATCGACTAACGATAATATTTTTGACTCTGGGGCTAAGGTAAGTATTCTAATCTTAACTCCTTTATTTGCGAGACGCTGTATTTCATCCGATTTGGCCTCTCGAAAAGATTTTAATCCAAATGCGATTATATCAATTTGTCTCTTACACTTCTCTAAAGCCGAATTAGCCGATAGATTCATTTCAGCTCTGGTTTTATAAATCGCCTCAAAACCCCATTTATCAATAAGTTCAGCCCTTCTTCTGCTTCGCAACATGAATTCAGATGTTAGGTACATAATTAGGTTGCTTGCTAGTATCGAGCAGCCAACACTGATTAAAATATTCTTCCAGTCATTACTCTCGACGGGTACGGCGAATGAAGCTAAAATTAGTGCTATAGATACTAGCAGTGTGGTCGTCATTACCACCTTGGTGGACCACCGCTCACGTGTCGTTGATTTAATCACCTTTATCTTCCAAAAAATTATTTGTTTGAATTTAACCTGTAAATTCGGAGGCGTATTTGTTTGTTCCATGCTGCCTCATCTTCTGCTATTTGTCGACAGTAATTATCTTCATACTCAGCAGGTGGAATACCCCCGATGGGAGTTAACAGGCGCTTATTGTTGAACCAGTCGAGTGTTGCCAGTTCGACTTGCTCGAGCCCTCGCCAAGGTCCTTCTTTGTCGATGACTTCCGCTTTATACAGGCTGTTGATTGTCTCGGCTAGCACGCTATCATAAGGGCTTCCGACACTACCAACTGAGACACTAAAACCCGGTTCTGACAGTCGCTCTTAGTAGCGAATAAACACACACTGGCTATCACGGAAATTGTGTTGAATAACGCCTCTCGGTTTTCCTCATGACCATAATGCCTGATCTAAGGCATCCAGGATTAACTGTGTCTGCATCCGTTTAATCACACTCCAACCGACGATCTTGCACAAGAAAAAATCGGTGGCAAAGGCAACATACATAAAGCCCGACCAAGTTGCCACGTAAGTGATATCTGCCACCCACTGTTAATTGGGTCGCTGCACTGTAAACTTACGATTCATCAAATCTAATGGTTTGTCCGCACTTCATCGGGAATGGTTGTGACACGGCCTTGACCATGGGCCACACCAGAGAGCCCCTGACCGGCCATCAGTCTGGCGACCGTGCAACGGGCAACCGTAAATCCTTTTCGCATCATTTATTTCCACACTTTGGTAAAGCCTGAGACCTCTCAATACCTTTTTACTAAAATATGTGAAGTAAAGCGAATTACCTCCGACTTATTAAACACTGAACCAATTCAGATGGGCCCCAATAACAAGAGACACAACGTCCGCCTCACCACACAACTGACCCTAGCTATTCCCAACCCTAACTCAGCAAGTCGTTACATTAGCGGCCCCAACAGTCTCACTGGCCCTCACACCAAAACACCCTCACCCAAAGCACGCCCACTATAAAGACTAGGCACTCCATCATTGACCAGGTTACCTTAACTGTTTAAGGTCAATGTCATAGTAAAGTTGGATGTATTAAAAACACCATTAAAAGCAATAACTGAAAGGGTCCCCTCTTATGTTCGAAATTGTATTACTAACGGCTCTAGCCATCGCCTCGGTGTTTGTGTCCTATTTGCTTTTGTTCGATAAAACACCGTTTAAACAAAAGAAAAAATCAGACTGAATGGTCTTGGAGGATTACTCACAGTACAGTAACTCCCTACCCCAAAAAGGGAAAGTGAAACCCAAATGAATATCACATATACCGAAGGCACTGTTGCCGATGTTATTGAAATCGATGCTGCGATACCTGAGTTTGATAATAAGAACTCCAAGGAGAAAATTGAGCAGCGGTTGGCAGGTAAAGAGGCGCTGATTTTGGTGGCGTTAGAGGACGCAAAAAAGGTGGGTTATAAGCTGGGGTATGCGCTTTCGGATACTGAGTTTTATAGCTGGCTGGGCGCGGTTCATCCGAGTTATCGCGGGCATGGTATTGCTAAACAGTTGCTTAAGCAGCAAGAGGCGTGGGTAAAGAATAGAGGGTTTAAATCGATTCGGGTGAAGTCGATGAATAGATTCCCGGCAATGCTGCAGTTATTAATTTCGCAGGGTTATGTTATTTGTGGTTATGATGACAAAGGGAGCCCGGAAACAAGTAAGATACATTTTCTAAAAGGGTGATATCTTTGTCGCGCCAAAGGCGCGACCTACCACACTCCGAACCTACCACACCGCCGTAGCGTGCACATCCTGCGCACGGTCAGATATCGCTGTCGCGCCAAAGGCGCGACCTACCACACCCATGTAACGTGCGCATGTTGCGCACGTACCAGCACCAGCATCCGATATCCCACAACGCAACCCGCTATGTGCTTAACGACGAACAGCACACTATGGGTTTTAATAAACAGGCTTCGTGATAGCCGAAAGTCCTTCTCACAGCGAAGCCTTGAGCCCCTTTGTAATTTCGTAATCCCTGTATATCCTCAAGCAAAGGGGCTCCTTTTTAACCTAACCCCAGTGCGAGTCGCGCAAGAATTCCCACTAATAACACAAGTCCAAAACTCGCGAGTGTACCCAGTAACACGTATTCGTTGAGTTTAGTATCTTTGCCGCCATGCTCGCCGTATCGAAGTACCGATTTCGCCGCGATAATAAAGCCAATAGCGGTGTACTGGTTCACAAAAATCAACGTCAGCACCACAACTCGCTCAATATAACCAATCAACTGACCGGCTTTGGGAATCTGCGTATCGTCATTCTTTAACGAGTAAGGTAAGAGCAGCTGACTAATTAAAATCGAGGTGGGCTTTAAAGCCAACAAGTAAGCGCCAGCAATAATAAAATGATCAACGGTCAGCATGCCCGAGAAGTTACTCAGGTTATCAAATAGCCATACCCAGACGCCCAAAATCACAGCAAGATGCGCCAGCTGATCAACGATGAGTACGTTAACGGCTTGAGCGTGCTGGTGACTCTTACGACGCAGCCAAGATTTTGCCAGATCAACAAGCAGGTGCCCTACTGCGATCGAGCCCACCGCTAACCACAAGCGCTCATAGGTGAGCCGTATCACATCTGTCGCTAGCAAAATTAGTAACGCAACCGCCATCAGTCCAGCATGAATCAGCATGTGCTTAATGTGTGCTTTAATCACAGTCGCCTTAGGATAGGTCACTACACCCGATTCACGACGCTCGCCAAAACGCTTACCGCGAACCATCGCCCTGCTCTGTAAGTAAAAGTCACCGACAATATGGCAAAGGAGTAAGGTCGCTAAGATGAGGTAATCATTCATTGCGGCCTCCTGCGTGTTGCTTAATCAACGCTTTGGCATAATTCAGGTAGGTATCGACAGCATTGTAGCCACTGGCATTAAGTAACTTGGTCGTATTCACACGGCCTTTGCCCAGCCGGTCGGCCAATGACTGATGGGATTCATCCGGGTGGAATAAATAGCAAGCCAGCACCAACGCCTCGGTCTTGGTGAGCGACGACAGATGCGCATCCAGTACCATAATGGTTGTGCCCAGGTGAAAGTCCAATTCGTCGTGGGAGGAGCCAAATCGAAGCAACTCGGACTTCATTTCTTCTAACTGATGTCCAGAGCGAACAAAAGCATCGCCCGTCGAGCTCTTCACGTTATTACGCAGCGTATCAATCTCACCCACAGCGATGCTCTGGCGCACATCCACCTGCTCCGCCAATAGATTCAAACGAATCAAGGTAGCAACATGAAAGGCATATTCGGGTTGCTGCAATACGACCTGAAACTCGTCACCCCGAAAAATATCAAACCTCAGGTCATAACGACCCGCAAGCTCATTGAGTACCTTATTCAGTTGCGCTAACAGCTGCTCGTATTTTGCTTTCTCAAACTTCTGTGACCCAACCACATCGCCCGTGATCACTGCCGCAAGAGGCGTAGCCATACCCCACCTACTGGTTAAAATTTAACACATGCTTTAAAAGTAACCCTATTTGGTTACTTTTGCAAATGTAACTGGATAGGGTTACTAAGAAGCGTGATTAAGTTTGAGTTCCAGTATAGTGAAAAAGCGCGACCTACCCCACCAAACTCGCATAGGGTACGCATTCAAATACATTCGCAATGGCATGCTCTTTGGCAAGGGTCAATGAAGGCGCGTGGCGTTCAAATGAAATTTCTATATGTTGATTATCGAGGATGCAGATAAGCGCATCGTGGCAGGTCGTGTGGTACAAGTGCTGCACCACACTTTTGGGATCGCTGACATTGGCTAAGCGAAAGGTAAGGGTAAATTCGTAGGTGGGTAGATTTTGCATGGTTAAGACTTGTAGCCTTGTGGATTTTGTTGCTGCCACCGCCAGGTGTCTTGCATCATGCGATGAAGTCCGTGCTCAGCCTCCCAGTTTAAGCTGTGCTTAGCTAGGCTCGGTTCGGCAAAACAAGCCGCGATATCGCCTGGGCGGCGATCAACGATTGTATAAGGCACGGACTTTCCAGAAGCCTGCTCAAATGCCTTAATCACCTCAAGCACCGTTGAGCCTTTTCCGGTACCCAAGTTAAAGGTATGGTAACCGCGTGCGCAATCCAGGTAGTCGAGTGCCGAGAGGTGACCTCTCGCCAAGTCACAGACATGAATATAGTCGCGGACACCGGTGCCGTCGCGTGTAGGATAATCATCGCCATAAACACTCAGCTGTTCTAGCCGTCCGACGGCAACTTGAGCAATGTACGGCACAAGGTTATTAGGGATCCCGCTCGGATCTTCACCAATCAGTCCACTCTCGTGCGCACCAACTGGATTAAAATAACGTAACGTCGCAATTCGCCAACGCTCATCCGACGCCGCCACATCCTTTAAAATACGCTCCACCAAATACTTCGATGTTCCGTAGGGATTGGTTGTCGCGCCAATGGTCGCACTCTCGGTAATCGGTGTGTGCGCTGGGTCACCATATACCGTCGCTGACGATGAAAAAACCAGCCTGCGAACATCATACTTCGCCATCGTTTTGAGCAACGTGTGCGTACCCACAACGTTGGTATCGTAGTACTCAACGGGCTTAGCAACGCTCTCGCCCACTGCTTTTAAACCGGCAAAGTGGATCACGCTAGTAATGGGATAGAAACGAAACACATCGTCCATTGCCTTGGCATCACAGACATCCGCCTCAACAAACATGACATTGCGCTGAGTAATGCGCTCGACGCGCTTAAGCGCCTCGCGTGAACTATTAGAAAGGTTATCAACAACGACAACATCCCTGTCGTTATTTAATAACTCAACCAATGTATGGGAGCCGATATAACCGGCGCCCCCAGTGATGAGTATCATTTGTAAGTCCTTTTACAAATTGGGATTGGTTTTATCTCGAGCAGGGTTGCCGAAAACAGTAGTGTCTGCCGTAACATGAGACACAACAACGGCGCCAGCCCCGACAACTGCATACTGTCCTATTTTAATCAGCTGACGAGTACAGCTCCCTATACCCATCCAAGCGCCAAGACCCACTTGGGTTCCACCAGCCAGATTGGCCCCGGGTGATATATGTGAGAAGCGACCAATCTCGCAGTCGTGATCAATGGTTGCACCTGTATTAATAATCACATGAGCGCCAACAGCTGTATCCGCATTGATAATGGCTCCACCCATGATCACCGAACCCTCATCGATTTTAGCGGTAGAGCTTATAATCGCTCGTGGGTGAATCAAGGTTGCAAACTTTAGGTTCTTGGGAACAGAAAATACGACTCGCTCACGAACTTTGTTGTCTCCAATAGCACAAAAAATTCGGATGTCGGCGTTTTTTAAACTATTGAGCAGTTCAGTTTTGCCAATCACAGGATAGCCAAAATGGCGAGACAACTCTGGGTATCTCTCATCCAGAAATTGGATATCGTCATACCCATTGAGCGCAGCTATCTCAGCAACGACTTTTCCGTGCCCACTTGCGCCAATGATAATTAACTTTTTCATTGTTGCTTTGAGCCTTTGAACTTACTCATCGTCGCCTCACCCGATGCAGAAATCCCTTCACGCACCAGTACTTTCTTAGCGGTCATAAAAATGATTTTAATGTCCAGCCACGTGCTTTGGTTATCCACATACCATACATCGAGTTTGAATTTTTGCTCCCAACTGATGGCATTACGGCCATTCACTTGCGCCCAACCAGTAATGCCGGGGCGCGCTTCGTGCCGGCGCGCTTGTTCATCGGTATACAAATCAAGGTATTCCATTAGCAGCGGCCTAGGTCCTACTAAACTCATGTCGCCGTTAAGCACATTCCAAAGCTCGGGGAGTTCATCGAGGCTGGTTGAGCGCAGAAGTTTGCCTAACCGCGTCAGACGCTTCTCATCGGGTAGCAGGTTGCCGTGCTCGTCACGCTCGTTAGTCATGGTTCTGAATTTCACCATGTTAAACGGCTTACCGTTTAGTCCTGGGCGTGTTTGTTTAAACAGTACAGGTTTGCCAATAAACAAACGGATTAACAGCGCACAGATGAGTAATACCGGTGATGCGACGATGAGCGCAACAAGCGCTACTGTAAAATCAATTAATCGCTTCATGGCTATTTCTGTGCTTGTGCAAGAACTTCAGCAATCACTTCACAGGTTTTGGCTATTTCACTGTGAGAGAGCGTTGGATGAACAAGAAACATCAGTGAGGTTTCGCCCAGCTCTTTTGCAACAGGTAAAGGTTCAGCAGGACGATAATTGGTGCCGTCAAAAGCTTTTTCGAGATAAACCTCTGAGCACGAGCCTTGCATACACGGCACACCGCGCTGTGTGATCTCGCTGACAATTCTGTCCCGACTCCAACCTTCTGCGAGTTGTTCAGTTTCAACAAAGCAGTAGTGCTTGTAACAAGCATGTTCCATATAATTCGGAGCGTTAGGCGTGCGAACACAGCTAAAGTCATCGCAAACTTGCTTAATGGCTTTAGCATTCATCTGTCGCTGCGCAATCCAATCGGTCATACGTGTGAGCTGAATACGACCAATTGCAGCTTGCACCTCGGTCATACGCCAGTTGGTGCCAAAGCTTTCATGCAACCAACGAAACCCAGGTGGATGCTCACGTTCGTACACGGCTTCGTAACTCTTACCATGATCTTTATAGGACCACATTTTACGCCACAGCGATTCATCATTGGTTGTGACCATGCCGCCCTCACCTGCGGTTGTCATGATCTTATCCTGACAAAAAGACCACGCACCCACATGACCAATGCTGCCGACAGAACGCCCTTTATAACGAGCGCCATGTGCCTGCGCGCAATCCTCAATAACAAATAGGCCGTGCTGTTCGGCAAGGTCCATAATCGGATCCATATGGGCGGGACGCCCCGCTAAATGCACAACAATAATCGCTTTGGTTTTATCAGTAATCGCAGGCGCAATGGTGTGGGCTTCTATGTTTTGCGTGTCACGATCAACATCGGCAAAAACAGGCGTAGCGCCCGTTGTGACCACTGAAGACACCGAAGCTAAAAACGTCCGCGGTGTGACAATCACCTCATCACCCTGACCAACACCCAGCGCGATCAACGCGAGATCGAGTGCTTGAGTGCCATTGCCCAGCGCCACTGCGTACTTGGAATCTGTGTAGTGGGCAAATTCTTTCTCGAACAAGCGACCTTGCTCGCCTGTCCAGTAATTCACTTTATTAGAAAGTAGTACATCGTGTGCCGCCTGAGCTTCCTGCTCGGTAAACGACGGCCACGGTGAAAATGGCGTATTTAGCATAACGTTCCTGTTTTAGCTAAAGGGGTGTTAGTGATGAAGGAAATTAAGAATCCGTTCACACGCATGTATGTCCATCGCCATACGGGTTATTAGCTTTGGACATTTGGTTATAAAACTCATAATCGGTAAGGAGACGCGATACGTACAGACAAATGCAGGTATACTACCTGTAATCACAACTTGCATACGATCACACAGAGGGCCCGCATCTCTACTTCAGGAGCCAGGATAAATTTTGTTAAGCCATCGCCAATGACAGTATCTACGCTCACAGCTGAATTTGACATAACCACGGTACCTTGGCCTAGTTGTGCTGATGGGCTCACTACTGCAGAGGATGAATGAGTGCTGGAGCAACTTCTGCAACTACCTCTGATGGTGGACCGTATCTTGGCGTCTCCAATCGCTACAATGGCTGAGTCACAGCTTGTCGCAACATGCTCAAAGCGTCATATACAGCGCCAATCACTGAACAGCCATGTGCTGGCCGAGCTCTTGCCTAAGATCATCATAGAAAACAATCTTGCTAATGCCACATGCCAAGGCAATATCGGCAATTACTTTGCCGTGGCCACTTACACCGACAATTGCAAGCCGCTCGACCGCTTCGACAAACCTACTTCTGCACCAACCGGAGCAACTGCATAATCACAATGGTACTGCTTAGTAAGCACTACTAGGCAACCTGGGAAATTATCCAAGACAGGTAAGCCTGCCGAAATGTAATCAAAGAATTTATTAGGCGAGGTCTCGTGGTAGGAAGCAGATACATTCGCTAATATTTGTAGCCCAATATCTGCACGTGCCATTAAATCTACAAGCTCGCGCTTTTGCTTACACATCGGCGCGTGAAAAACGATATCATCGAGACCTTTTAGACGAGCCATTTCTTGAATTTGTGGCTTGAGTTTTCCATCACCAACAAGGGAAGTTCAGATATCTTCGCGAACTCGATTCTATTGTTAAAAAGCTAAAAACCACAAGTTAAAGCCTTAACAATTGTTCCAAGTAAACTTTCGTTGCCTTTATTACACTTTCACGCTCATAACGAGAAGCTAGCTCCGCTAACTTTCCTTTAACTTTGTTTAATTCCTCTGGGCTACCAATTAAGCTACGTATAATATCAGTCAGTTCAGAACTGGTTTGCTCAACTGTTAAAAATCCATTTACTCCAGATTCTATTACAGAGGTTGTTCCAAGATTTGGAAAAGCTAACGAAGGAAGGTTTACAGACGCAGCTTCAATTACAACCATACCAAACCCTTCTCTGTAAGAAGGAAATACTAAAAGGTGATTTTTTGACATGACTGGTAGTGGGTCGTCGAGGAATCCGAGATATTCAAAATTTGCAGAGTATCGTCTAGACATTCGTTCGATTTCATCAACGTAATCTGCATTTTCTATTTTACCGACCACTTGTAACGAGATATCAATCCCTTCGGCGAATAATTCTTCAAATGAGCAAAAAAGTTCATCTATGCCTTTATCTTTAGTTACTCTACCAACGAAAAGTAATCTAAATGGTTCGTTAGGTTTAGAAGATGGGTTATAAATTGGCGCAAACTGGATATTTTTCGCTACGCAATCCACCTCAACTCCATTGATGCTGCCGTTGTTTATTAAATCGACCTTTTTAGCGCCAGAAAACTTTGATAATTCATCTTGTAAACTTGAGCTAACAGATAAGACGTGAGTGGATAGTAAGCAGCGAATCCGCTCTAAGTTTTTTAAAAAATATTGAGTCGTCGAATTTTGCCTAGAATGGTGAGCAAAGCCATGACAAACATAAAGCCTGACCTTCACTCTCATTAGAAAACCCGCAATTAAACCAAGTAAACTTGCCTTCGGAGTGTTTACATGAAGTATATCCGGTTGAACCGATTGTATTATCTTGCAAAGATTATAAACAGTACGAAGGTCGTGGAGTGGAGATAATTGCCGATTTATAGATAGAGGAATATAGTTGACACCTTCACTCTCAATAAAAGTCGATACCATGCTACCGCGAGGGCAAGATACGGTTACATCAAATACCTCGGATAAGCTCTTGAGTTGTTTCCTAAAAAATATTAGCGAGTCTGGTACAGTTACAAGCAATAGTAATTTTGGCTTTTTTACTTCGACATCACTCACTTTCATACACCTTTAATTCATGATAAACCCAAACTAAAATCTCACTCGACGAAAACAATGCTTTGCACCTTTCAATAACGGATGAGAACTTATCCACTTTTGTCCTAAATGAAACGGAGTAAATGAGATTGGAGTACTTTAGCATCAAAATGCCAGTGGCCAGGAAAGTCAGGAAGCACCTTAAAAAGTGCCTTTTTCTAAGGCTGCTAAAACTCCTAGAGCGAAAGTCATCACAACTTATGAATAATGACTGTAATACAAAAGGACAATATCATGCCCACAAAGAGATTCAAAAGCTCTTGACCTTCTCCGGTCAGTTAATTTAAATTTAATATTCCTTTTCTAACAAGCTTTTAGCCACTCATCACTCCATAAGCCACTGTGCTTTCCATGAAAACTAGATTTCTCTACAGCAGCAGAAAGCCTATTAACTCACCGACCTCCAATCACCTCGAAATGCAACCAAATCTAGTGCAACCTTCAGCTAAGTGCGATAAAGCTTTACAATAAAATTTCTATAGACCAATAGTATGCTCCCTTTAAACAACCCAACGATAAGGTCGATATAGCTCAAAATCTTCAATCGTTTTGACCTAATTATAAAGTTTTGTATTTCAGCTGAACGCAAACATTCAAAATCTTTCAAAGTAACCAACCTGACAAAAAACTTTCTAAAAATTCGTTCGTTCTTAAGAACTTCCAAAAAGGTATCATTAGCGATAAGGTATTGATGAAGAGCTTTGCTCTCTGAATGATATCGATCTAACCGCTTGCCTGTCTGCTGCCCCTTGTGGACTCTAGAAAGAACAACCACTTCGTCATCAATATAAAAATGACAATTAGCTAAAGCCAATCGATGCCACATCTCAGCATCCTGAATGTATCTCATATCTTCGTTAAAAAAACCTACGTAGTCGATTAGAATATTCTTGGGAATAACTACGCTGCATCCTGATAACTTATTCCCATAGGCAACAAGACTAGCAAAAACATCTTTAGGCTTTAGAAGCTTTCCTATTCCAAGATGTAAGTCTAACAGACCTCTATTATTCCAAATCGCCTTACCGTTTTCGTTAATGAAACTTTGCTGGCCAAAAAGAACAACGCGATTTGAATCAAACTCTTCAATCAAGGTCATTTGCCTAGCTAGCTTATTCGGAAGAAAAACATCATCGTGGCTCAACCAGCAAATATAATCACCCTGAGCTTCTAAAATGCCTATGTTTAATGCACTTGAAACGCCACCGTTATCCTTCTCAATGTATGTTAACTCCTTAAGATACGGCGTTATTGACTCAAACGTCGCGCCATCATCTGACGAACCATCATTAACCACAATGATTTCAAAATCGGTTCGATCAAGCCCTTTTTGACTCAGAACACTTTCGATTGCATAGGGGACATACTTTGAACCATTAAACACTGGAATAATAACTGAAAAAATCATACTGATACCATGCGATCATTAAGTAAGTTAAAGACGGCTAGAATAAATTAAATTTTATTCTATATCGTCGTTGAGAAAATTAAATTTCTCTCAGGGTAGTTTATACAAGTTATTCTAATATGAATAACACAATCCATCGTCCGAACAGCGCATTGAACGTTACTCGAAAGTTTTCGAGATAGCCCAATTAAAAGAATTATAAGTTCCGCATTTCTACGAAATCCAAACAGTAGCTACTATGTAGCGGAGCTTAATCATGATAAGATGAAATAGGTAAGAAACAGTAATTATAAAACCAAATAAAATTCTAGTCACCCTTTTCTATTTTTAAAAAAGCTTCTAGAAATTTTTATCATTCTTGTCTAAGAAGTAGATTTTAGAACTAACATAACAGCCGAGAAAAGAATCAATATGTATATTGTTGGTCTTGAAACACGTGTTTCATAATAATGAAGTGACCAAGTGATCAAATTAATCGTCACTACATTGAAGTACAATGCCAATCTAAAGAATTCAGCGATTATTAAACTTAAGCATTGAAACGTTAATCCAAGAATCATAATATTTAAAAATAATTTTTCCCCCGACAAATTGATCGATTTTATAAAATACGTAACCAATACAAAAGTCACCATAGCAACATTAATTAACAACAATGTATAATTAAGAGCAACATCTCTTTCTGCGTATTCGGATAAATGACCAGGAGCGAAAATTGATATTAGAACTCTAATTTGGTGTTCGAATAATAGTGTTGCACTTAAAACAAGAATAACAATAATAATCAAATAGATTAATTTTATTTTTCGGTTAAGAAACCACGTGAATGAAAAAGAGATTGCGCTAAGATGAAATAACGAAGCTAATAGAACAAGACTCCAAAATCCTAGAGCACGTCGTTCAACTAAAAAAGGTATTGAAAGTATTGTTATCGATAAGGCAATTGTCTGCCTCAAACCTGAAAAAGAGAAAGTGACATACCCTAGCGCCAAGAAAAGGCAAAAGCTGAGAAAATGAAATTTGGAGTATCTAGCAACTGTAAGGCAAACCGAAAGTGAGAATATGAATGCAATGGTTGCAAGCCACGCTTGCTCATTAAAACCCAACAAAGAGAATAGATATGACAAATAATAGAAGAAAGGATCCTTGGTATCAGACGAGAAATATACATCTAAAAATTGGGAATGAGTCAACGATGCATTTTCAATGTAACGAGCGACATAAAATGCCGTATCGATTCCCGATTCTAGAGGCCTGAATACTGAAACAAGAAAAAAAACAATAAAGGAAGCATAAATAAAAGCCCTAGCAGGAAGTTTTATTGTTATTATCCTTACCATAATTAATAGCGAGAACATCAATATCGATAGATTCATATTAGGCATCCATAGTCCAAGCTACAATTTCCATTATCTATCTCTATTACTCACTATATCACTGTAAAGTGAAATATTCTTTTCTAGCCCGTACTCCATATAAAAGTCTTTAATCTCCGGGTTGTTCAATAGGTTGTGTTCTTGGATAATATTAGATTCTTTGGTAGATTTCAAAATACCAGAAACCTGCTTCACACTCGAAATAGGAAAACCATTAAATTTTTCAATTATCTCCTTATTTCCGGTTGTAGGAAATCCGATTATTTTACACCCACTCAATCCAGCCTCAACCGTCACTCTTCCAAATGTTTCAGTTTTACTCAAATTAAGGAAGTATTCAGAAAAATGAAAAATGGAAGACAAAAGATCTATATCGTGAATTTCGTCAATCCAATAATGTCTACCTTTCTTCAAGCTGTCATTTCTAACTCCGCCGACAATAATCAGATTGAATTTTTCGTAATCAAAATGTTCTATTAACCATAGTAGATCATTCAATCCTTTTGACGTTTCCCAAGAGGTTGCAACCAAGAGTAACGATGGCAGATTATTTGTAATGCCTAAATACTCTCCAATTTCGTTATTATTGAATGCTGGTTTACTTATAAATCTATTATCAACCCAGTTATAAATTCTTTCATGTTTAGATGTGCACCCTAATATTGATTCGATGGCAAAACTTTTAACCCAGTCTGATACACTTATTACAGTTAGATTAGGAATAGCCTTAAAGAGTCGCTCTTTGTCTTTTAGCATTTTAGTGGTACGGTCAAAAATCCAACTCTTGTTGTCGGCTTTTAGTTTTGGACAATTCCCACATGAATCTCGCCATTTATAGCAATTTACATTAATAAAATGTGTACATTTACCTGTCATGAACCAAAAATCATGTAAGGTTATCACTACGGGAATTTTACGAATCGCTAAGAAGCGCAGTAATGAATCAACATGAATGTAATTTGAATGTAGATTATGGAGATGCACGATATCCGGCTTTATCCTGTCTAACTGTCTTGTAAGCCGTTTGGTTGCCATGTGGGAAAAATACCCCTGCAAGCCAGTAATCCGAGATAACAAGCCATGCAACTTGTGATTTACGATATTCCCAATCTTCAAAACCCCCTTTGTCTGAGTGAATTGGTCTGGTATTTCAGCTGCGAAGACAGTACTTTCATGACCTAAGGTCGTTAATGAGTTATGAACGTCAGCAACTATTTGCCCAGTGCTTCGAATTCCATATACAGCATTTATAGTGCATATTTTCATTATTACAACCAATCATATCGACTAAAACTATCCATATTCTTCCAATGCGGCGTTAACTTAGCCGTACCAGTGATCAGACGCACTACTCGCTCAGAGGTATTTCTAATCTTGTACTCTTCTGGAATTTCACGTTCCGTACCAGAGAATACCTCACGTTGCGCTACTGCAATTCGAACTCCCTCAATAAGAGTGTCCACATCAAGTCCGGTGAGTGCAATCGCGCCTGTATCCAACGCTTCTGGGCGTTCAATCGAACGACGCAAGGTAACTGCAGGGAAATTAAGAATTGATGACTCTTCGCTAATCGTTCCGCTGTCAGAAATGGCGCAGAATGCTTCCATTTGCAGCTTGTTGTAATCGAAGAAACCGAAGGGTTTCAAAAAGCGAATACCTTCATTTGAATCAGTAAGTCCGAGCTTTTCTAGGCGATTACGCGTGCGTGGGTGTGTTGACACAACCACTGGGTAGCCATATTCCTGATGGAGCGCATTGAGAGATTCAACAACTTTGTGCAGGTTCTCTTTGCTATCGACATTCTCTTCACGATGTACGCTTACGATAAAGAATTTTTTAGCTTCTAGATTTAGCTGTTCAAGCACGTTTGAAGCTTCAATTGATGGCAATACATGCTCCAATACTTCACGCATCGGCGAGCCAGTTAAATAAATAAAGCGATGCGACAAACCTTCGCTGAGCAAATGACGACGTGCGTGCTCGGTGTAAACCAAGTTAAAGTCAGCAAGGTGGTCAACCAATTTGCGGTTGATCTCTTCAGGTACGTTGGCATCGAAGCTGCGGTTACCTGCTTCCATATGATAGGTGGGCACCTTCATGCGCTTGGCCATCATTGTGGCCACAGCACTATTGGTATCGCCTAATACCAGCACGGCATCTGGTTTTTCTTCGAGGATCACCTGCTCGGTCTTGATTAAAATTTCACCAAGACTTTTTCCTAAGCTTGAGGTGTCAACATTCAAGAAATGATCGGGCTGGCGTACGCCAAGCTCTTCAAAAAAAACATCGTTCAATTCGTAGTCATAATTTTGGCCCGTGTGGACTATTTTATGCTCAACAACTTGGTCTAACGCTGCCATTACGCGCGATAGACGAATAATTTCAGGGCGCGTCCCTAAAATCGTCATTACCTTTAGCTTTTTCATGCCAAATTACTCTTAATTAGATGCTTACTGCTGAAGTTCTGGTGGCTGCACAGGCGCTGCATAAGTATCAGGGTACTCGCGATCAAATATTTCATTGGCCCAGAGCATCACAACCATTTCGTCGTCACCCACGTTGGTAATGTCATGGCTCCAGCCAGGCGCGGTCTCAACGATTTCGGGTGTATCGCCGTCAGTAAATAGTTCGTAAAACTCACCTGTGACCATGTGGCGAAAACAGAAACGCGCCTTCCCCTTAATCACTAAGAACTTTTCATTTTTCGTATGGTGATAATGACCGCCACGCGTGATGCCGGGATGTGCTGTAAAAAACGAAAACTGTCCAGAGTCTTTGGTTTTCAGCATTTCGACAAATACACCCCGCTCGTCACCATATTTAGGTACTTTGTACGAGAAGCTTTCAGTAGGCAAATAGCTAACGTAGGTTGAATAGAGTTTTCGGGTGAAGCCGTCACCTACTCGCT
Organism: Idiomarinaceae bacterium; assembly: GCA_002685255.1. Taxonomy (GTDB): domain Bacteria; phylum Pseudomonadota; class Gammaproteobacteria; order Enterobacterales; family Alteromonadaceae; genus Idiomarina. The sequence goes on from NYWU01000028.1 coordinate 28,890, forward strand.
CTGTCACGAGGCTAGTGCGGCTTGCCTTAAAATCGGAAAGTGCTTGAGAAATTTCACCAACAGTGGCGGTATAGACAGGCTCTACTTTACCATAAGTAACATCTTTAGCAGCTTGGTTTGCGCTTATTTGGCGCGCCATGCGAATCAACTCGGCACAAACATCGTCTACATACACCAGTTTGACTTCCGCATTCTCGTCATTGATTTGTATGGGAAGATCACGACAGATGTTGTAACAGAAGGTCGCTACCATTGAGTTATAGTTTGCCTTACACCATTTTCCGAACACATTAGCCAGCCGATAAACACGCACCGCTACATCATTACGGGCGCCATATTCGACTATTGCGTTTTCTGCATTTAGCTTACTAATACCGTATGGGTTAGCACGTTCTGCTTGAATAGAGGATGAATAGATGATGGGAAGCGCTCGGCCGGTATTTTCAATCGCTGAAACTAATGCGTTAGTAAACTCTGTATTGCCCTTAATAAATTCGTCGTCAGCTTTAGGACGATTAACGCCAGCCAAATGTACGACGCAATCAACATTTTCCAACAACCTAGGCAAATCTTCTAAACTGTCTTTTCGAGTAAATGTTACATAGTCGGAATCAATTAATTCATCGAGATGTACTGTTAAATTCCTACCGACGAATCCATTCGAACCGGTAATTAAAAGCTTCATACAAAACTCCGTTTAGCCTTCGGGATTTATATACTCGCCCTTCGCGAAGGCTCTCATGAAATCCAATTTCATTAAAAGTTTTCTCATACCCTCGACATCAAGCCGATCAGTGTTGTGTGAATTATAGTCTTCTACATGGTCGATACGCTTATCGCCTTGTTCCACGTATTTAGAGTAATTCAAGTCACGTAGATCTGGAGGAACTCGGTAGTAGTCACCCTTATCCTCAGCACACACCATTTCCTCACGCGAAAGCAACGCTTCAAACAACTTTTCACCGTGTCGGGTTCCAAGTACTTCAATTGGGTGGTCTTCTTTTCCGGCAACGGATAATAAGGCTTTGGCTAGCGTTTCAATCGTCGCAGCCGGTGCTTTCTGAACGAAAATATCGCCGTTGCTTCCGTGTTCAAACGCGTAGAGCACCAGATCAACCGCATCATCTAGGGTCATCATAAAACGCGTCATATTCGGATCAGTAATAGTTAAAGGCTTACCAGCACGAAGCTGTTCAACAAATAACGGTATAACAGAGCCACGTGACGCCATTACATTCCCATACCGCGTACCGCAAATTACTGTCTTAGATTCGTCGACGTTGCGTGATTTCGCGACCATGACCTTTTCCATCATGGCCTTGGATATTCCCATGGCATTAATAGGATAAACAGCTTTATCAGTGCTTAAACAAACAACTCGCTTTACCCCATTCTGTATAGCTGCTTCCAAAACGTTTTCGGTGCCAAGCACATTAGTCGCAACAGCTTGCATCGGATGAAACTCACACGATGGCACTTGTTTCAGTGCAGCTGCGTGATAAATAAAATCAACCCCACGAGTTACATTCAAAACAC
>NYWU01000029.1 GCA_002685255.1 Idiomarinaceae bacterium
GGGATTTTCGGTTTCTTCATGGCATGGGGTGTGGGTGCAAATGACGTTGCAAACGCAATGGGAACCTCGGTAGGTTCTAAAGCACTAACCATTAAACAAGCGATTTTAATTGCAATGGTGTTTGAGTTTGCTGGCGCCTACCTAGCCGGTGGCGAGGTGACCTCAACCATTCGTAAAGGCATCATCGATTCTGCTTACTTTGTCGACCAACCCGAATTGTTGGTGTTTGGTATGATTTCTGCGTTGTTGGCCGCCGGTGTATGGCTATTGATTGCCTCTTTCCTAGGTTGGCCTGTTTCGACCACGCACTCGATTGTTGGTGCTATTGTCGGTTTTGCGGCAGTGGGTGTGAGTGTCGACGCTGTTTCGTGGGGTAAAGTAGGTGGTATCGTCGGAAGTTGGGTTATCACGCCTGCGATATCGGGCTTTATTGCCTACTTGATCTTCATGAGTGCACAAAAGCTGATCTTCGACCAAGAAAATCCATTAAAACGCGCTAAACAGTATGTACCTTTTTACATGGGGTTAGCGGGTTTTGTACTCTCACTGGTCACCATTAAGAAAGGTCTTAAGCACGTTGGCTTAGGCATGGGAACATTAGAAGGTTTTGCCTGGGCTATCGGTATTGCTGTGGTGGTATTCATTATTGGTAAAGTGGCTATTGGGCGTCTTAAGTTCAATGAATCTGCTGATAAAGACATGCACTACACGAACGTAGAAAAAGTGTTTGCGGTACTCATGGTCGTCACCGCATGTGCGATGGCGTTCGCTCACGGTTCAAACGATGTTGCTAATGCGATTGGTCCACTGGCTGCAGTCGTCAGTGTTGTCAGTAGCGGTGGCGAAATTTCCAGCCAAGCGCAGCTGGCATGGTGGATCTTGCCTCTCGGTGCATTTGGTATCGTAGCGGGTCTTGCAATGCTCGGTAAACGCGTTATTGCAACCATCGGTAAAGGCATCACGCACCTAACGCCGAGCCGCGGTTTCGCAGCAGAATTAGCTGCAGCGTCAACGGTCGTACTGGCATCAGGTACAGGTTTGCCAATCTCAACGACACAAACCCTTGTTGGTGCTGTGTTGGGTGTAGGCATGGCGCGTGGTATCGCCGCATTGAACCTAGGTGTTGTGCGCAATATCGTGGTGTCGTGGGTCGTTACCTTGCCTGCGGGTGCGATTATGTCCATCATGTTCTTCTACATGTTAAAAGGCATCTTCGCCGCTTAATCACATTATCTTCTGAGAAAAAGCTCGCCGATCGGCGAGCTTTTTTTTTTGCTTTCTTTCAAACTTTTTTCCAGTCACTATCGACTTAGTTATCAAACAATAGGCGATGGAAATTCGAGTGTTTACAAAAAGCGATAAAAAACTCGTTAGTCAAGCGCTCAAGGGTAATCAAACGGCATGGGTGGAGTTAGTAAAGCGATACGAAAAGCTCGTTTATCACTATGGCATACGCATGTTACCGAGCCCCGATGATGCGTTCGATCTCTTGCAAGATACATTTAGCAGCGTGTTTCGCAGTCTGAGTGACTGGAATCAAGACGATAAGTTTAAACCCTGGTTAATGACTATCGCGCATCGGCGCTGTGTCGAATTTTATCGACGTAGGCGCCCCGAAATAACAAGCGATGAGGCACAGCACGAGTTAGTAGATGAATCCGCTTATACACAGCCGGAGGAGCGGTTGAGCGATTCACAGCAGCAAACTGCGTTGATCAGAGCAATCAGAACCTTGCCACTACCTCAACGCATGGTGGTTGAGTTGAAATTCTTTCAACACCTTACCACTCGGGCTATCGCGAATCAGTTGCAAGAATCGGAGAATACAGTCAAATCACGGTTGTATAGTGGAGTCGAGAAGTTAAAGCGTGAGCTGGAGGTGGTTAATGGCTAATCACGACAAAAATTACGAATCAGTGTTCAGTCAGTGGCTAAACGGAGAATTGTCAGCGTCCGATGAACATGAACTGGAGGCACAATTGGCCGACCAAGCACCAGAGCTTCATGAACGCATGCAGTCGGTGCGCTGGATGCAACAGCAGGCTGATAGTTATCAAAGTAATGAGGTGCCACATTGGAACCGAGCTGCGGTTGGACCACAACCGAAGGCTCATCGTTGGGCCAACCCTTGGAGCTTTGCGGCATTTGCTTGCTCGTGTGCGGCGTTGGCCGTGTTATCTGTATTCGTGATGAAACAGCAGCTAACAGCGCAGTTTGATGCACGAGTTGCAGCGGTTGTTGATGAAAAACTAACGGTGTTTGAACAGCAACAAAATATTGCTCTTGCTAAGCAAGAGAAAACGCTAAGGGCAAACTTTAGAGAACAGCTATCAACGTCAACCGCGCAGTTGGCTACCTATATTATGGCGACCAACCGTGCCGAGCGGAAGGATGATATGAGTCAACTGGTTGAGTACGTAAATGAGACACGCAGTGAAGATCTCAACTTTTACACTGCACAATTGCGCCAAGTCGCACAGAAACCGATTCTATTAAAAGAGGAGAATCAATGATGAAACGTTGGTTACTATCACTCAGTATTGCCAGTGCGTTGATGCTACCAGCCGCATCTGCCGTTGCTCAACAAGCTGAACATCAGGGTCTTAAAAATCAAATTGAGATCTTTAAGGACATTCTTACAACCGCTGCAAAGCAGCAAGCCGGTGAGGAAAACTCGCGACTTGAAGACGTTGAGTTTACCTACCTTAAGGGACAAGGCGTGGTGTTTTTCGTTCGCTCCGCACGGATGCCGTGGCGCTTTGTTGCACCTGATGTGCCAGAGCCGCCACTGCCACCTGAAATGCCCGAGATGAGTGGTTTTGCCAAAGATCTGCAGCTTGATCGGGTGGTAGAAGAAGGCTTGCGTACAGCGCATCGCGTGCTGAGTCAGTTCAGTGGTGAATATTCTGACGAATGGTTTGAACTAGTTGAACAAAAACGAGAGCTTGCATGGGAGGCACGGGATCTCAATCGCGAAATGCGAGACATCGAGTTTCAACGTGATATGCAGGATAAAGATGCATCGAACGAAACCATAGAACAACGCGAAAAAGAACTTGAGGCAAAGTTAGCTGAATTGAAAGAAAAGCAGGCTCAGTTAGACGTTGAGTTGGCAGAAATGAAAAAGATGTTGAAAGCGAAACAGGATAAAGTCCGCAAAGAGCGTTTACTCACTCAAGAGAAAAGTATCGAGGCGATTGAAAACGTGTTCTCCAATGTGCTCTGCGATTACGGCATTACGTTAAAATCGTTGCCCGATGATGAACAGGTTAGCTTAGTGATACGCGATGCTTCGATGAACAAAGATAAACGATTAGACAATGTATACGTTTTTGGTAAATCAGCTATTAATAGCTGCGATAGCCAGCCTGACGAACTGTTGAAGCAAGCACAAAAATATAAGTTCTAAGGGTGTTCTTTGCGTAATCTCCTTTGAGGCAGCCGTGACAGGCTGCCTTGTTTCGAGTAAAATTCGCGCACTGAAAGTAACCAGCGGATTTTATTTAACATGTCATATGCGTCAGAGGGGTTAAAAGTCAGCGACTTTAGCTTTGACTTGCCCGACGAACTCATCGCTCGATATCCACAACAACAGCGTACTGCCAGCCGAATGTTGCGAATTTCTGCTGAGCATAACCGCATTGAACACGGTCAATTCACGGATATTGTGGATCAACTAGAAGCGGGTGATTTACTCGTATTCAACGACACGCGCGTGATCCCTGCTCGTCTGTTAGGTGAGAAGACGTCGGGTGGTAAAGTTGAAGTGCTTGTTGAGCGCATGTTAGATGACAGTCGGGTTTTAGCGCATGTACGAGCCAATCGCGCACCTAAGCCAGGCGCCGAGTTTTTACTCGAAGGGGCGGTAAAAGCGACGATGTTGGCACGCCATGATGCGTTGTTTGAGCTTGAGTTTAATCATCAGGAAACCGTTCTCGAGTTACTCGAAGCCCATGGTCATATGCCCCTCCCTCCCTATATCGATCGCCCAGATGAAGAATCTGACAAAGAGCGTTATCAAACCGTTTATAACCGAGAGCCTGGTGCAGTGGCTGCTCCAACGGCAGGGCTGCATTTTGATGATGCTATTTTGCAACAGCTTAAGGATAAAGGCGTCGAATTTGGCTATGTGACTTTGCATGTTGGCGCAGGTACCTTCCAACCTGTACGTGTCGATTCGATTGAAGAGCACGTTATGCATAGCGAGTATGCCAAAGTCGACGCAAAGGTGTGCGAACAAATTAAAAAGGTGAAGCAAGCGGGAAAACGTGTAATTGCTGTAGGCACTACGTCGGTGCGTTCACTTGAGTCGGCGGCGCAAGCGACTGAAGAACTTATTGCTCCATTTTTTGATGATACGGATATCTTTATTTATCCCGGTTATGACTTTAAGGTCATTGATGGCTTGGTAACAAACTTTCATCTACCTGAATCCACCTTGATCATGTTGGTATCCGCATTTGCCGGTAAAGAATTGATTATGAACGCCTATCAACAGGCGATTGAGGAAAAATATCGCTTTTTTAGTTACGGCGATTCGATGCTAATTTTACGATAAGAATTGAGACTGTAGTAATGATGAAATTTGAATTAGATACAACGCACGGCCGAGCGCGACGTGGACGCATGGTATTTGAGCGCGGCACGGTTGAGACGCCGGCATTTATGCCCGTGGGCACATTAGGCACCATTAAAGGTATGACGCCTGAGGAAGTCGAGGCGACAGGTGCGCAGATTTGCTTAGGTAACACGTTCCACTTAATGCTACGTCCCGGCACGTCAGTGATTCAGCAGCATGGTGACCTACACGATTTTATGAACTGGGATAAACCCATTTTAACGGACTCTGGTGGCTTTCAGGTCTTTAGTTTAGGTGAATTGCGCAAAATCGATGAAGAGGGTGTGACGTTCCGTTCGCCGATCAACGGCGAGAAAATCTTGCTAACGCCGGAAAAATCCATGCAAGTTCAGCGCGAGTTGGGTTCTGATATTGTCATGATCTTTGACGAGTGCACGCCTTACCCAGCCACTCAAGCGGAGGCGCGTAAATCAATGGAGCTGTCTTTGCGTTGGGCTCAGCGTTCGAAAGATGCGCATGAAGGCAACGATGCGGCGTTATTTGGTATTATCCAAGGCGGAATGTACGAAGAACTACGTGATATCTCGTTAGAGGGACTCACGGATATCGGCTTTGATGGTTATGCGGTTGGCGGTCTTTCCGTTGGTGAGCCTAAAGAAGATATGATGCGCATCCTTGAGCATACTGCTCCGCAGATGCCTGAACACAAGCCGCGCTATTTAATGTGCGTTGGTAAACCAGAAGATTTGGTTGAGTCAGTTCGTCGCGGTATTGATATGTTTGACTGCGTGATGCCGACACGTAACGCGCGCAATGGTCACCTGTTTGTTTCTAATGGTGTGATTAAAATCCGTAATGCGGTTCATCGCAATGATACCTCACCGCTCGATGAGCAGTGTGATTGCTACACCTGTCAAAATTACTCGCGGGCGTACCTCCATCATCTAGACCGTACCAATGAAATGCTGGGTGCGCGTCTCAATACGATCCATAACTTGCATTTTTACCAACGTGTAATGCAAGGCATGCGTGATGCACTTGATGCCGGTACATTTGATGAGTATGTGGCTGCATTTTATGCTGCGCGAGGTCAATCAGTGCCAGCGTTAGATTGATCATGTAGCTTGTCGACAAATGCCCGTACCTCTTTTGAGTTGGGCTTCATTGCGAGTGCGTTAGTAGCGGCTCGCAATGCCTCACGCTCCCACATTTCAGTTTCTGCAGACTTCTCTTGATGTAACAAGGTCAGCTGGTGATAGAGTTTAGCTAACGCCAAGTGATACTTCGCCGTTCTTTCTTCAGGCACTTCGCTCTCTAAATAAGTGGTCGTTTCGAGCAACAATGCCATCATTTCCGAGCGACTCAGCAAGGGTTTAATAGCGACCAATAGCTCGGTCATTTCGGCTGCAACTGAGGTACTGTGCTGCTGTTCTTTAAAAGAATTTTTAAAGTAGTTTAATGCAATCAATGATTGTTGTTTTGCGCGTTCTAATTGATTATTTTTGATAAGTTCACGCGCATAATGGCTATGGGCAAGCGCTTGTTCTATTTTGCTACCGACTTCGAGCTCTTCGGTGCTTTTTGATGACACATTGTCGGCAAAATGGAAGTGAATCACGCCGATTGCAATCGTCGTCATGACGGCTGAAACAAGCAGCGTAATGGCGGCAGGCACGAGCCACGGAAAACGCCGGAACCGATAATCAGTTAACTGCTGTACGAGCAACTGGGCGCTACTGGTGCGATCGTTTGGATCACGGTGCAAACAATTAAGAATAATACCACGCAGCCGACGAGGGCACCGATCAGCGTAATGCTTTAATTGCTTTTTTGGTTCGTCCGAGGGGACTTGTCCCGTTACAAGAAAAAACAACAGGGCACCGAGTCCGTATATATCAACGGCTTTTGAACGGCCCGATTCGGTCTCATTACCACGTTGTTCGGGCGCAGAAAACAGCGGACTTACCCCAAAACCTTTATGACGGTTAGATGAAGCGCGGCCGGCAATGCTTAAGTCAATTAATGTCGGTATAGACTCGTCGCTCGAATCATATTTAACAATAACATTGGTCGGATTAATATCGTTATGAATCAGGCCTTCGCTGTGCATGTGACTCACGCCCTCTGCCAACTGCACCACCAATTTGACCGCGTCGTTAATACTGAGTTGACCTGCTAGTTCAGTAACACGTGGCCCCTCGATAAGCTCCATGACCATATAGAGTGATGAATGATCTTCGGACGGCTCACCAACGTCATAAACGCCACATAAGGAAGGGTGATTAAGTTTTGCGAGTGCGCGAGCCTCGGCAACGAGTCGTTGTCGCGACAGAAAAGTAGGATTTTTGATGAACTTAATCGCGACCATGCGCTGAAGCAACTCGTCCCAAGCCTTAAAAACGACACCACTCCCGCCGCTACCCAAAAAGTCGCGGCAGCGGAAACGCTCCGGAATTGAGTACGGGAATTGTAGTCCGTTTTTATTATTGGTCGAGGCTTCGTCCAAATCAAAAGTCCTTAATCTATTTGGGGTTACCTGTTTTGAGTGTACAGACAGAAATACAAGCCGGGCAATCAGAGACGGTTACTTGACGTGTGTTATAGTCTATTGGCGTTAATTGACGTCAGAAAAATTAAATGCATGTTTAGCTTAACAATTGCTCACTTTTAGCTATGCTGACTGCATAACAATAAAAACGAAAATTATTATGTTAGATACGATAAGTCATAGAATTGTGCCCAGTTATAAGCAGAGCGTTGAAATCAGTGGCACCCTAATGGGTGAGCCGTTTGCATTTTCGGTTACGCTGTTAGGGCAACAGCACCCCCATTACCTCATCTTAGGCTTAGATCATCAAGCTCGATGGGAGATGGTATTACCCGCCGTTAAAGAATGTGAAAGCTTACGTCTTAAAATGGTCTCTGATGAGGGTGAACTGATAGCCGCGCGTGTTCGCCTTATTCATGCTAGCCATTTTCCTGAAAAGCTATTATTCGTCAGTTATCCCGAACACGGTGTTGTTCGACCTTTACGGCACTCTCCACGTATTGTTGCTGACCACCCGGCCCAATTGCAGGTAGCGAACTACTTTCCTTTTATTAATGGAAAGGTCGTTGATATTGGGCGAGGTGGCGTTGGTTTTGAAACGCACCAACAGTTACCCAGTTTAATGAGTGACCTTCAGGATCGCGATGTTAAGTTACACTTAAGTCACGACGACACCCATGATTTTGAATTGAGTGGGCGTATCCGATTATTAAAAGAGCATCGTCCCAACGTATGGCATGTTGGCATTAAATGTGAGCTCAGTTCAGCGGAGTGTGAGTCCATCCTACTGCGCTTAGCAACTCATCGTAACGCGATCGATCGTGTGATCAAAAATGATCATTCCCATGAATCGTGTTCGAATAACACTTTACAAGTTTAGTTTCACTCGGTACAATTCACCACCAATTGAACCCTAGCGGTTATTTTTTAAACAACATAGATAATTTTTTCCGAGGTGATGTTTTAATGCCAGTCGTTAAAGTGAAAGAAAACGAGCCGTTTGACGTAGCACTGCGTCGCTTTAAGCGCTCTTGTGAAAAAGCAGGTGTTCTGTCTGAAGTTCGTCGTCGCGAACATTATGAAAAACCAACAGCAGAACGTAAGCGCAAAAAAGCTGCAGCAGTTAAGCGTCATGCCAAGAAATTGGCTCGCGAAAACGCGCGTCGCACTCGTTTGTACTAAGATACACGAGTAGCAGACAGCGATATTCACTTTTCGCAGCTTGCACTTAAACTTAATTCGTTAAGTTACGTGTTGGAAGCCGTGTCCTACGAGACGCGGCTTTCGTGTTTGTAGACGAAGATAAAAGATAAGTTGAGGGCATGGCAGGACTCATTCCGAAAAGCTTCATCCACGACCTACTTGAACGAGCTGATATCGTCGAAGTAGTGGATAGCCGTGTACCTCTGAAAAAAGCAGGTAAGAACCATCAGGCCTGTTGCCCCTTTCATAATGAAAAAACACCTTCGTTTACAGTCAGTGCAGACAAGCAGTTCTATCACTGCTTTGGGTGTGGAGCACATGGTAATGCGATCGACTTCATTATGGAGTTTGATGGCTTAAACTTTCCAGATGCAATCGAAGAGTTAGCGTCCAGTCTGGGTGTGCAAGTTCCTCGAGAAGAAGGTCAAGACCCGCAGAAACAGCATCAACAACAGGCACAACTGAAGAACGATACAGAGCTGATGGCGCAAACAACGCGTTTTTTTCAGCACCAATTGAAGCACCACGCTAACTCAGAAAAAGTGATTAATTATTTAAAGCAGCGTGGCCTTTCGGGGGATATCGTCAAACGCTTTCAAATTGGCTACGCCCCTGATGCTTGGGATGGTCTTCTAAGTGCGCTCGGTAGCCAGTCGCGCGCAAGACAGCAATTAATCGATCTCAAGTTAGTGAATGTTAATGATCAGGGACGAAAATTTGATTTTTTCCGCGATCGTGTGATGTTCCCTATTCATGATAGACGCGGTCGCGTTGTTGGTTTTGGCGGGCGTGTTATCGATAGCGATGGTCCGAAATATCTTAACTCGCCTGAGACACGGCTGTTTCACAAAGGACAAGAGCTTTACGGCTTTTGGAATATGCAGCAGCAGCTGCGTCGACCTGAACAAATTTGTATTGTGGAAGGTTACATGGATGTGGTCGCGCTCGCGCAAGCAGGGATCGATTATGCGGTAGCATCACTCGGAACCGCGACTACCACTGAACAATTACAGCGTTTGTTCCGTACATCAAATAGAGTGGTGTGCTGTTATGACGGTGACCGAGCAGGGCGCGATGCGGCATGGCGGGCGCTAGAAAATGCACTGCCACTATTAAAAGATGGCATTGACCTGAGTTTCTTATTTTTACCGGAGGGTGACGACCCCGACTCAGTTGTTCAGCGGGATGGAAAAGAGGGCTTTGAGCGCTATTTGAAAGAGGCTAAATCGTTTGTCGATTACTTCTTTGAACACCTCGCTGAAGATGTGGATGTGAACACGGAGTCAGGTCGCTCGGCTTTACTGAGCGAAGCTAAGCCGCGCATTGAACGCATTGCCAGTGATTTTTATCGTGAGTCACTGATGCAAAAGCTGGCGCAATTACTGAGACGAGAAACATCGCAGTTGGAACGCTATGTTGACACACCACAACAACGTAAGGCGAAGCCTGAAGCGATAAAAATGACGCCTTTGCGGCGCGCTGTTGCATTGATCGTCCAGTATCCTCAGCTCGCGAAGGCAGTGCCCGTTAAAACTGAGCTGGGTGAGTTAAAACTGCCAGGCATGGATTTATTTATGGCGTTGCATCAACAGTGCAACGAACGCGACATGACCACTGCGCAAGTGTTAGAGCATTGGCGTGACACGCCCTATCAAAAGGCGTTAGAGAAGCTGGCCGTTTGGCAGCATGGTCTTGATGAACACAATATGGAGCAGGAGTTTAAGGATATCTTTGTTTATTTAATTGACCAATATGTTGAACAAAGAGCCGATGAACTCCTCAAAAAGGGACAACAAGCGCCCTTGAATAAAGCGGAAAAGCAAGAATATTTAATGCTGGTGAAGCATTTAAGAACACGTAACTGACTCGGCTATAATCAGCGTTTTGGTAGCTTAAAATTAGCCATTATGCTATAGTTTAAGGTCATTTTGGGTACTCTCGTAGAAAGTGACAGGTGGAATCTCTGTATGCAGCAGAATCGGCAATCACAGTTAAAAGTTCTCATTGCAAAAGGCAAAGAGCAAGGTTTTCTTACGTTTGCGGAAGTGAACGACCACTTACCGCAGGAAATCGTTGATTCCGATCAAATAGAAGACATCATTCGCATGATAAATGACATGGGTATCCGTGTCTTTGAAAGTGCGCCTGATGCAGATGATTTGATGATGTCCGAAAGTGCGGCGGACGAGGACGCGGCGGAAGAAGCTGCACAAGCACTTGCTACTGTGGATGGCGAGATAGGCCGAACCACGGACCCGGTACGCATGTACATGCGTGAAATGGGTACTGTTGAGCTTTTAACGCGTGAGGGCGAGATTGACATCGCTAAGCGTATCGAAGAAGGCATCAATCAAGTTCAATGTTCTGTTGCTGAGTACCCCGAAGCAATTAATTTCTTGCTGGAGCAATGGGATTCTTACGAAGCTGAAGAGTTACGACTGACAGAAATCATTGTCGGCTTTATTGATCCCGATGAGGTCGATGAAGCACCCGTCAGTGCCACCCACGTGGGTTCCGAGCTTTCTAATGAAGAGCTCGAAGATGAGGACGACGATGAAGACGACGACGATGATGAGGACGAAAACGATAGCGGTATCGATCCTGAATTCGCACGTCAAAAGTTCACTGAATTGCGTGAGCAGTATGATGCGACACGTCAGGCAATTACCAAACACGGTCGTGAACATCCAAGTGCGCGCGTCGAAATTGATAAGCTCAGTGACCTGTTCAAGCAGTTCCGTTTAGTACCTAAACAGTTTGATCGCTTGGTGCAAGATATGCGTGCCATGATGCAGCGTGTTCGTGTACAGGAACGCCTCGTCATGAAAGCGGCCGTCGAGCAAGCCGGTATGCCTAAGCGTGCTTTCATGAAAGCATTTGCGGGCAATGAAAACAGCTTAGCGTGGGTCGACGAACAGATTTCTGCCGGTGTCGACTACGCATCAACATTGCAAGAAGCACGCGTTGAAATTGAACGTTGCGTGACCAAATTAAATGAGATCGAAAAGGAAACCGGTCTTACCATTGCCAAAGTTAAAGACATTAATCGCCGCATGTCGATTGGTGAAGCAAAAGCACGTCGAGCCAAGAAAGAAATGGTTGAGGCGAACCTGCGCTTGGTTATCTCGATTGCCAAGAAATACACGAACCGCGGTCTACAATTCCTTGATTTAATTCAAGAGGGTAACATTGGTTTGATGAAGGCGGTTGATAAATTTGAGTACCGTCGTGGCTACAAGTTTTCGACTTACGCTACCTGGTGGATACGTCAGGCGATTACACGTTCGATTGCCGACCAAGCGCGTACGATCCGTATTCCAGTGCACATGATTGAGACGATTAATAAGCTTAATCGTATCTCGCGTCAGATGTTGCAAGAGATGGGGCGTGAGCCTTTACCAGAAGAGCTGGCTGAACGCATGGCGATGCCAGAAGATAAAATTCGTAAGGTTCTTAAGATTGCGAAAGAGCCCATCTCGATGGAAACCCCAATTGGTGATGATGAAGATTCGCACTTGGGCGACTTTATTGAGGATAATACCCTTGATTTGCCGATTGACTCAGCGACCTCAGAGAGCTTGCGTAACTCAGTACGCGATGTACTTGGTGGCTTGACCGCGCGTGAGGCAAAAGTATTGCGTATGCGTTTCGGCATTGATATGAATACCGACCACACATTGGAAGAAGTGGGCAAACAATTTGATGTAACGCGTGAGCGTATACGTCAGATTGAAGCAAAGGCATTGCGTAAGTTGCGTCATCCAAGCCGTTCAGAGCAACTTAAATCGTTTTTGGATGAGTAACCGTATGTAATCACTCAGGCTCGATTTGAGTGACTCTGTTACTAAGAAAGGAGGCAGTATGGGAATTAATCGTGAACATTGGCCAAAACGGATTATAGACTCGCATCTTCATATTTATGATGAAGCGTTTCCGTTGATTGAAAACCAAGGTCACATCCCAAAGCCTTTTTACATTGACGACTATAACCGCCTTGTAACGGGTATGCCTGTTGAGGGCGGCGTCATTGTTTCAGGTTCCTTTCAGGGATTCGAGCAGCGTTATTTGAAAGCCGCGCTCGGAAACCTGGGTGATAATTATGTGGGTATTACCCAATTACCGGGTAGTGTCAGCGATGAAAAAATTCAGCAACTTAATGAACACCGGATTCGCGGCGTTCGCGTCAACCTAAAGCGCGGCGTTCACCGTGATATTGAAGGTATCGTCGAATTCGGTCGTCGTATTTGGGATTTAGCCGGATGGCATTTAGAGATTTATGTCGATAGCCGCGAGCTCGATGACATGGTGCCAACGTTATTGAAACTGCCAAAGTTGAGCGTCGATCATTTGGGTATGGCAAAATCAGGCTTATCTCAAGTTCGCCGATTAGCTGAAGGCGGTGTTAATATTAAAGCGAGTGGCTTCGGGCGTACGGAAGTGAACATTACTGAAGCTATCAAAACCCTGTATAAGACGAACCCAGACTGCCTGATGTTTGGTACAGACTTACCAGGGACGCGCAGTAACCGTGGGTTCGAACCAAGTGATATCGATACCATTGTCGAAGCACTTGATGATTCTGAAGCAACCGATAAAGTATTCTATCAAAACGCCAAAGAGTTCTATAAACTACCCTAAGGTGTTTTAATTTTTAGATAAGGTGGCGCGTGTATTCGCTCTCCTCAATAAGTAACCAGAATCGATTGATGGCGATGATTATCATCGCCATCGCTATTTTCGGTATTGGTCTAACATTTTGGTATTCGCCGGCGCAGCTGATTAATCGTTCTTCGGAAGGTTTAACCGCCAGTTGTGACCACGTGATCACTGAGGTTGCGCAACTTTATCCCTCGGGCGCAGAGCCCCACTATCAAGTCAATAATCCCGACTTACTTCAACAGGTCATGTACCGAGAGACCGGCAAAATACAGGGTGTTGAAGGCGGTTACTGGCACGTAGCCAGTGAGTTCTTTGGTTATGCCTTTCCTACTTATGTCGGCTCTAGTATTAAAACGGATGTACCACAATCCGAAATGGCTCTACTCAGCGCACTGTCCCGGCAAGCGGTTGATGAATCGAATACATTGACGTCTGTGCGGCAGTCCGAAGATGCAGCAGTGATTACCGTCGCGTGTCCCATTAACACTCATCGTGGTTTAGCCGCTTGGTTAATGAAGCGTACTTCATTGCTACCGAACACTTTGGTTTGGTTATCGTTTGGTATCTTTGGTGTGCTTGCCGTGCTGGGAACGATGCTGTTGGTGTTCAACCGGAACTTTGAGAAAGGTTGGCTGACAGAGCGTGAGAAGTTAACTGAGCAGCTGAACGATGAAACTGCACCTGTTCCCACTACAACGGTTATCAATGACGTCCAGCCATTTCTGTTGCTGCTATATCAGGCACGTCAAAAGCGACATAATGCCGAACGAGCGATCAACTCACTCGAAGCGAAGCTGGGCCAAATAAATGAGCTGTCTGTTGTTGGACGCGCTGCGCTGGCATTCGCGGAAGAACTCCGTGGTCGTATTGAGCAATTACAACGCGATGTCACTGCGGTTGTGACGGATACGTCGACGCTTCAATTTGAGAAGCTACAGCGCGAACTCGACGCGGCTGAGTATCTTTGCCAAGCACTTGCGCAGATTGATGTGCGCCATAAAAAGCAGGGGCCTGTCGCAGAAGTTCATATGAACCGGTGGACGCGCGCTTTAGCCGATTTTCATCAACAACGACACGCGAACGATAGGCAGACCATAGCGGCGGTGTGCGATGGTGATATCACGATAAGTACAAACCCGCTCCTGCTGCGCTTTACACTCGATATTCTTATTCTTCACTCGTTGAAATTCGGGCCACAAGAAGGGGAAATATTTATTCGCGCGGCTAAGCAGGATGACCACATGATTCTAGAAATGGTCGACGAAAACCCTAGTGTGAAGCGTAACGTCGAACAAAACCTATTTAGGTTTGACGATGTTATGCCGGAGCAATACGGTGATGGATTACGTCTAGTTAAAGATCTTGTCAGCAGCTTGAAGGGGTCGATTGAATTTCAATCAAACGGCGAAATCTCTCGATTTATCTTAAAGATACCGATGACAAGCTAGCAAAAAGTTCGTATAATTTGCGCCGCTTTCTAAGCAACTCTCTTCTAAAATGGCCCCTTAGCTCAGTGGTTAGAGCACCCGACTCATAATCGGTTGGTCCGCAGTTCAAATCTGCGAGGGGCCACCATTTATCTATAAGTCAGTTCTTGTGTTTATGGCTATGTGAGATCTAATCCGTCACGCCGCTACTTGGTCCATTTGCTCACCGCCAATCTCCTATGGCATCCTAAATATCCACGCCACTTCAGTGATGGGAGGCGAGTTATGGGATTTCGTCTACATGCACCTATGCGGTTGGCCTTTCCAGGCAAGTGGGTCGCACGCAGCACGCTGTTGGTTGCGTTTGCTGCGATATGCTGGGGGATTTCAGGTGGCATGGGTGCCATATTGCTCAAGGAGGGCTGGAGTGCGACGACGGTTGCGCTATGTCGTGGCATATTCGGGTTTGCTTTTGTCGGTGTGTGGTTGATTTTTGCGCGGCGTGATATCGGGCGTTTAAATCGGACGTTCTGGTTTTGGTCGATTGTTGCCGGGTTAGGTGTCGCGGGTAACTTCTCGTTTTATTTCATGAGCATTGCCGAAGGTAGTGTTACAGTTGCTGCAACACTGATGTATTGTGCACCGGTGTTTATTTTCCTAATTTCTTTCCTGCTCGGACTTGAAACACCCTCTTGGTCTAAAGGATTAGCTATCTTATTTGTCGTTGTGGGTATTGTGTTGCTGACCGAAGCTTACGCGCTCAATATGGGAAAGGTGAGTGGGGTAGCCGTGATCATGGGGTTACTATCCGGTGCGTCTTACACTGTGTTTGTCTTTGGCTTCAAATATGCCACGCCTCATGGTAGCCCGCAGGCGGTGCTGACGGTTGCTTTTGCTGTACTATCTCTGGTTTTAGCTTTGCTGATCGATTTTGCTGAGATAAAGCAGGTCGCTTCGCCATTGTCTTTATCGCTATTATTAGCTATTGGGATTTTGGGAGGCGGAGTCTCGTTCATTTGTTATGTTGTCGGTCTTAACTATACCGCGCCGGGTAGCGCTTCGATTTTAGCGATGGCCGAGCCCATCACAGCCTCGTTATTTGGCGTTTTATTTTTGGGCGAAATGTTAGCTTGGGTTCAAGTGCTTGGCGTCGCACTGATATTAAGTTCTGTCACTGTGCTGAGCATCGAGTCGAGTCGCAGACGATCCGTTGTACAGTGATAACAGCGACTCGATGACCCAACCGCTGTTATCAACAATATTAGTCGTTTACACCCAGTGCGCCACCACGGCCGAGGCCTCCCGCAATATCTTGCGCACGGTAACTTTTTAATGCTTTGACCATATTGTTATACGAGTCCATGAATGCGGCTGAAATAACCTTTCCTTCAGGTGTATCGGTATAGCCACCAACACCTGCGAGCAGGCCTGAGAAAACGCCACCAAAGGCACTGAAGTCCCAATTCTTAGCGTTACCTGCTGCTGCCGATACTTGTACACCAGAGCGGTTATCAACCAGCAGCAATGTGGTCGCTGCTTCATTACTCGAGAGCCCTCCGGCAACTACGCCAACCCAACCGCCCAATAAGCCACCTACATTTTGTGTCCCACTCTCGGAGAATTGAATGGAGGGGCTGACCGTGTAGTCTGCGGCAACCAGTTGACCTTTGCCAAAGTTACTTTGCTGGCGTAGTTCGCCGCTTTCCATGAGGGCGCGTTCGGTCTGAAGTGCTTGCATTGCTTTTCCTCGTTCAACGATAACGAAGCAATTTGACTGTTGAATCATGACACGTATGAGCGGTACGGTTGTGCCCAGCTTGGGATACATGCGGCGATAGTCATACCACCAATTTTCGTTTGTGTCTTCGTAAATAGAGAGTGTTCCTAGCGGTGCTTCACAGCGCTCGAGCGCTTTGTTTTCACCCTGGCTTTGCGCTCCGCCGGCAGCTCCCGTAATGGTGTTTCCAGAACTGCCGCCTAAACTGGGATTGGTACTGACACACGCGGTTAAAGACACGCTAAAAATGCAAGCAATAAGAGATTGATTAAGTTGATTTTTCATGACCTGACGACTGTTGTGATAATTGACAGGTTAATTTTGGTAATTAAGGAAAAAGGTACAACTCGAGTAGGATGACTTTGAAGTCAGAAATCACGGAAGAATGGGTATACTATGAGGTATATTAGGGCTCAGTGAGATTGACTGAGCCCGACAATGTGCTACTTAAAATGAGTAGCGCACAGACAGACCAAGGGTGTCGAAAGCGTCGAATGAGTCAGCTTGAAGAGCCACTGAGAGTCTATCGGTTGCGTAGAAACGTGTTGTTATGCGCATGGTATCCTGTGTGTTGTCGAATACGTCGGCCATACCGATATTGAAATCGACCTCGAACCAACTGGTTATGCGAGCGCGCGCACCTATGGCTGCGTGCCAACCAGTATCGTCATTGTCAAAACTGTTTTGCGGCATTGTCAGTTCAGATTTATAGTTTGCTACACCGGCTTTGGCATATACATCAAGCATGTTGTATTGGAGTACTTTATAGCCAACGTCAGCAAAAAGTAGCTTGTTGTTCAAGTCTACATTGCCCTCGCCGTCATTTTCCAAGCTGCGATAGTCGGCACTGATAAAAAATCGATCGGTCAGTGATTTTTCGAATTCTAGTAGATAACCATCGTTATAACTTGACTCGTGAGCGTAGCCAGCGCCAATAAAGTCATAATTAGGCTTTTCATCGGCATTCTGTGCAAGCGCAACGTTAGAAAAAAGCACCATCGAAGCAAGTGCGGAAGAAGCTAAAAGTTGTTTCATTATGAACATCCTGTTGGGTAGATTTTAAATTGTTATACCTCATGTCATATTAAAATGTAAATGAATAATGGCTAATAAATGTAACATTTAATTGCAATCAACAAAAAAGCCGGCTTAATGAAGCCGGCTCGGTTGACAGTTGAGACCACCTAGCGTGTTGTAGCAACGCGCGCTCGAGCAGCATGCAGTTTTTTATAACTTTCAATCAAGCGCAAGTGACGATCGAGCCCGGTTAAATTCATGTCGGTGGGTGTCAAACCATGAAAACGCACATTTCCATCGACGGAACCTTCGACTGCATCCATGGTTTTATCGCCGAACATGCGGCGGAAGTTATAAATAAAGTCGCTACGCTCGAGTTCTTCGTCGAGTTCGACCTCAAGTAGGGCTTCCACGGCGCGATAGAATAAAACGCGTTCAACGGTGTTGTCGTTGTATTGTAGGAACATTTCCACATGCTCTAAAGCGAGCGCATGTTCGCCTAAAGCAAGGTAGATAAGCAATTTAAGCTCTAGGATCGTGAGCTGACCCCACACAGTATTTTCATCAAACTCAATACCGATCAGCGTGATGATGTCCATGTAATTATCAAGCTGGCTTTCTTCTAAACGGTCGACTAAATCGGCAAGGGCATCATCACCGAGACGGTGAAGGTTTAAAATATCTTCGCGGAACTGCAGTGCCACGTTGGTGTTATCCCAGATCAAATCTTCTACAGGATACACTTCTGAATAACCCGGCACGAGGATACGACATGCCGGTGCACCCAGTTCGTCATAAACGGCGACATAGGCTTCTTTGCCTAAATCAGAAAGAATCCCAAACAGGGTGTTCACTTCCTCATGATTTGAGCCGGAAAAGTCCCAGTCGACGAATTCATATTCTGAACGTGCGCTGAAGAAACGCCACGACACCACACCTGATGAGTCGATAAAGTGTTCAACGAAGTTGTTAGGTTCGGTGACAGCCATTTGATTAAAAGTTGGCGCAGGTAAGTCGTTTAATCCTTCAAAGCTACGACCTTGTAAAAGCTCGGTGAGACTGCGCTCAAGGGCAATTTCTAAGTTGGGGTGCGCGCCAAATGAGGCAAACACACCACCGGTGCGAGGGTTCATCAGAGTGACACAGGCTACAGGAAATTGACCGCCTAGCGAGGCGTCTTTTACTAATACGGGATAGCCTTGCTCTTCTAGCCCCTTGATGCCCTCAACAAGTTTGGGAAAGCGCTCAAGAACGGTGTCCGGTACGTCAGGCAATGCAATTTCATTTTCGATAATTTCGCGTTTGACGGCACGTTCGAATATTTCCGATAGGCATTGAACAACCGCTTCGTCGAGCGTATTACCGGCGCTCATGCCGTTACTTAAGTACAGGTTTTCGATTAAGTTAGAAGGGAAGTACACCGTCTCACCATCCGAATGGCGCTTAAACGGGAGCGCACAGATACCGCGCTCGATGTTACCGGAGTTGGTGTCGATTAAATTGGAGCCAGCTAACTCGTTTTCAGGGTCATAAATAGCACGTGTATAGTCGTCTAAAATGCCGCTAGGTAGGCTGTCGTCGTCGGTGAGCTCAAACCACCGTTCGTTGGGGTAGTGAACAAACTCGCTTTGCGCAATCTCTTCACCAAAATACTGGTCGTTATAAAAGAAGTTGCAGTTGAGGCGTTCAATGAACTCACCTAACGCAGAGCATAAGGCCGCTTCTTTTGTCGCACCTTTGCCATTAGTAAAGCACATCGGTGATGCAGCATCACGTACATGCAGAGACCACACGTTAGGCACGATATTACGCCAAGAAGCGATCTCGATTTTCATACCCAAGTCAGCCAGTATTTGAGTCATGTTGGCGATGGTTTGCTCTAGGGGTAAATCTTTGCCTTTGATAAAAGTCGTATGCTCGCCGTTAGGCGCCCCCATTAAGAGTGCTTGAGCGCTATCGTCGAGGTTGTCGACGGCCTCAATCTGAAAATCAGGTTCAGTTTGAACCACACGTTTGACAGTACAACGCTCGACGGCTCTGAGAATACCTTGGCGGTCTTTGTCCGAAATATCCTCTGGGAGTTCGACCTGAATTTTAAAGATCTGGTTATAGCGGTCTTCGGGATCGACGATATTGTTTTGCGATAAACGAATATTCTCCGTCGGAATATCGCGCGCATTACAATACAAGCGAATGAAGTATGCGGCGCATAAGGCTGATGATGCGAGAAAGTAGTCGAATGGGCTAGGCGCAGAGCCGTCGCCTTTATAACGAATAGGCTGATCGGCAATAACAGTGAAATCGTCAAACTTAGCTTCGAGTTTGAGATTTTCTAAAAAATTAACTTTGATTTCCATAGCGCTTCGACCTGATTGGCTTAAGTGATAAAACAAAGCCGCCATTATCGCGTTTTTTATTTCCTACGTCATGGTGAAAGTCATGAAATTTTCAGATATTTCCTAATGCACGGCGCTAGCGAATGCGATACACTGATAACAAAATAATTACAATAATTTCTGATAATAAACGCGAGACAAAATA
Source organism: Idiomarinaceae bacterium (assembly GCA_002685255.1). Taxonomy (GTDB): domain Bacteria; phylum Pseudomonadota; class Gammaproteobacteria; order Enterobacterales; family Alteromonadaceae; genus Idiomarina. The sequence continues at coordinate 19,752 of NYWU01000029.1, forward strand.
TGAGTAAAAAAGCACTTTTGGGTGGCGCAGTTATCGTTGCGGCCGCATTTGCTGTGAGCCCATACTTTACAGGAAGCGCACTAGAAACGAACTTTAAGAAGCAAGTCGCTGCGCTCGATGCGCAACCTGCTTACGCTGCTGAAGTTGTTAGTTACGAAAAAGGGTACTTTACTTCATCAGCGGTGGTGCGTGTAACCATCGATCTAGCGAGTATGGCTGCTGACAATGATGAATTGCCAGAAACCATTGAAGCAGAGCTCGATTTCTCGGCACAGCATGGCTTGTTGTTGACTCAATACAGCCCAGGTGTTGGTCTGGCGGCGTGGAAACTGAGCCTTGATGGCAACGATTTACAGGAATACGTTGAGTGGGAAGACGGTACACCAATTTATCAAATGACGGGCTCAGTCGGGCTATTCGGTGGAGCTGATTATCATGACTGGATGCCAGAACTGACTGCTGCCGAAAACGCAGACGGTGTAGCATTCAATTTCTCTGGTTATGAAGGGCACGGAACAGTTGAGCAAGAGCGAGTGGTTTATACAGGTGGCTTTAAGGATATGACGCTCTCTGTTGGTGACCAAGCACGGTTTAAAATGTCAGACCTCAATTTACAGGTTGATGCGCAAGCGTCATTAGCGAGCCTTTTGGCCGGAAGCGTTTATGGTGGTGATTCATCTTTCTCGATTAAAGAGGTTTCTTTTGAAGATGTTGAAATGACTCAACCGTTGATTTTGAGTAACTACCAGCTAACCAGTACATCAACTATTGATGAAGAGCAAAATACGGCGAGTATCGTAATTAAGCAGGGACTCGAGTCTGTTTCCTCTGAGTCGTTTACTGCAAATGACCTCGTGTTCAATATGTCGATGGATGATCTTGATATCAGTGTGCTTGAAGCATTTCAACAGTTTGCTTCAGCGCAAGATGGAACGGACCCTGCTAAATTACTCGAACAACAAAGTGAATTTTTTATTCAGCAGCTACCTAAAATTATCGACGACAATCCGAGCTTTAAGATCGACCAGCTGAGCGCTTCCCTTGAACAGGGCGACATGAACGCTGATATGTTTATGCAGCTTGCTGATATCGAGCAATTGCCCGATCCGATTGATGACCAAGCGTTCTGGTTCTCACATGTAAATAGTGAAGCCAATATGCGTATCGAAAAGCCTGTTGCGTTATGGTTAGCGCAAAAGCAAATCCTTATGCAGTTACGGACACAGTTGCCACCGGCACAGCAGGATCCTGTACAAATGCAGCAGATTGCTGAGCAGCAAGCACCTTTGGTTATCTCTACCTTTATGCAACAAGGTTTCTTGACAGAACAAGAAGACGCTTATGTGACAAAGGTTACGCTTAAGGACGGCAAGTTTGTTTTAAATGGAACTGAGCTGCCTGTTTTACAAGCGTTGCAACAGCAGTAAAAAGGATAAGGGAGTCTATTGCGGATCATCACTTCTTTTTAGATTTGCGTGGCATTTAATTAAATTGTCATAAATCCGAAACGAAGTTGTCACCGTAGGTATTGATAATTGCAGTCGTTTTCTGGTGAACACCAGATAACAGATTTATACTCCCTGGATATATTTTGCCCCGAGCTTTTACTCGGGGCTTTTTCTTTTCTAGCCAATTTTATCTTGTGTTTTAGTTTCAAAATCTTCAGCGCTGTGGCGTTCATGCAGCTGCTCTTCTGGTTCGCCCCAGGTTTTATTGACCATACGACCGCGTTTAACTGCAGGGCGTTGTGATAGCTGTTCTGCCCAGCGCTGCACGTTTTTATAGGTGTGCGCTTGAATAAACTCAGCAGCCTCATAGACTTCGTTGCGAACCAACGCACCGTACCACGGAAATATGGCCATATCTGCGATGCTGTATTCGTCCCCTGCAACAAACTCATGATTGGCAAGTTGCTTATCGAGCACATCTAATTGACGTTTGATCTCCATGGTAAAGCGGTTGATTGGGTACTCTAACTTCTCGTCAGCATAAGCATAAAAATGACCAAAGCCTCCGCCTAGCAAAGGCGCGCTGCCCATTTGCCAGAACAGCCAGTTTAGACATTCAGTACGTGCAGCGGGCGTGGTTGGCAGAAAGTGACCAAATTTTTCCGCAAGATACAGCAGAATAGAGCCAGACTCGAACACGCGTGTGCCCGGTTCGGTACTGTTATCCAGCAGAGCGGGTATTTTTGAGTTTGGGTTAACTTCAACAAATCCGCTCGAGAACTGCTCTCCCTCTAATATGTTAATAAGATAGGCATCGTAATCGGCTTCTTTAACGCCGGCCTCAAGGAGTTCTTCAAGTAGGATAGTTACTTTTTGTCCATTGGGTGTTGCCAGGGAATAGAGTTGAAGATCATGTTCCCCTTTGGGCAGTGGCTGCTCGTGAGTCGCACCAGAAACTGGGCGGTTAATGTTGGCGAATTTACCACCGTTACCGGGTTCCCACTCCCATACTTTGGGTGGGACGTAAGCATTATTCGACATAAAAGTTCCTCTATTGGTTGGGTACAACGCGTCTAAAAGATACCAAAGTTAGCTCAGCTTGGATTTGCCTCGGCGAGGAATTTTTTAGGGTAGGGTGTAAAATAATCAGGGCGCTGGCGCGCCCTGAACACGTTATAGAGGCAGTACTTCGATGACGGCTGAATAGTTACCTAATCTCACCATCGCTGGCGCTTTTGCGCGATCGTCTTTATATTCAACTTCGATAAAGTACATGCCGGGTGCATCGAAGCTCACTTCAAAAACGCCTTCCGCGTTTGTGGTAAAGCGCATCGGCTCACTATTGTCACGATATTTCTCGCCTTGTCGTACAAGGGTCACCTGTGCATCTTGAGCCGGTTCGCCATCGAATAAGAAACCCAGTGATACTGGTTCCCCGGTATAGAGATCGTTGGGGTGGGTTTTGCCATTAAGTTCAAGCCCGTTACCACTCGGTCCAATGACCTCTTGACTGGGCGCACCTGCGGTAACAAATACCTCAACGCGACGAGCACTATCAAAGACTTTTAAATCTTTTGCATTTTTAGGGACATGTTGTTGAAAGCCCTCAATTGTGCCTATTTCGCCACGCCCCGGCCAACGCTGACGGTTACCTTGTTCATCCTGCCAGCTTGCTTGCAGACTACGGCTATTCATACTGACTTCATAGGTACCCGGTTGCGTAAGCTGAAGGTCAAAAACACTTCGGTATTTTAGTTTCGCTTGATTTTGCAACGTAATAGGCTGACCGTCTGGATTGTAAGCCGTCAGGCGATCTAAAGGCATCGCAAAATGATCAGGGTTAAAAATGCCGTTAGCGATAGCGGCATCAAAAGTGACCCATTCATCTTGACCGGATACTGTGGTCGTGTTCGGTTTTATCCATAAGCGATGGGCGCTGACCGAAAGGCTCGCGGTTAGTAACACGCCCATAAGCAATAGCTGTGTGGTTTTATGTTTAATCATTTTAAGGCTCCAGAGTAAGTTTTACAGTACCGAGCTCACTATTACCTTGCTCGGTGTGTTGCAGTGATGTGTTTAATGGCCATTGGAAGTCAAATTGCAGTACCTCGCGTCCACCGAGTTCACGCGCTGCTTCGATATACAAGGTGTAAGATTGCGAAGGGCGTTGGCTGATAATCTGAGTCAGTGGCTTGAGGTCGATTCGATGTGAACCCGGTTGTCGGGTTGCGCCAGAGACCCCATCGACTGGCATACTCAAAAAGCGGCCGCTGCGGCGCCACCATAAGCGCATATCTTTAAGCCACTTTTCACCTTCTTTGTCGGCAAGTTGGGTGTCGTACCAGATAGCGACGTCAGTGACTTTCTTGCGCTCACTGTCCATCAGCCACACCGCGAGATAAGGTGGGTGATATTCAGCGACTGCAAGACGCGGTAACTCAACCTTAAGTTCATTGGCGGAACCATGGTTTGGAATCAAAAGTAATACAGGTATGAGTAGACCTGCGGCAACCAGAGGCCAGGTAGTTTTACGACCCTTCGCGTATTTTTTTAAAAGCAACAAGCCGGTTACTGAGAATAAAATGGCAGCGAGCGCGAATACATCGATAAAAAGCGTCCATATAAAGTGGGTATTGCGGCCTTTGTGCAAATCGTTGAGATAAGCAATCCAACCACGGTCCGTGGTTTCTTGATAAAAGGTATGTAACTCGCGATCGACTGAAAACCAGCGGTCACCCCCCGCACGCGGTAACGATACGTACATTTCGAACTCGCTCCATTGAATGTTGAGTGTTTTAGGTAATGGGTTATCTGTGGTGCTTTGATACCATTGACGAAACGCCTGACTAATCGGTCGCTCGGCATTTAAACCCGCCATAATGGCGGGGGGAACGTCAGCCTCTATTTGAGTGATTTCAGCATCACCCTCAAACACGGTGGGATGGTTGAGGGTGATACCTGTTACCGAAAAGAGCAGCATGCCGACCAAACAAACCGCGGAACTAACCCAATGCCAGTTTTTAATATTCCAAAATTGACGAGCGCGCATCGATTAAAAAGTCCAGCCGAGAGAGACCCACAGACGGCGTCCATCCTCAATATAACCGTATTCTTCCACACCAATTTGTTTATCGAATAAGTTATAAATGCCAGCTCCGACCTTAATATCGGGTGTGAGGAAGTAATTGATGCCTAAATCAGTCAACGTATATGAGGGGGCAATCAGTGAACCGCTCGAAGGTCCAGTCGTGGGTTGGCTCTCTTCGCCACGATAATGAACGCGTAACCAGGTATTCATTGCCGCGGAAGGTTTCCAGTTGAGCGACGTTTGTATCAAATGCTTGGGTAATTGTGTGAGTGGCTCGCCTTTATATTCACCGGTTTTTTGCTCCGAATCCGTAAAGGTGTAGTTCGCGCTCAGTTTCCACGCTCGGCTGAATCGCGCATCAAAAGTGGCCTCAATACCTTGTGTGACTGCTTCATCCACGTTGACGTACGTCGTGGGCATAGAGCCAAACTGATTGGGACCGCCGGTACACTGAGTGACGGGACATGCTATGCGCGATATTTTATCGTCGAACTGGTTATAGAAAACGGTAACAGAGCTCTTTATGCCTCGGCTAAAATGGGTATATAGACCGAGTTCGTAGTTAACCGATGTTTCTGCTTGTAAGTCGGGGTTACCATAAATATCTCCGCCTCGACTGACTTGTCCCCAATCCTCTGTTGTTTGACGTAAGTTAGGTGCTCGAAAGCCGGTGGATACGCCACCTTTTAGTGTGGTGGCTCGTGATAAGTGGTAGACGCCGTAGACCCGGGGACTCCATTGGTCACCAAAATACTCATCATCGTCGTAACGCAAGCCGGTTGTGAGCTCGAAGTGTTTTGCGATAGGCCATGTTGACTCAGCAAATACTGACCATTGAGAGCTATCGATTTGTGTGCGGTCGCTAATTTGGTTACTGGTGCGATCTTCTAACTCTTCCTTTAGATAAGCCGCGCCGAGTGTAATTGGCTGTTCAACGGTGAGTGGCACATTCCATACGGTTTGGAAATCGGTATTGGTAATGTACATTTGACGTGCATTGTTGTCGTACTCGTCACGTTTTAGATAGCTTCGAGCGCCGACAAGTCCCCATTGACCGTTGTGAGCAATGGAGTAACTTTGATTATCATACTCAGTCGTCGATGACTCAGGGCAACCGCGACGCCCGCAGCTTGCACCGGGGGCTAAGGGCTCGACGGTTTTACCGAGTGTTGCATCTAAAGTTTGTGAGTTGGTGCCTGCTTCGAAAAGCCACTCGTGGTCGACCGTCGGTGTATAAGCCAGTTTAACGGTGGCATGATCGGTTTTCTTTCCGCGATACCCATCAACAATATCGTCCTCGAAACGCCGTGTGTAACCGCCATACACCTGCAGCCCAAGGGTATCTTCGATAAGTGAGCCCGACGTAAAGAGATTGACTTGGTAGCTATTTCCAGATTCACTGCGTTCTTGCACGACGGAGTCTACACGTACTTCGCTACGCCATTCTTGCGGCGTTTTCTTTGTTATAATATTGATGACACCACCAATAGCGTCCGAACCATATAGCGAAGACATTGGGCCACGAATAATCTCGATACGTTCGATGGCTGCTAAGGGCGGTGTCCACGCGCCCTCAACGCCAGGACCGTCGCTATTCGGTCGTGTCTCGCGTGACGTTTGGCGCTGTCCATCGACTAATATCAAGGTGTACTGACTGCTCATTCCGCGTACGCTAATGTCTTGTCGGTCACCACCATTAGTCACAATAACTCCAGGCGCATCGGTGAGTGCATCGGTCAGATCCTTGTAAAAGCGCTGTGATAATGCTTCACCCGAAATGACACTGACTGATGCCGGTGCATCGCGTAAGGTCTTATCGGCACCGGACGCAGTAACCACTAAAACCTCCATTGGTTTTTCACGTTTATGGGAATGATTTGCGCGGTGATCTGTCTGTTGCGGGTTAGCATTTGCTGATAAAGTGAACGCACTAATTGCAGTCGCAATAATTGACAGTTTAATGCAGCGAGTGTTTGATAGATGCACAATGCTCTCCGTATATAAAAATGAGAATAGTTTTTATTTGCAAATATACGTATAATTACGGTTTGTGCAATCTCGTTTATTTGTAAGCATATTTAAGAGGTGCTTAAGCTATGAATCCGAAGATGATTCGGTCGATGAAGGCGTTTACTCGAACGGTCGAGTTAAAGAGTATGAGTGCGGCAGCGAGTGAGTTGCATATGACTGTATCGGCGGTTAGTCAGCAACTAAGGAAACTCGAAAAGGATAACGGGCTGGCGCTTTTTCATCGCAACACGCGGGTAATGACGCTCACCGAAGCCGGCGAAGTCTTTTATCAGTCGTGCCTTGATGTGTTGCAAGTTGCTGCGAAAAATCAAGAGCGTATGGAGCAGCTCACGCAAACGCCTGCGGGTGTGATGAAAATCATGGCTCCTGTAGGATTTGGGGGCGGCTTATTGAGTGAGCCTCTACGTCAGTTGACCGAACAGTTTCCGGACATGCAGTTTAAGTTATCGATGACGGATGAACCGCTTGATTTAGTGACTGCGGGCGTTGATCTTGCGATTCGTATCGGTCCCTTACCCGATTCGTCATTGTACTCTCATCATCTAATAGACTGGCATTTGATACCCTGTGCTGCTGCGTCGCACCCGCTTGCTAAACGCCATATTAGTGGACTTGATGAGTTGCAGGATGAGACCTTTATTGCACATTTTTCAAACACTTATGACTTGCCTTTGCCAGCGCCGCGCATCCAAGTCGATAATATGCAGACCACGGTTCAATTGACGTGTGATGGCGTGGGCTTTGGATTGTTACCCGAGCCCGAGGTGAAGCCACAGTTAGAAAGTGGTGAGTTGGTACGCTTACTACCTGATTGGGCAGGTGTTGAGTACAGTGTTTATGCGGTTTTGCCTGTTAGAGAAAGTATCCCGGCTAAAACGCGGCTCGTCATGAATGTGATCGAGGATTGGTTTAAGCAGGTGTAGTGTTGTATTTGATTGACATCTTTATGCAATTTAATCTGTTCTTGAGCGTGTAAAAGTAATCCAAAAGGAGTAGCATCAACGTTACTAGTTTCGCATATCTAACGCTTACACAGTAAGTTAGAGGAGACTCACGTTGTATCCAAGCGAAGTCGACATGTGGTTCCTACCCCTTGGCGGGACAGGTGAGATCGGCATGAACATGAACCTATACGGTCATGCGGGTCGCTGGTTGATGATCGACTGTGGTGTTTCCTTTGATGAGCCGCTCAACCCTGCTAAACCCAACAGTTTTAAGCACGAAGTCGTCTGTGCCGACCCTCGCTTCATTACAGATAATAAAGACGAACTCGAAGCGATCATTATTACTCATGCCCACGAAGACCACATTGGTGCTATAGAGGACTTATGGCTACGTTGGCAAAAACCGATTTATACCACCCCTTATACAGCTGCTGTTCTACGCAGAAAACTAGCCTATACCGCATTTGCTGAACTGGTCCCCATTATTGAAGTTAATGAGGGGGAAACTGTTCAAATTGGCCCATTTAGCGTGACGTGGATACGCTTTACCCATTCACTTCCTGAGCCATTTGGTGTGGTGATAGAAACGCCTGCTGCTCGTGTTTTACACACCGGAGATTGGAAAATCGATGCACAACCAATTACCTCATCTGGCTTTGACAGTGGCGTATTTCAACGCCTCGGATTAGCCGGTATCGATGCCGTTGTAGGTGACTCTACCAACGCCTTAAAGCCAGGTTGGTCAACTTCTGAAGCGGATTGCTATGAGGGATTATTGGCCGAGGCGCAGGCGGTTCATGGGCGCGTTGTAGTAGGCTGCTTTAGTAGTAATATCGCGCGTTTGATCACGTTAGCACGGGTGGCAGAAGCGTCGGGTCGCTATTTGGCAGTGCTTGGACGCTCTTTAGAAAGAAATGTGGGTCTGGCACGCCAATTTGGATTATGGCCAGAGCATATCGAGCTCATTGACCATACGCATGTCGGTTATTTACCAGCACGAGAAGTGTTAGTTGTGGCGACAGGCTGCCAAGGTGAGTCTAGAGCTGCACTCAGTCGGTTAGCCGACGACAGCCACCCCCATTTAGTGCTGGACAAAGGTGACAAAGTCATCATGAGCGCTATTATTATCCCAGGTAATGAGCTTGATATTCAACGCCTCACGAATAAGTTTAAAGCGCGTCGAATAGAGGTTGTGCATGCCGAACAAAGTGACCGCATACTGCATGCCTCGGGCCATCCTAATCAAGAAGAGCTTAAACAACTGTACCAGTGGGTGAAACCCCGTATTGTCATACCGACACACGGTGAGCCTGAGCATATGAAAGCACATGCTGAAGTCGCCAAACAAGCGGGCGTAAGAATGACACTGACTGGTATGAATGGTGATTTATTTAGAATTGGTTTACAGCCAAGCGTCCGCCGAAACGCAGTAAAAGCGGGGCGAATTGCGCTTGCTCGTGATTAATATATTATATTTATAAGCATATTGATATGCATCAAAGTGAACGCACGACAGAGCAACAAGAAGCGTGTTAAACAATATGTAATAACCTTTCAAGTAAGGTTACTAAACTTGACTTATAACGTCATTGGCTAAGGAGATCGTACTATGGATCTTGACCCCCTCGTGCTCTCGCGAATTCAATTCGCGTTTGTCGTGTCATTTCATGCCATATTCCCCGTGTTCACTATCGGTTTGGCATCTTATATTGCATTAATTTACGGCCTTGCATTCAAAACCAACAATCCAAAATGGGAGCGTTTAGGTGCCTTTTGGACCCAAGTGTTCGCAGTTGTTTTTGGTATGGGTGTGGTGTCCGGTATTGTTATGTCCTTTCAGTTTGGTACGAACTGGAGTAACTTCGCGCTCGCGACATCTAACTTTTTAGGCCCAATACTGAGCTACGAGGTGGTGACGGCTTTCTTCCTGGAAGCGGCGTTTTTGGGCGTGCTTTTGTTCGGTCGTGGTAAGGTTCCGAACGGTGTTCACTTTTTTGCCGCGCTCATGGTATCTATCGGGACATTTATTTCTAGTTTCTGGATCTTATCAGCCAATAGTTGGATGCAAACACCTGCGGGCGTTGAAATGCGTGATGGTTTTTATCATGTAATTGATTGGTCCGCGGCTATTTTCAACGACTCTTTTTGGTATCGCTTCACCCATATGGGGCTCGCTTCATTTCTAACCGGTGGCTTCGTGGTAGCCGGCGTAAGCGCTTGGTTTATTATTGAAAAGCGCGATACTGAACTGCACCGTAAAGCTCTTTCAATGACGTTATGGCTATTACTGATTATTGCGCCACTGCAAATCTTCGTCGGTGACATGCATGGACTCAATAC
>NYWU01000030.1 GCA_002685255.1 Idiomarinaceae bacterium
GTAGGTGAAGCATCAACCAGATAATCCGATGAGATGCCGGTCTGTCTCACTCTCATGCAAAGGTAAGATCAACCATTTAATCCGCTTACCCGAATTTATTTGCCACTACACGTTCACAAGTTGCAGACCACTATAGCTATGTTCAACGTGTTAAGCGAGTATTGGGCATAGCCAAAAAGTTAAAAGATTCATTTGTGAAAAAGCTTTCAATCAAAAAACTAAAGCTGAAGTTTTAGTAACAAGGTAAGTAACACGCTTGAATCTTAATATTTTTTATCCACTATAAAACAATAAGTTATTAGATCTTATCGATTCCGCCTCCGGCACCACTATTCTAAAGGCCCTGCACTTTGTGCGGGGCTTTTTAGTTTCTGATGGTGTACCAGATTTGTACCAATCGAGCCATCAACGTTACAAGCCACTCGTTTCAAGTGCTCGGTAGCCAAATGTGCATAACATGGTAACGGTTAGCCGTTGAGGCAGACGCTTCACTCCGAATATCAAACTTTACCTCGTCAATCAGACTTCGATTGATTTGGTCTAGATAGAGACCTCTAAAGTAAACGTCTAACCGTCTTAACTTACCAATATCTTTTTGGTGGTCGCGTTTATCTTGCTTTTCAGTCAACCAACGGATTGGTGAGCCCGACAGCTTAACGTCTGACTCATGGTTAACGATTACGGAATCAGATCAGTTATTAGTAGTCAACGATCATGGCTCTAATTATGAATTTGCCAATACGTAATCCAATGAACCACAACCAAACACTCTACTCCGACAGTTCGTACAGAGGGCTTCCGCTTTGGCCTCAGCATTTGCCTTATATTCAGGAACTCTTATTTGATCTACATGACACAATGACAAGAGCGATTGAGGAACATCCACGTACGCTGGCTGTTCGCTTTGATTTGAAAGTGCCTGTAGCCCGTATTCCCTTGCACCATAAACCACGAAAGACCGCACGACTCACTCAATGATATGACACCGTTTGATTACCGAACTGCGGCATAAATATTCTATCAGATGACTGTGTTATAAATGGGATATTTACACTTCTACCTGCCTAAAATATTCACGCTCGAAGTTGTTCGGTGACATTCTGAAGGCCCTGCACTTTGTGCGGGGCTTTTTTATTTCTACAGACCGACTACCAACAATTATTCGTACCATGGAGCCGAATTCTAGAAGGGCTGTCGATCTCTTAAAACCTCAGTTTGTCAATTGTTTAGAGGGTTTAGCAGTTATCGCTCCCGCTAGTACCAAGCCAATGGCGGCAGCTATCAAAGAGCTGTTGAATGTTTCACTATAAGCTCTAAGCGCCTCTGCCAAGAGAGGACCTATAATTTGCCCCACTCCATAAGAAAGCGTCATGACTGCCAGCATATTAAACTTTACTCTGTACTTTATTTTTTGTGCGGCTGACATTGCAATTGTTACGGTTCCCATGAAGGTGGAGCCGACCAAAATGGCACTTAAAAGATAAAAGCTAGAGGACGAACCCATCGTCGGTAGCACTACACCTAACGCCTGTACGCCTAGGTTAGTTTGTAAGGCAAGCTGGGAACCTAGACGTTGATGAATTTTGTGCCAAATAAAGCACGAGGGCTGATACCCATGCTGTTTGCCACGGGTGCAGGCGCTGAGATCCAGCGTCCCTTGGCAACGGTCATCGTCGGTGGACTGGTTTCCGCCACGTTACTGACGCTTGTAGTATTACCGGTGCTCTACCCTTGGTTCTCTAAACAGAAAGTGAAGGAGCTTACGCGAACCTGATTTGTTTCACTGCTTACAGTTTGTAACAAAGCAGATTCGCTTTTCGTCTCCACCGTGATTATTGTTTAATCAAAGTCAAAATGAGGGCGTTGAAATGTACAGCGACAAAGATATTCGCGCAGCCGTCGAGGCAGGTGTCATGCCTAAACAAACGGCGAACGCGTTTCGTGATTTTATTCAACAACAGCGCGGTGGAGTCCTAAATCAAGACCAAGAGTATATTCCTTTGGTACACGGCTTTAACGACATTTTTGTCGTGATCGCCGCAGTGATTGCTTTGGCAGGTCTGTGGACGATTGGTAATACCATGTCGCCGCTGATCGGTGGCGGTTTAGTAGCTGTGGCAAGTTGGTTGTTGTCCGAGTACTTCACTCGCCGTCGACATATGGCGCTGCCATCGATCGTGCTATTGGTGACGGCATTGGGCGGTACCTTCGGTGGCGTGATTATGCAATTACTTGCCATGGCGGTTAGACCCGACCTTGCTAGCGGTGTCGCATTTATTGCTGCCAGTGCCGTTGCAACAGCGCATTGGTTTCGGTTCCGTGTTCCTATCACGCTCGCGGCTGGGATCGCTACGGTGGTTGGTATCATCGTGTCTTTCCTAAGCACCACCTGGTTGCTAGACAGTATCTTAATTGACTTGGTGATCATGACAGGGGGTTTAGTCACCTTTGGCATCGCCATGTATTGGGATGCTTCGGACGTCGATCGCACCAGTCGCCGTTCTGATGTCGCATTTTGGCTTCATCTACTGGCGGCGCCGCTGATGATTCATCCTTTGTTTAACGTCATTCTTGGCAGTGATTTTGAAATCGGCGTTACTCAAGCAGCCGCCACACTGGTGGTTTATGTTGTGTTGAGTGTCGTATCTCTGATTATCGATCGTCGCGCCTTGATGGTATCAGCATTGGCCTACGTTATTTTTATTTTCAGTCAAGTGCTGACAAGCGTTGGCTTGGTCGACTTAGGTAGCGCGGTGATGGGCTTAATCGTGGGTGCTGGCTTACTACTTGTGTCGGTGTTCTGGCATCCGTTACGCAGTTCATTGGTATCTAAATTGCCGCCTGCGCTACTTAATAAGTTACCTTCACTGCAATAAAGCAATGAGCGGCGCAAGCCGCTCTTTCTAATTTATTAGTTAAAAATTGTAGATATTTTGTAAAAATAAGCTTTGAAAAGCGCTTTAAGCGATCCATAATTTAACAATTAAACATTTAAATAACATTTGGAGCCGTTATGGCTGTAAAATTTGAAGACCGTCCCCTGGATAAAGTTCGCGAAGAAGTGATAGACCAGCTGGTTATGAATTACAGTCATGGTGAACTATCGCAAGAGGCTTTTGAGGCGCGGCTTGACCAAGCATTTGATGCGATCGCTCACCAGCAATTAGCCGACTTAGTAGAAGACTTACCCCTGCAAGTTGATGCGAAGTATGAGCAAAGTAAAGCCGCACGTTTTGACGCACACTCCACCAAAATATTCGCTGGCAGCGAACATTCGGTTGTCGCAATACTGTCGTCGCAAAGCATGAAAGGTGCATGGCAAGTACCGGCTAAAATTAAAGCCTACAGTGTGCTGGGTTCACTCAAGATCGACTTTACTGATGCGCACTTCGAGAGCGATGAAATTCATGTTCAACTACTCGACCTTGTTGGTGATATTAAAATTTTTGTTCCCGAGTTTGCCCGCGTGACCTGCAATGTCGCTAACATTATTAGCTCTCTCGATAATCATCTAGAGGCGCCAATACAAGCGCCTAAAGTGCACATCCATATTTCCGGCTATTCCGTACTCTCTTCTATTGATATCAAAGTACGCCAAACAATGCGCGAGCGTTTTATTGCGTTTGCTGATAAGTTAAAGCGTAACTGGACCACCTAAAAACAACAACATGGAGTCTAATCAATGAAGCTCTACGAAATGGCGAAGGCGCCTAACCCGCGTCGCGTACGCATGTTTCTCGCAGAAAAGGGATTACTAGATAAAGTCGAACGGATTGAAATTGACTTGTCAAAAGGTGAAAACCTCAGCGATTCTTTCAAAGCCAAAAACCCCATGCAAAAAGTCCCTGTACTTGAGCTCGATGACGGTAGCTTTATCTGCGAAACCACGGCAATTTGCCATTATTTCGAAAACCAATATCCCGACTCACCTAAACTACTTGGCGACAATGCCAACGACAAAGCCATTATTGAACAATGGACGCGTTGGGTCGATTTTTACTTGTTCTATCCAATTGGCATGGGCTTTCAGCACACGACCGACTATTTCAAGCACCGCATGCAACCCATCCGCGAATGGGGAGAGCACAATATCAAAGAGGCCGAGCGCTTTTTTGACTTTTTAAACGATCAACTCGAAGGTAAAGATTTTATTGCCTGCGGTCAGCTCACCGTCGCCGATATCAATGCGTTCTGCTCAGTCGACTTTGGCAAAGTCGTGAATCTACGCGTTGATGAAAGCCGTCCTAATTTATTCCGTTGGTATCAAGCGATGAAGCAACGCGCTTCTGCTAAAGTTTAATTCGAGCCTGATATGCAAGAAGAAGCATCAAGTTTGTGGGCGGAGTTTAGCTCCGCCTTTACTACCCTATGGCAAACACCACTTTATACCTCCGGCGATACAAAAATCCATTTTAGCCAAGTGGTCATTGCGCTGACCATTATCATCGTTGGTGTTATTGTTGTTCGCATTATAGGTCGCCAACTACTGAACCGTGCCCTGCTGCGCAACGGCGCGTCGGAAAACACCCTATTTACCTTTCGTCGGCTATTTCAGTTTATTGCCTACTTGTTACTGGTTTTACTTGCTCTACCGTTAGCTGGTATTCCGATTACGATATTTGCAGTACTCGGTGGCGCGTTCGCCATTGGTGTGGGTTTTGGTGCGCAGAATTTGCTCAATAACCTGATATCGGGTTTTATTCTATTAACCGAGAGTCCAATTCGTATTGGCGACATCGTTGAGCTTGAGAACGAGCAAGGTCGCATTGAAGAAATAGGTAATCGTTGTGTACGTATTCGTCGGTTTGACGGGATTCATGTACTGGTGCCAAACAGCTACTTTTTAGAGCAACGCGTAGTGAACTGGACACTGGTTTCAAAAGATATCCGCAGCAATGTCAGTGTTGGTGTCGCTTATGGTTCACCGGCTGAAAAGGTACGTGACTTAATGCTGGAGGCGGCGAAAGAGCATAAAAAGATTAACACCGAGTACCCCATCGAAGTGTTATTTGAAGACTTTGGTGATAACAGCCTTACCTTCAATTTGCTGTTCTGGACTTCGGTTAGTGCGCCGATGGATTTACGTCGGGTGCAGTCGGACTTGCGCTACAAGATCGACTCACTATTCGCCGAGAATGATATCGTCATCGCCTTCCCACAACGGGATGTGCACCTCGATACATTAAGACCACTCGAAGTCTCTATTCAACGAGCAAAAAAAAGCGATGCTAATTAGCATCGCTTTTATCAAAACTCTCCGCGTATTTAGAATTCACGCTTATACGTTAGCGAGAAACTAACACCACGCGTTTCTGAACGAAGCAAGGTATCGTCAAACTCAATCTCTTTATCTTGATTCAAGATATTTTGCACCTTGAGCGTGATCTGAGAATTGAAGTCTGGATAGTAACTATAAACCGCGTCTAAACTGTGGAAAGGTTGCTCAAACGCATCGCCACGACCTTCGATACCTGGAATGATAATACGCTCACCAAACACGTTATAAACCAACGATGCAGAGTGCTTACCATTGTCAGAATCAAAGCCAAGCTGACTGTTGACCACCCATTTTGAGTGACCCGTTAAGCGACGTTCGGTATTGGTAATCGACGTCGATACACCGGTTTGTTCAACAATCTTCTGAGTATCCAACTGGATTTCAGAGTCACTTAACGTAACGTTACCCGAAACAAAGAAGTTCGTGCTGAGTGATTTTAACCACTCCATTTCGACACCGTATACTTCACCGGTCTCAGCGTTAGCAATACGTACTAATGGAGGACCGTCTTGCGCGGGCGACTGAACAGATTCAATCGGGTCAGTCATGTCCTTATAGAACATACCCAACGACAAGGTATCGCCATTTTCTTGATACCACTCCCAACGTGCGTCATAGTTCTTGATCGACGTTGTCCGCAAGCCTGGTGTACCGCCGACTGGGAACAAGGTCAACGGATCGAGGTACGTTGAACTAGAGACTTCGCGCAAGTCAGGACGGACTACCGTTTGTCCGTAGCTGAAACGTAACTGCTGCTCGTCAGTTAAAAAGTAAGTCAACGCCAACGATGGATAGAAGTCATCCTCTTGGAATGCTAAATCAGCTAGATCGTTAGGTGTCGGGTTGGTTGGTAAATCGATTTCACCGGTCGTTGGTACCAGTGGTACCACAACTTGGCGGAAGTCTTCCCAACGAACACCCGCCGTAATACGCCACTTCTCTTTAAAGAACACGTCGCCTTCAACGTAGTATGCGTCGATTGCTTGCGCAGAAATATAATCATCGCCCGCTACCGTAGTATCGTTCAATATCGGCGTAAAACTAAGTTCAGTATTCGCTAATAAGTCATCATTAAGGATTTCGCCTAGCTGATGCCCTTGCAAAACGCTCGAGTCGGGGAACGCACGCGTATTGATATCAAAACGACGGTTGGTGGCAAAACGCGTTTTCTGAACAAAGTCCGCGCCCGCCTTTAAGGTGATATCCCAATCATCGAGCATGATTGGTAGAGTTACATTGCCGCCCCAGTTTTCAACTTCATCATCGAGATCTTGAAAAGAGTAACGTGCAGCCGTCGTCGCATTGGTTAGGTTACTCTCAGTTTGACGGTCAAAAACTCCATCTTCGTTACGGTCCGTCAAAATAAACCGAGTCTCTAAGTTACCCGGTGCATAACGGCTTGAACGTGCCTTTGAATACTTCCAATCAATACCCAAGAAGTTCCAGTCGGTAAAGGTATGCATCCCTTTAATTTGGTTAGCCACCATCCGACGCTCTTGGTAATTCACATCAAACTCACGAATACGCTGGTCAGAGCCGAAGTTGATGTTGTTATTGTTACCCAATTTCTCGCGTAAACGATCCTCGGTATCGTTCAGAATGACATGGCTGAAGTCGACTTTGTGATTCGCGCCGTAGTTAATGCCCAGCGTGAACATACCTGACCACGTCACTTGGTGCTCGGTTGACTGCACATCATCCCAACCACGAACCAATGTATAGCTGTCATCAGGGTTTAAGCGGTAGTTTTCACCCAGAAACTGCTCAGAAACCTGCCACTCATTGCGGTACGCAGCCGTGGTCAAAAAACCAATCGCCCACTTGTCAGTTAAATCATAACGGTTACCGTAGGTCACATTGACACCATAATCAGGGTCAATAGACTGCATTTGAGGGTCATAATCTCGGTTCAGTGCCAACGCCACATCCCGATTATCTTCGATGCTAATTTCATCAAGGAATGTGCGTTGTCCCCACAACGCTTGCAACATTTGTGGTGCTGCACGAGTTCCGTCATCTTTACCCTTCCATGAACTCCCGCCATCATACCAATATGAGTCATCGAAATTTTCTGAGTTGCCGCCCACTTTAATCGAGCCATTAAAAACTTCTTGCGTGGGGGCAGACTTCAGGCGGATATCAACATTACCGCCACCAAAGTTAGCCGGCATTGATGCTGAATACGACTTTTGAACAGCTAAACTTTCGATAATATCCGAGGGGAATAAATCGAGTGGAATAACGGCTCGGGTTGGATCAGGGCTCGGTACGGACATGCCGTTAAGTTGCGTACTCGAGTAACGCTCACCTAAGCCACGTACATATATAAATTTACCGTCGACCAGTGTAAGACCTGTAATACGACGAAGCGCAGCAGCGGCATCAGTATCACCGGTACGCGAAATCTGGTCAGCACCCATGATATCGGCCACGAACGCCTGTTCTTTACGCTCTTGAACTACCGCTGCGGCACTGCCCTGTAAACGAGTACCTGTGGTAACCACTTCCTCGATGACTTGCTCAGGGTTGCTTGCCTGCTGCTCTGCTTCAGCTTCGGTTTGCTCGGCGTCTTGCCAAGCGAGTGCCGCAGGTGTTGCCAAGCAGGCAAGCACTGCGAGAGAAATATTTGCCAGAGGGAATCGGTTGGCACGCATGATATTAGCTACCTCTTGTTACTATGGAAGCCGGAGGTGTCCCTAAGGTCACCTCACGGCTTTTAAAGAGCACTTTATGCTACTTAAGGGGTTACTCTAATCCTACAGTCCAACCTGCAGTCCAATCGTTACCTTCTTCAACTGCTCCAACGAATGTCGCGTTGTCGAAGAATGTATCGCCGCTGAGGTCTGCTGCAGTTGCGTCTGTAATGCTGAAGACACCGTTCAAAGTATCGCCTGCTGCGGCAATGCTATTACCTGCTTGACCTGTGAACCAAGTTTCCAAATTGACGTCAGTTGCGCCAAATTTAAAGTTTTCACCGTTGTCACACGCCATGACTGAGTGAGTCATTGCAATGCCACCATCTTGTAAGTGCTGCTGGCTGACCGGGCTACTCTCAACTTCTAAACATTCGCCCATGCCCGCAGGACCTGAAACGATCGTGTTATAGAACGTTGCTTTAGTACCTTCGCGCAAGTAGATACCCTCTGAAGAGTCCTCGCCTTGGAACGTGTTTCCAATGATGGTTAAGTTCGCAATGGTTGGGTTCGACATTGGCGTTACAGCCGGATTGCTACCATCGTTGTCAGCTTCGATACCACGGTTTGCATCTGAGTTGTCAGGGTTTTGGCGGACCAATACATATTGCATCTTGCCTTGGTACCCATTGTCCCAATCGATACTGTCATCTTGCATGTTGGTTAAAACAACATACTTGAAGTTAACCGCACCGCCGAACATTTCGATGCCATCATCTGAGTTGTTATGAACTTGGAGGTATTCCACCTTGGTTCCTGAGCCAACACCGCCGAACGTAATACCGTTAAGTTCGTTATCCGGTGCGATTTCAAAACCACCGTTCATGACACGTACATACTGCAAGGTACCTGAACTATCGGTCGCATCAGTACCACCGAATACAGCACCTTCTGCCGCGCCTTCAACTTGCAATGCACAGTCAGAACCATCAGATGGGCATTTGTTACTCGGTGCGTTACCCAAGATAACTAAGCCGCCCCACTGACCCGGCTGACCTTCGCCAGTCTCAACGTAAGCTGCGGAAGTAAACGTGATAGGCTGTTCAACCGTACCTTCCGCCATAATGTCTGAACCACGGCTGATCACTAAGTAATCGCCACCAGTACGTCCATAAACGGTTGTACCCGGCTCAATAGTCAACGTCATTGAGTTCGCATTGTCACCACCGATGAAAACCGGTCCGCTCAATGCATAAATATTGTCCGCGCTCAGTGTTAAATCGTCCGTGTAAGAGCCCGCTAGCTGACAAGTTGTGGTAGATCCATCTACTGGGGTAATCGCTTCGGTGCCTGCTGGACAACCTGCTACAGGCGCTTCTGAACCGCCCGCAGTGACTTCACCGCCGCCAAAACCAAATGCCCAGCCTTGACGCCAATCGCTGTCACCCGGAACCGCACCAACAAAATCAACTGACTCAAAGAAGCTACCATCAACGGTGTTCGCAACGTCTTGACCTGCACCTAATAACGGAGAGTTTGCCATGGGCTGACCGTTAGCACCTAGCATGATTGAAGTGCTGACTTGGTTGTTCGATTGCTGATTTAGGAACCAATCTTCGAGGTTTACATCGCCTGAACCGTACTTAAAGTTCTCACCATTGCTGCAAGCCATGAAAGAGTTTTCCATGGTGATAGTGCCGTCACCTAGATTGGTCTGAGATTGTGGGCTACCTTCAACTTCAAAGCATTCACCCATTTCCGAAGGACCTGTCACCACAACATTGTAAAACTGTGCACCGGTACCCTCGCGTAAATAAATACCTTCCGAAGAGTCTTCACCTTTGAAGTTATTACCGATAATGGTTAAGTTCGCGATAGTCGGGTTAGACATCGGCGTTGCCGCAGGGTTACTGCCATCATTGTCTGCTTCGATACCACGGTTAGCGTCGCCACCGTTCGGATCTTGCTCAACGTAAACGTATTGCATTTTACCACGATAGCCGTTGTCCCAATCGATGCTGTCATCTTGCATGCTGGTTAATACAACGTGCTTAAAGTTGACCGTACCACCGAACATTTCGATACCGTCGTCCGCGTTACCGTGCACTTGTAAGTAGTCAACCGTCGTGCCAGAACCTACGCCACCAAATGTGATACCGTTCAATTCATTGTCAGGCGCGATTTCGAAACCTGCGTGTTTAACAACCACGTAGCGTAACGTGCCTGAGTTATCATCGTCTTGAGAGCCGCCAAACACTGCGCCCTCTTCAGCACCTTCAACTTGCAATGCGCAGTCGGAGCCATCTGCTGGGCATTTGTTGCTTGATGCATTACCTAAGATAACCAAGCCGCCCCATTGGCCAGCGCCTGTTTCTTCGCCCACCACATCTTGTGATGATGTAAAGATAATGGGCGCATCAGAGGTGCCGTCTGCCATGATTTTTGAGCCGCGGCTTACAACCAAGTAATCATTACCCTGACGACCAAATACCACAGTACCCGGCTCAATGGTCAATGTTGCTGAATTCGCGTTGTCACCACCGACAAAGGTAGGTCCGTCGATAGCATACATAACTGTTGTGCCATCACTTTTGCTGTTCACTAAGGTTGTGTCAGCGGTAATGCGTCCTGAGATGACTTGAACTTGTACTTCTTCGCCGAGCGCTTCTGACGCTGCTAACGATAGTGAACCACTGGCTGTACCTGGCAAGTCAGCGCCCGTATCACCGCCGTTGTTACCACCATTGTCACCACCATTATCTGGCTGCTGTACTTCAGCACCCGAATTGATATTGATGTCGCCACCGCAACCAGCAAGCGCTAACGCTGCTGCGATCGCAGATGCTTTGAACAAAGAATTCAGATTCATTGGGTTCTCCCGACTTGGATGTTATCCATAGGTTAAAAGTCGAGGAGAATGGTAGGGAGCTAGCGTGACAAATTTGTGACAATTGCAAGCTGTCATCAAATCTTCATATTAGAGTAACTCAACTGCAATGTACGAAGTTAAGTTAATGGGCTGCTTTTACAGCCCATATTCCATCGCAATTTCATCGCAACAGTGTTTCTTAGGGCACAACTCACAGTCTTTCATTACCTTTTCTGGTAACTGTGCTTTATCGCACAGCGTAAAGCCTTGCTGCTTAAAAAAGTCAGGCACACGGGTCAACACAATCACGCGCTTTAATCGGATCTGACGCGCTTTCTGACACAAATGCTCAACCAACATACGACCTTGACCTCGCACCTGGCTTTGTGGATTGACTCCCAACGAACGTATCTCAGCTAAGCCCGTGGTATAGATATAGAGCGAAGCACACCCAGTGACTTTGCCATCGACTTCAGACACGGCAAATTCATTGATTGAGTGCACAATATCATCTTTGGCTCGTGGCAGGTTTTCGCCGGCACCCGCCCAATGACCGACCAAGCCGACAATCGCATCAATATCATCCAGCGTAGCATCACGAACCTTAATACGCAGACCTTGCTGAAGCTTCTTAAGCGCAGCTTGTGTCTGTTCAATGCTGGTGCCCCCGAGTGCATTTCGTTTTGCCAATAGCGCTTCAATGCTCAACCATTCATAAACGTCAGGCATAATCACCGAATGCACTGCTTGCAAAGTACTGAGAGGCAAATCTTCGAGCGGTTGCTGGTGCTTAAGCGCTAACTGCACGCATTCCCCTACCACTTCATGCGCGGTACGAAATGGAACGCCTTTGCTAACCAAATAATCAGCAAGCTCAGTCGCATTTGAATAGCCGCCCTTCGCTGCTTTTAGCGCCCTTGGCTGATTGACAGTGAGGCCGTTCACGCATTGCTGTGCAATATCGATAGAGGCTCCCCACTGGGTATAGCTGGCAAACAAGCCCTCTTTGTCTTCTTGCATGTCTTTGTTGTACGCCAACGGGAGTGCTTTCAATGTCATCAACAGTCCCACTTGCGCGCCAACTACACGTCCCGACTTGCCGCGAATAAGTTCAAGCGCATCGGGATTCTTTTTCTGGGGCATCAGTGACGAGCCGCTGCTCACATCATCGGCTAATTCAACAAACCCCGCTTCACCACTGGCATAAAAAATTAAATCTTCAGCCATGCGTGAAAGGTGAATCATCGACAGTGAAGCCACCGATAGCAGTTCGACAATAAAATCGCGATCGGATACGGCATCTAAACTGTTCGCCGCCGGCGCGCTAAACCCCAAACGAAGCGCTAAGTCCGTTCGATCGATCGGATAAGCCGTACCCGCTAGAGCGCCCGATCCGAGTGGACACACGTTGATACGCGCTAACGCATCTTTTAACCGTGCCTGATCACGCTTAAACATCTCAACATAGGCTAAGCACCAATGCGAAAATAGTACCGGTTGTGCGCGTTGCAAATGCGTATATCCAGGAATCACCGTTGTTGCCTCGCGCTCGGCCAAATTGGCCAGCGCTGCAATCAATTGTTCGAGTCGCTGCCACTGGGTCTCTACCTGCGCTCGGCACCACAGTCGAATATCGGTGGCGACTTGGTCATTACGGCTACGACCTGTATGCAGTTTTTTACCCAGATCGCCAATGCGTTCGATCAGCTGACGTTCAATAAAGGCGTGAATGTCCTCATCACCCGCCACCGCGACATCACCTAAGCACCCACTCCAGTGTTGTAAAATGTCATGCAATGCATGCTGTATATGGCTGTACTCATCGGTCGTTAAAACGCCCACCTGTTGCAGCGATTGCGCCCAAGCAATACTGCCCCGAATATCAAACTCAAGCAGTACACAGTCAAATGGCAGAGAGTCATTAAACTGCTGAAAAGCTTGGCTGGGAGGCGCACTAAACCGGCCTCCCCAAAGTCCGTTGGTCATGTTCACCCCCTACACTTTTGCCGCTTGTTTTAACGCGCGGATACGGCTCGATAATGAATAGAGGCGAATAAAGCCTGCGGCATGCTTTTGGTCATAAACATTATCGGCACCGAAGGTGGCAAACGCCTCGCTGTAAAGAGAATAAGGAGAACACTTTTGCGTGACAGTAACATTACCTTTATAGAGCTTAATCACGACTTCACCGGTTGCCACTTGGTTCAGACTTTCGGCTGCCGCTAACACCGATGCTTGGTTAGGGGTAAACCAACGCCCATCGTAAAGCAACTGCGCAAATTGCTCGCTTAACTGTGTTTTCCATGAGCGCGTCATTTTATCGAGCACCAACTCATCAATGCCACGTAAAGCGTACATCATGATGGTCCCCCCCGGCGTTTCATAACAGCCACGGCTTTTCATACCCACTAGACGATTCTCGACAATATCAACGCGACCAATACCATGTTTCGCACCTAGTTTGTTCAGTTGTTCGAGGCATTTCAGAGGCGACAACGCTTCACCATTAACACTCACCACAGCGCCTTGCTCAATCGCTAGACTGATATACTCAGGTTCATCGGGTGCTTGTTCAGGTGAGCAAGTCAATGTCCAGACTTCATCACTCGGTTCACACCAAGGATCTTCAAGCTCACCTCCCTCATGTGAGATATGCCACGCGTTGGCATCGCGACTATAGATTTTCTTGAGTGACGCAGAGCAGGGAATATTACGCTCTGCAAGATAAGCAAGTAAGCTCTCCCGACTACTTAAGTCCCACTCACGCCATGGCGCGATTACCGTCAGATCAGGCGCCAGCGCGGCGTAGCAAGACTCAAAGCGGATCTGGTCATTACCTTTGCCGGTGCACCCATGAGCCAAAGCATCCGCATTGACTTTGCGCGCCAATTCGACTTGCGCCTTAGCGATTACCGGGCGAGCCATCGCCGTGCCAAGTAAATAGGTCTGTTCGTATACGGCACCGGTTTTCAAGCTCGGGTAAATGTAATCGGCAGCAAACTCATCCTTAAGATCAACAACATGGCATTCGCTAGCACCCGAGGCTTTTGCTTTTGCTTCCACACCTTCAAGTTCTTCTGCCCCCTGCCCCACGTCGGCGACAAAAGCCACCACTTCACAGCCATAATTTTCACGCAACCAAGGCACAATGACGGATGTATCTAAACCACCAGAATAAGCCAATACTACTTTGTTCATTGTTTGCTCCTTAGCTCGCGTGTTGCAGGGTCAGTGTGTTTTTAGGGTTAAGTAAAAGATGAAGCAACGCATTTTGCGCAAATAGCCGATTTTCTGCCTGCTTAAGACATAGTGAATCGTCGCTATCCATTACTTCAGAAGTGATTTCGTAATCGCGATGGGCGGGCTGACAGTGCATCACTGCACTCGCACCGAGCCGTTTAATGAGTGCCGCGTTCACTTGATATGGCATAAACGTAGCTTTGACGTCATCAAGGCTTTGCTGTTGCCCCATCGAAACCCAAGTATCGGTATAAACAACGTCGCTCTGCACACAGGCCTCAGGATCATGAACCTGCTTAACGGAACCGATCCCGGCTTGATTAAGTTGATCAATATCCGTCGCGCTGAGACCATGACCGACAGGGGTTACTAAAGTGACATGCATGCCGAGTAGACAACCATAAAGTGCCAGCGAACGCGCCACGTTGTTACCGTCTCCCCAGTAGCTCAACGCTTTACCACTCACATCACCATAATGCTCGACCAATGTAAGACTGTCAGCTAAGGCTTGGCAGGGATGAAACTGATCGCAAAGGCTATTAATCACCGGCACAGAGGCATGCTTAGCCAACTCTTGTAAGGTTGCATGGTGATTCACCCGTGCCACAATAGCATCGCACCAACATGAGAGGTTTTTTGCGTAATCCGCGATGGTTTCGCGTTGCCCGAGTTGGCCGTTTTGCTCGTCGAGGTAAACGCAATGGCCACCTAAGCGTTGGATGCCCACATCAAGAGATAGCCGTGTACGCAAACTAGGCTTTTCAAACAACGTCACGATGCTTTTTCCAGCTAGACTCTGAGTAAATTTTTGCGGCTGTAACTTTTGCTCAATAGCCGTATCTATCAACTGTATCAGTTGGCTTTGGGTAAGCTCATTACCCGTTAAAAAATGTGTGTTCATACGAATCTCGAATATTAAAAAACTAAGGGTTAATCAGTGTGCCGGAGTGATGACGGGTGTCGCACGAACACCCGCAGATTCGCACTTGTTTTTGTAGGAATTGAGCAACGTTTAGCGCCTGCTCTACTTTAAGTCGCATGCCACCCATGAGAGTGCCCGACTGGATAAGCCGTTCGATACTGTCACTATCGAGTTGCGCGATAGGTTGTTGTTGGTCGTCAAGCACCGCGGGGACGTCGCTGACAAAGGTCAACGGCGCTGACAGCGCTTTAGCGAGTCCCGCTGCTGCCTCGTCAGCGTTTACATTGAGCCATTGTCCTTGACTATCAAACCCGACGCAGCTCACGATAGGTAGGTGCTTCTGTTCTAATAACGTCAGTAATAACTCACTCACTTCAAAGGGCTCAATACAGTGACCCGTCATACCCAGTTCAGGTTGCCCTTGCTGCACAGCCAGACCCGTTTCAAACAATGTCAGTCCAACTGGCTTAAGTCCTTGCTGAATCGCCATGCCGAGCAGCTGCTTATTCACTGTGCCCGCGAGTGCCCCCACAATAAGCGGCATTTGCTCTGCCATACTGACGCGTAAACCGTGATACTTAACAACTGACAGATTCAACTTGGCAAACAAGTCGTCAACCTGCTGGCCACCGCCATGAACGATAAGCGTGGGCTCTAAGTTTTGTTGCTGAGCAATATGTTGAAATAACGTCGTTAAACCTTGCGGATCATCAAGTACACGCCCACCGAGTTTGATGACATTCATAGCGGTACGCCCTCCTCACTCGGTAAACCTAACTTTAAGTTAAAGCATTGCAGAGCCTGACTCGAAGCGCCTTTGAGCAAGTTATCAATGGCACTGAAGATCACCAATGCGTTACCATTCAAATGCCAGCCGATATGACACCGGCCGCTATTGACCACATCGCTCAGTGCCGGATATTCACCCTCAGCTATGTGAACGAGGGCGCTGGTTTGATACACGTCGAAAACTGATTTTAATTGCGCCTGAGAAGGTGCTTCACTGAATTGAATAGTAATGGTCGCAAGTATGCCCCGTTTAAAGTCACCTAAGTGAGGCAAAAACAGCGTATTCAGTCCACTGTAGTAATCAATTTCTGGCTGATGACGGTGAACACCAGCCTTGTAGCCTTGTAGCGATAACTCGGCGGCTTGGGTTTTGAGGCTTACGGAACGACCCGCGCCGGTCACGCCTGACACCGCGTTAATGACGATATGATTTATTTGGTGGTTAAACACTGCAAGCGGTTTGAGCGCCAGCAGGCTAGCGGTGGGATAACAGCCCGGCACAGCTATCCAGCGGGCATTATCAAACCCTTCATCTAGCCATTCCGCTAATCCATAAACTGCTTTGGCCAATGCCTCAGATGCTGGGTGTTCAAAGCCATAAAAGTGCGGATATAAGTCTGCAGTGGGCAACCGGAAGCCGCCTGACAAGTCAAACACGGTTGCCGTTAGCTGACTCAGCTGGGCATACCATTGGCAGCTCACTTCGTGCGAGGTACATAAGAACACGGCATCGGCATTAGCCAAAGCATCCGTAACCGTGCCTACGGGCAAACCGAGTAAAGGTAGATCAACACGCCCCTTAAAACGTGGGTAAAGCTGAGCAATAAACTTATCACGATCATGACTCTGCTCAGATACATATAGCGTCAGCTCGCCGACAAGCCGGTGATCATTTAACAATGACACTAACTCGGCGCCCGCGTAACCACTGGCACCGATGACCACTACATTCTGGAGTGAATATTTTTTTGCTGACTGCTTTCTTTCCATCTCAAAGTCTGCTTACTTATTTGCATCTGGCTGAATTTGTATTCAGACTAACTAAATAAATATATTTATGCAACTTTTATGGATAATTATCTATGTCGATTCCATCCTTTTTTAAAATGTATCAAGCGCTGATAGCCCGCCCATCGATCAGCTCCCTCGACCCAAGCTGGGATCATTCCAATAAAGCAGTTATCGAGTTACTGGCGGATTGGTTGGAACAATTGGATTTCGATGTCGAAATTCAGCCGTTAAAAAATAAGCCCAATAAGTTTAACCTCTTGGCCACTAGGGGTGTTGGCTCAGGCGGACTATTGCTCTCTGGACACACAGACACGGTGCCCTATGATCAGAAACGTTGGAATTTTGACCCTTTCAAACTGACTGAACAGGACAACCGCTGGTATGGCTTAGGTGCTATTGATATGAAAGGCTTTTTCGCCTTTATCATCGAAGCACTGCGTGACTTACCGGCTAACCAGCAAACCAAGCCGATTCAGATTCTCGCCACGGCCGACGAGGAGACAACCATGGACGGTGCGCGTCAGCTCAATCATTTTAGTCAGCTCAAGCCCGATCACTGTATCATCGGAGAACCCACTGAAATGCGCCCCATTCGAGCGCATAAAGGCCATTTAACTGAGTCAATACGAGTTACGGGTCGCTCTGGACACAGCTCAAACCCAGCCTTAGGCATTAACGCAATTGAGATCATGCATCAGGTTATCAGTCAGCTATTGGAATTCCGCAATGGCATTTCGCATAAATATTCAAATAAGTTATTTGAAATTCCATACCCTACTTTGAACCTCGGAGCCATTCATGGTGGCGATAACGCTAACCGCATTTGCGGTTGTTGTGAGTTGCATATCGATATTCGTCCATTACCTGGGATGTCACTCGCCGATCTGTACAGCGAGCTCAATACTGCACTCAAGCAACTGATGCTCTCATCACCGGGAACAATAGAGCTGACTTCGATGCATCCACCTATTCCGGGATTTGAGCAAGCGGAAAACTCAAAATTTGTGCAGTTAACAGAACAAATTTCTGGTGTTCAAGCAGAAGCGGTCAATTACTGCACCGAAGCTCCATTTATTCAACAACTAGGCTGCGACACGCTGGTGCTCGGGCCCGGGTCAATTAAACAAGCGCATCAGCCCGATGAGTTCTTAGATTTAAGCACCATTAATCAAAGCCAGCAGGCCATAAATAATCTCATTCGACGCTTATGTTTTTAGCATTTGCAGCCGATACAACTGTATTAATTTTTGATTAGGTTTTGAGAGGTTATTTCATGATTCGACAATATTCGGTGGGGGTGCGTGCCGCAGGTGCGTTTGGCTTAATCGGTCTACTTCTGCTTGCACTCGGTTTATTCGCACTCGACCGCTTGTCGAGCGTCGTTGAGCAAATGGATTTCATTACTGATGAGCAAGTCCCTGCTATTGATAACGTCAATGATCTCGACCGCGAGTTCTTGCGCGTGCGCGTACATTCAGCCAACGTCGCGGCGTATATCAATGACGAACAGCGGAAGCAGGCCTATGTAGAACGGTTAGACGATGCGAACCAAAGTTTAGAACGTAACCTTGATGAATATGAGGCTTTACTCAACGATGCTGAGAGCAAAAAGCTTTTCAAGGAACTCAAAGCCAACTTAAACGAATATTGGCAACTCAACGATCAGTTTATGCAACTGGTTAATGCCAAGTTAGTCGAGCCTATTGCGTCCCTACGTGAATCGACGATTCTGCCATTGACCAATAAAATATCGACCAACTTAGATAAGCTACTTGCTCATGAAATGGAGCTCATTAATACAGCAACTGATACCGCGGGTGACGTATCAAGTGCCGCATTCACAGGTATTGTTGTCGCTTTGGTGGTGGTATTGGTATTGACTGTACTGTTCGCTTGGGTGTTGACTCAAAGTATCGTCAAACCGATACAACAAGCCGTCGATTTCTCAAAAACAATTGCCGAGCGTGACCTCACTCATAGTATTGAAATTGATGGTAAAGACGAGCCTGCGCAGCTGCTCAAACAATTGCGTAAAACCCAAGAAGAGCTGCGCCAATCCATCGGTCACATTGCTCAGTCTTCGCAACAACTCGCTTCGACTTCGGAGGAACTCAGTTCCGTTACCGAAGATTCGACACGCACAATCCAGCAACAAACCGAAGAACTCGAGCAAGCGGCGACTGCAGTCAATGAGCTCACCACAGCGGTTGAAAACGTAGCGCAAGATGCGCAAAGCGCGTCTGAAGCTTCAGAGGCAGCCGATGAGCAAGCCCAATTTGGTAACGACCGAGTGGCCAAGACGGTCACCGCTATCGAAGAGTTATCACAAGAAATTGGTGATTCATCAAGTAATGTTACAGAACTGGCTGACAAAGTTACTGGGATCACCAAAGTACTTGAAGTTATTCGAGGCATTGCCGAGCAAACTAACTTACTCGCACTCAATGCAGCTATCGAGGCTGCTCGCGCCGGTGAGTCGGGCCGTGGTTTTGCGGTAGTCGCTGATGAAGTGCGGTCATTGGCCCACAAGACTCAACAGTCAACGGTCGAAATTGAAGAAATGGTTTCAGCCATAAACGAATCCAGTGACCGTTCAGTTTCTACTATGAAGCAGAGTCTCGAACGCGCTGCCAAAACACTCGATATCGCGCGTGAGGCTGGGACTGCGTTGAAGCAAATAGCGACCGCCGTGAGCGAAATCAATACGCACAATACGTCGATTGCGAGTGCATCAGAAGAACAAGCAAACGTAGCGCGTGATGTTGATAAGAACTTAGTCAGTATTCGCGACTTATCTAATTCCACCGCCTCAGGTGCTGAGCAAACCAGCGCTTCGAGCCAAGAGCTATCGCGGTTAGCGGTTGAGTTGAATAATTTAGTCGAGCGCTTCAAAGTGTAAGACTCAATGTGCGGGGATAGATGTCCCCGCACAATTTTTAATCGCCTAGAGACCATAAGTAAAATAAGTATAGAAAATAGCCACCATCATCCGTATAAATTAGACGAATATCACACCCCACTCTAAGCTGAATCTGTGTTAACAAACTACTAACATCAGGTTCAGGTTATGACATCTCGACTTTCATTTAATGCGAAATCAGTGCCCCATCAAGCGCGCTTATTTACGCCACAATTTATGTCCTATTTTGCCGACTTGTGCGAACGCTTCATGCCACGTCATGCAGAATTGCTAGATACTCGGTCAAAAAGACAACAGCGTATCGATGCAGGCGAACTACCCGACTTTGATCCGAGCACCCAAACCATTCGCGAGGGCGATTGGCATATTCGCCCATTACCCAAAGATCTGACTCGTCGTCGCATTGAAATCACCGGTCCGGTTGATCGTAAAATGGTTATTAACGCTCTCAACGCCAATGTTGACTGCTATATGGCCGACTTCGAGGACTCCCAATCACCGACTTGGGATGGATTGCTCGACGGCCAAGTTAATTTAATTGACGCCAACCGCAACACGCTGAGTTACCAAGACCCTAAGAGCGGCAAAGCATACAACGTGAACCCCAACCCCGCGCTGTTAATTGCGCGGGTACGTGGATTACATCTGCCAGAAAAGCATTTGTGCTTTGAAGATACGCCCGTGCCGGGCGCTCTGCTTGATTTTGCATTGTATTTTTACCACAACTATCGCGTCCGATTAGATGAAGGTACGGGCGTCTATTTCTATTTGCCCAAATTAGAACACAGTAGCGAAGCACTGTGGTGGAGCGACGTGTTTCACTACTCGGAACAGCGTTTTCAGCTCAAGCCGGGTACCATTCGTGCCACTGTACTTATCGAAACACTACCAGCCGTTTTTCAGATGCATGAAATTTTGCATGCACTTCGTGACCATATCGCAGCCCTCAATTGCGGTCGTTGGGATTATATTTTTAGTTATATAAAAACCCTGAAAAACCATCCTGACCGAGTGCTCCCTGATCGCCAGCAAGTCACCATGTCTAAGCCGTTCCTTAACGCTTACTCTCGCTTACTGGTATATACCTGCCACAAACGGGGCGCGCTCGCAATGGGCGGTATGGCGGCGTTTATTCCGAGTAAAGATGCCAGTGAGAATGAACAAATTCTCGCTAAAGTCGCCAAGGACAAGCAGCTCGAGTTTGATAATGGCCATGATGGTACTTGGATTGCGCATCCTGGACTTGCCGACACCGTTAGCGCGATATTTGTAGACCAGCTCAGCGGCGATAATCAACTGCATGTCTTGCGTGAGCAAGATCACGCCATCACTGCATCACAGTTACTCACCCCATGTGACGGTGAGCGCACTGAGGCAGGCATGCGCACCAATATCCGGGTTGCATTGCAATACATCAGCGCTTGGCTCGATGGCCGCGGTTGCGTGCCTATATACGGATTGATGGAAGATGCTGCCACCGCAGAAATTTCGCGGGCATCAATTTGGCAGTGGATCAAACACGAAAAATCCCTCAGTAACGGGACTTCTGTCACTAAGGCTCTATTCAAACAATTCCTCGCCGAAGAAGCAGCGAAAGTGAAACAAGAAGTGGGCGAATCAATGTGGCAACAGCAGCCTTTTGATAAAGCCGTCGCGTTACTCGAGGACATCACAACTGCCGATGAGTTAGTGGAGTTCCTCACACTGCCCGGCTACCAACAACTTGATTAATTAACCAGACAACAGGACAACATCATGACTTTATCAACACAACAAGCAGAACAAGCTAAAGCGCTTGAGCAAAGCTGGAAAAACGATGCCCGTTGGGCACAGGTTAAACGCCCCTATAGCGCCGAAGAGGTGGTAAAGCTTAGAGGCTCATTGCAAGTGCAACACACATACGCGCAACACGGTGCCGACAAACTATGGCGCTTGATTAACGGTGAAGCTCAGCAAAAGTTTGGCAAAGACTACGTCAATGCACTCGGCGCTTTGACCGGTGGTCAAGCGGTTCAACAAGTCAAAGCGGGATTACAGGCGATTTACCTCTCCGGCTGGCAGGTTGCAGCTGACAATAACTCGTCACGCAATATGTATCCTGATCAGTCGCTCTATCCGGTCGATTCTGTACCAACTGTCGTTGAGCGCATCAACAACTCGTTTGCTCGTGCTGACCAAATTCAATGGTCAAAAGGTATCAGCCCAGATGATGAGCAATACATTGACTATTTTGCGCCTATCGTCGCGGATGCCGAGGCAGGCTTTGGTGGGGTATTAAACGCCTATGAATTGATGAAGCGTATGATTCAATGTGGTGCGGCGGGCGTGCACTTTGAAGATCAGTTAGCGTCAGTTAAAAAGTGCGGCCATATGGGTGGTAAGGTTTTAGTACCTACCCAAGAGGCGGTGCAAAAACTCATAGCAGCGCGTTTTGCGACCGATGTTGAGGGCGTACCTACGTTGATCGTAGCACGCACCGACGCCAATGCCGCCGACCTGCTAACGTCGGACTTCGACGATAACGATAAACCATTCGTTACCGGTGAACGCACCGCTGAAGGTTTTTACCGTGTGAAACCCGGTATTGAGCAAGCTATTTCGCGCGGTCTTGCTTATGCGCCTTATGCGGATTTAATTTGGTGTGAAACAGCCAAGCCTGACCTCGACGAGGCACGTCAATTTGCCGAGGCGGTGCATGCTAAGTATCCGGGCAAACTCTTAGCCTACAACTGTTCACCTTCGTTTAACTGGAAGCGCAACCTCGACGATGCCACTATCGCGAAGTTCCAACGCGAACTGGCTGCCATGGGCTATAAGTTCCAGTTCATTACCTTAGCGGGTGTTCACAACATGTGGTATCACATGTTTGAGCTCGCACACGACTATGCTCGTAACGATATGTCAGCGTACGTTCGCCTACAACAGCAAGAGTTCGATGCAGCAGAAAAAGGTTATACGTTCGTGGCTCACCAACAAGAAGTTGGAACTGGCTACTTTGATTCACTCACTAATGCGATTCAAGGCGGCAGCTCATCTGTCACCGCATTAACCGGTTCAACTGAAGAAGATCAGTTTAAAACGACCGCGTAAAGCGTAAATCGGCAGCGTACGGGAAGATATCTTTAATCACCCCCTCCTTGATATCTTGCTGGCGCTGCCGCCAATACATCGGGTCGACCAACTCGGGGTGAGCACTTAACAGGAGTTCGCGGTAGCGTGGTTGTGGCACCGCGAATATAGCCAACTGTTCGGGAAACACATCGTCCGGCGCAAAAGACACCTCATGGTCGGCTTTCGCAAGGGATTTGAAATTCATATCAGTGAGATAACGCACTTCGTCATAATCGTAAAAAACCACGCGCTTGTGGCGTGTCACGCCGAAGTTCTTGAGTAGCATATCGCCAGGGAATATATTCGCTGCGATCATATCTTTAATCGCACGACCATAGTCATCGATAGCCGCTGCCTGTTCAGCCTCACTGGCATACTCTAAATACATGTTGAGCGGTATCATACGACGCTCAACAAAACACTGGCTAATCACCAGCAAATCGCCTTCGAAACGAATACTGCTGCCAACGGTCGCTAGCAGCTCATCCATTAAGTCATCAGCAATACGGTGTTTAGGGATCGCCACGTCAGAGAACTCGAGCGTATCTGCCATGCGTCCTACACGGTCGTGTTGTTTAACCATGCGATAGCGTTCGACCACCGTACTACGACCGAAGCCTTTGGTATCGCCTAGCTCGTCCTTAATCACTTTAAACACGTAAGGGAACGATGGGAGTGTAAATACCGTCATCACCATTCCTTTTACCCCAGGGGCTGCGCTAAGTTGCTCATTTGAGTTAGCAAGTTGCCTTAAAAAGTCGCGATAAAACTCGGTCTTAGCCTGCTTATGAAAGCCAATTGAAGAATAGAGTTCGGAAAAAGTCTTACGTGGCATGAGTTGTTTCAAAAAACGCACTAATGCCGACGGTGCCTCGGTTCGCACCATAAAATACGAACGCGCAAACCCAAATATCGCCGCCATTCTGTCCGACTGGGTAATAAAGGCATCCACATACAACCGTCCTTCCGGGTTAATCAAGATGGGTACAATGAACGGATAGCTGTGTTGCTGAGTGACTATACGGCCAACTACGTAGGCTGCTTTATTTCGATAAAAGGGCGTTTTCAGTACATCGATACGCACTTCGTGCGGTTCTACTTCGTCTTCTATAGCACGTTGCAAAAAGGTGGCACGCAGCTGTTCGACATCATGCTTAAGATTCTCGAAGGTATCCCCTAAGCCTAAATCTAAAAATAGCTGCTCTAATGTTTGAGTGAAGCCTTGATAGACAGGGAAATAAGACTGATAAACGTGCTCAATAGGAACCGGGGTACGTTCCTCTAGCGTCGACTCGACAAAAATAAAGGCATTATGAAAGTACTGACGTTCAAACGCACTACAGAACACCGAATTATAAAAAGTTTCGGCTAAATCCGCTTGCGGATGAAACTGCAACAGCGACTGGTAGCGTTGCCGAACGCTCAACCATAAGGCTTCATCAAATTGCGTTTGATACTGCAACAACTCATCGCTGGTTAGCGCCACTTGCTTGTCATAGTAACTTATCCGCTCTGCCGCCGCGCCAATCACGTCTTGCCAACGTTGCGCTAAAAAGCGTTCAGCAGCGCCCTGCGTAAGCAGTTGGAAACGACTAAAGTGACTGTGAAAGCCCGCTAAGATAAGTCGTGCAAGTTCATCGGCTTGGTTTAAATCAGTACTCATTCAGCTTTTTCTCACGGTTGATATATCTGCTTACATTCTTACACACATCAAAATACAACCCTTTTCTCTCTTATAGCGACTTATTAATCAAGTTAAATCAGAGGGAACCTTATGACTAAGATATCAGACACCAGCGGACAAGACGTTGTTCGCGCACCTAAAAAAACACCTTGGATCAAATGGGGGATGGGCGGTATTGCCGCTGCGGCCCTTATCGCTGTGAGTATTCCGATGCTCACCACCTGGTCTTCAGCCGAGGCGGCTGTAGAGTCAAGTGAGCTGCGCTATGCAACCGTAGAGCAAGGCAACTTTACGCGCGATGTATCGATTCAGGGCAAAGTGGTTGCTGCCGTGAGTCCCACTTTGTATGCGCCAGCTGAAGGGGTGATTACTTATCACGTGGGAGCAGGCGATGCGGTGGAGCAAGGCCAAGCATTGGCGACCATCGAAAGTCCCGAGCTAAAAAGCAAGCTCGAGCAAGAACAGGCGAGTTTAGCCAGCTTAAAAATGGAACTGGACCGCCAGCGCATCAACTCCAAAAAAGCCGCTTTAGAAAATCAAAAATTAGTTGATTTAGCACACGTCACCCTGACAGCCGCGGATCGCGAAAAGCGCCGTGCTGACAGAGCTTGGGAAAAGCAAGCCATCAGCGAAATCGACTATGAAAAAGCGCAAGACGAATTAGATAACGCGCAAGTCGTGTATAAGCACGCGGTGCAGGACGCCAAACTCAATAGCGAGAGCTTGGCTTTCGATATTCAGTCGCTGCAACTTAAAGTGGACCGCCAACAATTACTCGTGAATGAATTGCAACGTCAAGTCGATGGTTTGACTATCGCTTCGCCAGTTAACGGTATTGTGGGTAACTTAGAAGTCGATCAAAAGAATCAAGTCGCCAAAAACCAAGCCGTGTTGGGTGTTGTCGACTTATCAGAGTTTGAGGTTGAACTCGGTATTCCAGAAAGCTACGCCGATGACCTCGCCATTGGTATGGCGGCTGAAATCAATTACAACGGCCAACTCCATAAAGCCACTCTCGTCGCGGTTTCGCCTGAAATTCGCAATAACGAAGTCATCGGCACATTGCGTTTCAGCGAAGACACACCCGCGGGGCTGCGCCAAAACCAACGTTTAACAAGCCGCATTATTCTCGACCAAAAAGACGACGTGATGACTCTGCAGCGGGGACCTTTCCTGCAGAATCAAGGTGGTCGCGTTGCTTACGTGGTTAGCGACGGTATCGCACTAAAAACGCCTATTCAAACAGGCGCTAGTAGCCTATCAAAAGTGGAAATCATTTCGGGTCTGAAGGTCGGCGATCGCGTCATCATTTCTGATACTCAATCATTCAACGGTGCCGAAAGCGTCGTTATCAATCAATAAGGAATACACCATGCTTGTAATGAACAACATCACTAAAGTATTTCGTACAGAGACTGTCGAAACACACGCACTTAAGCAATTTAGTCTCACCGTTAATGAAGGTGATTTCGTTGCGGTCACCGGCCCTTCAGGCTCTGGCAAAACGACCTTTTTAAATATCGCAGGTTTGCTCGAGTCGTTTGATGACGGCGAGTACACGCTTGACGGGCGCTCAGTTAAGAACCTTAACGACAAGCAACTCTCGCAACTGCGGAACGAAAAAATTGGCTTTATCTTTCAAAGCTTCAATCTCATCCCAGATCTCAATTTATTTGATAACGTCGACGTGCCACTGCGCTATCGCAAACTGAGTAAAGCTGAGCGCAAAGAGCGTATCGAACATAGCTTAGATGTCGTGGGTCTCGCCAACCGTATGCGTCACCTGCCATCACAACTCTCGGGCGGACAACAACAGCGCGTTGCGATCGCTCGCGCATTAGCGGGAAACCCGTTGTTTCTACTCGCCGATGAACCTACCGGTAACCTCGATAGCAAAATGGCCGACAGTGTCATGAGTTTGCTCGAGGAAATTAATCAGTCTGGAACGACGATTGTCATGGTCACCCATGACTTGTCACAAGCTGAACGTGCCCACCGCCATATTCAAGTGCTCGATGGGCAAGTCACCGAGCAAAAGCGCGTTGCCCCTGAACTCACCACAGTGAATGCATAGGAGACGCTTATGTGGTTATATTATACTCGACTTGCTTGGCTCAGCTTAAAACGTCATCCGCTGTTATCACTACTCATGAGCGGTGCTATTGCATTAGGCATCGGTGCTGCCATGACGACAATTACCATCAATTATTTAATGTCGGCGGATCCTATTCCTGAAAAAAGCGACCGCTTGTTTTATGTACAGTTAGACAATTGGTCACCTAATGAACCCTATGATGAGCCCAATGAGCCACCCGATCAGTTGACGTACACCGACGCAACCGCACTAAAAGCGCAAGCGCCTGCTCAACTGCAAACCGCTTTAGCGCAGTCGGGTGGTGTTATTGAACCACAAGGCTTGGGTAAAGAACCGTTCTTGGCACGCTTGCGCCTCACCCACAACGACTTTTTTACCATGTTCAATTCACCCTTTTTATATGGTCAAGGCTGGAGCGATAGCGCAGATGAAACGGGCGACAGAAGCATCGTGCTGAGCAAAAATGCCAATGAGGCGATCTTTGCTGGCGAAAATTCAGTGGGTCGCACAGTCAGGTTAGAAGGTAAAGAATTTCGTGTGGTCGGCGTGCTCGATGAATGGGTACTTAAACCTCGTTTTTACGATGTCACGACCGGTGCGTTTAACGAAATGGAAGATGCTTACGTACCGTTTAAGGTGAAAGAAACCATGGAGCTTCCCAACAGCGGCAATACGAACTGCTGGAAGATGCCCGAGGGAGAAGGCTTTAAATCATTTTTGACCTCTGAATGCGTGAACTTTCAATTTTGGGTGCAGCTCAACAGCGCGCAAGAACAACAAGAGTACATGAGTTTTCTCAACGCGTATGTCGAAGAACAAAAGAAACTCGGTCGCTTTCAGCGTCCTCTGAACAATCGGCTTACCGATGTCATGGGCTGGATGGAGCATGAGAATGTGGTTGATGACGATGCTGAAGTGATGATGTATCTGTCGCTTATGTTCTTAGCCGTATGCTTACTGAATACTATCGGGCTATTACTGACCAAGTTTAGCTTTAAAACCGGCGAAATCGCACTGCGACGTGCGGTAGGCGCAACCCGCATGCAGCTCTATCAACAACAGTTGGTAGAAACGGTATTCATTGGCGTTGCTGGCGGTATCGGTGGCCTTATTTTGGCCGCATTAGGTCTGCTGGGTATTGAATACTTATACGGTGATCAGGTCAAAGATCTTGCCTCACTCAACCTGCCGCTGCTGGGTATCGGTATTTTGCTCGCCATCATAAGCAGTGCATTGGCCGGTGCCTACCCAACCTGGCGCACTTGTCGTATTCCGCCTGCTTCACAACTTAAATCAGAGTAATTAAGGAGATAATTATGAGTCAGATAGGACCCATTTTCAGAGCTCTGATGCGCAATAAAGTCGGTGCCCTGCTCATCGCACTACAAGTGGCTGTGACCATGACTATTATCGTCAATGCGATACACCTTATTAATGCCCGCGGCGATCTCATGGGTCGTTCATCAGGCCTTGATGAAGCCAACCAGCTTTACGTGACCAGTGTCGGCTATGCCAATGATTTTGATGCGCCGTACGTGATCGATACCGACTTGGACGGCATCCGCCAACTCCCGAGTGTGGATGATGCGGTACAGATTAATGCGA
Organism: Idiomarinaceae bacterium; assembly: GCA_002685255.1. Taxonomy (GTDB): domain Bacteria; phylum Pseudomonadota; class Gammaproteobacteria; order Enterobacterales; family Alteromonadaceae; genus Idiomarina. The sequence continues at coordinate 28,158 of NYWU01000030.1, forward strand.
TCCCGATGAGCAACGGTGGCTGGTCAATGGGCTTACAAACCAAAGCCGGTGAAGGCGAAAACTCGGTGCCAACGGCGCTCTATATGACCGATGAACACGGACTTAATACGCTCGATGTTGAGTTGATTGCTGGCGAGAACTTTAAAGCCACCGAAATCAGTTATCGCGATCGCAACACTCGGGATTGGCCGCAGTCGGTAATACTGACCGAAGCGTTAGCAAAGAGTCTGTTTCCTGACTTGAGCCCAACAGAAATCGTTGGCCAAACGGTTTACATTCAAAGTAATGAGCCGTTGACCATTATCGGTATTATGGATCATTTACAAGCCCCATGGACAGGCTGGACAACGGTCAATCACTCAATGCTAGTACCGAACAAATTCGACTCGCCTTATTCGCGTTATCTGGTGCGAGCTAAGCCTGGACAACGCGAACAAGCCATCGAGCAAGTTGAACAGTTTATGAAACAACGCGAAGTAGGTCGTATGGTCAGAGAAACTGAAACCATGACTCAAGTGCGTATGGATAGCTATCGCGGCGACTCTGCGTTACAAGCGATTCTGTGGACCATCATTGTCGTACTCTGCATCATCACAGCTTTGGGTATTGTCGGCTTAGTCAGCTTTTCGATTAACCGTCGCCGTCGCCAAATTGGCACACGTCGGGCACTCGGCGCTCAAAAAGCGGACATCATGAGCTATTTCCTCACCGAGAACGTGATGATTACCAGCGTGGGTGTGATACTGGGCATCGCTGGCAGTGTTGCGCTCAACATGTGGCTTGTTTCGAGTTTTAACTTACCAAGGTTGAGCTATATCTACTTACCCATTGCCATGATAGCCATGTGGACAATCGGGCTCATCGCGGTATGGGGGCCTGCCTTGCGCGCTACGCAAATATCGCCCGCTATTGCAACTCGTAACGTATAACACTAGCGTTACACATTCATAACATTTATAATCCCGATACATGCTTTGTATCGGGATTATTGCGTTTTATGAACACCATCAAGGACATCGACCTTAACCTCTTAGTTTATCTAGACGTGCTGTTGCGAGAACGCAACGTCACCCGCGCAGCAGCACAATTGAATATTACTCAACCGGCCATGAGTAATGGGTTAAAACGTTTACGTAACCTCCTCAACGATCCGATTTTAGTGCGAACCTCCGACGGCATGACACCCACTCAAAGGGCTTTAGACATGCAGGAGTCATTGCGCACGGTGCTCTACTCTGTGGAAGAAATGATCCAGCCCGTACGTGAGTTTGATGCCCCCACCAGTAAGCGCGTTTTTCGCATCATGGCGTCCGATTATGCAGCTTCAACACTGATGCCGCGATTACTCAGTCAGCTTGAAGAGCAGGCACCTCATGTATCCTTAGATATCATGACACCAAGCGACATCAGTTTTCACGACGTTGAAAATGGTAAAGTCGACTTAGCCATTAATCGCTTTGAAAAACTACCACAGTCGTTTCATCAAAAAGTACTTTGGCAGGATGAATTCTCTTGTCTCATCCATCGTGAGCATCCGCTACTAAATAGCTACACGTTAGACGAATATTTAAAAGCCCAACACGTATGGGTATCAAAAACGGGGTTTGGCGTGGGTGTCGGTATGGACCCTCAAGACGTACAGAAGCTGGGCTGGGTTGACGAAGCTCTAGCAGAGCTAGGTAAACGTCGACAAATTAAAGTATTTACCCGCAACTACCACGTCGCTATGTACCTGGCTCGACAAGGACTGATTGCCACGCTGCCGACCCGAGCAGCCGCGCTATACAAAGACGACGATCACTTGGTCACAAAAGAGCCACCGTTTCGCATTCCTGGCCTGACCTTGACCATGATCTGGAGTCCATTGCTACAGCATGATGCGGGGCATCGTTGGTTCCGCCAACTGGTCGCTGATACTGCAGCAAACGAAGCCTTTTGATGAAGGATTCGACAATAAGCTCCACTGTTGTATAGTGGGGCTACAAGCAATCGATAAATAATGTCATGGTCGAGAAACTCGAGAATATCCTCTTGCAGGTTTCTAAGTCGCCTATTATCGACGAAGGAAAACTCGAAGAAGCTACCCAGTTGATTATAAAATCAGTCATTGAAGGGCTTGATATTAGTCGTGTTGGCGTCTGGTTGTACGATGATGAAAGCGCCTGCATTACCAGTCAGTATTTGCTAGACGCAAATAAAGGTGAACAATCGTCAGCGACCATCTGCGCCACCGACTTCCCCAATTACTTTAATGCACTCAAGCAGGAACGTACCATTATCGCTAATCGCGCGATTGAGCATCCTGCGACCTCGGAACTTAAAGCTTACCTGGAACAGTTTGGTATCGTAGCGATGCTTGATGTACCACTACGCCATAAAGGTAAAATGATAGGTGTAATGTGTTGTGAAAGCATCAAACCCGAGCGTCAATGGAGCGGTGATGAAGTCGCATTCGTCGGCATTCTCGCTGATATCTATGGTCGCGCTGTCAGTGCAGCAGAACGCGTACGATATGAACAGCTTCTCATAAAACATAATGAAGATCTCGAACAACGCGTAGCAGAACGTACGAAATCGCTAGAAGACGCACTCAGTAACTTTAAACAGGCCCAAGATCGCCTCGTTGAAACGGAAAAAATGGCCGCTTTAGGAAAGCTGGTAGCCGGCGTTGCACATGAGGTCAATACGCCACTGGGCATTGCCGTTACAGCCACGACACACTGCGAACACCGTCTAAAAAAACTCAAACAAAGCTTTGATGAGGGCAAAATATCCCGCAACGCGCTCACGCAATACATCAATGACACGCTGGATGCATACACCTTAATGAATAGCAATTTAGAGCGCGCGGCAAGCCTCATTCAGAACTTTAAGAAAACCGCGGTAGACCAGTCGAGCTTTGAGCTGGTCGAGTGCTCATTAGGTGACTACATTAGCTCACTTGTGATCAGCTTACGCCCGATGGTGAAGAAGAAGAAAGTCACTATCCAAACGCACTGCGAGCAAGAACTCACCATAAAAACATACCGGGGTGCACTCGCTCAAGTAATCACCAACTTAATCAGTAATTGTGCTGAACATGCCTTTAAGACCCCTGATGAAAACCATCAAATTGATATTTTCGTAGAAAAAGAAAATGCTGATGCGGTGGTGCGGATTATCGATAATGGCGCAGGAATCGCACCTGATATTCAGCATAAGATATTTGAACCGTTTTATACCACGGCTAGGGATGATGGTGGTTCGGGGTTGGGTTTGTCGATCGTCTACAACCTAGTACAACGTAAGTTAAATGGAACCATTGATGTGCAATCGCAACTAAATAAAGGAACCACTTTTACTGTGCGTTTGCCCAATATCATCGACTGAACATGAGAGTGAAAGAAGTATCATGCTACAAAAATTAAAAACCTGGTTAAGTACCCGTGTCGCGGATGAAAGTGACACGCGTCCACATTTCGGCAGTTTAGATGCGAACGAGACACTGAGCGTTATTTTAATGATGGAAATTGCACTGGCTGATGGCAAGTTCGAGCAAAGCGAACATGACTACTTAGTCCGTGAACTAAAACGTGACTTCGACCAAGCTAAAGAAGCTGCAGACGAAATCATCACCCACGCCAAACTGCATGTCCGCGATGCAGCCTCGCTGCAAGAGTCAACCGCCCCGCTCAAAGCACTCGCATACGCAGACAAAGTCGTACTGCTTGAGTCGCTATGGGAAGTCGCCTATGCCGATGGTGAGCTCGACCCGTTAGAAGAAAGCATGTTGCGTAAACTTGCCGACTTACTATATATCGACCATTCAGATTATATTCGTTGTAAGTTAGCAGCCCAAGAGTCGGTTGGATGAGAACTTACCACTGGCTTTTACTCATCGGCGTAACCGCCTTTGGACCGCCCCTAGCGAATTCAAAGGACGCGCTCACTGTTGGTTTAGCTAAAGGCTACGAGCCTTATCAGTTTATTGACGACAAAGGCCTCGCAAGCGGTTTTGATATTGATGTTGCAAAAGCCGTTTTTGATAAGCTAAAGCTCAATTACCAGTTTAGTGCATACAGTTGGGATGATGTCATGAGCCTGCTGCGCCACAATGCGATTGACGTCGCGGTAGGAGCAGAGATAAGTGCAGCTCGAATGCCCTATTTTTTATTTACTGAGGGGTATTATACCCGCCAACCCGCGTTGCTCACACTGGCAGATAACACACAAGTACAACGAGTGAAGGATTTGATCGGTCAGCATATCACTGGCGACCGCCACTCTTCCCTGGAAGCCTACCTCAGTCAACTGGGTCTAAAAACCCAGTTCCGGATCGAACAAATGGAATCGAAAAAAGAGGCAATATCTGCCTTAGCCAAAGGCAACGTGAAAGCTGTGATTATGCCTAAGCGCGTTGCGTTTTATCTTGCCAATAAGATCGGCATCAAGCTGAAAGTGCTATGGCAGTCTCCACAACCCACGCAAGTGGCTTTTGGCGTGTCGAACAATAACCCTGATTTAGTCAATCAGATTAATGATGCCCTTGATGCACTGCGTGCCGACGGCACTTTGCAACGCATCAAGGACAAATGGTCGATTAATGTCCCTGTTGATTAGCCGCTTCTAACTCGTCGTGCAAACGCTGAGCTTCATCTGCACGCGGTTTGGTAAAGCGCGCTAGCCAAAGGTATAGAACGGGCGTTAGATATAACGTAAACACGGTAGCCAAACCTAGGCCGCCGAATACGACCCAACCAATTGAGTTACGCGCTTCTGCACCCGCACCGGTTGATAGAATCAGTGGCAATCCACCTAAAATGGTTGAGACCAAGGTCATCATAATAGGACGTAAGCGGATAGATGCCGCTTGCTCCACCGCATCACGCACCGAAAGTCCACGGTCGCGCAATTGGTCCGCGAACTCGACCAACAATACCGAGTTTTTCGCCAACAACCCGATTAACATCACCAAACCTATTTGCGAGTAAATGTTGAGTGAAATACCTGTAAGCGCCAAGGCATAAATCGCTGCAGCAATACCAAAAGGCACCGTCAACATCACCACGAAAGCACTATTTACACTCTCAAATTGAGCAGCGAGTACTAATAACACAATCAAGAATGCCAAGATGTATGTCATCGCCACTTCGCGATTCGTGTCTTCAAATGTTTGTGCTTCGCCCAAGAAAATAAGTCCCATACTATCAGGCAACACATCCTGAGCAATCGCACGTAGCTCGTCGGTCGCTTCAGATAATGGATATTCTGGCGGAATTTCAACTTCAACCTCAATAGCGCGCCGTTGAGCATGTCGCTCGAGTTCTGCAGACACCCCTTCCTCGACAATTTCAGCCACACTTGAGATAGGCACTAGCTCACCTGATGTCGACGACACATAGAGATTCTGCATGTCTTGTGGCGACTTAATTGAGCTTAAACGGGTCTGTAAAATCACCGGGATTTGCTGGTCGCCTACATTAAGATCGGCCACGTCATCGCCGTTGATAGCCGCACGCAATGTCGACGAAACGTCATTTAACGATACGCCTAGCTCAGCGGCTCGACGGCGATCAATTTTAAAGCGCAACTGCGGCTGCGTGGGTTGATATGAAATATTGGGGTTGGTGTACGTTTCAGAGCGTTCTTGAATCGCCGCAGTGAACTTCCGTGCAGCTTGGAAAATATCGCCATAGCTCTCACCCGTAATGGCCATCTGCACGGCACCGCCGCCTTGGCCGCCGCGAACATTTAACGAATTGCTGCCAAACGCACGCCCGGGCGCGCCAGGGTTTTGTCCGAGTGGCCCGCGTATTTCGTTGATCACTTCCTGTTGCGTGATATCGCGTTCTTCCCACGGGTACATATTCGCCGTGATAAAGACGATATTCGGGTCCCACTGCCCCACCACAGTATAAAGCGTCTCGAACGCGCCTTCCTGTTGATAGGGGATTAAGACTTCCTCAAGTGCACGTGCCTGACGATCCATAAAGTTAAGGCCAACACCATCGGGACCCCGCGCAAAAATACGCACGACGCCGCGGTCTTCATTCGGTAGTAGCTCACTAGCCACTTTATCATAGACAAATACAGCGCCGGTAGCCGCTACCAAAGATAGCGCAACAATCAACCATGACGTATTCAACGCAACTTTAAGCGTGCGTTCATAGCCCGTCTTGAACCAGTGCCCGACAGGACCGAAAATATTATTTTTTCCGGCATTTTTCGGTAATCGCGCGGTAAACGCAGGCACAAGTGATAAGGCTACAAATGAGGATATGACAACAGCGACCGCTAACACGCCACCAAACTCTCGGAATAAGCGACCCGCAGTCGATGGGAGAAACGCGATAGGTACAAAAACTGCTGCCAACACGGCTGTTGTTGCGACAACGGCAAAGAACACCTCACGCGTGGCGAGTACCGCTGCAGCTCGACTACCTAACCCCATCGAGCGCCGCCGTTGAATGTTTTCGGCGACAACAATCGCGTCATCGACAATAAGCCCCGTGGCAAGCACCAATGCTAACAACGTGAGAATATTGATAGAAAAGCCCATCAACCATATCGCGGCAACTGCGCCGAATAACGCAACCGGTATCGATAATGCGGGCACGATGGTGGCACGAAACGAGCCAATAAAGACCCACAGCGTGGCGACAACCAACGCGATGGTAATTGCCAAGGTAGTGACCACTTCAGCGACTGATTTACGAATAAATAGCGCATCATCGTTAGTCACTGTCATTTCCATATCGGGAAAACGGTCGCGCAAACGCTCAAGCATCGCTAACGCTTGATCCGAAATCTCAATAGTATTTGAGCCGGCTTGGCGAATCACACCAACACCAACCACAGGTTTTCCGTTTAAGCGAACGAAGCTATCCGCATCGGCAGGACTAAAATAGGCTTGCGCTACATCACCGATACGGGTATCGCCGGAGATAATAATATTTTCAACTTGCTCGGCATTAATCGACGTTGCATCGGCACGAATAATAATACGTTGATCCGTTGAGCGTAAGCTCCCTGCAGGCACGTCAAAAGGTGCCTGACGCAATGCGTCGGCAACATCAGTCACCGAAAGCCCGAAACTGGTCAAACGCAGGGGATCGAGCGCAACGCGCAGCACGCGCTCACGAGCACCGTTCAGACGAACATCCGCCACGCCCTCGATAGACAAAAACTCGGGCGCGAAATCTGTCTCTAATCGACGTGTTAGTTCCTCTAAGCTTAAACTTTCACTCGATACGGCAATATCCAGAACTGCACGCGCATCATCGTCTGCTTTTACAACGTTTACTTGCTCAACGTCTTCGGGTAGTTCGCGCCTAACTTGGTTAACCGCCTCGCGAACTTCGGCTGCCACGACATCAAGGTCAACACTCGGCTGGAACTCAACCACGGTGCGAGCAGAGTTTTCTTCTGACTGCGAACGAATCGATTTCACGCCAGACACACGGGCTGCAGCTCCCTCTAAGATACTCGTTACTTCAGCATCAACGGTTTCTGGCGCTCCCCCCGGTAGCGTAGCCCGAACGGTCACTACAGGTTGGTCTACATCGGGTAATTCACGTACTTCGACACCCATAAGTGCCGCGATGCCAGCAAGCGCAATTAAAATGTTGAGTACAACAATGAGGACGGGCCGACGTATTGAGACTGACGGTAAGTCATTACCCTCATGTGCCGGTAGCTGTTGTTTGTCAGACATTACTCAACCACCTCTTCAGTGCCCGTATCCAACTCACTCATCTCATATTTAATAGGCTGACCATTACGAAGACTCTGAACACCTTCAACAATCAATGTATCGTCGCGGTTGATATCCCCAGAAACAAGAACGCGTCCTTCTAAACGTTGTTCGATCTGAACCTCAATGCGTTTTGCCTTACTATCTTCTGCAATCCATATATAAGGATTATCTGCGCCCCACGAGAGCGCAACTTCTGGAATTGAAGCAAACTCTTCGCCTGCGAGTTCTATCGCTGTGCGAAAACTGGTACCGGGCAGGAAGTCGTCGTTTTTATTATCAACTTTCGCACGCGCTCTGAACATGCGCGTCGTCGGATTAATACGGGAATCGAGTTCTACAATTTCAGCATTGACAGGCTGTCCTGAATAGCGCCAAGGCTCGACTTCAAGTGTCACGCCCGGCTTAAGTAAATAGACCGCGGCTTCAGGGATTTGAAAATTAATGAGCAGCGTATCGCGATCGTCTATTGTCGCGATTTGCGTCTGTTCATTGATACGGTCGCCTTCTTCAACATCGGTGATACCCACGATACCATCAAAGGGTGCGATAATCTTTCGATCAGCTATCTCGGTCTCTACGCGATCGACTTCTACTTCTGCCAAATCACGCAACAAGATAGCATTATCAAGCTCCGATTGTGGCACCGCACCTTGTTCGAAGCTTTGTTTTAGACGTTCTACTGTGCGCTCGGCATCTTTTAAACTGATTTGTGCCTGTCGCAAAGCAACTTGCTCACGTCGGTCATCAAGTTGCACGAGTAAGTCGCCCGCTTGCACACGATCACCCGGTTCAAAATTAACCTGAGTAACACGTTCACTGACCGGTGAAAATAGCGTGACAGCACGCTGCGCTTCGGCCGTACCAACAGCTTCAACGCGATTTTTTTCATTTTCAAATTGAACCGGCGCAACATTAACGAGTGCTTCACGCGCACCGTAGCTCTGAGCGGTTGCTCCAGCCGATGCAACCAATAATGAGACTAACGCAGTAACCTGCAAACACCATGTAAAACGTTTCATAATTCCCTATAAAAACCCGCGGGTGCAGAGCAACCGCGGGTCTTTTAACTCGCTTGGATTCAGATTATTGAGTCAGTTTAAACTGACCTTTCATGATCGCCGAGTGACCTGGGAATGTGCAGTAAAACATATAGTCTCCACCTGCGCTCATTCCTTCAGTAGAAAAAGTCACACTCGTTGATTCACCACCACCGATAACATCAGTTGCAGCAATCACTTTATCCGAGTCAGGCACGTATTGGTTATCTAGGCCTGCCGACATACCTTGTTGCACTACTGACTGCATATCGCTTGATTTGCTCAACACCCAGTTGTGACCCATTACTTTCTTACCCATTTTGCCTGAGTGTTCTAAAGTAAGGGTTACTTCAGAACAGCTAGCAGGTACAGAAAGTTCACTTTTATCATAACGCATGTTATCCGTACCAGTGATTGTAAGTTCACATTCGTTAGCAAGTGCTGAGTTTGCGACTAACAACACTGAACCCGCGATTAAAGCTTTTAACAAACGCATTGCATTACCTCTCATTTTGAGACCAAAATACACTCAGATCATACGCAATTGAGCTAAATTAGATTACTGAGTAAGCGATTTTATGACAAAAAAGATAGATGACAGTTTTCAAACATCTCTCGCACAAGGCGGTGAGAACACTACACAACCTTTCAAGCCGATTATCCCGGGTATTTTTACATCAACGACCTATCAAAGAGATGAGGATAATCAATATCGTAGCGGAAGAGTCTATTCTCGCGCCGATAATCCAACTTACGATGCGCCAGAAAAGTTAATCGCTCAACTAGAGCACGCCGCCGACGCGAAACTATTTGCCTCGGGCATGGCAGCCGCGACCGCTGTATTTCAAGCACTGAAGCCCGGCGACACGGTATTGGCGCCAGACATCATGTACTGGGCATTACGTAATTGGTTAAAGGGTTTGGCAACCGATGCCGGGCTTAACGTTCACTTTGTCGATATGACGCAACTCGATAAAGTCGAAAATAAAGTCACGCAGCTCCAACCCAAACTGATTTGGCTCGAAACGCCCGGCAACCCGATGTGGACCGTGAGTGACATTCGCGCCATTGCCGATATTGCTACGCAACATGGCGCGCGAGTAGCTGTCGATTCAACCGTAGCCACACCGATACTAACACGTCCACTCGAATTGGGCGCTGATATCGTTATGCATTCTGCGACTAAGTATCTGAACGGCCACTCTGATGTTATCGCCGGCGCACTCGCCACGCGAGAAAAAGATGATTTCTGGCAGCGTATTTTGGCAATACGTGCACAAGGCGGCGCAGTACCGTCCCCGATGGATGCAGCTCAGCTATTACGAGGGATGCGTACTTTATATCTGCGTGTGCGCGAAAGCTGTGACTCGGCCATGTTTCTTGCTGAGCAATTGGAGCAACACCCCATGGTTTGCGAAGTGCTCTACCCAGGGTTACCGTCTTTTACTGGTTATGCAATCGCCCTTAAACAAATGCAAGGCGGCTTTGGTGGCATGCTATCGATTCGATTAGTCGGGGGCGAGCACCAAGCGGTCGGCACTGCTGCCAAAACACGGCTATGGCACCGCGCCACCTCGCTTGGCGGCGTCGAGAGCCTCATTGAGCATCGTGCCAGTATTGAAGGGTCGGGCACGCCTGTACCCGACGACTTACTCAGGCTGTCTGTTGGCATTGAGCGAAAAGAAGATTTACTCGCCGATTTAGTTCATGCCATCGAGGCGTCAGCTTAAATGCTGACGCGCTTGTAACGACGGTACTCAGGTGACCAGAAGTTTTTCTCAATACGTTGCTTGAGTACCTCATCGTCGATTTCAAGCGCAACGCCCTCTTCTTGTGCCACTTTCGCAACCGCAAAGGCAATGTCTTTACTCAATTGAGCCAGCTCGGTAAAACCGGGTAATAAGTTCTTATTCTTACCGTTGGCGCTCGGCGAGGCTTTCGCCAGCGTCTTGCTGGCCACTCGGAACATCTCATCACTGACACGTGTCGCCTTCACCGCGATAACACCTAAACCGATGCCCGGAAAGATGTAGCTGTTATTACACTGCGCTATCGGATACGTGGTACCTTCCCACTCAACTTCGCCGAATGGACTGCCGGTTGCGACAATCGCTTTGCCCTGCGTCCACTTAATTACGTCGTGGGGATGCGCTTCAACGTGTTTAGACGGGTTCGATAGTGGGAAAATAATCGGCTGCTCCACGTAACGTGCCATCGTGGTAATTACTTGTTCAGTGAATAACCCCGCCTGACCCGAAACACCAATCAATACATCCGGTTCAGCACAATGAATCACATCCAACAGCGACGGATAGTCGCCACTGTATTGCCAGTCTTTTAGGCTATCAATCGGTTGCGCTAACGCCTGCTGGAAGTCACGTAGGTCACTCATGCTATCGACTACTAAGCCATAGCGGTCGACCATGAAAATCTGCTTTTTAGCTTGTTCTTCGCTCAGCCCTTCAGCAACCATCTGAATCATCACTTGTTCAGCGATACCACAACCGGCCGACCCTGCGCCAACAAACACGACTTTCTGCTCACTCAGCTTTTTGCCTTTCTGACGACACGCAGCGAGCAACGTACCGACTGTGACAGACGCAGTGCCTTGAATATCATCGTTGAAACAACACACTTCATCACGATAGCGGCGAAGCAACGGCATTGCATTAGGCTGGGCGAAGTCCTCAAACTGCAACATGACGCCCGGCCAACGCCGTGTTACTGCCTTGATGAACTTCTCTAAGAACTCATCATACTGCTCTTGATTGATGCGTTTGTGACGTGCGCCCATATACATCGGGTCATTCAGCAATTTTTCATTATTCGTGCCGACATCAAGCATCACGGGCAGCGTATACGCTGGACTGATGCCGCCGCAGGCAGTGTAAAGCGACAGTTTACCAATGGGGATGCCCATCCCACCGATGCCTTGGTCACCCAAACCAAGAATACGTTCACCGTCGGTGACCACGATAACTTTAACTTTTTGCTTGGTCGCATTGCGTAAAATATCGTCGAGCTGATCGCGCTCGGAATAGGAGATAAACAAGCCTCGTGAACTGCGATAAATATCAGAGAATTTTTCGCACGCATCGCCTACTGTAGGAGTATAAATAATCGGCATCATTTCTTCTAAATGATCGGTCAGCAAGCGATAAAACAAGGTTTCGTTGTTATCTTGAATGGCGCGCAAATAGATATGCTTATTGAGTGGAGTCTCAAAGCTTTTATACTGCATATAGGCACGTTCGGCCTGTTCTTCAATGGATTCATAACGGGGCGGTAACAAGCCCGTTAAGTTAAATGCCGCTCGCTCTTCTTTACTAAACGCGCTGCCTTTATTCAGCAACGGTGTTTCTAACAACGATGGTCCAGCATAGGGAATATACAAAGGACGTTTTTGTTCGTCAGACATGCGCTCGGACTCCTAAACCAAGATAAATTGACTGCCGAGATGATAGCAGAAAATCCAGCGGTTAGGTTGAACGAAACACACACTCAAAAAACAGGACTGACCAGATGCGGTTAATCTCCTATAATAATAGATGAACTTATTCGACAAGAAACCAGTATCTGATGCACAATAGATTAAATTTTTTAGAACTTAAGAGTTATGGATAACTGTACGCTATCAGACGAGGCGTTTCTTAACGCAATTAAACAAGGCGAGTTTTCTCGAGATAGTACCGATCACAGTTGGCACTTGCGTTTGGCATGGATACATTTAAAACGTGCACCTTGGCCGATCGCACTTGCCGAGGTGGTCGCCACGTTGCGTGCCAACCAACATATCATGTCATTGAACGAACGCTATCATCATACCTTAACGGTCGCGACACTACGTATTATGAGCCAACGTTTAAGCGAGCAACCCTGCTCTGACTTCACAGAGTTTAAACAACAGAACGCTGACTTAGTCAACGACTTAAAAGCCGTACTCGCACAGCACTATAAGCCAGAGACACTGGACTCACCAACAGCCAGACGTACGTTCGTGAGCCCGGATAAGAAACCGCTTTAGCCTTACTTCGTCACTAAGTGAACAAGCGTAAACACTAATAGAGCCACGTTAGCTAACCAACCCAACATAAAAAAGTAGCTACGCGGACTCGGATTTTTGTTTGTCGCTATCACATAATAAAGAATCATGTGAAGAATACGCGCGACCGCAAAAAAGCCCGTCAGTAAAGCGGTCCAAAACGGGTTGGCGCCACTTAGTACGGCTAAAAATACCGTGCCTAACATGACACTTAAGTTTTCGATGCTGTTTTGGTGCGTGCGCCACGCTCTAAAGGTAAAACTCTCATGGCCTTGTTGCTGAGGCGGCTTGCCTGGAATTGCACCGTCTTCTTTTGCTTTCCTACCACTGGCAATCAACCATTGTAGTAGGACCGTTGCCAATATCACTGCAAGGGCAATAAAGGTTCCATTGTACGCTTCAAACATGGCTCTTCCTTATAAGTTAAGTTGCCACCGTTTTGCCACCCGACGCACCGCTTCGACATTTTCTGAAGCGTGGATGGTTATCGGTGTTTCGTCAAACTGACGTTTTAGTTCTAAATGCTGACTTAACCACTGTACCATTGCTTCGCCCGAATGGATCGTTTTTGCGCCACTGAAATATTCACTGATCGCATCGCTAATCAGTGGAAAGTGAGTACATCCTAACAGCACAACGTCTGGCCGCTCTAGCGCGCTAAAGTAATGCTCAAAGGTGGCATGTAAAATCGCGCCGTCGTAAAGTTCCTCCTCGACAATCGGCACAAACAAAGGCGTCGCCATCGCCGTGGCATGCTCAAAACCAAGCTGCTTTATACGCCGTTGGTATTCGCCGGATTGAATCGTCGAGCGTGTTGCAATCACCAGTACCTGGCTTTCATGGTCTACTTCGGTTGCTTGTTCAAGCGCCATCACGCCCGGCTCTAACACCCCATACACCGGTTTATTAGAAAACTTCTGCATGGTTTCCAGCGCCACTACACTGACCGTATTACAGGCAACGATTAAGGCATCGACATCGGTACCGTTAAAAAACTCGACCGCTTCGAGTGCGTAGCGAGTCACGGTATTACTATCCTTACTACCGTAGGGTACGCGCGCCGTGTCTCCAAAATAGAGTAATTCGGAAAAATAACGACTCCGTTGCAATGAGCGGGCAACAGTCAAACCGCCCACCCCGCTATCAAAAACGCCTAACTTCACTGAGGCTCCTTACAAAGTAATACGTTTAAGACGTAACGCATTAGAGATCACAAAAACACTTGAGAGCGCCATAGCGCCTGCGGCTAGCATTGGTGACAGCGTAATGCCCCAAAACGGGTACAATAAGCCTGCCGCCACTGGAATCAACGCCGTATTGTAGGCGAACGCCCAAAATAAATTTTGGCGGATATTGCGCATGGTCTGACGCGATAGACTGAATGCATTACGCACTCCATTCAAGTCATCTGACATCATCACTACATCAGCACTTTCGATCGCCACGTCTGTACCTGTTCCAACGGCAATACCGATGTCCGCAGCCGCCAGTGCGGGCGCATCATTAATACCGTCACCGACAAAAATGAGCTTACCGTGCTGAGCTTGCAGCTTTTCCACCGCAGCCACTTTGCCATCGGGCTTAACACCGGCCACCACGTCACTGATACCAAGTTCTTTTGCTACTTTTTGTGCGGTCGCCTCGGCATCGCCGGTGACCATCGCGGTACGTATGTTCTGTTCCGCTAAATGTTCAATCAAAGTCTTGGCCGAAGGTCGAATAGGATCAGCGACCGAGAACACCGCGGCTAGCTGGCCATCAATGGCTACATAAAGGGGCGTTTGACCATTGCGCTCGATGGTTTGAGTCTGTTTCTGCGCGTTGTCAACTGCAATAGACTGCTCGTCCATTAAGGTACGTGAGCCGACTAATAGCGCTCGATCATCAACCTCGCCCTCAACACCAAGGCCTGCTAGAGCATTAAAGTTATTCGGTTGGATCAACTGCTTGCTTTGTTCTTCAGCGTAATTAACCAGCGCCTGAGCCGTTGGGTGCTCTGAGCGTTGCTCTAGACTCGCCGCTAGCATTAACGCATCATTATCGGCTTGTATTGCCTCCCAGCTCACCACCTCGGGGTGACCCGCGGTCAGCGTTCCAGTCTTATCAAATACTACAATACGCGCGTTCTCAATTTGCTGTAACGCACTGCCTTGTCGAAACAATACGCCCTCATCGGCACCTCGCCCGGTGCCAACCATGATCGAAGTCGGTGTAGCAAGCCCCATAGCACAAGGGCAGGCAATAATGAGTACCGCTACTGCGTTAATTAAGGCAAACGTGAGCGCATTGTCGCCTTTAGCAAAGAACCACACCAAAAAGGTTAATGCCGCCGCCGCCATAACCGCTGGGACAAACCACAGCGTGATGCGGTTAACGGTATCTTGAATAGGTAGCTTCGCGCCTTGTGCTTGTTCAACCATGCGGATAATTTGCGCCAGCACCGTAGTTTCGCCTATCGCAGTTGCTTTAAAGCGGAAACTTCCCTGCTGATTAATGGTGCCGCCAACCACCTTGTCGCCGGTTTCTTTCGCGACAGGCTCGGCCTCGCCGGTAATCATCGACTCATTCACATAACTGTCGCCACTCACGATGGTGCCATCGACAGGCACCTGCTCGCCCGGACGTACTTCGATAATATCGCCTTTACTCAGTGACTTAATATCAACAGTCTCGCTACTGTCGTCGTCACTGACACGACGCGCCGTTTTGCTTTGTAAGTTCAATAAGCGTTTAATCGCATCGGACGTGTGACTTTTCGCTCGCGCTTCTAGAAAGCGACCAGCCAAAATCAACGTTACTATCACTGCGGAGGCTTCGAAATAGACATTCACCGCATGCGCAGGAAGCCACTGTGGCATGAGCGTGGCGACAACCGAATATCCCCACGCAGCCGTCGCACCTAGCACGACAAGTGAATTCATATCAGGCGCACGACGCAGTAGCGCAGGAATACCTATTTGATAAAAGCGACGCCCAGGCCATGCCAACACCACTGTTGTCAGCAGCATTTGTATCCAAAAATTGGTGGTTTGGCCTAAGCTGGAGTCAACCCACTCGCCAAATGCTGGGATCAAATGGCTGCCCATTGCAATAACAAAAACGGGCAAGGTAAACAGCACTGCGATGATCAGGTCGCGCTTTAATTGTTTAAATTCGTTCGCCTTTTGCTGCTCTTGTCGCGCCATTTCCGCCTCGCGATCGACAATTGCATGGGCGTCATAACCTGCGTCCCTTATCGCCTGAATCGCATCCTCTTTTGATGCGGTGACTAGCGTCATTTCTGCGGCATCAGACGCTAAGTTAACACTTACATCCTCAATACCTTTGACACTATTTAACGCTTTATCAACGCGACTCGCACAGGAGCCACAGTTCATTCCTTCGACCGATAAACGTATTTGTGTGCGTGCCATACTGCCCTCTATTCGTTTGAGGAGTGTTTACCGGTGATTCCAAGTAGTAGCCAGAATACAGCTAACTGGGCAATTTCGAGGTACCGTTGAATTGCGCCTCGAACCGGTTCGAGATTTTCGGTTGGCATGATGAAAAAGCCTAACCCGATAATGATCGCCAATAACACAAAGACAATTCGCAACACCCAATGCGCGCGAGGGGTAAAGGCGAGCAACAACGTACCGGCGGCAAAGCCCAAGTAACTTAGAATACCGATCCAATTGTGAATCGTCTGCGATGCCGAACCGTCAATCGGACAACCCGCATCGCAAGGCGCAAGCGCTGCGCCCAAATAAGCAAAGGGGTAAAAGAACAGTAATGCGTAGCCGAGTGCACTGATACCCTCAACACGTACTCGGCTACGCGCAGACACCAAGAAACTTAACACCACAATCGCAAAGGGTACAAAGCCCACCCAGCCTAGAACGCCGGCTGCCGTTGTGCCGGTGGCATTAATTTCGCTGATGTATTGGCTCATGTGGCTGTAATCGGGTTTAACCCAGCTTGCCACCAACAGTAAGCCCAGCCAAAAAATCGATACCACCACAAGTTGTGGCGTCATCGCTTGTTTTGCGGACGTGTGATCGGGTGTTGATGTCTGCACTGTTGCTCCTTATTTTTTAAGTTTAACGGCGGTACCGCTGACGCTGACCATCATCATAGCACCTTTTTGACCAACCACTTCATAGTCGATATCAATGCCAATCACCGCATCAGCGCCTAATAACTTGGCTTTTTCTTCAACCTCTGCAAACGCAATTTCACGCGCCCGGGTCATCTCACGTTCATAAGCGCCAGCGCGTCCGCCGACGATGTCGCGTACCGCACCAAAAATATCTTTGAATACATTGGCACCTAGGATCGCCTCACCTACCACAATATCGAGATACTGTTCTACTTCATGACCCTGGATGGTTGCAGTTGTTGTTTTTATCATCTCATTCTCCTTCGAGTTGTCTGGAATAATCCTAACGAATCCTATTTCGAACTGGCAATTAAATCGATACTATAGTTGTAACGATAAGTGTCCTCTTTTTATAACAGGTGTGCAATGTTTCGAGTGCTAGGCAGTAGTGGTGGGCTCAGCGGTAACCCGCAAAAAGGGTCGACCTGCATCCAATTAAACGGTGAAACGCTCATTGATGCCGGAACCGGCTTATCGTCGCTACAACTCAGCGAAATGAAAGCCATTCGCCATATTTTTTTGACCCATGCCCACATGGACCATATCGCTGCTCTGCCAACTTTCGTCAGTAACCTATTTGACCAAAGTCGTTTACCGCTCAAAGTGTATGGCCTCGCCCATAGCTTAGCGCGCCTTAAACAGCATATTTTTAATAATGATATTTGGCCCGACTTTACTCAGGTGCAAGATAACGGCACGTCCATGCTCGAGTTGGTGGAGATTAAGCCAGGCCAAGTCATTGAGCATCAAGGCATGACGCTCACCGCGTTCGAAGTGCCACACGCCATACCCACCATTGGGTACGCAGTGCAACAACCCAAAGTCAGTGAACACTCACATTTTGTTTTTTGTGCCGACTGCATCGTGACCGACGCCCTTGTCTCAACGCTCAATGAATTACCGCCCATTAGCACACTGATGGTGGAATGTTCGTTCCCAGACAGACTGGAGGAAGTTGCGGTCAAAACCCAACACATGACACCGTCATTAGTCAGCCGCTTATTAGAGCGACTCGAAAAGCCGCCACGCAACGTCTGGATAACACATCTTAAACCGAGCTATGAGGAAGAGCTCCGCGACGTATTACGCGCAGAGCCCTGGCATGTGCTTTAGTTAGTCAGTAATCACTTGCATTTTTACATCAATGATACCGACATCGAGGTCGGCAATTTCGTCAAAAGCGGAACGGGAAAGATCAATAATACGCCCTTTGATAAACGGACCCCGGTCATTGATTTTCACCACCACCGACTCACCATTGGCGAGATTGGTCACACGCACCAAGGTGCCGAACGGCAAGGTTTTATGTGCTGCGGTATCGTCAAAATGGCTGTAACGCTCGCCACTGGCGGTGGTGCGAAATTGATACTTCATCGCATAATAAGACGCCTTACCAGTCTCTACCTGACCCACCAAATGCGCTGGGCTATGCGTTGGAATAGAACTACACGCCGACATCAATAGCGACACCATACCAAGCCATACGTATTTCATTATTATCTCCGCTTAATTGAACCGCGCGTAGCATACGCGATTCCGCCAACCGCTTCTGTAAAGGCTCGGTAAGGTTTATGCAAAGCTCTGCGTCAGGCATAAAAAAAGCGAACCCGGAGGTTCGCTTTTTGCGACTATGGGAACAACTAACCCATCAACTTACCGATATTCTTCAATACTCGGGCACGAGCACATCAGGTTACGGTCGCCATATACGTCATCAATACGATTTACGGTTGGCCAGAACTTGTCGTAGCTTACCGCGTCAACCGGATAGGTTGCGGTGTGACGGTCGTATGGACGATCCCACTCAGCATCGGTGATGTCGGCGAGCGTGTGCGGTGCATTAACCAACGGGTTGTTGTCTTGCGGCCATTCGCCTGCGGCGATTTTGTCGGCTTCTTGCTTGATGCAAACCAACGCTTCAATAAAGCGATCGAGTTCCGCTTTAGATTCAGATTCCGTTGGCTCAACCATGATGGTGCCCGCAACTGGGAAGCTCATCGTTGGTGAGTGGAAGCCGTAATCCTGCAAACGCTTAGCCACATCAATCTCGGCAATACCCGCGTCTTCTTTCATTTGACGCAAGTCGATGATGCATTCGTGCGCAACGCGGTTGTTACGGCCACGGTACAAGATCTTGAAGTGCTTGCTGAGTTTCTCGGCAACGTAGTTAGCATTCAGAATCGCAGTTTCTGACGCTTCACGTAAACCACGACCGCCCATCATCGCGATGTACATCCACGAAATAGGCAAAATGCTTGCACTACCATAAGGTGCTGCTGATACCGCGCCATTACCCAACTCAGTGGTCTTCAAGTTGATGATGCTGTGGTTTGGCAAGAACGGTTTTAAGTGCTCTTTCACGCCAATCGGACCCATACCTGGACCGCCACCACCGTGTGGGATACAGAAGGTCTTATGTAGGTTCAAGTGCGATACATCCGAGCCAATATAGCCTGGAGAAGTAACACCCACCTGCGCGTTCATGTTGGCACCGTCCATGTAAACTTGGCCACCAAACTCGTGAACTAGCTCACAAATTTCGCGGATGCCTTCTTCATACACACCGTGTGTCGATGGGTAGGTCACCATGATGCATGACAGGTGATCGCCCGCCTCTTCGGCTTTAGCTTTCAGGTCTGCCATATCCACGTTACCGTTTTTATCGCAATCAACCACGACCACTTTCATGTTCATCATCTGTGCTGAAGCCGGGTTGGTACCGTGCGCTGAGCTTGGGATCAAGCAGATATTACGGTGACCTTCACCACGGCTTTCGTGGTATTTCTGAATCGCCAATAAGCCAGCATACTCGCCCTGCGCTCCTGAGTTCGGTTGCATTGAAAGCGCATCGTAACCGGTGATATCAACCAACCACTCAGACAATGATGAAATCATTTCTGCGTAGCCTTGCGCTTGCTCGACAGGGCAGAATGGGTGCAACTGAGCAAACTCAGGCCAAGTCACTGGGATCATCTCAGCGGTGGCGTTCAGCTTCATGGTGCATGAACCCAAAGAGATCATTGAGTGGTTCAATGCTAAATCTTTGTTTTCCAGCTTTTTGATGTAACGCAGCATCTCGGTTTCTGAGTGATACTCGTTAAATACGGGGTGCGTTAGGTAGTCCGATTCGCGTACCAATTGCGCTGGAATTGATTCGACTTCTTTGCTCGCTACGCGGCTATCGAGGACTTCAACATCCAGACCATGGTCATCACCGAACAAGACGTTAAATAGAACTTCAACGTCTGCACGTGTTTTGGCTTCGTCCATGCTGATACCAAACACGGCTTCACCGTCATTACGCAGGTTAATGCCAGCCGCTTTAGCGCGCGCCAACACGTCGGTCGCGTTCTCTTTCATCTCAAAAGTCAGCGTATCAAACCAATGTGCGTTGGTGATTTGCACGCCTTTATCTTGCATGCCCAGCGCCACGATATCGGTTAATCGGTGGATACGGTTAGCAATGCGACGCAAGCCTTGTGGGCCATGATACACCGCGTAAAACGATGCCATGTTGGCCAGTAATACCTGCGCGGTACAGATGTTCGAGTTAGCCTTCTCGCGACGAATATGCTGTTCGCGAGTTTGCATTGCCATACGCAACGCAGGGCGACCACGTGAATCTTTAGACACACCAATGATACGGCCGGGCAGTGAACGTTTGAACTTATCACGAGTTGCAAAGAATGCGGCGTGTGGACCACCATAGCCCATTGGTACACCAAAGCGTTGTGCGTTACCAAATACGATATCCGCACCCATTTCTCCCGGAGATTTCAGCATCAACAAGCTCATCAGATCGGAAGCCACCGAAACAATCGCTTTCTTCTCTTGTAGCTCGCCAATCAGCTGTTCAATGTTGTGCAGTTCGCCGGTTTTGTCGGGGTACTGCAATAACGCACCAAACACATCGTGGTCAGATGCTTCGCGCGCCGGGCCGACAATAATGTCAAAGCCAAAGTATTCAGCGCGAGTTTTCACCACGTCGATGGTTTGCGTGTACACGTTGTCCGCAATGTAAAACGCGTTTGATTTTTTGTTTTTCGATACTCGCTTCGCCATCGCCATTGCTTCGGCAGCTGCCGTGGCTTCATCAAGCAATGAGGCACTCGCAAGATCTAAACCGGTTAAGTCCATGGTCATTTGTTGGAAGTTCAATAAGGCTTCTAAACGACCTTGTGCGATTTCGGGCTGGTAAGGCGTGTATGCGGTATACCAACCTGGGTTTTCTAATACGTTACGCAAAATAACGTTGGGCGTTACCGTATCGTAGTAACCCATACCAATGTACGAGGTAAAGATCTGGTTCTTTTTCGCAATGGCTTTGAGTTCAGCCAATGCTTCACGCTCAGTTTTAGGCTCGCCGACTTTTAAAAAGGGGTCGCGTAAAATAGAGCCTGGAACCGTATCTTTGGTCAACGCTTCTAAAGTATCTACGCCAAGCTCTTTGAGCATGGCTTGCTGCTCATCATGACTGGGACCGATGTGACGGCCAATAAATTCATCGTGATGTTCTAACTGCGTAAGGGTAGTACTGGTCATTTACCTCGGCCTCGTACAAATTGGGAATCGAACAGTGCAAAAAAACACGGAACCCCGGAGCATGCCGGGGTCCTTCACTTTCCTTGTGGCGTTACATTAACGCTTAATCTTCGTCGATAGACGCTTCATACGCGTCGGCGTCGAGCAAGTTACCTAGCTCACCGCTGTCTTCCGCTTTAATGCGGAACAACCAACCGTCACCATACGGGTCGTTGTTGACGTTTTCTGGCGCGTCTTCAAGGTCTTCATTAATCGCGATAACTTCACCGCTAATCGGTGCGTAGATGTCTGAAGCTGCTTTAACAGACTCCGCAACCGCTACGTCATCGCCGACTGACACTTTGTCACCCACTTCGGGTAACTCAACAAACACCATGTCGCCCAAAAGGTCTTGCGCGTGCTCGGTGATACCGATAGTGAAAGTGCCATCGCCTTCGTCACGTACCCACTCGTGAGTTGACGCATATTTAAGATCCGCTGGAATGTTGCTCATAACTCTATCCTTCTCAATCCAACTGCCGCTGGCAGGTTGTCTGACTATTTAACTAAATTCTGACGCTATTATAAAACAGATTGACCGTTTCGCACGAATGCAGGTTTCACAACCTTCACAGTGACCTGTTTTTTGCGCATCTCAACTTGTGCGGTATCACCCACGTTCGCAGGCACGCGTGCCATTGCGATTGAAAAACCAAGTGATGGTGAGAATGTACCAGAAGTGATGACACCCTCGCCACCATCAACGATCACTTTCAGACCGTGGCGCAGGACACCTTTGTCTTCCATCACCAAGCCAACCAGTTTGTGGTGACCGGCTTGTTTTTGCTGTTCGAGCGCTTGGCGACCAATAAAGTCGCGGTCAGTCGGTTCAAATGCAACACTCCAGCCCATATTTGACTCAAGTGGGGTGACCGACTCATCCATGTCTTGTCCGTAAAGGTTCATACCGGCTTCTAAACGCAACGTATCGCGCGCACCTAAACCACAAGGGGCCACGTCAGCAGCGAGTAGTTGCTTCCACAAATCATTGACTTGGTCAGCAGGCACGATGATTTCGTAACCTTTTTCGCCTGTGTAGCCCGTGGTTGCGATGAATAAATCGCCCACTTGCTTACCCAAGAAAGGCTTCATGCCTTCGATGGTTGCGAAGTCTTCGCTGCTCAACACAGCTTTTAACTTAGCTTCTGACTCGGGGCCTTGCACGGCGATCATCGCCATGTCGTCACGTTCGTTAATGGTGACATCAAAGTCAGCAGCGACTTTTTCGATCCAACCGAGGTCACGTTCGCGAGTCGCTGAGTTAACCACTAAACGGTAAGAGGTGTCGCTAAAGTGATAAACAATCAGGTCATCAATGACGCCGCCCTGCTCGTTCAGCATGCTGGTGTACTGCGCCTTGCCTTCGGTTTTTAATTTAGCAACGTCGTTGACTAATAAGTAGCGTAAGAACGCTTGGGCTTGCTGCCCCGCTACATCAACAATGGTCATGTGCGACACGTCGAACATGCCGCAAGAACGGCGAACGGCGTGGTGCTCTTCAATTTGTGAGCCATAGTTCAACGGCATATCCCAACCGTGAAAATCGACCATTTTTGCGCCGGCTTCAACGTGCGCATCATAGAGCGGAGTTCTGCTGCCCATAAGACATCCTTTTGCTTTAAATTTAGCCAGTAATATGGGCGCAAATTATAGGCGTCTTGCACTTAAGTTTAAAATCAATAATGCTTATAATTGCATTTATTTTTTAAATACCCGAAACGTTAACTATTTAAGCATTTAATTTATGAAACATTTATCCACGGATGCCCTGCGCAGTTTCGTTGCAGTGATTGAGTTTGGAGGCATTACCGCCGCCGGCGAACGTTTAGGTCGCTCACAACCGGCCATCTCGATCCAAATCAAAAAACTGGAGCAACAATTAGGTGCTGAATTATTGCAGCGCCAAGGGCAACGCTTATCGCTCACCCCCGATGGCGAGCGCGTTTACGATTATGCGCAACGTATTATCAGTTTACATGAGCAACTGCTTGCGCAGTTTCAGCCGCAAGCGGTATCCGGTGATATCCGGCTGGGGATTACCAGCGAATTCGCGTCGAGCTTGTTACCCAACGTGCTGGGCCAGTTCGCGCAGGTTTATCCACAAATCGCATTGCAGGTCACCTCGGCATTGAGCAAGGATCTCTTTGCGGGTTTAGGTGAGCGTTTTGATATGATTTTGGCGCTCAGGGAGCAACGTAACCCCAACGACATGCTGTTACAAAACGATGCCTTAGTCTGGGTCGGCACACCCGCTGCATTTGAGCAACGCCCGCTACCATTGGTCGTTGCACCGGAAGGCTGTATCTATCGCAAACGGGCTGAACAAGCGTTGCAACGTGCGCGCATCGATTATCGCATTAGCTATACGAACTCAGACTACTCCGGCTTAACCGCCGCCCTAAACAGTAACTTAGGCGTTACGGTACTCGCCAAAAGTACCATTCCGGATAGCCAAAGCTTAATCAGTAGTCCACAGTTGAAGGAACGATTACCTTCACCAGGCGATATTAATATCGTATTACGTTTGGATAGCCGTGCGTCATCCGCAGCAAAACAGCTTGCCGAGTACCTAAGCGCTCGGATTTAACTCGGCGCTTAGCGGCCGAGCGCGACCTCTGCTAACTTTTGTTTGAGCGGCGTGATTCGCTCTGCGGCGAGAAACCCAAGCGAGCGAACCGCTTTGATTAACGGATTCGACGTACCAAAACCTCGTTTAAACAGCTCCATCGCTGCGATCATCGTTTGTGTATCGGCTTTGCGCTCGCGTTGATAACGCCCAAGGCTACGGGTCAGGCTATTCAGGTCCGCTAGCTCACGCTGCTTTAAGTTCTCTAATAGGCAAACGCAGTCCGCAAACCCTAAATTAGCGCCTTGTCCCGCAAGGGGGTGAATGGTGTGCGCGGCATCACCTACCAACACGACGCGTTGCGCATGCCACTGTTGTGCATATTGCATACGTAGAGGAAAGCCTTTCACATCAGAAATCAGCTCAGCTTCGCCTAGGCACCGTCCACTTTCGGCGGTTACAAACTGCGCCAGCTGTGCCTTATTCGCTAAGCGCGCCTGCGCCAGTGAGCTATCCATACTCCACACAATAGATACGACATCGGCATCAGGAGTTGGCAGTAAGGCTAATGGCCCCGTGGGTAAAAACACTTGGCGTGCAACACCGTTGTGCAGTTTCTCCATACGGAGGTTCGCAACTACGCCCACTTGCTCGTAATCCCAAAATCGCACCGATAAACCCGCTTGTTGTCGCAATCGCGAGCGTCCGCCGTCAGCGCCAATAACCAAATGAGCTTGCGCGCGTTGTTGCGCTCCGTACTCAATTTCTGCAGGCTGATGTGCGCTACCACTGTCACGCAAGCGCCATTGTGCGGTTTTCGCAATCACAACACCGGCGGCTTCTGCGCGTTGCCACAAAAAGTGCTCGAGCGCTCGGTTTTCTGTAATCGCGCCTAAGTCTTCGGCATTAGCCTCGGTTGCTGAAAAATGAATGTCGGCCGGGCTGTCTTTATCCCATACATGCATATCGGTATAGGGACCGACGCGAAAAGCACTGACCAACGGCCAGACACCTAACTCATCGAGTAACGCTCGGCTACGATGATTAAGTGCGCTAACACGCAATTCTAACTCATTGGGTAATGCGGGCTGCTCATGCTGCTCAATCACCATCACGGAGCGACCCTGTTGCTTTAGTCCTAGCGCCATGGTGAGCCCGATCATGCCGCCACCGATGACAATCACATCGTAATTCATGACTTCATTCCCATGGTAAGTCGTGCAAAGCGACTACGTAACGGTGCGCAGTGCTGTAACGTCATTAAAGCTAAGTTGCGTGGCACCACCATCAAGCGATTATTATTTGAGAAACCCCGCACTAAGCCGTCCGTCAAGTTGATGATGGCGTCATAATCCCGCGTGCGTGACTGCTGATAAGCATCAAGCACGGCAAATGCTCCCGGATCAACTGCCTCTGTGAGCACTTGCACAAGGCATTCCACATCACGTAAACCCAGATTAAAGCCCTGACCCGCGATTGGGTGCAATGCGTGCGATGCATTGCCGATAATCACTGTTCGGTGATAGGTCGAGCGCAATGCCTTTTTAAGTTGTAGTGGATAGAACACCGGCTCTGAACGGGCTGTAAGGCGCCCTGCGCGGTAGCCAAACGCGCGCTGACAGCGGGTCAAAAATTCCGCGCTACTCCATTGTTTCGCGGTCTCGGCCTGTTCCGGATTGAAGGTCCAGACGAGCGATGCCTGTTGGTTTGCCATGGGCAGAAGTGCCATGGGACCAAACTCGGTAAAGCGTTCGTACGCCCAGCCTTGCAAATCACGATCGAGTTTAACGGTACTGATACAGCCAATTTGTTGGTAATCCTCAACCTGCCAAGGTAACTGGCATAACGAGCGGATCTTTGAGTTCTGTCCGTCCGCACCAATCACGAGCTGAGCATCGATGACTGCACCGCTTACGGTTTCAACCTGCACTTTGTCGGTCTCGTGATGCAGCTGTTCAACTGACTCTCCCGCTAACCAGGTGACGTTATCCAGTTGCTGACAGGCTAAATAAAAGCGATTAACGAGCTCTGCGGCGGATACGACATAGCCTAATGCGTCTACCTGCTCTTGCTCTGCATGGATTTCTGTCGCCCCTAAGTAGCCCTTATCGCTAATATGGATATGTCGAATGGGCGTGGCATCGGTCAGCTCGCCCAATACGCCAAGCCGTTGTAGTCGCGCAGCCGAAGCAGCTGCAAGAGCAATAATACGCTTATCGTTAGGTGGCCCCTCTAAGCGCGGTTCGCACACCACGACCTGCCAATCTGGACGTTGTCGCGCCAGCATCACACCGGTCAAAGCGCCGACCAAACTACCGCCGGCAATGACAACGTCAGCTGTTATTTGTTTTGCATCCAAGACTCTATCTCTTCAATAGTTTTTGGTACGGCTTGAGTCATGTTTTCAAAGCCGTCCTCTGTCACAATTAAATCGTCTTCGATTCGCACGCCGATGCCGCGCCAGCGTTCATCGACGCCTGATTCACGTGAAATATAAATGCCCGGTTCGACCGTTAGCACCATACCGGGTTGGAATGTAAGCGGCTCGCCATCGGTCGACTTATAGCGACCCACATCATGAACGTCTAATCCTAGCCAGTGACCCAGCCCATGAATAAAGAATTTCTTCCAACGGTTGTTGGCAAAGTTCTCTTCGGCATCACCTGACAATATTTCCAATAAAGTCAGCTCATCATTAATGACTTTTGCCGCCGCTTCGGTGGCCGCCTTGAGTGTGTCACCAGGCTTAATGTGCGCAAATGCCGCTTGTTGTGCTTTTAACACGATATTGTAAATCATCGCTTGTTCTTCAGAGAAGCGGCCGTTAACCGGAAACGTACGCGTAATATCCGCAGCATAGCCCTGATACTCTGCCCCCGCATCGACCAGTACTAAATCTCCGTCATGTAGAACGTCACGGTTGTCGGTGTAATGCAAAATGCAAGCATTAGCACCACCGCCACAGATAATGCCATAGGCAGGTGCTGGCGCGCCTTGCATCGCAAACTCATGCTGCAATTCTGCTTCAAGTTGGTATTCCATGGCGCCGGGTTTGCAGAACTTCATGATGCGCTTAAACGCATCACTACTAATACGCGCAGCTTCACGCATCACTGCAAGCTCCTGAGTCGACTTAAATTGCCGCATAGCATCCAATGTCGGACGTAAATCCTCAATACGGTGCGGAGCAACGTACCCTTTGCGTTCATTGGCACGAAGAAAATCAATGGCATCGCGCACTTGTGCTTCAAGCACACTGTCTTCACCCATTAACACAAGCACACTGCTCGCACCATTGAGCAGTTCGCTGACATCATCCTCGAAACTATCAATATCTCGACCCTCGTCGACCGCCAACGCATGCACCGCATTGTGGAAACCTAACCGAAGCCCATGCCAGACCTCGGCCTCTGGATCTTTATTTTGACAAAAAAGAAGACTTCTTGGCTGTCCCTCAATTTTACTCAGTACCAACACGGCATCCGGCTCGTTAAACCCAGTCAGATAATGAAAGTAGCTGTTCTGCCGAAACGGGTACTCTGTATCGTTGCTACGCGTCAGCTCACTGTGTCCCGATACAATTGCGACGGTGTTTTGAGGCATACGAGATAATACTCGTTCACGACGCTGTAAAAACTCATCTTGAGGAATAACCGGTTGCATAGCCGCTCCTATGAAGTCTGTACTTAATGTAACGTTTTTGAATCGGGTTTAGATTGAGCTAGCTCACGTGCACCGAGTTCTGTAAAACACATCATCGCTGATACACGTAAATATTCTACGATTTCAAAGTAAGCGCGCTCGGACTCTTCTGAGTCATCAACTTCAAACTCCAGCTTGGCGATCTCGATCATGTCATCGAGCGCCTCACGCAAGTCACCGCTGGTGGCCGCGATATTCGCTTGGTTAACCCCAAAGCCTACTAAAAATGATTGCACCCAACCCGCTAGCGCATTTAAGCGCTCTTGCAAGGGGGCATTGTCTTCCGGCAACAACAGTTGAAAGCCGAGGTCACGGTCAGCCAAAGCATGTTGAATTTCCGTGGCCTGCTGCTTTAATAACTTGGCAAGTTCCGCAGGTAGTTGTTGACCGTCGTAAATCAGGTCACTGAGCAACCCGTCAAGATCGGGTGAATCGGGCTGTGTACCTGTTGCCACGAGACCAGCCAGTATCCCTTGTACTTCGGCAGGCTGCGGCGTCACATCATGTTGCGCATAAAGTGATGAGATGCGATCATAGTTAAATCGAGCTGTCATAGATATCGTTCTATTTAAAATCTGGTGTTGTCATCCTAACACTCGGCTTTGCAATTCGCTAGCTGACAAACATCGCTAAGACATGCCATAATAAGCATCAGAACGCATGCAGCGCATGCATTTAACACAATGTGTAGCAGGGAGTCGGCATCATGGCGAGTCGCACAATGGACATCACTTTATTGGACCGAAGCTATCGGGTAAACTGTCCGGTAGGTCAAGAAAGTGCTTTGCAAGAAGCGGCTGATGCGTTGAACGAACGGCTTAATGACACAAAAGAACGCACCAATTTGCACAATGTTGAGCAAATTGCCGTCATGACAGCGCTGAACTTGTGTCATGAGTGGATGAACGATCAAAAAGAGCAAGCCGCTAAAACGGCGAAGCTTGAAGAAAAGATTCAATTGCTGCAGGCAACGATTGAACAAGCCATGAGCGAACAACGCGCTCAACGCGGCCCGCAGCGTTAACAGTTTAGGGTTTCCTGGGTCGTACGCTAATAGACGTATGTCCCTGAGCCGATGCTTTTACTTAAGGGGATCACTGGCCCGTCATGAGCAAGCCCGGCACGCACCGGGAAGCCTACGATGGATCCCACTTGCTCCCCGCCTTGAACCAATGGGTTCAAGGGCTACCGTCAGATGGCGGCGTCACCGGGAAACCACCCTTTGTTTGCTTAAAGCCTCACGATTCTCGTGAGGCTTTTTCTTTGGCTACTATCTCACGCACATCCTTGAGCAATTGTTGCGCATCAAAAACAATGCCGTCCTTAATGGTATAACGAATGCCCTGCGTGCGGATCGGCTGGTTATCTTCATTAAGCTTAAAGTGGCCTGTACCATACAGCACTTTAAAGTTCGCTAACGGATTCTCTTTTACAATGACCATGTCCGCCTTTTTGCCAATCGCGACACTGCCGATATCATCATCCATGTTGAGCGCTTCAGCACCGCCCATGGAGGCCGCATAAATAACTTCGAGCGGATTGAGCCCCGCCTCTTGCAGCAGTTCCATTTCTCGGATGTAGCCAAAGCCGTAAATCTTGTAAATGTAACCCGCATCAGAACCCAGCGTGAGTCGACCACCGTGGTTGTGAAAATCATTTAAGAAGGTCATCCATTTTTGGTAATTATGCTTCCAAGCAATTTCATCTTCCGTCGTCCAATCAAACCAATAGGAACCGTGTGCATAGCGGCTTGGCTCAAAGAAATCCCATAAACGCGGTAAGGTGTAATCTTCGTGCCATACTGCTTGACGCTCACGCATTAAGTCTCGTGACGCCTCGTAAATGGTTAACGTCGGATCGATAGTGAAATCGAGTTCAATTAACTCGTCACGCACCGCATTCCATTTTTCAGACCCCGGTTCTGCTGCTTGTTTCCAGAGGCGACCGGCTTCCTCAAAACGATTCTGCTCGTCGTTGTAGTTATAATCAGCCGGGTAGTTCTGAATCGTTTGGTCTTCAAATAATGCCTCGGGTAAGCCATACCAGTGCTCCATCGACGTCAGGCCCAGTCGCGCTGAATCCAATGCATTCATCGATTTCACGTTCAGTTGTGCATGATGCATCATGGTACCTAAACCTTGTTTGTTCGCCTCGTCGAGTGCTGCTTCCATGACACGTCGTGAAGCGCCAAAGAACTTAATCCCTGCTGCGCCCTGCGATTTGATATAACGCACCCAATCGCGAGCTTGCTCAGCCGTATAGATAGGCTCTTCACGTCCCATACCAAATCCTACATACGGTACGATCCGCGGTGCCGTAATGCGGTTATCTGCTGCGCGTTGTTGATGCCATTTCACCCAGTCTAAGCCATTAAAACTGCCGGGCTCACGAATGGTAGTAATGCCATGCGCCAGCCACAATTTGAGTACATATTCAGCGGGAATTCCCTCCGCTGAGCCACCAATATGCGCGTGCATATCAACAAACCCAGGTAAGATGTAATGACCACTAACGTCCATCTCTTTATCACCCGATCTAGCCTCTGGGCGACCGTCGGGTTTAATGGGCACACCGGGATGCCCGACACTGACGATATTTACGATTCGATCATTCTCGATCACGATATCAACCGGTCCCTGTGGTGGTGCACCCTCGCCAGTGACCAAAGTTGCTCCGCGCAAGATCAAGCGCTCATATGGACCTTCGCCGCGATCACGCTCAGGTGCTTTCGGTGGTCCCTGTTGCGCCACTGCACTGGACGCGATGATAAAACCACACAAAAGGCATATCGTTTTTATCATTTTCATAAGGTATGCTCTGTTTCATGTTAAAAAGATCGGAGTAAGCATGACCCGAGATGAATGGCGACGCAAGTTAAAAGCACGTCGAGCCGCTATTTCTGAACCGATGCAACGGCAAGCGAGCCACGATGTTGCCGCTCGTGTTGCAGAGCGCGCACAACAATCATCGGGATACGCTGCCATTTTTTTAAGTTTTGCCAACGAGCTCAATACGACACCGGCTATCGAGGCATTATGGCAAGCCAACATGGCTACCGTGGTGCCTGTCTTACACCCATTTAGCCCTGGTCATTTACTATTTTTAAAGTTAACCCCCGATACGCGACTGACTAAAAACCGATATGGCATAGAAGAGCCACAACTGCGTGTCGACAACGTGGTTCCGCTTAGCGACATTGGTTGTATGTTTATGCCGTTGGTTGGGTTCGATCCACAGGGTAACCGTTTAGGCATGGGCGGTGGTTACTATGACCGCACACTCGCCGCTTGGCGCGCCGGTCGACTACCTCAACTGCAACCGATTGGTATCGCCTACGATGAGCAATATGTTGAACAATTACCAATACAAGCGTGGGATGTGGCGATACCTGAAGTGATCACACCGACACGCCATTGGTGCTTTAAACAAGAGCCTAAGTTTTCTTAGCGATGAGTCATCAAAATAGGTATACTGATGTGCCATCAAGTATCACAACAATCTGTATGGGAACCCCGCTATGTCCGCTTCCGATAAGTTAAAACAACAAGCCGCGCGAGCTGCCATTAAGTATGTCGAGAAAGGCGCTATTGTCGGCGTCGGTACTGGCTCTACTGTTAACTTCTTTATTGATGAACTGGCTAAGATCAAAGACGATATCGAAGGCGCTGTCTCAAGCTCCGACGCCTCAACCGAACGATTAAAACAACATGGCATTGAGGTTTTCGAACTTAACAGCGCCCCCGAGGTTCCTGTTTATATTGATGGCGCGGACGAAATTGACGAACACGGTCAAATGATTAAAGGAGGCGGTGCCGCGCTTACACGTGAGAAAATCGTCGCTGCGGTTGCCAAAAAGTTCGTCTGCATCGCAGATGAAAGCAAATTAGTCGGTCGACTGGGTACATTTCCGTTGCCCGTTGAGGTGATTCCCATGGCACGTTCCTATGTTGCGCGTGAAATAGTCAAACTCGGCGGCGATCCTGTTTGGCGTCAAGGCGTGACCACCGACAACGGTAACTGGATACTTGATGTGCACAACTTCGATATCCTTAATGCCGTTGAACTCGAAGAACAACTGAACAATGTCGTCGGTGTTGTCACCAACGGACTCTTTGCAGCCCGTTCTGCCGATGTTGCCTTACTGGCAACCTCAGCGGGTGTTAAAGAGCTGACTTGGGGAAACTAAATGACCGTTACATCACTCGCAAAAGATAAGATTAAAGTACTACTACTCGAAGGTGTCCATGACAGCGCCATCGAGTTACTTAAGCAACAAGGCTATGATCAGCTCGAGATTCTCAAAGGCTCACTCGATGAAGATGAACTGTGCGAGAAAATCAAAGACGTACACATGATTGGTATCCGCTCGCGCACGCAGTTAACTGAGAAAGTGTTCGCTGCGGCAGAGAAGCTTATCGCGGTTGGATGCTTTTGTATTGGTACTAATCAAGTCGACTTAAAAGCCGCACAAAAGCACGGCGTAGTCGTATTCAATGCACCGTTTTCAAATACACGCAGCGTCGCTGAATTGGTGCTAGCCGAAACCATTATGTTGTTGCGTGGAATTCCGCAAAAAAACGCACAAGCGCATAAGGGAGGCTGGCTGAAGTCGGCCAACCATGCGTACGAGGTGCGCGGAAAAGTGCTTGGTATCGTCGGTTATGGTCATATCGGTAGTCAATTGAGCGTATTGGCTGAGCAGCTCGGCATGCAGGTTATCTATTACGATGTCGAGACCAAACTGCCTATGGGTAACGCGCGCTCTATCAAACGCCTGGATGATCTACTCGCAAAAGCCGATGTGGTGACTTTGCACGTGCCAGAAACACCCTCAACTCGCTGGATGATAGGTTCTGCCCAACTGGCTAAAATGAAGCCAAATAGTTTGCTGATTAATGCTTCTCGTGGCACCGTCGTTGACATCGAAGCGCTTGCTGAAGCATTAACTAGCGGTCATTTAGCCGGAGCCGCAATCGACGTATTCCCAGTCGAACCGCAGAGCAACCAAGACACCTTTGAATCACCGTTATGTGGTATCGAAAACTGCTTACTAACGCCGCATATTGGTGGCTCGACTGTTGAGGCACAAGAAAATATTGGTATCGAAGTCGCCGGTAAGCTGGTGCATTACTCTGATAACGGTTCAACGCTGTCGGCGGTGAATTTTCCGGAGGTCTCATTACCACAGCACGCAACCGCTCGTCGTTTATTGCATATCCATAAAAACCAACCCGGTATGATGAATGCGATTAACGGTATCTTAAGTGATTTTGAGATTAACGTCGCAGGCCAATATCTACAGACAGATGAAAACGTCGGTTATGTGGTGATGGATATCGATACCGACAATGGCACCGAACTGCTCGAAAAAATGAAAGCGATTCCGGGCACGATCCGTGCCCGGCAATTGTTCTAAGGGGCCTTGTCACCTTTGACTGTGCGCTCGATGCTCTCGGGAGAGACATGGCGCACATCTTTTCCTTTAACAAAAAAGATGATGTATTCGGCAATATTCTGGCAACGATCGCCCATGCGCTCCAGTGAACGCGCGGACCACAATACGTTCATAATTTTAGGAATTGAGCGCGAATCTTCCATCATGTAAGTCATCAACTGACGTGTCAGTGCCTCATACTGACGGTCCGCCTGCTCATCTTGGCGGTGTACTTCATAGGCAGCATCAAGATCCATGCGGGCAAACGCGTCGAGTACCTTACGTAACATTGTCAAAATTTGATGACCTAAATTCTCTAAGCTGACCAGTAACTGCTGTTGATCATTACTGAAGCTCTCCTTCGCCACTTTAGCAATGCGCTCAGCTTCATCACCAATACGTTCTAAATCAGCAATCGTCTTGATAATGGCAATAACTAACCGCAAGTCACTGGCGGCGGGCTGTCGTTTGGCAATAATGTGCACGCATTCTTCGTCAATTTGGACTTCGAGTTTATTGACCTTGTGGTCATTACTCAGCACTTTTTCAGCTAACTCAACATCAGCGGTTTGAATCGCGGTAATGGCATCGCTTAATTGTTGCTCAACTAAACCACCCATACTCAATACGCGGTTACGCACGGCTTCCAACTCCTCGTTAAACTTGTTGGAAATGTGCTTACCCATGTTTAATTTATCCATGCCTGTACTCCTTAACCGTACCGTCCAGTGATGTAATCTTCCGTACGTTTTTCCATGGGCGTGGTAAACAACGTGTCGGTGTTGGCATATTCAATGAGCTGACCCATATACAAGAATGCGGTCTGATCAGACACACGTGCCGCCTGTTGCATGTTGTGCGTGACAATCACGACGGTATATTTTTGCTTTAAATCGGTGATGAGCTCTTCAATCGTCAATGTCGAAATCGGGTCCAACGCTGAGGTCGGCTCATCTAACAGTAAAATTTCCGGCTCAATCGCGATCGACCGAGCAATGACCAAGCGCTGCTGCTGACCACCCGATAAGCTAAAGGCACTCGCATTCAGTCGATCTTTTACCTCATCCCACAGTGCCGCGCCTCTCAGCGAGCGCTCAACAGCCTCGTCCAACACACGGCGATCTTTAACGCCTTGCAAACGCAAACCATAGACCACGTTCTCATACACCGATTTTGGAAAAGGATTTGGGCGCTGGAAAACCATACCAATACGGCGTCGTAACGCGGCAACATCCACGCCCTTGTCATAGATGTTTTTACCGTGCAGTAAAATATCGCCTTTAACTTTGCAGCTCTCAACCAGATCGTTCATGCGGTTTATGCAGCGCAGTAATGTCGATTTACCACAGCCAGATGGACCAATGAATGCAGTGACACCGTGTTTAGGGACACTCATCGAGATGTCGTGCAACGCACGATCTTCTCCATAGTATAGACTCAAATTCTTAATTTCGAGTGCGCGCTGTTCGTCTGTTAAATTCGCCAGATCCAATTTTTCGCTGGCGCTATTTGGACTAACCGAAATCATCAATGCTGCCCTTCTATTGGTAAGTGATTATTGCTCAAGTGCACGATATTTCTCGCGTAAGTGATTACGCACACCGATAGCCGTAAGGTTGAGCCCTACTATCACAGTAATCAGTAAAAACGATGTGGCATAAACCAATGGCCGCGAAGCCTCTACGTTTGGACTCTGAAAGCCGACATCATAAATATGGAATCCTAAATGCATAAACTTGCGATCAAGGTGGAAGTAAGGAAAGTTACCATCAACCGGAAGCATTGGTGCAGATTTAACCACGCCCACCAACATCAACGGCGCCACTTCGCCTGCCGCCCGTGCCACAGCAAGAATAAGGCCGGTCATTATTGCCGGAGACGCCATTGGCACGATAATTCGCCAGATGGTTTCCCACTTGGTGGCGCCTAGCGCAAGCGAACCTTCACGCAAGGTACTTGGAATACGGGCAAGCCCTTCCTCCGTTGATACAATCACCACTGGCAAGGTTAAGATCGCTAAGGTAATCGCAGACCACAGCACGCCTGGTGTACCAAAAGTTGGATTCGGTAATGCCTCAGGATAAAACACCTGGTCAATGCTTCCCCCCACCATATAGACGAAAAAGCCGAGACCAAATACCCCATAAACGATTGAAGGCACGCCGGCGAGGTTAATCACGGCAATCCGAATCAGCTTGGTCACCGGATTTTTGCCTGCGTACTCGTGTAAGTAAATCGCCGCAACCACACCAAAAGGTGTGACAATGACCGACATCAACAACACCATGAAAACCGTGCCAAAGATGGCTGGAAAAACACCGCCTTCAGTATTCGCCTCGCGGGGTGGTTCAGAGACAAACTTGCCAATCTGTTGGAAGAAGTGGCCGATCTTTGCAAGTAAATGCATATCGTTCGGGAAGTTAACATCCAACACACGGTACAACGGGATAGCGACCTCTTCTCCTCGAAAGTCCTCGACAATAAGCGTATCGCGCGAGGCTTTATCGCGTATCGCAAACAGCTGCTTTTCTAGCTGTTGATAATCGGCTTGTAGCCGTTCTCGCTCCGCATCAAGTTCTGCCAGCGCCTGTTCAGTTAATTGACCTTCTAATTTTAAGCGACGCTCCTCGAGACCTAACTCACTCAGCAGGTAGTTAATACGACCGATCTCATCTTCTTGCAGATCCAGACCTTGCTCATGCAGTTCGACAGCGCGCTCAACACGTTCAAATAAGACGTCGCGAAAATCACGCTCTTGGTGATTAGCAATTCGCTCACCCTGTTGTTCAATGGCGACGATACGACCATAAAAGTTGCCGTCTTTTGTACGTTCGATTATCGCCATATCGGTTGGTGTTTGATCGTCAATGATGGTTGGCTCAACGACCCAAGTAAAATCCAACGGCACGTATTCACGGTTACCGATTTTCATCAAGTAACGTGTAATTAATTCACCTTCGCTTGCATCGACCTCAACACCCGATTGACGAACACGGTCAATAGGCACTTCCTCGCTATCGTAGACTTCGCCAATTAACGTACGTGTCTCGCCCGTTGTCGTTTCGATGGTCATTTGATGAATCGCTGTCGGCCAGAAAAATGATAATCCGCGCCAGCCAATCATTAACACTAAGCCTATGACCGCCACCAAGCTCACGCTTACCGCGCCAGCCGTCAACCAAATCCAAGGCTTTCCAGTTCTAAACCATTGCTTCATGAGTAACCTCTAACTGTCAGCCTACATCGAACTGTATTTGTCGCGTAACCGCTGACGGACAAATTCGGCGATGGTGTTAAAGAAGAACGTGAAGATAAACAACACGAATGCAGCTAAGAACAAGATGCGGTAATGCGAACTCCCCACTTCAGACTCTGGCATCTCCACCGCGATGTTTGCTGATAAGGTGCGCATACCCTCGAAAATATTCCAATCCATAATCGGTGTATTGCCGGTCGCCATCAGTACAATCATAGTCTCACCGACGGCGCGTCCTAAACCCATCATCACCGCCGAGAAGATACCCGGACTAGCTGTCAGTAACACGACTTTTGTCAGGGTCTGCCAAGGTGTGGCACCGAGCGCTAACGAGCCATTGGAAAGATGCTTAGGGACACTGAATACCGCATCTTCAGCAATAGAGAAAATGGTCGGTATCACGGCAAACCCCATTGCAATCCCGACGACCAATGAGTTCCTCTGATCGAAGGTGACGCCAAGCTCATTGGTCAAATAGCCACGCACATTACCATCAAATAACTGTGCTTCCACCCACGGACTCATCGAGAACGATAACCAGCCAACGAATAATACAAGCGGCACAAGAATGAGCGACGCACGTCCCTCGCCTAACGTAGTGCGGATATGGGACGGCAGTAACTGCCAAAGTGCTGCGAAGCCAATAATCGACAACGGCGTTAAGATAATCACCGCAAGCACACCGGGTAAGTAAGCTTCAATGATTGGTGCTAGCCAAAGTCCCGCCAAGAAACCTAGGATAACCGTGGGTAAGGCTTCCATGATTTCCACGGTCGGCTTAACCACCTTGCGCACTGAAGGCGACATAAAGTAAGCCGTGTAAACCGCCGCCGCCAAGCCAATCGGCACGGCAAACAACATCGCATAAAGAGCGGCTTTTATTGTACCAAATGAAATAGGTACCAGACTAAACTTAGGCTCGAAGTCATCTGAGCCCGATGTCGACTGCCAGGTGTAAGAAGGTTCTGGATAACCTTCATACCACACTTGTTGCCACAGCCCACTCCAAGTCACTTCAGGATGCTCGTTATTCAGTTTAAACAACGTCAGCTCATTCCCCGCTTCGGCTAACAGGTGGTTAGCACGCGGGTCAATAGTGATCATCTGTGTGTCTAGGTTAGGCAGTGCTTCATGATACAGATCGGCCTCTGATGTGGTATGAAACACGTTGAGTTTGCCATCATTGGTCACCGCATAAAACGTACGACGGTAGTCTTCGACTTCTAAATCAATAATCGGCCCGCCTGCATCAAACTGACGAATATACTTAAACGTTCGGCCTTCATCGGTGGGGACTTCAAACCATTGTGAGATAATGCCACTTTCATG
Organism: Idiomarinaceae bacterium; assembly: GCA_002685255.1. Classification (GTDB taxonomy): domain Bacteria; phylum Pseudomonadota; class Gammaproteobacteria; order Enterobacterales; family Alteromonadaceae; genus Idiomarina. The sequence continues at coordinate 65,978 of NYWU01000030.1, forward strand.
CGTGACCAATACGGTCGCGGCCCCCGGCATCAAGTGTAATGACTGTGCCTGGCCGAACTGCCGTCCGTTAAGCGTGATTACTTGGCTTTCACTGACTGTACCCGACATGCTGACGGCATATACCACAATACGGTTATTTATAAGCGCAAACACTTTGTTTAAATCGGGCGTAACCGCGATATCGCGTATAGCAGCGTTCAGTGTACGCTGCTCATATTTAGGTGTGAGTGATGTCTCACCCGTCAAAAAGTTTTGCTCTGCCGCAAACTTTGTGATTAATAACGTATCAGCGCCAGTGACAGCGGCCATCAACATGCCCTCTCCATCCGTGGCATAGGCTAACTGTTCCAGTGCACGCCCTTGCTGATCAACTTGCAGAGGTCGCTCGTCATTGAGTGTCTCAAAGCGCGGTACAATGAGTCGTTCGACTTGACGAGTGCCTTGAGTACGAGCTGTTTCAGGAAAAGTTACTGTGAACTTGGGTTGCACGATAATGGCTTCACCATTATCCAAACCATAGACGAACTGTTGATTGACCGGTAAGGACCGCGCAAAACTGGTAATTTGCCCCTCTGGCACCAACATACGTTGTTCGATGATGTCGCCCGTATTGCGGTCTGCAAACTTATTATCTTGTAAGGCAAACAACTCGCCCTGACCCGATGCGCCAAAGCGATAACCAATTTCGGCCTGTTCTTCCATCCCGAGCGCTAAGGTTTGGTCGTTGGCTTTGATTTCAAAGCTATGTATCGGCTTAACCGAAGCCGACTCAAAAATGGGTTGTACAACGTAAAGTAGATAGAAAAATATCAACAACAGCGCAACAAGTACCAGCACACCACCTGTCGTAACGCCGACACGAGCGAGTCTATCTTTTATTAGGCGCGTTTGGTTCGCTTTAAGCTGCTGTTCTGTCTGACTTTCCATACCTTTCCTATTAACGTGTTAAGCCAGCGCATAAGCGCTGGCTATTTACATTCTAACACTACTCTATTCTGCGTTATGTAAGCCCAGCTTCTTTAACTCGGCATCAACAACCGCACGTGGCAATGCAATGTAGCCGTCTTTGTCGACAATATCCTGTCCTTGTTGCGACAGAATCATTTTGACGAATTCAGCTTCCGCTTTACTCAACGGTTGATTTGGATGTTTGTTCAAGTACACATATAGGAAACGCGCCAACGGATATTTACCCGCCAATGCATTTTCACGGGTTGCTGAAACAAATTCGTGACTGTCACCGCGTGCAATCGGTACCGCCCGAACACCTGAAGTCACGTAACCGATGCCTGAGTAACCCACGGCATTCAGCGACGTTGAGACCGATTGTACAACAGAGGCAGAGCCAGGTTGCTCATTTACATTGGCCTTAAAGTCACCGTCACATAGGCCCGCTTCTTTAAAGTAACCATAAGTACCTGACACCGAATTACGACCGTACAGTTGCAGATCTTTACTCGCCCAATCACCTGTTAAGCCGAGTTGCCCCCAGCGGGTGACTGGCTCTGAAAAGCCACATTTGCGTGTCGAAGAAAAGATGCCATCCACTTCTGCAATCGACAGCCCTTCAATCGGGTTATCTTTATGAACAAACACCGCGAGCGCATCAATAGCCACGCGAATCGGTGTAGGCTTATAACCATGCCGCTGTTCAAATGCTTCTATTTCTTTTGACTTCATCGCGCGGCTCATCGGACCGAAGCTCGCTGTACCTTCGGTCAATGCGGGAGGTGCCGTCGAGGAGCCCGCAGCCTGAATTTGGATGTTTACGCTAGGGTACATGCGTTTAAACTCTTCACCCCAGAATGTCATCATGTTGGCTAAGGTATCAGAACCTACAGAGGATAGATTGCCGGACAAGCCCGACACTTTCTCATATTTAGGTAAATCATCTGTCGCGTGTGCAGGACCTGCCAGAGCGATTACCGCACTGACGCCTAAGAGCTGTTTGACTGCCTTGTTGAACCTGTTCATGGTATGTGTCCTTATGTGACCTTCACGAAACGAGTTGATCGTATTTTCAGCAGTTTATGAGATTTGTGTGACAGTTTGATGACAATTATGACAAAAAAAAGTCAGTTTAGTGACGTTTACCAGTCACTCTGAGTCCCGCCGGCAGCCTAAACCAAAAGCGCGAACCTTTACCCAGCGCGCTATTAACTTGTAGCTCACAGTTATGATGTTGCAGCGCTTGCTTAACGATAGACAAACCTAAGCCCGTTCCGCCTCGCTCACTATTTCTATCTTTATCAACACGGTAAAAACGTTCGGTTAAACGAGGTAAATGCTCGGAGCCAATTCCTGGACCGGTATCCTCAACACTAAACTCAACTTCGCTACCAACCATTTGCCACGTGACGCGAATATCACCACCTTCTTGGTTATATCGAATCGCGTTAGTGATAAGGTTTTGCATAGCGCTTCGTAGCGCATCCTCTTTACCATAGACCTTAATTGGAGCAACTTCGAAGTGGACATTAATTGATTTTGCTTTTGCTAACTTTTCAGCTTCAGTTTGTAGTTGCTGCAATAGCACTGGCGCATCGACGACCCGATCAAATACATCATGAGAAGGCGTTTCCATGCGCGACAGCTCTAATAATTGATCGATCAGTAGACGCATGCGTTCACTTTGACGCTGCATCTCACCGACCGCTTTAGTCATCATCGCCGGCGGTGTCATTGAGGGATCTTCGACCATTTCTAGGTAACCTTGCAGTACCGTCAATGGGGTCTTTAACTCGTGTGAAACATTGGCGACAAAATCTTTACGTAAGTTGTCCAACTGCTTTATTTGCGTTACATCACGCGCAACCAATAGGTACTGGTCGTCACTGTAAGGCATAACGCGAATTTCGATATCAAGCGAGTCGCGCGCTGGAGAAGGTATCGTAAGTGCTTCCTCAAAGTTACCTTTACTCAGATAACTGAAAAACTCAGGATGACGAATTAGGTTTGATAACCTCATGCCGGCATCATCTGGCCATTTTAGCCCAAAATAGAATTGCGCGAGTTGGTTGCTCCACAATAGTGAGCCATCGCGTCGGAACACGATGGCTGCATCTGGCAACGCTTCGGCCGCCTCACGGAAGCGACGGAGTAACTGAGCTAACGATCGACGCCTTTGCTGGCTTCGACGTTGATTACGGTAAATGCCATCGTAGATATAAGACCAACTACCAGGTGCCGTCGGTGGCATCATATTGCGGCTATTCCAAAGCCAATCGGTCAGCTTTTGTTGGTAGTAATAATGCCAGACCAATAGACCCGCCATGGATAGCGACATCGCCTGCCAAAATATATCGAAAATGGCACCGACAATAGCAAAAGGCACTAAGTAAAGCACTAACCCCTTAAGTGCGCCGAAGCTACTATATTCCCTATCCATAAACGTCTAGTTACCGGCTCGAAAAGCGATAGCCGACGCCACGAACCGTCTGAATCAAACGATCGTAACCGTGCTCATGTAATGCTTTACGGAGGCGACGAATGTGGACATCAACCGTACGGTCTTCTACATAGACGTTAGTTCCCCAAACTTGGTCAAGTAACTGTTCGCGGCTATAAACACGCTCGGGATGAGTCATGAAAAAGTGCAACAGTTTAAACTCGGTAGGGCCCATGTCGATACTACTCTCCTGAGTAGAGATGCGGTGTGATACAGGGTCGAGTTTCAAACCTTCTATCTCGAGCGGCTCATCAAGTACCGTCGGAGCAACGCGACGAAAAACTGCGCGCATACGTGCCATGAGTTCTTTCGGAGAAAATGGCTTAGTGATGTAGTCGTCGGCACCGACTTCGAGTCCGCGCACCTTATCTTCTTCCTCACCGCGTGCTGTTAGCATGATAATCGGAATATTACGGGTGAAATCATCGCTTTTGATTTTCTTAGCGAGTAGAATGCCTGAGCCCCCCGGTAACATCCAGTCCAGAAGAACCATGTCTGGATAAGGTTCTGCAATTTTTGCTAGACCACTGTCATAGTCTTTAGCTTCAACGGCTTGGTAGCCGTGTTGCTCCATAACAAAACTCAGCATTTCGCGAATTGGTGCTTCATCTTCTACTATGAGAATTCTACGCGGCATTGATTGGTTTCCTGACTCGTTAAACTATGCGACATAGTATTAACAATTATTATGACAGTTTTATTAAACTAGGTCACTTTTGTGACATTGTCACGATTTCATTGCAGCCACTGCAGTAACTGATGTAGAAGCGGTAGCGTCACGAACGCCAGTAAGATTCCATAGCCGACCATGGCGGCCGACAATATGGGTGCCAAACCGGCCATTATGGCAACGGCGCCCGCCGTAATCATGGGCGGCATTGCGGCTTCAAAAATAGTGACTTGCACCAGAGTGGATTCAATACCCGTGGTAGATGCCAATACCAACAATGTCACCGCGGGCATCACCAGTAATTTCAGCAGCAAGCCGACGGTGAGTGGTGTTTTACTGCCTTTCGGTAAACGGAATTTTAACTGAAACCCGACAGCGACCATGATGACAGGCACCAACGTGACTGCCAGCGACTCGGTGAGTACCGAGAACACCTTGGGGTAAGCCATATCCTTGATAATTAGAGCGATTATCAGCGCAATGAACGGTGGAAACAGCACGATTTTCTTGATGATATCCATAATGCGCGGACGCTCTGCAGACTCACCGGCAGCAAGCGGACGATACAGCGCTATGATAATTGTTGAATAAATAGCTAATCCAAAAAAAGAGCCGAACTGGTCGTAGAGCAGTCCATATACAATCGCATCACTACCATAGAAGGCTTCAATCATCGGGAAGCCAAAAAATGATGTGTTTCCAAGTGGTACACAGATCAGCAGCGCACCCGTCACCTCGCGCGACCAATTGAACCAACGACTTAGCAGCAACACCATAACTGCACTCATTGCCAGCAATAGCCACGGGGTAATAATTGGAATAATGAGATCGGAAGAAAAGTGTAAATCAGGGATCTTGGTAAAAATAACCCCCGGTAAAGCAGCGTAAATGACGTACAAATTGAGCACTTGCGCAGTGTTATCAGGGAACTTCCCAGCGCGTTTAATCACCACTCCAATCAACAAATAGATGGCAAGTACAATAAGATTCGTCATGACGTCACTCGATTATCTGGCTCAATAGATAGAGCAGCCAAAGGGTGGCTGCTCATCGCCTATCTATCTTACCAAGAAAAATCGTGACGTATACCGATAGAAAGGTAGTCTTCTGTTAACTGCTGCCGGATATCGCGGTTACGCGCGGTGTAAAAAGCAAACAAACGCGTATTGTCGCCGAGATAATAATCACTTCCGACAGAGATCGAATGATCTCGGTCGTCATCTTTAATAACTTGATACTGAATCTTAGGCACCCACGCCCCATAGCGTTTTGCGGCACTGACCAAAACGCCCTGAGCACTGATAATACCATCAACTGACTGATAATCTTGCGCAGCAAAACCGAGCTTAATATCATTCACTTTAGTAGCGAAAGAGAATTGCACGATGTCAAAGCCATCGACCTCATTATCAAATGCTAGCGCGGCATAGATGTCGCTGCTTTTGAGCTTCTCATCACCGTAGATCAGACCAAAGGATTGACCATTATCTACGCCTTCATCGTCCGAAAACACGTAGGTAAAGCCCAGTTTGAAGCCTTTATAGGCGGGCGAGTAATAAGTCAGACTGTTATCAGCGCGAACTTCACCTTCGAACAAGTACTTAAGGTCTGCGGTATAGTCTTTGAACTGGTCAATAGCGCCTTGAGAGTCTTTCAGGAAGGTATCGTAACGGCCCAGCATGACAGTACCAAAGTCGCCACGTAAACCAACGATTTGATTACGGTCACTAATAGAGTCATCTTCATCAAAGCCTGCGAGGTCTACGCCCCACTCAAATTGATAGAACACTTCAAGATTATTATCGAGCGACTGCTGGCCTTTTAAGCCAAAGCGTGAAGAGTAGCTTTTGACCTCCGTATCATCTTGGTCCGCAATATCGCTGTATAACAAGCCGACGTTGGCACGACCATAAACAGTAAGCGCATCACTGTTATCGTCAGCGTATGCGCTTACCGAGCTGCACACCAGTGCTGCATACATAAAATATCGAAACATAAAATCCACACGATTGTTTCAGTTATTAATCGTAGTTTACGGGCTTCTTAGGAAACTACGCCTAAAAATGAACGTTTAGTTAAAACACCGTGTAGATTTTATTACAGTTTTCTTACTTTATGTACCTTTTATTGCAAAAGTGTGACTAATTCATTGCGGTTTCGTTAACGCGCTGTTGGTAATCGACCTGACTCTTTGCGTACCGCTGCCACTGCTGCGCTGCCGCCTTACTCTCGGGGAATTCAATGGCTTTAGCAAATGAGTCAACAGCGTCCTCATAATGACGCTGGTTAACTGCGGCCATTCCCTGAAGTAACCATAAGTTACCCTCATTACGCACCTCACCCTTCTCAAGGGCCTTTTTAGCTAACATGGTCGCGCGCTCGTTTTTGTCCAGATTGAGTGCAACGTGTGCTGCCTGAGCTAGCATCTCACCATCTTCGCTAACTTCGTCAGCCCATAAATAAGCATCCAGCGCTTGCTGATATTCCCGCGCCTGCATCAAACTTTGCGCATAGAACTTACGGTTGGCTAAATTCGCTTCCATTTTTTCAGCGTCAAAGCCATCTCGCATAATTTTTGCAGCTTTGTAAGGCAACTGATTAATATAATAAACCTGAGCAAGATTACGTAATTCTCCTGCCGTATCGATGAACCCTTGCTGGTTTGCGGCTTCAAGCACTGCCAGTTGCTTTTTACTCTGCTCAAGTTGGCCATAAACTCCTGCTAGTTGTAGCCAATATTCCGGTTTACTATAGAGTTTTACTAAACGCTCCAGTACCGCTGCCACTTGCTCAGTTTGCTTCAGTTCATAATGAATAGCGCGAGCGAGTATTAACCAGTTCTCTTGTGGCGCTTTGTCTTCTTGATCAGCTGCCGTAATTGCTTTCTGAATAAATGGCAATGCTTCAGCAAACTGTTCAGCTTGGTATAATGCTTGAGCTTTAAGTACCCACGCTTTACTCAACTCGTCCGCCTTAGCGACCTTTTCCCAACGGTCCAAGTAACCGAGTGTCTCCTCGAAATCGCCTTGGGTCAGACTTAACTGTGCCAGGCTAAACAATGTGTTCTTTTTTAAAGAGACAGGAATCGGCGACTCCTCAACCACCTTGGCAAAGTAATCGATGGCTTTATCCACTTGCTCGTTGTCGTAATAGGTGTAGCCGTAGAAGTTCCAGAGCATCGCACGTTCATAGCTATTCATGCTATCTGCACGATCCTCGACCGACTTCAACGCAGCTAAACCGGCTTGCACACCATTATCTTCTGCTTCTTTTTGTGCACGAGCTAACTGGCTATATACTTTCTCACGCAATGCCGGTACGCGTTCCGTTGTCTGGGCCAGCACAGGCTGAACGAGCGTTGTACCTACAACCCAAGCAATTACGCCACTTAATAAAAGATGTTTCATTGCTCACCTCACCTTAATTCATTTCGAAGGTCATGCGGTTGCGGACCCCTTCTACTTCTACCGGCTCACCGTCGATAACCCGTGGCTTATACTTAAACTTCAACACCGCTTCCATGGCTGAGTCCTCAAATATCCCCTGTGGCTCTGCTTCAACAACCACGGGGTTTTTCACCGAGCCCTGTTTGGTCACAGTAAACTCGACTACCACATAGCCCTCAATTCCTCGTTGCAGCGCACGACGAGGATACGTCGCCTGAACTTTAACGATAGGCAAATACTCGCCATCGCTCGCTTGTAGAGACGCGCCATTACCAATATCCGCACTGGCGCTGACATCGGCGCTAAAGTCATACGACCCCGAGCTATCCGTATCAACATCCGAACTCATGTCGGGTTGTGGTAAGTCTTCCGGTGGCTGCTCAGGTTCCGGCGGACGTTCTGGTTTGCGTTCTTTTTCCTGCACCTGTTCAGGTTCAGGTGTGCGCACAAAGTCCAAAACACTGCCCTTTACCGGCTCCGACATCGCGCCCTCGCCTGAGCTAATTAACGACTGCATTAAATAGAACAGCCCAATGGTGACTGCGGCGGCAACTAATAGCGCGGCAATATATCTCATAGTTACTGCTCATCCGTTGCTACTGAAACATCAAACACGCCGGCAGCACGTGCCGCATCCATGACCTCAATTAAGGTCTTAGTATTTGATTCCTCATCCGCTTGAATAACGACGGATCCTTGCGGATTTTCGGCATAAAGACGTTCGATATTCGCTTGAACCGCACGTAAATCAATCTGACGCTTATTAATCCAAACTTCATTCGAGTCACTGATTGCCACCAAAATATTGGCGCGATTCTTCTGCACAGCAGTCGCTGCGTCTGGACGGTTAACATCAATACCCGACTCTTTCACGAATGAGGCTGTCACGATGAAGAAGATCAACATGATAAAAACGACGTCGAGCATCGGCGTCATGTCGATAGCGCTCTCTTCTTCTTCAACTAAGTTGGCAAAATGCTGTTTCATATCAGTGACGCTCCAATAAAATTCGATCTTCTAGTTTCATTCGCTCGCGGCGTGTCGTCCGTTGCAACCAAGTTGCGGCGAATACTCCAGATAGTGCTCCGACCATACCGGCCATCGTTGGGATTGTGGCTTTAGAAACACCCGATGCCATTGAGCGAGCACTTCCTGTACCTGTGATAGCCATCACGTCAAACACTTCGATCATGCCGGTCACGGTACCCATTAATCCAAGCAAAGGACACAAAGCGACTAATGCCTTTATCACTGGCAGGTTGCCGCCTAGCCCCAGCGCAACACGAGAAATCATCGCCTGACGAATTTGTTCAGCATTCCACGACGATTTATCGTCACGCTCTTTCCAGCGTTTGCGCGCATCTTTGACCGCTTTACGGTGGCCATTGAAAAAGTAGAAAATTCGCTCGAGTATCATCAGCCACATGCTGAAGATTAGGATTCCGATGACCAGCAGGACATGCCCGCCGGCCTCGATGAAATCTCTAATCGCATTGCTGAATTCAATCAGAAATAACACGACTATTCTCCTCGCTCAGAGCGTTCAGCAATAATGCCTGATGCTTGCTCCTGCAAAATGTGGATCATGTTTTTACTGCGTGTATGTAACATTGCGAATAGCAACGTCATCGGAATCGCGACAACAAGACCGAGTACTGTAGTCACCAATGCTTGCGAGATACCACCCGCCATCATTTTCGGGTCACCCGTACCAAACAAGGTAATTGCTTGGAAGGTATTAATCATACCGGTTACTGTACCCAATAGACCCATCAACGGAGCGACAACCGAGATGATCTTGATAAACGTGAGGTTGCGGGTAATCTTCGGTACTTCGCGTAAGATGCCCTCACTCAGTTTGAGCTCAAGTGTTTCAGTATCCGCATCCGGGAACTTGTCTTTGATCAGCATGACACGACCCAGTGGGTTGTCTTCTTTTGGCTGCGGTGCTTTAAGTTGGCGTTTTACTTTGTTGCCAATAAGCATAAGTGATACGAAACGCTCAAGTGCAATCAACAAGCCGATTAAGCCGAGTCCCAGAATGATGTAGCCCACAGTTCCACCTTGGTCGACACGCTCTTTTAAGCTTGGCGCCTGCACCAACAATCCAAGAATCGAGCCGCCCGTTGGATCCAAGCCAAACGCGACCACGCCATTTGAGGCGTCTTGCAACTCATCAGCACTCTCGGTAAAGCGACCTGCCGGCTGACGGACTAATTCAGCGATGTTTCCGGTGGTTGCGTTATATTCAAGGTATGCGCCATCTGAAACAAGGTTGAACGCCCCTACACGCAAGACGTCTTCGACATCTTTCTCACCATCAGCTTCAGTCACAGGCGCTGAGAATTCCGCAATTTTGCCTGACTCGGTCATTTCTTTTTGTAGCGCCAGCCACACTTTCTCAATATCTTCGATCGAGGCGAGCTTAGAGGAGTTACTGATTTGCTCAGAAAGTTGCTTTAGCTCGTCAGAACGGCCAGGGTACTGCGCTGAAATAACGGAGTTTTGGAAGCTGCCAGCAGCATCATTAGTCACCTGCTGTAATACACCAAAGAGCTCTTTCAATGAGCCCATGCTTTGCGTCAAGGTATCTTGCAAGTTACCTAATTTAGTCTCATTGCTTTCAAAGCGTGTCTCTAAGTCTGACGCTTGTTGCTCAAGCGCTTGACGCTGTGCGATGGCATCACGCAACATTTGCTTTTGCTCTTGCTCCTGCTGACGGAAACGCTCTAAGCGAGCTTTGTTTTCTTCCGACTGTGCGTACTTACCTTGCTGAAGCTGCTCAAGCAACTGGTCAAGGTTGATTGGATCTTGCGGTTTAGGTGCCGCTTGCGCGCCAGCTACCAAACCTAAAGTTAGTGCTGCGCTGATTAATAGCTTGATTGGTTTCATCGACATCTTAGGACTCCTTAATCGGCAGCGTTAGTTGACGCAGTTTTATTCACGACGAGCGGTAGCATCAACATATCTGGAGCGACCTGCTTACGTGCGATACGGATGGCAGTTTCAACAGCAGGGCGATGAGCCTGGTCAAGCTCCATCCACTGTTTGCTGTCGTTATCCCAAATACCGAGGTGCTGCCCATCGCGTGACTTATAAATCAACGCCACACGACCTACGCGTAAGAACGTTACATCTTGCACTTGCCCATCGACAGAGTGCTCTGCCGTATAAGCCTCAATGTTACGACCGTAATCGGTCTCAATTTGATAAGCTTCCATAACGCGACGGAATTTCTCAGACACATCAACGTTGGCTTTGCCCATCAACTCACGCAAACCCGCGATGCGTTCATCTCGTTCTTGCTCTAAAAACGGTACATCGAGTTCGATAAAGTTATCGAGTGCATCAACCATACGAATCATCAAAGGAGTGATTTGGCGCTCAACGTAGCTCACTTGGTCAATCGATTGATTCAAGTCAGCCATCTCAACCTGTTGGTCGTTGATCTGGTTTTGAAGTTGGTTGGTGTAAACTTGCAGACCTTCAATTTCTTTCATGATCTGCTTGTACTGCTGCATGCGCTCTTGCATGGAGTCAGAGATTTTGTCTACAGTGAGCTGAGCCTCGCGTGCAGACTCATTGATATCGGAGGCGTTCTCAACGACTGGTTCTAAGGTTTTATCCTGTGCCAATGCCGATGTTGATAGAACGCAAGCCATCGCAATGGCTGTACTTGTCGCTAGCAACTTCATATGTGACCCTTTACTTAGGTTGGTGAATTTTTAAACACCCAGATGAAAGATGCGACAACTTTAGTGATTTTTCGTGACAGCTTAATGACGTAAATATGTCAACTTTGTGACAACGATAAAGATTGCGTCTGTAAGCCTAATCGATTAGTTTAAAGAGAGTCTTTAAACTAGGTAAGCGGCACTTAAATTATAACTTATTATGGCTTACAAAAGCATATCTTATTCGCTTCTCACCCGCGTTCTGTCTGTCTATTTTTTACTAACGCTTACAGTCACAGCGGTACAAATTGGTGCAGAATATTTTGACACTAAACGTGTGTTAGTCGCCGAACTGCAAAACCAACAAAGTACCTTTAATGGTTCACTGACGCGTTCCTTGTGGGAGTTCAATACCCCCCAAATTGAGACCATCGCTGACGGTCTAATCAGCATTCCGGCAATTGCGGGTGTGTTAATAAGAGACGAAAGTGGTAAGCCTGTTATTCAAATTGGTGAAACCTTACCCGTGGATAATTTACCTGAACGCGCTTCCGAAGGTTATGTCGTTCCCGAGGAAAACGGCACCTTTGGTTTCTACAATGCGCTGATTTTTGAGTTTTCTGGCCACTCAACTCGGGTGGGCGATGTATCACTCTTTACCACCCGCGATATTGCCATCGACCGCATCAAGATCAGCCTCGCATTTATTGTCGGTAATGCGATTATAAAAAGTGCGTTCTTACTTATCCTTTTTACCATCGCGTTCCAACGCATGCTTAACCAACCCTTAAACGATCTCACTCGACAAATTAATAGTTTTCGGTTGGATAATTTAGACGCGTCACGCATCAAACTCGATGAACGACATCACAATGAGTTGGTACTGATTGAGCAAGCATACAATCAACTCATCGATAACATTGAAGACTATCAAGAAGATCTAGAGCGGACACAGCATAAACTTAAGTTAGCCAACCGCCAATTAGATGAACAAAATGCTATCCTCGAACAGGAAGTTGCTCGGAAAACCTCGCGTTTAAGTCAGGTGATGCTTGACCTCGAGCAGCGCAAAAATGAATTGGAAATTCGGCAAGAAAAACTGGAACGAGAAATCAGTCAACGCCGTGCGATGGAAACTAATTTGCGCGAATCGAACGATCGGCTTCAGTCGTCACTCGATCATCTTAAAAATACTCAACAACAACTTATTGAATCCGAGAAAATGGCTTCTTTAGGTGGTCTTGTCGCGGGTATTACACACGACGTAAACACACCCATCGGTATTAGCGTAACGGCTAACTCGTTTTTAAAAGAGAAACTCGAAAACCTTGATCGCATGCTAAACGACAAAACATTAACGCAAGCACAACTGGGCAAATATATAGAAGAAAGTCGTGAAAGCATTCAACTACTTGAGAATAACCTTAATAGAGCATCAGAGCTTATCAGTAGCTTTAAGCAAGTGGCAGTTGATCAAACATCAGATGCTATTCGCGACATTGATTTAAAACGTTACGTAGGCGATCTGGTTCAGTCATTGCAACCGCAACTCAAAAAACAAAATCACCATGTGCGCATTGATTGTCCTGACGACTTATATGTTCGCTGTACAGCCGGTGCGTTGTCGCAAATTTTTACTAACCTGATTATGAATTCCATACTGCACGGATTCGAGGGCATCAGTGAAGGTGAAATGCATATTGAAATCCGTACTGAAACCGATGCTAATCAGACCGACAGACTCCATGTGGTATACTCCGATAACGGTCACGGTATGAATGAAGAGCAGCTAGAGAAACTGTTCGACCCATTCTTCACAACCAAGCTAAACCAAGGCGGTAGTGGCTTAGGCACGCATATCGTTCGCAACCTAGTCACACAAACATTGGACGGCGAAATCACCGCTTCTAGTGAGCCGGGTCAAGGTTTAACGTATCGGTTCTCCTTCCCAATCATTATCTTAAGATAAAGGCGCTTAATTATGTGGTTTAAAAACGCCCGCGTGTATCGCTTTGGCGAGTCATTTCAATTACCCGAAAACTTTGAGTCTCACCTTCAAGCACAGCTATTTAAGCCGTGTAGCCGGCAGGATATGACCAGCTTTGGTTGGACGTCCGTTTTTGGTGCACAAAGTGAAGTACTTCATCATGCGGTTGAGCAAAGCTATTTAGTCTGCGCTCAACGCGAAGAAAAGGTGTTACCGGCTGCGGTAGTCAATGCTGAACTTGAGCAAAAAGTACAAGCGATTCAAGACACCGAGGGCCGTCCCGTTAATGGTAAAGAAAAGAAAAATCTTAAAGAAGATATTACCCATCAACTGCTACCCCAAGCATTTAGTAAGTTTCGTAAAACATGGGCTTACATTGATTTAAAACGTCAACTCGTCATTGTTGATGAATCAAGTGCTAATAAAGCAGAAGATTTGCTCGGCTTATTACGTGCGAGCGTAGGCTCTTTACCCGTCAAACCGATTGCTCTTGCGGAGTCGGCAGAAGTGCTACTCACCGAGTGGCTCACCACACAAGCATTACCCAGTCGATTCGATTTAGGCGATGAGCTTGAACTGCGCTCGCCACAAGCAGATGGCGGTATCATCCGTTGCAAACAAGAAGATCTCACGCGCGAAGATGTTCAGGCTCATGCAGCTGCCGGCAAACAGGTAGTTAAATTAGGTCTCGTTTGGAACGAACACATCGAGTGTGTCATCGAGGCCGATTGGGCGTTGAAACGCATAAAAGCAACGGATCAGTTACTAGACGATCAAGATGACTGGAATGACGCCTCGCCGGAACAAAAACTCGATAGCGACCTAGCCCTCGTGTCTGCTGAACTCGGTGCTTTACTTGACGATTTATTCAGTATTTCAACTGAGTGAAGTGCGTAAAGCTTGATAACGGTTCTGGGTCGATTCGTCGTCCCAGAAATCGTTTACGGGAATAATCTCTCGTTGTTGGTATTCGGCTAGCGTCATCGCCCCATCAATGGGTCTAGAGTGCCCCGTTAATAAACTGGCGATATGCACGATATCGCAGTAGTTCACCACTAAGGGGTCGTTAAGATCCTCAAACCGCCCACGGTTATAAAAATAAGGCACCTTGATAAGATTGGGGGCGAAGCGCCAGTGCTCTAAAACGCTGACGCCCAAGCTGCGATCAAAGTGTGTAATGGTTTGGTTCATAAACGATGGATTGGCAAAACTATCATCGAATTCATCAGCAATTTTTAGAATAGGTGCAACACCGATTCTGCATACCATACCCGCTAATAGCGACACGTCTTGATGTAGGCGGTTACAATAACCACGTTCGTGCAGATGTTGAGTGACGATAACCGAAGCAGCAGCGATGTCACGCGATTCGGTTAAAAATTTCTGTGCGTATTGTTTAACGATGTCATTCTTCGGGTTAAAGATCTGTTCCACAGCCATCGCTACCACTAACGTGCGGATCCGACGTAGACCAATGCGCGTGAGTGCCTGCATCAAACTTTCTGCGCGTGCTCGCCCACTTAGGTAGGCGCTATTAGCCAACCGAATCAACCGCGCACTCAATGCAGTGTCATGCTGAATAATAGCCGCTAAGTCTTGTAAATTAGTATCCGGATTACTGGTCGCTTGACGGATTCGCTCTGCGGTTTCTGGCAACCCGGGTAACTTTAGTTGGTCCCGTTGAATTCTGTCTTCTATCAATAAATACAGTGCGTTAGTTGCCGTCATGACTCGTTTCCAGATCCTTATTCATTACCTAACTTGCGATATTGTCCGCATCGCATTAAATTGTTTTAACTCATTTTACTACTATACCGACAAAGTTGAACTTATGTTAAAACAAATTTTCACCATTGCGCCATTGGTTCTTGCTTTATCAGCTTGTTCAGAACAAGCGACTTCTCAGGAAACACAACCAAACCAAGCTTCCACAGCTTCAGCCCAGCAGACGTCTGATTACACCCTTGTCAAAGGTGCTGAAGATCGCTTTGGGATTTATACGGACTACACACTAACGTCTGACATTTCGCACCTTACAACTAATCAAAAAGAAATGTTGGGGTTACTGATTGAAGCCGCCAAAATCATGGATGACCTCTTCTGGCAACAGGCCTTCGCCCATGACAAGCGTTCATTCATAAATGCGGTTCCTGATTCAGCGCAACCATTCGCTGATATTAATTACGGCCCGTGGGATCGACTCAACGGTGATAAACCGTTTTTGCGTGAGTTTAGCGAGAAGCCACCAGGCGCCAATTTCTATCCTGCTGATATGAGCAAAGAAGAGTTTAATGACTTTAGCAATGAAGAGAAGACGAGCGAGTATACGCTAATTCGTCGAGACGGCTCGGGTCAGCTGACCGTGGTACCCTATGCAAGTGCATACTCAGACGAGCTCAAGCAAGCGGCTAAACTGCTTCGTCAGGCAGCTGAGTTAGCCGAGGATCCGGACTTTGCTCACTACTTGAACCTACGTGCCGACGCGTTTTTAAGTAACGAGTACCGTCCATCCGATTTAGCCTGGATGGACATGCAAAACAATGACATTGATGTGGTCATCGGCCCTATTGAAACCTATGAGGATCAGCTGTTTGGCTACAAAACAGCATTTGAGGCTTATGTACTGATTAAAGATAAACAGTGGAGCGAACGACTTGCTAAATACGCGCAGTTTTTACCTGAGTTACAGCGCGGCTTGCCTGTTGAGGATAAGTACAAGCAAGAAATGCCAGGTGCTAACGCACAATTAAATGCCTACGATGCGGTCTATTTTGCTGGCCACTCAAACGCAGGCAGCAAAACTATTGCTATCAACCTGCCTAACGATGAATACGTGCAGCTTGAAAAAGGCACTCGCCGTTTACAACTTAAAAACGCGATGCGTGCCAAATTCGACAAAATTTTGCTCCCTATCGCCGAGCAGCTGATAGTGCCGGAACAACGCGAAAACATTACTTTTGATGCATTCTTCGCTAACACTATGTTCCACGAAGTAGCTCATGGACTGGGTATTAAAAATACAATCAATAATAAAGGAACCGTGCGCGCTGCGCTAAAAGAGCACGCATCAGCACTCGAAGAAGGTAAAGCTGATATCTTGGGCTTATACATGGTCACCCAGCTGTTCGAAAAAGGTGAACTGTCTACAGGTACCCTACAAGACTATTATACAACCTTCATGGCAAGTATATTCCGCTCAGTTCGCTTTGGCGCTTCCAGCGCTCATGGCAAAGCTAACATGATCCGCTTTAACTATTTTGCTAATGAAGGTGCATTTACTCGAAATGCCGATGGCCAATACGCCATTAATATGGAGAAAATGCGCGCAGCCATGACCAGTCTCTCGGAGAAGATCTTGCAATTGCAAGGGGACGGTAACTACCAAGGCGTGAGTGAGCTAGTTGATCGTCTCGGGGTCATTAGTCCTCAATTACAGTCCGATTTAGATAAACTATCGAATGCAGGCATTCCAGTAGATGTCACATTTAATCAAGGAAAAGCCGAACTTGGGCTTTAAGTAGTTCACTTGAACTCAGCGTGCGCCTATTGGCGCACGCTATCAACTTTGCCTACCCCCAAACCCTGTGCTAGAATCCGCGCGCTTCAGTGGTTGAACTTTAACCACAGTGTCACATCCGTGTCAGTTCATTCAATTACACTGCATGCTCCGTACATGTGACATACAAACTAGATGCACTCCATCTCACTGAATTTTTAATTGGGTAACGTTTTATGTGGAAGTCTATCCAGGCAAACTGGTTTTCAAACCTGCGCGGTGATGTACTATCGGGTCTTGTTGTTGCTTTAGCACTCATTCCCGAAGCCATTGCTTTCTCAATTATTGCGGGCGTTGATCCTAAAATCGGGCTTTATGCGTCGTTTGCCATCGCTGTCATCATCTCGTTCACCGGTGGGCGCCCAGGCATGATCTCAGCTGCGACTGGTGCTATGGCCCTGTTAATGGTGACACTGGTTAAAGAGCATGGTTTAGAATACCTTCTCGCCGCAACGTTACTCACGGGTGTATTACAAATAATCGCAGGCTATTTAAAACTGGGCGAACTGATGCGTTTTGTGTCTCGGTCGGTCGTTACAGGGTTTGTTAACGCACTGGCGATTCTGATTTTTATGGCTCAGTTACCCGAGCTTACTAATGTCACTTGGCATGTTTATGTTATGACCGCGGCAGGATTGGCGATCATCTATGGTTTCCCCTATATCCCCGTTATTGGCAAGATGTTGCCGTCACCGTTGATTTGTATTCTTTCATTGACGGTTATCGCGATTTACTTTGGCATCGACGTGCGCACGGTCGGCGACATGGGTGAACTCCCCGATACACTGCCAGTATTTTTATGGCCCGATGTACCTCTTAACTTTGAAACGCTGGCCATTATTTTCCCTTATTCCCTCGGTTTGGCGATAGTCGGTATGCTTGAGTCACTGATGACTGCAACCATTGTCGACGACCTCACCGATACATCGAGTGATCGCAACCGCGAGTGTAAGGGTCAAGGTATCGCCAATATCGGCTCGGGTCTGCTCGGGGGTATGGCAGGTTGCGCAATGATAGGTCAATCAATTATTAATGTTAAATCAGGTGGTCGTACGCGGCTCTCCACATTTATCGCCGGTACTTTTTTGTTGATATTGATCTTATTTTTAGATGAATGGCTAAAACAAATTCCAATGGCTGCACTGGTTGCAGTGATGATTATGGTTTCGATTGGTACCTTCAGCTGGGACTCAATTCGGAACCTCAAACAACACCCACTGTCTACCAATATTGTTATGTTAGCGACAGTTGCCGTGGTCGTTGCGACTCACAACTTGGCGCTAGGCGTATTTGTTGGCGTACTATTAGCGTCAGTATTCTTTGCTAATAAAGTGGGCCATTACATGGCTGTAACGTCGAGTTTAAATGAGGCGTCGTTCTGTCGCACTTATAAAGTCGCAGGGCAAGTTTTCTTCAGCTCGTCCGAAAAATTTATTGCCGCGTTCGATTTTAAAGAAGGTGTCGATAAGATTGTTATCGACCTTAGCGAGGCGCACTTTTGGGATATCACCGCGGTCAATGCGCTTGATCGGGTAGTTATTAAGTTTAGACGTGAAGGTGCAGAAGTCGACGTTATTGGATTGAACAAAGCCAGCGCGACTATCGTCGATCGCTTTGGAGAACATAACCAAAGTGATGCCAAAGACTTGATCGGACATTAATTAAGGTAAGTCGTATGAAACACGTTATCGCTTGTATTGATGAATCACGCATGGCGCATGCGGTTACACAGTATGCCACATGGTCTGCTCAGCGGCTGCAAACACCATTGACATTATTTCACGTATTAGATGAGCTGCGTTACCCCGTCAACTCGGATATGACAGGAAATATTGGCTTAGGTAGCCGAGAGTCGTTACTTGAAGAACTTGCCGAACTTGATGAGCGTCGTAATAAACTCGCCTTGGAGCATGGTCATCATCTACTTGAAGCGGCAAAAAGTTATGCTGAAGAAATGGGCGCAGATGATGTGCATTTACGCCAAAGACATGGCGACTTAGCCGAGTCACTTGCGACACTCGAAGATGAGCTGCGATTATTGGTAATTGGCTTACACGGTGCGGAGACCTGTGACAGCGATCGTTTAGGTCATCAAATTGAGACCATCGTGCGCAATGTTCGTCGCCCTATTTTAGCGGTGCCGGAAAACTATAAAGCGCCGACCAATGTAATGCTTGCCTTCGATGGTAGTGACGTTTCTCGTAAAGGCGTCAAGATGTTGGCTGAATCTCCGCTGTTCGTCGGTATGCCCATTCATGTCGTTATGGTGGGTGCGGCGACAGCTGACGCGAACGCATCGGTCGAAGCTGCGGTCAGTCATTTACAAGAATTTCGTCACCAAGTGAGCTATGAAATCAGAGCCGGTGAAGTTGAATCAACTTTGCGCGATATTCAACAAGAGCGTAATATCGACATGCTCATTATGGGGGCCTACAGCCACTCAAAGTTACGCCAGTTGTTTATGGGAAGCACCACATCAAAGGTGCTATCTCGCGCTACAACACCGGTTTTACTACTTCGTTAATTATATACACCTTAGGAACTCTTTGAATGACGCCAGATTGGCAAGAATTAGAGCTTGATGATGCACTGATATCAGTGCTCAAAGCAGCAGGTCTAAATAAGCCTGCCAAGGTTCAGCAAGCGGCTTTGCCGGCCGCAATGGATGGTCACGATCTGTTGATCAGTTCGCCGACCGGTACGGGTAAAACCTTAGCGTTTTTGCTGCCCGTTTTGCAGCACATGATTGATTTTCCCCGTAAGCAGCCAGGCCCTGCGCGCGCTCTGATAATGGCTCCTACGCGCGAGCTTGCAGAGCAAATCTATCAACAAGCCGAAATGTTTCGTGAGCTTACCAAGCTTACGTCGATTGTGGTGACAGGTGGGGTTAATTACGGTAGCCAGTTGAACCGACTCGAACAGAGTCATGATCTCGTTATCGCTACCCCCGGACGCTTATTGGACTTGCTAGAAGCAGAGCAATACGAACTCGAAGCCGTCGAGTGGCTGGTTATTGATGAAGCAGACCGCATGTTGGACATGGGCTTTAAGGACGTAGTTAAAGATATCGCTATGCATGCCCGAAACCGCCAGCATGCTATTTTATGTTCAGCCACGATAGACAGCGAGGGCGTTGCAGCTTTCTCGCGCTCTTTGCTTAATGAACCAGAGCTGGTAGAAGTTACACCGCCTAAGCGAGAGCGCGGTAAAATTATCGAACAAGTCTACCTAGCCGATACAGACGAGCATAAACGCCAGTTACTGCTCGCTCTGTTAAAGCAGCATCCAGGCCGCTCAATTATTTTTGCGCGCACGCGTGAACGTGTGCAGGCGTTAGCCAGCTTCCTGCAATCTGTCGATGTACCCGTCATGTTTTTACGTGGTGACTTGCCCCATGCTGAACGCCAGCAAAAGATTATTGAATTTAAACGTCGTGACAATGCAGTGTTAGTGGCTACCGATGTCGCCTCGCGTGGACTCGATATCGATGAAATTAAGTTGGTGATTAACTACGACTTACCAAAGCAAGCTGACGTTTATGTCCACCGTATTGGTCGTACCGCTCGTGCCGGACAAAAGGGTCTTGCGGTGTCTCTTGTGGAAGCGCATGATGCACTGTTACTCGGTAAGATTGAGCGCTATATGGAACACCGCCTCGATCGTCGAGTCATTGATGGTCTTAAACCTCAATATAAGTTTCCATCAACAGACAAAAAGCGTGTTAAAAAGAAGAAACAAGCGAAGAAAACTAAAAAGCGCCGTTAATTACGGCGCTTTCGATATAACCAAAGCAAAGAGAAGTAGGCGACCACACCTGCTGCATCAGCAAGCCAGTCCATCACGTCAGAACCTCTGCCCGGAATGTAATACTGAATAACTTCTATCGCGCAACCATAGATTAATAGTAGCGCAATAGCGATTTTCCCCGATAAGTCGAACGCCTTATGTAACGTCACACTCAGTAAGAAAAACGCGGTAAAGTGAACCCACTTGTCAGCGTGAGGGATCATCCGACTTGCTTCATGGCTCGGAAATTGCCATAAGAACGCAATCGTAATGACCACTAATAGACTTACAAAAATCGCACGTGCCAACATGCGGGAGGTATTTAGGTTACTCAACGTCCTGTCCTTCATACACCGAAACGTTATCGTACCCTGCTTCCTGCAGTAACAACGTTTGCATTTTACTCATCACACCCTGCGAACAATATAATAGATAGTGTTTTGAGTCATCCAGTTTTACAAACTCTGACTGAACCTTAAAGAATGGCATTTCGATCACGTTCAATGACGTCGTTAACGGGTCATCCTCGATTTCCTCTGCGGTACGTATATCGACGATAACTTTGGGCTTATCGGACTCGGTTTGCTTTAACTGAACTTGTTGTTGAGCAGCATCCGCAATATCCTGCATGCTTAATACTTGCGCATTACGAACCACGTGCTCGATAAGGTTCATATCAAGTTTCTCTTCCTCAGCCAGAATCGCCTGTTCGTTTGCTTTCACCGTCGGCTTATTGGAGATAACACCACAGTACTCAGGGATGGTTTTCGCCAACGCTTCGGTGCCGATGCGTTTAGCTTGATCAACGATGGTCTGCTTATCTGCGGTAATCAACGGACGCAAAACCAGTGTATCGGTGGCTTTATCGATAACCTGTAAGTTCGCTAAGGTTTGACTCGAGACTTGGCCAATGGCCTCACCGGTCACTAGCGCCTGCGCTTTTAAGAAGTAGCCGACCCGTGTTGCAGCTCGGAGCATTTGTCGCTTCAAAACAACGCCCATCGCTCCATTATCGACGTTGGTTAAAATATCTTCGACGATAGGCGCAAAATCAACACTGACAAACTTGATCGGGTGCGACTTAGTAAAGCGTTCCCAAAGGTAGTGACAAATTTGCTTAACGGCCACCTCGTGCGCGTCGCCACCTAAATTAAAAAAGCAAAAGTGAGTGCGCGCCCCTCGACGAATAAATTCAAAGCTCGCAACGCTCGAGTCAAACCCACCGCTCATTAAACTTAAAACAGTTTCTTGCGTTGGAATTGGAAAACCGCCTAGACCTTGTCGCCGTTCACCCACTAATTGAATATTCTGTTCAATAATCTGCAGGGTGATTTCATGCTCAGGTGACTTCAACTGGACTCGAGCCGAGGGTTGATGCTCCAAAAGGTAGCCGCCGATATAGCGTTCAAGTTGCTGCGAAGAGAAATCGTGATGACCTTTACGTTTGACCCTAACGGCAAAAGTTTGCTGGGCAATTTTTTCTAACCAAAACTGAGCAACCCACTCAGACAATGCCTCAAACTCATCTAATGGGCGTTCAATTACTTCTGCGAACCAAGATATTCCTGGCGTGCACGAGAGTTTATCAATGATCGCCTGGCGCGCCTGATCGTCATCAGCAGCGGTGCTAACTTCGATACGGTCCCATAGCCATTTGACATATAGCCCAGAATCAATATCGGCTAAAACCTTCCTAAGGTTATTCGTTAATACTTTGCCGTAACGTTTCCGGACTGATCGGCTTTTGATGGTGATTTCGGCATGCAACCGTACAACGAACTTCATGGTGGCCTCAGTTTCCGCTTGGTATAAAAACCACCAATTATACGATTTTTTGGTCCTTCGAGCTAGTTAAGCTACTCAATTACATCAACTGGATCGGACTCTTTTGCCTTACCTTGCATGATAGCAATATCTACGCGTCGGTTAAGCGCACGGTTAGATGCTGAGTTATTAGGAACTATAGGTTTGGTATCTGCATAGCCCATCGTCACTAGCCGCGATTGGTCAAACCCCTCAACCGTTGTCATTTCCTCAGCGACCGCAACGGCACGTTTAGCCGATAGATCCCATTTAGAACTGTACATTTCAGAAACCAATGGTTGGTTGTCCGTATGACCAGAAATCGTAATCTCTCCAGGAATATCCTTTAATGCTTGAGCCACTTCACGAATGACCGGTTTAAACTGTGGCTGCAAAAAGGCCGATCCCTCGGGGAAGGAGCCATTTTCTTTAATTCGGATTATTATTTGCTGACCCAACTGCTCGAGTTCGAGCGTGCCCGCTTTGATATTATCATTCAGCTGCTCGCGGATACGCTCCATCAGCTCCTTAACCTCCTCTTCCATAGCAGGTGCCGTTTTTGAACTTTCTGCCGCTTTTTTATCCTCACTACTATCTGCTTGCTGACCGCCACGTTCAGTCTGTTGACCGCCTGCAAAGTCAGACTCACCCTCCTGAAACTCCAACATCTGCTGAGTCATCTCGACGGTCTGCTGCTGAATCGTTTCGATAGGTGTTGGCTCGGGTCGTCCGGGGCGAAATTCTTGCGCAATGACACTTGTGCCTTTAGGGATATCCTTTACTTCGATTTTATTTTGTACACCCAAGGCGTACTTCATGGACCCGGCAATTTGCTTGAATTTCAATACATCCATTTCGGAAAAGGCTAGTAGCAGCACAAAGAAACACATCAATAGTGTCATTAAATCGGCAAAAGTCGCCATCCACATGGGAAGCCCAGGTGGTGGGCAACGGCATTCTTCTTGATCGTCTGCTGCAGCCATAAGCGCTATTCTTCCTCGCTACCGTCGGTAACGCGTTTTGATTCAGCAAGGTAGTTACGCAGCAACCCCTCAATGACTCGCGGGTTCTGGCCGTCCTGAATACCTAAAATCGCATCTAGAATTAATTGCCGATTGAGTTTTTCTTGTTCAGCACGCAGTACCAATTTGTTCGCAATCGGAATGGCGATGACGTTTGCCAAGAAGGCACCATACAACGTCGTCAACAACGCGACAGACATCGCGGGACCAATTGCTTTCGGATCATCCATATTTGCTAACATCGCAACCAGACCAATCAAGGTACCAATCATCCCCATAGCAGGTGCCACGTCTGCCAACACTTTGAAGAACCGAGCTCCTTCCTCATGGCGTGAGAAACTCATACCGATATCTTTACTGAGCGTTTGCTTAACGACTTCGGCGTCGTGCCCATCAACGAGCATATCGACCCCTTTTCTAAAAAACGGGTTGGGTATTTCGGCTTCTTCTAACGCGAGAAATCCACCTTTACGCGCTGAATCTGCCATCTCGACAGCGCTATCAATCAGCTCTTGTGGATGCTCGATCTTAAAGAAGAACGCTTTCACCACGACTTTGCCGGTAGCAAAGAATTGTTGCAGTGGAAAGTTGGCCATGACGATGAACAAGGAGCCACCCACAACAATCAATACTGACTGAGTGTCGATGAAAAGACCGGGGTCACCACCTAGTATCATTGCGGCAATGACAAAGCCTATGGCTCCAATGATCCCTACCAGCGTTGCTATATCCACTCAGCTTCCTCCACTTGACGCGGTAAATTTGGCTACTCGCTCAATTTTAAACATCCCACTCAACGTGGCAACCCATATTGTAAAATTAAGTAAACCACGCATTGATCATCGGCTGACATTCGAGTTTCTTTATATGATAATGAGCCTATGTTAAGACTAAAGGTGACGTACTATGACTAAAAAGGAAGAAAACCTCTCTTTCGAACAAGCACTGCAACAGCTTGAGCAGTTAGTTAACGAGCTTGAACAAGGCGACCTTCCCTTGGAAACGTCACTCGAAAAGTTTGAGCAAGCAGTTAAACTCTCGCGCTTGAGCCAAACGCAGTTGCAAAACGCCGAACAAAAAGTCGCCACCTTACTCGAAAAAAATGGTGAGCAAGTACTTACCGAACAGCAAGGTGAGGCGCGGGAGTGAATATTAAGCAGTTTACAGCCGATGTCCGCGAAAACGTTGACCGAAGACTCAACCAATTAATTGAGGCAAGCCTGGCCTCAAGCGCATTAAAAGAAGCAATGGCGTACGGCGTATTATTGGGCGGGAAGCGCATTCGTCCCTATTTAACGATGACAGTAGCAGAACTCTGTGGCGCTAAACCCGATGATGCGCTCGATGCAGCCTGCGCGGTTGAGCTTATCCATGCTTACTCATTAATCCATGACGATTTACCAGCCATGGATGATGATGAACTGCGCAGAGGCCATCCCACCTGCCATATTAAATTTGGCGAGGCGACCGCTATATTAGCGGGTGATGCGCTGCAAACACTGGCGTTCGAGGTATTAAGCTCGACACACAACACAACGTTACCTGCTGCTCGCCGCATCGCTATGATTCAACAACTGGCTCAAGCAAGCGGTGCTAACGGTATGTGTTTAGGGCAGTCACTGGATCTGAACGCAACGGGACAACCCATTGATGAGCAAGCCCTGGAGTCGATTCATCGACACAAAACCGGCGCACTGATCCGCGCGTCTGCAGCATTAGGCGCATTGTCGGGCAGTGAAAGCAGTCAACAGTATCTGTCTGACTTTTGCGACTTTGCCAGTTGGATAGGACTCGCCTACCAAGTTTACGATGACATACTAGACGTCGTAGGCAATACAGAGGTCATGGGTAAGCCGCAAGGTTCTGATCAGGCACACCATAAAGCAACTTACGTTGCGTTACTTGGGCTTGACGGAGCGAACGAAAAACTGCTGTCATTACACCAACAAGCACTACTGTCACTTAACAAGATCCCGTACAATACCCAAAAACTAGAAACATTTTCTGAGATCTTGCTGCGGCGGGATCATTAAGCAATACGAGACTTATGACCAAATTATTAGACGGTATTGAATACCCAACAGACTTGCGCAGATTACCTACGCATCAATTAAAATCAGTTTGCGACGAGGTTCGTGCATACTTATTAGACTCTGTCAGCCGCAGTAGCGGACACTTGGCATCGGGGCTGGGTACTGTTGAGCTGACTGTAGCTCTACATTATGTCTATAACACACCGCAGGATAAGTTGGTTTGGGATGTGGGTCACCAAGCTTACCCACATAAGATACTCACTGGTCGTAAGAAGCAGTTGCACACAATCCGTCAAAAGGACGGGTTACACCCTTTTCCTTGGCGCGAGGAAAGCGAATACGATGTGTTGTCCGTAGGTCATTCCAGCACCTCTATTTCAGCGGCTTTAGGGATAGCAGTAGCAGCACAACGCTCCGGTTCTAATGAAAAAGTCGTTTCCATTATTGGTGATGGCGCTATGACTGCCGGTATGGTATTCGAAGCCATGAACCATGCGGGCGACATCAAACCCGATATGTTAGTCGTATTAAACGACAACGACATGTCCATCTCAGAGAATGTCGGTGCATTAAATCAACACTTTGCACGTTTGCTGTCTGGCCGCTTTTACACGAAAATTCGTGAACAAGGTAAAAAGCTACTCAAACCATTACCGCCGATACACCATTTGGCGAGCCGCGCCGAAGAACATATGAAAGGCATGATGGCGCCGGGTACTATATTTGAAGAGTTGGGTTTCAATTATATTGGCCCCATTGATGGACACGATGTAGACACACTGGTCGAAACACTCAAAAATATGAAACACTTGCGTGGCCCGCAACTGCTTCACGTGGTGACTCAAAAAGGTAAGGGCTACCGTCCCGCAGAGGCTGACCCGATTGGCTACCATGGCGTGCCCAAGTTTGATCCCGCGCAGTCAACACTGCCGAGTAAAAAGCCGGGCATACCAAGCTACTCCGAAGTGTTTGGTGATTGGCTTTGCGACCACGCGCAAGAAGACACAAAATTGATGGCGATTACACCGGCGATGCGCGAAGGTTCCGGTATGGTTAAGTTCTCTAAGCTTTATCCCGACCAGTATTTTGATGTGGCCATCGCTGAGCAACACAGTGTCACCTATGCCGCTGGACTTGCTATTGCTGGATTTAAACCCGTTGTTGCCATTTACTCGACCTTCTTGCAACGAGCTTATGACCAGGTCATACATGATGTCGCACTTCAGAATTTGGATGTTTTATTTGCCATTGATCGCGCAGGTATTGTCGGGGCCGATGGTCCTACACACCAAGGCGCGTTTGACTTAAGCTATCTACGCTGTATTCCGAACATGGTCGTGATGACCCCAAGCGACGAGCAAGAATGCCGCGACATGCTGTTCACGGGCTATCATTATCAAGGACCTGCTGCTGTACGTTATCCACGGGGTAGCGGCACGGGGGTTACCTTAAGAGAACGCGATAACTTGCTCGAAGTAGGTAAAGCAAAACCAGTGCGCGACGGTAAACAAGTCGCTATCCTTAACTTCGGCACGCTATTGCCAGAAGCCATTGCGGTCGCCGAAGCAATTGATGCAACAGTTATCGATATGCGCTTTGTTAAACCTATCGATAAACAGGCGATTGTCAAAGCAGCTGACGAACACCAGTTGTTGGTAACGCTTGAAGAGAATGCAACGGCCGGTGGCGCAGGCAGTGCTGTAAACGAGTCGCTTGCCGAAGCTGGCTTAACTGTTCAAACATTGAATATCGGTTTACCTGATGAGTTTATCAAACATGGTAGCCAAAACGAGGTTAAGAAAGAGCTAGGGCTTACCCAGGAAACGATTAAAGCGCGCATTCAGGCTCATCTAAAACAGTAATGGTATTAAGCGGCTGTTAACCAGTCGCTACCGATTTGAGTAGCGAGTATGAGTTGCAAGACAATATTACTCGCAATCCCCGCAAGTACATCATCTAACATGATGCCAGACCCGCCACGCAAACGTTTGTCGAGCCAACTTATTGGCCAAGGCTTCAAGATATCGAAGATTCTAAACACCAGAAACCCTAGCACTAAAAGTCCCAAATTAGCGGGCAGAGCCCACATAGTAAACATTAACCCGACAAACTCATCCCAAACAATCGCCGGATGGTCGTGCACCCCCATCTTGTCGGCTGCGCTACGACAGATGTAGATACCCAACACCGCGCAGACCGCTGTAATAACACTGTAGCTCGTGACATCAAGCCACAACATCAGATAAACCAAAGGTACTGCTGCGAGTGTGCCGAACGTACCCGGTGCTTTGGGGGCTAACCCCGAACCAAAGCCAAGCGCTAATAGGTCAACGGGGTTCGCGAGTGAAAGGCCTGGGAAGCGGCGCATACTATGACGTTCCAAAATGATTATAGCCGAGTTTCATATCCGGGAGCTGCCAATGCTCACCATGATAAGTCATGGTGACTTCACGTTGCTCATCTTTAACGATGCGTCCGATACAAACGGGTTTATCTTTCAAATGTGAAGTGATGGTCTCTAATCGCCCCCTATTCTGCTCTGGCACAGTGAATAGGAGCTCATAGTCATCGCCTGCGGTTAAAGCTAATGAAAAGGCATCATCTAAATCGAGAGTCTCGGTCAGCGCCAGCGACAATGGCAGTTTATCCAACTCAAGTTGAACGCCCATCTGGCCATGCTTGGGTAACAGATGGGAGAGGTCGGCCAACAGCCCATCAGAAACGTCAATACAACTGTTGGCGACGCCTCGGAGTAACTGCCCCAGCGCGACACGTGGCGTAGGATAGTGCAGTCGATTCACAAGCGTCTGTAAGTGGCGGTGTGTAGTCGAAAGGTCACCCTGCAATAGACGTAATGCCAGACCCGCATCACCTAACGAACCACTGACATAAAGCCAGTCTCCAGCTTTAGCTTGGTCGCGGCGAATCGCTGTTCCCTTGGGCAGTACCCCTTGTGCTGTGTAAGTTAACGTCAAAGGCCCGCGCGTTGTATCGCCACCCACGAGGTCACACTCGTAATAATGTGAAATTTCCTTTAGCCCTTCGCTAAAGTCATTTAGCCAATCTTCATCAATAGCGGGTAAAGTAAGCGCCAAGCTGCCCCAGCTTGGTGCTGCTCCCATCGCTGCTAAGTCGCTTAAGTTGACAGCCACAAGCTTATGACCGATGGCACGGGGTGGTGTATTCTTGTCAAAATGCACACCCTCTACCATTGTATCGGTCACGGTGACCAATTGATGATCCTCGGGCACTTCGGTCACCGCACCATCATCACCGACGCCAACAATAACGTCGCCGCGATAAGATTCAGCTTTAAAGTAGTGCTCAATGAGGTTAAATTCGTCGAGTTTTGGAGTATTTGTCATAAGGAAAAAGAGCGGCAAGCCGCTCTTATATTATTGGCGAGCAGGTCTCAGTGCATCGACAGCCTTGTCGAGTACACCGTTAACAAACCGGTGACTATCGTCAGCACCAAAGGACTTCGCTAATTCGATGGCTTCATTGATCGCTACCTTGTACGGAACATCATAGCGTTCACGTAGTTCATAGGCGGCAATACGTAATACCGCTAGCTCTACCGGATCGAGTTCACTAATAGGACGGTCAAGGTAAGGCGCAATTGCCTCATCTAAGCTTTTGTAAAACGCGCCCACGCCACGAAGCAACTCTAAAAAGTAATCGACATCGACTTTACTGGTGTCGTTGTCTGTCAGGAACTGTGCTTCGATCTCATTAAACGTGTTTTGCGATAACTGCCATGAATATACCGCTTGTACTGCAAGCTTTCTCGCTTTTCTGCGTGCTGCTGGTTTCATTCTTAATGCGTTCCTGTTAAATCTTATCCAAGACGTTAACCATCTCTAACGCACTCAGTGCTGCTTCAGAGCCTTTATTACCGGCTTTTGAACCGCTGCGCTCGATGGCTTGTTCCAGAGTATCTGTTGTGATGATGCCAAACGCCACTGGAAGACCAAACTCCATTGCAACACGGCCTAAACCACTGTTGCTCTCGCCGGCGACAAAATCAAAGTGAGGCGTACCACCTCGAATAACAGCGCCTACAGCAATAATCGCATCATATTTGCCAGATTCTGCTAAACGCTTTGCTGTCACCGGAATTTCATAGGCTCCAGGAACGCGCACAACAGTAATGTCATCGTCGGCTACCTGGCCATATTGCTTCAATGTCTGAACAGCGCCTTGTAAGAGGCTTTCAACAACAAAGTGATTAAAACGAGACACGATAATGGCAAATTTTTTGCCAGGTGCATTAATGCCACCCTCAATGATATGCATGCTTGGAATTCCTTGTAATCTCAATAATGCGCAAATAATATCACATTTTAACGTTATTTTCGGGCTAACGTGTAGGAATAAAATACTTCTCGGGTGTCCCTGTTCGTTGCTACTTTACGCGCAGCACTATTTTCGAGGACTGCCAACGCCGACTGATTGGACTCTGCAACAGGAAACAGCACTTGCGCCCATGGCCAGCTGGCCCTCAACCAATCGGTAGTCAGGGCAAATAAATCATTATGCAAACTACGCGCAATTGCATCCTGCCCTAGCCACCATGTCACTTCAGCATGAAAGCGGCTGGCATCCAGTGCTGCACCGTTAGCTCGCTCTGATGAGACCGGCGCAAAAAACAGCATACCAACAACCTGTTGCGTCTGCTTATCAGTGACAACGAAGCTAAACCCCGCCTTACGTTTCATCTGCTTCAGCATATGCTGAACCATCGATGTGTTTTGTTCTTCGGATGTTTTGCTACTCGGCCAACTCCACCCTAATTGTTCGTACAACCATGGCTGCGAGTCCATGTAAGTTCGGTAAATAGCACCCGCATCAGCACTTTCTAACGCTTCAATTTTGAGTCGTGGTGACTCAGTTCCTTGAGCCATCGACCAATCGTCTTGCCAAAAGTCGGCGGCTTGTACGCCTACACTCAAGGCTAGAGAAAAAACAATAATAAGTACTGTTGCGGTACGCTGAATTAACATTGGGCGCGCTTGCCCCGTGCATGTGCAAAGAAGCCTTTCACACGCTCTAATTCACGCTCTATTTCACCATTGATCATCATCGCTGGACCAATATCGATTGCCTTACGAGCAAAGTCCATAGCCACTGGCACGACCGGAACATTCGCCTGTTTTGCAATATGCAAAAAACCCGACTTCCATTGCTTAACTTTTTTGCGAGTTCCCTCAGGTGTAATCACTAACACGAGTTCGTGTTTCATCTTAAATTCCTCAACCATCCTGCCAACAACGCCGTTAGCTGCCGAACGGTCTATGGGAATCCCGCCCAGTTTTAACATTAGCCCTTTAATCGGAAAGCGAAACAAACTGGCCTTACCCAAGTAATTCAATTTTAGACCTAGCGCGAGCATGACAAACACGCCCACCGGAAAATCCCAGTTTGATGTATGCGGTGCGATGGGAATGATCGCTTGCCGAGTATCCGGCATTGAGCCATTAATTTTCCAGCCACCCATTAACCGCATACCGACACGGCCTACCCAACGCGAAAAGCGATTTCCTTGTGATGGGAAATCGCCTTCCAAATTACTCGGTATTACATCTTTATTTTCTGTCATTAATTCTCTCTGAACGCTGCTTTTACTTCTCTTAACTTAGCTTTGATTCGCTCAATATTCTTAGGACCCATGCGCAAAAGTTGCTTTTGAGCCGGCGGCAACGCCTCCAATGACGAATCATGATAAGTATACATGACACTATCGTCATCTACTTGCACCAAAGATTCTGGCACAGGCGTCTCGAGCAGCACATTGATAG
The DNA here is from genome assembly GCA_002685255.1 of Idiomarinaceae bacterium. Classification (GTDB taxonomy): domain Bacteria; phylum Pseudomonadota; class Gammaproteobacteria; order Enterobacterales; family Alteromonadaceae; genus Idiomarina. The sequence continues at coordinate 97,201 of NYWU01000030.1, forward strand.
CTTCGATAACCGCATTTTTAAACTCACTGTCTGGATAGCCGATCTCACCGTAAGCTTCTTGAAACAGCGGCTTAAATAACTGGTAGTTATCCACTAATGCTTCCGCATTGAGACTGGTAAACCAGTCCACAATAGGATCGTAGCGCTGGTAGCTCTGTTCATCGATGTATAAATCACCTTCAACTTCGATGACGGAAAAACGACCGTCTGGACGCTGTACTACCGTTCTATCGGTTACCAGCATACCATTTCTTAGGTTATCGATAATTACCACTGCATCTTTAATCAGTTGCGAGCTTTTAAGTGGCTGAATCTCGACACCGCTATTGTCTAACTCCTGTAGCACCGTCGGTGTACTTTCATTCAGTTCAGGTAACGTGATAGCCGGCTCTGGCTCTTCAGGCTCTTCAACGTTCTCCTCCGGTGTCGCTACCGGTTCAGGTTCAGGCTCGGGCTCCGGCTGTGGTTCGGGCTCCTTCGGCTCGACCGCAGGCGCTTCTTCAGGCTGCTTCGGCAACTCCATACTTTGAGACTGTTTAGGCTCCGTATTGTTCGAACCGCTCAACATCCACCAACTAACGCCACCAATAATAATAGCGACAACAATAACTGCAACGACCCAGCGAGCGGTGTTGCTACTGCTTTCTTTATCAGGATAATTATCGTGTTCTGCCATGCCCTGCGGTCCTCATTGTTGCAATAGATTATGGTCGATCGCTTTCAGCGCGCATGAATACAAGTTCTTTTCCACTCGATTCAGACTCTGAAAAACGGTAGCCCGCGTAGTTAAACGCTTTTAAATCAGACACACTTTCAGGCTTTTGGTTCACCATAAAGCGAGCCATAAGCCCACGTGCTTTCTTCGCATAAAAGCTGATCACCTTAAACTGGCCGTTTTTCTCATCCTTAAATACCGGCGTAACCAGCTCGGCATTCAACGCTTTTTTGTTCACTGACGAAAAGTACTCGTTCGAAGCCAAGTTAACCAATACATCGCTACCCGTTTGCTTCAAATCCGCATTGAGCATTTCAGTAATTTGGTCGCCCCAAAATTCATAGAGATTTTTACCCCGGTGATTATCTAACTTTGTGCCCATCTCAAGACGATAAGGCTGCATCAGATCGAGCGGTCTCAATAAACCGTATAGCCCGGACAAAATTCTCAGTTGCTGTTGCGCTGAACGCACCTCTTCGTGAGTCATCGAATCAGCATCTAAGCCCGCGTAAACATCGCCATTAAATGCGTAAATAGCAGGTCGCGCATTTTCCTCGTTAAAAGGACGAGTCCACTCGGTAAACCGAGCCGCATTTAAGCCTGCCAATTTGTCACTGATTTTCATCAGTGACCCAAGCTGCTGTGGAGTCAGCTCGCGGCAACGTTGAACCAGCGTTTCAGCCTCGTCAAGCAACCGAGGTTGCGTTGCCTCAACCGCAAGATGTTCGGATTCATAATCTAAATTCTTGGCCGGTGAAAGTACCGCGAGCATATTGTTCTCCTATCAACTATTGCAGCGGATCCTGATCCGCACCTTCTTTTTCAACTTCAGTTGGCATGAGGTCATCACGACTGACTCCCAGCGTAAGTGCCACGCTACTTGCCACGAAGATCGATGAGTAAGTACCCACAATCACACCAAATAATAACGCAGTAGCGAAGCCATGGATCAATTGTCCACCAACAAAGAACAGCGCCAACAACACTAAAATAGTGGTTAATGAAGTAATTAAAGTTCGACTCATGGTATCCGTTAACGCTCGGTTAATAACCTGCGTTGGTGTCAGCTTAGCGTACTTCCGGAACGTCTCACGCACACGGTCTGATACCACCACGGTATCGTTTATCGAATAACCAATGACTGCAAGCAATGCAGCAAGCACGGTCAAGTCAAACTCAAGTCCTAATACTGAGAATAACCCCAAGGTCAAAATGACATCGTGGGCCAGGGCGGATACGGCACCTACGGCCAAACGCCATTCGAATCGCATCGCGATGTAAATCAAGATACATATCAACGCGGTCAGCATAGCTAAACCACCTTGCTCAACGAACTCGTCACCCACATTAGGACCAACGAATTCGATACGACGCATCTCAATGGACGAATCAATATTGTCGCGCAAAGTCGTTAAGATCTGCGTCCCAAGCTCTTCGGCTTTAACACCTTCACGTGGTTCAAGGCGAATCAACAGATCCTGCTGAGTACCATAGTTTTGAACAACGGCATCATCAAAGCCGCCCGACTCAAGAGTGCTGCGCACCTGGTCGAGGTCAGCCGCTTGTGGAAAGCCAACCTCAATCAAGGTACCGCCGGTAAAATCCAAACCAAAATTCAGTTTGTTGACCGATAGTGACACGATTGACGCGATAAGGAGCAAGCCACTGATGAGTGCAAATACTCCACGAAAGCGCATGAATCCTATGCGTTCTTTTGTATTAATTAACTGTCTCATCATTCACCCTAAATTGATAACTTGCTAAGACGCTTGCCACCCCAAATGGAGTTAACAATCGCTCGCGTACCGACAATAGCGGTAAACATCGACGTGATAATACCGATTGCCAATGTGATGGCGAACCCTTTAACCGGTCCATTACCTACCGCAAAAAGGATGATCGCAGCGATCAACGTAGTGATGTTCGCATCAGCGATGGTCGACAAGGCACTATCATAACCATGATGAATCGCCTGCTGAGGACTGCGTTTAGCACGAATTTCTTCTCTAATCCGCTCGAATATCAGCACGTTGGCATCGACCGCCATACCGACCGTCAAGACGATACCCGCCATTCCCGGTAAGGTGAGTGTTGCGCCCGGAATCATCGACATCACACCGATAATCAAAATGATGTTCGTAGCCAAGGCGACATCCGCAACAATGCCAAACTTGCGGTAGTACAGCACCATAAACAGCAGCACTAGCACCAAGCCCCAAATAATCGCCTGTGTACCGGCATCGATGTTTTGTTGGCCCAAGCTCGGACCCACCGTCCGTTCTTCAACAATTTGAATCGGCGCAATCAACGCACCCGCACGAAGCAAGAGCGAAAGGTTTTGCGCTTCTTGCGGACCTACACCGGTGATACGGAAGCTGCTGCCCAAACGAGATTGAATGGTTGCCACACTGACGACTTCTGCTTTCTTATTAAATTGCAGGTTACCCTCAGCATCGCGTTCGCCGGTTGATTCATATTCCATGAAAACGGTCGCCATAGGCTGGCCAACATTATCTTTAGTCGCCAGTGACATCTTGTCGCCGCCCACACCGTCGAGCTCAATATTGACCTGTGGACGATTGTATTCATCGTAACCAACGCCTGCATTAACAATGTGGTCACCTGTTAGAATCACATCTTCTTTTAACAGTTGTGGACCACCGTTACGCGACGGGAGTAGCTCACTACCAAACGGTACGCGACCATTCACTGCGTCACGGACATCGTTTTCGGTATCAACAAGGCGGAATTCAAGTGTCGCGGTCGCACCTAAGATTTCCTTTGCCCGAGCCGTATCTTGTACGCCTGGTAATTCAACCACAATACGATTAGCGCCTTGACGTTGAATAACGGGTTCAGCAACGCCAAGTTCGTTAACCCGGTTTCGCATAATGGTAATGTTTTGGGATACCGCATAGTCACGGGTTTCAGCAAGCTTTTGCTCGGTCATTTGCATGCGAATCGTATTGGTCTCCGCATCCGCCAACATCTGGTAGCCTTGATAGCGTCCATCAAGATACGCCTCGGCTTGCTGAAAGTCTTCATCTGAACGGAGCTCAACGTTAATAGCATTATCTTCAACACCTACATTGGTGTAACGAATACGCTCCTCGCGCAAAGAACTTCGGATAGTATCTTTCATACCATCGAGAATTTTGCGCATGGCTTCGTTCATATCGATTTCCATCAAGAAATGAACGCCGCCACGTAAATCTAGGCCCAGCTTCATGGGTTCTGCGCCAATGCTTTTTAACCAGCCTGGCGTCGCGGGTGCTAAGTTAAGTGCAACAATATAGTGCTCACCTAAGCGCTTATTGAGTGCTTCACGCGCTTGCAGTTGCTCTTTATCGGAGCTCAGTCGTACGAGTACTTGTTCTTCCTCAAGCGCAACAGATTTGGGTGAGATGTCTTCTGACTTGAGCGTTTCACGTACTAAATCAAGCGTTGAGGCATCTACTGTTGCTTGACGATCTGCGGAAATTTGAACTGCGGGATCTTCGCCGTAAATGTTAGGCAGCGCATACAGCGCTGCCAACAAAATAACGAAAATTACGAGCAGGTTTTTCCACAACGGGTATTTATTTAACACGTCGTGCCTACCTTACATTTTCTATTAGAGAGACTTCATTGTACCTTTTGGAAGAACTGAGGTAACTGCTGCTTTCTGAACAGTCACTTCCATTTCTTCACTTAGTGCGATGACGATAAAATCTTTGTCGTCACTTACTTTAGTAATTTTGCCAACCATGCCGCCTTGAGTGAGTACTTCATCACCTTTGCTAAGCGAACTAATGAGCTCTTTATGCTGCTTCATGCGTTTGGCTTGTGGACGGTAAATCAAGAAATAAAATACCAAACCGAATAATAGCAGCATGATGATCAATTCCATGCCGCCACCTTGAGCAGCTGCACCATCTTGCGCGTATGCAGGGCTAATAAAAAAACTCATAATGTTTCCTCGATTGATGTTGCTTTATAATAATTGAACGCCACTCATTTCAGATGAGGGCTGATTTTTTAATTGCAAGTGCTAGCGCTACAGTTTATCGGATTTTTACCGCATTTTATATGCCTAGCACTCAACCTAGATTTCAAGTCCCATCGCTTTTAAGCGACGGCGTAAACCAACCTGCGAAACTTTCAACGCCCACATCATTTTCTCCGTGTCACCACTATAACGTTCGTAGTGCTCGCGGATGGTCGCTTCGCCCAAGTCTTGAGCTGTGTGAATACCATCAAAGCGTTGAATCAACTGATAAACTGAAGCACGAGAAATATTAAGCTCACGTGCCGTCGCTTGTAGTTCAAAACGGTTATTTTGTAACGATTCAATGAGCTCATCTTTACTGACGCTATTAGGTTTGCGCGATTTAGTCACTTTCTTGGTGCTGCTTGGGCCAGGCAACTCTTGCTTAGAAGCAAGTATACTGAGCAACTGCGGGTCTAAATATAAGCGTTCCTTGTCACGACTATCAATCACAATTTGTCGAGCAACATTACGTAGTTGTCTTACGTTACCGGGCCAGTTAAACATCAGCAGCTGCACCATGAGCTCAGTCGGCACTTCCACATCAAAACTCTTCTTCACGTGAACGCGGGCCCATTGTTCACTGACAAAGTGAATAAATAGCAAACCGATATCTTCACGCCGCTCGATTAAACTAGGTACAAACAGTTGATATGCCGATAATAGGTTGTTTAACCGCCAAAGCAGCGAACTTTTATTTTCAGGACAATTGTCATACGTGCTGGTCAGCATAAAGCGACATTTTAACGCCACAGGGTTTGAGTCATTCATTGCGAGCACTTTTTGTGCTTTAAACGCTTTGAATATTAACTCATGGACTTTCTCCGAAGCATCCTCAAGATCTTCCAATAAAATAGTGCCGTGCCCCGCTTGCTCGAGCCATCCTTTTCGTCGCTGTCCATTTCGCACAACGCCAAACAACTCTTCTTCTGCAACCGCGTCATGAATGGCAGCAACGTTCACGGAAATAAAAGGCTCGTCGGCTTGGTCACTGTAATCATGAATACTGCGTGCAATATGCTCTTTGCCAACACCCGCTGCACCACGGATCATGACAGGCAAATTAAGACGCGCGATATTCTTAGCTTTCTCTCTGACGGCGGCTATATCTGGACTAATGCCTAAAATAAGGTTGTCATCGGGAACCAGCATGTGTTGTAGCGGTAAAAATTTAAGCAGCAATACGACCTTGTTACTCAAGGTAAGAATGACGCCCTCGTGTATATCGTCAGACGTAAGCAAATACTCTTGCTGCAACGAGCGACCCGGAATCGTTACCTCGGTGCTCGTGCTATGGGCACGAACCCGGTAAAGATCGTCTGAGTCCTTTTGAATAATCAATGGCGAGCGACTAATGTGCGGATCAGCCAACGGCTTTCCAGCATAACCATTTTTAGAAAATTCAGGCCGATTGCGACTCACATAGCCGCGCCCTTCTCGGTCTAAGTCTAGCAGTGGAGCCACCTCACCAACACGATTAGCGTTAGGATGGAGCGCAATCACTAACATAGGAACAACAGATTGCTGCTTATCCAGAGAGTCATGCGCGTGCTGTGTTTTTATATCGGCTATATCCATAATTTGCTAGTCCTTAAGCATTATCGTCGTCTCTTGCACCATAATACTGTGCTACCTTAAAAACTGCTACATTTCTAATCGAATCTATGGCACTGTTGACTTTATTTTGTGTCCGAAAGCGCCTCGATCAAAATGTCCTCAATTGACTTACTATTTTACCTAACTGACTTAGCGGGTGTCGCTGTATTTGCGGTAGCAGGTACATTACTTGCGTTCCGTAAAAAAATGGACGGATTTGGTGTCATTATTCTCGCTTCTGCAACAGCCATTGGTGGTGGTACGACGCGCGATCTAATCTTAGGTTTACCCGTATTCTGGACGCACGACCCGACGTATATTTATGTCATCGTTGCCGTTGCATTGCTCACTATCGTGTGGCTGAGATTCAAGTCTTACATCCCTATCAACACCCTGTTAGTCGCTGACGCCTTTGGCCTCGCTTTTTTCGCAACCATGGGCGCTCAAAAAACCTTGGCAGCAGGCTTTACCCCTTTCATCGCTGTGATCATGGGCACAGTATCAGCATGCTTTGGCGGCATGCTGCGCGATGTATTAGCGCGCGATGTCCCGATGGTTTTGAAAAGTGAGCTCTATGCAACGACTTGCATCATCGGCGCAACGATTTATACGGTTTTAGTGCCTTACTTTCCTGTCACTGCATTGGCAGCAAGTATGCTAGCCACGCTCGTTGTGAGGCTCGGGGCTATCCGATACCAATGGTCTTTACCTGTGTTTAAAGAACACGAGCATCATTAGCCATGCTATCTATCGGCTGGATTATCGCGATTGCGGTCGCTTACCTTTGCCTGCTATTTTTCATCGCCTACCGAGGCGATAATCTAAGCCGAAAACGCGTTAAACCCTATCGATATGCGTTGGCTCAAGGTGTTCATTGTACCTCTTGGGCGTTTTTTGGCACGGTCACCCAATCGGCAATTTATGGTTGGTCTTTTGCCCCCACCTACATTGGCGCAATTCTAGTTTTCCTTGTATTTCACCGTGTTCAACTCCGCTTGCTAAGCTACTGCAAGCAGCAAAACATCACGTCAATCGCCGACTTAGTCGGTAGTCATTTTGGTCGCTCGTCGATGTTATCCGGTTTTATCGCTATCACCGCATTGGTTGCCGTTGTGCCTTATATTTCACTCCAACTCCGAGCCGTAACCGCGAGTGTAACCACGTTAACGGGCGTCGCAACAGGCGCTAATACATTCTTTGATTTAGCTCTGCTTGTCACACTCGCGATGGTTAGTTTTGCGTTTTTGTTTGGTACTCGGCGTTTGTCTTTAGCGGAGCAACATAATGGGTTGATGGACGTCGTGGCGTTTGAATCTATCGTTAAATTGGTTGCTTTTATGATAGTGGGCGCATTTGCATGTTGGTCCCTATTCGATGGCATGGTGGACTTAGTCGAACAAAGTATAGCGGCGCCTTCAGTAAAAACGATTCTTGAGGGCCGCCCCGATGGTATCTATATTTTTATTGTGTATGCCTGTCTTGGGGCGTTATCGATGTTCTGTCTCCCCCGTCAATTTCACGTGAGTTATATCGAGTGTAATCATCCTGACGAACTCAAAGTCGCGCGATGGGCGTTTCCACTTTATCTATTCGCTATCAACTTTTTCATTTTACCTATTGCGCTAGCTGGGCTAGTGCTAGCACCGGAGTACGCTCATACCGACATGTTTATGTTGGCTCTGCCGATCATAGCAGAACGCCCCGACATTAGTATTGTCGCTTTTATTGGCGGTCTTTCCGCTTCAACAAGCATGGTGCTCATAGCCTTATTAGCCCTCAGTATCATGATGTCTAACGATGTGGTAATTCCAAGCTGGCTGCATCTATTCAAACATCCGAGCCGGAGACTATCTCCCCGTCTAGTCCTCAATATTCGCCGTGCCACTATTATTGTAGTCATGTTGTTGGCTTATGGTTATTATCAGCTCACCTTAGAATCGCTGCCGCTGGTCAACTCCGGGCTTATTGCGTTGGCTTTACTTGCTCAGTTGGCACCCGGTATTCTGGCTACCGTGCTATGGCCTCGCGCCAGTGGTTTGGGTGTGAGTGCCGGCATTCTTGTCGGTTGGCTCGTCTGGGTTTGGCAATTACTGATGCCCGCCCTAAACACCCAACAGCCGATGCTGGATACCGAACTTGCAGACGGTGTGGTATTGAGCTTAACACTGAACTTTTCAGTGTTTTGGTTCTTTTCCATACTGCGCCCACAAATCCCAAACATTACAGCGCCAACCGTAAAAGATAGCATTGAGTCGGGTAGTCTCACTTGGGCGCGGCTTTATACGGTTTTATCAACGTTCTACACTGATGCTCAACTACGTATCATTCAGCGTCGCCTGAATATCGACTTATTTTCACAAGATAACCACGCCATCGTACCCACGGATGTCATGGTGCGTGTGGAACGAGAACTGTCTGCGGTGATAGGCACATCGGCTAGCCGGCTATTATTAGAGTCGGTATCTGAACAACACGTCCTGTCTGTCGATCGGATGGTGGACTGGGCCGCCGAAGCCTCAAAACTCTATCGATTTAACCGTGAGCTTTTGCAAGCTTCGGTAGAGAATATTCCGCAAGGTATTAGTGTGATCGACCAAAAGCTTCGCTTGGTGGCGTGGAACCAACGCTATGCTGATATATTCGACTACCCGACTGGGATGTTAGAAACCGGTATCCCAGTCGAAAAGTTGCTTCGCTTTAATGCCCAACGCGGTATGTTGAGTTCGCAGGAAACAGACATCGAAAAGGAAATTCAAAAACGTTTAGGCTACCTAAGGTCAGGCAGCGCTTACTCCTACCAGCGCCAGCAAGGTGAGAGAATCATCGAGTTGCATGGTAACCCAATGCCTGGTGGTGGTTTTGTTACCACTTACAGCGATATTACAGAAAAAGTAGCGGCGCAAAACCAGTTACGTCAAATCAATGAAGAGCTTGAGCAACGTGTTGCAGACCGCACAGAGCAGTTATTAATCGCCAAACAAGCAGAAGAGCATGCGCACCGCAGTAAATCTCGTTTTTTTGCTGCAGTCAGTCACGACTTAATGCAGCCGTTTAACGCAGCCAGCCTTTTCACCGATATGTTGGTTGCCAAATCATCAGCCAGCCAGCGTCCTATTGCCGATCACTTAAAGCAGTCCTTGGAACAAGCCGAAGAACTGCTCACCATGCTGTTAGACATGACAAAACTGGATAGCGGTCACCTCAAACCAGAGTACCAAACCTTTGAGCTCAGCTCCGTACTCAACCCTTTAGTCGAGCGCTACCGTTTTATGGCGCAAGACAAACAATTAGCGTTTCACTTCATTACGAGCCGTGTTCGCGTGCGTAGCGATCGCCGACTGCTAACTCGTGTCTTCCAAAATCTGTTATCAAACGCGTTGCGCTACACTCAAACAGGACGTATCACGGTGGGTTGCAAACGCGCAGGTAGCCAAGTCACAGTATGGGTTATCGATACCGGCCCCGGTATTCCCGAGCACAAGCAAAGAGAGATTTTTCAGGAGTTTCATCAGTTGCATAGTGAGAGTGATAACCCAGGCTTGGGGCTGGGATTATCCATTGTTGAACGTATTTGCCGCTTGATGAACCTACCGCTAACGTTGCGTTCGGTAGTTGGCAAAGGCACCGCTTTTGGGGTTACTTTCAATGCGCTTGCGGCACTGCCTCCGCAATCTAATCCAGATATCGGCGAAGAGACCGATAACGTCGAACCATTACTCAGTGGTTTTCATGTTTTAGTTGTCGACAACGATCCTCAGGTGCTGTTTGCCACCAGTGAATTACTAAAAGGTTGGGGCGCCGAAGTTACAACAGCTGAGGGCATGAGGGACTTGACGTCGTTAGCAGCATGCGACTTAATTTTTGCTGACTATCACTTAAACCATGGACAGACGGGTGTTGAAGTCATCGAAATGCTTCGAACACAGTGGAATAGTGATACACCAGCCATTATTAATTCCGCAGATCCTACGGAATCAGTGCGTCAAGCAGCGATGTCAGTTGAAGCCTACTTTATCCCGAAACCGCTTAAAGTGGGTGCTTTAAAACGCTTACTCAAGCGAATCCGAGGCGGATAACATCTGCCTGAATAGAATCCCAGCTTGGGTTCGATTGACACAATGGAGTTTCCTTAAAATCGCAGAAACATGCTGCTTGATGGTAGTTTCTTGTACACCAAGATCAAACGCGATTTGTTTATTCAGGCGTCCATCGGCAATCGCCTTTAAGACTTTTAGTTGTTGAGGGGTTAAACTTTCTAAGCTGCGAGCAAAGTTCACCACATCTTGATCGGTCTCGGTCAAGTCCACCAGTCCTTCGGGTAGCCAGTTATCACCCGCTAACACAGTTTCCACTGCCGAGGCCCACTCCGGTAATGGCACCGATTTAGGTATGTAAGCACTGGCCCCTAGAGCCATCGCCTGACGAATAATATTGGCATTTTCATTGGCGGAGACAATAACCACAAGCACGTCAGGAAACTGACTTCGCAATAATGTTAAGCTAGTCAACCCTTCGTTACCCGGCATGGACAGATCAAGAAAAACTAGCTCAAGTTGTGGGTTTTGCTTTAACTGCGACTCAAGCTGAGCGAAAGTTGACGCCTCTAACACGTCAGATTCGAGTGTTTCACCCAGTGCCTGTTTAATCGCCGCGCGAAAGATAGGATGGTCGTCTGCGATGATGGCACGTGCCATGGAGCTAAATACCGTATTAAGCATTTGTTGATGCCACCATGCTAACCAGTTTTAAGGGAATATACCAGTGCGAGCATAACTCGCACTGGTCACTGTGGGTCCATCAGTAATTAGAAACGATAGCCTACTGTCAGTGATACTGTGCGAGGGTCACCGTAGTACCCTGTGACGATGTTTTCACCGAAGGTAGAGCCAAAGTTATAGCCCGCTAGACGATATTCTTCGTCAAATACATTTTTGGCATGTAAGCCAACATTCCACTGACCACTGGTTGAGTACCAAACCAAGCTAGTATTAACCAGGCTATAGGCTTCTTCATCCAACGGTGAAGGAACTTCAAAAATCTGTGTGTCATCTCGATACGAGACCGAGGTCGACCATACCAATGAGCCGCTGTCCAGGATAAATTCTTTATTGAAACCCAAGTTCGCAGTCAGTTTAGGCGTATTCGCAAATGACCACGTGTCCGACACATCTTCAACTTGCCCTGTTTGCGGATTGAAGAAAGCAACCTCATCAAACTCGGCATCGATATAGCCCAACGAGCCAGTAAAATTTAGCGTTTCCGTGGCGGCAAAAGTCGCTTCCAGTTCAAAGCCCTGTACTGTCGAGTCCGCAGCATTAAGCACTTGTGACGCAACGCCCCCTGTTTCAACAGCGCGTTGAACGGTTACTTGCATATCTTGATAGTCGGAATAGAAGACTGCGCCATTCAAACGCAAACGACTATCGAGCCACTCGCTCTTAACACCGAATTCATAGGTGTCTACGATTTCAGGGTCGTACGGATTGGCAGCGTCAGGGTTGAGGCTCACGTCTGCCCGCATATCAACACCACCGGATTTGAAGCCATTGCTATAACTGGCATACCACATCATCTCGGGGGTCATTTGATAGCTAACACTCGCGTGTGGTGAGAACTTACTCCAATCCTCTTTAGTGTTAAAGTCCGAGTTCACCACAATCGGATCCGCTGAATAATCGCCCCTATCGAGGAACTTAACCCCAGCATACGTATAGCGATATACGTCGGCGTCTTTCTCGTCACGCGTGTAGCGTCCACCGACTGTTACCGACCATTGGTCATCTAATTTGTAGCTTGCTTGGCCAAAAATCGCCTCGCTCGTCGTATCGACACAGCCGCCATTGTCGATCGTCAGATTCAATAACCCTAGCACCGTGCCAAAAACGCCACAGGCTGTGCCATCATAAAAATATAGACCACCAATAAAGTTTAAGCGGTCATCCGAGTAGGTGAGCTGAAACTCTTGTGTCGTTTGGTCATCATCATAGTAAGCAGGTACTAACAGTACGGGGTTGACCGTTGAGTCAAAATCAATGTTGGTATCAGTACTGCCTTCACGATACGCGGTGATCGACTTGAAGCCCCACTGAGCGTCGACATCCCAATCAACAGTCAAAGAGTAGCCTTCGGTTTCAACCGAGTTATCGGTCGGCATCGCGGTATAAGAATCAAATACGTCGTCAAGATAGGGTTCATCACTTAACAGTGATGGTAATAGTCGGTGTCCTCCGCGTGCATTAGAATCGTCTTGAGTCCAGTCCGCGGCAAATTTAACATCAACATCTTTGCTCGCTAGCCAGCGTGCATTGAATCGTCCTGTCACCAACTCTTTATTATAGTTATCTGCACCCGTGTTAACGAACTCTCCGTAACCATCGCGATTCAATGTTGCGAATGCACCGCCAATATAGAAGTTGTTACTCAGTGCCGTTTGACCGGCGACTTTTAAGTCGGTTTGGTTGTAAGTGCCAATGGTGCCCTTAACTTCAAATTCGTTGTAGCCCGTTAGGTCACGAGTGACATACTTCATCGCACCACCAATGGTGTTCTTACCGTATAAGGTGCCTTGAGGACCGCGTAAAACTTCCACACGTTGTACATCAAGCACTTCAAGCACAGCTCCTTGTGGACGCGCTACATAGACGTCATCAATATAAATACCGACGCCAGGCTCAAAGCCCCACAATGGATCTTGTTGTCCGATACCACGGATATAAGCCGTCAGTGTTGAGTTGGTTCCACGGCTGACTTGAAAAGTCGTATTGGGCATTTTGTACTGTAACTCAGTGATATCTTCGATACCGTCTCGCTCAAGTTCTTGCTCACCAAAGGCACTGACGGCTACCGGCACTTCTTGCAGGCTTTCGTTAGTCCGACGAGCAGTGACCTCAATGCGTTCAAGTTTATCGGATGCCTGCTGTTCGTTTTGTTCGGCGTTATCCTGCGCCCACACCGACGCGCTACTCAGCGCACCTGTCATCGCTAGCGTTAACAGCGAAAGTTTAAATCCTTTGTTGTTCATGGTGTTTCCCCTGACATTTATTGTCATTGTTATTGCAATTATTGGCTGTGCATCACGCACCAGAATCATGGCTGTTAAATAACCTAGCGCAAAATGTTAAAAAAGTGATCTGTACCATAGTACTATGGGTTAACTCCACGCGTTCACGCACAATAGAGCCATGCAACGACCAGAACATGGCCCGTTATTAACTCGTTGCGAGGTATTTCATGTTAAGTATGATTGGATTGGTGGGCGGTTTATTGCTGCTCATTGTACTCACGTTAAGAGGAATGAACCTCTTTATCAGTGCACCGCTGTGTGCGGTTGTCGTTGCTTTGTGTAGCGGTATCCCGTTGTTCACTGGCGATGTTAACTTTGTCGCCGCCTATATGGATGGGTTTGCCGGCTTTGTCGCCGCTTGGTTCTTTATGTTCCTCCTCGGCTCCATGTTCGGTAAATTTATGGAAGATACCGGCGCGGCAGACAGTGTTGCCAAGTGGATTATTGACCGACTCGGCAAAAAACAAGCCGTATTAGCCGTCGTATTAGCCTGCGCTATCTTGACTTACGGTGGTGTGAGCGTGTTTGTGGTCGCTTTTTCAGTCTACCCTATGGCACTCAGTCTATTTAAAGACGCTAACTTGCCACGTCGCTTCATTCCTGCCGCACTGTCGTTTGGTTCAGTTACTTTCACCATGACCTCGGCGGGTTCACCCGAAATTCAAAACTGGATCCCGATAAAGTATTTAGGGACATCTCCCTATGCAGCGTGGGAAGTCAGTTTAGTGGTCGCTGTCTTTATGGCAGTATTTGGCTATTGGTGGCTAACCAAGATTATCAATCGCGCCGTTGCACGTGGCGAGCATTTTGAAGCGCAAGAGCACGATCCGGTACTGCTTGAGCGCGACTTACCCAACCCTTTGGCAAGTTTAGTCCCGCTTCTAGTTGTATTGGGGCTCTCATTTTCATTTCATGAGCAACTTGCCCAAAACGCGCTTATCGTCGCATTGCTTGGTGGCGTAATCGCTATTGCTATCATCAACTACAACTACTTCCACAAACCTCAGCTGGCAATATCTGATGCCACCACAGGTGCGCTTGTCGCTATCGGCAATACGGCAGCCGTAGTTGGGTTTGGCAGTATCGCCAAAATCACGCCTGCCTTTGATACCGCGGTAAATGCTATGACCAGTCTACCCGGTAACGAGCTGGTCGGCGCAGCCGTTGCTGTCAGTGTGATCGCAGGCTTAACAGGTTCTGCCTCAGGTGGACAAGCCATTGCCCTGCCCGAAGTCGGTCCCCACTACATGGATGCAGGCGTTAACCCAGAGCAGCTACACCGTATTGTTTCGATATCATCGGGTGCACTCGACTCGCTACCGCACAATGGCTATGTGGTCACAACGATTCGCGCCATTTGTAAGCAGAGTCACAAAGATGCATACCCTGCAGTGGCCGCTGTCACCGTCGTAGTGCCGCTGATTGGACTCAGCTTAGCTATCGCACTCTTCATGCTGTTTTAATTGAGAGGCTAAAACGATGTTAACTACAGAACTTTCTGGCAATATGATGCAGCGCCCGCTCCAAATTATTGATATCTTGCGCTACGCAGCAACCCGTTACCCACATCAAGAAATCGTCACACGCCGTCTTGAAGGTGACCACCACCGCTATGGTTACCAAGCGTGCTACCAACGCACTTGTCAGTTGGCGCATGGGCTCAAACAATTAGGTATTCAGCCAGGGGAACGCGTCGCTAGCCTCGCCTGGAATACCTATCGTCATATGGAGTTATACTACGCGGTCAGTGGCATCGGCGCGGTGATGCACACAGTCAACCCGCGCTTATTTGAGGACCAAATCGCTTGGATTTTGAACCATGCCGAGAGCACTTGGGTGTTTGTTGATATATCCTTCTTAGCGATACTTGAGCAAATAGCGCCGGAACTCAAACACGTAAAAGGGTTTATCGTGATGGTCGACGAGGATCAAATGCCCGATCCCAAGCTCGATAACCTTTATAATTATGAAACCCTGCTTGCCTCTAATGCGCCCGCTTATGATTGGCCAGATATAGATGAACAGAGTGCAGCTCTGCTGTGTTATACATCAGGCACCACGGGGCATCCGAAAGGCGTACTGGCTTCACATCGGGCCATGGTGCTTCATGCGCAAGCAACGATGGGTAAGGATATGCTTGCACTTGATGAAGACACTGTCTTAATGCCGATGGTGACCATGTATCACGTCGCTGCATGGGGTGCACCTTACGCGGCCCCCCTTGCAGGTAGTAAATTAGTGTTCAGTGGTGACGGTACGTCAGGCGAGGTGATGAGCGAACTTATTCGGCAAGAACAAGTGAGCGTTGGTTTGGGCGTGCCTACTATTTGGCTGACTCTGCACAATCATTTATCAGAATCAAAGCAATCGATACCTACTTTAAAGCGCGTTTGTGTGGGCGGCGCGGCCTCCCCGCTGGGGCTCGTTAAAACCTACGATCAGGTTTATGACGTCTACTGGCAGCCGATTTGGGGCATGACAGAGACAGGGCCCTTGGTGTACTCAGCCCCGCCTACTCGCGATATTCTGACACGTAGCAAGGAAGAACAATATCGGATTCAGACCACTGCTGGTCGCCCAGTATTTGGCTCTGAAGCGCGTATCGTCGATTTAGATAACAATCCGCTCCCCCATGACGGTGAAACACGTGGCGAGTTGCAGGTAAGAGGTCATTGGATTGCCAGTCAATACTTCCGTAACGATGATCTGACGAGCTTCCCTGACGGTTGGTTAGCGACTGGCGATATCGCCGTGATTGATCCAGAGGGCTTTATGAAAGTCGTTGACCGCAAAAAGGATGTCATTAAAAGCGGCGGTGAATGGATAAGCTCGCTTGATATCGAAAATATCGCCAGCCAACACCCCGCAGTGAATGAAGCCTGTGTTATTGGTGTTAAACATCCTAAATGGGACGAACGCCCGTTGCTACTTATCGTACCTAATGCGGGTAAAGCAATTGACGAAACAGAAGTCAAAGACTTCTTGACCGGGAAAATCGCACGTTGGTGGATGCCCGACGCTATTCTGTTTGTCGAACAGTTACCGCACACCGGCACAGGTAAGCTCCTCAAAACTGAACTTAGAACACAGTATCAAAATTTCTTACTGGAGAACGCATCATGAGTACACTAAAAACTGCCAAGCTGAGCCTTGTTGCGCTCTGTGGCTTGTTTATTTCAATCACGCAGGCGCAAGAACCCCTGTTAGTGGAAAAACAAAGCTTTCAAATGGATAACTACACCACGGTGGGAGGGGAAACCATCAAGGATGTCACTGTCGGGTGGGAGGCTTACGGTGAGCTTAATGAGACTAAAGATAACGTAATTCTTATTACTCACTTCTTTTCTGGCAACAGCCATGCGGCGGGAAAATATACGCCTAATGATCCGCAAGCGGGCTATTGGGATGCCATTATTGGCCCTGGGAAGGCAATCGATACCAATAAATTCTACGTCGTAAGTATCGATTCTTTAGTTAACGCTTACCCGAATCTACCGAGTGTCATCACCACCGGCCCAGCAAGTATCAACCCTGATACAGGCAAGCCCTACGGTCTTGATTTTCCTGTGGTCACTATTCGCGACTTCGTCAACGTACAAAAAGCATTGCTTGAATCAAAGGGAATTAACAAACTCCACGCAGTGGTAGGCGCGTCCATGGGCTCACTGCAAGCTATCGAATGGGCATCAGCCTATCCAAACTGGGTCGACCGGATGGTTTCGGTCATCGGCACCGCAAAAATGGATGCGTGGACCATTGCCGGTCTCGAAATGTGGTCTCAAGCTATCAAGCTGGATCCAAACTGGCGCGATGGTGATTATTACGGCCATGACGCTCCAATTGATGGCGTCACTATGGCTCAGGCGATGATTACTCATGGCGCCATGCACCCCGAGATCTTCAATCAAAGTGCACCTCAGCAACCGACGTTGCCAGAGGGTGGGCTTGAAACAGTTAACAACCAACTACCCGCGGCTAAATGGTTATTCGACAGCAGCCGCGCACGCGCTCCACTGGCTGATGCCAATCATATCCTTTATTTAGTAAGGGCTAACCAGCTCTTTATTGCAGGCCACAAAGACACCTTAGAACAGGGATTAGCTAATGTGACAGCGAAGTCGCTATTCTTGCCGTCGAGTAACGATTTACTGCTCATGCCTTATATGGCTGAACACGCCAACGCGATGTTAAACGATTTGGGTAAAGAGTCAGAGCTAGAATACATCGAGGGGCCATGGGGCCACCTCAATGGTCTTTTCTCGATTCAATCAAAAGCCACTAAGTTGACGCAGTTTTTGAACCAATAATATTTAGGAGCCGCCGAACAGGCGGCCCTTCAACTTATCTTTCAACGAATCCTCAATTTTAGACTTAAGCAGCTCCTCAAGTTGCTTATCTAAACTGTCAGACTGCCCTTGCCAGTCACCGAGCTGATTCAAGAATGCTTCTTCACCGCCCATTTGCTCGTTAACTTTTGCCATCAAGTCTTGCTTAATCGACTGCAGCTTTTCTGAAGCCTCGCCGAGTGCCGCTTGCGAGAGCATTTTTCCAAGCTGATCGTCCAAATCGGAATTCAACGAAAGGCTCGGACTCACGATACTCCCACCCACATCAGTATTCACATCGAGACGATTAAGTTGGCCCAAGGCGTTAGCAATCGCTTTGGTAATTTTGCTCGTCCCTGACGCATCGACTTTTAAATCAAGCAATTTAACCAGTGCTGAACCATCAAGCTCATTGCCTTTCACCCGCACGGAGCCATCGCTATCTAGTATCGAAGAAATGAGTGATGCCGCTATCTCACTGTTATTGACTAGGTCAATATTACTTAACTGTGCGCCTTTCAACTGCCACTGCTGTTTTGCGTCAATGCCACTGGGCAACAGCGCTAGCTCACCATTCAAGTTAAATGAGCGCCACAGTGATGCATTATCTGCACGAGCTTGATAAGTCGTCGACTGACCCAATAAATCATGCTGATAAGTAATATTCTCCCAGTTGACATCCACTTGTGTGCCCGCAATCAGGATCTCCGTACGCGCCTTTTTGATTAATAACTCGGGCGCTGCATCCTGCTCGGCAAAACTAATGTTTTCGCCCATACCACGGGCTTTTTCTATGGTTTGGCTATCATCTGCCCGCGCAAGCATCGGTGCAATCTGCTCATAAGCGAGTAACACATAGTGACTCCATTTCTTGGCCTCCTCACCCAGCAATAGGCCTGTCACGTTTTGAATACCCGTCTCATTGAGCTGGAAGAATGATCGAATTCGGTCGATATCATTACCCGGCGCCGCCTTTACCTCACTGAGCTGAGTCTTCACCGTATCAATGCTTTGTTCAAGTTCTGCCTTAAATTGCGCAACCGCTTCTTTATCTTGTCGAATTTGTTGTTTCAATTTATCGAGTTGCTTTTTACGCTCAGCAATATCTCCGAGCCCCTCGATCTTACCCGACGTTAGTTGTTCTATTTGCTGCTTATACTGCTCAATCTTTTCCTTTTTCGGTAACTGGTCGCGAGCTTGCTTAAATTCAGTTTCTTGTTGCTTAACCTTTTGCTTGGCCGTCGCGATCACATCCTCCGTCTGCAAACCGACTTGCGCGACAATTTCATCAGTCGAAGGCAGTTTAGCCTTAACTGACGACCAACCATCCGAAGCCCAACTTTTGACCTGATCTTTATTAATAGATACATAGACCTCACCGGGTGATTCACGTTTTTGTGCCAAACGCACTCCAGTGACATCCAGCTGTTCCATTAATACACGACCAAGAATTAGCTCGCTCAGACTCACATCACCACTGATACGTTCAGCCTGCACACGGTTTAAATCGGGTTGATTAGGGTCAGTAATTTGTACCCCTGTCAACGTCAACCGGACAGGTGACCACTGGTGAGAAACCTCAGCTACATTCACCTCAGCACCGTTCAAGCGTCCAAGAGTCTGCTCAAACGTAAATTTCAAAATGGTGTCTAAAAATAGCCAAGACAATAAAACCAGAGTGCCTAACACAACAAAAAACGCGCCGAGCCCAGGCCATCTAATGATACTCTTACTCATATCAACCTCTTAAATCCGAATATACTTGCCACAGCCGGCTTCCCTTTAGAACGCGCACAATTTTTAGTTTATTAAACGTTGCCTGAATCCGTTTGCGGTAATTAATCACGATGTAATAAGTCGCCCCCCAAACGATAGGACTGACGATAAGGCTGAAAATGAAGCTTCCCATCGTAATCGTGTGATAAAACAAGGAAACACGTCCAATAGCTGTCGCGTAGACAGCTTCATAAATTGCTTGCCAACTGTCGGCTCTGAGTATAGATTCGCCAAAGCTGTGAAACATCGGATCGAGTAAATACGCGAGCCCCGAAAACACAGCGAACGAGACCAGAAACAGTGATAAATTGACTCGGAAAATCAAGGCTGCAAGTAAGATAATTAAGTTATGAACACGCCACAGTGGCGTTAATCCTAGAAACATGCCCAGCACCACCGCAATGGCCAATGAGCGGGCGCTCGTTTCTGAGTTTAGCGCTTTCAGTATTCGCGCTAATAACGTAAGCATGGCAACATCCTTTTGAATTATTTTTAACTAATATAGTGTTTGATTCGTGCCTAAAGCAAATAACCTGTTATGTTTTTATAAAAGCTTTTCATTAAAGAGAAATACTCACTCATGCAACAACAAGTTCAATTAATTATCAATGATATTAGCGATTGGCAGCCGTACTATCCGAGTCAGTCATTGCTAACAGCCAATGAGTACCTACAAACACCGGCTGCGGGCAAAAGCCACATTCTAAACTTATGCGACGATCTCAGTTATCTCTCGACCGGCTACTATGTCAGCTTGTTGGCAGAAGCGCGTGGACAGCGCGTACTGCCGTCAGTTAACACCATCAATGATCTAAATAACTTTAATCATTATCAGCTGTTGGCAAATCCGGTCGATAAAACAGCCAGCAAGTACCTTGCCAAACAGACCGGTGGTACCATGCAACTCATCGTCTGCTTTGGACAAACGTCAGTGGAGCCGTTAAAGCACTTGGCACGACAGCTTTTTGACCGATATCCATGCCCAATTATTAATATTAATTTCATCAAAGAAAATGATCGTTGGTTAATTCAGTCTCTCAGCGCTGGTCGGCTCGCGGATTTAACTGATGATGAGCAAACCTTATTTGGCGAGTCATTGGACTTATTTAATAAACGGGTTTGGCGCAAAGCTCGTGCAAAAAAAGAATATCGCTATGATTTGGCAATCCTTTATAACCCTGAAGAAGCCATACCAACCAGTGATAAAAAAGCACTCAATTTATTTATTAAAGCAGCCAAAGAGTGCGACATTGAAGCAGAGCTTATTACAGCAGATGACTACAACCGCTTGCTTGAATTTGATGCGCTGTTTATTCGTGAGACGACTAAAATCAGTCATTACACGTATCACTTCGCAAAAAAAGCTGAAGCAAACGGTATGGTCGTCATTGACCATCCCGACTCGATCGTAAAATGTGCCAACAAAGTATTTCTAAAAGAATTGCTCGATAAGCATCATGTCGCAACACCTAAAACCGAGTTGCTATTGTTGCAGTCTGATATCGACTATAAGGAACTGGGCGAACAACTCGGTTATCCAGTGGTATTAAAAATTCCAGATGGCTCTTTTTCTATCGGCGTAGAGAAAGTCGAAAATGAGACTGAATTTAAAGCGGCAGCTGAACGCCTATTTGAACAGTCGACTATTTTATTAGCCCAAGAGTTTCTAAAAACCGAATACGACTGGCGCATTGGTGTACTCAATAATCGCCCGATATACGCATGTCAGTACTTTATGGCTCGCAATCACTGGCAAATCTATAACCACAATGAGTCCAGCCGTGCTAAAAGTGGTTCTTTTGAAACCTATGGCGTTCATCAAGCACCCAAAGAGGTGGTTAAGCTCGCATTACAAGCGACTAAACTTATTGGTGATGGGCTATACGGTGTTGATGTAAAAATGACTCAGAGAGGCCCTGTCATCATTGAGATCAACGATAACCCATCTATCGAATCAGGTGTTGAAGATAAACTGCTTGGGTATGAGCTTTATCGTTTAATTATGGCTGATTTTGGGCGCCGGTTAGATGAACACTAATTGCGGCTTTAAGATCGACCCTTGCCAGCGCAGTGATATCACTGCGCTAGTCGAATTAGAGAACCAAGTTTTTGATTATTCTCGTATCAGCAGACGTAACTTTATACGTCTGCTACAAAGTCCTGCTGCCTTTATTTTGCTTGCCAAAGACAGTGCAGATCAGTTGGCGGGTTATGCAGTTATTTTAACTCGACGTAATAGTCGCTACGCACGTATTTATTCCATTGCCGTCGCCCCGGCATTTCGCGGTCAAGGCGTAGCCAAGCTGTTAGTTAATGAAGTGATTAAAACACAACGTCAGCAGGATCGTCTTGGATTATCATTAGAGGTGAAGTTGGATAACAAGCAAGCAATCCAACTTTACCAGTCTCTGGGGTTCGAGACCGTCGATATTCTGGTCAACTATTACGATGACGGTACTGACGGGTTAAAAATGCGACTTACTTTTGATCCGGAAAGTCACTAAATACGCCCTGTACACCAGCTTCTTTTAACCAACCTCGCAATTGCTTGAGTGACTCAACACCTTGGGGTAATTGATCAGCGCGCAATGTATAAACGTGCACTTTAAGCCCGACTTTTTCAGCATTTTCGAGTACATCGCTCCAAACCGGTTGACCGTCTTTGACCTCCTTGAGTACGTGACCTAACCACAAGCCAACGTGATCGACATACGAGGTCAAAGATTCTAAGCCCGCATAAGTTCTCAGCGCATCGTAATCAATAGGCGTCTCGCCCCAAGAGTTGTCAGCGATCAACTGAACCAACGGAAAATCACAATGAAATTCTCGCTTCACTCGCCTGAGTGTTTCGGGATCAAACGACTGCAGATAGAGAGGTGTTGCTTGCTGTTGATCGGAATAACCGTTTTTGCTCAGCACATTCATTACCACCGCTAGCGGATCGTAATCCTGATCGCGATACCAACGAGAAGCTTTCACCTCAATGTAGACACCTGTGTTCTTATTTCTAACGCGATTGAGTTCCTGAATAAGATTCAGCGACTCGGCTAACGTTTGAATTTTGAATTCGACCTGATTATTTTGAAACCGCTGAGGATAACGCGCGGACCCATCGCTGTTTCGGCGTGGCGTGAGTCTGAGCTGCTTTAAGTGATTGAGAGTGAAGTCCACCGCATAATAGCTTCCATCGGGACGGTGCCGTTCAGGAAAGACTTCTGCGACGTTCGTCACCGCATCGAGTTGAGCATCGTGCAATACAACCGCTTTGCCGTCGCGGCTCAACTGCACGTCTTGCTCGATATAGTCCGCTCCCAAAGCATAAGCCATCACCGTTGCAGCCTGCGAATGCTCGGGTAGATAACCTGACGCACCTCGGTGGGCGATATCGATAAACTCAGGCAATTTGATGGGAGCAACAGCGAGCTCTTCGGTCGAGTTGTCCGCCTGTGCAGAAACCGATAACGATGAGAACCACGCGATTCCAGCAACCACCGATATCCACTTCATGAGTCATCTCCTGACCAATTGACCTCGATCAGACGGTCACCTAAATGCTGATAACGTTCGGTTAACTGTTCAATCGGTTCAGGCTCGATAGCTAAGCCCTTTTGCGTGAGATACTCGTTGTTGTAGAGCTTACTGGCTGAGCGCTCACCTAGGTCACAGGCAAATGTCACAATATTACGTCCTCGCTCACCATTCAACGCCGCTGCATAAGCAGCGGCGAGGTTGAGTGCTGAGCTACTCCCCAAGACGATTCCATCTTGCTCGCGCACGTAGCGTGAAATACTAATGAGGTCTTGGTCCGGTAAATTGACAGCATGTTTAATACGCGCCTGCCTAAAGTTATCCACCAAACGCATGATCCCAATACCCTCTGTCATTGAGCTACCGTTTGAGACATATTCACCGGTTCGCAAAAACTCAAAAATCCCTGAGCCATCGGGATCAGCAAGCCACACGTCAATATTAGGGTTTTGTTCCTTAAAATACCGGCTATTACCACCGATGGTGCCGCCCGTCCCCGCAACGGAAACAAAGGTATCGATATCGCCATTCAGTTGTTGCCAAATTTCGGGCCCAGTGTGCAAATAGTGGGCGCGCGCATTACTGGTATTCTCAAACTGATTAGCCCACCAGCAATCATCACGCTCTTCCGCAATACGGCGTGCCGTGTGATAAAAATGATTAGGATTTTTAAAAGGTACTGGGTCAACCGTCTTAAGTTGACCTCCGTGTAAAGCTATCATGCGTTCTTTCTCAGGTGATTGATCATTAGGCATAACCGCCAACATGTTCAATCCAAACGACTTGGCAACCAACGCTAAGCCAATCCCCGTATTACCTGCGGTGCCCTCGACGACGGTCATACCAGGCTTAAGTTCGCCGCGTTCCATCGCATCTTCTATTAACTGCTTAGCAGCGCGATCTTTTATCGAGCCACCTGGATTCTGGAACTCACACTTTAAGTATATATTACTGCCACTCAGTTCAGACAGTGAGTGCACTTTAAGCAAATCCGTTTGCCCAACTAAATCACTGGTACGTTGACCTACCAACATTTGTACAGTCCTCTACTTCGCTGTTGCATAGTATGCAGTATCTCCGTTGAGCAAATTCGGTTCAACTCTATTTGCATTGGATTTACTGCACTTTAAAGGTGCACCTGCACCAAGCGTATGCCACGAAAACGGTCAATCATTCACACGATTCACACAACTCTTTGTTTTATATTGATTTTATATCTGGCACGAATTGTGAATTAACAATTCATCTACATTAACGGAGTGCTGGTTATGAAAATGATTACTGCATTAATCAAACCATTCAAATTGGACGATGTTCGACAAGCTCTAGCCGATATTGGTTGTACCGGTATGACGATTGCTGAAGTACGCGGTTTTGGCAGACAAAAAGGGCACACAGAGCTGTATCGAGGAGCAGAATACAGGGTCGACTTCCTTCCCAAGATCCGCTTGGAACTTGCTGTAAGCGACGACCAACTGGATCGCGCCGTTGAGGTTATTTCCGAAGCCGCTCACACCGGTAATATCGGCGATGGCAAAATTTTCGTTACACACCTCGAACACTGCGTGCGTATTCGTACGGGTGAAGTCGACCAAGAAGCCCTGTAACTAAGGAGAATACGTGATGAATGCAATTTCTCTCACAAACACGGAGTACGCGTTAAATACGCTGTACATTTTATTATCAGGTGCATTTGTAATGTGGATGGCAGCCGGTTTCGCCATGCTTGAAGCTGGGCTCGTGCGAAGCAAAAACACCACTGAGATTCTGACTAAAAATATCGTCTTGTTTGCGCTTGCCTGTATTGCCTACCTCGTTATTGGCTACACACTGATGTATGGCACCGGTGGTTCTGATAGTTTCGCCGACGATGCCGACTTTTTTTTCCAGAGCGTGTTTGTTGCCACCGCGATGTCGATTGTTTCTGGTGCGGTCGCTGAACGTATGAAATTACTCGCATTTTTTGTTTTTGCGGTCGTTTTATCTGCCTTTATTTACCCTTATCAAGGGGGCTGGAGCTGGGGAGGCGGCTTTCTTGCCGAGGCCGGCTTTGTCGATTTTGCTGGCTCGGGCATTGTTCATATGGCGGGCGCTGCGGCAGCACTCGCAGGTGTCCTATTGTTAGGTCCTCGCCGTGGAAAATACAAAGACGGCAAACCGACGGCTATTCCCGGTGCCAATATGCCGTTGGCGGCACTTGGGACATTAATTCTATGGTTCGGTTGGTTTGGGTTCAATGGCGGTTCACAGCTGGCTATCCACGATATCAACAATGCCAATGCCGTGGCTCGTGTATTTGTAAACACAAATTCAGCAGCTGCCGCAGGCGCCGTGGGCGCACTCCTCATTACTGTACTCATTTGGCGCAAGGCGGATCTCACTATGATAGTCAATGGTGTTTTAGCAGGTTTGGTCGCGATTACCGCTCAACCATTAACCCCAGCGCCAGAGCATGCCTCCATCATTGGCTTTAGTGCCGGCTTGTTAGTGGTCATATCGATTATTACCCTTGACCGCATTCGTATCGATGATCCAGTCGGCGCGTTGTCCGTACATGGTGTAGTAGGTTTTTATGGCTTAATGCTCGTCCCTCTCACCGATACTAACGCAGCTTGGTCAACCCAACTTTTAGGTGCTGGGGCGATATTTGGCTGGACTTTTGCGACCAGTCTGGCTATTTGGTATCTGTTGAAAGTCACAGTGGGTATTCGTGTAAGCGAGGAGCAAGAGTATCTGGGCGGCGATATCAGTGAATGCGGTGTCGAGGCTTACCCAGAGTTTACGAGCTCAACGAAACGTTAGTTAATCAACGTTTGCCTGTGACCTACTCCATTGTTAAGTTAAGAAATACTTAATACGTAAGGGTTAAGTCTCATGGCATCATCAAAAGAATACTGTATTGAACTACTCAATCGAGCAGGCATTCAAATCAACGGCTCCCACCCTTGGGATATGCAAGTACACGATGACAGCATCTTTGATCAGGTGCTGTCACGTGGCAATTTAGGGCTTGGAGAAACCTATATGGCGGGACTTTGGGATGCTGAGCGTTTAGACCAGTTTTTCCACCGCCTATTGCGTTCTGGGGTGCAAGATGAGGTCAATCCCGCGCGCCTAATTTTTCACTCGTTGAAAAGTCGTTTATTTAATCTGCAAGACGATAAGCGTGCCTGGGAAGTTGGGCAAAAACACTACGATATTGGTAATAAACTGTACCAAGCCATGTTAGACGAACGCATGGTATACACCTGCGGCTACTGGCGTGACGCTGATAATCTCGACGATGCACAGCGCGACAAATTAGAGCTTAGTTGTCAGAAACTGCAACTCAAACCGGGTATGAAAATACTTGATATAGGCTGCGGCTGGGGCAGCTTTATGCAGTATGCCGCAGAACACTATGGCGTCGAGTGTGTCGGTGTTACGATATCAAAGGAGCAAGTGCGCTTAGGAGAAGAGCGGTGTAAAGGCTTGCCTGTAGAGTTTCGTCTGCAAGACTATCGTGATCTCGACGAGTCATTTGATCGCATCATCAGTTTGGGCATGTTTGAACATGTCGGTCAGAAAAACTACGAAGATTACATGGATGTCGCTCGGCGCTGTCTAAAGGATGATGGGCTATTCTTACTGCATACCATTGGTAAAAATGTTTCAGACACAGCAGCCGACCCCTGGATAAGCCGCTATATTTTTCCTAATGGCGAAATCCCATCAATTGCGCAAATTGGTGCAGCATTAGAAGAACGGTTTGTGTGTGAAGACCTTCATAACTTTGGTGCTGATTACGATAAAACCCTGATGGGCTGGTTCGAAAACTTCGATACAGCGTGGCCTCAACTCCAAGGTGATTACGAAAAAACATTTTATCGAATGTGGAAATACTACTTGCTGTCATGCGCAGGCGCATTTCGCGCCCGCGACATTCAACTATGGCAATGGGTGCTTAGTAAACAAGGTATTGAAGGTGGATATCATCGACCATTTGTTTAAGAACCAATATTAAACTCGTGCGTAAACATATCCCAGAATGCTAAAAATAGGGCCGCGATAAGCGGTCCAATCACAAAACCAGTGATACCAAACAAACTTAATCCACCCAGTGTCGAAAATAAAACAATGTAGTCAGGCAGTTTAGTATCTCGCCCCACCAGTAGAGGACGTAAAACATTATCAGCGAGTCCGATTATAATGACTCCGTAAAGCAGCAATACCACGCCGTCAAAAATTGCGCCGGTACTTAACAGGTATACTGAAACCGGTAACCAAACTATCGCTGCACCCACAGCGGGGATAAGCGATAAAAACGCCATCACGACACCCCATAACACCGGTGCTGGAATGTCCAGTAGCGCAAAAATGATTCCCCCTAACGCACCTTGAACCATGGCGACAACGATGTTTCCTTTTACTGTTGCGCGCGTCACCTCAGCAAACTTCTTGAAGAGCTGGTGCTCGCGTTCATCTCCTAGCGGCAATGCTCGGACCATCAAACGGATCAATTTGTTACCGTCACGAAGTAGAAAGAATGTCAGATAAAGCATTAACCCCAGATTCATAACAAATCCAAAGGTGTTTTGCCCAACGACAAGCGCCTCTTGCGCAAAAAATTGACTAGCGCTCATTGCCCACTGCGATATACGCTCGGGTAGCGACTCGATATCAATACCCAAGCGGGCTAGCAAATCAGGTAAGAACGGCAGGCCTTGCTCTATTTTATCAACGATTTGAGCGACACTAACGTCACCTGAAGCAAGTCGTTGATATAGCTGAACGCCCTCTTGGATAAATGAATACGCCACAGCAAGCACTGGAATCACAACAATGAAGGTCGCAACTAACAAGGTTAGTAAAGCGGCTCGATTACTGCGCCGCCCCAGCATGCGCTTAAGCCTAATTTGCAGAGGGTAAAAGATGACTGCAACAGCACACGCCCAAAAAATCGACGCCCAAAATGGCTTAAGTATGAGCGCAAAAGCAATACTTACCGCCAGCAGCATAAGCAGAAATGAACGTGTTTCCAATTTATCTTGCATAATCATTCCGTTTAATAGAAGCTTGTCAGAACAGCATGTCCCATATTAGTAAATGATTTACGCATAAGATAGTGCGATGATCGCACGCATATGGAAACAAATGGACGATACATCAAACCCTTACAGCTTTTCTACATGGTGTCGCGAAACACTTGTTGAGTTCACTCAGTTGAACGCAGAAAAACAAGTGTTCGGTGGATTTCTCATAGCAGTGCTACTTACAGCCTGTGTTCAACTTATCGAATTTACCGGCGGTCTGCCAAGTGTGTTCGAACACTTAATTTACTTTCCGCTGATATTTGCAGGTTTATTACTCGGTCCTCGTATCGGCGCGTTGGGAGGCTTCGTTACAGGATTAATGCTAACCCCGTTGTTTTTTCCGACAGAGCTCATTGACCAAGAAAGTACCCTGATTGACTGGCCAGTGCGCCTATTAATGTTAACGTTACTCCCACTCATTACAGGCCTCATTAGCCGTTCTGTTCAGCAACTTCATCACTTAGAAAGCAAAGCAAAGAAAACTTTTCAGGGAACCGCATTGCCGAACCATGAGGCATTACTGGATCAAATCAACGAATGGTCGAAGCAAAACTCAGCCCCCACTGATGCGTTAATGGATATTATTAATTTAAGACTCAGCAATATTGATAAATTACGTAATCAAGTGGGTCAGCAGAAAGCGGATAGAATCGTTGCTGAGTTGGCTAAGCAATTAAAAGAGGCGCTTGGGCAGTCCGCTGAAGTGGGTCAAACAGCAACCAATGAGCTCGTTGGTTTGCATGCTAATACCGAACATTCGCGCGAAGAGCTACAGGAAAAGTTACAACAGATACTAAGCCAACCCATTGTTATCGATGGCTCTGAATTTCGTCTTGATACCACTGCAGGCGTCTTGCGCGTTAAACGCGAAAATGCAAAAGATAAAGCGAATATGGTGATACATGACGCACAACAACACAGTTATAAAGCTGCTGAAAACAACCAAACTTTCTCATTTTTAGACCACGATAATGATCTTGTCGAGGATCACGACGAACCTTTATCTAAACAATTATTATCGGCTATCGATAGCGAGAATATTAAACTCTATTACCAACCCAGATTGAATACTAACTCTGGCTATTTCTCAGTCATCGAAGCGATTGTCAGATGGAAAGACAACCAGCGTGGTTACCTATCGCCGGAAGACTTTAAACCACTCATAGAAGAAGCCTCACTAGCTAAGCAATTCACCGGCTGGATGATTAAAACCGCTTTTAACGATGTCACTGAATGGATGCGAAATGACTTTATTGTTCGCCTATCGTTACACATCACGCTTAACGATATTCTCGAGCCGGCAATATTAAATGTGGTTGCGAAGTCGTTAAACAAAACTAAGTTCCCACCATCTAGCCTTAGCTTAGAAGTTAGTGAACGCTCACTGGTGCGCATCAGTGAGCAGTCAAAAATCTATTTAAAAAAGTTACGCTCCATGGGAGTCACCATTATTGCAGACCAATTTGGTGAAGGTCAGCTCACGTTACAAAGTATTTTTGTCCTTCCAGTAGACGCGATAAAGCTCTCCGAAAACTTGGTCTTAAAAGCAACATCGAATAGTGACAAAAAACGTACGCTCATTTCGATGATCAAAATGGCTCGCTCGCGTGGACTCAAAACCATTGCAACCGGCGTGGATAACCGCGCCAAACTATTATTACTAAAACACATTGGATGTGATGAGCTTCAAGGATCGATCTTAAGTAAACCGACGGCTAAAGACGATATTCCATGGGCAAGAATCCGATAGAGACAAAAAGTAAAAAAGCGATTGAAAAAACACATTTCCACTGGTTAGCAGCATATGCCCTGACTACTACGGTAATTACCGTACTGGCTGTCAGTCTGCTATACCTGTACCCGTTTGATGTACAAACTTTGCATTTCGGCGTCATGCTAGTCGGTGCAATTATCATCGCTGAATCTACGTTCTTTATCTGGCGCGCATTGCGTGCATCCAAAACAATGATCAAGTCGTTGCAGCCCTCTATCAACCAACTTGATGAGGGTTCAACCATAGTTTACGAGTTACACAAACAAGGTAATACCTATCAACCCGTTTATGTGAGTAGGAATATTAAACAGATTCTTGGCTACTCGGTTGAGGAGTCAATGGGACCCAGTTGGTGGTTTGATAACGTACACCCAGAAGACAGAGCGCTCACATTAAGCGCGCTGACTAAAGTCGAGGCAAATCACACCTTTGTGCATCGCTATCGCTTCAGAACCAAACAGGGTCATTATATTTGGTTACGCGATGAGCTACGCACCTTTCATGATGATAATGACAAAATTGCCGGTCAGTGGTCGGACATTAGCCACGATTTGAGTTGGCTCCAAGATAATCAAGCCATCACTCAACGTGAACTGATTGGTTTTGCAGAACTCAATGACGATGACAGTATCCTACGGGCTGATACTAATTTCCGTAATTTAATTGGCCTAACCGATAATGAGCCCAGCGCGCACCATATTTTAGATTTTATCTCGCCAACCAACTTCAACAATGACAATCCTACCTTAGAAGCGGGTATTGAGTATTTGGTTGAATTTAATCGCCCTAACCATCAAGCTTTGCATGGATTACTGAAAATCAGCGAGGACAAGCAAGGTGCGGTTCGCTTTGTCACGCTCATTGACCTATCGGCATTTGCATCAGAGCGTCGCAGGCTCAAGCAAATTGCCTACATTCAGCCACTAACAGGGCTACCCAATCTTGAGCAACTCAAGCTCGACCTTCAGTCATCGCTCGATAGAGCGAACGAAGACGAATTAGTAGCTGTTCTTAACATCAATATCAGAGAGTTTCATAAGGTTAATGACTCTTACGGTGTTACCAATGGCGACCGTGTTTTACAACGAGTTGCACAACGTTTCCAGCAAGCACTGCCAGACAATGCTGGACTTTATTGTGCATGGGGCGATGATTTCTGGATTTTATTATCGGGTATTAAAGAATATATGGATCTACAAGATCTCATGGATGACCTGATGAGCGCTCTGAACAAGCCGCTGATGCTCGAAAAACACATTCAGTTGCAAGTAACCGCGAATATCGGTGCTTGTACTTACCCACTTGATGGACTTGATACCGCCTCATTGTTGTCTTATGCGAGCTCAGCCTTACAGCGTGCCCGCCGTAAACCTTATTCAAGCCAGGTTATTTTTAATCAACAAATGGCGAGTGATTCCTTCTCGCAACTACTCGTCAAGCAGCAACTACAACGCGCATTAGACCATTCGCAGTTTGAAGTTTACTATCAACCTATCTCTGACTTCGACAAGCATATCCAAGGTTACGAAGCACTCTTACGCTGGCATCACGAGGATGAGGGCATCATACCTGCTTCAGACTTTCTTCACTCCTGTGATAAATCTGTCAAACAACGCCTCGGGCAATGGGTCATTGAAACAGTATTCAACGACCTTGCATCTATTCCGGTCAATGCGGATGAAAAACGTAAGGTCACAATTAATCTGTTTACAGAACAGCTCGATATGGATTTTGTCCAACAAATGAAAAAGACTCAAGATCGAATCAAAGCGCTCAATGCCGAGCTATGTTTTGAACTTAAGGAAGCTTCTTTAATTGACCCTTCAGATGAACTAAGAACAACACTGAATGCGCTAGCAGCCGCCAATTTTTCATTAATCATTGATGATTTTGGTGCTGGATTCGCCGGGCTCACATACTTACGAGAGTTCCCAATATCTGCAATAAAAGTTGATCGCGACTTTATGGCTACGCTTGATAATGAACGTGGCTACGCGATTGTCGATGGTATCGTAGAGCTGTCTCATCGAGCAGGAATTAAAGTGCACGCACTCGGCATTGAATCAGAGCACCAGTTTGCTCTGGCTAAACAACTCCGCTTTGACGTATGCCAAGGGCGTTTCATTCATCCCGCTAAACCGTTAAATAAACTCGTTGCTAATACAAATCAGTAGCATCGGTGCACGTGTTTGATATTATTGAATACGTTTATTGTGATGGTAACAAGTTATGGATCCGGAAATATTAAAGGCTTCTTCACAAGAAGCGGCAAAAGTCATGCAACTACTGTCGCACCCCGATCGGCTGCTCATTTTATGTCTGCTGAGTGAAAAGGAGTGCTCCGTTGGTGAAATTGAGCAACAATTGGATATTCACCAACCGATGCTCTCACAACATTTAAATCGCTTACGTCAACAGTCATTGGTCGCGACACGCCGACAGGGCAAGTATATATACTACCAACTGAGCGACGGTAACACGAAAACCATTATGGAACTTCTGTATCAACTTTATTGTCCGAAAGACTCATTGGGTGCGAAATAAGAAGAAGTGCAATGAGTCAGCGACAACGTGTCTATCAAGTATCGGCCAATCGCGAACACGCCAGTCACAAACTCCGTTATGTAGAGCGTTCAGCGCCCACCACCGGAGAGTGTCGACTCTGTGTGGGTGTGCCTAGCGCTGATCCGCAAGCAGAGGTTCAAGGTGCTGACGTATCCCCTCAACATGAGGGTCCGTCACGCCCAGATTGCGCAGCCCCTGCGAAAGTTTAAGCAAGTACTCACTATTTTCTCCGCTCGGACCTCGGCTCTGCACGATATGCTGCGCAATCTCAGCCAGTGGCGCATCGCCTAAAAACGCTGCGTTATCACTACTAGCAATATACACCAACCCATCCGCTTGCTGACCATCTGCAAACAGCATCGGTGTAAAAAATCTTAAGTAGCCATTCTTTTCTCGATGATCGAGATGCTCAAACACTTCTGGTGACACTCGGTAAGCCATTCCCGTGCACTTTTCGCCGGGTGTTTCGATGAGCGTAAGTACTCTTCCAGGTGCGTCAGGTGTTCCACGATGATCATGAGATCCCTGCCAAAATCGACGGCTCCAACCAGTAATGGTCGCCGGCTTGCGCTCAAGATAAGGAAAGTCGACCTTGTAAATGAGCGACCCGTAGCCAAATAACCAAACAGACTCGAAAGCTGATAGATCTTGACGTTGTTTGTTTATTAAACTGGTATCGTGAGACATCGAATACTCCTTTGGGATACACCTCGTTGCGGCAAAGTCTAACAAGCTTTTGTAATTGACAGTAGCGTGGCTTCGTTGCACTCTTATCCGCATTAAACTCTATTAAAAAGGTTACTTTATGAGCCGCTCACTTGTCGATCACTTAGCGCAATATGCAAAGTATCATCGTGACTCGCGCAATATATTAACCCACCTGATCGGTATTCCGCTGATCGTAGTTGCAATCCTAACCTTACTCAGCCGACCCGAATTTAGCGTGGGCTACCTTTTACTCACTCCGGCTAACTTAGTTGTCTTTGTCGCTGTAGTTTTTTACATACGGCTTGATATACCGCTTGGACTGCTTATGACGGTGTTGTTATGGCTTGGTTTATCAGTCAGCCGTGAACTAGCCGCTTTGCCGACCACAGCGTGGTTAATATTTGGTATCGGCTTATTTGTCGTCGGTTGGATTTTCCAGTTCATAGGTCATTATTTTGAAGGTAAAAAGCCTGCTTTCATCGACGACATCATGGGGCTTGCTATTGGGCCCTTATTTGTCGTAACTGAAGTTATTTTCTTTTTAGGCTTACGTAAGCAGCTCAAAAATGAGGTTGAAAAACGTCAGTGAATTACCCGGATTGGTTTATTGAATGGGCCGAGGGACGCCCTTACGCTTATACCCTGAGTGCTTGCGTTCTGCTTGCTATTGCGGTTTGGTTAGCGCAATTTTTTACTAAGCATATTCTGCTACGCGGTGTCGCTCGACTTTTATCGCGCACCGAGTTAGGACGTGACCCCAGCGTTGGCCTTAAAAAAATTGTCAGTCGGCTCTCGCAAGTGGTTCCAGCATTGCTGCTTACAGCGGGTATCCATTGGATCCCTGATCTATCTGCTACTGTCATTACGATAATACAAAATGTCGCTGTCGCTTATATCGTGCTCACCATTGCTCGTGCGTTCAGTGCGGCAATGAGCAGCGTGAATGAGATTTATAGCCGTCGTCCCGATGCGCACTTGAAACCCATCAAGGGTTATTTACAAATCGCTACCATCGCGGTTTATCTCATTGCCGCCATTCTTATCATCGCAGCATTAATTGATAAGTCACCTGTTATTCTATTATCCGGTATCGGTGCCATGGGTGCCGTTACCATGCTCGTGTTTCAAGACACAATCCTCTCATTCGTCGCCAGTATTCAGCTATCATCAAACGACATGATCCGTGTCGGTGACTGGATTGAAATGCCGCAGCTGAATGCTGACGGTGACGTCATCGACATGGCGTTACACACGGTACGAGTGCAGAACTGGGATAAAACAATTACCACCATTCCTACCAAACGCCTCATTTCTGAATCGTTTAAGAACTGGCGCGGTATGCAAGAGGCCGGTGGGCGGCGTATTAAGCGCAGTCTATTTATCGATCAAACCAGTATTGCCTTTTTGCGCGACGAAGATAAGACCCGTCTTCGCAAGTTCAAAATACTGAGTCAATATCTCAACGATAAAGAACAAGATATCAAGCAATGGAATGAACAGTTAGTGAGTGAAGGGCATGATCCTATCAACAGCCGTAATGTCACTAATATTGGGACCTTTCGAGCTTATGTTCAAAAGTATCTGCAAAGCCACCCACAAATCCACCAAGATATGACGTTAATGGTTAGACAGCTCAGCCCCACCGCACAAGGCTTACCTCTGGAAATTTATTGTTTCACCAACACAATTGCTTGGGTTGAATATGAGGGCATCCAGGCTGATATTTTTGACCACCTATTAGCTATCTTACCGGCATTTGGCCTGAATGTTTTCCAAGAGACCTCGGGTCAAGATCTGCGTACCAGTATTCGTGAGTTTGGACGTCAATCGTTGCAGTCTTAACAGCAAAGTTGTATGGTTTTTGCAACGCAATCAGCTAGCTCAGCAAAAACCATACATGAAAGCATTTTCCTTTAGAATTTCAGTACTTTTATTTATTGCTTGTATATACCCAAGCTATGGTACCACACAAGAAAAAGTCGCTATGCCTGTCTCGTATTCAGCAATTACTGAGTTGCCATACACTGATGCGGACTCGACTCTCGACTACGGCGACGATATTAGTCAGTTTATACAGGTATGGAGACCATCTGAGCCGCCCCAAGGTAACCTCGTGTTTATCCATGGCGGTTGTTGGTTGAGCGATTACGACATTAAACATGCACGCCCTTTTATGTCAGCCCTCAGTAAGTTGGGTTATCAAGTATTCGGAATAGAATATCGACGCGTCGGTAATGGCGGTGGCTGGCCGACCAGTTACCAAGATATCAGATCAGCCATTCAACAGATCCTTAGGGAACCCAACGTTAGCGCGCCAAATACTGCCATTTTAGGTCATTCCGCCGGTGGTCACCTTGCGTTACTTGCCGCAGCCGATGAGCAGCTCCCCAATACGTTTGCATCAGTTATCGGACTGGCTGCCATAAGCGACATCGTAAAATACAGTGTAGGTAGCAATAGCTGCGAGGTAGCGACCGAACAATTTATGGGAGGTTCGTTTGAAGCGAGCACCGAAGCTTACCTCGCAGCCAACCCCGTTGAGCAACATTTTCTAAATCCCGTTTATTTACTGCATGGCGCCGACGACCCGATTGTCGCTCCAAACCAGTCAAAAGCACTGACCGACCGAGCGCAGTCAATATATTTACAAAAAGAGGCCGGACACTTTGATTGGCTACACCCGGATACTGTCGCATTTACCCGCGTAGAGAAATTACTAAAGGATGTATTTAATGAATCAGATTGATTATGCGCGACTTGATCGTGACGATCCCTTAGCCCATAAACGTGAAACCTTTGAGCTATCTAATGACACGATATATTTCGATGGTAACTCACTGGGCGCGTTACCCAAAATAGTCGCACAGACAGTCAATGAAACTACACGCCAGCAATGGGGAAATGACCTAATTAAGAGTTGGAACCAGCACGACTGGGTCAACCTACCCACCACGGTAGGCGCCAAAATCGCACGGTTGATTGGTGCACATAATGAGGAAGTAATTTGCTGCGATTCTATCTCTGTTAACTTGTTTAAAGTTATCTGTGCCGCCATCAGTGAAGTAGGCAACGATCATCGGCGTGTTATTTTATCGACTCGCGATAACTTCCCGACCGATTTATACATGGTCCAAGGTGTTGAATCGTTTTTGGGCCAGCAACGCTGTGAACTCAAGCTGGTTGACGAAACTGAGCTCGTCGACGCTATTGATAAAAATACCGTTGCTGTTCTAGCCACCGAGGTCAATTTTAGGACGGGCCGCAAGCTTGATTTACAGCAACTCAGTCAAGCAGCTCATAGCCAAGGCGCGTTAATAATAGCTGACTTAGCCCACAGCGCGGGTGTCATGCCGATTCATCTAACTGATTGGCAAGTAGATTATGCGGTCGGCTGTACTTATAAGTATTTAAACGCAGGCCCCGGTGCTCCGGCATTTGTTTACGTGAATCAACGCCACCATGCAGCACTCAAACAACCGTTACAGGGCTGGTTTGGTCATACTAATCCGTTTGCCTTTGACCCCAGTTATCAGGCTGCGAACGGGATCCAAAAAATGCTGGTAGGCACCCCGCCGGTGCTCTCAATGCAAGCGGTTAACGCTGCTCTCGACTGTTTTGATGATGTATCGATGGAGCAAGTGCGCGCTAAATCAATGCAACTCACCCAAGCATTTCAACAGCAAATGACCGCTCATAGTTGGTCACCCGACTTTGAGCTTATTTCGCCGCCGCATGCCGAACAACGTGGTAGTCAGTTAAGTTATGCCCATCCAAAAGCTTATGAGATTTGCCAAGCACTGATTGAACGAGGTGTTATCGCCGACTTTAGAGCGCCTAATTACATCCGCTTTGGTTTTGCGCCCCTGTATAACCAATTTCAAGAAATTGAAC
Organism: Idiomarinaceae bacterium; assembly: GCA_002685255.1. GTDB lineage: Bacteria > Pseudomonadota > Gammaproteobacteria > Enterobacterales > Alteromonadaceae > Idiomarina. The sequence goes on from NYWU01000030.1 coordinate 134,241, forward strand.
GTGCGATAGCAATACTGGATGACATTATGACAACCCAAGCCTACCTCGATCCACGTTGGCAAACACGCTTAACAGTGACTTAACCTGATAACCGCGTGTCTATCATGTGTTCGCGCCATCTCGGGCACATGATGACTGGCTATCAAGACGATAGATTGGGGCAACTCGCTCATCAGCCGTGCGGTAATTCGAGCAGCTAAGGCGACTTCCAGGCCAGAAAAGGGTTCATCCAAAATCACCAGAGGAGCGTCTTTAAGCAGTGCGCGGGCGAGCACCAAGCGTCGGTATTGCCCACCCGACAATCGAATCCCCTGCTCACCGATACGACTATATAACTGCTTCGGCATTTGCCGGATACGCTCAGCTAACTCAACCCACTCCAACACTTGCCAAATTCGCTGCTCACTCAGTTGGCGTCCCAGCGTGAGATTGTTAAACACGGTATCATCGAGTATGTCGGTGTGTTGGGTAAGATAATTAAACTCGGAAAGGTTCGGCACGGCTATTTCACCAGAAAAGTCCGAATACATACCTGCAGTTGCATTTAGAAGTGTCGACTTTCCCTCGCCAGAAGGCGCTGACAACCATATCCAATCGCCCGCTACGGCTTGGAGGCTTAACGGTGCAAACAGTTGACGTGACTGCCGGTACACAGTGACATTATCCCACCGCAGCGACGCATCCGCGGACTCAGTCACCCTCGCTTTTACTGCATTGCTCGCTTGTTCCGCTAGTAAACGACGACTAGCTAGGGCTGTACGTCCATAATTTTGCCATTGTTGAGGTAGTTCAAGTAACAACTCCTGCCACGCGAGTGAGGCAAGCAGTAACATCACCACCTCAGCACTACTCATTTGGGCATTCGAATTAATGAACAAATGAATAGCCAGCCCGTAGATACCCACAATGGCACCGTGAGTTAGCCACTCTAAGCATCGCTTAATCTTTTGAGCGCGACGCTGTTCAACCAGAAAAGCGCGCTCTGTTTGTCGCGAGTAATGTCCAATACGCTCACTTTGCTTATCAAACTGCTGCCAAGCGAGGGTCTCCTCTATTGATTCGGTTAACGCCATCCCCCGGGCTCGCATACGGTGTTGATACTTCTCGACTTTCACCGCCTGTAACACCGAGTGGTGTGCCAGTCTGGCGATTAAACAGACTGCACCTAACCAGGTAACAACCACAATACAAGCAAGCCCCCAATGGTAAAAACTAAACCAAATGGCAAAGCATAAGCTGACGGACGTTACCGCAAATGCTGGCATCGCCAACCTCAACCAGAGGTTATCCATCGCCTCGATATGACGAGTCAGTCCTTGGATAGCCTGCGCGACTCGAAAGCGAGCAAGTCCTTGATAGGCGTGACGCTGAAAATGTTTGAACCAAGCAATTCGCCAGCGCGCTTGTATTTTTAACACTAAGTCATGATTTACTAGGCGTTCGACGTAACGCGCTACGGTTCGCGTCACTGCGAAAAAGCGGATACCTGAGCCAGGTGCATAAATATTCACTGTGACAAAGAGCGCCGAGGCTGTAATAAACCAGCCCGATAGAGCCAGTAATCCAATGCCACAAACGATAGTGAGTAATGCTAACTTGAAACCGAGCCACCATTGCCAACGATGCGCGTAAAAGGCTCGAAACCAAGGCTTAAAGACTAAATGTTTAGCCATGTAAGCCTCCCCCATCCAGCTCAAAGCGCTGATCAGCCAACGCGATTAAAGCTTCGTCGTGACTAGAAACAATGACGGTACGCCCCTCTTTGCACAAGTTGCATAGTTCGCGCCGAATCACAGCCGCCGATTCGGCGTCTAAGTTTTCTGTTGGCTCGTCTAAAATAATTAGCGGATAGGAACTCAGTAAGCAGCGTGCCAAGGCTAAACGTCGTTGCTCCCCTCCTGATAACCCTGCTCCACGCTCACCGAGCATTGTATCTAGACCCGAGGGAGCAACAGCTATTGCTTTTTCAAGACCGACGCGTTGCAAAATGGATTGGGGATCGCGCGCGTTGTCTTCGCTGTACAAAAATAAGTTAGTTCGAATAGTTGCGGGTAGTAAAAATGGTTGCTGAGAAAAATAGGCAATAGGTTGATCGCTATCTTTATCTCGTAACACCGTTCCATGATAGTTCTGTAGGCCAAGCAATACCCGTAACAGAGTGCTTTTTCCCGATCCTGAAGGACCTGAAATGACGGTTAGCGCCCCCTTCGGGAAGCTGAAGTCACGATAGGATAGCACCGAATCGGGTGTAATAACCGCTTCCAAGCCTCGAATGGCTAAACAGTCGCCCGACACAGCCTCAGCCACATTATTGTTTACTTCATGCTGCTGATACTCTGCTAATAAAGTAGCAGCACCTATAGCTGCTGCTCGGTCGTGATAAGTCTGCGCAAACTGGCGCAGTGGCGCAAAATACTCAGGCGCTAACATCAGCACAAGTAAGCCACTAAACAACGTGAGCTCATCAGCGCCCAACCAATTGATGTAGCCAAGTAAACCAAAACCAACGTATAGGGCAACCGCTGCGATAGCCACGCTAGAGAAGAACTCCAGCACTGCCGAGGACAAAAACGCCAGTTTTAGCGTTTTCATATTGGCACGACGATAAGTTTCACCTGCTTCTGCAATGCTATTATTAGCGAAGGACAAACCATCGAATAATTTAATACTCGTAGCGTTCTTCAGCATGCTGGTAAATACACGGCTCAAGGCAACATTGCTTTGCGCATGTTTTTGGCTCACACGCTCCGCCCCCATACCGACGAGCGCCATAAACAGCGGTATGATAGGCCCCGCAATGAGCAGCAATACACCTACAACAGGGTTGAGCCAAAAGCACATAACGAGAACCATCAATGGACTCAACACGGTTAAGTATTGCTGAACCAAATAACGCTCATAATAGCCTCGTAGCAGCTCAACGGTATCAACAAGCATCGAACCATCACCGCGATCGATATCGCTTCCTTGCCGACATTGACGCTGCCACCGGCGTAGCAGCTCCTTTCGGGCATGATGTAATGCTAAACCTGCAGCCTCGCTTTGCCAGACTTCGCGCTGCCAGCTGAACAGACCGCGCGCGAACGAGGCGACCAGCAGCAACACCCAATAAAAAGCCAGCTCGTCGAGCGACTGTTTAAGCGCCAGCAATCCATAGGCTAATTGGGCTATCACATAGAGTTGTAGGATGACGCTCGCGGTGTGTAACACACCAAACAGCAGCGCCCGACGAGTCGAGCGCTGCGCAACAGTTTGTATTTGCTTAAGATAGTTCGCTGCCGAGCGAAAGTGATCACTCATTGGTTCTTAGTGATAACCCTGATCGGCTTTTACTTTGCCGCGAAACACCCAGTATGTCCAAGCGGTGTAAACAAGCACAATGGGAATTACGAACAGCAAAC
>NYWU01000031.1 GCA_002685255.1 Idiomarinaceae bacterium
ACGTTCACGCGACGGTCCAACTCCAGCTGTGCGGCGGTCTGGCCGTAGGTGGCTACATCGACACGAGCCCCGCGCTTACCGCCCAGCTCCAAGGTCTGGCTGAGTGACACGGTTGTCTGGCTGGTGTTACGACGGGTGTCTTCCACGTCGTACGAGATTGTGGGGTTGGGGATGAGGCCGGCCTGCTTGCGCGCACCATCCGCAATCCCAATCTCCTGGCGAGCCGCGGCCAGGTCTGGGTTGGCATCCATTGCCGTCGAAAGCGCTTGGGGCAAGCTGATGCTTTGGGCAAATGCAGCTGGTGCCATCAATCCGGAAATAGCCGCACAGAGTGCGGCGATCTTCCAGGGCGAGACGGAGGTCTTGGATAAAACATTGCGGTTATACCGGAGCACTTTGATGGTCCTCGTGCACAAACTTCGTTAAAGCTTGGCGAGAACGCCGAAACAGCTGCCAAGCCCCACTGGATTAGGTGATGGCACTCTAAAGAGCGGTAGCTATCAGAGGGATGGCTAGAAAATTACAATTTCGTAAGAAAGCTTCGTAATGCCCGTAAAGACTGAGAAATTTGGTCCAACCGTAAGATTTCATTGCAAACGAGGGGGATGGCTGACACGCGGTTCGAAGCGCCTGAATAACGGGCAGATGACGAAATTGTAATTGTCCTATCACCCTCCCGTTATCTTCGGCCTGCAAATATGAGCTCGGCGCTACGCTAGGCGCGCCGCCGGGTCAGAACATATAAAGACACCCGCGTCGGTACACATAATAAAAACTGCCGTAAATCAAAGGAGCATCGGATGAAAATCAAGGTACCACTGTATTTGGCAGCAGTTTCTGCGCTGTCTGGAAGCTATGCAGTTTCTGCTCAAGCTGAAGACAAGCCAGAAGGCTTCATTGAAGGCAGCAGCCTGACAGTGCTCAACCGCAACTTCTACTTCAACCGTGACAACCGCGACAGTTCAGCCCCCACTTATAACAGTGGCAAGGGCAACACCAATGGCTACTCCGAAGCCTGGGCGCACGCGATCATTTCCAAATTCAACTCTGGGTTCACCCAGGGTACCGTAGGCTTTGGTGTTGATGCCTTTGCCATGATCGGTCTCAAACTCGACACCGGCGATGGTCGCAACGGCGGCCGCAGTTCCTTCGACGTGCTGCCCGTGGATAACAAGGGTGAAGCGCGTGATGAATACACCAAAGTCGGCGGAGCGGCCAAAGTCCGCTTGTTCGACACCGTCGTGAAAGTGGGTGATGTCTTCCCATCGACCCCGGTCGTTGCATCGGGCGACTCGCGTCTTCTACCTGAAAGCTTCCGCGGTGTGACGGTTGAGAACACCAGCATTCAGGGCCTCACCCTGCAGGGTGGTCGGCTGCATGCAATGAGCCAGCCGGTCTCCAGCAACCTGAACGACAACTTCGTGACCTTCTATGGCGGCCCAGTCAACTCGCCTTGGATTGGTTACGGTGGTGGTGACTACTCGATCAACGAAAACTGGACCGTGAGCGTGTACGGCAGCCAGTTGAAAGATGTCTGGAATCAGTACTACGCCGGTACCAGCTTTGCCTATCCACTGAGCGACGACCTCGCACTGATCGGTGGCTTCAACTACTACAAAGCCGTTGATGAAGGTAAGCGCCGCCTGGGTGAGTTCGACAACAACATCTGGAGTGCCAAGGTCGGCGTCCGCTATGGTGCCCACACCCTGGCTCTTTCGCACCAGCGCAACAACGGTGATGATGACTTCGACTACCTGCGCCAATCGGACTCGATCTTCGTCGACAACTCGATCCAGTACAGCGACTTCAACTCGCCGAAAGAACGCTCCTGGATGCTGCGTTACGACCTGAACTTCACCAGCTACGGCATTCCCGGCCTGACGTTCATGACTCGCTACGCCAGAGGCTCGGGCGCAGACTACTCGAACGCCAACCAGTTCTACATGCGTACCGATGACAACGGCAATCCGCTCACCGATCAGAAACGTTGGGAGCGTGACGTAGAGGTCAAATATGTCGTGCAAACCGGCCCGGCGAAAGACCTGTCCTTCCGGTTGCGCCAGGCTACCACCCGTGCGACTGCGTTCGAATCGGATCTGGATGAAACTCGCGTGATCATTGAGTACCCGCTTTCGATTCTGTAATTCTCTGAGCGGATCAGTTTATTTATAAGCTGATCCCTCCAGAAAAATGTGCATTACGCATTCACCTTGAGTGGCTTAAGTGCTCCTTTGGTAAAAGGTGGATATTTGGCGCCCTTTGGGCGCCTTTTTTTACCTAGATTTTAAGCAGCCGTTCGAGTACATGCATTGCATCTCGATGAAGTTCATGGCTACACCAATGTCCATTCTCCTCAGTGTGAGCAACTTCACCGTCATCTGAACGGAACGAAGCCAACACAAAGAAGAAAATAACCCAATACTTCATAAGGTCAAATCACCTATTGGAGAGTGGGTTCGCATCTGTCAAACCCAAACCGCGACACGATATACCTCCAGACTATCAATCATATTACCTAGAAATTACAAATCCGTCATTTAGGCCCCAGCCCACTCATTTTGATTTACCATCCCTTTCAATAATGCCGGCGCGCGTGCGCGGTTAATTGCTCAGTGATATCGAGACAAAATCCCATGCGAATTCTGGTAATTGAGGATGAAGTAAAAACTGCGGAGTATGTGCGTCAAGGCCTTACAGAGTGCGGTTTTGTCGTTGATTGCGTCCATACCGGATCAGATGGATTATTCCTGGCCAAGCAGCACGAATACGAGCTGATCATTCTTGATATCAATCTGCCAGAGATGGATGGGTGGCAGATGCTTGAACTGTTGAGACGTAAGAATTGCCCTTCGCGCATCATGATGCTCACAGCCAGAAGCCGTCTGGCGGATAAGGTCCGGGGCCTGGAGAACGGGGCAGATGACTACCTGATCAAGCCATTTGAGTTTCCAGAGCTGCTGGCCCGGGTTCGCGCCTTGATGCGCAGGTCTGATCATCCTGCATCCGTAGAGATCATTCGTGTCGCTGACCTGGAACTCGACCAGAGCCGACACAGGGCCTTCAGGGATGGTCAGCGTATTGATCTGACTACAAAAGAGTTCGCACTGCTGCACTATCTAATGCGTAACACCGGTGTGGTTCTGAGCCGCACTCAGATCATTTCCCAAGTATGGGATATGAACTTTGACTGCGATACTAACGTTGTAGAAGTTTCGATCCGAAGACTCAGAGCTAAAATCGATGACCCTTTTGAGACCAAGCTGATACATACGCTTCGAGGTGTAGGTTATGTTCTTGAGAGGCGCTGAAGTGCCTCCTTCCAAACCGCATAATCCCGGACATTACCGGGTGCACCACGAGAAGCATAAACCCTTGACGCCAAATGCTTGGCGCGAATTTGGTTCAAGCTCATGCTTTGTCTCGACATACGCACTTGCTTGATGGTTTGTAAAGCGCTGTAGCAGAGCTTGGCAGCTAAATTTTCCCCCGAATTCAAACGCTAACCAGATTAAATCTGGTAGAATCCGCCGCTCGAAATTCTTGCCTTAGCACGTTTGTTAGCACGAAATTTTAGGGTTGGATTACTTGCCATGCTGAAAGGAATCGAACGCATTCTCAAGCGCTCGCCTGGTTTAAAGGCGAAAGACATTGCCAAAGAGCTTGGGGTTGAAAGGTCGGCCGTTAACTCCTTTTTGTACAGGGATCCGTGGTACCAGAACGTAACCCCAACTATGCGTTCGCCTTGGGCTGTGTGCCCAGCTTGCGACAACCCCGTTCAGCTCGTAGGGCTCTACAAATTGCCCGCAAACGTAAAGAACCCTTTCGGAAAACATACACGATCAGGCGTCCGGGGCATCGCTCCGCTCAACACCGAAGCCCGAGACAACTGCCCGTATTTTGATCCACGTCAGCATAAAAAAACTGATCGAAAAAAAGGGTTCGACGGGATCCCGCGGAAAATTATCAGCCTGCTGATCGAGCAATTTGACCGCGTGGTTTACATTCTTGAGCAGCAAACCAAAGTGGTACTGTCCACGAATGCATTAACAGGAATGCTGGAACGCTACAAAGGCATTGAGGGCTACCTGTACACCGGTGCGACACTACGCAATGTGCCGTGGATCTTTGCTTACATGTCGGATGACACTCCCCTGTTCGCTCAAAAGATCGTTGACAACGAGGAGCTGGTGAAGGCTATTCAGTCTGACATTCCTGGTGCCACGGTTGCAGCTAACGGCCGCTTGGGCACAAAAACACTGCCTGGAACTAAGGGCCCTTACATCGACATAAGGATGAGCTTCATCCGTCACCGCATGGTGAAGGATAGCGAGGCGGCTGCTTTGAAAGAGAGCATGCAGCTCGTGGCATCCGTGAGCCGCAAAGGGCAGCTTGTGGACATTCACAAGCAGGTCATCGATTTTGATCCTGTTTGGTTTGAGCGACTCATCCACATGCCGGTTGACCATCCACAGAGAAGAATGGACAGAGTTGATCTTGCACGTCGAGTTCTGGGAGATCTGCTTGAGCCGCGAGCGTAGGGTGGCCTGAAAGAGGTCCGGATCGAACGCTACGGGTCGGGGGAGGATCGGTACATGTTTGTAAACCTTGCCAGCTGCGAAGCCAAAGCCTCCATAGGGGGCTGAACGGGTATCAAATCAAGGCTTTTGGTTGCCCCCTCTCGAAAGCCCCTGTGAGTCACTTCCAGACGAATTTCCAGCGCAGTTACTGGTGCTGAGGGCACTCTCAAGGATTGGGCCTTTGAGGCGTGTGCCTACGTCTCCACAAATAAAAAAGCAGCTCTAGCGAGCTGCTTTCTGTATTACTCCCCCTTTTTATGCTTATGGGGCTTCAGGTCCGGGTGGTCCTTTTGCTTTTCAGGCGTAACGCGCTGCCTTTTGTCCGGGGTGCCATCTTCGTTGGTTCGTTTCGGGCCTGGTTTGATGCTCATGCGAGATCTCCTTTGTCGCTTGGGTTGTTGAGTACTGCTATGTAGTTAGTCCAGCTTCATACAGCTGTCAAAGCAGGGCGGCGCAGAATCGCTGGCAGCCCCCAAGAGCCCAGCCCTTTCGGCTTTAAAGACCTGAGTAAGAGCTTCCGATCAAAGGCCTGCAACGGGCAGTGAAGTCCAGCGCTGAGCGATACGAGGACGTCTGGACGTTCATCATCCCGAGGACGGTGTGAAACAGGTTGTCATGGCTCAATGGCGAACTTGCCTGAGCTTTCAAGCAACCCATATTGAGCCGTTCGCTCTTCGCGATAGAGTCAGACATCCAGAGCACCATTGGCACCTTGGTTTGCTCGTCCGGGGCCATCGCATAGGGCAGCCCATGCAGGTAGAGGCCACCCTCTCCCAGTGACTCTCCATGATCCGAGACGTACATGAGCGCAGTGTCGAATTTGGTGTTCGCAGCCAAGATGTCGATCAGTCCGGCCGTCACGTAGTCGGTGTAGAGGATCGAGTTGTCGTAGGCATTGATCACCTCCTGCTGCTTGCACTTGTCGAGCTCATTGGTCTCGCAGACCGGCTCGAATTTCTTGAACTGCGGAGGGTAGCGTTTGTAGTAGGCTGGGCCGTGGCTGCCTTTGTAGTGGAGCACCAGGACTGCATCGCCTTCCTGACGCTTGAAGAAGTCCTCCATCTCCGAAAGCAGCACCCCGTCCTTGCACTCGTCGCTGGTACACAGTTGAGCATCTGCGTGTTGGGTGGCCTTGTGGTTAGGCACCCGGTCACAGACCCCTTTGCAGCCCGAATTGTTGTCAGTCCACATGACGCTGATGCCAGCGCGCTGAAGCACATCGAGCAACCCTTCTCGGCTTTTGGCCAAGCCGTCCTTGTACTCATCCTTGCCGACGTCCAGGAACATGCACGGCAGCGAAACTGCGGTAGCGGTACCGCAAGAGCTCACGTTCGAGAAGCTGATGACATTACGCTTCTCCAACTCCGGATTTGTATCGCGGGAGTAGCCATTGAGGGAGAAGTTGGCGGAGCGTGCGGTTTCCCCCACGGCCAGTACCAGCAGTTTGGGCTTGCGAGCCGCTCCTTGTCGGTTCACCACTGCATCGGTACCGATGGCTGTCAGCGTTTTAGGCGTGGCCATTTGGCGTTTCAGGTAGCCATGACCGGCCGCAAACAGGTTTGTGGGAACCAGAATGAGCCGGATCTCTCGATTGTTACGCAGCAAGGATGCGTATGACTGGTACTGGCTCAGCACGATGCCGGCGAGGGTGACCAGCGCGAGCGACAGCACGATGAGTCTGCTGGCCAACGATTTGTTCCAGGGCTTACGTCGGAGGGGCACCTGGCTGATCAGGTAGACGGGCAGTACCCCTACCATTGCTACCCAGAGGCCGAGCTTCCAGTTCAGCAATTCGGAGGCCTCGCCGACGTCGGTCTCCACGACGTTGGTGAACATCGTGTAATCAATGACGATGCCGTATGCGCTCATGAAGTAACTGGCGAAAGCCGCACTGATCAGGACTAGGCACAGCAGAGGCTTGGCCAGTCGCCCCCATGACAGCAAGCTGAGGACGGTAAACACCCATGCAAACACAACAACGGGCAGGCTAACCGCGAGCGGCCAGTTAACTTCATCGGTGTTGAATACCAACCGCGAGAGCACACGCCATAGCTCAGAGTTTGCGAATAGCAACAGCCAAACAGTTACGAGGCCGATGAGCACATTTGTACTGATGCCTTCCTGTCGTACATTGCGAAAAGCAAAGATCCATTTACTAAACAGGGTGTGAACAATGGATTTAGAAGGTGTCATTATCAAACTCTGAGAAGCTGCTAATCCATGGCGCTGGCTATGGAATACTGGGAAACGGCCAGGCGAGCCATGGACTGATGCTGGGCGAAAGCGGGCATGCGGATCGCCAGAGATCACGCGGCCCGCGGCTTTAGCACGCTTAGGATGTGTGAGGCATAGCAATTAAAGGAGAAGTAAACTCTCGCGAGGCGCATTATTTCCGGCACACGATAACGACACGATGACCTCGTGATTACAATGCTGTCAGAATCGCATTAATGGCTTTTTTGTTCGCATTCACCCGGGCTAAGATAAAAACTCGGCCAAGTGCAACCATTGATTAATCAGTGCCGCCCAGCAAATTAAATTAAATTTCACAAACCAAACAGTTTGGTTTTGTCGTACGCTTATTTTGAACTTTTCATTCAACTTAAAAGTCTTTATCGCGAGCAGAACATATTTTTCACCTTTTGCTCGTGTTTATGTCACCTATCGATGAGGGACGAACACCATGAGCTTTTTCAAAAACTTCCTGGGCGGCCACCACGGCCGGGGAAACCACGGCGGTGGTAAGCACCACGGTGGTGGACACGGAAGCGATCGACATGACCGCTATGACCGACAGCAGAGCTGTGACGGCAATGACCGGGTGATCGACGGTGGACGAGCAACAGTCCAAGCCCCAATTAAAGATCTCCAGGCTTGCGGGCAGTGCCGGACTGCAAACGCCCCATCAGCACGCTTTTGTCTAAACTGCGGAACACCACTATCGAGTGGCTGCACGGCCTGCGGCTCTTCGCTGACAGCAGGAGCAAGATTCTGCAGCCAGTGCGGCCAAGCCACACCTTAATGCTCGGCCACTTTGGTAAGCCAATGCGACCACCACCCCGCGCAAGGAGAAATATGTGGGATCGAATCATGATCATGGCAGTGCTGCGGTACGTGAGGGACATCAGAAGAAGCTAGTCATGGCGCTGGCCCTGACCGGCAGCTTCATGATCGCTGAAGTGATTGGCGCATGGATTACCGGCAGCCTGGCACTGCTGTCGGATGCATCTCACATGTTCACGGACACCGCCGCCTTGGCAATCTCGCTCATTGCGCTCCAGATAGCCAAGCGGCCGGCGGATCAAAAACGAACGTTTGGCTATGCACGTTTGGAGATCCTGGCCTCCACGTTCAACGCCGTGCTGCTCTTCCTGGTGGCGATGTACATTTTGTATGAAGCCTACCAACGCTTCTTCATGCCAGCGGAGATCGCCACCGGGGCGATGATGTGGATCGCGATCGCCGGCCTGATCATCAACCTGATTTCGATGCGCCTCCTGGCATCTGCCAGCAACGAGAGCCTCAACGTCAAAGGGGCCTACCTCGAAGTCTGGAGCGACATGCTCGGATCGTTGGGGGTGATCATCGCCGCCCTCATCATCCGTTTTACCGGCTGGACCTGGGTCGACACGATTGTTGCTGTTGCGATCGGCCTCTGGGTATTGCCGCGGACATGGCAGTTGCTGCGCGAGAGCCTGGGAATCCTCATGGAAGGTGTTCCCAGGGGGCTCAACGTCGCGGCAATCGAGGCCGCAATCCTCCAGGTTGATGGCGTCACGGATGTCCACGACTTGCACGTTTGGGCCGTCAGCAGTGGCAGCAACGTGATGACGTCGCACGTAGTAGTTCGAGACTCAGCAGATGGGGATGCTGTACTGGCGGCCGTCGTGGATGCAGTCAGCGATGCGTTTGAAATCCATCACTGCACCATTCAGATCGAGCGTGCAGCTTTCCACGAGAACGTACCTTCGCCGTCACACTGATCGATCGGAAACACCAGCGCTAAACACCACCTTCCACGCCGAGGGTGGTGTCGTTGAAAGGCCGGGATCGACGGGTGTTACAGATGTTCACGGGCGCTTGGTCACGACGGATCCTCTCCACAACCTCCCAGAGGGTTCAGCTATGGCTTGGATCATCACTAAGTACCTAGTCACTGCCGGAATAGTGATTGTCGTGTCTGAGCTGGCAAAGCGCAGCGACAAGCTGGGCGGCTTGTTTGCCGCCCTGCCCTTGGTCACCGTCTTGACGCTCATTTGGCTCTACTTGGAAAACCAGAGCATGGAGAAGATATCCAATCATGCCTGGTACACGTTCTGGTATGTGCTTCCGACGTTGCCGATGTTTATCGCTTTCCCGGTACTGCTGCCCAAGTTGGGCTTCTGGCCGACACTCATCAGCAGCATCCTCATCACCATGGCAAGCTTCGGCGGCTTTGCCCTACTGCTAAGGCGATTTGGCATCGAGTTGCTATGAGCCAGGCGCCGAGGAAGGCAGTGGGCGAACGCTCACCGGCTGTTGATGCACTCGCCTTTTACGAGGTAGCGAACCATGTGCAGCTCACCCTTTGAGTCCTCGTAGGTCATCATGCTTCTCACGTTGCCGCAGTACCGCACGCTGGGCGACACGTACACCAACTTACCAACGTCCAAATCCATGCCATAGGCGTAGTCTTCAAGCTCGGGCATGGGTTTCTTCACCTTCTGCGCATATTGCTCAGTAGCTCTCCTTGCAGACTGCTCAAGATCATCGTTGATCTGAACGCTACTTTGAGCATTCGTGGAAAGCGCAGAGAAGAACATGAACGCAGCAATAGCCGATATAGTTGTTTTCATGAGAAGTCCATTAATAAAAAAGCGCCCATGGCGGGGCGCTAAAATTCACCTTACCAAAGGAGCGTATGGTTCCAAGGTGAATGCATTGGCGTGAGCAGGGTTTCGTTACTCCCGCCATGCTGCTTCGGATGAGACGACCCCAAAGCAGCGCTGCCTGTGTGCTGTACTTAAACTAGCAAAGGCGGCTAAGGAGACGCTGCATAAATAGCCAACCGCTCAGAGCCTTGGCACACTGACCCCCTCAATCAGCCCCCTCTTCGTGAGCCTCGTTACGCGCTATGCAGAAGACCTTCTCCGAACTCGAATACACCGGCAAGAAAAAGCAAACCCGACGAGATCGCTTCCTGGCGGATATCGAGCAGTTGGTGCCCTGGGCACAGCTGGAAGCTCAAGTGGCGCCGTTCTACCGCGACACCACCGGCAAGCGCGGACGCCCCTCGATTGGGTTGTCGCGCATGCTGCGCATGTATGTCGTGCAGCAGTGTTTCGGTTTCTCCGATGAAGGCACCGAAGATGCCATCTACGACAGCCAGGCCATTCGTGGCTTCATGGGCATCGACCTGGGCCGGGAGTCGGCACCGGATGCCACTACCTTGTTGCGCTTTCGCCGCTTGCTGGAAACCCATCAGCTGACGCGGGTGTTGTTTGAAACGATCAACCAGCATCTGGCCAGTCGGGGTCTGCTGCTCAAGGAAGGCACCATCGTCGATGCCACCCTGATCGCCGCACCGCCCTCGGTCAAGAACCGAGAAGGTAAGCGCGATCCTGAGATGCATCAGGCTAAAAAAGGCAATCAGTGGCACTTCGGGATGAAGGCCCACATTGGCGTCGACGCCACGTCGGGGCTGGTGCACAGCCTGGTGGGGACCGCGGCTAACGTGGCCGATGTCACCCAGGTCGACAAGCTGCTGCACGGTGCCGAAACCTATGTCTCGGGAGATGCTGGATACACCGGTGCGGCCAAGCGAGCGGAGTATGCTGAACGGGACGTTATCTGGTCGATTGCAGCACGGCCAAGCAGCTACCAGCATCACGGCAAAGACAGCGTGCTGTTCCGGGTCAAGCGCAAGATCGAATACGCCAAGGCGCAACTGCGTGCCAAGGTAGAGCATCCGTTCCAAGTGATCAAAGTGCGCTTCAACCATCGCAAAGTCCGTTACCGTGGACTGGAAAAGAATACGGCGCAGTTATTCAGTCTGTTCGGGTTGGCCAATCTGATGCTGGCAAAGCGGTACTTGCAACGGGTGGCGGGATAAATCCGTCTGAAAGGCGGGGTTTACCCGCTAATCAGTAAAACAGGGCCTGAAATCGGCCCATAAACGCAAAATAAGACCGTCAGGTTGAAAAAATCGGTTGGAAAATGGAATGCGGACTGAAGAGGTAAATTGTTCAGCGTCTCCCTAACGACAAGATGATTGTGAAATTACAATTTGGACATGTAATAGATTGTAAAGTAATTATCTGTGCCTACTAAGGATCAAAAACAACTTACGCTTGCGCAGAAAAGCGCGATCCGTGATAGCCACCGGTCGGCGGCTGGACTACGACCGGTCGCTCGTGCCCCGAAGAGGTTTGTTGGCTGTGCAGAGCAGCTTGGCAGAAATGCTGCCTCTCACGACCGAATCGGCCTGCCCAGTGCAGAGGCCACAGACGGCTGAAAACCACAGAATCCGCTAAGCTCAGAAGGTAAGCCGGCACGACTGTCAGCAATCTTGCGGCTACATTACAAATTTGTAGGATTTCGCCGCGGCCAGCGTCTTCGCGTTAAGATTCAAGGCGTCCTCAGGTGACCCCGGCGTATGGACAGAGGTAGCGACTACCACATGCCATGCACTCAGCCGAACTCTCAAACAGCCTGCAACCATAATCTTGGCGGATTAGGCCAACTCCGTCCTCACATCTTGAGATAAGTTATGCGCGTTCTAGTTGTGGAAGACGAAATTAAAACTGCCGAATATCTTCAGCAGGGCCTATCCGAGAGCGGGTATGTCGTAGATATCGTGCATAACGGTGTCGATGCCCTGCACTTGTTCAGTACTAACGTCTATTCGCTAGTTCTGCTGGACGTAAACCTCCCAGGTATCGACGGCTGGGACCTGTTGGAAACCATCAGAAAAACCAGCCGGGTCCGCATCATCATGCTCACGGCCCGCGGCCGCATCAATGACAAGCTCAAGGGCTTGGATGGTGGTGCGGATGACTATCTGGTGAAGCCCTTCGAGTTTCCCGAGCTGCTTGCTCGCATCCGTTCGCTGCAGCGCCGTGGCGATGAGCTGGTCGAGAAAACCTCGCTGAAAATTGCCGACCTGGAACTCGACTCCGTGCGCCATCGGGTTTTTCGCGGCGGCACACGCATCGATCTCACCACCAAGGAATTTGCGCTGCTGCACCTGCTCATGAGCAGGACGGGCGAAGCGCTGACGCGCTCCCAGATCATCTCGTTGGTCTGGGACATGAATTTTGACTGCGACACCAACGTCATCGATGTCGCCATTCGGCGCTTGCGCTCCAAGATCGATGACCCATTTGAAACCAAGCTCATTCACACGCTTCGTGGCGTAGGGTACGTTTTTGAGGAACGCGCATGAGGCCATTCAGCCTGGCTGCAAAGCTGGGATTAAAAGTTGGATTGATGAGCGCAGCATTGCTGCTGATGTTTGCCACTTTCGGTTATTTGATGGTGGGCCAAGCACTGGAGAGAAACGCCAGAGCAGATCTAGAAGTAAAGATGTCAGGGATGGCTCACAACCTGTCCACCATCACGGATATCTCTGGCGTTAACGCGGATGCCCACCAGCTTGTTGACCTAATAATGGGCCACAACAACCTGTACGTCAGCATTTTCGATACGTCACAGAGTCAGGCTCCCTTGCTTTCGATCGGCTCGAAGCAGGTCAATCTGGAAGTTCACAAGTTCCAGCCGGCGGCACAGCCCAAAGAACATGAGTGGCGTGATACCCAGGATCGTCCCTTGTTGAGTGCCTCTCGGATCATGCGTTTGGGCGATGGAACTGAAGTCAGCGTCTACATGACCATGGACCAATCATCCAGTGAGGCCCTGCTCGATGCGTTGCTGACTTGGGCCCTGATTATGTCCCCCGTCATTCTCGCATTGATTCTGGCCATCGGTTGGTGGACCGTGCGTCGCGGCCTGCTGCCTCTAACTAAATTCCTCAAGGTCGCCTCGAAGATCTCCACCGAGAGTCTTGACCATCGCCTTCCCACTGATGGGATGCCTGCAGAGTTCAAGGAGCTCGCGGACGGTATCAACATCATGCTGGCCCGCCTGGATGACGGTGTTCAACAGCTTTCTCAGTTCTCTGACGACCTTGCGCACGAGTTGCGCGCACCGCTTTCCAACCTGATGGGTAAGGCCCAGGTTGCCTTGACCCGAGAGCGATCGCTTTCCGAGTACAGGGAGGTGCTGGAGTCATGTACAGAAGAGTTGGACCGCATGAGCCGCATGGTTTCCGACATGTTGTTCCTGGCCCAGGTCAGTCATCCCGCGTCCATGGTGGAGTTCGAACCCGTGTCCCTGGTCGACGAGGTTCAGCGAGTGTGCGATCTCTTCAGCATTTCGGCAGAGGAAGGCGAGATCCAACTGCAGATCTCTGGCAGTGATGACGTGGTGCGCGGAAACCGCCTGATGGTTCAGCGGGCCGTCTCGAACCTTGTGTCGAATGCGATCCGCTACTGCCCTCGCGGCCGCACGGTCTACGTGAAGGTGCAACACGGTGAGAGCGGTACGACCTTGAGCGTCGGCAACCCAGGCCGCGGTATCGCTAAGGAACACCATGCGCATTTGTTTGAGCGGTTCTACCGTGTGGATAAGAGCCGAGCACGGAGCGAGGGTGGTACCGGCCTTGGCCTGGCCATCGTGCAGTCGATCATGAGCCTTCACCAGGGATCGGCGAGCGTGGAAGTGACCGAAGAAAACTTCACCTGGTTCCACCTTCACTTTCCCGAAGCCCAGCTAAAGCAGCCGGCAATGACCCCCGCTTAAGCAGCGCTGACATGAAAAGGGGGTTTGGGGAGCAATGGAACCAAAAACCAACGTAAGCCCTACCAACGCTTTTCGGTGTCTTCTTCCCAGGCGCCCATCTCGACAAAACAGTTGCGCATGTCGGCCTCCTGGCTGATCTCGGTCAGCAGGTCATGCACGCTCTTGTCCAGCTCATCGTCGCTCCGATACGGAATGGTCAACTCATAGTGGCCGGCATCCAGCCGCTTCATGCCATAGGGCTCCAGGCAGTAGCGCTCAATGTTCTCCGTGGCCCGCTTCCGGCCGCGCACGAACTTGCTGTTATTCACCACCGCGAGGCGCAGGGTGACGGTGGCCACCCGCTCGGCGGCGGGCGGCTCTGCCGGCGACGCGGCCGAAGGCTGCTGGTCGCGTGACCTGGCGCTCTTCTGGTACGCGCCGATCTCGACACCACGGTGGCGCAGGTAGCTGTACAGCGTGCTCTTGGAGATGTGCAGCTTCTCGCCGATCGCGCTGACGCTCAGGCGACCTTCGCGGTAGAGGGTTTCGGCCGCCATGGCGGTGGCCTCAGCCTTGGCTGGCAGGCCCTTGGGACGGCCACCGATCCGGCCACGCGCCCGTGCGGCCGACAGACCCGCCTGAGTCCGCTCGCGGATCAGCTCGCGCTCGAACTCCGCCAGCGAGGCGAACAGGTTGAACACCAGGCGGCCTTGGGCGTGGGTGGTGTCGATGGGGTCATTCAGGCTCTGTAAGCCGACCTTGCGCTCTGCCAGCTCGCCGACCAACTCGACCAGGTGCTTGAGGGAACGCCCAAGGCGATCCAGCTTCCAGATCACCACGGCATCACCCGGCCGCACGTTGGCCAGCAGTTTGTCCAACTCCGGCCGGGCGCTTTTCGCGCCGCTGGCGATGTCTTGGTAGATGCGTTCGCACCCGGCCTGTTTCAGGGCATCGACTTGTAGGTCGGCTTTCTGATCCCGAGTGCTCACTCGCGCATAACCGATCTTCATCAAAAGTACTGTTTACTCGACTACGTTAGTAATAGTTGAACTTTGATTAAGCGTACCAGTTATTTGAACCGTAGCGCGGGGAGCTTAACGAACCGAGCCATTCCTCGATAGAGTTCGGCAAAACCTTCGTTTTGTCGAACCATTGCATCGCCCTTTGTGATTGGCGTATAAACACACAAACACCTATTAGCGGAGAACGCTATGAATACCATTCGCTGGAATGTCGCCGTCTCGGCCGACACCGACCAGTCGCTTCGGATGTTTCTGGCCAGCCAGGGCGGCGGCCGTAAGGGCGACCTGTCGCGCTTCATCGAAGAAGCGGTACGGGCACACATCCTGGAGCTGAGCGCTGAGCAGGCCAAGGCCGCTAACGCCCATCTGAGTGAGGCAGAATTGACCAACGCGGTTGACGAAGCGCTCGACTGGGCACGTAAGCGCTGATGCGGGTCGTGTTGGATACCAACATCCTGTTCAGCGCCCTGATCTCGCCACATGGCGCGCCCGATGCGATCTACCGTGCCTGGCGGGCGGCGCGTTTCGAGGTGGTGACCTCGCGGATGCAACTCGATGAAATTCGTCGAGCCAGCCGCTATCCCAAGCTTCAGGCCATCCTACAGCCCGCCAAGGTGGGCGCCATGATCAATAACCTGCAACGGGCTGTGGTACTGGAGCGCCTGACCATCGAGGTCGAAGCCGATGATCCGGATGACTCGTTTTTGCTGGCCATGGCCTTGGCGGGCGATGCGGACTACCTGGTAACCGGTGATCGCCGCGCCGGCCTGCTGCAACGCGGGCACATCGAACGCACGCGGATCGTCACGCCCGCCGTGTTCTGCGTCGAGGTGCTGTGATCAATGCCGGTCGGTTTTCTGACTCAAGAGCAACGCGACGGTTTTGGCCGCTATGTTGATTCGCCCAGCCGTGAAGAGCTGGAACGTTACTTCCACCTGAGCGATGAAGACCGTGAAGCCATCCAGGTGCTGCGGGGTAACCATAACCGTCTGGGTTATGCCGTTCTGCTGACCACCGTCCGCTTCGTTGGCGTTCTGCCGGACAAGCCCGCCGCCGTGCCGGTGGAAGTCCTGCAGGTGCTTTGCCGACAACTGGCGATTCCAGACCCCGACTGCCTCCAGCGCTATAGCGATCATCGCCGCTGGATACATGCCACCGATATTCAGAACCGCTTTGGCTATCGTCATTTCACCGATCCGGGCATCGGCTTTCGCTTGAGCCGCTGGCTGTATGCCCTCTGCTGGACGGGCACCGACCGGCCGGGAGTGCTGTTTGAGCGAGCCACCTCGTGGCTGTTCACACAGAAAGTCCTCCTGCCTGGTGTGTCTCAACTAGAGCGCTTTATCGCCCAGTTGCGCAGTCGGGTCGAAGAACGCCTCTGGTTTACGCTGGGCCGCAGCGTGACTGAGGAACAGCGATTGCAACTGCAAGACTTGCTGACGGTGGCCGAAGGCAACCGCAGCTCCCGGCTGGATCAATTGCGCTCCGGCCCGGTCATGGTCAGTGGCCCCGCGTTGATTCGGGCACTGCGCCGGCTCGATGACGTGCGCGGCATCGGCATCACCTTGCCGGCGGCGGCGCACATCCCTCCCAGCCGTATCGCCGCCCTGGCCCGCTTCGCCAACACGGCCAAGGTCACCGCGATTAATCGGCTGCCGGCGTCGCGGCGGATGGCGACACTGGTGGCCTTCGCACTCTGCCTGGAGGCGACTGCGCACGACGACGCACTGGAAGTCCTGGAGGCCTTGCTGCGCGACCTGTTCAGCAACGCGGAGAAGGCCGACAAGAAAGCCCGCATGCGCAGCCTGAAAGACCTGGATCGGTCGGCCGCGACGCTCGCCGCCGCGTGCAAGGTCGTGCTGGACAGCTCGATCAGCGATGACAACGTGCGCGCCCGGCTGTTCAACGACCTGCCGAGGACCACCCTGGAAAAGGCCCTGGAAGAGGTCAACGCGCTGATCCGCCCGGTAGATGACGTCTATTTTCTTGCATTGGAAGCGCGCTACCGCAGCGTGCGCCGCTTCCTGCCCGACCTGCTCAAGCACATCCGCTTCGGCTTCAGCCCGGCCGGCAAGGGCGTGGCGGCTAGTCTGGAGTGGCTGCAACTGAACCTGCCGCGCCGGAAGCCAGAGGATGACGCGCCGCAGGAGATCGTGGCCAAGGCTTGGCAGAAGCACATCACCCGCGAAGATGGCTCCCTCGACATGGGTGCCTATGTGTTCTGCACGCTCGATGCGCTGCGCACGGCCCTGCGCCGCCGCGATGTCTTCGTCTCGCCCAGTTGGCGCTATGCCGACCCGCGCCTTGGCCTGCTCGACGGTGCCGAATGGCTGGCGGCGCGACCGATCATCTGCCGGTCACTGGGCCTGACCATCGACGCCAAAACCACCCTGGACGCCTTGTCCGTCGAGCTGGATGCAACCTGGCTGGCAGTAGCCGCGCGCCTGCCCGACAACCCGGCGATTCAACTGAGCGAGAACACCGAGGGCAAGACCGAACTGTCGCTCGGGGCGCTGGACAAGCTGGACGAGCCCTGCTCGTTGCTGCAACTGCGGGCGGCCGTGTCTGACCTGATGCCGCGTGTCGATCTGCCGGAAATCCTCTTGGAAATCGCCGCCCGCACTGGCTTTTCCGAGGCCTTCACCCATGTCTCCGAACGCAATGCACGCGCCGACAACCTGGTCACCAGCCTCTGCGCGGTGCTGTTGGGCGGGGCCTGCAACACCGGCCTGGAGCCCTTGATCCGCACCGACAACCCGGCGCTGCGCCGTGACCGGCTGTCCTGGGTCAGCCAGAATTATATCCGCGACGACACCCTGTCAGCGGCTAACGCCATCCTGGTCGGAGCGCAAAGCCAACTGGAACTGGCCCAAGTCTGGGGTGGCGGCGAGGTCGCCTCCGCCGATGGCATGCGCTTCGTCGTACCGGTGCGCACCGTGCATGCCGGCCCCAATCCGAAGTATTTCGGCACCGGCCGGGGTGTCACCTGGTACAACCTGATTTCCGACCAATTCTCCGGCCTCAACGCCATCACCGTGCCCGGCACGCTGCGCGACAGCCTGGTGTTGCTGGCGGTCGTGCTGGAACAGCAGACCGAGTTGCAGCCGACGCAAATCATGACCGACACCGGGGCCTACAGCGATGTGGTGTTCGGGCTCTTCCGCCTACTTGGCTACCACTTCAGTCCGCGGCTGGCCGATGTCGGCGGTACCCGCTTCTGGCGCACGCGCCCGGACGCGGACTACGGCAAGCTCAACGGGCTGGCCCGCCAGTCGGTCAAACTCGACCTGATCGCCGAGCACTGGGACGACCTGCTGCGCCTGGCCGGCTCGCTCAAACTCGGCCGGGTGCCGGCGACTGGCATCATGCGCACGCTGCAAACGGGAGATAGACCCACCCGGCTGGCCCAGGCGCTGGCCGAATTCGGGCGGATCGAAAAGACTCTGCACACGTTGACCTATATCGACGACGAGTCCAAGCGCCGCGCCACCCTGACCCAGTTGAACCGAGGCGAAGGCCGGCACAGCCTGGCCCGCGCCGTGTTCCACGGCAAACGCGGCGAGCTCCGCCAGCGCTACCGCGAAGGCCAGGAAGACCAGCTCGGTGCTCTGGGCCTGGTGGTGAACATCATCGTGCTGTGGAACACCCTCTACATGACGGCGGCCGTGGAACGGCTCAAGCAGCACGGCTATCCAGTGCTGGAAGAGGATTTGGCCCGGCTATCGCCGCTGATCTACGAGCACATCAACATGCTCGGGCGGTATTCCTTTGCGGTACCGGAAGAAGTTGCGCGCGGCGAGCTGCGGCCACTGCGTAATCCAGACGACGACCTGTGATCCCCCTAAACGCTATGAGCAACACCCAAGCTGCTGCTGGATCGGCGGGCACTTCACCGAGCCGAACGAACAGAAAACGCAGCAATCCCCTGGGTTGGGGCGCAGCAGCGCCTTGCAGTTGCTGCACTCGTAATAGAACTGGCAGGCGTCCGTGGGCATGGTTTCCGGCTTGGCGAAGCCGCAGCGCGGGCAAGTCAGCACGGACTCAAGGACAATGGCGCTCATCGTGACCTCACTTCTGCACTGTGGAGGGGTATCCCGCGTTCGCGGTCGCCTCAGTCAGTGCCTCGGGCTGGGCCTTATCGGGATCGTAGGTGACGGTCGCCGTCTTCTGGTCGAAATTGACCTGGACGTCACTCACGCCGGACACCTTCTCCAGCGACTTCTTGACCGTGATCGGACAGAGTCCGCACGTCATGTTCTGCACGTCGAGCGTGACGGTTTTCGGGGGAGCCGCCAGCGCCACGAAGGGCAAGGCGAAAAGCACGGCGATCAGCAGTTTGCGCATGGTTAATCTCCTTCAGTAGAACAGCGGGGCGAGCCACGGCACGGCCAATAGGCCGAGCAGCAGCACGCTGACGATCCAGAACACGAGTCGCTGTCGCACGAGCGTGCGCGGATCGGCGCAGGGTGTACCTGGCGTACAAACCTGTGGCACCAGGTAGAGCTTGCGGAATGCCAATCCCAGGAACAGTAGAGTCAACCCGATGAAGAGGGGGCGTAGTGGCTCCATCATGGTCAGAGCGCCCACCCACGTACCGCCGACACCGAGTGCCAACAGCACCAGTGGCCCGACACAGCACACCGACGCACCGATGGCGGTCAGCGAACTCGCGACCAGCGAGCCTTTCCCGGTGAGTTGCATCCCAATCTCCTGAGCCTGATTGTCTGGATGCTATTCTAAATTCCGTACCAAAGTACGGAATCAAGGAGAAAGTGATGACCACAGACCTGACCATTGGCAAGCTGGCGGACGCCGCCGGGGTGAACGTCGAGACTATCCGCTACTACCAGCGACGCGGGCTGCTGGATGAACCAGCCAAACCCTTGGGTGGCCATCGGCGCTATCCGGTGGACATGGTGAAGCGACTGCGTTTCATCAAGCGGGCTCAGGCGCTGGGTTTCACGCTCTCGGAAGTCGGTG
>NYWU01000032.1 GCA_002685255.1 Idiomarinaceae bacterium
GTTACATTCAAAACACTTTGGTAGTCGCGAACATCCCCAATGTAAAACTTGAGTTTAGGATGATTGTACGTTTTACGCATGTCATCTTGTTTTTTCTCATCACGGCTAAAAATACGGATTTCAGCTATATCAGTGTTAAGGAAACGACGGAGTACAGCGTTTCCAAAAGATCCCGTACCGCCTGTGATTACAACAATTCGATTAGAAAAAAGTGACTTCATATTTTAGGCATCTTTCTTTTAAAATTTAGAAAATAAAATCGTATAACTTGCATTTATCAAAGGAATTCAGAAAGCGCATTATCCAAAAATTCATTAGAAAACTTTCTCATTTCTTCCAAACGGACGTTAAAATCCTCCGGTGGCTCAAGATATATAATTTCAGGATGATTGATATTCTGAGTAGATTTTATTTGGATGTTAAACATCTTGAAAAAGCTGTCGAACCTAGCTTTTCCTCTATGGTCATTCTTCATAAGTAGGACTGGCTTTCCAAACCTAAGAGCTAAGCACAAACAATGAAATGAGTCAGTCAACACAAGTTCAGAATAAAAAATATAACTTATCCAGTTCTCAACAAGCTCATAAGAAGACCCATCAGGACTAATATATAAGTTATGCGCTACTTTCTTAAAGTTGTTTTCTAGTTCAGCCAATTCTTCTCTAAATTTATGTGAGGTATCCAGCTTATAATATACAAAACTTGGTAGACGAGACTTGGATTCCTGATCAAAATTAGCGATAATCTCATCAAAAAACTGGTCCTCCACTAATAGTAGTGGATCAAGCACATGTTCAGCATTTACATCAAACTTCCGACAAATATCTTTTCCACTATCTTCCCTAACAGAAACGAAGTCGAAATCATTTAATGCTTTTTTAACTCTCTTAGAGAATCCTGAGCCCATAGGAGCGCCCCAGTCACGCAGACCAAAACTTGCGGCATATGATATCTTTCTAACACTTGGGTTGCAGTAATTCAAAAAGAAAACTAATGGGTCGCCTCCCATAGTTGGCCGCCATACCTGATCACTCCCGACAATAATCGCATCATAATTAGCACTTTCTACACGGAACTTTTTTTTGTTAAAAATTATCGGAGTCCGACTAATAAACTTGACTCGAAAGCTCTCGAAGCCTTGACTGCTTAGAGCGTTATTTGAATCATTTCGACTGTTTTTATTTAAAAGCCGTTTCACAATCGCAGAAAGTAGAAGCCTGATGCGATTGCGTTGCGGCCGATAATCTATGTGTTCAACATTCTCAACTCGCTTCTTAACCAACCGCTCTAGTGCTGCTGCCTGTAAAACTGCACCATAATTATCTTTAGAATATTGAAAATTCAGGAGACCTACTCTAGCTTTTTTATTCAAAGTGAAACACCTTATTGAATCGTATTAATCTAATAAAAAAATGAGTTATAAACACCTCTGTTTTCGCAATAAATTTTATTAAATAAATCAGAGATTTTAACGACATCTAACGTTTATATTTAAGAATTAAAAAAACCGTTGACAGATAATAATCACCCACCTTTAGATTTTATGAACGACAGTATTTTTCCTCGCTCAGACCGTTCTAAACCTAACATCCAGACACAAAAACCTGTAATGAGCATCACCAAAAAGCAAAATAATAACATTTCCAATATATTAAGTTGGACGCTTACCATATGATTAAATGTTGTTCCAAGCGATATACTGAGTGCAGATACTTGAAAAATTTTAATCAATGCGCATTTTGAATACTCAGTAAATGAGAAGTTGAAAATACGCTTTAACATAAAAATTCTGGCAACAGCCGCGAGAATTGTTACCAAGATCGCTACTATAAATACAGAGCTGGGATTATAACCCATTTGTACTACGACGTAAGAAAAAGGAACATTTAATAGCAGGATGCCGCCTACAACAATTTGGTATAGTTTAATATTCCCAGTTGCCTGAGCCGCTGTAATAAGAGGCCTAAAGATACTATCCAAAATCGCATTTATTAAAATCAACTTTAAAAAAGTAGCTGAATACGGCGGAGGTTCAACAAGCCATATTTTCAAAACATTTTCGGTTCGGAGTAGAATTGGAAATGCGAGAGTAAAAATCAGAAAGAAATTATATTTACTACCGTAATACAGCAATTTAATTGTATATGAATGGTCATTCCTTGAATATGACTTGATAATTTGAGGGTTAACTGCATACTGCAAATTACTTACGAATTGTCCAAGCGCATTTGAAGCCTGATTTCCTATGCTTTTGGCTGCGTTTACTAACGGGCCGAAATAAACATTAAGAAGAATATTAATACCTTGATTTGAAAATATTGGAGCAGCATTACCCCATATACTCCAACCGGAAAACGAAACTAATCGTTTAAACAATTTTTGATCCCAACCTAAGCAGAACCTCTGCTCCTTGTATCTGGTTAACACATAAGCTACATAAACACCGCTAACAACCGTAGTTGCCAATAGTGTCAGAGCACCATAAGCAATTAAGGCATCATACGGTAAATATTGAATTAGTATTACTATGCCTAAATTAAGTACTGCTTGCCCTATGCTTATCCAAGCAAAAATTCTCATTTCTTCATGTGCTACAATCATCGCATGAAACGGAACAACAGCAATATTTAATGCAAATGAAACTAGAGAGAACCAGAATAGAAAGATTACCGCAGTCAAACGAGATTCATCAAAAGTGATAATTGATGGAACGATATATGTGCCTACCCCCCCCACAATCACCAACATGAGTAATGCAAATATAATATGAATATTCACGCTCATGCCGAATACATTCCTTAGATCGGTGGCTTCTTTCTTACCCAACTCAAAGGCAAGAAATCGCTGAGTTGTTCCTGATAATGCTCCTTGAAGAAATCCTGCAAGAACGACAATACCTGCGACAACATGATACAACCCGAAGTCCTCTGCTCCCAATGTATCTAAAAGAATTCGAGACGTGTAAAGAGATACGCCCATCATTACTAACATTCTCACATAGAGAGAGATCGTGTTTTTTATTATTTTTCTTGTTCTAATTGACACGCTAAATCAACTAATTCGAGTTACGTTGGACAAGCTTCGTCAGAACCTTTTTAGCTTTCGCAATAATTCTTTGAATAAGATTAACTCGACTAATCTTCGAGTAGGATTCTATAATAGGTTTAAGCATCGATAATGAAATACTGAGATCCCTATGATCTGCAGCAAGTAAAAATGACTTGTGACTAGTTTGACGGATTAACTCTCTATATTCGTAGGTTGTTTTACGAACAATATTAAGTTGGTGAGAATTAGGCTTTGTTCGCTTTTTGGGAAACGGCTTTCCTAGTGCTTCATCTCTGCCAGAACGGTACGACAACCCTTCTCTTCTATGGCGTAACCCACTTCTTTGAGAGTCTAAGACTCGTTTCGGTGTGAGTTCCTGTAGTTTTATAAGACCCTTATCGTCCCCATCTTGTAGTAAATTACTCAAAAATGGGGAACGTGAATTGATTATATTAGTTCCTCCACTATCCCCTACAAATTCAGGTAACCATGCGTCGCCAAACACAATATCTGATGTCTCCGCCATAATATCATCACAATATTCACAAGCTGTCAGTTTGAAAACCCCGTGCCCCCAGTTCCCCCCTACAACTTCAGACATCGGTTTGATTATCCATGAGTCTTCACTTCCCACCCTCGGAATCGCCGTAAAACCATATCGAGATGCGGGACTTTTTTTCAGCTTCGTTCTGAAGTCGATTAACTTCAAGTTATTAGGTTCAATGCCAGCCTGCCAACCTAGAAATTTAGCATAATTTTTAGACTTTAGATGACCACAAACGATTCCAATATGGAACTTAATTTGCTCTTTTAACTGAAGGTTATCTTCCTCATACGCTCGTAATGCTTTTATGAAGCAAGGCAAGCCAACTATAGCTACTTTTTTGGAAGGTTGAGAAAGGAGAGCTTTAACTACCTCAGATAATTCTACGGGGTAATACTTTGATTTGGCGCCAGATTGAAGAGACTCGATGTCTGAACTTTCTTGGTATGAATACATCTTATTGTTACTACTCGTATCTTCTTTTACGTGAATAATCGTATCGATATATCCATCCCGTAGTAACTTTGAACATAGCCAGTTCACCAGTCCAGCAGAACTTCCCTGCTCGCGAAACTTCCCTTCGATGGCGTAACCTGCATATGTTTTATGATAATAGCCTAATCCCTCTAGATACCTGAGATTATTTACCTTAAAAACTTTTGATGCCACAACATCTTCAATATCACTTGCTTTGGCAAATGGGCAAAAATTTTCCGCAGATTCAATCTCACTTTTGGTTAATGCGGCTAAATCTGGAATATAAGTTCCCTTAACGGTTTCGAACATTCTTCCTTTTTTAGATTGCGCCATACATAGTCCACAACCGACACAGTAATCGTGTTCTACAACCTGTTGTAAATTTAAGTGCGTCATTCGTATTAGTCTATACCGTAGAAATAGGAGTTAAGTTGTTTGAAGATACCAAGGCATCGCTTCATAAATACCTTGAGCAATACGGAGTGTAGGCTCAAAACCAAGTTTGCTTTTTGCTTTAGAAATATCACCCTGCGAATGACGAACATCACCGGGACGAAAATCTCGATACACAGGCTCGTCGTTATACTGAACACCATTTTTTTGAGTGCGTCTTTAATGCCTACAAACAGTTCATTTAGCGTCGTACGGTCACCCAATGCCATGTTGTAGATTTCGTCTTTAGCTGCGTCATCGGCTGTCGCAGCAAGAATGTTCAGTTGCACAGCATTCGCCACAAACGAAAAGTCACGGCTGGTTTCACTATCATCATTAATTAACACTGGCTCGCCTTTTATCATCGCATCAGTCCACTTAAGAATAACTGCTGCGTATGCCCCATCAGGGTTCTGGCGCGGACCAAACACGTTAAAGTAGCGCAAGCCTATTGTTTTAAAGCCATACACCCGTGCAAATACATTGGCATACATCTCGTTTACGTATTTGGTGACCGCATACGGTGATAATGGGTTACCAATGTTCTCTTCAACTATAGGTAGTGCTGGGTGATCGCCATAGGTCGAGCTACTCGCGGCATAGGTGAAGCTATCCACGCCAGCATCTCTCGCTGCTACTAGCATATTCAAAAAGCCATCGATATTGCTTTTATTGGTATTAATTGGGTCGTCGATGGAACGTGGTACTGAACCTCGTGCAGCTTGGTGCAGCACATAGTTTACTTTGCCGGCATAGGAGTGATTTATAACACGCTTGCAGGTGTCTAAATCACATATGTCCCCTTGAATAAACTCAAAGCGATTCCACTGGTCTTCGGTTACCAGGCTTTTAACTTCATCTAGGTTTTTCTGAAAGCCGGTAGAAAAGTTATCAAGGCCAACAACGCGTTGATCAAGTTTGAGTAAGGTCTCAAGTAGGTTTGATCCAATAAAGCCGGCTACACCAGTCACTAGCCAGATTTTCGGCTTTTTAGTAAGTTCGAGTTTTACTTCTTCGTATCGTGTCATGATGGCATCCTTGCGTTGCGAGTTATTAAAGACGGCAGTCGGCTTGTTCAGCCGTTAGCACATACTTTAAGTCGTACAGCACGTGTGTGTTCTTACACAACGCCCGTATTCCGTGCTCGCCTAACTGTTTAAACTCATCATGCGCAACAGCGATAACCGCTGCGTCGTATTTGCCCTTTTTATGTTGATTAATTGGGGTAATGTTATATTCGTGCTCGGCTTCGGAGGCATCAACCCACGGGTCGTAGACATCGACTTGTGCTCCGTACTCGTTGAGCTCAGTGATAATATCGGTGACTTTGGTGTTGCGAATATCGGGGCAGTTTTCTTTGAAGGTTAACCCTAGCAACAATACTTTAACGTCTTTCACACAAAGGCCTTTTTGCATCATCGCCTTTACGAGTTCTGCTGCCACAAAGCGGCCCATGTTATCGTTTACACGGCGCCCCGCTAATATCATCTGGGGGTGGTAACCGACCGCTTCGGCCTTATGTGTTAAGTAGTAAGGGTCGACGCCAATACAGTGACCACCGACAAGCCCGGGACGGAAAGGCAAGAAGTTCCATTTAGCGCCCGCCGCCTCAAGCACGGCTTGGGTATCAATGCCCATTTTGTTAAACACCATTGCCAACTCATTAATAAGTGCAATGTTTACGTCCCGCTGGGTGTTTTCAATTACCTTTGCCGCTTCAGCTACTTTTATACTGGTCGCTTTATGGGTACCAGCGGTGATCACGGTGTTGTACAAGGCATCAACAAAATCGGCGATTTCGGGGGTTGAACCTGAAGTGACTTTTTTTATTGTGGTGACACGATGCTCTTTATCGCCCGGGTTGATGCGCTCGGGGCTGTAGCCTGCAAAAAAATCTTGGTTGAGTACTAACCCTGAGTGTTGCTCAATAACAGGAAGGCAGTCCTCTTCGGTGGCACCCGGGTAAACGGTGGATTCGTAGATCACCTCCGCACCCGCTTTAATCACGCTGCCAATGGTCTCGCTGGCTTTAATCAGCGGCGTTAAGTCGGGCTGTTTATGTTTATTAATGGGGGTTGGCACCGTCACAATAAACACATCGGCATCGCCGAGTGCGTTAACATCACTGGTGTAAGAAAGGTGTTTGGCTTGTTGTAAGCGTTCGGGCTCTACCTCGAGAGTGTGGTCTTCACCACTGTTAATTTCCGCCACGCGCTTTTGGTTAATATCAAAACCCAGCGTTCTAAATTTTTGACCGAATTCAACTGCAAGAGGAAGGCCCACATAGCCGAGCCCGATAACAGCAATCGTAATCTCACTGCTTCCTAACTTTTTGAACAGTGCGTTGCTCACCTAAATTCCCTTTTAAACTTCGTCCGCCATCCTGGCGTTGTGTTGTTTGTTTGCCCTGTGCTTTGTGCACTGGGTTTTATCAGGTCGTTTTAGTCGTGCCAAAGGCACGACCTACTTTGATTTGTATTCGTAGCCGTAACCATACCCGTAGCCATAGCCGTAGTAGCTGCTGCGGGTGCGACGTACTTTGTTGAGCAAGGTGCCTTTAATGGTCACACCGTTTTGGGCAAAGCGTTTTATGGTTTGCTCGACTTCTTTTACTGAGTTTTGCTCAAAGCCGGTGACCAACAAGTTGGTGCCGGCGTAGCGGCCGACAATGGCAGCGTCTGTCACTGCGAGTATCGGTGGCGTGTCACACAGTACGTAGTCGTAATGTTCGCTTGCGTAATCAAACAGCTCTTGTAGCCGTGCTTGCATAAGCAACTCCGATGGGTTTGGCGGGGCAACACCTCGGTTCACCATATCCACGCCTTTGTAAGGTGTTTGTTTTATCAGAGCATCGCGGTCAACTTTGCCAGCCAGGTAATCAGAGAGACCCTCTTTGTTGTTAAGGTCCATCATGTTGTGTAGGTAACCTCGACGTAAATCGACATCAATGATCAGTACTCGTTTGCCCGCTTGTGCCAATACCATGGCGAGGTTCGCGGTAATAAAGGATTTACCCACGGTAGGGCTCGGCCCCGAGATCATAATGATATTGTTCTTGGCTTCGAGCATCGCAAAGTGCAAGCTGGTGCGCAGTCCACGCAACGCTTCGATACTCATATCGGTTGGCTCTTCGGCGGCTAATAACGGCAGCTCGGCATGGCGATTTTTATCGCGCTTAAGTGCTGCTTTAATGCGTTCTTCTAGCTTATGCTGAACTTCCGAGTCTGGGATGCTGGCGTATACGGTAATGCCTGCGTTCTCTAACTCTTCTGGGCTTTGCACGCCGCGGTTCATCATTGCTTGAACAAACACCCATCCGACTGAGACCATACCGCCGAGCATTGTGGCGAGTACCACAATCAGTGGTTTCTTAGGTGCAACGGCGCGCGGCTGTGTAACCGCTTCATCTAGAATACGTACATTACCCACAGTGCCGGCTTTCATCACGTTGAGTTCTTGCATGCGATTGAGCAGTTGCAGGTAGATTTCTTGATTTACTTCGACATCGCGTGTTAAACGCAACACTTCTTGCTGTGTCTCGGGAAGTTGTTCAATTTGCTTGGTGAGCTCGGCTTTTTCTTGCTGCAGTCGCTGTTTTTGCTCGAGCAAGGCTTGATACTGCGGATGCTCACGGGTGTACAGTCGCGCCAGCTCAGCCTCTTTAAAACTTAGCTCATTCAGGCGCTTTTCGTACTCAATGACTTGGTCGAGCATGCCTTTAGTTTCGAGGCTTAAATCCACCGACTGACTTTGCAGGCGGTATTGGTTGAGCTTTTCTTCAGCAACCGTCAGGTCGTGCTTCAAGCTGGGTAACTGTTGCTCGATAAACTCAAGGCTGTTTTGCGCTTCGGCAGCGTTACGGCGAATGTTTTGCAGCATGTACGCTTGTGTGATTGCCTGCAGCACCTCTTTTGCTTGTGTGCCATCGGTATGTTGTAAACTTGCCGCCAAAATACCGGTATCTTTGCCGCGCTCACTTACACTTAATCGCTCTTTCCACGTGTTTATAGTGCCCAAACGGCTGGTTTTATACACTTCAAAGGTATCGGTGTTGTGCGCTTCAATATCAGCGACTTTTAAGCGCCACTCGCCAGAGCGCATTTCTTCGCCGATGGCCCCTGAAATCACCTGTTGATCATCAAAGTAAAGGGCTAGCTGCTTACCGTTGAGATCTAAACGCAACGGTTTGCCGATAACCGATTGTGGCACCTGCAACTCGCTGATTAGTACCTCATCTTTATTGCCACTGCGACGCGCCAGGAACTCACCAATTATCGGCGTATAGCGCGGACGACTCAGTATGGTTAAATCCAGTTGGTCAACGACCTCGCCAATCACCATGCGCGAGGTCATGATTTGGATTTCGGTCTCGGCTTCGCTCTCTTTGGCAAACATATCCGCCATGTCGCCGGATAAGGCGGGCATACCTGATGATTTTTTTTCAACCTGCAATAAGGCATCGGCTTTATAAACTGGGGTTGCCAGCAGTGCATAAGCAACACCCAAGGCCATAAATAGTACAGTGATTATAATGATGAACCACTTGCGGTCTAAAAGCAGTCCAAAGAGCTTGCCTAGATCGATTTCGTCTTCATTTCGCGACCCGTTTGATGACGCGTTAGGAGCCGATGTAGGTTTATTAGAGTCTGTCATGGAGTTTTAACCTGATACTGCCTTGATACGAAGTTGAAAGTTGTTATTACGCGAGTTTGCTTTGCCAGTGCGACACCGCGCGTGCGAGATCGCGATATACTTGCTCGTGGCATTCGATGCTTTTTTGATAAGGGTCGGCGATGTCTTTTCCTTTCCCTAACCCTAGTCTTAAATTTTGTTCGTTATCACTATTGAGCCACTCACCCAACAGCATGGTCTTGCCGCGGCTGTCGGGATAACGGTTACTCAGCCACTCTTTGTGCTGTTGTTCCATTACCAAAATCAAATCGCTTTGATTTACCAACGAGCGGCTCGCTTGTTTAGCGGCGTGTGTGGGACATGCGAGCCCTTCTATATAGGCAACTTCGCGCGCGGTGTTGTCCATATCGCGACCTGTCAGGTTCGCTGCTTCAACATGAGTGCCTGCGCTATCCACGTGCTTTTCGGGCAGCGCACGCTGCAATAGCGCGGCAGCCACCGGGCTGCGGCAAATATTACCGGTGCAAACAACGAGAATATGGTCAAACATTAGTTATTTAGGTCGTCGCGGGCGCGTGTGATGTTATATAAACCGGTCAGCGATGGAATAATCTGGCTGATCACGCGGTTCCAGCGTGCGACAGGGGCTGCGGTCACGTAGACGATATCGCGCGGTTGTAGTTTAAATTGCTCAGCCATGACCAATGCCGTCGCGTTGCTGGCATCGAGTTGAAATAATTGTGCGGCATAACCACTATCGGATGCGGCTTGGCGTATCACGAATACGCCTGAAGCATCTGCGGTTTGGTTGTACAAACCACCGGCATCACTCAGCGCCTCTGCGAGTGTCATGCCATAGCGCCCCATCGGATAGCTTTGCTGTTTACCGACTTCACCGAGTACGTAGACTTTGTTTTTATCGTTGCGGGCAATATGCAATACGTCGCCCGCTTTAAGAATAATGTTCTCTTGTGTATCACCGCGCTGGTAGAGTTCGCGCAATGAGTAGTGCATCTCTTGCTCGCCACGCTTTAAGCTGACATCGGTCCAGTCCGCATTAGGCGTGAGCCCACCGCTTTGCGCGACCGCCTCGATTAGCGTCAGTGGCACATTGCTCACAGGTAAGGTGCCGGGCTGTTTGACTTCGCCGGTCACGTATACGCGCTGCGAACGGAACGCGGCCACGGTGACATCGACTTGCGGCGCTTCGATATACTTCGCTAGCTTGGCGGTGATCATGTCGCGTATTTCAGTGACGCGC
Source organism: Idiomarinaceae bacterium (assembly GCA_002685255.1). GTDB lineage: Bacteria > Pseudomonadota > Gammaproteobacteria > Enterobacterales > Alteromonadaceae > Idiomarina. Next base: position 10,395 of record NYWU01000032.1, read on the forward strand.
TTACCCGCTACGTTAATTTTACCAACATAGGGATAAAATATGGTTCCATCGTTATGAACCCAGTTACCGGCTTCCTCTGGCGCACGCATCGAGCCGGCAGGAATGGTCAGTTCGGGGTGGTCCCACACGGTGATGTTAAGAATATCACCACGCCCGACGACATAGTCGTAGTTATTGCGTGCTTTCTCAAGTGCTGGGTTGGCACGTAAGTGTTCGTCGTTGCTTTGCTCAGCATTGATTTGCGCTAACAGCATGGGGGTGATGGCTTGAACCTTGACGAGATTTTCCCACTCAACGTCTGAGAACGACTCGCCATTACTGTAGTCACTGTCGCTAAATAAGCTACCACCCGACGGGTCAGGGATATGGCCTCCCGGCGCGAGTGAACAACCCGCTAATGCCAGACCGATGGCGGATAGAACGCTGAGTTTAAGAAGTCGCGGGGTTCGCTTGAACTGCATCACTGACACCATTGTGTAAAGTCTCATTTAATTCCATTTAAATAAAAAGGCTGACGTAAATCGGTCAGTCGATAGAGGTCGACGGGTCGCTTTAATGTTTGTCCACCGTCTCGGGTTATCGGCTCCCATGACAGCCCCGCGTGGTCGATACTGGATTTCACCGAGAACAAATCAAACGGGATACTGAGGTACAAACCTTTAGTAAATGACCCTTCGCCGTAGTCCTCTGCCGAGACATTGGTCAATGCGGCATAGGCACCCGCCACAACACCCGATTCAAAGCGATGCTCAAAGGTGACTTTGACACCTTCATCACCCGCTAGAAAACGTCCTGCATCGAGCTTCACTAACGAGCGTTTGAGCCACGGAGTCTGCCAGTAAGCACTCAGATGACCGGTCCAGACCTTGTAATCACGCAACCCTAACGGCTCATCAAAGCTGCGTTGCTTCACCCAGTTTAGATTGCCGCCGAATGCCCAATCACTGCCTTGTGGACGATACAATACGCTCGCCCCTGCACCGGCAAACATGCGCTCTAAGTAACCTGCGTATGCCGCACCATACCAATTGTTCTTTAGCTTGGCGGTGTATTGTGAATACAAATTACTGAGCCACACATCGGTGTCTGCATAATATTCACGTACGTAAGTACGAACACGTGGCAGGGGTGACTCGTAGTCGTCGACGCGATAAGTGAATTGGTCGTAGTTATTAAGCACGTTCATGCCGATACTGGCATTGACCTGCCAACGCGGTGTCAAGGTGATATTTATGTCGGCATTGGCGGCGAACTGATAAAAGTAAAAGCTCTCGGCGCTGCCAAATGACTGGCTCAATGAAGGGCGCCAGGTCACATCCCAGTCTGGCGTCAGTGTGCGCGCTTCACCTCGTTGTGCGCTCCAAGCGCGCGCTTCGCTCTGACTGTAGGTATTGCTGAGCGGCTTAGTAAACCGAGCTCCATTAGCGATCTGTTTAAATTCATCAACATCGACGTTGTAGCTATTGATCGCCATGCCCTGATTGACGGTGACCCACTCGTAACGTTTGATATCCTCGGCCACGTAATGCGTGGCAATACGGGTGGCGCGTTCGAGTTGTTCTGCGCGATTGCGGTAGTTACCTTCGCCCTGTTGATACAGCGTGAGCGTTGTACCCTGAATTTGCCATCCGCTGAGCTCGATACCGAGCTCATTTTTAAATGCCTGTGTAAGCTCAGCCTCATCCGTTTGCGGCACTGATAAGACAGCTCGCTTACGAGGCCTTACTTTAATTTGCTCGGCACCATCTAAATCGGCATGCAACGTGATACCAAACATCCAAGTGTTGCCGCGTTGATAGCTTAAATTCAGCTGCACATGGTCATTCAGTGCGTACTGTGCGCCCCAGTTTAGTGGGCTATCACTGTAAACCGGTGCCTCGGTTAAGTTGGGATCGACCGGATTACTGAGCCTTTCTTGACTGTAATCGTTAGCATCGTATTCGACTTGCAATACTAACGGCTGCCACGGTGTTTGATACTCTACCCCGGCAAATAAGGCGCTAGACCCGCGAAACCAGTCATCGACTTCGAACTGCCCGCCTGTTCCGCTTGTCGTGCGGCTGCGTTGACAAAAGCGGTCATCGACATGACACAGTGGGTTATTAATATTATCGCGCACCCCCAAATAGCCCCAACCGATACCTGCGGTTACGTCAATCGCGCCCCAGTCAGCTGAATTAAATAGTTGTTTAGAAGCAACAATGTATTCACCGCTATAGAGTCCGGTGCCGCCTAAATCCCGTAAACCAATCGCCAGTTCAGGTTGATAACGCCCCTCATTGAGTAGGTTTAACTTAACGTCGAGCCCTTTATCTTTCAGGGTTTGGTTGCTGAACTCAGGGTCGATACTGTAACGCTCGTAACGAATATCGGTATAACGTACCGTGGTCTCTAACCAAGGGAACAACTGCATGCTGAGCGAAATACGGCGAAACGGATCGTTATCGCGGTAGTTTAAGCTCAGTTCACCCTCTGGGTTCATTCGGGCACTGGGCATTTGCATCACGCCAACTCCACCGTAATCTGACTGCCTATAAGTGGTCTTCGTTTGTGCGTGACTGATTTGTGGTACTAACACCAGCAATAACCCGGCAATGATTGCCTGCAAACTAGGCTTCATGACTGACAAAGGCGCGCTACGGATGATTTACCGGGTTCACTATTGGTCGACCTTGCCGCCAGCGATTGGTTCGGTGCCCAATAAATCAGTAAGTTCAATAAGCGTTGGTTGATGCCACTAAAACCCGCTGGTAAGTCGCTGTCATCATAGCCTTGAAATAATACCTGCCCGGGTTGCCAATTAATTTGCTCGACAGCGACTTCGCGCGGCGTCAACGCCCGATAATCAGCTCGCTGGCTCGCAAAGCCTTGCAGTGGAACCTCCCACAGATTATCCAACGCCCTATTTTTCAGTCGCTTAAACAGGGGATCTTGCGACCAAGGATAGGTACCTGCAAATGGAGTGAGCCCCACCCAGTGGATACTGTGGGGGGCCCCCACCACGCGCAAAAAGTAGTGCTTAAAATGTCGAGTTAGCTGCCAGTTATTTTCGGGTTCAGCGATCAACCGCGCTGGCATAATGCCCGCGGCAAGGCTTGCCAATAATGGCCAGCGCTGAACCTGTTGATACAACTGTTGGGTGCGTTCGGCCAATTCCGGCTGTTCGGTATTTTTGTAAACGGTGCTCAGCAGTTGCAACTCGGCAAGGACCGCAACACGGCGCGCCTCTAACCGTTGTTGCAGCTTAGGCGTGCACAGGCGCGCCGTCGACCAATAAAGATTTTCTGGTTGCTCACTGTGGGCGATAACCGAATCGACCACGGTTTTAATCCGCTCACCGTAACTCAGTCGCAAGTCGACCCGTTGCTGGCCGGTCAGACCATCTGAAAATACAGCGGTTACCGGCACCTGCGCCTGACTACTCAGGGTAGCGAACACACTGCTCACCACACAGGTGAGGACTAAAATAACTTTCACAAAACGACTCGACATCACATCACTACGTTTAATAACGTGCTTCTCGCAACATTAATGTGCCACTGTCGCGATGGTCACCGATGCCGAAATGCTGTTTAGACTGGATAATGTCGCCACTGTGGTATTCGATCCAATAGCGATTTTGCCAAGTTAATCCGGATTGGGTGTGGACATCTTCGACTAATTCGCGCGTTTTGCGTTTGCCTCGTAGTGGCGTTGCAATGTTTTGGTCAACCGACCAATTAAAACGACTTTGGATGTGTATGCGCTCTACGCGCTGATTGGAGTTCTCATAATCGAGGAAGGATTGCCAAGTACGTACGCAATGAGGTGCGGCTGCCGAATCCCGTAGTTGCTGTTGATAGCAACCCAGAGGATCAGCATTTAAATTGGCGACAAACATGAGGTTGTGCGGCATTCCTTCGCTGCGAGTGATGCGTCCGTTGCGCGTAATCAGTGCTTCTTTTGCCGATAGCCAACGCCGCTCCACACGTCCTGTGCGGTTAATTTGCTCGGCGAGCACTAAGGTGGCTATCGGTTGTTCGCCCAACTGGGCGTATATTGCTGCACCCGGCAATTGTTTGAGTTGCTCGGGTGTCAGTTGGTTTATTTTATCTTGCTCTAACCAAAACATCAGCGTCTCGGAAGCGCTTGAAACGCCGCCCGAGAGCTGACTTGAATCTGGTTGCACGACTGAGCAGCTGGCGACCAGTAGCACACTGATCGCCAGTACAACGGCTTTGACCACGACTTAGTTGTTATTCGTGGTCGTCGTTGTGCTGGTATCGTCTTGATTATTTTGCACGACCGCTGCGGTCGCGGCTACTGCGGCAGCGCCCGCTGCAACGGCACCCGCCGTTATACCACCGGCGGCGGCTGTACCTGCGGCAGCGCCTGCTGCGCCCGCTGAACCTGCAGCCGCTCCAGAACCCGCAGCACCGGTACCGGCGGCTGAGCCCGTACTACCTGCAGTACCCGATGTGGTGCCTGAGGTCGTGCTGGTCGTCCCAGAGCTGGTTCCTGATGTTGATCCCGACTGAGATCCCGATTGCGTGCCTGACTGCTGCGAACCTGACTGCTGCGAGCCCGATTGTTGCTTTTGCTGCTGTTGCGCATATGCAGGTGTAAAAGAAGTACCCGCCAACAATATAGCGGAGAGTGAAATAGATACTAATTTGGTCATCGTTTTCATCATGTGATTCCTTCACATTGAGAGTGTCAACATCCGTGACTACAAAAACGGCTTTCGTGGAGAGTTTAAACACGCTACCGCCCATGGGTTGCGGATCCCATTGTCCGATGAGGTGCTCGGTGGCGCGTATTTATTTGTTAGCAGATTTAACCATTGTGATTAACATTTGACAACCATTAAAACTCGAAAAAAATTTAAGTGCTTAAATTTACTTCAATTAAATGCTTATTGACGTCAGTAAGGTTTGAGCTAGCGCTCCACTATGGCTGCGCTAACCCCTCTTTATAACTCGGGTACAACAAGCTGTATCCGGTGCTGCGGAGTAAGCGATTACTACAGCGTTTCGAGCCGCGCGGACCTGGACCGGGCTCCACTGGACCATTGAGTTCAACGCCCTCTTGCTCGGCCAGGTACTGATACACTTGGTACTGTTTGGTAGGCTTATCGTCCGACACCAAAAATAGGCGGTGGCGATGTTGCGGAAAGCGCACTAAATGAAAGATAAAGCTCGCGACATCATCCTGATGGATACGGTTGGTCCAGCTATCACGCAAAGTGGCTTTACCCTGCTGCAACTGCTTGCGCATAAAATCGCGCCCTTCGCCGTAAATACCGCTGCAACGTAAAATCGTCGACGGTACGGGTAAGTCACGAATTAGATGTTCGGCTTGCAATAGCATTTGCCCGGAGTCAGAATCTGGCGCGGTGGGCGAGGATTCATCCACCCACTCACCTTCACTCTGTCCATATACGCCGGTACTGGATACGTAAATCACATACGGTGAATAACTGAGCTCACTGATGACCTGCTGCAAATGCCGACACGGCACCACATAGCCTTGACGATACCCCTCTTTGGAGTATTCGCTCGGCGTTAGGGTGACCACCACCAGATCGACTTTGCGGTCGCTGAACAAAGCACGCAGGTCTTGTTCATTGCTGGCATCGGCAGCTACCGTTTCAACCCCATTGATGAGTGGTTTGTTGTCGGGATTACGACACGCACCTATCACCTGATGGTTGTCAGCAACCATCAGTCGAGCGGTGCGTTGGGCGATATCGCCATAACCTAATAAGAGTATATTCATAGTGGCTATGTTACTGATTATCAGCTTGGCTGTCCAAATAATCGAGGATGCCCTCTGCGGCGGTACGGCCCTCGGCTATCGCTGTGACGACGAGGTCCGCACCGCGTACCATGTCACCCCCGGAAAAAATCTTTGGGTTACTGGTTTGCATCGCGAATAGACCCATTTGATCGGGCTCTGCTGTGGCAAGCACCGTGCCCCATTCGCTCAAATTCACTTGGTGCCCGTTTAACCACTCCGGTGGATTCGGTTGATAGCCAAAAGCAAGGAGCACGGCGCTTGCTGGCATTACGAACTCAGAGTCTGGCACCGGTTGCGGTCGGCGACGACCTTCTTCATCGGCGGGACCCAGCTCAGTGCGCACCATTTTGACACCACTGACGCGACCATCTTCACCTGCCACCACGGCGAGCGGTTGTAGATTGAATTCAAACTCGACCCCTTCCTCGCGTGCGTTTTGCACTTCACGGCGCGAGCCGGGCATGTTTTGTTCATCGCGACGGTAGGCACACACTACGGATTCAGCACCTTGACGAATCGAGGTACGTACGCAGTCCATCGCGGTATCACCGCCGCCAAGCACCACGACTTTTTCGCCTTCGAGGTTAATCAACGGGTAATCCGGCATTTCGGTATCCAGCAAGCGCTGGGTGTTACCAATTAAAAACGGCAGTGCAGGATACACCCCTGGCGTATTGAGCCCCTCTAACCGTCCATCCAGTGCCTTGTAGGTGCCTAATCCTAAAAACACGGCATCGTTTTCCTGCATCAAGGTATCAAAATCGACATCTTTACCCACCTCAACGCCGAGTTTGAATTCAATGCCCATGTCGCTGAAGATCTCACGACGTAATTTCAGTACTTGTTTATCGAGCTTAAACGGTGGAATACCGTAGGTCAGCAGTCCACCGATTTCGGGGTAACGGTCATACACCACGGGCTTGACACCGTTACGTACCAATACATCGGCACAGGCAAGCCCGGCAGGGCCGGCGCCAATGATGGCGACCTTTTCAGGGCGAGCTTCGACATCGCTTAAATCGGGGCGCCAGCCTTCGGCAAACGCCTGATCGACCATCTGTTTCTCGATACTACCAATGGTGACGGCACCAAAATCGTCATTAAGCGTACATGCGCCCTCGCACAAACGATCTTGCGGACACACCCGACCACAGACTTCGGGCAGGCTGTTGGTTTTGTGCATGAGCTCTGCCGCTTCAAACACGCGGCCTTGGTTAGCCAGCTCCAACCATTGCGGAATGTAGTTATGCACCGGACACTTCCACTCACAATAGGGGTTACCGCAATCGAGGCAGCGATCGGCTTGGCCTTGCAGTTGCACATCCGACATCGGCTCATAGATTTCTTTAAATTCAATACGACGCGATTCGACGGGGTGCTTAGGAGGGTCGATGCGCTGTACGTCTAAAAATTGATATACGTTCTTGTTCATTACATCACCTGCACACGGAGCTCAGCGGTCGAGCGGGCACGGTGGCCTAGCAACGACGCAATATCGGCGGACTTAGGTTTAACGATGACAAACTGTTTTACGATGTCATCAAACTCGGTCAGTAGCTGTCTGGAGTAATTACTACCGGTGGCTTCGTGATGTTCATGGATCAGACCACGCAGGTGTTCTTTGATGATGGGTTTATCCACGGCAACCGCTTCGACCAGCTCGCCATTGAACCGTCGATGCAGGTCACCGTCGATGTTGCGTAAGTAGGCAAACCCGCCAGTCATTCCGGCGCCAAAGTTAATACCGCACTGACCGAGCACTACAACGATACCGCCGGTCATGTACTCGCAGCCGTGGTCGCCGATGCCTTCAACGACTGCGGTAGCCCCTGAATTACGAACGCCAAAGCGCTCACCCGCGCAGCCGGCCGCATAGAGTTTGCCGCCCGTTGCACCGTACAAACAGGTGTTACCCATAATGGTGGATACCTCACTGGCATAGCTCACGCCAGCACGCGGCTTAATCACGATACTGCCGCCCGCCATGCCTTTACCGACGTAGTCATTGGCATCGCCGGTCAGATGCAGTTTCAGTCCGCCGGCATTAAAGGCGCCAAAGCTTTGTCCCGCAGTGCCCATAAAGCCGAGCTGAATAGGCGCTACCGCCATACCTTGGTTGCCATGCTTTTGTGCGATATAACCACTGACCATAGCGCCCACTGAGCGATCATCGTTGCGAATGGTGAGTGACCAGCTGCCCCCTCGGCGATTATCAATTGCCTCACGCGTGAGTTCGAGTAAGCGCTGATTGAGTCGACCCGGGTCATAAGGCGGATTTTTCTCGACACAGTATTTGGCATGCTCCGACGCGGTACCCGCTGCCGCCAACAAAGGTCCGAGATCCATCGCGTGCTGACGTTGGGTCTCGCCGGGCAAACGCTCCAGTAAATCAACCCGCCCAATGGCGTCGGTAATGCTGGTTAGGCCGAGCTTTGCGAGCCACTCACGGACTTCTTCGGCGATAAATTCGAACAACGTAATAACACGCTCGGGTAAGCCACGGAAAAACTCTTTACGCAAGGTTTCGTCTTGAGTGGCAACGCCGGTGGCACAGTTGTTGAGGTGACAGATACGTAAGTACTTACAACCTAATGCCACCATCGGCGCGGTACCAAAACCAAAACTTTCAGCACCGAGGATCGCGGCTTTCACCACATCAAGTCCGGTTTTGAGTCCACCATCCACTTGTAAGCGGATTTTATGGCGCAGGTTGTTCTCGACCAAGGCTTGATGTACTTCGGCAAGGCCTAGCTCCCACGGTGAGCCGGCATACTTAACCGAGGTAAGTGGGCTGGCACCGGTGCCGCCGTCGTAGCCCGACACAGTGATTAAATCTGCGTAGGCTTTGGCAACACCGGTGGCGATGGTGCCAATGCCTGGCGTTGAGACGAGTTTCACCGATACTAGGGCTTTTGGATTCACTTGTTTGAGATCGAAAATCAGCTGTGCGAGATCTTCAATCGAGTAAATATCATGATGCGGTGGCGGAGAGATCAATGTGGTGCCGGGCACCGCAAAGCGCAATTGGGCAATTTCTGCGGTGACTTTTTCGCCGGGCAATTGGCCACCTTCACCGGGCTTCGCGCCCTGCGCTACTTTAATTTGTATGACATCGGCATTCACTAGGTAATGCGGCGTCACGCCAAAGCGACCCGATGCCACCTGCTTGATGCGTGAGTTCTTAATGCTGTTAAAGCGTTTCGGATCTTCACCGCCTTCGCCCGAGTTAGAATGCCCACCAATGCGGTTCATCGCCTCGGCGAGGGCTTCATGCGCTTCGGCACTGAGTGCACCAATTGACATGGCTGCGGTATCAAAGCGCGGGAATAAAGCTTCTTTCGGCTCGACGTCGTTGATATCAATCGGTGTCGCGGCGCTTGGATTGAGCTTCAGTAAATCACGAATATGCGCCACCGGGCGCTCGTTCACATAGCGTTGGTACACGGCGTAGTCCTCTTGTTTACCGCTCGCTACTGCGGCTTGCAGTGAGGTGACCACGTCTGGGTTGTAAGCGTGATATTCGCCGCCGTGTACGTATTTGAGCAAGCCGCCATGAGGCAGCGGCTTACGTTTGAGCCAGCATTGTTGGAAAATCCGTTGCAGATCGGTTTGCACATCAGCAAAGCTCGTGCCGTTAATACGTGCCGGTGCATTGGCAAAACAGGCATCGAGAATGTCTTGATTGAGCCCCACCGCCTCAAATAATGAGGAGCCGCGATAGCCGGCAATACTGGCGATACCCATTTTAGAGAGGATCTTGAGCAATCCTTTATTCAAACCCTGGCGGTAGTTCATCACCGCTTGTTTGACATCCATTGCTAGCTTGCCTTGATGTACCAGTTGCTCAACGCTCTCGTAAGCTAGGAACGGATACACTGCGGTCGCACCTAGACCGAGTAGCACCGCCATATGGTGCGGGTCACGTGCTGATCCAGTCTCGACAATAATATTGGAGTCACAACGTAACTGTGCCTTCACTAGCGCCTGTTGTACCGCGCCCACCGCCATCGGTGCGGGTATCACTACCTCACCTTTGCTAAATTCACGGTCGCTGAGGGTCACCATCACACGATGTTGGTTCTTCACCACATCAATCGCGGCCTCGACCAAGTCGGCGAGCGCCTGTTCGAGATTTTTCTCGGTTGGGGTAAAAGCCAGACTCAAAGTGGCATGACCGTAGTGATGCTCATCGAGCTCACGCAACTGCTTGAGGTCGGTGTACATTAAAATCGGTGACTCGAAGACGACGCGATCGGCATCGCCTGACGCCTCACTGAACACATTATGTTCACGTCCGATGATGGTCTCGAGTGACATCACATGGCGTTCGCGGATCGGGTCAATGGCCGGGTTGGTCACTTGCGAGAATTGCTGGCGGAAGTAGTCGTACAGCAAGCGCGGTTGTTTTGATAAAACGGCCGTTGGGGTATCGTCCCCCATCGAGCCGACCGCTTCTTGCGCATCCTTAGCCAGCACCGCAACCACTTGTTGCAGTTCTTCGCGGGTGTATAAAAAGGCTTTGTGCAACACCCGCATTTGGTTATCGTCGTACAAACGCTTGCCAATTTTATCGGCACTACAGCGGTCAAAGGGCACTAAGCGACGTCGGTGTTCGGTGAGCCATTGACGATACGGCTGACGACTTTTTAAGTCATCCTCTATCTCCGCGTTGTGCCAAATACGTCCGGTGTAGGTATCCACCGCCATCATTTGACCGGGACCAAGGCGACCTTTTTCTTGTACGTCGTGTTCTTCGTAATCCCAAATACCGACTTCTGAGGCAATGGTAAGAATACCGCTTTTGGTGAGGACATAGCGTGCGGGGCGCAAGCCGTTACGGTCCAAGCTACAGGCAACGTGGCGGCCATTGCTCATGACCACACCAGCCGGTCCGTCCCACGGCTCCATATGTAAGGCATTAAATTCATAGAAGGCACGCATCTCGTCACTCATGGTGCTGTCCCCCTGCCACGCGGGCGGGATCAGTAATCGCATGGCCCGGAACAAGTCCATACCACCCGCGAGTAACAGCTCCAGCATATTATCGAGCGAGGCACTGTCGGAGCCTTCTTGACCCACCAAGGGGGCCGCTTGCTGTAAATCGGGTAGCAACGGGCTATGGAATTTGTAGATACGCGCTTGCGCCCACTGACGGTTACCCCGAATGGTGTTGATCTCGCCGTTATGAGCGAGAAAACGAAACGGTTGTGCTAAGCGCCAACGCGGCTGGGTATTGGTCGAAAAGCGTTGATGGAACACGCAGATTGAGGTTTTCAGTGCTTTATTAGCCAAATCGGGATAATAACGCGGCAGGTCACCTGCCATCATCAGGCCTTTGTAGACTAACAGCAGGCTCGACATTGAGCAGATATAGAGCTCATCAGCACTGAAAACGCCTTGCTCCACTTTTTGTTCGACCCGACGCCGTGCCATATACAGGCGGCGTTCGATGTCTTTTTTGCGCCAACCGGTCGGGGCGCTGATTAACACTTGTTCGATTTTAGGTTCGGCGGCCTTTGCGCCTTCACCTAATACGGAATCATCGACTGGGACTTTACGCCAGCCCACCACACTAAGGGTTTCTTTTTGTAGTTCTTGCTCTATGAGGTGACGTGCCGATTCGCGTTTGTCGGAGTTACGCGCAAAAAAGACCATGCCCACGGCAAATTTCTTGCCGAGGTTCCATCCTTGTTGCTCAGCGTACTCACGAAAGAATTGTTCTGGAATTTGTAGCAACAAGCCGCAGCCGTCACCGGTCTTACCGTCGGCACCGATACCGCCTCGGTGCTGCATACGGTCGAGACCTTGTACAGCGGTGCTGATGAGATCATGGCGAGCATCACCTTCGATGCTCGCAATTAGGCCGAACCCGCAATTATCACGGACGTCATCGGCATGATACAGGCGCATGACATCTCCACGAATAGTTATTCAGTGGAACTACATTATCATGCAGAAATTAACTTGTATATTTGCTTTTTATGCTACTTTTTGAATGCCAGCATGCGGTCAAGCGGGATCATCGCCTCTTTCGCGAGCTGCGGATCGACATGAATTTCATGTTGCTCTCCGCCGTGCTCAAGGGCTTCAGCAATCGCCACTAAGCCGTTCATCGCCATCCACGGACAGTGAGCACAGCTACGACAGGTTGCCCCGTTGCCCGCTGTGGGCGCTTCTAAGAACGTCTTGTTAGGTTGCAGCTGCTGCATCTTGTAGAAAATGCCGCGGTCCGTTGCCACGATAAAGGTATCGTTCGGCAAGGTTTGGCTCGCTTTGATTAATTGTGAGGTTGAACCCACGGCATCGGCCATGTCGACAATGTTTTGTGGTGATTCTGGGTGTACCAAAATCGCTGCTTCAGGGTGCAGTTTTTTCATGTCGCGCAAGGCTTTGGCTTTAAACTCGTCGTGTACCACGCACGCGCCCTGCCACATCACCATATCGGCACCGGTTTGCTTTTGAATGTAGCCACCGAGGTGACGGTCCGGTCCCCAGACAATTTTTTCGCCTTGGCTATCGAGGTGTTCAACTAATTCGAGTGCCATGCTTGAGGTGACAACCCAATCGGCTCGCGCTTTCACTGCGGCTGAGGTGTTGGCATAAACCACCACGGTGCGGTCTGGATACTGGTCACAAAACTCAGCGAACTTATCGGGTGGGCAACCTAAGTCGAGCGAGCACTCGGCTTTGAGAGTGGGCATCAACACCGTTTTTTCTGGCGTTAAGATCTTCGCGGTTTCGCCCATAAAGCGCACACCGGCAACAATCAACGTGTCGGCATCATGGTCACGACCAAAACGCGCCATCTCTAATGAGTCGGCAACACACCCGCCTGTCTCCTCGGCAAGTGCTTGGATTTCAGGATCGGTGTAATAATGCGCCACCAACACTGCGTTTTTATCTTGCAGTAATTGTTTAATGCGCGCTTTATATTCCGCCTTTTGCTCGTCCGTTAATGGCTTTGGCTTAGGGGGAAATGCATAATCTAAATTATCGACCGTTTGAATAGCTGACATGATGTTACTTCGTTTGGATGTTCGTTTAATCTACGTATGTGTGATTATATCGGATTTCAAGGGTGGCGGCTAATATGTTGCGTGCGCTGGGATATCGGATATGGGGAAGATGTAAATCAAAGGAGATGGTGGGTTGTGCAGGATTCGAACCTGCGACCAATTGATTAAAAGTCAACTGCTCTACCAACTGAGCTAACAACCCA
>NYWU01000033.1 GCA_002685255.1 Idiomarinaceae bacterium
ATGCAAGCCGGTTACACGGTACTGCTTTAAAGCACGTTGTAACTTTAGTAACGCACGATCGCGATCAGTATCCCAAACAATTAATTTGGCGATCATCGGATCGTAGAAACTCGAGATTTCATCACCTTGCTCGACACCCGTATCGATACGTACGCCGGCATTGACTGCGGGGGTACGGAGGTGACGGATCGTGCCCGTGCTCGGTAAAAAGTCGTTGGCCGGGTCTTCTGCATAAATACGCGCTTCGAAAGCATGACCGTTAACGGTGACGGCGTCTTGCGTCAACGGTAAACTGTCCCCAGAGGCGACCATGAGCTGCCATTCAACTAAGTCTAAGCCGGTAATCATCTCTGTTACGGGGTGTTCGACTTGTAAGCGAGTATTCATTTCCATGAAGAAAAACTCGCCACTGGCATCGTATAAAAACTCAACCGTGCCTGCACCCACGTAGTCAATAGCTTTGGCTGCTTTGACGGCAGCTTCACCCATCGCCTGACGGGTTGTTTCCGATAATGCCGGCGCAGGCGCCTCTTCAATCACTTTTTGGTGACGACGTTGTACCGAACAATCTCGTTCTGCAAGGTATACCGCGTTGCCATGTTGGTCGCAGAATACTTGGATCTCTACGTGGCGTGGATTACGGATAAAGCGCTCAAACAAGACTTTGTCATTGCCAAACGATGATTTCGCTTCACGTTTTGCCGAACTCAGTGCAGATATAAAATCCTGCTCCGATTCGACCACGCGCATACCTTTACCACCACCGCCATAAGCGGCTTTTAAAAGCAGTGGGAAGCCAACCTCTTTAGCTTTGGCAAATAGCGTGTCTTCGTCTTGTTCGCTACCATGATAACCCGGAACTAAAGGCACACCCGCTTCTTCCATAATGGCTTTAGCGGCACTTTTAGACCCCATTGCAGCAATCGCCGAAACCGGTGGACCGACAAAAATAATATCATTCTGCTGACAGAGTTCAGCAAACGATTCATTCTCGGATAAAAAACCGTAACCTGGATGGATAGCATCGGCACCGGAAGATTTTGCAACGTCGATAATCGTGTCTGCCTTTAAGTAACTTTCGTTACTCGGTGCCGGACCAATGTAATAGGCTTCGTCAGCAAGTTGCGTATGCCGTGCCTGTGCGTCCGCAGCCGAGTATACCGCAATGGTGCGGATACCCATTTGGCGTGCCGTTTCGATAACACGGCAAGCGATTTCACCACGGTTTGCAATAAGAAGTGATTGAATCATAAATAATCCCGTTAACTTTTGCTTTGCCACTGCGGCGCGCGTTTTTCTAAAAATGCAGTGAGGCCTTCTTGACCTTCATCTGATACGCGAATTTTTGCAATTTCTTCGATAGTAAATCGGCGCACCGGGTCACTCGTGGGTTGGTGTGCAACGCCTCGAATAAGGCGTTTACACGCGCCCAAGGCTTGTGGTGAATTGTTTAATAGTGCCTCAAGAAGTGATGGCAAGGTGTCTTCAAATTCTTCAACAATTTCAGTGACTAATCCTGCTTGCAAGGCTTTTTCGGCAAAGAAACGTTCGGCGGTCAACATATAACGACGTGCTTGGCGTTCACCCATAACACGTACGACATAAGGGCTTATCACGGCGGGGATGAGGCCGATTTTGACTTCGCTCAGGCAAAAACTGCTTTTGGGTTGTGCTAAAACCATGTCGCAACAGGCGGCTAAGCCAACAGCGCCGCCAAACGCAGCGCCTTGCACGAGTGCGATGGTGGGTTTGCTTAACTGATCAAGTTGGCTCATTAAGCGATCGAGACCAGCGGCATCATCGATATTTTCTTGATAATCCTTATCCGCCATGGAGCGCATCCAGTTTAAGTCGGCGCCCGCGGAAAAGTTTTTGCCATTGGAACGCAATACTAAAACGCGCGCCTGTTCAGACTCCTCAACTTCAGTTAATGCGGCGACAAGCTCAGCGATCATTTTATCGTCGAAGGCATTGTGCACTTCTGGACGGTTCAAGGTAAGCCAAGCGACGCCACGAGAATCGATTGAAAATTCAGTGTATTCACTCATGATTGCTCTCCTTACATCCGGAATACGCCGAACTGGCTGTCTTCAATTGGTGCGTTAAGTGAAGCGGCGATACTAAGGCCGAGCACATCGCGCGTTTGTGCTGGATCGATAATACCGTCATCCCACAAACGGCCCGAGGCGTAGTAGGGGTGACCTTGTTTTTCGTATTGCTCAACAATCGGCTGCTTCAGCTTGGCTTCATCTTCCGCACTCAGTTGCTCGCCTTTACGTGCAAGGTTGTCCTTGGTGACTTGAGCCATTACACCGGCGGCCTGTTCACCACCCATTACCGAAATACGTGCGTTTGGCCACATAAACATCAGGGTCGGATCGTAGGCACGTCCGCACATGCCGTAGTTACCTGCACCATAGCTCCCGCCAATCAGCACGGTAAACTTGGGTACCTTGGCACAGGATACAGCCATGACCATCTTAGCCCCATGCTTAGCGATACCCTCGGCTTCATATTTTTTTCCGACCATAAAACCGGTGATGTTTTGCAAGAACACGAGAGGAATTTTACGCTGCGCGCACAACTCAATAAAATGTGCACCTTTTTGTGCACTTTCGGAGAATAAAATACCGTTATTTGCCACGATACCGACGGGGTACCCGTGGATACGCGCAAAGCCCGTGACCAGCGTGGTACCGTAGTTCGCTTTAAACTCATCAAAATCAGAGTCATCCACCACACGCGCAATCACTTCGTGAACATCATAGGGCTTACGTAAGTCGGTACCAACGATGCCGTAGAGTTCTTTTGCATCATAACGCGGCGGCTTGCTTTCGCGTTGATCTAACTGAGTCGGTGCAGGACGGTTTAATCGTGCCACTGAACGGCGTGCTAATGCCAAAGCATGCTCGTCGTTATGGGCAAAGTGATCGGCAACACCTGAAACCCGCGTGTGTACATCGGCACCACCGAGTTCTTCGGCGCTGACTTCCTCGCCCGTTGCTGCTTTAACTAATGGTGGGCCAGCAAGAAAAATAGTGCCTTGCTCTTTTACAATCACGCTCTCGTCGGCCATAGCAGGCACATAAGCACCGCCAGCTGTACATAGACCCATGACAACCGCGATCTGTGGAATGCCCTTAGCTGACATGTTGGCTTGATTAAAAAAGATGCGACCAAAGTGATCTTTATCTGGGAATACATCATCCTGACGCGGTAGGTTGGCTCCGCCTGAGTCGACTAAGTAAATACACGGCAAATGGCATCGTTCGGCAATTTCTTGCGCGCGCAGATGCTTCTTAACGGTTAACGGATAATAAGTACCGCCTTTTACCGTTGCATCGTTAGCAACGATCATGCACTCAACGCCTTCGACGCGACCAATACCCGCGACGACACCGGCCGCCGGCACATAATCGTCATACACGTCCCACGCAGCAAACTGACCGATCTCTAAAAACGCTGAACCGGCGTCAAGCAGCTTATTAATACGTTGGCGCGGTAACAGTTTACCGCGCGACAAGTGACGTTCTTGATACTTAGGACCGCCGCCTTGTTTAATTTGTTCGACTTTAGCGTTCACGTCATCAACGACCGCTTGCATCGATTCATAGTTCGCTTTGAACTGCTCGTCGCGGGTGTTGACTTTGCTTGCAAGAATAGCCACAGCGTCTCCTTTTATTTGGACTCGTTGAACAACTCACGACCAATCAGCATACGGCGGATTTCTGACGTACCGGCACCAATTTCATAAAGTTTCGCATCACGCAACAGACGTCCAGTCGGGTATTCGTTAATGTAGCCGTTACCACCGAGCAATTGAATCGCATCAAGAGCAAGTTGAGTCGCTAGCTCGGCTGCATAAAGTATTGCACCCGCTGCGTCTTTGCGCGTGGTTTCACCACGGTCGCACGATTGCGCCACCGCGTAAACGTAAGCACGCGCTGCGTTAGTGCGCGTGTACATGTCCGCAACCTTACCCTGTACCAATTGGAACTCACCAATCGCTTTGCCGAATTGGTTACGATCATGGATGTACGGTACGACGGCATCTAGACACGCTTGCATGATGCCCAGTGGACCGGCCGCAAGTACCGCGCGCTCGTAATCCAAACCACTCATTAATACTTCAACGCCGCCATTGAGTTCGCCTAGAATGTTTTCAGCAGGCACTTCAGCATCTTCGAATACTAATTCGCAGGTATTTGAACCGCGCATCCCGAGCTTGTCGAGTTTTTGGGCTTGGCTGAATCCTGGGGTGTTTTTCTCAACGATAAATGCAGTGATACCACGCGAGGCTTTTTCGGCATCGGTTTTAGCATAAATCACAAAAACGTCGGCATCGGGACCATTCGTAATCCACATTTTGTTGCCGTTCAGTACGTACTTGTCGCCTTTTTTCTCGGCTTTTAATTTCATGCTGACCACATCCGAACCCGCATTAGGTTCGCTCATCGCGAGCGCGCCTACATGTTCGCCGGTACAGAGCTTAGGTAAATATTTTTGTTTCTGTTCTTCGTTACCGTTACGCGCGATTTGGTTAACGCACAGGTTTGAATGAGCACCGTAACTTAAGCCGACAGAGGCTGATGCACGACTTATTTCTTCCATCGCGATGACGTGTTCAAGATAACCCATACCTGAACCGCCATACTGTTCGTCAACTGTCAGACCGAGTAGACCCATATCACCGAGTTTACGCCATAAATCACTTGGAAACTCATTGGCTTCATCAATTTCAGCGGCACGGGGTGCGATTTCATCGCGTGCAAATGCGTTGACTGCTTCACGCAGCATGTCCGCGGTTTCGCCTAAGCCAAAGTTAAAAGAATTAAATTGCGTAATCATATTGACTCCTGAGATGAGACTACTTTCTTGGTTGTCGTTCGCACTGACTCAAGTTCGTCTTGGCAACGTTGCTCAAGACCCGAGAGCTCAGTCAGTAATACGTTGATATCTTCCATTTGTTGCTTGAGTGATGCCTTTTTCTCGGCGATTAACTCAAGTACCTTTTCTAGCTGTGCGGCCGAACTATTGTCTGCGTCATACAACTCAAATAACCGTCGAGTTTCTGCTAAAGAAAAACCTAACCGTTTGCCACGTAAAATAAGTTTTAGGCGGACGCGATCTTTATTATTGTAAATTCGATGTTGACCTTGACGACGAGGCGACAGCAACCCTTCGTCCTCGTAGAAACGGATAGAACGGGTCGTAATGTCAAATTGTTTTGCCAATTCGCCGATCGTATAAGTGATTTTGTTACTCATCAGACTTGCTTTTTAGTTGACCTAAGATCTAAGCTTAGAGGAAGTTTACGTTAACGTAAAGTGGTATTGGAGGAAAGATGTCAAACGATTCGGTCGTAATTGTTGCCGCAAACCGGACAGCAATGGGGGGCTTCCAAGGTAGCCTGAGTGAAGTCAGTGCACCTAATTTAGGGGCCACTGCGATTAAAGCTGCGTTAGGAAATAGCGGCCTCAAAGAAACCGATGTTTCTGAGGTCATTATGGGTAACGTACTGCCGGCGGGTTTGGGCCAAGCGCCCGCTCGCCAGGCGATGTTATACGCTGGTTTACCGCAAAGTACCGGTGCTACGACGATTAATAAAGTCTGTGGCTCGGGTTTAAAAGCGGCGATGTTTGCGACGGACTTAATTCGTGCAGGCTCAGCGGATGTAGTTGTGGCCGGTGGTATGGAAAGTATGTCACGTGCGCCTTACTTACTTGATAAAGGCCGTAACGGGTATCGCATGGGACATGGTCAATTGTTTGACCACATGATGCTTGATGGTCTAGAGGATGCCTACGAAGGCAAAGCTATGGGTTGTTATGCGCAGGACACGGCTGACAAATACGGTTTAGACCGCGATGCAATGGATAACTTTGCGATTAACTCGCTAGAGAAAGCGCAGGCCGCTATTGAGAAAGGGTACTTCAAAGGTGAGATTACACCGTTGACGTATTCGACGCGCAAGGGCGATGTCACCGTAGATACCGACGAGCAGCCGGGCAAAGCGCGACTCGACAAGATCCCACAACTACGTCCTGCGTTTAAGAAAGACGGCACTATTACCGCTGCCAACTCGAGCTCAATTTCCGATGGGGCCGCTGCACTTGTTTTGATGCGCGAGAGTGAGGCTGTTAAACGCGGCTTGAAACCACTTGCTCGCGTAAAAGGGCATGCGACTCATTCACAGGCGCCTGCTGAGTTTACTGTGGCGCCTATCGGCGCGATGGACGCGTTGTTAAGCCAAGTGGGTTGGAAGAAGGAAGACGTTGATTTATGGGAAATCAACGAAGCCTTCGCCATGGTCACCATGTTGGCAATCAACGAAATGAAGCTTGACGCTAATCGCGTTAATGTTCATGGCGGTGCGTGTGCACTCGGTCATCCGATTGGTGCCAGTGGTGCCCGTTTGTTGGTGACCTTGCTACATGCATTGAAGCAACGTGGCGAAAAACGGGGCATTACCTCATTGTGTATTGGTGGTGGTGAAGCCGTCGCACTCGCCGTTGAAATGATGTAACTAACGTTTGAGGTTAATCTGCTGGCGCGAAGCCAAAACAACCGCAATAACAATTAAGCTCGCGCCCAGCAGCCACCTCAACCAGTCGGTATCGTGTTGCCAAAACAACACGTTAACGAGAATCCCGGCAGGAATTAGGGCATTGTTCATGGCAGCGAGCTGTCCGGTATTGACCCATTTGCTGGCAAGGTTCCAGCCGAGGTAGCCAAGTCCGGACGCGACAATGCCGAGCCAGAACAAAATGCCCCACTGTAATGGCGTGTTAGGTAACATTTGGTGATTACCAAAGAGTAAAACGCCTAAGCCAGAAACGAGACTGGCGCCCGCGAAAAATGCGGCAAATTGTTGAATTTGATGTTGCGTTGAGCCCAGCTCGAGCCGTTTGTAAGCGACTTGGCCGGCAGCAAAACATATGTTGGCGGCTTGAATCAGGGCAAAGCCGATGACAAAGTCGGTGCTGAGGCCTTGGTAGCGAATGATGGCGGCACCTAAAACAGAGATCGCCGCGGCGAGCCACCAAGTGAATGGTAAGCGGCGGCGACCTAAAATGATTTCGTCGATGAGTGTAATGTATAGCGGGGTGAATATCGTGAACAATAGCACCTCGGCAACACTCAAATAGAGAAATGCGTGATACAAAAATAAGTACATTAAGCCGATTTGCACGGCACCAATTCCGGCAAGTTGGGTCAGTGTTTTAACCGAGTAAGCGTTAAGTTGACGCCATTTAAATAATGGCAAGATAGTCAACAAAGCAAGTACCATACGGATAAATACGACCCAATAGCCATCAACTTGGCCGGCAAGGTACTCGCCGATGAGCGAGAAGCTTGCCGCCCAGAGTAACGTAATAAGAATTAAAAGTGGCACGGTATGCGTCTCTTTTAAGGATTATGAAAATTTGGTTTATAAAATAACACAACAAGAAGGTGAGTTATGTCTAAAAAAGTGCCTCTGTATATCGACGGAGAGTTTCGCGCTTCACAAACTGAGTCTTGGATTCCAGTAACCAATCCAGCGACCCAAGAAGTGATTGCCGAAGCGCCATGCGCGACTCAAGACGAGATGGAAGCAGCTGTTGCGAGTGCACGAGAAGCCTTTAAAACGTGGAAAGAAGTGCCTGTTTCTGAGCGCGCTCGTGTGATGATGCGCTATCAGGCATTGCTTAAAGAACACCAAGAAGAAATTGCAGAAATCTTAGCGCAAGAGACTGGAAAAACGTTTGAAGATGCTAAAGGTGATGTATGGCGCGGCATCGAAGTGGTTGAGCAAGCCGCCAACATCCCATCGTTGATGATGGGTGAAACGGTCGAAAACGTAGCACGCTCTATCGACTCGTACAGCTACATTCAGCCGTTGGGTATTTGTGCGGGTATCACGCCGTTTAACTTTCCTGCGATGATCCCATTGTGGATGTTCCCGATGGCCATTGCCTGCGGCAACACGTTCATCTTAAAACCTTCAGAACAAGATCCATTGACGCCAACACGCTTAGTTGAGCTATTTGAGCAAGCGGGCGCGCCTAAAGGTGTACTGCAGGTGATTCACGGTGGCAAAGACCAAGTTGATTTCGTGTTAGATCATCCTGAAATCCATGCGCTATCATTTGTTGGTTCAGTACCTGTCGCCGAATACATTTATCGTCGTGGCACCGAGAACGGTAAACGCGTACAAGCGTTCGCGGGCGCTAAAAACCACTGTGTCATCATGCCTGATTCCAATAAGCAGCAAGTCATTAACAACCTCGTCGGTGCTTCTGTCGGCGCGGCAGGCCAACGTTGTATGGCAATTTCAGTCGCAGTATTTGTTGGCGCGGCGAAAGAGTGGATCCCCGAAGTCGCTGAAGCGATTGCAAAAGTCCGTCCAGGCGCTTGGAACGATGAGAACGCAGCTTATGGGCCTGTCATTAGTCCGCAAGCTAAAGAGCGTATTGAGCAAATGATCACCGACGGTGAAAATGAAGGTGCCAAGCTACTCGTTGATGGTCGTGGTTGCACGGTAGAAGGCTTACCAGACGGCAACTGGGTTGGTCCAACGGTATTCTCTGAAGTCACCGCCGATATGGATATCTATAAAAAAGAAGTCTTTGGCCCCGTACTCAGCATGATGGAAGTCGAGGACCTAGACGATGCACTGACGTTGGTCAACAACAACCCGTATGGTAACGGCACGTCAATCTTTACTTCGAATGGTGCAGCAGCACGCAAATATCAACACGAAGTCACTGTCGGTCAGGTCGGTATCAATATTCCTATTCCGGTGCCATTGCCGTTCTTCTCGTTCACTGGTTGGAAACGTTCATTCTTTGGTGACTTGCATGCTTATGGTAAGCAAGCGATCCGCTTCTACACCGAAACCAAAACCGTGACTGCGCGTTGGTTTGAGAGTGATATTGAGGCGAGTGGACCTAATATGTCGATTCACCTGAAGTAATTGATAAGTTAAAGGTAGTTAGCATGAACTTTGAATTAACTGAAGACCAACAAGCCTTTGTCGATACTGCCAAAGCGTTTGCGGACAAAGAACTTGCACCTAACGCAGCGCGCTGGGATGAAGAAGCTCATTTTCCTATCGAGGTTTTTCGTAAAGCCGGTGAGATGGGCTTTATGGGAATGTATACCCCTGAAGAGGCGGGTGGTTTTGGCATGAGTCGTTTAGACTCAGCACTTATTTTCGAACAATTAGCGGGTGGGTGTACAGCCACGACTGCTATGATGACCATTCATAATATGGTGACCTGGATGATTGGTTCATTCGGTCAACAAGACGTCATCGATGAATGGGTGCCAGAATTAGTGACGGGTGAAAAGCTCGGCTCTTACTGTTTAACTGAGCCAGGCTCTGGTTCAGATGCCGCAAGTTTACGCACCAGCGCTAAAAAAGAAGGCGATGAGTACGTTCTTAATGGCTCGAAAATGTTTATTTCAGGTGCCGGCTCAACGGATGTGATGGTGGTCATGGCACGCACAGGAGAGGCGGGTCCTAAAGGTATTTCTGCCTTTGTCGTGCCAGCCGATGCAAAAGGCATCAGCTATGGCAAAAAAGAAGATAAAATGGGTTGGAACGCTCAACCTACCCGTCTGGTAACCTTTGAGGATGTGCGTATCCCAGCCAAGAGCTTGTTAGGTGATGAAGGAGAAGGCTTCAAGTTCGCGATGATGGGACTGGATGGCGGTCGTATCAATATTGCGGTCTGTTCCGTAGGTACCGCGCAGGCAGCATTAGAGACGGCATCTGCATATATGCACGAACGCAGTCAGTTTGGTAAACCGTTAGCGGCATTCCAAGCGCTCCAGTTCAAACTGGCGGACATGGCGACTGAACTTGTTGCAGCACGTCAAATGGTTCGATTGGCTGCTTCGAAAGTGGATAATAACGACCCGGATAAGACAACCTATTGTGCGATGGCTAAACGCTTTGCCACGGATATCGGTTTCCAAGTGTGTAATGAAGCATTACAAATCCATGGCGGTTACGGCTATATCAAAGAATATCCGCTTGAACGCCATGTTCGCGATGTGCGCGTTCACCAAATTCTTGAGGGCACTAACGAAGTGATGCGACTCATCATTGCACGTCGCATTCTAGCTGATAGCGACCGCCAAATTCTGTAAGGAGTCGGCATGCAAACTCCCGTAATTCTTGAAACAATTAGCGCCGGTGACAAAGTCATCGGCGTTGCTACACTAAACTCTGAAAAATCACTCAACGCGCTCAGCTTGGCAATGGCAGAAACACTGCTGCCCCAATTACAAGCTTGGGCTGATGATCCTCAGGTGGCTTGTGTTTGGTTGCAAGGCGCAGGTGAAAAGGCGTTTTGTGCCGGTGGCGACATCGTTGCTATGTACAAAGCGATGCAAGCACAGCCCGGCCAATTAGTTGAAGAAGTCGAGAACTTCTTCACTACGGAATATCAATTAGACTATGCCATTCAGACCTATCCAAAGCCGATCATCTGCTGGGGTGATGGTATTGTGATGGGCGGTGGTATGGGCCTAATGAATGGCGCCAGTCATCGTATTGTAACGGAACGCTCATTGCTAGCGATGCCGGAAGTAACCATCGGTTTGTACCCCGATGTGGGGGCAACGTATTTCTTGAACCGGATGCCGGAAGGTTGTGGTGCATTCTTAGGGATGACTGGCGCGACCATGAATGCGTCTGACGCTCTTTTCCTAAACCTTGCGGATCAGTTCGTCGGTCACGAGCATAAAGCTCAGGTGCTCGAAGCATTACAGGCGATTGAGTGGGGTGATACGGGCGCATTGAATCATCAAAAAGTGACCGATACACTCGAGCGTCTCGCCGAACAAGATGATACCGCGTTACCGACTCCTCAGGTTGAGCCCCATCTTGAGACCATACAACAATGTATGTCTGCAAGCAGTGTGACTGAAGCGACACAACGCGTTTTGGCTGAGCAACAAGATGATAAGTGGTTCCAGAAAGCGCAAAAAAATCTAAGTCATGGTTGCCCAATCACGCCTCACTTAGTGTGGCAACAAACTCATCATGGTGCCGATCTATCGTTAGCAGACTGTTTTAGATTCGAGCTTACATTATCGTGTAATTGCGCCGTGCGCGGCGATTTCGCCGAGGGTATTCGCGCATTACTTATCGACAAAGACAAGCAACCGCAGTGGCAGTTTGCAAGCGTGGGCGATGTGACGGATGAAGCTATCGACGGATTCTTCGATCCACCGTGGGGAGAACGTACACATCCACTAACAGCGCTTGAACACGTGTTGATTAAAAAATAATAACTATCGACAACAAGAAGGAGTCGAACATGGCGAATGTCGCATTTATCGGATTAGGCAACATGGGTGGACCCATGGCCATGAACTTGGCTAAGGCGGGCCACAATGTTAACGCTTTTGATTTATCGAAAGACGCCCTAGCACAGGTTGAAGCTGCGGGCGCCCGAGCCTGCGCAAGCCCTCGCGAAGCGGTTGAGGGCGTGGAGTTTGTCGTCAGTATGTTACCGGCTGATCATCATGTTGAGTCGGTTTACCTAGGTGATGAAGGACTTGTACATGTATTGACGGACAAGCAGTTGGTCATTGATTGCAGTACCATCTCTTCGGAAGCCGCGATCTATGTAGGTGAACAACTGCAGAAAGCGGGTATTGCCTTTATTGACGCACCGGTTTCAGGTGGTGTAGGTGGTGCGAAAGCTGGCACCTTAACGTTCATTTGCGGTGGTACTGAAAATAATGTTGATCGTGCACGCACTGTACTGAATGACATGGGCAAAAATGTGTTCCGCGCGGGTGATGTCGGCGCGGGTCAAATCGCCAAAATATGCAATAATATGTTGCTCTCAGTACTCATGGTAGGCACTTCTGAGGCCTTGCAACTAGGCAAGGCCAATGGCCTTGACCCGAAAGTATTGAGCGAAATCATGTTGCAAAGTTCAGGTCGCAACTGGACATTAGAAGTTTATAACCCATGCCCTGACGTGATGGAAGGTGTACCATCGAGTAACGATTATCAGGGTGGCTTTATGGTTGATCTGATGAGTAAAGACTTGGGTCTTGCACAGCAAACCGCGTTAAAGTCGGGCGCCGCTACGCCGATGGGCGCTTTAACCCGTAACCTCTATCATGGGTGGTCGCAGCAAGGCCATGGTCGACAAGACTTCTCAAGTATTTTTAACTATTTGACACCGATCTCGAAAAAATAAAGAGGCAGTTCATGCAAGTAAAAGATAGCGTAATTGTAATCACAGGCGGCGCACAAGGCTTAGGCTTGGCGATGGCAGAAGATTTTGCTAAGCAAGGCGCTCAATTGGCGTTAATTGATATTAACGGCGACGTATTGGGTGATGCACAAGAAACCTGTGAAAAGTTGGGTGCTAAAAAAGTGATCGGCTATGAAGTCGATATCACCGATGAGGAATCAGTCGAGACGGTATTTGAGCAAATTCAACAAGAGTTTGGTGGTATTGATGTCTTAGTGAATAACGCTGGTCTTCTGCGTGACGGGTTATTGATTAAGTTCAAAGATGGCGAAATCAAGCAGAAAATGCCATTGCAACAATTCCAGTCGGTGTTGGATGTTAACCTAACGGGTACCTTCTTGTGTGGTCGTGAAGCGGCAGCGCAAATGGTTAAAGCCGGTAAGAAAGGGGTCATCATTAATATCTCAAGCGTCGCACGTGCGGGCAATATTGGTCAAACTAACTATGCCGCTACCAAAGCCGGCGTTGTGGCAATGACGGTTACTTGGGCGCGTGAACTCGGTCGTTATGGTATTCGCTGTGGTGCTATCGCGCCAGGCTTTATCGAAACACCGATGACTGCTCAGATGAAGCCAGAAGCGGTAGAACGTGCTTTATCCATGGTACCTCTGAAACGTTGGGGTCAGCCGACTGAAATCGCTCATAGTGCGCGTTATATCATTGAAAACGACTTTTTCAGTGGTCGCGTCGTGGAGATTGACGGTGGTGTGCGTTTATAATTAAACGCTAAACCGAACCCCATGTGGCTCATAGCTTAGCGTCTCTGTTATAGTATTCGTTGCTCGATTGCTAATAGAGACGCTTAACTATGAAAATGACGTATCCATTACTGTTTAAAACCATTCCGATCTGTGCCATTTGGCTCGCACTGTGCATTTTAGCGTTAGCCTATTTAGAGTGGCCAAACGATTTATTGTCGCAAATACTCACATCTATCGTTGCCCTCGCGAGCGTTGTTTTCGCGTTTAAGCTATCCGGCGAAATCTTCTTTAAACAAATTAATTTGAAGCAATCAGAGCTCAGTTACACGCAGGCATGGTCTCAACCTCGTACGCAACGCTGGGCTGATGTTACTGAGGTCGACTACTCACCTCTATGGCACTCATTTAAGCTGAAGTTCGATAATGGCGAGCAGTTAAATGTCAGCGTAATTTTGACCCACCTTACTGAATTTTTGGGCTTAATGGCACACGAACTGCCCCGCGATAAGTATATCGATGCGGTGAATAAATTCAGTGGCGCGATGGGTGGGGATAAATGACATGCGAAAATTGCCGCCGCTGAACGCGCTTAAATCTTTCGAAGCTGCAGCACGCCATTTGAGCTTTACCAAAGCAGCAGAAGAACTATTCGTAACCCAAGCCGCGGTGAGTCATCAAGTCAAAGCGCTGGAAGAATTTTTGCAAATTAAGTTGTTTATTCGGCGTAATCGGACACTATTACTGACCGAAGAAGGCCAGGCGTATTATCTACAGTTAAGAGATATTTTTGCGCAACTAATACAGGCGACTGACAAGTTAAGACTGGTCTCGGAAAAGGGGGCGTTGACCGTGTCTGTGCCTCCGAGCTTTGCCATTTTGTGGTTTGTGCCCCGCTTGAGCAGTTTTCGGGAGGCGCACCCGGATATGGATATTCGTATTAAGGCCGTGGATGAAATTACCGGCTCACTCACCGACGACGTCGATGTCGCCATTTATTATGGTGATGGGCGCTGGCCAGGGGTAAAGAGTTACCGTTTGCACAAAGAGTATTTGTGGCCCGTGTGTTCACCTATTTTGGCTGAACGCATGAACGTCCAGACCCCGGCCGATTTGCTAAAGCATACGCTGTTGCATGATGAAACACGGAATGCCTGGAACGACTGGTTTGAAATGGTGGGCGAAAGAAAACCGATAAAAGATGGTGGGCCTGTATTTAGTCACTCAAGCCTCGCTTTGCAGGCGGCAGTGCACGGGCAGGGCATTGCTTTAGCTAATCACGTTTTGGCTAAACCTGAGATTGATAGCGGGCACTTGATCCGTATTTTTCCTCAGGCGCTAAGACGTAATAAGGCATTTTATCTTGTCTGCCGTGACAATCAGTCAGAAATCGGTAAGATCGCCACCTTTCGAAACTGGATCATGCAACTGGTGCACGAAGAAGAACGCGCCTTCGAGTTAGAATCAGAATGAAGCATCTACAGGGAACGACCTATCAAGTCACGGGTGAAAGCAACACGCAACGTATCGTCTTTTTTCATGGCTCGGGGGGTGGCCCAGATACTCCTTTTATGGAGTTTTTTACCGACCAGTGGCAAGCACTCGGTTTTGAGGTTGTACGTCCTGATTTTCCCTACTGGCAAAAAGTCCGAGCAACTGGAGTTAAGCGTCCGCCTGATAGGATAGAGCGTTTAGTTGAGCAAATGCGAATGTGGTTATCTGAGTTACAACGAGACGGTAAACCGCTTTGGTTGGCAGGCAAGTCACTGGGAAGTCGAGTCATGTTACGACTGGCGGATGAGTTCGAAGCGAAGGGCCAAATCGCGTTGGGATTTCCGTTTAATCCACCGGCTAAGCCCGAGCGTTCTCGCTTAGACGAGTTGAGCTATGCGCGTAGTCGCGGATTAATCATTGAGGGGACGCGCGACCCATTTGCAAAACAGGTTCGCAGTAGCGCACTAGGGTTGCCGTCACATTGGCAGATCCAATGGCTCGAGGGCGCTGACCATGGATTTGAACCGACGGCCGCGAAACGTCATTTACGTGAGCGCTTATGGCTTCAGGCGAGTCGACTTACAGAGGAGTTTTTAAAATGATGAGTCAGTTATTGCTAATTATTGCAGCAATATATGGTGCGGTAGCGGTTGCACTCGGGGCATTCGCGGCACACGGGTTAAAGAGTCGATTGAGTGAACAATTACTGGCGGTATTTCAGACCGGTGTGACCTATCAGTTCTATCATACACTCGCGTTATTGCTGGCGGGGTTATGGCTTCGATTTGCCCCCTCACCATGGGTCGCTGCCGCGGGCATCTTCTGGGCGTTAGGTGTGGTATTATTCTCAGGTAGTTTATATGCGCTGGCGTTGACCAGTATCAAATGGTTTGGTCCGATAACACCGCTCGGTGGTTTGTTATTTATTTTGGGTTGGATTTGCTTATTAGTTGGAGCAGTTAAAGCATGAATGGATTGGTATTGCTGTGTCGTGCAGGTTTTGAAGGGGATTGTGCGGCAGAGATCCAAGAAAAAGCAGCCGCACTCGGTGTATATGGATACTGCCAAACACAGGCCGATCAAGCCTATGTGGTTTATCATTGCCAAGCAGAGGAAGCGGATCATTTAGCCAAAAAATTACCATTAAAAGAACTGATTTTCACGCGTACGTTCTTTGCTCTTTTAGCAAGTGCTCAGCTTGCAGGCATCGAGGATCGTGTCAGTGTCGTTAAAGAAGCGTTAGAACCTCACAAAGAGTGGTTCGGGCTCGCGGGGGCGCTGCGTGTCGAAACCCCTGATAGCAACGAGGCGAACGCTATTGCTAAGTTTTGTCGTAAGTTTGCTGTCCCGTTACGTCAGGGCTTACGTGCTGTCGATTTACTGAGCAAGAAGCCACTCGCGAAGCGCCCGTTTTTACACGTGTTCTTCGTTAACAAGGCGTATGCTCTAGTGGGCTATTCCTACAGCTTTAATCAGAGTCCTTTTGAAGAAGGTATTTTGCGTTTACGCATGCCATCCAATGGACCGAGTCGTTCTACGTTGAAGTTAGACGAAGCATTTCATGTTTTTGTGCCAGAAGAGGAACGTGAGCAGCGAATTCAAGCCGGTATGCGTGCGGTCGATCTCGGTGCCGCTCCGGGCGGTTGGACTTATCAACTGGTACGTCGTGGTATGATGGTACAAGCCGTCGATAATGGTCCAATGGCGGATAGCCTAATGGAGACCGGTCAGGTAGAGCACATTCGTGAAGATGGTTTTAAATATCGTCCGAAGCGTCGTAATGTCACTTGGCTTGTGTGTGATATGGTCGAAAAGCCTGCGCGGGTAGGTGAGTTAATGACAGCCTGGTTGTTGGAAGAGTATTGCAAAGAAGTAATATTTAATCTGAAGCTACCGATGCGCCAACGCTACGCCTCTGTAAAGCAGTATTTGGAACAAATAACCGAGCAATTGCAAGAGCAGGGCGAACGGAGTTTCGAAATTCAAGCCAAACATTTGTATCATGACAGAGAAGAAATCACGGTACACCTACGTTGGCTTTAACCAAAGCTAACCAATCGATGTTTTAAGCGTAGGTCGCGCATTGTGTGCGACCTACGCATCCTGAACGCTATTGCACGGTCACATTCATTGATTATAAACGCTCGATGATGGCGTCTGTGAAATCAGTAGTGCCATGACTACCACCCAAGTCACGCGTTGTACGATCACCCGATTCAATAACCTCAGCTAAGGCGCGAGTGATTTTCTCTGCCGGCTCAGGCATTTCTAAATATTCAAGCATTTGCACAGCGGCTAAAATGACCGAACTTGGGTTGGCCAGGTTTTTACCTGCGATATCTGGCGCTGAACCGTGCACAGCCTCGAATATTGCACAATCTTTGCCGATGTTTGCACCGGGCGCCATACCAAGACCGCCGACCAAGCCTGCACAAAGGTCAGATAGAATATCGCCGAATAAATTGGTGGTGACTAATACGTCGAAGTCTTCCGGGTTCATCACCAAGCGCATGCATGCTGCATCAACAATCATCTCAGCCGATTCGATATCAGGGTATTCATCAGCGACTTCGCGAGCGACTTTAAGGAACAATCCAGACGTGGATTTAAGGATATTTGCTTTGTGTACCGCTGTCACTTTCTTGCGACCCTCGCGGCGGGCCAAGTCATAGGCAAAACGCACGATACGTTCAGCGCCAGCGCGTGTGATTTTGCTCATTGCTTCCGCTTCTGAACCATCTTCACTGACTTTTTGACCTAAACCTGAGTACATACCTTCGGTATTTTCACGCACTGTAATGATATCGATATTGTCATAACGCGCTTGAGTACCTTTGAATGACTTCACTGGGCGTAAATTCGCATAGAGGCCAAAGCGCTTACGCAAACTCACATTAATCGAAGTAAAACCTTCGCCGACAGGGGTTGTTAATGGGCCTTTCAAGGTAACGCCATTTTTAGCAATAGCGTCCAACGTAGCTTGTGGCAACAACTCACCGGTTTTCTCAAGCGCCGTAAGACCTGCGTCGACAAATTCATAGTCGAAGTCACAGCCCGCTTTTTCTAGAATAGCGAGCGCCGATTTGACGATATCGGGACCAATACCATCGCCTGGGATCACTGTGATTTTTCTGCTCATATTCGTTCCTTATGCCTAGCTACTACATTAAATTAGGATTTTACGGATGTCGAAAGTCTAGCACTACAACCGCAGATGGACTAGCGTGGAGAATATTAGCTTGAGTGATTGTAATCATTCACTACACAAATAGTGACATCGAGCGGGCTAAAACTTTGGCACTTAGCAACAGCATCACGTTTAATTGTGTGCCATTTTTCCGAGCTGATGTCGAACTGTTGGATCAGCTTCGATTGCACGCTCGACCAACGTTTAGGTAACGCGTGATGTGGGTCGAATATTTCCTGTAGTAGAATGCAGCCGAGTAAGAATACCGCCTGCTGTTTGCTGGTTATCTCGGTTTGGAAACGGACCAATTGATTGACTTGCTCCGATAAGCCCCAGCGCTGTATTAGCGTCTCACTGTGCTTCTGTTGCGCCGGCTCGGGTTTGACGCCCAGCAGACCAAACGCACTCAACGGGGTATCAGGCTGAAGTTGTGGCCATTGGGTAGCGGTCGCTAGCGCAGGATGGTGAATCAGATCGATAGCAATGATTTGCGCAACCAGCTTTTCGCGTAAGGGCCAGGTGACATTGGTGTGGCATTTGAGTTGATGCCACAACTCGACAAGTAATGATAAACGTTGCATTAGCGCTTCATGTAGCGGCACGCGATGACTATCGATATGCTGCTGTAAACTTGCTGAAGCCAAAATATGTGACGCGCGCTGCGCACCTAAATACAAATAGGCATGCTTAGTCGACTTAAATGGCGCTGTTTGCGCATGCTCACTTGCACTTCTAATTAACGCTTCGTGTAGCGCCGGTTGGTGCTCGATAGCGTTAATAATAGGTGCCAATGCGCCACTTTGCATAGCGTAACGCTTAATCGCCTTCAACAGCGTTTTGGGTGGTTTTAATGCTTCACGCTTGTACAAGGGGCTGTATCGCTTTTGATCCACAACACGCGCTAACGTGTCACCATCAATGCGACCAGGGATGGATGGCGGCAGCGCCTCAGCCAGCGGCCAGTAGTAAGGGTGTCGTTTGCCTGTGAGTAGTTTGCTCAAAACACCTTTACCATCCAAGCCGAGTTGGTACTGCGCGAGCCTTAATGACCAATCAACAAGATGATAGGCATAGTGGTGCGATGCGGCAGATTCATCTAAACAGGCTTTAAGTAGGAGGGATTGCAGTCGGTTGGCGTTTTTTAGCGGTGCAGGTAACGAACGAATCATGGCTGCTGTCATCAGCAAACGGCGGAACGAAGTCGCAAGCCCCAACTTATATGACACCTGAAACATATTAATTGCGCTTTGTAACGCAAGGCTGTACGCCATTTTCTGCACGCGATGCTCACTCGACCAGAGGACAAAATAATCGGGCCACTGATATTCGCTGAGCTCATACTCAAGGTTTTTGCAATGAGCGTAGAGATGAACGGCAGTAGGGTGGTTAAGTGCAGGACGAAACGAAGTTAAGAAGGCTTCTAGACGACTCATTGGGTGCCTTTATAACTGTCGTAAGCGCCAGACCCCCACGCCGTCAATTGATTATCTTCGAACAAGAGCGCGGTGCACTCATCTTTCGTGGTGATACCATCAGAAGTCACATGGTGCGTGCGGTAGAACAACACATGGAGGTCACCTTGTGAGGTTTCTTTAGCTTCATTGATATCAGGTGACCCGAGCATACGGATCACCTGATCTTTAGACATACCTAATTCGAGCTGACCAATTTGCATTGCATTGTAAGTTTCTCGTTCTTGCCATTTCATATCGGCTGGATCAGCTTGATAAAAGACCTTTACCAAGCCTAACACAGCGATATAACCGACAATTCCGACAATAAATACCAAAGCCAGCTTGCGCATTAAACTAATCCGTTATGACTTTGTAACACGGGTGGTAGACAGAGCCTGGGAGCTTCATGCGACCTTGTTCTACAAAGGCTCTTAATAACTCATCCAGACGTTTCATCAGACGTTGTTCACCGTGAATACTAAACACACCGTGTTTCCGTATCTGACGAATACCTTCGTCTTTTACATTGCCCGCGACGATAGCTGAGAACGCACGACGTAAGTCTGCCGCCAGACGCTCTTTGGGTTGTTCAGGATGTAAATTCAACGCTGCAACATTTTCGTGAGTCGGGCTGAAAGGACGTTGAAACTCTTCGTTAATTTTCAGGGTCCAGTTGAAATAATACGCGTCGCCTGAATCACGGCGGTATTGTTTAACCGCGGCCATGCCTGCATGCATGTGCTGAGCGACTGCGGCTGGATCATCAATAATTATTTTGTAAAGCTGACGCGCCTCATCACCAATGGTTGCGCCGATGAATTCGTCAAGTGCTTCGAAATAAGCTCGTGACGACTCAGGACCGGTTAAAATAACCGGTAGGCTTTGGCGCTGATTGTCCGGGTGCATTAAGATACCCAACAAATACAGCAGTTCTTCCGCAGTACCTGCGCCACCTGGGAATATAACAATACCATGAGCACAGCGAACAAACGCCTCAAGACGTTTTTCAATGTCGGGTAAAATGACAAGTTCATTAACGATCGGGTTAGGTGGCTCAGCTGCAATAATACCAGGCTCTGTTAAACCTAAGTAACGGCCGCCTTCAACACGTTGCTTGGCGTGCCCTATGGTTGCGCCTTTCATGGGTCCTTTCATCGCGCCTGGACCACAGCCCGTACAGATGTTCAGTCCACGCAACCCCACGTGATAACCGACTTCTTTGGTGTACTTATATTCGGTTTCGTTAATTGAGTGGCCACCCCAGCAAACCACCATGTTGGGCTCTTCTTGCGGGCGTAACGTCCGTGCGTTGCGTAAAATATCAAAGACCACATGTGTTAACGTTGCACTATCCGCTTGCTCTAAGTCGGTTTCTGAATAGCGCTCACCGGTGAACAAAATATCGCGTAACACAGACTCGAGCAGCTCGCGTATACCGACAATGACTTCGCCATCAACAAAGGCTTCTTCTGGTGGTTCAATGAGTTCTAGTTTAATACCGCGCTCACGACGAATAATGTTGACTTCAAAGTCTTTATAACTGTCATAAATATCAGCCGAACTATCAGTGTGACTACCGGCGTTCAGTACCGCTAAACAGCAATTACGAAAAAGCTTATATAGTTGACTGTTGGATGATGCTTTTAATCGTTCGATTTCTAATTGTGATAGCAGGGACATACTTCCCTGAGGTGAGATACTTGCTTTCATTACTTATTTCTTACTCCTAAACAATTTGCCTCAATCTGATACAGCGCTGGCGAGCACAATCTTATTCCTGCCTGTTCTCTTAGCCTCGTATAGTGCTTTGTCGGCTGCATCAAATAGTGAGGTTAACGATTGGTTGACTTGCTGTAGTTCAGCGATCCCAACCGATACGGTAATCCTAATATCTTCTGATCTAAATTTGAAAGGGATATTACGGATACGATCGCACGCTTTTTCTAAACGTGCTTGCGCGTCGGTAATCGATGTATTGGGGAAGAGTATGACGAACTCCTCACCACCGTAACGACACACAAAATCTGCTTCATTGACTGCCTTTCTTAACATACTTGCAATCACTTGTAACGTTTTATCGCCTGCGCTGTGGCCAAAATTGTCGTTGATCCGCTTAAAAAAGTCGATATCTAACACGGCTATACTCAACGGTTCTCGCGTACGTTTAAAGCGCTGTTCTTCAACACTCATACGCTCTTCGAGCGCTGCTCTGTTAGGCAGTTTAGTCAGACTATCCTGTAGACTTTTAAATTTTTGCTCAGCTAATTTTTGTTTGTAATGATGCACTTGCTGCTCGAAGTGGGTCAGCTTGCTTGTCAGTTTTGACGTTGTACGCTCAAACTGCTGCCTCTCTTTGTTTTCCAAAGCCAACTTCTCTTGCAATGTTTCATTGAGACGGTTCAAGTGGCCCGCCACTTCTTGTTTAAGTGTTTCTAAGTGCTGTGCTCCCTGTACAGAAGCGTTTAATTCATCAACATTCGACTTGAGCTGCTGATTGAGCGTCGAATTATCTTTCTCGTAGTGGCTACGCTCCTGAACACTCTGACTTAATGTGCCTTGAACGGCGCCTAAAGTTTGTGAGATCTCAAGTAGGAAATTTTGAGCAGATTGACGCTCTAAATTGACACCGTCGATAATGGTCTCAAGCAAACTGACCATAGCCGTTAGTAGTTCGGTGGCAGTCAACTTTCCTTTAAACTGCCGTGTGAGCGCAATAAGTTGTTGCTCGGTCGAGCCGGTAAACTCTAACTGGGCAATCAGTTTTACTACGATTTTTTGTTCTTGGCTGTAATCTTGCTTGGGCTGTTCTACGATGTCATGACCTAATCGCTGGCAGTATTTTAATAGACTGATCAGCAGCGGAATATAGTGCATCACCGATACATGTTGCGACTCCGTTGAGTCTATGATGCGTTGTAGTTCGGCACGGGCATCTTGATTCAGAGCCGGTTGCTTTTTTAACCAACCAATGGCCTCGAGCGTCGCTTCATGAGACGCTTTTAAGTTGCGTTGTACACGATGAGTGACCGATTGAATGTGAGTTTCTGATTCAGCCATGACGGGCTTGAGCTGTTCCATGCCACTGTTTCGTTGCAGCAAACCACGTAACTTGGTTAGCGAATTATCGAGGTTCTGGTCTAAGCCTCCACACGCATAAGACAGCTGCGTAAGCATGTTTGAAAAATGAGTCCAATCGTGTTGGTATTCGTCTTCGAGCTGTTTGCGCGACTGGATGGTTTGATTGAGTCGCTTTTCAAGAATTGCTAATTTTTCTTCGGCCGAATTCGATTGATTCAAAACTCACTCTCGCACGGGGTATCTTTTCTGGTCATACGTTCATTGTATACCATAGGATTGTAAATATTCGATGAAAGCACGTAAAAATTTATTTCTGCGTACATCATTAAACGGTAAAAACTGACCTCTAGTCGCACAGACTCCCGCTCAAAGTCACATCATGCTACGCTTAGGCTGCTTATTTACGCGTAAAAATTAGAACAAGAGAACTCATCACAAGGAGTTAATGTGTTTAAGAAATCTTTATTAGCGCTCGCCGTTTGCGCATCAACATCCGCTTGGGCTGATGTTGACTATCACATTGATTTGACCGAACCGACCCACCATACCGGTCAAGTGGATATTGTTTTTCCAGATGTTGAAAGCAGTTACATCGACGTTAAGATGCCTGCTTGGCGCACGGGTTATTATCGTATATTAAACCTAGCCAATGGCGTGCGTGACTTCGCTGCTACTTCGGAAGAGGGCGAGCCGCTAAACTGGGAAAAGGTTGATAAAAGCACGTGGCGCATTCATCTGCCTGAGTCAGCACAAGGCGATGACGTCAAAGTAAACTATCAAATTTATGCGAATCAACTCGGACGTCGTAGTCGTCATATCGATGACTCGCATGCTTACTTGGATGCCTCTGCGGTCTTTATGTATGCCGACGCCTATCGTGCTGAGCCGGTTACGGTCAGTCTTGATGTGAAAGACGATTGGCGTAGTGTATCAGGCATGGAAAGTGAAGGGGCGCATACGTTTGTCGCGGATAACTGGGATATCTTAGTTGATTCACCCATTGAGACCGGTATCAACGAACTTTATAAATTCACGGTCGATGATCGTCATTACGAAGTCGTCTTTTGGGGCGAAGGCAATTACGATGCCGAACAAACCGTCGAAGATTTAGAGAAACTGGTGCAACAGTCGCAGAATATTTGGCGAGGTCACCCGTATGAGCGTTATGTCTTTATGATCCACGCAACGTCAGGCGCCGGTGGTGCAACCGAACACCGCAATTCGACCATTATTCAGCGACCACGTTACAGCTATGCAAGCCGAGATGACTACCTTAGCTTCCTATCAACCGCCTCTCACGAACTCATCCATACTTGGAACGTTAAAGCGTATCGTCCCGAGGCTTTGGTTCCTTATGATTATCAAAAGGAGAACTACACGGATCTTTTTTGGTTGGCCGAAGGATCAACAAGTTATTTCCAAAATCACTTGTTGATGCAAGCTGATATTATGACAACGGATGAATATTTTGAACGTGTGGCTTCGGGGATTGAGCGTTACTACGGCAAACCTGGGCGCGAAATCATGTCAGTGGCAGAAGCCTCGTTTGAAGCATGGAGTGACCAGTACGGTGATCGCGCGCACAACTTCTCAGTGAATATATACTCAGAAGGCGCAATGGTTTCATGGGTGCTAGATCTGGCGTTAATTGAACGTACCGATGGCGAGGTGACTTATCGCGATGTCCATAATGCACTTTATCAACGCTTTGATGCCGACGAGGAAGGCTTTAATAGTGCCGATGTTGTCGCCATTTTAGATGAGCTCACCGGTCAGTCATGGCAACAATGGTGGGATGAACACGTTAACTCGCCGGTTGCTAATATTCAGTTTGATGAGTTATTAAACACCGTGGGTATGGAGCTGACATTTGCTTCTGCTGACGAGCAAAAGCCGTGGGCGGGCTGGCGCGGCAAAGCCGCAGATGAAGGTATCGAACTGATACAGGTTGAACGTGGTTCGCCTGCTTGGGACGCAGGTTTCACTCCAGGCGATGTGATTGTTGCGTATGATGGTAAACGCGCAGCGGGCGGACGTTTCGAAGAAGCGTTGCAAGAGCGCGAAGTCGGCGATACCGTTGAGGTCACATTCTTCCGTCGTGACCAACTTCATACCGCTGAGCTGATATTAGGTGAAGAACAGCATACGGGCGCGAAAATTGTGCCAGTAGAAAATCCTTCTGCTAAACAGAAGGCACGTTTTTTACAGTGGCTGCAAATTCCACACCCGAATGCGAGCTAAGACTATTGTCGAGCCAGGCGCTGCCCACTGGGTGGCGCCGTTTCAAAGTTAGAACGGAACGGATTGATATCTAAGCCGCCACGGCGTGTATATCGCGCATAAACGGTGAGCTTCGAAAAGCCTAAACGTTGCAAATCCATAAAAATGCGCTCAACACACTGTTCGTGAAATTCGTTATGACGGCGGAAGCTGACGAGGTAACGCAGCAAGCTCGCTTGATCAAGTTGCGGACCTGTCCCGTGAATATATACAGATCCCCAATCCGGCTGATTGGTTATCAAACAGTTTGATTTAAGTAGATGACTATGTACCGTTAACGACTCAACTACTTGCGGCTCGACTTTGAGTAGGGCCGGTTGGTAGTCATAGGTGTCTATCGCGATGTCTTGATTATCAATACAGGTTCCTGGCAAGTCGCCAATCGGAAGATTGGTATATTCATCTAACGAGCTCAGGCTGACCATGACATCTGCGCCTGCACAGGCTGATAAATCATGTTGCATGACATCCGCTACTGTTTGCCAATCATCAAATCGACTTTCGTTAAAACTATTTAAATAAAGCTTGAACGACTTTGACTCAATTAAATGAGGGCTGTCGCAGGGTACAGAAAATTCCGCGATCGCCACTTGGGGTAACCCTTTGCTATTTAACCAAGATACTTCATAACCCGTCCAGTCGTCGTGACCATTAAAGGGCAGGTCCTCGGTAACACCAATGGGTGTGCGATTAAGCTCGCGAGCAACTGGCTGTAACTGGCTCGGATCATAGGTGGTTGGGTAGTCGGTTGCTTTACCCAAATTTAGGTGTGCGAGCGGGTCGCTTGTTTGCATTGATGCGCTCCATGATAAACTAAATGAATTACACCTATTTTACGCGGTTAAAAGGAAATGCACCAGATGAACGAAGTATCGACCGAGCACGCCGTTAGCGCTTTGCTAGAGCGCTATATGCAAGCTAACCCCGAACCCCAAACCGAGTGGGTGGACGAGTGGGATGCCGAGATATACCAGCAACGGATGGGTGAAGAACAGGTTATCTGGCGACCCGTACAGCGAGACGAAGCACAAGATTTTACGGCTCTCGAGTCTGCATTAGCTATGCGATTTCATGACAGTGTAAAGCGGCTTTTTGGGGATTGGTTCAGCGGTGATCTCAGCCTCACTTTTTCGGCGGATGAGACAACGCCGCCGATTCATTTTGAATTATTGATGCCTCAATGCCAAGAGGATTCTGAAAGGCTGTTGCAAAATCTGACGGGGCACATTTTGATGAAGCGCAAGTTGAAGCAGCCCATCACGATTTTTATCGGTATTTTACATGCGCACGACGATTGTTTGGTTTCGCTCGATAACTCGACGGGTGAGGTTGCACTGGAATGGTTAGGGAAGCCACAACACCAAACCTTAGCAGTCGATCTCGCTACCTTTTTGTCACATTGTCAGCCATATTGTGGTGAAAATGACTAACTATTGGTAGCTCGGGTGTCCTTGAAGAAACAATAAAGTCAACAAAAACAGAGTTTTACCAATTTGGCCTGTTTTTTGCTTAAATTGTGGTGAGTGCGCCTAATAAGCACAATTCATAAAATAACTAGAAATCGGAGATTGGTAATGGAATTCAGAAAGCTTGCATTGATGGGACTCGCAGGAATGATGACCCTTTCACTATCGGGTTGTATTGTTGTTAGTGAGCCTAGCTGGGATAAAGACGATCCGCAGTACGATCAAATTCACGATGAGCGGGGCAACCGCCAGGCGATTGCTAAACTTAACTTAAACGCTGACTTTGAATCGGTTCGCAATGATCTCGGCACACCTGATTTTAGTGAACGCTGGATTGAAGACAATAATGAGTACCAAGTCCTTTTCTATCGCACGCAGCGTGTTCATGCTGACGGTATGACCACAAAAGATGAGTGTACTCCGATTGTGTTCAAAAACGGGTCGCTAATTGGGACGGGGCAGATGGCACTCGACAAGGTAATGTAATCGGAGTAGGTTGGTGATAGCGCACTATTTTAACAGGAGAGCTGCTATGCCAACCGAAGTTGCCGTATCAACACAGGACGTTGAGCTTGTAGAACTGGATGTATGCCAGCTCAATAGCGTAGCGTCCTTATTGTTTCAAACCTACCAAAACGATGCGCTTATGCAGCGTATCTTTCAAGCCGATAAAGCGGATTATGAAAAGCGTTTGCGAGCAGCAATACGCGAGGAACTGATCGCTCAATGGGATAACGAGCAGCCCATTATTGCCGCCATGCATGACGATGTGCTACTAGGCGTAGTGTGCCTATCAAAAGTTGAACAGCAGTTTGGGCCAACCAGTCGTTGGAACTGGTACATTTCGATGTTACTGACTGCAGGTTGGATAAGTACACGCTATGTGCTTGAAAAAGAACGCCAAATTAAGTCCTTACTTAAAGATCAGCCGTGCTATTTGATTTCTTTCATTGGTGTCGCCGAACAGTATCAGCAGCAAGGGATCGGACGGTTATTATGTCAAGCTGCGCTGCAGGAAAGTGTTGAACGCGGTGGCGTTAACCAGTTAGCGGTATTTATTTCTGACCAGCAACAGCATCAGTTTTTCAGTCATTGTGGGTTTTCTCAGCAGCACGCGCTCGACGTTCATGACGTACCTGGCGCACTGCTGACCCTCGATGTCGACTAATTGGGCTCACGAAAAGGGGGCAGGTCGACGGCGATCAATTGGCTGTTGTGCAGGGTCAAGGTTCCTTCGTAACGTGAAGTGCCGTCACTGCTAAAGCCCATAATGAAACAGCTGCGCCAGCCCGGTTGACGCCCTTTAAAAGACCAGCGCGTGCTGACCTTTTCTAAATCTAACATTTGCAGCCTTTGTTGCTTGCAGTACCAAAGCGCGTGCTGATAAGCGTGCTCTGTTTGACGTCGGTGTTGCCAGAACAACCAAGCAACACACAGCAATAATAAAAACAACAGGACATCGAATAGAGTAATCATGATGTTTGCCGAGCCTTAAGTTGAAGTAGCTGCTGCTTTACTCTTTCCGATATATCATTTTGGGCTATTTTACGCAGTACCAAAGGGCGTAATTCTGGCAATGACGCAGCGTCCTCGAATAACGCTTGAAACCATGGTTGCTCAAGCTCAGCGATGCGCTCGAGATAGCATTCAAGTAACTTATTATCCTGTAGAGCGGGCCACAAACGAGCCCCTAACACCGTTAAAGTATTGGCGTCGACGGGTTGCTTTAACAATGTCAGTAATACTTTTTGTAGGCGCTTATCGTTGCTCACACTCGCTAAGGCGCGAAGGGCATACAAAGCTCGTGTTTCGTTTGCTTCGGTCAACTCGTTCAGGTAGAAGTCGCGTAACTTTGCGGGTATTGAATGTTGCTCGAGCGCTTCCGCGAGGTAGCGTTGTACCGTGGGCGCATAGTCTTTATAACGCTCAGTAATCGCGGTTGCTAGTTCAGGCAGATTCATTAAACGAGCGGCACAATCGTGTAATCCTTGTACGCCGATATGCTGCCAATCAGAGTGCTTACCCATTAAGTATTCAAATGTAGTATCAAAATATTGACTCGGCGCAGCTTGTCGCTGAGTTGAGATACGTGCGTGTAGCGCTGCGCGTTGAGTTTCGCTCGGAGTGAATAAGTAGGGGTTATGCTTTAGCTGCTCTTCTTGTTGTTCGGTTAGCGCATCCGTGATTTGCTGACCTAACGCGGATACAACATATTCAAGATATTGGTCACGCGCTGCAAGGTTCAGGAGTCCGCGTTCATCGAGTGGAAACTTTAAAAACCAAAGATAATCCTGCTGAGGTTCACTTTTATGACGAAATAGAATAGCCAAGTGCGCGTGATGAGCAAGCGGAAACGGGTGAGGCTGCTGTTGATGTTCAATCGCAGCAAACGTCTCTAATGGAATTTCGCTGAGCCGTCGACCTAAATCGAAGACCTGAAACTCGGTGTTACCGGCTGCTAAAAACTCACCAATGGTTGCTATCTTATCAGTCACTAAATTTCTCCGCGCTTGAATTTCATTCAATTTTCAATCAGTATTGTCGCCATTATATCGGTTATCAAACCTAATGTGGTAATGGAGTCTCCGATGGAGCAGTATCAAAAAGCGGCTCGGCTACTCGATCGTATTGAGCGAGAATTGAACAGCTTGGGCCTCTGGCAATCCGACCAGCCGCCCGTTGACGCGCTGGATAGCCAGCAACCTTTCGCCATGGATACCCTCGAGTTTCACCAATGGCTACAATTCATTATGATACCGCGAATGTGGTCATTGATCGATGCAAAGCAGCCGTTACCTGACTCGATCGCGGTCAGTCCGATGGCAGCACACTCCTATCGCAATGCGATCGAACAACATGAGCAACTCATCGAATTAATTCGTGAATTTGATGTCCTGTTAAGCGGCTCAGATCCGCTACAAGACGATGTTTGACTCCGAGTTATTAACGATCGTCTATCAAGACGAGTACCTCGTGGTAATCGACAAGCCCAGCGGTTTATTGGTGCATCGTAGTTGGATCGCCTCGGATGCAAAACAGTTTGCTATGCAGATGCTCCGAGACCAACTCGGGCAGCATGTTTTTCCCGTGCACCGACTTGACCGACCGACATCTGGTTTATTGGTGTTTGCGCTATCTTCGGATATCGCGCGTGCGCTTAACGAACAGTTTGCTGAGCGTGACATTAAAAAAACTTATCATGCCGTCGTACGGGGTTATGTCGATGATGCTGGCATCATTGATTATGCGCTGAAAGAAGAGCATGACAAAATTGCTGATAAACAGGCACAAGCCGATAAGCCGGCTCAGGATGCTGTCACAGAGTACAGCTGTATTGACCGCATCGAACTGCCTTTCAAAGTCAGTAAAAAACATGATACGAGCCGCTACTCACTGGTGAAACTCATGCCTAAAACGGGGCGTAAGCATCAGTTACGCCGGCATATGTCACACATTAGGCATCCGATTATTGGTGATACTCGACATGGGGAGGGGCGACATAATCGCTTTTTCCGAGACTACTTTGACTGTCACCGCTTGCTATTAGCAGCGACCGCAATCGAATTTCAACATCCGGTGACGAGCAAACAGCTGAGCATTGAGATCGAGGTTCCAGAACTATTACAACGCCCGTTTCATCAGTAACGGGCGTTGAGTGAGCTCATATAGATCTTATTCTGCGCTGCGCAAGAGTGCGTTAATACCAACTTTTGCGCGTGTCTTAGCGTCGACACGTTTCACAATGATCGCGGCGTAAAGACTGTGTGAGCCATCCGCCGAAGGTAACGCGCCAGGGACAACAACAGCACCTGCAGGAACGCGCCCGTAAATAATTTTGTCGTTTTCACGGTCGTAGATGCGCGTACTTTGACCGATATAAACGCCCATTGAAATCACAGCACCTTCCTCAACAATGACACCTTCAACGATTTCAGAACGCGCACCGATGAAGCAGTTATCCTCAATAATGGTTGGGTTCGCTTGCAATGGTTCAAGGACTCCGCCAATACCGACACCGCCAGATAAATGCACATTTTTAC
Source organism: Idiomarinaceae bacterium (assembly GCA_002685255.1). Lineage (GTDB taxonomy): Bacteria > Pseudomonadota > Gammaproteobacteria > Enterobacterales > Alteromonadaceae > Idiomarina. The sequence continues at coordinate 29,967 of NYWU01000033.1, forward strand.
CAATTTGTGCACACGAACCCACCGTTGCCCAAGTATCTACCATGCTGCCGTCGCCGACGTAGGCGCCAATATTCACATAACTTGGCATGACAACGACGTTGCGGCCAATAAAGGCACCCTTACGAACCATTGCTGGCGGAACAACGCGCATACCTTCGGCGCGGAATCGAGCGCTGTCGTAGTCGGCGAATTTTGCTGGCACTTTGTCCCAAAAACGGGTTTCGCCGCCTTCGATAAGGTCGTTGTCGTTCAGTCTAAACGATAATAACACTGCCTTTTTTAGCCATTGATGAACGATCCATTCGCCTGACACTTTTTCCGCGACACGCAATTCACCGCGGTCGATTTCATCAATGATATAGCGGACGACTTCACGTAGCTCATCATCATCGGTACGGGGAGAAATTTGGTCACGTTGCTCAAAGGCATCATTAATTAACTTTTTATATTTTTCAAACGACATGTTTGCCTCGTTATCCATCTAAATCATTGATAATTTGTTGTTTAAGCGTCAACTTCTGCTCGTCGGAAAGGGCTTCTCCACGACTCGACGAAACAATAAATAAATCTTCTGCCTGCTCACCGATAGTCGTGATTTTAGCAGCCAATAAGCTAACATCTAAACGTTGTAAAATAGCCGCCAAGCGGGCAACCAAACCAGGCCTATCCAGCGCCACCAACTCGAAGGTGGTGCGCCCGCGATGTTTTGCTGGCAAGAAATTCACTTGTGTCTTGACACTAAAGTTCTTCAACCGACGTGATAGCGGCCGATTATTCTTAGGTACTTTACGACGCTTATGTAAGACATCAAGCAGGTGTTGTTTTACCTCCTCAATGCGACGTGCCTCGGTCAACGGTTTACCATTTCGTTGCAACAGTACGAAGGTATCCATCACAAAACCATCTCGAGTCGCCAGTATTTGCGCGTCTAAGATATTCAACTGTTGGCTGTCAAGCACGCCCGCCACGGCAGCAAAAAGGTGTCCTTCGTCGTGGTGATAGACGAACAGCTCGGTTGTACCATAGTTGTTTTCATCACCTATCAAAATTAATGGAAGTTCATCATCTTTAAGTTGCAAAATATGCTGGGAGTGCCAACTAATTTGCTCAGCCGTGTGGCGGAAAAAATAGTCCGCTGTAAAGCGGCCCCAAAGTGCAAGAATGGCTTCTTTTTCATACCCGCCACTTAGTAATAAAGCCATTGCATTCGCTTTATTTTGCTGGATTTTATCACGCACGTCGAGCGTCGGTTTACTACTGTTTTGTTCTAATAAATAACGTGTAGCATTATACAACTCTTCGAGTAAGGTTGCTTTCCAGTTATTCCACAGTGAATGATTAGTCGCACGAATATCCGCTACGGTGAGACAATAGAGAAAGTCGAGTCGTTCGACCGTATCCACAATATTGGCGAATTCCTGAATCACTTCAGGATCATGAATATCACGTTTTTGTGCAGTGACCGACATGGTTAAATGGTGCTCAACTAGCCAGCTAATTAAATCGCTATCCGCCTGACTGTATCGATGCTGTAGACAAAAGTTGCTGGCATCCATCGCGCCGAGTTCAGAGTGATCACCACCGCGGCCTTTGGCGATATCATGGAATATCCCTGCGAGATATAAACAGTGGCGACGTGTCATTTGCGCAATACGTTCTTCGCACAAGGGAAACTGCCCCGCATACTCAGGGTCTGAAAAACGGTAAAGGTTGCGTACTAAACGAAACGTGTGTTCATCGACGGTGTAGGCATGAAAAAGGTCAAATTGCATTTGTCCTACAATCTGTTGCCACTGAGGTAAGTAACTTGCTATGACGCCATGATGATGCATTAATGCAAAGCCACGGCCGCATCCGGCTGGATGCTCTATCAGTCGTTTAAACCAAAAGCGACAATCCGGGTCGTAGCTTAAGGGTTCACTCAGTTGCGCTCGTGCATTGCGCAACTGACGAATGGTATGCGAGTGAATACCTTCAATTTCTGGGTGCTCAGCAATAATGACAAATGCCCGAATAATTTGGCTATGGTCCTCGAATACTTCATCGTGACGAGCGCTGAGTAAGTGCTGATTAATGGCAAAATGCTCATCAATATCTACAGTATGATGCAGGTCTTGCGGATTCAGGATAGCTTGCTGAAAAAATTGCAGTAACATTTGATTCAACTCGCTGACACGCAGTACCACTTTAAAATAATCCTTCATCATCAGCTCGACCGAATGCTTTCCCTCGTTGCCGTAGCCCAGGCGTACCGCGACGCCTGGTTGAAAATCAAACAGTAGACGATCTTCACGTTTGCCCACCTCGAGGTGCAAGGCAAAACGAATACGCCAAAGCCAATTCATGCACTCGCGCAATTCGACGAATTCATCTGCGGTCATGTAACCAAATTCGACCAAGCTCTCGTCCGAGTGGGTTTGGAAATGCCGTTTGGCGATCCAACCGATAGTTTGAATATCGCGCAATCCACCTGGACTCGATTTTATATTCGGTTCAAGATTGTAAGACGTACCATGGTACTGTTGGTGGCGTTGTTTTTGTTCATCGAGTTTTGCTTGGTAGAAATCGCGGCTTGACCACGGGAAGTCAGCGAGCAGTTGATGCTCGTAGTCGCGGATGAGCGCTTCATCACCTGTGACAGGACGACTTTCGATAAGGTTTGTGGCCGTGGTAATGTCTTCAGCAGCAGCGCTCAAACACTGTGACACCGTACGCACGGAATGACCTACATCAAGATGTAAATCCCATAAAAATGTGACAAATTCGGACACCGCACAGCGACCGAGCGTGTCTTCACAATCAACCAATATTAATAAGTCGATATCTGAGCCCGGATGCAATGTATGCCGTCCATAGCCACCCACCGCAATCAGCGCCATCGGCTCGTCGGTGAACTCAAAACGTTGCCAAAGCTCAGCCAATAATTGATCAAAAAACTGTGCACGATGGTGGATCAGTTCATCGATATCGGCTGTAACAAAATGCCCCTCGGACCAGCGGTGGTAATGAGCAATGAGATCGCGATAAGCACTTGCCTCAAACGGCATGTCTGAGGTGGGCCAATGTGCATAAAAGTCCGCTTGCTCAGTGTTCATCGTGTTATTCGCTATGATGAATTACTCGTGGCAATTCAGTTTCTTCTTCACGCAATGTTAATACTTCGACACCATCTTCGGTGACCAGCAATGTATGTTCCCACTGTGCGCTCAGACTGCGGTCTTTAGTGAGCACTGTCCATCCATCTTTCATTAACTTAGTATGGCGTTTACCTGCATTAAGCATCGGCTCAATAGTAAAACACATACCGGGTTCTAACACTTCGCCGGTACCCGCTTTGCCATAATGGAGCACTTGAGGTTCCTCATGGAATACGGCACCAATACCGTGACCGCAGTATTCTCTAACAATAGAGTAGTTATGCTGCTCAGCAAACTTTTGAATCACCTCGGCGAAATCACCCAAACGAATACCTGGCTTGACCATCTTAATCGCTTTATAAAGCGACTCTTGTGTTGTGCGAACAAGGCGATCAGCCAAAATAGACGGTTTGCCCACGATAAACATCTTTGATGTGTCGCCGTGATAACCATCAAGCTTAACAGTGACATCGATATTCATGATGTCGCCTTCTTTTAATTTTTTAGGACCCGGGATACCGTGGCACACACAATGGTTTACCGAAGTACAAATCGATTTTGGGAAGCCGTGATAATTAAGTGGTGCGGGGTAGGCGTTGTGCGCAACAATGTAGTCGTGACAAACCTGGTCCAACTCTTCGGTCGTAACCCCCGGTTTCACGTACTCACCAATCATTTCTAATACACTGGCGGCTAAGCGGCCCGCAGCGCGCATTTTCTCGATTTCTTCTGGCGTTTTTATCGATATACTCATTAAATACGGTCTCTTAAATTGGCTACTTTTATAATCGTTCACGCAGTCTACCAATTTAAGCGCCGCTTAGCCATGCTGTGATACGGATCTGCGCGTGCCTTTTTCGTCTATTGTGATTGCGCCGTGGCGCAGGATGTGGTATAAAATGCGCGCTTTTTGAAAGCAAAAATTCACTTTAAATTTAAACCACACATATATCGACACATATCACGGGGTGCCCAAGCGGGTCGTGCTATGGGGTATATGGAGGCTTAACCCCTACAAAAGGAAAAGTATTATGGCAAACGTGTCAATGCGTGACATGCTGAAAGCAGGTGTCCACTTCGGTCACCAAACTCGTTTCTGGAATCCAAAAATGAAGCCTTTCATTTTTGGCGCTCGCAACAAGATCCACATCATCAACCTTGAAAAAACAGTGCCTATGTTCAACGACGCGTTGAGCTACATGCAGCACGTTGCTTCAAACAAAGGTAAAATCTTGTTCGTTGGTACTAAACGTGCAGCCGCTGAGCCTGTAAAGGAAGCAGCATTGAGCTGTGGTCAGTACTTCGTAAATCACCGTTGGTTAGGTGGTATGTTGACTAACTGGAAAACAGTTCGTCAATCAATCAAGCGTTTGAAAGATCTTGAAACTATGAGCCAAGACGGTACTTTCGACAAGCTAACCAAAAAAGAAGCGTTGGTTAACACCCGCGAAATGGAAAAGCTTGAAAAAGGCCTTGGCGGTATCAAAAACATGGGCGGCTTGCCTGACGTATTGTTCGTAATCGACGCTGATCACGAGCACATTGCGATTAAAGAAGCAAACAACTTAGGTATCCCAGTTGTTTCTGTTGTTGATACTAACTCAGATCCAGATGGCGTTGACTACGTTATCCCAGGTAACGATGACGCAATCCGCGCAGTACAATTGTATTTGAATGCTGCAGCAGACGCGATCAAAGAAGCTAAATCAGCGCCAGTAGAAGCTAAAGACGCTGACGATTTTGTTGAAGCTACCGAATAATTGAGGATCTAACCATGGCAATTACTGCTGCTCAGGTAAAAGAACTTCGCGAGCGCACAGGCGCTGGTATGATGGACTGCAAGAAGGCATTGCAAGAAGTTGACGGCGACATGGAAGCTGCAATCGAGCTAATGCGTAAAAGCGGTCAAGCAAAAGCGGCCAAGAAAGCCGGCCGTGTTGCGGCTGAAGGCGTTATCTTGGTTAAGTCTGAAGGCAACCAAGCGACACTCGTTGAGCTTAACTGCGAAACTGACTTTGTTGCACGCGATGACAGCTTCTTGGCATTTGGCGAGAAAGTTATCAACGCAGCGTTCGCTAGCAAAGAAAACGATGTTGAACAGTTGAAAGCAACTGACATCGGCGGCGAAACTGTTGAGAAAACCCGTGAAGACCTTGTTGCTAAAATCGGCGAAAACATGAACGTACGTCGTGTTAAGACGATTGAAGAAGGCGACACTGTTGCTACTTACACTCACGGTGCACGTATTGGTGTAGCTGTTGCATTAAATGGCGGCGACGAAGACTTAGCGCGCGACTTGTGTATGCATGTTGCTGCGAGCAGTCCTCAGTTCGTTAAGCCTGAAGATGTTGACGCTGAAGTCGTTGAAAAAGAACGTGCTATTCAGGTTGATATCGCAATGCAAAGCGGTAAACCAAAAGAAATCGCTGAGAAAATGGTCGAAGGTCGTATGCGTAAATTTACGGGTGAGATCAGTCTGACTGGTCAGCCGTTCGTAAAAGATCCTTCAATGACTGTTGGCGAACTGCTTAAGCAAGCGGGTGCAGACGTAGTTACATTCGTACGCTTTGAAGTGGGCGAAGGTATTGAGCGTAAAGAAGAAGATTTTGCTTCTGAAGTACAAGCTCAAGTGGCGGCGGCAAGCAAAGGTTAATTCTTTGTGCCAGGGTCCACAACCCCAATGTGAGTAATAGAAACCGCGTCTTGAGCGTTCAGGACGCGGTTTTTTTTAGAAAAATGGATATTGAGAGGCAAGCATGAGTACCCACCCAAAACCAACATATCGACGTATTCTTTTAAAACTCAGCGGTGAAGCGTTAATGGGCGATGAGCCTTTTGGCATCGACGCAAAAGTTCTGGATCGCATGGCTCAAGAAATTAAAGAGCTGGTTGAACTCGGGGTTCAGGTCGGACTGGTCATCGGTGGTGGTAATTTATTCCGCGGCGAAGGTCTTGCAAAAGCCGGAATGAACCGAGTGGTTGGTGACCACATGGGAATGCTTGCAACAGTAATGAATGGTTTAGCCATGCGTGATGCGCTGCACCGCGCTTTTGTCAATGCGCGTTTGATGTCTGCAATTGAACTGACTGGCGTGTGCGACAGCTATAACTGGGCCGAAGCCATTAGCTTGCTTAAATCAGGGCGTGTCGTTATTTTCTCAGCGGGTACCGGCAACCCATTTTTCACTACCGACTCTGCAGCGTGTTTACGCGGCATTGAGATCGAAGCTGACATCGTACTAAAAGGTACTAAGGTTGATGGGGTATACTCTGACGATCCCGTCAGTAATCCCGATGCCACGTTGTATCGCCATATTAATTATCAAGATGTGCTTCAGCAGCAGTTAAAAGTGATGGACCTTGCCGCCTTTACACTGGCACGTGATCATGAATTACCGATTCGTGTTTTCAACATGAACAAGCCGGGTGCATTGAGATCCGTGATTCTAGGCGAAGAAGAAGGTACACTAATTAGCAAAGACGCTGAATAATCGAAATAGAAAGGGTAAATACAGTGATTAACGATATTATTAAAGACGCAAAAGAGCGTATGGAAAAAAGCGTAGAATCGCTTCGCAGTCAAATGTCTAAAGTACGCACAGGGCGTGCTCATCCAAGCATCCTTGATAGTGTTATGGTTAACTATTACGGTGTGGATACGCCGCTTAAGCAGCTCGCTAACATTACCACGGAAGACTCTCGGACATTGGCATTGACCGTGTTTGACAAGTCTTCTGCTCAAGCGGTCGAAAAAGCCATTTTAACCTCTGATTTGGGTTTAAACCCTGCGTCGGCAGGTGCTGTGATTCGTATCCCACTACCTCCTTTGACCGAAGAACGCCGCCGTGACTTGGTCAAGATCGTACGTGCAGAGGCCGAACAAGCACGCGTAGCGGTCCGTAATATCCGTCGTGATGCGAATAATGACTTGAAAGAGCTTTTGAAAGAGAAAGAAATCACCGAGGACGAGGAACACTCGGCAGAGGACGATGTCCAAAAGCTTACCGACACGTACGTTAAAAAAATCGACGAGTCGCTTAAAGCAAAAGAACAGGACTTGATGGAAGTTTAATTCCATTTCGTGCTCTAGATGACGCCGTGTAGTATCTATGCGGCGTTTTAATTATTGGCGGACAGCATGAAGCAATCTCCAACAATACAACAAGTCATACCCAAGCATGTCGCCATCATCATGGACGGTAACGGGCGTTGGGCAAAACAACAGGGCAAACGTCGAACCTTTGGTCATAAAAAGGGCGCTGAAGCGGTTAGAAACACCGTGAGCTTTGCGCGTCGCAACGGAATCGAATCACTGACCTTGTTTGCTTTTAGCAGTGAAAATTGGAATCGACCAGCAACAGAAGTTTCATTGTTAATGGAACTTTTCGTCAATGTGTTAAAGAAAGAAGCTGATAAACTCAAGCAAAACGATATAAAGCTTCGGATTATTGGCGATAAGTCACAATTTTCAAGCCGTTTGCGCAAGCACATCGATAAGGCTGAGGCGATGACATCTGACTGCCAAGGTATGACCTTGAATGTGGCAGCTAATTACGGTGGTCAGTGGGACATTGCTCAAGCATCACGGCAACTTGCAGAGGCGGTTACGCGAAATGAGCTAGTGCCATCGGATATTGATGAGCGTACATTCGAACGTTATTTATGTTTAGCCGACCAGCCAAAACCTGATTTGCTCATTCGTACAGGCGGAGAGCAGAGGGTCAGTAATTTCTTGCTATGGCAAATAGCGTATGCAGAATTTTACTTTACCCCGATATTATGGCCCGACTTTGACGATCAGGCATTTGCAAATGCGATTGCTGAGTTTGCTCGCCGTGAACGCCGTTATGGACTCACCAGTGAACAACTCGATAAACTCGTCGAAACAATGAATGCGCGTGTAGAGGACTAAATTTTTGCTTAAACAACGAATTTTGACAGCCGTTATTTTAATACCTGTCGCACTCTATGCAGTGTTCTTATTGCCGCTGTGGGGTTTCTCCTTATTCATTCAGGCCGTGCTTATGCTCGGTGCTTGGGAGTGGGCACCACTCATGGGGCTGACCAAAACGCGCTCGCGCATTGCCTACACTGCGGGGATCGGTATTATCATTGGTGCGCTAAGCCTAGCGGTGCCTTTTGAACATCTCTGGCAATCTGGAACGCTGAATAACATCATTTATGCCACCATCGCAGCAGGTGGTGTTTGGTGGGTGTGTGCATTAGCACTCGTAGTTAACTACCCATCGAGTCGTCGGATGTGGTCGCGCACACGCTCGATAGTCGGCATTTTTGGCATGTTAATTTTTGTGCCGACTTGGGCAGCGTTGGTTACAGTGCGCTCAATCAACATTGATGTGCAACCGTACTTTGGTGGTTGGGTGGTGCTATTCATTTTGTTGCTTGTTTGGGCAGCTGACGTTGGTGCCTACTTCGCCGGGGTTCGTTACGGCCGCAATAAAATGATGCCGGCTGTGAGTCCAGGTAAAACGATGGAAGGGTTGTGCGGTGGCGTAACACTGGCATTCATTGTCATGATGGTGGTTTCACATTGGACACAAATCCCAGCCGACCAATTTACAGGTTATTACCTCACTGGCTTATTTACGGTGGTCGCATCGGTTTTTGGTGATTTGAACGAAAGCATGTTTAAACGCAGTGCGGGTGTCAAAGACAGTGGCTCGATTTTGCCGGGTCATGGCGGTATTTTGGACCGCATCGACAGTCTAACCGCGGCTGTGCCAGTATTTACCCTCGCATACTTGGAGTTTTTACGGTAAGTATGAGTCAGTCGATTACAATTCTAGGCGCGACGGGGTCTATCGGTCAGAATACGTTGGATGTTGTCGCCCGACATCCCGAGAGCTATTCATTGTTCGCTGTGACGGCCAATGGCAACGTGAATGCGATGCTGGAGATTGTGTGCCGTTATATGCCTCAATATGCGGTTATGGTTGATTCAGGTGCCGCTGAACAATTACGTAGCCAATTGCCCGTTGATGTCAAAACAGAAGTGCTTGCGGGTGAACAGGCATTAACTGAAGTGAGTGGATGCGCTGAGGTCGATGTCGTCATGGCGGCTATTGTTGGAGCCGCAGGTTTAGCGCCTACGCTCGCTGCGATAAACCAAGGTAAACGTGTGTTGCTTGCCAATAAGGAAGCCTTGGTTGTCAGTGGAGAGCTATTTATCAATGCTGCGCGTCAGAGCGGTGCGCAAATTCTTCCAGTAGACTCTGAGCACAACGCAATATTCCAGTGCTTGCCTGACTTGGCTCAGCAGCAAGTAGGTCACATGCAACTGAACGAGCATGGTATTGATAAATTATTGCTAACTGGCTCAGGCGGTCCTTTCCGTCATACACCGATTCAGGCGCTGTCACAACAAACACCTGAGCAAGCGTGCAATCATCCTAATTGGTCGATGGGGCAGAAGATATCTGTTGACTCTGCAACCATGTTAAACAAGGGACTTGAGTATATTGAGGCGCGCTGGCTATTTAATTGTCAACGGGAGCAGTTGGATATCCTGATTCACCCACAGAGCGTGATTCATTCCATGGTTCAATATATTGATGGCTCGGTGATCGCTCAAATGGGAGAGCCGGATATGCGCACGCCCATCGCTCATGTATTAGGCTTCCCCGAACGTATTCGCAGTGGCGTTAAAGGACTCGACTTTATGGCGCTCAGCGAGCTGACTTTCATGCCGGTCGACTTCAATCGGTATCCTTGTCTTAAATTGGCAATAGAGAGCTGCTGGGCTGGGCAGTCTGCTACGACGACCTTAAACGCTGCTAATGAAGTAGCGGTCGCTGCGTTTTTGCAACGACAGATTCGCTTTACAGATATTGCTGAGGTATGTGACGCGGCGTTACAGAATCTAGAATGCATCAATGTTGATTCTGTAGAAGCACTCATGGCTATTGATTCGCAGGCGCGTAGCGCCGCATCACAACGCGTGGAGCAAGTTGTTTATGCTTGATTGGTTATGGTACGCCGCATCATTTGTGGTCACCTTAGGTATTTTGGTTTCGTTTCACGAATTTGGTCACTTTTGGGTCGCCCGTCGTTGTGGGGTGAAAGTGCTCACGTACTCAGTGGGTTTTGGTAAAGCAATCTGGTCTCGAGTGGCGCGTGATGGTACGCAGTATCAAGTGGGTATTATCCCCTTAGGTGGCTACGTCCGGATGCTTGACGAACGCGTTGATGAAGTCAGTGAACAAGATAAGCATCTATCTTTCAATGCGCAGTCGGTTTATAAGCGTTTTGCGATTGTCGCCGCCGGGCCGATTGCGAATTTTATTCTCGCTATCGCAGTATTATGGCTGATGTTTGGTATTGGGGTGCCCACGGTAAAGCCGATCATTGGAGAGGTTCAGCCAGGATCCATTGCCGCCCAGGCACAGTTTGTTGAAGGCAGCGAGATTGTTAAAGTTGATGATGTCGAGGCGTATGACTGGCAACAGGTTCAACTCGGTTTGATGAGTGCGATTGGTAACGACCAACTATCAATAACCGTGCGTAGCCCCGAGGGTCAGTTACAGCAGAAAACCTTGAATATTGAAGATTGGCAGTTTGATCCGGAAACCGAAACCACCTTTGGTAGCTTGGGAATTCAAGTATTCCGACCCAATGTCTCGACGACGTTGGCGCAGGTTGTTGATGACTCACCGGCGCAACGAGCGGGTCTTAAAGCGGGCGATAAGGTGACTGAGCTTAATGGTCAGCCGCTACAAAGCTGGCAGCAGTTGACTGCAACGATTGCTGAGTCGCCGGGTGTGGGGTTAACCTTAACCATAGAGCGCCAAGGCGTTGAACAGAAAATAACTGTCATTCCTGGTGAACGCGAACGAGGTTCTGATGTCATAGGTTACCTAGGCATTGCCCCAGAGGTAGGAGAGTTGCCTGAGGGCTATGTGTTCAACCATCAGTATGGTATTGTCGGTGGTTTAGTAAAGGGCGCTGAGCAGACATGGGAACTCATGGTTGTCAGCGTCAAAATGATTGGAAAATTAATCACGGGCGATGTGTCCGTAAAAAATCTCGCGGGTCCTTTAAGTATTGCTGAAGGGGCTGGCGTAAGCGCAAGTAGTGGGTTCGTTTACTTTCTCAGCTTTCTTGCGCTGTTAAGTGTAAATTTAGGGATAATCAATCTGGTGCCTTTACCCATGTTAGATGGGGGTCACTTAGCGTTCTTTATTGCTGAGTGGGTGAGAGGAAAGCCGGTGTCGGACAAAGTTCAAGACATCTGTTATCGGATTGGTGGTGCGTTAGTCTTTGCATTGATGATAATCGCCATAAGTAATGACATCATGCGCTTCGCATTCTAATTCAAAGTCAACAATAAGTAGCTAGTTATAATGACGTTTAAAAAGCTGTTAGTGAGTGCCATGGTTGCGTCGGCGGTTTCGCCCGCAGCGCAAGCACAAGATGAATTTGTTGTCCAAGATATCGAAGTTAAAGGTCTACAACGTGTGGCACTGGGTGCTGCATTGACCTACATTCCTGTTCGAGTTGGCGATGAAGTGTCTGAGCTGCAGATTCGCAGCGCGATCAAGTCACTTTATTCTTCTACTCACTTTGATTATATCGAAGCGGTACGTGATAACGGAACGCTGACTTTCCGTGTAAGCGAGCGTCCCACAATCGCTCAAATTACATTTGAGGGTAACAACGATATTAAGGACGAGCAGTTAGAACAAAGTCTACAAGACAACAATATCGTTGAAGGTGAGCCACTCGATCGCACGACCATCTCCGGTATCGAAAAGGGTCTTGAAGACTTCTATCAAAGTGTCGGTAAATATAACGCCCAAGTTGATCTCGAAGTCATTGAGCTGCCACGTAACCGTGTTGAGTTGCGCATGAACTTCGAAGAGGGCGATGCCGCAGAGATTGCTCAGATCAATATTGTGGGTAACAAAGCGTTTCCGGACGAATTACTGCTAGATACGTTTGAATTACGTGATGACTTACCTTGGTGGAATATTATCGGTGAGAAGCGTTATCAAAAAGAGCAGTTGAGTGGTGACTTGGAAACGCTCGAGTCGTACTACCGCGACCGAGGTTACCTTCAATTCCAAGTGGAATCTGTACAAGTTTCCGTTACCCCCGATAAAGCCGGCGTTTACATTACGATTAATGTGAGCGAAGGCGAGAAGTATTACGTTAGCGAAACCGATGTGATTGGTGATCTGAAAGGACACGAAGACATTGTTAATCGCTTAACTACGATTAAAGAGGGCGCACTTTATAATGCCGCTCAAGTGACCTATATCGAAGATCTTGTCAGCCGCTTTTACGGTGGTTATGGATATGCTTACCCTGAAGTGAAAGCGTTGCCTGAGCGTAACGACGAGGACAAAACGGTTAAGCTGACTTTCTCGGTCAACCCAGGCAACCGTGTTTATGTACGCCGTATTGGTTTTGAGGGTAACTCGACCACAGAAGATCAAGTTTTACGTCGCGAAATGCGTCAACTTGAAGGTGCTTGGTTGTCGGATAACAAGGTTGAGCAAGGTAAAGTTCGTCTAGAACGCCTCGGTTTCTTTGAAACGGTTGAAACCTCGACTGAGAAAGTGGATGGCCAACCTGACCAAGTCGATGTTACTTATAAGGTAAAAGAACAACCATCGGGCTCGTTTAATGCCGGTATCGGCTACGGTGACTACTCCGGTCTACAACTGAATGCTGGTATACAACAAAGTAACTTCTTAGGTACCGGTAACCGTGCGGGTATTAATGTCTCGACAAGCCGCTTCCAGAAGAACTTTAGTGTCTCCTACACCGACCCGTACTTTACCACCAATGGTGTTTCTTTATCGGGTCAATTGTTCCTCAGCGAGTTCGATGCCGGACGAGCTGAAAACTTGATTCGCTACAACCAACGTACGTATGGCGTAAGCACCAATGTTGGTTTCCCTGTCGATGAAATCAATAGCTTTAGCTTTGGTGTAGGTTATAAACGTCAAGAAGTAACCAACGTTGATGGCTACGAGCAGATTCGTAAGTTCTATCAAGCGTTCTTGGACCCGCAGAGTCCAGATTCAGGCGTTGGCTTCGATATTTACGACTTTACCGCGGGGTGGTCACGAGTGACCTTAAACCGCGGTACGTTCCCAAGCTCAGGTTCGTCTCAGCGGGCATCGTTTGAAATCTCGGCACCGTTCAGTGATATTCAGTATTTCCGTCTCGGTTACGACTTTAAATATTACTGGCCTTTGTCAGACGATCAGCAGTGGACGCTACTAACCCGTTTCAATGTCGGCTATGGTAATGGTTACGGCGAGGACGATGCGGGCAACGACTATTTGTTGCCTTTCTGGGAGTCATTCCGCGTTGGCGGTCAAGGCGATTTACGTGGCTTTGAGCCGAACACGGTGGGTCCACGGGCGATATATAGCTACGCCGATCAGATCGCGACGCCGCCAGACTGGACCGGATTACCGGGCGGTTACCCAGCAGGCTCTAACGCTGAATCAATCACTGTTAGTCGATTTGCGGTAGGTGGTAACGCGAAAGTAGTTGGCGGTGTTGAACTTATCGTACCAACACCGTTCATTGACGAAGGCATGCGTAACAGTGTCCGTACAAGTGTGTTCGTCGATGTGGGGACCGTGTGGGATACTGAGTTTGACTACGATAAGTATAAGGGCTTAGATTTAATAGGTCAGAGTCAACCACTGAGTGACTACAGTGATCCTGGTGACTTCCGAGTGTCGGCAGGTGTTTCCGTACAGTGGATATCGCCTATGGGTCCGTTGACCTTCTCATTAGGTCGAGCGCTTAAAGAAGTGGAAGGCGATGAAACCCAGATATTCTCGTTCAACATCGGTACGACATTCTGATAGAGTAGCGATGTTGACAGTTCAACGCGAGAGAATCGCACTATAAGAACAACAAATTTTTTTGAGGAGTTAATTTTGAAAAAGCTATTTAAAACAACCGTTGCAGCTTTAGCTGTATCAAGTGCAATGTTTGCTGGCGCAGCAAGTGCTCAACAGAAGATCGGCGTTGTCGATATGATGCAAGTGTTTCAGCAATTGCCACAACGTGAGCAAATTTCACAGCAGTTGCAAACCGAGTTTCAAGATCGTTTCGAGGAAATGCGTCAATTAGAGCAGAAGATCCAAGAGCTGCGTCAAAAGCAAGAACGTGATGCATCCGTTATGTCTGCTGACGAGAAAACGCAACTGAACCGCGAGCTTGAACAGTTAGTGGCTGAAGCACAGCTGAAGAGCAAAGCGTTGCAAGAAGATACACGCCGTCGTCAAGCTGAAGAGCGCGATGAGTTGCTAGGTAAAGTGCAGAACGCAATTAACGCTGTTGCTGAATCAGGTGATTACGATCTTGTTTTACAGAGTAACGCTGTCGCATTCATGAAGTCTGATAATGACCTTTCTGCGAAAGTTGTCGAGCGCATGAGTGGTAACTCGGGTAACTAATCAATGACAGAATACTCTTTAAAGCAGTTAGCAGAGTATGTTGATGGTGAGGTTCGCGGCGACGCGAACCTTGTTGTTACTGGAGTTGGGACTTTACAGTCTGCATCAGCAGCGCAAATTGCTTTCTTAGCTAATAGCCGTTACAAAGGCCAGCTTGAAACCAGTCGAGCCGGTGCCGTTATCCTCTCGCCTAAAGATGCCGAAGACATGCCGGCGATAAATGCTATCGTAGTGAATAACCCCTATGCGGCATTTGCTAAAGTGGCTCAGCGCTTAGATACCACGCCATTGCCTGCTGAGGGCGTTGCCGAAACGGCTAAGGTGCACGCTTCTGCAAAATTAGGTAGCAATGTGGCATTAGGCGAATACGTTGTGATCGAAGCGGGTGCAGTGATTGGCGATAACGTTACGATTGGTGCACACACGCATATCGGCCCTGAAGTAACGGAGGGTGCAGATACAAAAATTTGGTCAGGCGTTAATATCTATCATCGCTGTGTCATTGGAGCTCAGTGCAATATTCACTCGGGTGCGGTGATTGGTGCCGATGGATTCGGTTGGGCTCCTGAAAATGGGCGCTGGCTGAAAATACCTCAAATTGGCCGAGTCATTATCGGCGATGATGTAGAAATTGGTGCGAGCACGACGGTTGATCGAGGTGCGCTCGACGATACGGTCATTAGCAACGGCTGTATTATTGACAACCAGTGTCAAATTGCTCATAACGTGTTTATTGATGAAAATACCGCCATTGCGGGCTGTACCGTTTTGGCAGGGAGTTGCCGGATTGGTAAGCGCTGCATGATCGGTGGTGCTTCAGCCATTAACGGACACATCAGTATTTGCGATGACGTGCAAATCATGGGATTTGCAATGGTCATTAAAGAAATTACCGAACCCGGCGTTTATGCGTCAGGTATTCCCGCTACTCATCACCGTGAATGGCGCAGGAATGGTGCGCGTTATCGTCAGCTTGATGACCTTTTTAAGCGCGTTAAAGGCATCGAGCAAGAACTGCAAAAAATTAAGTAAAGGGAGAGGATGTTGAAAGCCACTGACTCTGGATTTGATATTCAAGGTGTACTCGACTTACTACCACACCGATATCCATTTTTATTGATCGATCGAGTTATTTCTTGTGATTGCGAGAAAGAGATTCACGCGATTAAGAATGTGAGCTTTAACGAGCCCATGTTTAACGGCCACTTTCCGGGTAATCCTATTTTTCCAGGTGTTTTGTTACTCGAAGGTCTCGCGCAAGCGGCTGGCTTATTGGGTTTCCGAATTACCGAGCAAAAATCTACTGCAAATGATTTATATTTATTTGCAGGTATCGATAATGCGCGTTTTAAACGCCAGGTGGTGCCCGGCGATACTATCCATTTTTATGTCACTTTCGAGAAAGAACGCCGTGGGATCTGGAAGTTTTCCGGTCGCGCTGAAGTTGACGGTGAATTAGCAGCAAGCGCTGAAATTATTTGCGCGAGAAGGGAAGTCTAGTGATCCACGAAACTGCTATTATCGATTCGTCGGCTAAACTAGGGAATAACGTTTCTGTTGGCCCGTGGACGATTATTGGACCTAACGTAGAAATTGGTGATGATTGCGATATTCGCTCGCATGTAGTCATCAAAGGACCGACAAAAATCGGCGCCCGTAATACCATCTATCAGTTCGCAAGCGTGGGCGAAGATTGTCAGGATAAAAAGTACGCAGGCGAACCCACACGATTAGAGATTGGTGATGATAACGTCATTCGTGAGTCGGTGACAATTCACCGTGGTACTATCCAAGACGAAGGTATCACGCGTATCGGCGATCGTAACTTGCTGATGGCCTACGTGCACGTTGCGCACGATTGCATGATCGGAGACGATAATATTTTCGCCAACTTAGTCACCCTGGCAGGTCATGTTCATGTAGGCAACCAAGTCATTTTGGGCGGTTTGACTGGCGTTCATCAATTTTGTCATATCGGCTCGCATGCCTTCGCAGCGGTCAACTCCATCGTTGTCCAAGACATTCCACCGTTTGTGATGGCGCAAGGTCATAATGCGCGGCCTCGCACTATAAACTCTGAAGGTTTAAAGCGTCGACAATTCAGTGACCAAGAAATCCGCAATATTCGTCGTGCTTATAAGCTGTTATATCGCTCGAGCCTGACTGTTGAAGAGGCGATACAGCAGATAGAAACGCTTGAAGAGCCCAAATTGGCCGACTTCATTAAGTTTGTTCAACAATCACAACGCGGCATTATTCGACCCTAATGGACAAAGCACAAACGCCTGTTAAAGTTGCGTTAGTCGCAGGTGAACACTCGGGCGATATACTCGGTTCAGGCCTCATGGCCGCATTGAAGTCGCGCTATCAAGATGTTGAGTTCATCGGTGTGGGGGGGCCTCTCATGGAACGTGAGGGGCTCAGCTCGTTCTTTCCGATGGAAGACTTGTCGATTATGGGGCTAGCGGAAGTGGTGCGCCACTTACCTAAGCTATTAAAACACCGCAGACAGTTAGTCGAGTTTCTTAAGCAACAGCAACCTGACGTCTTTATTGGTATTGACGCCCCTGATTTTAATCTAACGGTCGAGAAGCGACTCAAAGCAACCGGTATTAAAACCGTTCACTACGTTAGTCCATCGGTCTGGGCCTGGCGTAAAGGACGGATTAAGGGGATAAAGGAAGCCGTTGACCATGTGTTGTGCTTGTTACCGTTCGAAAAGCAGTTCTATGATCAACACGATTTACCCGCGACCTTTGTGGGCCACCCGCTGGCGGATGCTATTCCTCGCGAAAGCGATAAAGTTGCGGCTAGAAGCGACTTAGGGCTAGCCGAGTCGGGCACCTATATTGGCTTGCTACCTGGCAGCCGCAAAGGTGAATTAGCGCGCATGGCGCCGGTTTTTTTACACGCCTGTAAAACGCTTAAAGCCAATCATCCAGAGTTACAGTTTGTCGCGCCTATGGTGAACCAAGCTCGCGCTGATGAATTGAGGTCGTTATTAACAGAAAGTGGCATGCAAGCGGACGTACAGATCGTTCTTGGGCGCAGCCGTGAGGTGATGAGCGCTTGTGACTATCTGCTATTAACATCGGGCACAGTAGCGCTCGAGGCTCTTTTGATTAAACGGCCGATGGTGGTTGCCTATCGTTTCGCTTGGCTGTCTTACCAAATCATTAAGCGGCTTTTCCATGCCCCTTTCTTTTCATTACCGAACCTCTTAGCAGGGCGTGCGATTGTACCGGAACTCGCGCAAAGTGATGCCAGTGTCGAACGGATAGTTGCCAACATGGAGCAATTGCTGCAGTCGGATAACCAAGCGCTACTTGAACAATTTGATAGCATTCACCAACAACTTGACCAATCTGCTAGTCAGGTTGCTGCAGATGTGGTGAGTAAGCTTCTAAAAAATTGAACTTAATTAAGGAAATTATGCGCTAATAACACTAAAAAATCTGATCTAATATGAATGTATTCAATAGATTGGAGTTTAGATATGGGTTTATTAGTCGACGGTAATTGGCACGACAAATGGTATGACACCAAAAAACATGGTGGACGCTTCGTTAGAAGTGAGTCACAGTTTCGTAACAGTATCGAGCCTGGTGGTGAGTTTTCGCCTGAGTCGGGTCGTTACCATTTATTCGTATCTTATGCGTGTCCTTGGGCACACCGTGCGCTGATTTTTAGAAAGCTTAAAGGCCTAGAGTCTCACATTGACGTGTCGGTGGTTCATCCTTTAATGCTGGAAAACGGTTGGGAGTTTTCCACTGCTCCGCTTAACGATCCGCTCTATCAGTCTGACTTTCTCTACCAGCTCTACTTGAAAGCCGACCCTAACTATTCTGGTCGAGTGACGGTGCCTGTATTGTGGGATAAGCAACACGAAACCATCGTCAATAATGAGTCAGCCGAAATCATACGTATTTTTAATTCCGCGTTTAATGAATTAACCGGCAATGACCTGGACTTTTATCCCGAAGCGCTGCAACAAGAAATTGATGAAGTCAACGAGCGGGTTTATCACGGTATCAATAATGGTGTTTATAAGTGTGGCTTCGCGACTGAACAGAGCGCCTATGAAGAGGCATTCGAAGCGCTTTTTGACGCGTTGGATTGGGTCGAAGAACGTTTAGACGGACGCGACTACTTAGTTGGCGACCAACTCACTGAAGCGGATTGGCGTTTGTTCACTACGCTTGTGCGTTTTGATGCCGTCTATTTTGGCCACTTCAAAGCTAACAAATACCGGATTAGTGACTATCCACGCATGCGTGACTATTTAAGCCGTTTATTCCACTATCCAGGCGTTGCAGAGACAGTAGTGATGGATCATATCAAGCGCCACTACTACGGCAGCCATAAAACTATTAACCCCACTCAGATTGTCCCAGTGGGTCCTGAGTTATCATTTTAAGGAATCACGTATGGGTATCGTTAAACGCGTAAAAGGGATAGCCGCGCAAGATGGTGCCGGCGTTAAGTTGTCGCGCATCATTAATCAACCGACTTTTAAGCATCAGGATCCTTTTTTGATGCTCGATGAATTTCGTTCGGATGATCCCGATGATTATATTGCCGGGTTTCCACCTCATCCTCATCGCGGCTTTTGTACACTGACTTATATGTTAGCCGGACAAATGGCGCATGAAGACTCGGTAGGGAACCAAGGTCTGGTTGGCGCCGGTGGTGTGCAATGGATGAAAGCAGCGCGTGGGATCATCCATGCGGAAATGCCCAAGCAAACGGACGGTTTGATGTGGGGCTTCCAGTTATGGATTAATCTGCCTGCGAAATATAAGATGGATGAGCCAGAATGGTTTGACTACAAAACGGATACCATTCCTGAGGTTGAGTTGCAAAACGGTATTCTTCGTCTAATTGCGGGAAACTACGATGATAAACAGGGCCCCGTTTCATTGCCGGAGCAACGGTTGTTCATTGCTGATCTGCGCTTAAACGAAAAAGCTCGCGAGCAATTAGCGTTGGCTCAGCATACAACACAGCTGATGTATGTTTATCAAGGCGCTCTTTTGCTTGATGGCGAGCGCGTTGAACGTGGTGAGCTAGCCGTTCTTGATAGGCAAGCTGCGACTTTAGATGTTACTGCTGATCAGGACAGTGGTGCCATGATTTTAATGGGCGATGCGCTGGGCGAATCAATCAGTCAATACGGCCCGTTTGTCATGAATACGCCCGAAGAAATTGAACAAGCAATTCGTGACTATCAACAGGGTAAGCTGACTCAAGGTTAACTCAGATTGAAACGAGCTGTTTGCTTAATTAATTGTTCATAGCGCGCTGCGTGGGATGCCGTTAGTGTCATCCCTTGCAGGGTGCGCAAACAGGAGAGACATTCTTTTTTCAAAAAGCCAATTTCATTATCCGAATTGGCTTCTGCACAATACCTGACTGCTGCTTGAATAAAGTTGAGTGCCGCGCCACTATTTAAAGGTGCCATCTTTAAAGCTTCTCTGAAACTATTAAGCGCCTCTTTGTAGCGGCGATCTTCGTATTCTTGAATGCCTCGTTCATGCATTTGCCGGAATTGTGTGCGTCGTTGCTCTGAGCGCGATACTCGATCCCGCATCAGGCGCTGGGTGTATTCATCAATAGTGAAGAGTTGTTGATATTGTTGAACAATGTCATCGGCTTTTTCAAACTCACCTAAATCCATTAAAATGGCAACCACATCAAAACTGACCTCCTCAGGTAAGCTGTTACCTGCCGCTAAGTCATCGCCAAAAATTTGGTTTAATCGACTTTGCGCCTCACGCAAGCGCCCGTTAAAGGCATCGATGCGTGACAACAAAATGGATTCAATGGTTTCAAAAGAAATATCCGAATACACGAGATTTTCATCAAAACGTGCCCGTTGCAGCTCCATTGTCGCTTCGGTTTGATATTTAGCAATCTGTTGCCGGGTCTCAGCATGCTCTGCAGCGTCTAGGATAGCGCGGAGATAATTGCATAGATGCTGCACATTACGGTGCACTGAGGTACGTGCAATTTGTAGCACGTTATTCATTGCCTGTTTGGCTATTTCGTAGTTTTCGGAATCGCGCGCGATACGCGCGAGTAACGTCTGTCGTTCGATTGAAAAGGGCGCCATGGTAATCGCGATTCGGGCGCTATCCAACGCATCATCCATCGCTTCTTTACTCAGAAAACAACGGGTTTTTAGATCATGCGCTTCAATAGCATTGGGCATTTTTTTTATAACCGCGGCGATAAGCTCAAGGGCGTCGTCAGGGCGTTGTTGTAGCAACCGTGTCTCAGCTTGCTTAAGGCGGGCCCAACTTTGTCCGCCTTCATCGAGCAAGTGCTCAATCGCGTTGTCAGCGGCGTCTAACTGACCGGTTTTATTAAATAGTTCAATCTGCAGCTTTTGACAATAAGCAGCATACCGGCTTTGCGCGTTGATGTGCTTCTGACACGCCTCGATACACTGTTCGTAGTCTTTGTTGTAGAGCGATTTAAAGACATCCCTTAGCCACATTCTACGTTTGTAGGCACGCAACAAACGAGCACGTAAAACACGATGCGAAAAAGGTTTTGTGAGGTAGTCGTCGGGCTGCAGCTCGAGTGCGCTCAGTACCATCGGACGGGTATTATCACCGGTAATTATAAAAAACAGCGTTTCAGGTTTGAGCATGCCGCGTTGGCGAAGCTCTTCTAACACCTGGCGACCGTTTTTACCTCGACCCAAGTTATAGTCAACCAGCAAAATATCATAGGGGCGACGCGCGTAGGCTGCAATGCCGGCCTCGCCAGTGCGTTTAGCATCAACTTCTTTGGCACCTAAATTAATCAGTAAACCTTTCAACATGACTTGAAAGGCCTTTTGATCCTCAATAATCAAGACGCGTTTGTCTGATAAATCCAGTGCTTCGCTCATACCGTACATTGCTTAAGACAAGTTGACATCAGCATACTGTTAAACATGGGCTATGTTAAGCTTGGAATAGCGCTAAGTAGATAATATTTTGAATAAAAGTTAAAAATGGATTCGTTATGAAAGCAGCAAGGATTAAAGACGGACGCATCGAATGGACAGAAGTTGAACAATCAAAAGCGTTAGACAGTCATCAAGTAAGGATAGCGATTAGCCACGCAGGCATGAATCGTGCCGATTTAATGCAGGTTGCAGGTGCTTATCCTCCACCCCCGGGTGCATCTGACATTCCTGGTCTTGAATGCAGCGGAACAATCCTTGAAGTAGGTGCCGACGTAGACGCTTTCAACGTAGGCGATAAGGTGTGCGCGTTGCTAGCCGCTGGGGGCTACGCGGAACAAGTCGTTGTTGATCAGCAGCAAGTCTTACCCTTGCCCAAGGGTTGGTCACCGGAGCAAGGTGCGGGTTGGTTGGAGACGTTTGCAACGGCATTTTTGAATGTGTTCCAACTCGCCCGCGTAAAGTCACATGAGCGCGTATTGATACATGCGGCAGCAGGTGGTGTGGGAACGTCGTTGATTCAGTTATGTAAGGAAAAAGGTATTGCGTCGGTGGCCGTTGTCGGCACTGATGAGAAGCAGCAGTTCTGTCGCAAACTGGGTTCGCACATGACGATCAATCGACATCATGAGCGTGACTGGCAGCAACTTGACAGTGAGGGTGTTGATGTCATCTTAAACCCGATTGGGGGCGACTCGATTGCGCGTGATCAAGGTTTTTTAAATACTGAGGGTCGCATTATTCTCATTGGATTGATGGGTGGACGCGAAGGTCAGGTTGATTTTGGACGCATGCTAATAAAACGCCAACGTATTATTGGTTCAACGTTGAGAGCGCTGTCAGCTGAACGTAAAGGAAGTATCTTACGAGAATTGTGGGATGAATTCGGGGCAGCGTTTAGTGCCAAGCGTATTACGCCGATACTGGATAGAGTCGTTGCAGCCAAAGATGTTAATGAAGCAATGGATTACGTACGTGAAAATAGAACGTTTGGTAAAGTGATTTTGGATATGCAAGAAAACTAGGAAAAAGTGGTGGAGGGGGCAGGATTCGAACCTGCGAAGGCTGAGCCGTCAGATTTACAGTCTGATCCCTTTGACCGCTCGGGAACCCCTCCATCAGAAGAGCGCGTATGATAGCAACCTGAACTCGGTTGTAAAGGGTTAACTAAAAAAACTCATTATTTCTCGTACTTCGCCGATAACACCTATGTGTCAATCAGCGGAGCATCTGATGCAGGCGGTACGAGAATTACAGTTCGATCCTTTTGTCGAAAAAGTAGAGTCGTTTGCCAACCAAGCACTCAATGGTGGCTTTGCGGCGACCTTTGCTTACTGGGTTTCGGCACTTAGCGAACAGCCGTCTATTGATGGAGCACAAAAGGCTGCGCCTGATTGGCAGCGCCTTATTGGTGCGGCTAAACCTCGACCACTGGGTGCTGATGCTGATTATCAAATTCCTTCGGGCGTGTATACTCACGCCGCCGAACTTGCTCAACAACGTCTCAATGACGCATTAAAACCGCAGCCGTTGGTGCTTGATGCGTCGAATAACCGACTTCCCATTGAGTTGATCGCGAATCTAGATTGGCAAACGCGTAAGCGTCGACAACGCACTCAACTCAAAGCAGCGAACCCTCCACGTCGTAACAACCCATCGCGCTTATATGATGTTTTGCAATCGATGGGTATAGAAGATCACCAATCGCTCATGTAAGCTGACAGCTATCAAGTTGTCAGTGAAAGAATGGGCATGAAACTTCACCCGCAAGACGCAGAGCGTATCGAGCAGTTTATTGAACATTTGTGGCTTGCCCATGGTGTTAGTGAAAACACGCAGGCGGCCTATCGTAGTGATTTGAAAAAGTTCTGTGAGTTCTTAGCGGAACAAAAGCTTGGATTAACACAGGTTACAGCAACGTCTGTGCAGGACTACTTGCTATGGCGGCGTACGCAGGGCATGTCGCCCCGCAGCACATCTCGGTTTCTAAGTGCGATGAAAAAGTTGACGCCTTTCGCACTCAAACAGAGCTGGTTTAGCAGTGATCCCATCGCCAAGTTAAAGCGCCCCAAGATGAGTCCACCGGTTCCGCATTCGTTAACCGAAGCGGATGTCTTGGCATTGTTAGATGCGCCCAATGTTGAAACGCCTATCGGGTTGCGTGATAGAGCGATGCTTGAGGTATTATACGCCACCGGATTACGGGTTACGGAACTCGTGCGGCTACAGTACGAACAGGTGTCCTTACAGCAAGGACTGGTTCGGGTCATTGGTAAAGGTGATAAAGAACGTTTGGTTCCTCTTGGAGAGGAGTCGGTTGAGTGGTTATCGCGCTATTTGAAACACGGCCGACCAGCGCTTAGTGAACGTAGCTCTGGGTGGGTGTTTATCACTCAGCGAGGTACATTATTAACCCGACAAGCGTTCTGGTACCGTATTAAAGCCTACGCTCAGCAAGCTCACATCAGTGCGCACTTGTCGCCTCATACGCTTCGCCATGCGTTTGCAACACACCTACTTAATCACGGTGCTGATTTACGTGTACTACAGATGTTATTGGGGCATAGCGATTTATCGACAACACAAATTTATACACAAGTAGCAAAAGAACGCTTGCAGCAAATGCATGCAGCGTTTCATCCGAGAGGTTAATTGAGGTCAGTATGAAGTTGGGTCTTAGAGTAAAAACTGTTGCAGTCTCACTGCTGTTTATGTCGGCTAGTGCATGGGCCGACCAACAACCGGATACCAGTAAGCTCGAGCAGCTTGGTATTGAGGTGATGAGCATTAAACCTTCAGGTATCGAGGGTGTTTTTGAGCTTTCAACTAACCAAGGCATTGTTTATTTGTCCGAAGATGGTGAAAACTTGTTGGCGGGTAGTCTGTATAAACTGTCTACCGGAGCTCCTGAAAACAAAACCGAGCAAGCATTACAAACGCTACGTAAGGCTAAAGTTGCTGAACATCAGGATGAAATGATTACTTACAGGTCGTCAAAGGAAAAGCACGTCGTTACCATTTTCACTGATACAACCTGTGGTTATTGCCAAAGACTTCACAATAATCTGGGAAGCTACTTGGATAAAGGTATCACTGTTCAATACCTGGCATTTCCGCGCGGTGGTCTAGGCTCAAAAGGTGGACGTGAATTGCAACAAGCATGGTGCGCAAAGGATGGCTCAGAAGCGTTATCATCTTTGTTTAACGAGCAAGCGATCAGTGCAACCACGTTATGTGATAACCCTGTGGCTCAACATTATCGCCTCGGGCAGATGTTAGGAGTGACGGGTACGCCAGCACTTATTCTGCCGGATGGACGCATGCTGGCTGGCTTAAGAACGCCCGATGCGATAATAAACGAAATCCAAGCTGCTCGTTAGTTATGTCGTTAAGAACAGTCAAACGGTATCCCAATGCACCGGTTGAACAGTTACCGACTGA
The DNA here is from genome assembly GCA_002685255.1 of Idiomarinaceae bacterium. Taxonomy (GTDB): domain Bacteria; phylum Pseudomonadota; class Gammaproteobacteria; order Enterobacterales; family Alteromonadaceae; genus Idiomarina. The sequence goes on from NYWU01000033.1 coordinate 54,944, forward strand.
GTGGCCAGAGGTGATACGGCAGATATTAGCGCACCGAGGAATAACGGAAACCGAACAACTGGATCTCAACTTGCGCGGAATGGCGCACTATTCACAGTTACGGAATATTGATGCCGCCTGTGACGCGCTGTTGCAAGCGCGAGAACAAAACCAAGCTATCGTCATCTGCGGTGACTTCGATGCCGATGGCGCAACCAGTACGGCATTATTAATGTCTGCCTTACCTGAAATGGGGTTTCATAACGTAAGTTACCGCGTGCCGAATCGAATGACTGAGGGTTATGGCCTTTCGGCTGCTATTGTTGACCAGCTGGCGCAGCAACAGGTTGGGCTGATAATCACGGTCGACAATGGCATCGCGGCGCATGATGCGGCAACACGGGCCGCCGAATTAGGCATCACGTTAGTGATTACCGACCACCATTTAGCGCCTACGACGTTGCCGAAGGCGGCTGCAATAGTGAATCCTAATCAACCAGGCTGTGAGTTTCCGAGTAAAGCGTTAGCGGGTGTAGGCGTCGCGTTTTATCTATTAGCGGCGCTACGTGCACGGCTGCGTGAAGCGGGGCAACCGACACCCAACTTAGCCGACTTTCTTGATTTGGTCGCGCTAGGTACGGTCGCTGATGTGGTGCCGCTCGATAAAAATAATCGTATTTTGGTTCAGCAAGGTCTCAATCGAATTAAAGCCGGTCAGTGTCGCGCGGGTATTCGTGCCTTAATTGAGCAAAGTGGGCGCGATATTGCAAAGTTACAAGCGAGTGACTTAGGGTTTGCCATCGGTCCTCGTATTAATGCCGCGGGGCGTCTTGATGATATCAGCCTCGGTATCGAATGTTTGTTAGCCTCGTCAGAGCGCGCGCAACAGCTTGCTCAAACATTGTGTGATTTGAATAAGCAGCGACGCGAAATCGAGGCAGATATGAAAGCGGAGGCGGAGTCTATTGTGAGCCAACTCCAACTCGATAACCAAGGCCAGTTGCCCAACGTCATCGTGCTCTATAACGAACAGTGGCATAGCGGGGTGATTGGTATCGTCGCAGGGCGTGTTAAAGAGCGAACCCACCGTCCGGTGATTGTGTTTGCTAAAGAAAGTGATACCCACTTAAAAGGCTCCGCGCGCTCGATTGATGGTGTACATATTCGCGATTTACTTGAACGCGTAGACACTCAATATCCCGATGTAATTGAACGCTTTGGTGGTCATGCGATGGCCGCTGGGCTGTCCTTAGCCAAAGCACAACTGAACAGCTTTCAAAAGGCGGTGTCACAAGCGGCTGCCGAGTGGCTAACGGATGAGATTGTACAGCCGATTATATGGTCTGATGGTGAATTGTCCGATGAGCAATTGAATATTGAGTTTATTCAACAACTCGATGGTTTAGGACCATGGGGACAAAAATTTCCAGAACCTATTTTTGACGGCGAGTTTCGGATACTGCAGCAGCGTATTGTAGGTGAGAAACATCTTAAGCTCGTCGTTCAAAGCCCCCAAGGCGGTATTTTCGATGCCATATCGTTTTTTTGTGATATTGAGCAGTGGCCCAATCATCAGTGTCAGTGGGTCGAACTTGTCTATAAACCACAGCTGAATCATTTTCGCGGACGTACTTCAGTGCAGTTGTTGGTGGAGCAACTGCGCGCTTTGCGGTAAAATACCCGTTTATGCCAATTAAACAACTAAGGGTCATGTGATGTTTGAGACAAACGCCACTTACAATGCCATTAAAGAGATGCGCTCACGCAGTGAGGCGCTCAGGGGGTATCTTTGACTACGCTCATAAAAAGGAGCGTTTAGAAGAAGTTACTCGAGAGCTCGAACAACCAGAAGTGTGGGATGATCCGCCAACAGCTCAAAGCTTGGGGAAAGAACGTGCTGCACTCGAGCAAGTGATTGAAACACTCGATAACTTAGAACAAGGCTTAGAGGATATCGAAGGGTTAGTTGACTTGGCTGTGGAAGCCGAGGATGAAACAACCTTTAATGAAGCCGAAGACGAGCTGCAGGAGTTATTAACTCAGCTTGAGGCGCTTGAGTTTCGCCGCATGTTTTCACGCGATAACGATTCAGCTGATTGTTACGTGGATATTCAGTCAGGCTCGGGCGGTACGGAAGCTCAGGACTGGGCTAACATGTTGCTACGTATGTACTTGCGATGGGCTGAGGCACACGAATTTAAAACGGAAATTACTGAGCTGTCTGAAGGTGAGGTCGCAGGTATTAAATCGGCGACGGTGCGCATTGCCGGTGAATATGCGTATGGTTGGTTACGTACCGAAACCGGTGTCCATCGTTTAGTGCGTAAGTCGCCTTTTGATTCCGGTAACCGCCGTCATACGTCCTTCGCCTCAGTGTTTATCTATCCCGAAGTCGATGATGATATCGAAATAGAAATCAATCCGTCGGACTTGCGTATCGATACCTATCGAGCCTCTGGCGCCGGTGGTCAGCACGTTAACCGAACCGATTCAGCGGTGCGAATAACCCATGAACCCACAGGGATTGTGGTGCAATGTCAAAGCGATCGCTCGCAACATAAAAATAAAGACTCTGCGATGAAGCAATTAAAAGCGAAATTGTATGAGTTAGAGATTCAAAAACAGAACGAAGATAAACAAGCGCTGGAAGATTCAAAGGCGGATATCGGCTGGGGCAGTCAAATTCGTTCGTATGTACTCGATGATGCGCGCATCAAAGATTTGCGTACCGGCGTCGAGAATAGAAACACACAGGCGGTGTTAGATGGTGCGCTCGACCCATTTATCGAAGCAAGCTTAAAAAGCGGCCTGTAGCCAAGTTAAGTCGCGATAGAAACGTATTCGAAGAGGAAGCAAGATTATGACAGATAAGTCGCAAACGCCAGAAGTTGATGTAAACGAACAAATCGCGCAACGAAAAGCGAAGTTAGCGGCGTTACGCGAGAAGGGCGTTGCCTTTCCAAATGACTTTCGCCGTGATTCACTGGCAAAGGATCTTCACGCTGAGTATGACGAGGCGGACAAAGAGTCGCTTGAGCAACAGGGCGTTCGCGTTAAAGTCGCGGGTCGAATGATGACCCGTCGTATCATGGGTAAAGCGAGTTTTGCGACGATTCAAGATATGTCGGGCAGAATTCAGCTCTATGTAGCTCGTGATAATTTGCCAGAAGGCTTCTATAACAGTGAGTTTAAAAAGTGGGACTTAGGCGACATCGTTGGCGCCAGTGGCGTGCTGTTTAAAACAGGGACAGGCGAACTGAGTGTTTTAGTTGATGACGTACGTCTTTTGACTAAGGCGCTGCGTCCTCTGCCTGATAAGTTTCATGGTTTGGCGGATCAAGAGACACGCTATCGCCAACGTTACCTTGATTTGATTACTAATGAAGAATCGCGCAACACGTTCTTGGTGCGTTCTCGTGTCATTGATTACATTCGTCGCTACCTAAACGAACAGCAGTTCCTTGAAGTTGAGACACCGATGATGCAAACCATTCCAGGTGGTGCTGCTGCGCGTCCATTTTCAACTCACCATAATGCGTTAGATATGGAGCTATTCCTAAGAATCGCTCCAGAGCTTTATCTCAAACGTCTCGTGGTCGGTGGTTTCGAAAAAGTATTTGAAATCAACCGTAACTTCCGCAATGAGGGATTATCGACACGTCATAACCCTGAGTTCACTATGTTGGAGTTTTACTGGGGCTACGCAGATTATTTCGACTTGATGGATATGACGGAGGATATGCTGCGTGGTATCGCTCAAGATGTATTAGGTTCAACCACATTTGAAAGTGGCGGTGTGACCTACGATTTTGGCCAGCGCTTCGAGCGCATGACGGTGTTAGAGGCGATTATCAAGTATATGCCTGAAGTTACCGAGGCGCAGCTCAACGACCGTGAGCAAGCGACCGCTATCGCAGAGCAAGTCGGTGTGGATGTTAATTCAGCTTGGGGTCTGGGTAAAATTCAGATCGAGATTTTCGAAACCGTTGCTGAGCACCGCTTGATCCAACCAACGTTCATCACTGCGTATCCGGCCGAGGTGTCACCTTTGGCACGTCGTAATGACGACAATCCATTTGTGACCGATCGCTTTGAGTTTTTTGCGGGTGGACGCGAGTTGGCCAATGGCTTCTCGGAGCTGAATGATGCAGAAGACCAAGCTCAACGATTCCGCGATCAAGTGGAAGCTAAAGAGGCGGGCGATGATGAAGCGATGTTCTATGACGAGGATTACGTCACCGCGCTTGAGCATGGCATGCCGCCAACGGCGGGTGAGGGTATCGGTATTGACCGTTTGGTGATGTTGTTGACAGATTCATCGACCATCCGAGACGTACTCTTATTCCCACATATGCGTCCTAAAGCAGATTAAGTCCAAAATAATCTAACAGCCACCCTTGCCGGGTGGCTTTTTTTTGGTCTACCATTTAATAAAATAGAAAATAGAGACAAGGAAACGCTCTTTACTATTCAATTTTATTAAACGTTATCTGTCGGAGAGTGAATGTACCATCTAGAGTTTGACACACCGCTTGGCCACATGGTGGCTATGGCAAATGAGGCGCACTTGACGGGTCTTTATTATAAGGACCAAAAGAATGTGCCTGATTTAAGCCAGTCGGTCGTCAACCATAAGCACCCTGTATTGGTGCAAACGCAATCGCAACTCGAGGAATATTTCGCAGGCTCGCGTCAGAAATTCAGCTTACCACTGCGTGTGAAAACAACTGAGTTTCAACAGCAAGTGTTGTCAACACTGATTAAAGTACGCCCCGGTGAAACGCTGTCATATAAATGTATTGCTGAGCGTATTGGACGACCTAAAAGCGTACGCGCAGTTGCCAACGCGGTCGCACGAAATCCGTTTATTATCGTGATCCCATGTCATCGCGTAATAGGTATCAAAGGCGAGTTACGGGGTTTTTCGGCGGGAGTACATCGAAAACAAGCACTCATTGATCGAGAACAAAAATTAAGGGGCGAATAATCGCCCCTTAATTCACTAAACCATTAATCAAAAAGTGATTAGTGGTCTTCACCGTCCGCGTGAACGTGACCGTGTTCAAGCTCTTGCTCAGTTGCGTCACGCACTTCAACAACTTCGACATCAAAGTTCAAGTTTACGCCTGCTAATGGGTGGTTACCATCGACAGTAACTTCGTCGTCGTTAACTTCGACGATGATCACTGATTGGTCGCCTTGGTCAGTGCTAGCACGGAACTGCATACCGGGTTGAACATCGTTTTCACCAAACAAGTTACGTGGAACTGTTTGAATCAAGCCTTCGTGACGTTCGCCGTATGCTTCTTCAGGACCGATTTCGGCAGTGAATTTTTCGCCGACTTCTTTACCTTCCAATGCATTTTCTAAACCAGGGATCAGCATGCCTCGGCCATGGATAAAGCTGAGTGGATTGCCTTCCTTAGACTGATCCAATGTTTGGCCTTCAGCTGTTTTCACAGTGTAATGGATGGCGACCACTTTATTCGGGGCAATTGCTTCGCTCATAATAGTTAACCTAATTGATACGGCAGTGTGTGTATTTCCAAGAGACTATCGTCGTCACCTCGCAAACGGAGCGGAGTACCCATCTCAATATCAATTGGTAGCACCGCTAAACCATCTACTTGGGTGTCGGTACGATTCACTGCCAAAATTATCGTACCTCCTCGACGCCAATTTTCACCCACTTTTCGTTCAACTTCCGCCCCCGCATTAACGGGATTGTTTGCGGAGCCACTCACACGAAAGAGTGCGCGCTTTTGTTTACCCAAGTAACGCATTCGGGCAACAGTCTCTTGGCCGATATAACAACCTTTTTTAAAATCAATACCGTCCCATGCTTGTACATTAAGCATTTGCGGCACAAATTGTTTTGCAAGTTCATTGTTGAGTTGAGGGCGCACCCGTTCAATTTCAAGGGCATCCCATAACTTTTCGTCAGAATTGCTGGCAATTTTTGTTTTATATATTAGCACGAACTGGTTTGGATCGCTGCCCACCTTGACTTGCGCAAGTAATTCATTTGGCTGCGGGGCTGCCAACGTATCAGTCGGATTGATGGCACCTACTAAATGAATGTCTTTGGTCTTATCTTCAAACGAAACCTTATTGAATACGCCATACTTCTCGAATTGAGCCAACGAAGCGGTGATCGCGGAGTGCTTTAGGATAAGCCAAAATTCGTTATCGGACTGACAATAGAGCCAAAACACACTCAAGGTTTTACCGGTTGGCTCGCAATGCGCTGAATAGCAATGCGCTCCCGGTTTCAAGTCGCTAATGTTAGCGGTCAGTTGACCTTGCAAAAAACTACGGGCGTCGTCGCCACTCACTGCGAGAACGCCATAACTCTCCAGCGGGCACAACATTGTCTCGCGTACAGAAGCGTGTTCTGACATGACTTTGCTCATTTAAAAGGCTCCTTTAATTGCCATGTCATGCTAATATGAGGCTATTGAAATTGAATTCAAGGCTGGGAGTAAAAATGTTCACGTTAAAGCAATCCGAGGAAGTACTAAAAGATAAGCGTCGCCTTAAGTGGGCGTGTCGTCGCGGTATGCTGGAGCTCGATGTGTTGTTCGAACCCTTTGTGGATGAAGCCTACGATCACTTGAGTGAGGAAGATAAAGCAGTGTTTCGTCGTCTTGTGACCTGTGATGATCCCGATTTATTTGCGTGGTTTATGGGCCATAAAACGTCTCCAGATCCCGAATTACAACGCATGGTTGATTTGATGCTGGCGCGGGTCAAAGTATAAACGATAACGGGATGGTCCATTTGCAGATTGGTACAACACTGCTGTCACTGAGTGAAAATAGACTGCAGTGGTGGGTCGATGGCGAGCCTTGGCACGGTCGATTTTTTTGGCAGTGCCTTTTCAATACCTGGTTACTGGTTCGATTAAGTAGAGAAGCGCTATCAAATCAGCGCCAAAGTCTTTATTTCTGTATTCGGCGAAATCAGCTCACGCCGGCGCTATGGTGTCAGCTCCGACGCGGCCTTATCTGCCAACTATAAGTGCTGTGGTACCAAGTGAGTCGGTTTCGCATTTGGATCCAGATCAGGGTAGTCTAGCGTGTAATGCAACCCACGACTTTCCTTACGCGCAAGCGCACTATGAACAATCAGCTCTGCTACCTGCACTAAGTTGCGCAACTCGAGCAAATTATTACTGACTTTAAAGTTACTGTAGTAGTCGTGTATCTCTTGTTGCAGTAGCTGTATGCGATGCAGCGCTCGCTCAAGACGTTTGGTGGTTCTAACAATCCCCACATAGTCCCACATAAATAAACGCAATTCATGCCAGTTGTGCTGGATAACGACTTCTTCATCGGAGTCACTCACCTGGCTGTCATCCCAAGCAGGGAGGCGATCGACAATCGGTGTCTCGTGACTTTGTTGAAGAATATGCTGGGCGGCAGCACGCGCGAACACTAAACATTCGAGAAGTGAATTACTCGCCATACGATTAGCTCCGTGCAGGCCGGTATACGCGACTTCTCCTACTGCATACAGTCTGGGTAAGTCAGTTTGCGCGTTGAGGTTGGTGGTAATCCCCCCACACGTATAGTGTGCCGCGGGCACAACCGGTATCGGCTGCTGACTCATATCGATGCCCAAACTCAAACATTTCTCGAAAATAGTGGGGAAGTGTTGTTTTAAAAACGCCTCACTCTTATGCGAAATATCAAGATACATGCAGTCGGCACCTAAGCGCTTCATTTCGTAATCGATCGCGCGCGCGACCACATCACGAGGGGCTAATTCAGCACTTTCGTGGAAGCTATCCATAAAGCGACTGCCGTCCGGACGTCGCAACACCGCGCCTTCACCACGCAACGCTTCGGTTAGTAAAAAACTTTGTGCGTTTGGATGATAAAGGCAGGTTGGGTGGAATTGATTGAACTCCATGTTAGTTACACTACAACCCGCACGCCATGCCATAGCGATACCATCACCGCTAGCAATGTCAGGGTTACTGGTGTATTGATACACTTTACTCGAACCACCTGTAGCGAGCACTACAAAGCGCGCTGCGGCGGTTTCTACCCGCTCAAGCTTGCGGTTCCATAAATAGGCTCCATAGCAACCTAGTTCACGTTGCAAGCGTCGACCGGTTATAAGGTCGACGGCATTAAAGCGTTCGAGTACCTTGATATTGGGATGTGCCAATACCTTGCCTTGCAAGGTTGTCTGAACGGCTTTGCCGGTCGCATCGGCGGCGTGCAATATACGTCGATGGCTATGACCACCCTCTTGGTTTAGGTGGTAGGTCGGAGAATCTGCTTTTGATTCAACCTGATCAAAGCCCACGCCTTCATCAATCAGCCATTGTAAGGCTTCTCTGGCGTGACGTGTGGTAAACTCAACGGTCTCGCGCTCGCACAAACCAGCGCCAGCAATGAGGGTATCTTCAACATGGCTTTCGATACTATCAGATTCATCGAAAACAGCAGCGATACCGCCTTGGGCATAATAAGTGGAGCCTTCGGTCAGTGGTCCTTTGCTAACAATAATCACTGAATGGTGGTCTGCTAGCTGCAGGGCGGTTGTAAGACCCGCTGCACCCGAACCAATAACAAGAACATCTGATTGATAATTTGCTGCAGGTTCCATAAAGTACTCATTAAGGATTTTGCTCGATTTTACGCAAACTGAAAATTTTTGCGAACTTTTTACGAGCACGGCGGTCAGACCTAACGAATACATGAGCCGCCAGTGCTATGTAGTGATTAGCAAGGGAGAAAAGGCTCGGATGAGCGAAAAAATGACGGACCAACAGTTGGTCGAACGTGTACAAAAAGGTGATAACCGTGCATTCGACTTGTTGGTAAAAAAATACCAACACAAAGTCATGAGCTTGATCTCCCGTTATGTGAAGCAACAAGGTGATGTAGCAGACGTAGCGCAAGAGGCATTTATCAAAGCCTATCGTGCGCTACCCAAGTTTAGAGGCGAGAGCGCTTTCTATACTTGGCTCTATAGAATCGCAGTGAATACGGCGAAAAACCATTTGGTTTCACAAGGGCGCAAGCCGCCTGCTTCCGATGTGGATGCAGAAGATGCTGAGTATTATGAAGGTAGCGGAGCACTAAAGGATGCCGGGAGTCCTGAGCATCAGTTGTTAACGGATGAAATTCAAACCGTTGTGTTACGTGCTATCGACGAGTTACCAGACGACCTTAAACGCGCTATCACGTTGCGCGAGATAGAAGGTTTAGGGTACGAGGAAATCGCTGTCGAAATGGACTGCCCGATTGGTACGGTACGATCGCGTATTTTTCGGGCGCGAGAAGCCATCGATAGCCAATTAAAGCCGTTGCTAGAACGGTAATTGATAGAGGAATCTTTATGTCTAAAGCCCATTTGTCCAACGACAAGTCAGAGTCAGCGAACGATCGCCAAGAATCTTGGTCGGCGTTGTTTGATAGTGAACTCGATGCTATCGAGCAGGCAGATTTTGATGCTCAGTTGGAGGATGCAGAGCAAAGCGATAGATGGTATCGGTACAGTGTCATTAAGAGCGCTATGAAAGGCGAGCTTAATCACAACGGTCCGCTAGATATCAGTGCTGCAGTAGCTGCTGAAATCGATGCAATGCCTGCTACAAGTAATGAGGTAGATTCAGACAATGTAGTGCAAGCACACGGTAGTTCGCGCTCTGCAGCTGCTCGAAAAGCGGCGATGCGTTGGTTTAATCCGGTTGCAAAAGTTGCTGTGGCGGCGGGTGTTGCAGCAGTAGCGTTGATCACAGTGCAGACATACCAAACACCCACCGACGCCTCGGGTGTCGAACAACCATCCATTTTGACGAATCCGTTGGGTGCGCGCCAACCTGTGAGCTTTAGCCCCAACTCGACGCCGTCTGCATCGACAACGCAGCAAGCGCTCGAGCAATCCATGCGTCGTCAAGCGCAATCGTATATGATCGATCACCAACAGCAGTTAATGATGTTGAGTACTGAGGCGGCAAATAGTGAGGAGCAAGCTGAGGCTGGTAAACAACAGGACCCGCAATCTCCGTAGTAATTAAGGAATGGCTATGAAACCGGGTGTTTGGCTTGTATCACTTGCGCTGGCGTTGCTCTTGGCTTCGCCAGCGTTTGCGCAACAAGAGACTGAGCAAGTCGCGCAGAGTGATGGTGAGCGTTGGTATAATTTCATGTCAGACGCGCTGAACGAGCAGAACTTTGAGGCGTCACTCGTTTATGTGTTAGGTGATCGTATTGAACCTTACCATTGGCTGCATGCTGTTGAGGCCAGCGGTGAACAGCTCGAACTCATCGTTCAGATGAATGGGCCGGGGTTCAGAGTGCTTCGGATTGGCGATAAGGTTTCACACTTTCATCCCGCAGCGAGGGATTACTCTTTGCGCGCGCGCTCAATTAACTATCTTATTCCGCCTGCTTTCAGTCAAAAGTTTGAGCTCATTAAAGACTACTATCGTGTGGTAGCGGTAGGTGGCGCACGTGTGCTAGACAGAAAAGCACAACATATTCGGTTAATCAGTAAACATGATAACCGCTTTGGTTTTTCAGTTTGGGTCGACCGTGACTCAGGTATGCCGCTAAAAATGATGATGATTAATGAAGAAGGTGTGCCTATCGAGCAGGTTCAGATGACTAGCTTAGCGCTACGGCAAGATCCAAGCCCGCTTCTCGAAGAGTTAAAGCGCTTGTCGATGCCACCTTTAATTCAGATGTCCACATTGAACCAGCAAATGCAGAGCAATGTGCGTCCAACGTGGCAGCCTGAGGGCTTTAAACTGGTTGAGCAAAAACATCATCAGTTGGCGGTCGATGACACGCCGGTTGACCACTATCTCTTTACTGACGGTCTGACCGAATACTCAGTGTATATTGCGCCACGAGCAGCGGAACAAGCCGGCTCAATGAGTGTGATCGGTAGCCAAAATTTGTATACTGAACCTCGCAATGATGTGATAATCACCGTAGTGGGACAAATACCCATACAAACGGCAAAGCGGATTGTGGCAGAGGTACAGTAAGGAATGAAAGAGCTTGCGCAAGTGGTAGCAGTTGATGGTCAGCGAGTGACGGTCTCGACGCAACTAAAGAGTGCTTGTTCTGGTTGTGAGCAGAATAAAACCTGCGGTGCGGGTATTTTGAGTAAGGTTTTTTCAGATAGACACTCGACCTTTGTTGTCAAAACCGAATCACCGGTAACGGTAGGGGAGTATGTTGAGTTGTCGATCCCAGAACAACAGGTGACACGCTTCGCATTGTTACTTTATGGATTGCCCGTCCTCACCCTATTGTTGCTTGCAAGTGTGTTAACGTCCTTTACATCGATCACTGAGGGCTACACGATTTTGCTCTCATTTGCAGGCTTTGCTCTTAGCTTTGTCGCCTTGCGTTTGTGGTTCCGCCTTCGTGATGTGCGCGTAAATCAGTTGCTCGTTGTGAGTACACCCGCGCAACCTAGCCTGTGAAAACCGATAAATATCTTTAGTCTTGCCGCTAACATCGGTATGATCAGGCCAGTTTTGAATTCGCTTCGAGCCACAGTTGCTCGCTGATTTTTTGTAGAGGTGTATCAATGCCGGATAAGGCGTTTAAGCAAAGTAATATCAGAAACTTTTCTATTATTGCGCACATTGACCATGGTAAGTCGACCTTATCAGATCGACTCATCCAACATTGTGGCGGTTTAACTGATCGTGAAATGGCGGAACAAGTGCTCGACTCGATGGACTTGGAACGTGAGCGTGGTATTGCGATAAAAGCGCAAAGTGTTACCTTGCATTACACAGCAAAAGATGGTGAAACCTATCAGTTAAACTTCATTGATACGCCAGGACACGTTGACTTCTCCTATGAAGTATCGCGCTCGTTGGCGGGGTGTGAGGGTGCTTTATTGGTGGTTGATGCCGCACAAGGTGTGGAGGCACAAACATTAGCGAATTGCTACACCGCTATAGATATGGATCTTGAGGTGGTTCCGGTACTCAATAAAATCGACTTGCCGCAAGCTGATGCTATGGGCGTTGCGCAGGAAATTGAAGATATCGTAGGTATCGAAGCAGTTGACGCAGTGCAATGTTCAGCAAAAACCGGTATCGGAATTGAAGAAGTGCTCGAGCGTATCGTTAAACAAATTCCGCCTCCCAAAGGCAATGAAGATGATGCGTTACAAGCGCTGATTATTGACTCATGGTTTGATAACTATCAAGGCGTGGTGTCCTTGGTGCGTGTTAAAAACGGTACATTACGAGCTGGCGATAAAATGACAGTGATGTCGACAGGACAGTCTCATCAAATTGATAAAGTCGGCTTTTTTAATCCGAAACCCCATGAAACGGGTGTGCTTCACACGGGTGAAGTTGGGTTCGTAATTGCCGGTATTAAAGATATTTTGGGTGCACCTGTTGGTGATACCTTGACCACGACGCGTAACCCGGCGAAATCTCCGGTTCCAGGCTTCAAAAAGGTGAAGCCACAGGTTTACGCCGGCATGTTTCCGATTAGCTCTGATGACTACGAAGCCTTCCGCGATGCCTTAGGGAAACTATCGTTAAACGACGCGTCGTTATTCTATGAGCCGGAGAACTCTGCCGCGTTAGGATTTGGCTTTCGCTGTGGTTTCTTGGGTATGTTGCATATGGAAATTATCCAAGAACGGCTCGAACGTGAATACGATATCGATTTGATTACCACCGCACCGACCGTTGTTTACGAAGTAGAAACCAAGTCGGGCGATATTGTAAAAGTTGACAACCCGGTCAACTTACCGCCGGTTAATGATATCGAGACGATCTTTGAACCGATTGTTGAAGCGAACATTTTAGTGCCGCAGGAATTTGTCGGAAACGTCATTACCTTGTGTGTTGAGAAACGCGGTATGCAAACGGCGATGAACTATCACGGCAAACAGGTCGCAGTGACCTACGAAATGCCGATGGCCGAAGTGGTGATGGACTTCTTTGATCGCCTTAAATCAACCAGCCGTGGTTATGCATCATTGGATTATCACTTTAAGAAGTTCCAAGCAGCGGATATGGTGCGTGTTGATATTTTGATCAACGGTGACCGTGTTGATGCATTGGCGTTAATAGTACATCGTGATCATGCCGAATCACGGGGTCGCATGTTGGTGGATAAAATGCGCGAACTGATCCCACGTCAGCAATTTGATATCGCGATCCAGGCGACGATCGGGACGCATGTTATTGCGCGTTCGACAGTTAAACAGTTACGTAAAAACGTCACTGCAAAATGTTATGGCGGCGATATTAGCCGTAAGAAAAAACTACTACAGAAACAAAAAGAAGGTAAAAAACGCATGAAAAACCTCGGCAACGTCGAAGTGCCGCAGGAAGCGTTTTTAGCCGTGTTAAAAGTAGGCAAGTAGCGCTAAAGAGAAAACAATAAGGGAAACAGGCTGATGGCCAACTATTTTTCGATTATCCTAACCGTGGTGACGTTAATTGCCGGTGCCTTGTGGTTATTTGATGCACTGGTGTTAAAGAAGAAGCGGGCGGCAGGAGAGCCGCAGAATTCGGTAACTGAGTTTGGCCAATCGGTCTTTCCTATTCTCGCAATCATTTTAGTGGTGCGTACGTTTTTGTATGAGCCTTTCCAAATACCCTCCGGATCGATGATGCCCACCTTGTTGAAAGGTGACTTCATTTTGGTGGAGAAATATGCCTATGGGCTGCATGACCCGCTGTTTCAAAAAGAAATCATCGAAACGGGTAAACCCGAACGTGGCGATATTGCGGTGTTCAAATATCCCCTTGAGCCCAGTATTGATTATATAAAGCGTATTATCGGTCTCCCTGGCGACCGTATCATTTATCGCGATAAGAGCCTCTATATTGAGCCAAAGTGCAAAGCTGACGAAAACTGCAACGCCATTAGAGTAGAAAATGTTATGGTTGATGACGCGCCTGTGTACTATTCTGGAGGAAGCGCATTAACAACCTATGAGGCGCACATGGGATCGGTGAAACACCAGATCTTGTTGGATTCACGCGTGAGTCCGCGGGTGCCTTATTACTTTAAACAAGCAGGTACGCAGCCAACGGAATTTGTCGTGCCAGAGGGGCATTATTTTGCCATGGGCGATAACCGAGACAACTCTGAGGATAGTCGTTACTGGGGCTTTGTCCCAGAAGAGAACCTCGTTGGTAAAGCGGTATTTATGTGGATGAGTTTTGAAATGGATCGCAGTAGCGAGAGTATTTTGCCGCAATGGGTGCCTACAGGAATAAGATTTGAGCGTTTAGGGAGTATTGAGTGAGTTTACCAAAACCACCGTTAACTCAGTTAGAACAAATAATTGGCTATCGATTTGAACGTCAAAGTTTACTAAAGCAAGCATTAACGCATCGCAGTGCGCATGCCAACCATAATGAACGTCTGGAGTTTTTAGGCGATTCTATTCTCGGCGTAGTTATCGCCGAGGCGTTATTCAGTCGGTTTCCCAAAGTCGCAGAAGGTGACTTGAGTCGCATGCGTGCCGCCATTGTTTGTGGACGTTCGCTCGCACGACTCGGAAAGAAAAAAGGTTTAGGTGATTACTTGTCACTTGGCCAGGGTGAATTAAAGAGCGGCGGTTATCGTCGAGAATCCATTTTAGCGGATGCCATGGAAGCCATTATCGGTGCGATTTTTCTTGATAGTGATATGGATACTGTCAAACAAGTGGTGTTGGGCTGGTTTGAAGAACAATTAGAAACTATCAAGCCAGGCGCCAGTCAAAAAGATCCGAAAACGCGTTTACAGGAGTGGCTGCAAGCTCGTCAACGACCTTTACCTGAGTATGATGTGGTGGCGACACAGGGTCAGGCGCACAATCAACAATTCACCGTGACCTGCACCATTGAAGGACTTCCAGAACCTTTATTGGGCACCGGAACCAGTCGTAGAAAGGCTGAACAAGCAGCGGCAACCTCCGCTTTAGAACAGTTACAGGTATCTTGATGAATTTAGATGATATGCTCAACAATGCTTTCGGTGGCACTGGGCAAATTGATGAAAATAAGCAGTGTGGTTTTGTCGCCATTGTGGGTCGACCCAATGTCGGTAAATCGACCATGCTGAACCGTATACTGGGTCAAAAGGTCAGTATAACGTCGAACAAACCTCAAACGACGCGCCACCGCATTTTAGGTGTAGACACCCAGGGTGATTATCAAACGGTTTATGTTGATACGCCAGGCATGCACTTAGAAGAGCCGCGCGCTATAAATCGTGTAATGAACCAAACGGCATCATCTGCGCTGAAGGACGTCGACCTTATTTTATTTGTCGTCGAAAATACGCGCTGGAATGACGATGATGTCATGGTGTTGGAGAAGTTGAAAAAGACCGAAACACCGATCGTATTAGTCGTTAACAAAGTCGATCAGATTAAAGACAAGAATAAGTTGTTGCCACACTTGCAGTGGTTAAGTCAGCAGCTCAGCGTGAAAGAAATCATTCCTGTTTCAGCTAAAACCGGTGATAACCTGGAGCCATTACGCGATATCGTTAAAGGCTTTTTACAAAGCGGTTACCACTTTTACCCAGAAGATTACGTCACTGATCGTTCTGTACGTTTCATGACGGCCGAAATCATTCGGGAGAAACTGATGCGGTTTACGGGTGAAGAGTTGCCTTACGAAACGACGGTTGAAATCGAACAGTTCGGGCAGTCTGAACGCGGGACTCATCATATTCATGCGCTGATCTTGGTCGAGCGTGATGCGCAGAAGCGTATGGTCATCGGTGAGAAAGGCCAAAAATTAAAAACAATTGGAACCGAGGCGCGTAAGGATCTTGAACGTTTGTTGAATAACAAAGTGTTATTGAAGCTCTGGGTGAAGGTAAAGTCAGGTTGGTCAGATGACGAGCGCGCGCTAAAGAGCTTAGGCTATCGAGAGGACTAGCGAACGATGCAACCAGCGTTTGTGTTACATCGCTGGGATTACCAAGAGACCAGCCTCCTTGTAGACTGCTTTAGTCTGGAGGATGGTCGTGTTCGCTTGTTGGCCAAAGGTGCTAAGCGTAAAACCTCAAGTTGGAAAGGTGTGTTACAACCTTTTATTCCCCTTAAGGTGCAATGGGGTGGGCGCGGTGACTTAAAAACGCTGACTCACGCTGAGGCGATGTCCCACAACTACGAACTCCGTAGTGACTTTCTCTATAGTGGTTTTTATATCAACGAATTATTACAGCGCGTGCTACCGCAGCACGTTGCGGTACCGAGTCTATTCGAATGCTATCCCCAACTGTTACAGCGGCTCGCTGACAAACAACCTATCGAAACAACATTACGTTGGTTTGAATGGCAGCTGCTGGATGAACTTGGCAGTGTATTTGAGTGGCCGCAACTGGAGCAACGCGATGAGCTCCCCGAGACACTCTACTTTCGGGGCAACAGCGGATTTAATGTGGATTATCTCGATAGCGATTGTGTCACTATCAGCCGCGATCAAGCCATTGCATTGGGACAAAGCGATTGGCTCAATGATCCACTCACCGAATCGCAACGATACAATTTAAAACGCATTATGCGTCATGCGTTAGCGCCATTTATCGGAGATAAGCCGCTGCGCGCGCGCGCCTTGTTTAAACGTTAGGAGAAACGATGAAAAATATCCGTTTAGGTGTCAATATTGATCACGTCGCCACCGTACGTAACGCGCGTGGTGTCAGCTACCCCGATCCAGTGACTGCCGCAGCCATTGCCGAGCAAGCAGGAGCCGACGGAATTACCATACACCTGCGCGAGGATCGTCGTCACATCACCGACCGCGATGTAACACTGCTCCGCCAGACGCTTAATGTGCCTATGAACTTAGAGATGGCGTGTACCGACGAAATGATCGGTATCGCGATTGATACGCAGCCGACTTACAGTTGTTTGGTTCCAGAAAAACGCGAAGAGCTCACAACCGAGGGCGGATTGGATGTCGAGGGCCAACAACAACGTATAGCCGCAGCTGTTAAGCAGCTTGCCGATGCCGGCATTTTAGTCTCGTTATTTATCGACCCTAACCATGCGCAAATTGATGCAGCAAAAGCGTGTGGTGCGCCTATTGTTGAACTACATACGGGTGCATACGCGGAGGCGGAAACGCATGCGCAACGTGAACACGAGTTTCAGTTATTAAAAGAAGCCGCAACTTATGCAGATAAACAGGGCTTGCAGGTCAATGTGGGTCATGGACTGCACTATCACAATACACTTGAAATCGCGCAAATTCCGCAGGTAGTTGAGTTAAACATTGGCCACTCAATTATTGCGCGCGCTGTATTGGTGGGTCTCGATCGCGCTGTGCGCGACATGAAAGCCATTCTTGAGCGAGCTCGCTAATGGCAATATTTGGCATGGGCACTGATATGATCGCGGTTGCGCGAGTGGAGACATCGCTGGCGCGCGGCAATGGTCTGGTAAAACGCGTATTAACCGAATATGAACAAGATATTTGGGCGCAGCACCGTGCCCCAGCAGACTATTTAGCTAAGCGATTTGCAGCAAAGGAAGCGTGTGCCAAAGCATTCGGTACGGGCATTGCGCAAGGACTTTCGTTTCAACATATGGAAGTACGTAATAATGCATTGGGCCGACCAGAATGGGTGTTTTACCAGCAGGCTCAGCAATGGTGCGAGCGATATGGTATTGTCCACGCGCATTTAAGTATTAGTGATGATAGTGGGTTCGCTATCGCGACAGTGATTTTAGAAACGAGTAGTTAAATAATGGCGCAGTTTTTTAAGCCCAATGGCCGCAAAAAATCCACATCGAATTATGTATTAACAGGTACTGCAGATGCGCTCGACCATCAGGGACGCGGTGTGGTCAGGATATCAAAGCAGGGCAAAAGTCGAGTTTATTTTGTTCCACAATTGCTACCGGGCGAGACCGCTCAATTTAAGGTGACCGGACAACAAAATATCGAATTGCTTGCACGCCAAAGCACTGCCGCAGAACGACGTCAGGCGCCATGCCCCTACTATGACGACTGCGGAGGGTGTGACTTACAGCACATTAATGAAACGCACCAGCGCCGCCATAAACAGCAAGTAGTGACTGAACTGTTCGCAAAAATGGCAGGAATGAAGAAAGAGCTACCGTGGCATGACACGTTAATCGCTGATGATTGGCAATATCGTCGGAAAGCACGTTTAGCGATTTATCAACGTGCTACCAAACAACCCTGGCGTCTGGGATTTCGGGCACACGCGAGTAAACACATTGTTGATATTCCTCAATGCGCGGTTTTAGACAGTGAACTTAATCGCCTAATAACCGACTTTCGGAAGATGCTAGATAGTGCACAACTGGGTCCTAAGATCGGCCATGTCGAGCTCATTAAAGCACCCGCTGCACAGCTATGTTTGCGCATTACTCAGCCCTTGAGTTCGGAACAGACGCAACAACTCGAAGCGTTTTCCACAACAAGTGAATGTGCCGTTTGGTTGGATAATGGACAACAGCTTAAAGCGTTGAGCCAAAATGCGATCTGTTTCGATGAGACCATTGATGGTGATCGGCTAGTATTCATGCCTGGAGACTTTATACAGGTAAACGCTCGAGTTAATCAGCAAATGGTAAAGCAAGCTGTTAATTGGTTAGCGCCACAAGCCGACGATGAAATCCTTGATCTGTTCGCGGGCATTGGCAACTTTACTTTGCCGTTGGCACGTCGCGCAAAGTCGGTGACTGCTGTGGAAGGCGTATCAGCAATGACCAAACAATTAGCTGCTAATGCGACGACAGCAAACCTCAGTAATGTTTACGCACACACTTTTGATCTGGGTACCAATGAAGTGAGTCGCTTATTGGAGAAAGGCTACCAACGTATTCTTCTCGATCCCGCACGGGCTGGTGCAGAAGCGGTTTGTCAGTGCATTGCAAAACTGCAGTCAGATAAACAACCTGAGCAAATTGTGTATGTTTCGTGCTCGCCGGATACGCTGGCTCGAGACAGCCGTTGGTTATTGGATAACGGCTATGAGATTGCGCATATCAGTTTAGTTGACATGTTTGTACAAACACATCACATTGAAACAATGGTGAGCTTCAAAAAGGTAGTATAAAGTCATGGTCCATGTTCGCAGTACACATGTTGATGATCCGCAGTATCAGGACGCGGCACAACACTGGTTAGTCAGTGTCAAAGATGTCAACACACTGGAAGAAACCGCGAACATGCTCGCCAAGCGCTATTCGGATCACGCTGATGCCTTACTCAAAGGTAAGGAGATGGTGGAAATCTTAGCGCCACTCAATCTTGATACTGAATCCTTGCTCGCAGCATTGTACGCGCCGCTGGTTGATAAGGTGACGCTTGATGTTGAGGAATTGCCTATTGAGCGCTCCTTGAAGGTGTTACTACGCAATGTCCAGCAAATGCAGAATATTTCCGAGTTGCAGTCCTTTCAACATGGCCAACCTGATGGCGCGCAAATCGATAACGTGCGGCGCATGCTGTTGTCTATGGTTGAAGATGTTCGCGCGGTGCTTATTAAGCTTGCCGAGCGCATCTGCTTTCTGCGCGAGGTAAAAAATGCGGATGAGGAGACACGCGTACTAGCGGCTAAGGAGTGCGCAGAAATATACGCGCCCTTGGCCAATCGTTTGGGTATTGGACAGCTCAAATGGGAATTGGAAGATATCGCCTTTCGCTACCTGCATCCCAAAACCTACAAAAGCATCGCACAGCAGCTCGATGAGCGGCGTTTAGATCGCGAAAGTTATATCCATGATTTTGTCGAGGACTTGCAACATTCGTTGCAAGAGCAGGGCATAATCGCTGATGTGTACGGCCGTCCCAAACATATCTTTTCGATTTGGCGGAAAATGCAGAAGAAGCACCTCAGTTTCGAGCAGCTATTTGATATTCGTGCTGTGAGAATTTTGACGCATTCGTTGAAAGACTGTTACGCCGCGTTAGGGGTTGTGCACTCACGTTGGCGCCATTTATCTTCGGAGTTTGATGATTATGTGGCTACGCCAAAACCGAACGGCTACCAATCGATCCATACGGTCGTCGTTGGTCCCGACAATAAAAATGTCGAAATTCAAATTCGTAGCCATGAAATGCATGATGATGCCGAACTCGGTGTTGCTGCACATTGGATGTACAAGGAAGGTGCGCAAGCAGGCAAACGGCATGGCTTTGAAGAAAAAATAGCATGGCTGCGTAAGCTCTTAGCTTGGCATGAAGACATGGCCGGGAGTGACTCATTAGTTGAAGAGATACGTTCCCAGGTGTTTGAAGATCGGGTCTATGTGTTCACGCCGAAAGGTGAGGTCATTGATCTACCTGCGGGGTCTACGCCGTTGGACTTTGCTTATTATATCCATAGTCAGGTGGGCCACCGCTGTGTCGGTGCGAAGATCGATGGCCGCATCGTGCCTTTCACGTATCAACTGCAAAATGGCGATAAAGTCGAAATACTGACTCAGAAAAGCGCACAACCGCGCCGTGATTGGTTAAATCCGCAGATGGGCTATCTGCATTCTTCGCGCGCACGCAGTAAAGTACATACCTACTTTAAAAAGCAGGATCGCGACAAGAATTTACAAGCCGGCAAAGAGCTATTAGAGCAGGAACTCAGCAAATACGGCTTGAATTTAAGTGCTGCCAGTAAAGCGCTTGAACGCTTTAACGTAAGCCACTTAGATGACCTATTGGCAGCTATTGGTGCGGGCGATATCCGGCTCCACCAAGTGGTCAACTTTATTAAGCCGGCACCGACGGAAGAACAGCAGCTCGCCCGCATTAAAAAGCGCACCGCACAGTCGAGTAAGCCTGTCGGTGGAACCTCCGAAGTGACCATCGAAGGGATTGGTAACTTAATGATGCAGTTTGCGCGCTGTTGCCAACCGATCCCCGGCGAACCGATTCGTGGATTTATAACCCAAGGGCGTGGCGTTTCGGTTCATCGGCAAGACTGCGATCAATTACAGCATCTGCTCTCGCAACATCCTGAACGGGGCATTGAAGTGTCTTGGTCTGCTCGCACGCAGAAAGAGTATCGCGCGTCGGTTCGTATTTCAGCGTTGGATAGAAATGGCTTATTGCACGATATCACCAGTGTTCTGGCCAACGAAAAAGCAGCGGTATTACAAATGGACAGTGAGTCAGATGCGCAGTCGCAGTCGGCGACCATTTGGCTGAAGTTAGCGGTTAAAAATAATCAGGCGTTGCAAAAGATCATTCAGCATTTACGCCAATTACCCGGCATTGAACAAGTTCAAAGGAGTTAACAATCATGCAAGCAGTGGGTATCGAGGCGCTCAAACAGGTTATGCAGCAGCTACGCGACAAACAACACGGCTGTCCGTGGGACCTCAAACAGACTTTTGAGTCGTTGCTACCCTATACCATCGAAGAAACCTATGAGGTGGTCGACGCGATCAATGGGGGCGATCGCGCAGCGATGAAAGATGAACTCGGTGACTTACTGTTTCAAGTCGTATTTTATGCGCAACTTGGAGAGGAAGAGGGAAGCTTTGATTTTGAGGCTATTGCTCAGCATACCGCCGATAAACTAATACGCCGTCATCCGCATGTGTTCGAGCAAACCGACGGTGCTTTATCCGATGCCGAGATAAAGCAACAGTGGGAAGCGATAAAACAACAAGAGCGTAAAAGCCAGCAAGCAGAAACTGTCTTTAAAGATATTCCAAGTCAGTTACCGAGTGTGCTAAAAGCCGCTAAGCTTCAAAAGCGAGCGGCTTCTGTAGGCTTTGACTGGACGGAAGAAGAACCCATTTATGCAAAGGTTTATGAAGAGATCGATGAGGTTCGCACTGCCGAAAACGATGACCACCTGGAAGAAGAAATCGGTGATTTATTATTTGCGGTGATTAACCTTGCTCGTCACAAGCAAGTGAACCCAGAACGTGCGCTTCAGAGAGCGAACAATAAATTTGTGCAGCGCTTTCAAGCGATTGAAGCGATACTAAGCGCCCGTGAACAAGCGGCGGAAGAAATGTGTTTTGGTCTAATTGAAGCACTTTGGCAAGAGGTAAAATCGGCGCAAAAGTGATGCTTTTGTTTGTAGAAATGGGCGCGCTTAGGTATACTATTTTCCCGTCTTAAGAAATCCCTACATTGACCTGACCAACTGGGTAACACATGGCGACAAATTATATTTTCGTAACCGGCGGCGTTGTATCCTCGCTGGGGAAAGGTATTGCTGCAGCTTCACTGGCTGCGATTCTTGAAGCACGGGGCCTGAATGTCACCATTCTAAAGCTCGACCCTTATATTAACGTCGATCCAGGCACTATGAGCCCGATCCAACACGGTGAGGTTTTCGTCACCGTTGATGGCGCAGAAACAGACCTCGATTTAGGTCATTATGAGCGCTTCATCCGCACACGTATGACGAGTAATAATAACTTTACTGCCGGGCGCGTGTACGAAGACATTATCCGTCGTGAGCGTAAAGGTGAATTCCTCGGTGCGACCATTCAGGTCATTCCGCATATCACCAATGAAATTAAGCGTCGCATTATTGAAGGCGGCAAAGGCTCGGATATCGCGATTATCGAAATCGGTGGTACCGTGGGTGATATCGAATCACAACCTTTCTTAGAAGCGATTCGTCAACTGGGTACCGAAGTCGGCCGTGATCACACCTTGTTTATGCATTTGACGTTAGTGCCTTTCTTAGGTGCGGCGGGCGAGGTAAAAACCAAACCTACGCAACACTCTGTGAAAGAGCTGCGCTCGATTGGTATTCAGCCGGATGTTTTAGTCTGTCGTTCGGATCGTTCGTTGCCACCTTCAGAGCGCTCAAAAATCGCGCTTTTCACTAACGTCGAAGAAAAAGCCGTCATTGGTTTACGCGATGTAGACAGTATCTACAAGATCCCGTCGATGCTGAAATCGCAAGGACTCGATGAGATCGTGACGCATCGCTTCCGTCTTGATTGCCCAGAGGCTGATTTGAGCGAATGGGAGCAAGTACTGTATCAAGAATCAAATCCTAACGGTGAAGTGACCGTCGGCTTTGTTGGTAAGTATGTTGAGTTACCGGATGCGTATAAATCGGTAAATGAGGCCCTTGCGCATGCAGGTTTAAAAAACCGTCTTACGGTTAATATTCGCTATATTGATGCACAAGACATCGAAACCAAAGGTACCAGTAAACTCGCTGATGTCGATGCTATTTTAGTGCCGGGTGGTTTTGGCGATCGAGGTATCGATGGAAAGTTAAAAGCCGCGCAGTATGCGCGTGAAAATAATATTCCGTATTTAGGTATTTGCTTAGGTATGCAAGTCGCGCTTATCGAGTACGCACGCAATGTGGCTGGGCTGAAAGATGCGAACAGCACCGAGTTTGAACCGGATTGTAAACAACCGGTGGTGGGTTTGATTACCGAGTGGATGGATGCCAACGGTCAAAAAGAGCTGCGCGATGAGAGTTCTGACTTAGGTGGCACGATGCGTTTAGGCGCTCAGGAGTGTCATTTAGAGAAAGGTTCGAAAGCAAGCAAAATGTACGGCGCTGAAGTGATTGAAGAACGTCATCGCCATCGCTACGAAGTTAACAATAACTACATCGAAGCGTTAGAGAAAGCGGGCTTAAAGTTTTCGGGTTTCTCGCATGATAAACGTCTTGTTGAAGTGGTTGAGATTCCTGAACACCGTTGGTTTATTGCGGTTCAGTTCCACCCTGAGTTTACTTCGACACCGCGTGACGGCCATGGCCTATTTAAAGGCTTTATCGAGGCCGCCGGTCAGTTTAACAAAGAGCGTTTAGGTTAATTAATAAGGATTTTATAATGAGCACAATTACCCGTATTGTTGCGCGTGAAATTATGGATTCACGTGGTAACCCAACGGTAGAAGCCGACGTTTATTTAGAATCAGGCCACATGGGGCGTGCTGCGGCTCCTAGTGGTGCTTCAACAGGTTCGCGTGAGGCGCTTGAATTACGTGACGGCGATAAAAACCGTTACTTAGGTAAAGGTGTTGAGCAAGCGGTTGCCAATATTAATGGTGCGATTGCCGAAGCCTTGCGTGGCGCTGAAGCGGTTAACCAAAACGCGATTGATGAAATTATGTTGCGTTTAGACGGCACCGATAACAAAGAAAAACTGGGCGCCAACGCTATCTTGGCCGTTTCTTTGGCCGTCGCTAAAGCAGCAGCAGCGTATAAAGGCATGCCGTTGTATCAGCACATTGCTGAGCTTAACAACACGCCTGAAGAATACAGCATGCCACTACCGATGATGAACATCCTTAACGGTGGTGAGCACGCGGACAATAACGTCGATATTCAAGAGTTCATGATTCAGCCGGTTGGCGCGTCAAGCTTTAAAGAAGGCTTGCGTATGGGCGCTGAAATTTTCCATGCGCTGAAAAAAGTGCTTCAGCAGCGTGGTTTGAGCACTGCAGTGGGCGACGAGGGCGGTTTCGCGCCGAACTTAGGCTCTAACGAAGAAGCGCTACAAGTCATCGTCGAAGCGGTTGAAAAAGCAGGCTATCGCATGGGTGACGATGTAACGCTTGCGTTAGACTGTGCTGCATCTGAATTTTACAAAGACGGTCAATACAACCTGAGCGGCGAAGGCAAGTCCTTTGATGCAGAGGGTTTTGCGAATTACTTGGCTGAGCTCTGTGATCGCTATCCTATTATCTCAATCGAAGATGGCTTAGATGAATCGGATTGGGATGGTTGGAAAGTATTAACTGAAAAATTAGGTGATCGCGTGCAACTCGTAGGAGATGACCTATTTGTAACCAATACACGTATCCTGCAAGAGGGTATTGATAAAGGTATCGCAAATTCAATTTTGATTAAATTTAATCAGATTGGTAGTCTGACAGAAACCTTGGCAGCGATCGAGATGGCGCGTAAAGCAGGTTACACTGCGGTAATCAGTCACCGTTCAGGTGAGACTGAAGATGCAACCATTGCAGATTTGGCAGTTGGCACGGCCGCCGGTCAAATTAAAACGGGCTCGCTTTGCCGCTCAGATCGTGTAGCCAAATACAATCAATTGCTACGCATTGAAGGTGAGTTGGATGGCAAAGCGCCATACCGCGGTCGACAAGAAGTCAAAGCTGGATAATTCACAGGCCGACATTTTTCAGCCAATAGCAGAGCACAGCGATATCGCTGAGCTCTGCTCAGCTTTGTATGAAAGAACATTAATACAACTCTCACAAGAAGAGCTAGATGCCGGCTTATTGCGCCGACGTTTAGCGAGCCTTCCGTTTTACGTACGCCATGCCGCACACGGTTCATTGCAAGCGGCACAGCACAGTCCGCTGCAACTCGATGCACAGAACGCCAGTTGGCAAGCGCCTCAGGCAACAGCCTGCCCAGCAGGAACAGGTACAGCACAAAAACAACACGCGTGGTTTAAGCAGCATGCGGCATTGGGTCTTGTGGTTCCCGTACGTTATGAAACGAGTGAGTTTAAGACGGTTGTGCTTGATAGCATTGACCGCGTCGATAGTAATCACCATCGAGTGCATTTAAACTATCAGGGATGGTTTAGTTTCAGCGGTGAGGGTGAATCCCCCCATTTAACATTGTTGAAGCCAACAAAACGTATCATGACCGCTGCCTGTTGCGGTCATCAATGGAATCATCGGGGGCGAATTAACCCCCGAACGCTCACCTTACGCGAACTATTGCTGGTAGCCACTCTAGACTGGCGTCAGTTTAAAGTGGCACTCAAAATCGCGCGTTAAATGCCATTGGCTTCCATTTCGATGCGTGAAGCCGCACCGTAAATCAGGCTTGCATCACCTTCGAGCTCACCCTCAGGTGTGGTGGTTGGCCAGAGTTCGTCGAGTCCCTGAATAACCTTACGCGTTTCTGCGATAGCCTCTTCGGCTCCTGCTTGTTGCGCCTCAGACAACGCATCGAGACGGCTTAACGCGATTTGCTGAAATCCATACGCGTCTTGAAACTCATGCACATTAACCACTTGGTTTTGTTTGATACCAATGGCGTACTCATCAGCTGAGGTGAGTAACATGCTGGCGATACTTTTTAGTACTTCCGCTGCGGTCATTGATGCCAAAGGTTCGTTAGCCGCAATAGCGTCTTTTAATGCGGCGTAGTTTTCCATTACGACGGCCTTATCGGCATCATTATTGACGCTATCGGCTAAATCGCTCAATGGTTTTGCGAAGCCCGGTAGGTCGCGCGCTTCGAAGGCACTCACTAAGCCCGCGTAGAGCTCATCACCGGGGTGTTTCATGTGGGTCTTCGCCATTTCTAGATGACCTTGCTCATAAAGCTTCATGCCGACCCATAAATGACCACGTATTAAACCAAGTTGCGCTAAAAACGCTGAATCATTGGTGGTTAAATCCACGCTCACCGCACCTTCACCTTCGCCTTCCATCATTGGACCCGGCGCAGTGAGTAAGGTAGCGGGGGCTAGGCTGGTATGTGGACTGGTTGTCGCAACGGCACCGTGACTGATGACCACCGAGGCACCAATCGCCGAACTGACCGCAATCCAACTCTTGCGTTTTTCTCTCATCATGGAATCCTTGTTTTTGCTCAATGTTATTTCAGTTATAATCTCAAAAATGATAACTATTCGCAAATAAAAGGTATGTTCTCAATATGATTATCCACTTACAGCAAGTCATCGATAAACCCACCATTGATGTAATTAACGAGAAACTTGCTCAGCATACCTTCACTGATGGCAAATTATCCGCGGGGGCAGGGGCTAAATCTGTTAAAAACAATCAGCAATTGAGTGTTGACCAAAAAGCGCAAGGACTGGTTGATTTTACGCTTCAGCGCATGCTGAGAAACCCCTGGGTGGAGGCTGCTTTACGTCCGAAGACAATTGCACGAAGCATGATCAATCGCTATCAAAATGAGCAAAGTTATGGTGTTCATGTGGATGACGCACTCATGAATCAAGCGCGCACCGATATCTCTTTTACACTTTCGTTATCTGCGCTTGATGAGTACCAAGGTGGTGCATTGACGATAGAGGAACATAGTGGTGAACGAAGCTGGCGCTTAGATGCGGGGGATGTGCTGATCTATCCAAGTCACTTTTTGCATCAGGTAGAGCCTGTGACTGCAGGTCAACGTACTGCGTTAGTCGGTTGGTGTCAGAGTTGGGTAAGAGATGCTCAGCAGCGTGCCTTATTGTTTGATATGCAGCAAGCCGTTATGCAAGAATTCGAAACTCAGGGACGCAGTGAACAATACCTTCTGCTCTCAAAGAGCTATCAAAACCTGTTGAGAATGTGGATGGATTAATTATGAATTCACGATACAATGCACTTAATTAGGGCACCTCATTAGGTAGCCTAACTGATTGTGATTAAGGATATTTGCTGTTGCTAGATAGGTTTAAAGGATTACAACTTAATTTTCTTCATGGTTTGTTAGTCGTTGTATTTTTGGTCGGCGTCGCTTGTGTCGAGTGGGTCATTAATTTAACGACATCGCAGTATCAGCAACTTAAAAACAACCGAGCAACGACGGAATTAGTCGGTATTCGCTCGCAAATGGAGCAATTGTTTGGTGAGGCGTCGCGTGCCGCCTTTGCATTTTCCTCATATTTTTCCGTGCAGCCTGTAACTGAACCCGTCAACACGCGCTTGCTCGCGGTTTCTATTCTTAAAGAGAGCCCTGTGGTCAAGCGAGTATCCGTTTGGCGTAACCAAGATTTATTATTCGCTTATCCAATAACGCCCGCGATGACATTGTGGACTAGCCAAGCACCCAAGCAATATGATCTGTCGTCGCCTGCGGCGCAGTTATTTGAAAACTATCAGGTTTCTTCGCCTCGCTTAGTGGAAAATGGTGGTTTAGCGTTGGATGTGACCTTGCCTATCTATACCAGACACTTCACTTTCTCAGGATTTTACTGGGGCTCGGTGCGGCTATTGGTTGATATATCAGAAATCATGCGACGCGTTCGTGAAGGAAGTGCTGCGGACTACGAGCTCGCATTAAGCCGAGCCTCGGTCGAAAAGCTCGGTGAAGAGGTTTTTCTCGGCAACCCTGATATTTTAAACACGGCGGACGCGACCACTGAACTTGATGTATTTAATGAAACCTGGCAGGTCCATGCGCGCGCTAAACATATGAATCAAGAAGTGCAGGGAATGGGCTGGTTACGTTTTTTTGGTTATGCCGGAGTCATTGTATTAGCTGCCGTCATCGCGTTATTGAGCCGCAGTTATCGGGCGTTGCACCAGCAAGCACGGACAGATGTACTGACAGGGTTGTTAAATCGAAGAGCCCTAACACAACGTTTTAAGGCGTTAGCCCTGCGTAACGATACACCTTTAGAGGTTATCTATATTGACTTGAACAAATTTAAGCCGATCAATGACCACTACGGACATGCTGTTGGCGACCGTTTTCTGATGCATGTTGCATCCATATTAAATACTTACGTGAACGCCAAAGAAGCCGGACGTATTGGTGGTGATGAGTTTGTCGTGTTACGTCCCCTCAAGTCGAGTGAAGTTGGCAACACCGATAGTGTCAGAGCTATCGTTGACCACCTACGCGAGCATCCTTTTGTGTTCGAGAAAGGGGAGTTAACTATCCACGCCAGTGTTGGCCGTGCAGAATTCCCCGCTGAGGGGCGTTCGCTTGAGGAACTCTTACACGTAGCCGATGAACGTATGTACGAGGACAAAAATAAAGACGTTTAGTCTTCGTTGTCATTTCGATGTAGGCGTCGGTATATAACGAATGAGTAAACTGTGGGTACAAGTGCAAGGGCTACAATAAGTGCGATAAAGAGACTTTGCGGGATGGTCCACCAAGCCCTCGATACCAATACCGCGCCAATAATCACGAAGCAGTAGCTGCCCATGCGGTGTGTTTTGTACCAAACTTCATCACTGGCCAATGTCCAAGGCGTGCGAATACCAATAAAGAAATTCTTACGCAGCTTACCTAAGTAATTACCTAAACAGATGAATAGGACGCCGACACCCACCATGATGATGGTTGGTAACTCGAGTTCTACACCGAGCGCAACACTCAGTTGGGCAACCTGAATAAGCAAAAGGAAGCCTAACATCAAGTTGGTAATTAAGCCGATGGTCGTGCGAAAACTATCTATGCTGTAGCCTTTGGGTGACAGCACGTGAAGACATTCCATGAGCGCCCAAAGCGCGATCATAAGCAGTGTCATCAGCCAAGCACCAAGCGGTTTGGACTGATAATCGTCAACTTCCCCAGCGAAGTTCCAATGACTAGGGATTTCTTGTGGCAGCTGCTTATAGATTGCAGCCACAAAAACGGCGCTTAGTACTATGAATAACCAGCTTATCCAGCGATGCTTCGATGAGAGCGTAAGGATCATGAATCCTCCTTATGAGAAAATAGATCGAACAAGATCGCCATGACCTCTTCGGCGACTGAACTATTAAGCGAGTAAATGAGTTGTTGACCGCGGCGCTCGCGTCGCACGAGCTCAGCATTTAGCAACAAAGCTAAATGGTGCGACAGAGAAGCTTTAGTTATTGAAAACTCCTCACTCAGCTCACCCGCACTCTTTGAACCAGCGCGCAACGCTCGGAGAATATTCCTGCGCGTGCCGTCGGCGAGTGCTTTGAACACCAGTTGTTGTTTCATTGAGACAATATCACTATTAGTTAGATATTTAGATAATAGTCTAAATATCTAAAGTTACAAGTTTGAGTTATGATTGTATCCTATCTTTAAGGACGCGTTATGAAACTGATATCGACTTGGCAAACGGAAAGACTCGTGATTAGACCGCTTAAAAGGACTGATGCAGAGTTTATACTCAAACTACTTAATGAGCCTGAATTCATTAAACAAATTGCTGATAAGCAGGTTAGAACCATTGATAACGCCGTCAACTATATTGAAACAGGCCCCCAATCGCAGTATCGCCAGCATGACTTGGGCTTGATGTTGATAGAACAAAAGCAGGGGGGTAGGCCGATTGGATTAATAGGGTTATTAAAGCGTGATTTTCTCGGCGACCCCGATATCGGTTATGCACTATCTAATGCGTTCACCGGGTATGGCTACGCGATCGAGGCGGCAGTATCGTTAATGCACCGAGTGGCAACGCATACTGAGTTTAGTCGTATCAATGCGATTTGTAACCCAACGAATGAAGCTTCTCTGCATTTGTTAGATAAACTGGGTTTTGTAAAACAAGGTATGATCGAGTTGCCCGATGATGGGCAACCCGTGGTGCTTTTGGAAACCTTTGTTGTGCGCGATGGACGAGGTTAAACGGCAGTTAGCCAACCAAATGAGTCGGCCCGTTGGCCCCATTGAATTTCATTTAACGCACGGCGTAATTGCTGTGTTTTAGGACCTTCGTCACCGCTGCCGATGGTGACAGTTTGCTCATTGTGAATCAGCGAACCAACGGGGGTCAGTACAGCCGCTGTGCCAGACAACGCCGCTTCGGTCGTTGGCTTTTGTGCACGCTCGAGCAATTCATCAACCGATAAAGTACGCTCAGTTACCGTCATACCCATGTCTTTAGCAAGTGTCAGAATTGAATCACGGGTAATACCATGCAAAAAGCTACTATCCAAATCTTTGGTAATAATCTCATCACCGTCGATGAGTAAGAAGTTGGCGGCGCCTGTTTCTTGTACATCACCATTTGGGCAAAACAATACCTGATCGGCGTCGTACTGAGCGCGTGCTTGCATGATCGGGTTCAGCGCACTGGCGTAATTACCACCGCTTTTGATCATGCCCATGTGTGGAGCACAGCGCATACCGTCCGTTTCGATAAGTAGTTTTAATGGACGCGTGCCGCCCGCAAAATAATCACCTACAGGTGACAACAATACATACAGTAGTGACTGAGTTGCTGGGCTGGCCGCTTTACCAATCGCGGGTTCGGTGCCGATATGCGTTGGGCGTATATACATCGAACCGGGCGGATTGGGGACTTCATCTTTAAAGTGTTTAACGATGTCGACGATCATGTGCTCGAGTAATTCAGCATCGACCTCGGGTAAGGCTAGCAATTTACTGCTTTGCCGCATGCGTTTGATATTTTGATCCAGTCTAAAAATATGAACCGAGCCATCGGCATGTTTAAACGCTTTCAACCCTTCAAAACAGGTGCTGGCATAATGTAAAGCGTGTGCGCCGGGATGTAATGACAGACTATCGGCTGCACTTATTTTAGGGGGATGCCACTGCCCATCACGGTATTCTGCAATACTCATTTCAGGCATGAAAACGGTGCCAAAAGCGGCCATATCAGACTCCTTTACGTTAAAATCGACGCTAGTTTATCACGAAATCTACGTAATTTAGCTAAGAAGGGTTTCTTTTCAGGTACCAAATAGCGATGGGGATTTCCATCAAGGCGTAGGTAATGAGGGTGTACCAGAACCAATTAAGCGAACCACCCAATAACAAAAAAGGATAACCGAGGCCCATATACTTTGACCCTACAATGACAAGTGACAGGATAATAGCGCTACCGCTCGCGATCGCCAGCTTGCCCATCGATTTACCCGCAACTCTTGGAAAAACGTGCAGATAACACACCAATAGAATCGCAAGATTCAACAACACAACTAAAAGTTCAGCGGGTAACATTTCGACTTAAGTACTCCATATCGCCTGAAATAAAACGGATACGCCTGATAATAACATTAATCCTAACGTCAGTCGTTTAAACTGCTGCTCAACGACAAATCGTTGAAGATAATGCCCAAATAGGGCGCCTAACATCGCGCAAGGTACCATTGCCAGAAGGAGCGTGAGGTGGGAGCGCTGGTAGACACCTTGCGTACTAAAGGTCAGCACGTTAGCAATAGCAATGACTAAAAAGAACAATGCCAAAGTGGCCCGAAAGGTTGTTTTATCAACCTTTGCATTAGCAAGAAATAAGATGATGGGTGGGCCACCTAGCGTCATGAGTCCGTTTAGTATTCCCGATGTAGCGCCGACTCCGACATGACCGCGACGGTGATTCAAAGTTGGTAGACTGCGGCCACTGGCCAATACAGCGACTACCGTCAAGATGAGTAAGCCTAATAGCCATTGGATTGCACGCTCGTTGACTTCAACTAATAGTAAGCTACCCACAATGGAAAAAATAAAGCCAGCCCCAAGTAACCAAAGCCATTGTTGGGGGTGAGCAGCATGCCGATTTTTGTAATAGATAATTGAACTTAACACCACATTCACGATGGACAGCGCCGGTGTGATGATCGTCATCGGTAAAAATAGCGCTAACAACGGCACACTGACGAGGCCGGAGCCAAAGCCGCTGATACCTTGTAGCGTTGTGGCAAAGAAAACAATTACTGCAGCATAGATATATTCCAAAAAAACACCTCAATGGCTTTGCATACTCAGTTTTAGACTTCATAATGGCACTAATACAGGTTTTCCAGAGCATTTTATGCGAATTGTCATTATTTTGCTGGTGAGCGTATTAGCTGCGCTACAATATCGTCTTTGGTTTGGTAAGAATAGCTTGCCAGACTATTGGCGTTTACAACAGGAAGTACAGCATCAACGCAAAGCAAACGATAATCTAGCCCGTCGTAATGAAGTGCTTTACGCGGATATCAAGGACTTACGTGAGGGCGAGGACGCGCTAGAAGAGCGCGCACGCAACGAACTCGGTATGATAAAAAAAGAGGAAGTGTTTTTTCGTCTTGTGCACCCGAGGAGGCTTGAGCAGTAATATGTCATCTTCGTCGGGGATTAAGCTCGCGGCCATCGTTCCTGCAGCGGGCACCGGGAGCCGGATGCAAAGCGAGCAACCCAAGCAATTTATTCAGGTCCAGTCACAACCGCTACTATCACACACGCTCGCTGCGATTCAGCGATCTCCCCAAGTGCAACGTGTTTTTGTTGCAGTCAATCCAACAGCATTAGCACTGTACCCGGATTGGCCAAGTCACGTGGAAACTGTAAACGGCGGCAAGACGCGTGCTGAGTCTGTTCTTGCTGGTTTAATCGAGGCTGAGCGACAGGGCTTCAGTCATGCGCTAGTGCACGATGCAGCACGACCCTGCTTGCCGTTGAAGGTCTTATGCAATGTGATTGAACAGGGCACGTCCCAGGATCAAGGCGCTATTGTGGCCTTGCCAGTACGCGATACTTTAAAGCGTGCCCACCCTGATCGTGCGACGATAAGTAGCACGGTCTCTCGTGAGCTATTGTGGCAAGCGCAAACCCCTCAAGTGTTTGCAATTAAGCCTTTGATAGCGGCTATTAACAAGATGGGCGTTGCTCACCCAGAGCTCACCGATGAAGCTTCAGCGATGGAGTTTGCAGGCTATCACCCTCACTTGGTAATGGGCTCCTATAAGAATATCAAAGTGACCTTCCCGGAGGATATCGAGTTGGTCAGTTATTATTTAAACGAAGAGATTAATCACTCATGATGAATATTCGTGTTGGTCACGGCTATGACGTGCACCGCTGGGGCGCAGAGAACAAACCGTTAATGCTAGGTGGGGTCAAAGTACCTCACACTGATGGTCTTTTAGCGCACTCAGACGGTGATGTTGTGCTGCACGCTATTAGTGATGCAGTGTTAGGCGCATTGGGTTTAGGTGATATTGGTCGTCACTTTCCCGACACCGATGATCAATTTGCGGGCGCAGACAGCGGTGAGCTACTAACTCATATCATGCAATTGGCTGCCTCGCGCAAATTTGCTGTCGGCAACATCGACGTTACTATCGTGGCTCAGCAGCCTAAAATGGCACCTCACATTGACGCCATGAGACAACGTATCGCGGATTTACTGGATGTGGCGAGTGATGCGGTGAACGTGAAAGCGACAACGACGGAAAAGCTAGGTTTTGTTGGCCGGAATGAAGGTATAGCGTGCCATGCAGTGGTATTAATGGCGGGTAAGTCATGAGTCAGTTAGACGCGGCAATTAACCCAGTTAGGCTCAATTCAAAGCGCACGCACGCGCAGTTCAAACGTTATCCAGAAGACTTCGTGGTGACCGAACGACTTGATGTCGCTGACGACGGAGAGGGTGAACATCAGTGGTTGTGGATTCGTAAGCGGGGTGCCAATACACAGTTTGTTGCACGCCAGCTTGCCCGATTTGCCGATACCTCAGCTAAAAACGTCAGTTATGCAGGTTTAAAAGACCGTAACGCAGTGACTGAGCAATGGTTCTCGGTGCAATTGCCGGGGCAAGATACTTTGGATTGGCAACAGCTCGACAATGACGAATTCCAAGTCCTGAAGGTGATTCGTCGACAAAAGAAGCTTAAGCTCGGGTTACATGAAGCGAATCAGTTTAAGATCCGCTTGCGTGATGTCGCCGATAAGGGACTGTTTGAGCAAAACTGGAGCACGCTTGTAACCGACGGTGCGCTTAACTATTTTGGCCCGCAACGATTCGGTCATGAGCAGAATAACTTAACTCGCGGATTTGAATGGCTGCGAGCGGGTGGCAGTAATAAACGTGTGAAGAAACCAGAGCAAAGCCGATTGTTGTCGTCAGTGCGATCATTCTTATTCAACCAAATTGTATCGGAGAGGTATCGGCAATATGGTTTTGAGACGCTTGAAGGTGACTGCGTCATGTTGTCAGGCTCTCATTCGGTTTTTCACGTTGAACGTTGGGATGATGAGCTGAAACAGCGTCTTGCCAGTGGCGATATTCAGTTAACGGGCGGTCAGCCGGGTTGGGTGTCTAAACCGCTCACTTCGGGGAAAGCAGAACAGTTTGAAGCCGATTGTGTGAGTCCGTGGGCTGATATTATTGACTGTTTAGCGTCAAAAAAAGTCAAAGCAAGCCGCCGTGCTATGCGTCTACAACCCGTTAACCCAGAATTAAATTGGGAGGGGAGCGATGCAATTATCTGTTTTGAACTACCGAAAGGCAGTTTTGCAACTGCATGTATTAGTGAACTTATTGATTTATCGGTGACTGAAAATGATGAAGATTCTGTTGAGTAATGACGACGGCGTTCACGCGCCCGGTATCCATGCGCTTTACCAAGCCTTGAAATCCATTGCTGAGGTACGCGTGATAGCACCGGATAGAAATTGTAGTGGTGCGAGTAATTCACTGACATTACACAATCCGTTGCGTCTGCAACAGCTCGATAATGGCTTCTACTCGCTCAATGGCACGCCAACTGACTGTGTCCACATTGGCACTAACTCACCGTTTGCCGAAGAGGTTGACCTCGTGGTATCAGGCATTAACGATGGGCCTAATATGGGTGACGATGTGTTTTATTCCGGTACTGTGGCAGCCGCGATGGAGGGGCGCTTTAAAGGACTACCAGCAATTGCCGTATCGATGGGCGGACGCGGGCATGACTACTACGATACAGCAGCGCAAGTGGTGGCCGAGTTGGTTGAAAGCATGGAGTCTAAGCCCCTCCAACTGGATACCGTGCTCAATGTTAATGTTCCTTATGGGCCTTATAATGACATTAAAGGCACACGAGTAACTCGGTTAGGCCGCCGACACCGCGCGGAGACCATGGTGCGTGATCGCGATCCTTTTGGTCGTGAAATCTTCTGGTATGGACCTATAGGTCATCATTTAGATGACGCGCCCGACACTGACTTTGCTGCGATTCATGACGGCTATGTGTCGATTACGCCATTAAGTTTAGACATGACCGCTAAGCGTCATCAAGACACGTTAGATCAATGGTTAGCGGAACGGGACGATGCTCAATAAAAATCACTCAGGGATGGCTAAGCGGCTGGTGCAAACCTTGACTCAGGCCGGTATTACTAACCAACGCGTGCTCGAAGTGATTCAAACGACGCCGCGAGAGCGGTTTATGCCCGAATCGCTTGCGCACAAAGCGTACGAAAATACCGCATTACCCATTGGCAATGGACAAACCATATCGCAGCCCTTGATGGTTGCAACAATGACACAGTTGCTCATCCAGCACCACTGTCAGCATGTGTTAGAAATCGGCACTGGGTCGGGTTATCAGACTGCGATATTGGCACAGTTAGTCGACCAAGTGTTCAGTGTTGAGCGTATCGCTCAATTGCAATATCAAGCAAAGCGTCGGTTACGTAGTCTTGATATTCATAATGTTGCGATGCGCCACGGCGACGGTTGGGAAGGCTGGAAAAGTAAAGCGCCATTCGACGGTATTATTGTCACCGCAGCCGCCAGTGAATTACCTCATGCATTACTCGAGCAGCTTGCTGATGGCGGTGTGTTGATTATTCCGGTCGGCGAGTCGAAGCAAAGCCTGACTGTAGTCAGGCGTTTTGGTGATGAGTATGAACAGCAACGCATTGGTGATGTGCGATTTGTTCCTCTAGTGAAAGGAGCCGTTCAGTGAAGCTTTTTTCAAGGATGTACGATGCGGTGTTACGCTGGTCGCAACACGCACATGCGCAATGGATTTTGGCTGCGCTGAGTTTTTCTGAGGCGATTTTCTTTCCTATCCCGCCCGATGTCATGCTAGCGCCCATGGCGATGACACAACCTAAACGGGCCTTTCGATTTGCAGGTATAACGACACTCACTTCGGTACTGGGTGGCTGTGTTGGGTTTGTGCTCGGTATGTGGGCCTATGACGCGGCAGTCCTGCCATTTGTTGAATTAATGGGGTATCAGGATAAATTAGCAACCATCGTGAGTTGGTTCGAACATTATGGTATCTGGGTTGTTTTTCTCGCGGGTTTTTCACCTATTCCCTATAAACTATTTACGGTGAGCGCTGGCATGCTGAGTATGGCGTTTTTGCCTTTTTTGCTCGCCTCCGCAGTCAGTCGGGGGCTGCGGTTCTACTTAGTGGCTTGGTTACTTCGTTGGGGTGGTCCCGCTATGGCGATTAAATTGCGGACCTATGTTGATCGTATTGGCTGGGCTACCGTTATTATTGCGGTTCTTGTAGTCTTGGTAATTAAATTCGTTTCATAAGGACAGGTTATCGATGGCTCCGCATAGGGTGTTGGCTTTGAGTATTGTTGGCGCTACTTTGCTTGTCGCAGGCTGCTCGTCGCGTTCGACACCAGCCCCTGTTGAGACGCTTTATACGGGTAAAACATATCAAGATTACGAAGCCGATAGCCTTGCTCAGGCAAATCAATATCAAGTCCAAAGTGGCGAGACGCTCTATTCAATTGCTTTCCGTGCCAGTATGGATGTGAACAGACTGGCACGCATCAATGGACTCGCTGAACCCTACACCATCTTCCCAGGACAAACATTACGCTTAAAAGCCGCGACTCAAAAAACTACAAGTTCTAAAAAACCGTCTTCAGAGAAGCAAAAAGATATAAGTCAAACCGTTGCCAAGCCCAATACGAAAGAGTATGTTCAAAATACATACAGCAAAAAAACGATTGAAAAACAAAAGTCTAAAACAAATGTTAAAGAGCGTGTGACGGCTAAGCCAAATAAAAAGACAGCTCAAGTGGTCGCCACACGTCCAAGCTCGATGTCCGTAAGCAATAAGGACATCCAATGGCGTTGGCCCGTCAGTAACGATGTTATTCGTGACTTTTCGTTAGCTGAACGAGGTAATAAAGGACTTGATTTTGCAGGTCAAAAGGGTGATGTAGTAAATGCCGCTGCTGCTGGAAAAGTGGTGTATGTAGGAAACGGCCTTCGTGGTTACGGTAACTTAATCATTTTGAAACATAACGATGATTTTATTACTGCCTACGCACACAATGAAAAAATTCTAGTAAATGAGCAACAGTGGGTCGATGTCGGACAGCCAATTGCAGAAATGGGTGATTCAGGAACCACGCGCGTTATGTTGCACTTTGAAGTGCGTTATCGCGGCAAGTCAGTCAACCCGAGACACTACCTACCGAAATAGGTAAGTAAGCTGCTCGGCCTTGACTGATACACGTTGAGGTCTGTATGCAGAGTAGTGCAAGGGGAACGTCATGAGTAGTAAGCTTAAAAGCGAAGTTGAAGATGACATGAAAGAATCAGATGTGTTGGAGGACGAGGAAATTGAGTCCGAAGCATTATCTGATGAGGTGCGTGATAGCTCGGAAGAGGAACAAGCGCTTGAAGAAGTGTTGGTTCATTCTGGTCAATACCAACGCAAGATGGATGCCACACAAATTTATCTCAGTGAGATAGGTTTCTCCCCTTTATTAACCGCAGAGCAAGAAATATTTTACTCTAGGCGCGCCCTCAAAGGCGATGCGGCCGCCCGCAAGCGAATGATTGAAAGTAATTTACGCTTAGTTGTTAAAATCGCACGGCGCTATTGCAACCGAGGCTTGGCACTTCTGGATTTGGTTGAAGAGGGCAACCTTGGGCTTATTCGTGCCGTCGAAAAATTCGACCCCGAGCGAGGTTTTCGTTTTTCAACCTACGCTACATGGTGGATCCGACAAACCATTGAGCGCGCGATAATGAACCAGACGCGGACGATTCGGTTGCCCATCCATGTGGTTAAAGAACTCAATGTGTATTTACGCGCAGCGCGCGAACTCGCTCATAAGCTTGATCATGAGCCGACCGCAGAGGATATCGCAGCCAGTTTAAATAAGCCGGTCGAAGATATCACTAAAATGTTGAGACTGAATGAACGTGTGACGT
This sequence comes from Idiomarinaceae bacterium, assembly GCA_002685255.1. Classification (GTDB taxonomy): domain Bacteria; phylum Pseudomonadota; class Gammaproteobacteria; order Enterobacterales; family Alteromonadaceae; genus Idiomarina. The sequence continues at coordinate 93,407 of NYWU01000033.1, forward strand.
CGGTTGATACTCCGATCGGTGGTGAAAATGATAAAGCACTGCTTGATATTCTGACCGATGAGGCTGATGAGGGTCCAGAAGGCGTGTTACAAGACGGTGACTTAAAAGAACGCATTACCGAGTGGCTTGAAGCCCTTAATCCGAAGCAAAAAGAAGTGTTGGCGCGTCGTTTTGGGCTACTTGGTTATGAGCCTTCCACACTGGAGGATGTCGGTCACGAAATTGGTTTAACGCGGGAGCGTGTGCGCCAGATACAGGTGGAAGCTTTACGGAAGTTACGCGACTTCCTGCGTCAGCAAGGACTGACGCTAGAAGCCTTATTTACCGCGCGTTAAATCTTTTTACGTTTTTCATTCAGCCAAATAAGCGCTTGCATTGGAGTCATTTGATCCAAGTTAAGCGCTTCAAGCTCTTCCCGTAATGGGTCTTGAGTTGGCTTAGCAGGTGTTGTCTCCGGTAGCGGCATTTCCATTTGCTGACTCTTAGGCTCGGTTTCTAGCTGCGCTAACTTTTGTTTAGCCCGTTCAATCACAACATCAGGCACACCTGCTAGTTTTGCCACCTGCAATCCAAAACTGCGATTCGCTGCGCCCTCGCTCACGCTATGCAGAAATACAATGTGATCATTGTGTTCTTGCGCCTCGACGTGAATATTACAGCTGTTGTCCAGCCGTTCGGCAAGCTCAGTGAGCTCAAAATAATGAGTTGCGAACAGGGTGAGGCAGTCGAGTTTTGATGCGAGTTGTTCAGCCACTGACCAAGCTAACGATAAACCATCGTATGTTGATGTGCCACGACCTATCTCGTCCATCAGCACCAAACTATCCGATGTGGCGTTGTGTAAAATATTAGCGGTCTCTGTCATCTCGACCATAAACGTCGAGCGACCTGATGCGATGTCGTCCGATGCGCCAATGCGTGTAAATATACGATCAACATAACCAATTTCAGCCGCTTGGGCGGGTACAAAGCAACCCATGTGGGCCAAAATCACGATCAGTGCGGCTTGACGCATATAGGTCGATTTACCGCCCATATTAGGGCCCGTGATCATCAGTAGGCGACGACGATGCGACATGGTCAAATCGTTGGGGATAAAAGGTTCATCACTCAAACGCTCAATCACAGGGTGACGCGCTTGAGTTAAGTTCAGCACACCGCTTTGCTGAACGAGAGTAGGGCGACAATAGTTTTGCTCAACGGCGAGGGTGGTAAACGCACACAGGGTGTCGAGTTCGGCAATGGCTGAGGCGGTTTGTTGTAGCGCCTCAACAAATGGCAAACACTGATCGAAAAGCGCATCATATAACGCTTTTTCACGCGCCAACGATTTTGCCTGTGCCGTTAGCACTTTGTCCTCATGTGCTTTTAATTCAGGAATAATATAGCGTTCAGCGTTTTTTAATGTTTGCCGGCGCTGATACTCAGCAGGGACTTGATGACCATCACTTTTTGAGGTCTCTATAAAGTATCCATGTACTTTGTTGTAGCCAACTTTTAACGAGCTAATGCCCGTTTTTTCACGCTCACGGCGCTCAAGAGCGGTTAAGTAATCCGTAGCGCCAGTAGCAAGATCACGCAGTTCATCAAGCTCGGCATCGTAACCCGGTGCGATAACACCGCCGTCGCGAATAAGAACAGGAGGTTGTTCAATGATTGCTCGGGTTAATACGTCCAATAACTCGTCAAAAGGCGCTATTCGCTCATTGAGGTAATTAAGTGCGTTAGCGGTGCAGTCTCGTTTAAGCTCTGGTAGCCGTGCCAAACTATCGCGCAGTCTTGCAAAGTCACGTGGTCGCGCACTTCGCAAGCCAATACGTGCAACTATACGTTCAATATCGGTAATCGTTTTAAGTTGTTCGCGTAAGTTTAGATAGCGATCCTCAGCGTGTAGTGCAGTAACAGCATCGTAACGCTGGTTTAATATCGCGTGATCGCGAAGCGGTCGCTGCAGCCAACGTTGGAAGTTACGGCTTCCCATTGCACATACGGTTTCGTCCAGTACCGCTGTGAGGTGTGTCGACTCGCCTTGAGTACTTTGATTCAACTCGAGATTTCGGCGCGTGGCGGCATCTAGAATAATCGCGTCATCGGTCGGTTCGCGCATGATCGCGCGAATATGGGGTAACGCAGCGCGTTGGGTATCTTGTACATAATGCATGACGGCGCCGGCACTGCCGAGTATTGGATCTTGCTCACTAAAGCCAAATCCCTCAAGGTGACGCGTTGCAAATTGTTGCGTGAGTAGTTTAAAAGCGGTATCTGTATCAAACTCCCAAGGTGAGCGCTTTCGACAACGACAGTGCGCAAGTGGGAGTTGGGTTAAGTTCATGCCCTCGGGATACAGTAGTTCAGCCGGCTGCAAACGTTGTAATTCAGCCGCCAACTGCTCGCGAGATTGTGGTTGACTAAGCCAAAAACGACCACTGCTTAATTCTAATGTAGCAAGCGAAAAGCCCGCTTTGATCTCACAAATGGCTGAAAGCAGATTTTGTTGCTTATCGTTGAGTAACGATTCATCCGTAATGGTGCCCGGAGTTAAAATACGTACAACTTTACGCTCAACAGGGCCTTTACTGGTGGCAGGGTCGCCGATTTGTTCACAAATAGCAACGGACTCGCCGCGGGTGACTAACCGAGCTAAATAGTTTTCAACCGCATGGTAAGGGACACCGGCCATTGGGATTGGCTCGCCATTGCTGGCGCCACGCTTAGTTAATGAAATATCGAGTAGTTGCGCAGCTCGCTTGGCATCATCATAGAACAGTTCGTAAAAATCCCCCATCCGATAAAACAGCAACATATCGGGGTGTTCTGCTTTGATTCTTAAGTACTGTTGCATCATCGGCGTGTGCGCCTGAATGCTCTGTTCAGAGGTCGGTGAGACTGGCATACTATTGTTATCTTTATTCAACGAGGACTGCGTCTATGGTAACAAGTGGCGGAAACTGGGCGCAACTGATTAAACACGCAAATGCGTTAGCAGAACAGTTAAATCAGCGTCAGCAAAACTTGGCTACAGCAGAATCGTGTACCGGCGGTGGAATAGGCTATCTTCTCACAGAAATTGCGGGGAGTTCTAACTGGTTTAATGGCGGTCTTATCACCTACACTAACGCGCTAAAACAGAGTCTGCTTGGCGTGTCGAGTGAGATACTTGAGCAACAGGGGGCAGTGTCGCGCCCCTGCGTCGAGCAGATGGCCCGTGGTGCGATGGCGCAATGCCAGAGTGATTGGGCGATTGCCGTTAGCGGCATTGCGGGACCTGGCGGTGGCACCGATGAAAAGCCCGTGGGGCTTGTCTGGATGGCGATCAGTAATGAAACCTGTTGCGATAGCTATCAACAAGTGTTTGCTGGGGACCGCAGTGAAGTGCGGTTAGCGACGATAGACTTCGTACTGAAGCGACTAATAGAAAAATTGAAGAAATAAACTTGATACTGTTAATTTATACAGTATACTCACAGGTGTTAACGAAACAAATTGGAGCATAGCATGAGCAACGATCGTTCAAAAGCACTGGACGCCGCCCTAAGCCAAATCGAACGTCAGTTTGGTAAAGGTTCTATTATGCGTTTGGGTGACAACCAAACGATGGACATCGCATCGGTATCAACTGGTTCGCTAGGCCTAGATGTCGCCTTAGGTATCGGTGGTTTGCCATTTGGACGAGTAGTTGAAATCTACGGTCCAGAATCGAGTGGTAAAACAACGCTGACTTTACAGGTCATCGCCGAAGCGCAAAAAGCAGGTAAAACGTGTGCGTTTGTCGACGCAGAGCATGCATTAGATCCGATTTACGCAGAGGCGCTTGGCGTACGTGTAGATGACTTGTTGGTTTCTCAACCGGATACAGGTGAGCAAGCGTTAGAAATTTGTGACATGTTAGTCCGCTCAGGTGCCGTTGATGTGGTGATTGTCGACTCAGTTGCAGCGTTGACACCTAAGGCAGAGATTGAGGGCGAAATGGGCGATAGCCACGTTGGCTTGCAAGCCCGTTTGATGTCGCAAGCACTGCGTAAGCTGACCTCTAATATCAAAAAGTCGAACAGCTTATGTATCTTTATTAACCAAATACGTATGAAGATTGGCGTGATGTTTGGTAACCCTGAAACCACAACCGGTGGTAATGCATTGAAGTTTTACTCTTCTGTGCGTTTAGATATCCGTCGTACAGGTGCGCTTAAAGAAGGCGACGAAGTGGTCGGTAATGAAACACGTGTTAAAGTCGTCAAAAACAAGGTAGCGCCACCGTTTAAAGAAGCCAACTTCCAGATTATGTATGGTCGTGGCATCTCTAAAGAAGGCGAGTTGGTGGACTTAGGTGTGAAGCATAAGCTTGTCGATAAAGCGGGTGCTTGGTATAGCTATAAAGGCGATAAAATTGGTCAAGGTAAAGCGAATGCGATGAAGTTCTTGCAAGAGAACCCCGCGATTGCTGAAGAGATCGAGGCTCAGTTACGTGAACTCTTACTCGTTAAGCCGGCTAAGAAAAATAAAGAGGAAGCGCCTGCTGCCGACGCAAAAGATAAAGGCAAGGCAAAAGCTAAAGCCGATACCGATGATGATCTGTCATTGAGCTAATTGTTGCAGGTTAAGAAAAAAAGCGCCTAAAGGGCGCTTTTTTTGTATCGGTGTATCCACTTCCGTAGTCGCTATATACGCGGCGGTTGAACGGAAAACAAGTCCTGATGCAGTTTAGCCGCGTAAGCGTCGGTCATTCCAGAAAGATAGTCAGAAATGACACGTGCCGCATTTAGACCTTGTCGCTTAGCTGTTTGGTAACGCGCAGCGGTATTTTCAGGCAATAAGCGCTCAGGCTCTACGGACAGTGCATCGAACAGCTCCATTACAATTTGCTGGCCTTTAAACTCCTGAACTTGCATCTCAGGTTTTCTTATTACGAACGTAAAAATGAAGTGCTTTAAAGCATTCAACAGCTGCTGTTCGGTTTCCGCGAGCTGCGCTTTATAGGCTAGCAAGTCAGATTCAAACTGTTCATCCTGAGACACTAATCGAGTCGAGGTAAGTATGCGATTGACCAAACTACCGATGGCCGCTTTGCGTTCATAATGATGACTTGAGAACAAATGGTCAGTCAGTTCCACTGCATCAAAGTCGGCCAACGAAGACGCGAGCTCTTGTAGTTTGGGGAACATTTGCTCTAACCATAACTCACGGTTTATCAAACCAACGACAATCGCGTCCTCAAGATCATGCACACCATATGCGATATCGTCCGCAATCTCCATAATGGACGCATCCACGCTTTTAAATGCACTGCGACCATGACGATCGGTGGTTGGCATTTCGCTAAATTGGCCAAAGCGAGCGCGATCGCTTTCAGAAAGCGGGTCAAGCAACCAATCTAATGCGGCTGTATCATCATCGTAGAGCGCTTTTGCGGGTAGCCATTGACGGGTCGGTAGATGACGGAAATGAGTGACATCATCGGGTAAAATCTCGCGTCGCGCCGACGACATCAACACTGGATACTTGAGCAAACCAAGCAGCGTACGACGACTTAAATTCATACCCGCGTTGGGAGTATATGCTTCAATTTGAGTGACAATCCTAAATGTCTGTCCGTTACCCTCAAACCCGCCATGATGACGCATCATATAGTTAAGTGCGATTTCGCCACCGTGTCCAAACGGTGGGTGACCGATATCGTGAGCAAGACAAAGGGATTCGATTAATGACTTGGATAAACCCAATGTTTTACTGATTTGCGGCTGCTGCTGGCTTAAATGAGCCACTAAACTCGAGCCGATCTGACTCGCCTCTAATGAGTGTGTCAATCGCGTGCGCGGGAAGTCGTGCATGCCGATATACATCACTTGGGTTTTTGCTTGTAGTCGACGAAATGCAGCTGAGTGAAGAATACGCGCCTTATCGCGTTGAAAGGCCGAGCGTGTATCGCCGTGGCGGTGTGGAGTCGGAGCGTAGCGTGATAGCCATTCCGATGAGCGCATGTTGATGTCCTTAATAGTTACTGCCTCCCGATTTCTCGAGCCCAAGCTTGAGCCTGTTGATAATAGAGTACGAGCGTCTTTGACTCTACTCTCAACCGTTCCGCAATCAATTCAAGTTTAGCCCAGTCTGTTGTTTCTAGAGCTTCACAAGCTTTTAAGAAAAAGCTGAGCGGTCCTTTGCCTTCGATAAGCGGACGTTTAATTTCAGCCGCAATTGCGACGCCTGAGAGGATGGCGTTCAAATCGTTATCCATCATGGCATCTAACTTTGATAACAAACCAGTAAGGAACGCACTTGCAGCGTCTGCACCGTAGTTTTTATTGTGTAGCGCCAACTGCTCCATAAATCGAGCGCGAACGAACGACAGCTTGATGAGCTCATCAGGTTTCCCCTCGGCGAGGGTTGCTGTGGCTATTAAAGCGGTAAACTTACGTAGTTCAGCCTGACCGAGCCTAACAATGGCTTGCTGAATTGAGTGTATTTCTGATTGGCGTTTAAAAAATGCTGAGTTAACAAACCTGAGCAGCTTATAGGTCAAGCCAACATCTTGCTCTATTAAATCAGCGATAGCATCAACCTGATAGTTGGCATCACTGGTGAGCTCTAGCAAGCGCACACACACGGTTTGGGAAGAGCTTAGTGCGCGTCGTTGCATCATTTCTGGACGCGCGAAAAAATAACCTTGAAATAAGCTGAAGCCCAACTCGCGCGCCTGCGAAAACTCGTCTGGTGTTTCTATTTTTTCGGCAAGGTATTGACCGTTAAACGCGCTTAGTTGTTTAAGTATTTGACGAATCTGAATCATCGATAATGCGCGAAAGTCCACTTTGATGATATCAATGTAGGGTAAAAATCGTTGCCACTGCGCTGAATACTCAAAGTCATCCAGTGCAATTTGATAGCCTTCAGATTTCAGTTCCTTAACCGCTTCGAATACACAGTCTGATGGCGAAACAGTTTCGAGTAATTCAACAACGGTGCCTTTACAGGGCAGTAAACGAGGCAAGCGATCGATAATCGCCTGTTCGGAAAAATTTACAAACGCGTGATGATTATCCGTGAGCTCGCGGATCCCAGTATTGAATTCACCACCATCAACAAGACGTAAAGTTGCTTCATCAGAGGTGACGTTAGGAAACGCGTTATTAGGTCCATCTCTAAATAGCAGTTCGTAACCGTACAATTGTTTGTCTTGAGTTAAGATGGGTTGCCGTGCAACGTAAAAAAACACTGAGTAGACTCCGAGCTTATAAATACTCTATCCTAGATGATAGTTTGTACAGTTTACTCACATTGTTAATCATTGGGAAGTCGCTAAATGTCAGAAGTGAAAGTAGCGCTCGCACTTGGATCGGGCGCAGCTCGTGGTTGGTCTCACATCGGTGTGATAAAAGCGTTAGAAGAAATGGGTGTGCATATCAATATGGTGGCCGGCACCTCTATCGGTTCGCTTGTCGGCGCCGGCTACGCATCCGGTCGGTTGGAGGAAATCGAAGACTGGGTGCTCAACATGGGGCGCTGGGAAGTTTGGAATCTTCTTGATTTTGGTTTTAACCAAGGTGGGCTAATTGGTGGTGAAAAGGTATTTAATGTGGCGCGAGAGCAATTTGGCGCCAAAAAGATAGAAGATTTGCCAATCACCTATGGTGCGGTTGCCACTGATTTATATAGTGGTCGAGAAATTTGGTTGCGCAAAGGTGACTTATATGATGCATCGCGCGCATCATGTGCCATGCCCGGTGTTTTGGCTCCGACGGCTTTTGATGGTCGTTGGCTGATCGACGGCGGCCTTGTCAACCCTGTTCCTGTATCGCTTTGTCGAGCGCTAGGTGCCGACTTTGTAATTGCGGTACACCTCAACTCGCAGTTAAATGCGCGCGCTGTCGAACAACGCGGTCGCAAAATTCCACCACAGACAGAAGCTGAGCAGGTTCAAAAGGAACAAATGGAGCAAAAACGCTCAGATGGCGAGCATGGTTTTTTTGAAAACTTCTTGTCGAGTAGTACGCATTACATTGACAACTTGAAAGACCGTTTTAAAGCTAACCCAAATAAGCCACCGGGAATGTTTAGTGTAATGTCAGGCGCTATCGACATTATGCAGGAGCGTATCACCAAAGCCCGTATGGCAGGGGACCCACCTGACATACTGATCCAGCCTAAATTAGGTCACATCGGTATTATGGAGTTTGATCGAGGTAACGAAGGTATTGAAATCGGTTATGAAACCACCAAGCGTATGGAAAGTTTGATTATGGAAGAAATTCAGCTGTTCGCAGAACGCAGAGGTTGAACCGTTTGTTTTAATCAACACGATAAAAAAAGCCACCGTTAAGGTGGCTTTTTAGTATCTGACTGCAATATATCAATACAGTGTTTTACTTCGCAGTGTGGTAATGGTCGTCCATGATTTTTTCCATCTCATCGAACTTATCACGGAGGTTTTGATCCGGCTCTGCGGTTACCAAACTACCGACAATAATAGCGATGGTTGAGATGATGAACCCTGGTACGATCTCATACACGTATGCGCTGAGGTGTTCACCGTCAACGGTTGGACCATAAATCCAAACAAGTACTGTGATTGCACCGAGAAGCATACCTGCTAGGGCACCATGACGGTTCATGCGGCGCCAGAACAAGCTCAGGATAACGACAGGACCAAATGCGGCACCAAAGCCTGCCCATGCGTTAGACACTAACGAAAGAATGGTGTTCTCTGGGTTCCAAGCCAGCCAAATGGCAACCAATGAAACCACGAGTACCGAGATACGGCCTACAGCCACCAACTCTTTCTCCGACGCATCTTTACGCAAGAAGGCTTTATAGAAATCTTCCGTGAGTGAACTTGAGCTCACTAACAGCTGCGACGAGATGGTACTCATGATAGCCGCAAGAATCGCTGCTAACAGGAAGCCACCAATGAGTGGGTGGAATAAGAACTGTGAGAAAATGATAAAAATCGTTTCCGCATCATTCAGTGTCATTTGAGTTTCCGCTACATAGGCAATACCAACAAAGCCTGTCGCCATGGCACCGATGATTGAAACGAACATCCAGCTAATACCAATGCGGCGTGCGTTCTTGATATCACTCACTGAACGGATCGCCATAAAACGCACGATGATATGGGGTTGGCCGAAGTACCCCAGACCCCAGGCGAGCAGGGATATTATGCCGAGTGCCGCGAGACTCTCGCCAGTCGAACCATCCATAAAGAAGTCGAGGAACTGCGGATTAATATCTTTGACTTGACCGACCACATCACTGTAACCACCGAGCTCAGCGAAGGCGACGATGGGCACAAGCACCAGTGCGACAAACATGATACAACCTTGCACAAAGTCGGTCATACTTACAGCGAGAAAGCCACCGAACAAGGTATACGCACAGACAACGCCGGCGGTTACCCATAAGCCCGTGGTGTAATCCATGCCGAAGGAGCTATCAAATAGCTTACCCCCTGCAACTAGACTCGCTGACGTGTAAAGAGTGAAGAAGATAATGATAACGACTGACGAGAATATACGTAGCGCACGTCCTTTATCATTAAAGCGGTTGGCAAAATAATCCGGAATGGTAATCGCATCATCTGCAACTTCAGTGTAAGTACGCAGTCGTGGCGCGACAATCACGTAGTTGAGATAAGCGCCAATGACCAAACCCACAGCAATCCATAGTTGCGATACGCCGGCAACATAAATCGCTCCGGGTAGACCCATCAACATCCAACCACTCATGTCAGACGCACCAGCAGACAGCGCTGTCACAGCCGGTCCCAATCCACGGCCACCCAGCATATAGCCTGATACAGAGTCCGTTGATTTTTTATAAGCATATAAGCCAATGCCTAGCATGACCATAAAGTACAGCGCTAGCGATATCAGAGTACCTGTTTCCACATTAAACTCCTGTCTTGTTATTCGGTAACCTTAGCGCTCGAGTTACCGGTTATTTGAGAATGATTCGTTAAGTGTTCGTGCAACAACGCTTCAATGTAAGGTTGTTGCTTCTCTGTTAATAAACGTTCTGTTTCATTAAACGCGATCATTTTACCACGATATAAAATTAAGATCTTGTCAGCAATATGTTTCACGATTTGTGGCGAATGTGTCACGATAATGTATGAAATACCCATATCTTTTTGAAGATCGAGCATTAAGTTAATAATTTGTGCTCTAACAGATGGGTCCAGTGCGACCAACGCTTCGTCAGCTACGACGATTTGCGGGTCAAGAATAATGGCGCGCGCTATTGCCACCCGCTGCTTTTGTCCGGTCGACAACATGTGCGGATAAAATGCCGCATGCTCCGCCAACAACCCCACCTTACGTAATGTACTATTAATCAACTGTTTTCGTTCACTACTGGGCATGTCGCGATTGAATAAGAGAGGCTCTTCCAGTTGTTGTCCAACCGTTAGCTGTTGGTTGAGAGACTTGTCGCTGTCTTGGAAAACCATGCGAATGTTTTGGCACCGACGCTTAGATTGAGCGTAGTTAAGTTTTTGACCATTTAAATAAAGTTCGCCGCCAGTCGGCGCTTCAACGCCTGCGATAATCTTAGAAAGCGTTGATTTACCAGAGCCTGTTTCACCCATAATAGCGAGGGTTTGGCCTGCCTCAAGCGTAAAAGACGTCGGTTCTAACGCCACTGACTTTTTACTCCAGGGCCAAGCTCTGCGAGGTCTAAAGGTCTTAAATAAGTCGACAGCTTCGAGTAAGTGGCTCATGATTCTGGCTCATTTAGCGGAAAATGACAGTAATAACTTTGCTCTTCACGATGGCGTACCAGTGGAGCCTTAACGCATTGCTTTTGCGCGTAAGGACATCTGGGGCCAAGTCGGCAACCGATGGGCATATGACGCAACGTGGGAACCGCTCCCGGTAAACTCGGTAATTTAGATTTTGGTTCCAGTTCAGCGTGCGCTTGTAGGCTCATTTTTATCATGGCATCGGTGTACGGATGAGCAGGGCGGTTTAAAATAGTTTCAGTATCACCGTGCTCCATCATTTGTCCGCAGTAGAGCAAAGAAACCCGCTGTGTGGCGGGTAAGATCGATGCCACGTCTTGAGTAATTAAAAGTACCGACATGTTCTGACTGACTGCTAATTTACCTAGTAGACGTTGGATCTGGTCTTTAGTGGATGGCTCCATCGCGGTTGTAGGTTCATCGGCAATCAATAATTTAGGACGGTGAGCTATCGCAATAGCGATACTGACCTTTTGTGCAACGCCTTCTGATAACTCATAGGGATAGCTTTGCATAATCGCATCATGGTCACGAATGCCGACGCGGTGTAGCAACTGCGCTACGCGTGTTTTTCGATCAATGCGGCGGTGCATAAAAGTACCGGTCACATCGCCGGCTGGGATAGCTTCGGTAATTTGTTCTGCTACCGTAGAATTGGGATCGAGATAGGCGAGGGGATCTTGGAAAATCATTGCCATGTCACGCCCAGTAATTGCACGGCGCTGCTTCGGCGTCATCGCTAGCAGATCTTTTCCATTCCACCATAACCGGTCAGCGGTGACGTCCCAAAGTGGGTTCAGCACACCAATCACGGCTTTCGCGAGCAAACTTTTACCCGAGCCGGATTCGCCGACCAATGAGTGCACTTCACCCTCTTTGAGCTGCAAGCTGACCTTATCGAGAACGCGCACTCGGCCATGAGGACCGTCCATCTCGATAGTCAGATTGCGAATATCTAATAGGTCCATATCAGGTGTCCATGCGTTGTTTGATGGCACGACGTAAGCTGTCACCAACGACATTAATGGCCATAATAGTGATAAACAGTGATATGCCAGGAAGCACCATACTCCAAGGCGACAAATAGACCTCGTCTAAGCTGCGCGCCAACATACTACCCCATTCAGGTGTTGGGCTTTGCACACCCAAGCCTAAGAAGCTGAGGGCAGCAATATCCATAATCGCAACAGATAATGCGACAGTCAGCTGCATTACCAAGCTCGGCGTAATATTGGGTAGAATAACGCGATACATCAAGTACGTATTACTACAACCGTTTAAGCGCGATGCGGTGACATAATCTTTTTGCCACTCTTGGTAAACCGCGTTGCGTGTTACATAGATAAATTGGGGAATCAACGACAGTGTAATTGCAATAATTGCATTACCTAAGCCGGCGCCGAGTATGGCGATCAACACGAGCGCTAGCAAAAACGAGGGAATTGTTAGTAACCGGTCCAGTGTGCGTCCTAAGATGCGCAATTTAGACTGGGTATCAGCGCCCACCATGGCGCCGATAAAGATACCGACGGTCGAAGCTAAGATAACAATGACGATAGGAAGACCAAAGCTGAAGCGACCTCCAATCAGTAGTCGCGATAGCATGTCTCTGCCAAGGTCATCAGTACCAAACAAAAACTGCATATTACCGTCGTGCGTCCAGCTAGGCGGTAAGGAAATGGCATCAACAAACTGAACGTTTGCCGAATAAGGGGTGATTACTGGCGCTAAAATAACCAGTATTAATAAGCTACCGAGCAGCCATAGTGAGATCATCGGCGCTAACCGACGTTTAAAGGCAAACCACACCAACTGTAGAGGCGATGGATTGCGCTCTTGATAATAAAGTTCAATATCCGCCATATCGCTCTTCTCGAGTCATAGGGAAACGCCAGCCACGGTAAACTTCAACAAGCAAGTTAAGCACCAATATCAGTGCCATTAGTGTAAATAACACCATCTGAATAATGGGATAATCGCGCTCAATAATTGCTTTTAGCAACCATGCGCCTGCTCCAGGCCAGTTAAAAATATGCTCAACAATCACTAGGTTCGCCATCATTAAACCAAAAATAAATGTCATTTGCGGCAATACGTCCTGTAAAACGTTAGGCAAAGCGTGCCTAAACAACAAACGTTGTTGGCTTAAACCCCGTGCCCGAGCTGCCTTTACGTAAGGTTTCTGAAGCACTTCTATAGTTTGGTTGCGGGTGATTCTTAGTAATAACATCGAGGGCAGGCTCGATAATGTCAGCACGGGAAGCACCAGATGCAATATCGCATCCTGTAATGCGGCAAGTTTATATTGGCTGTCGCTCAACAGAATATCAATGATGACCGAGCCTGTAATAGAATCGATAGCATACAATGGATTGATCTGCCCAGTGATGGGTAACCACTCAATTTGTACCGCAAACAATAAAATAAGCAACTGAGCTAGCCAAAACACGGGTATTGAGTAACCCGTCATGGCGCTAGTCAAAATGAATTTATCGATATTGTGGCGGAAGTAGTTGGCGGCAAGCATGCCCAGTGGCATACCAATGACTACAGCGACTAAAAAGCTTAATAGCAAAAGTTCAGCGCTCACAACTAAATATGTGGCCGCATCCTGCCAAACATCGGTACCCGTGGAGAGCGATACCCCCCAATCAAGTCGAACAATGTGTTCGAGGTAATTCAAGTATTGCTGGATGATAGTACTGTCGAAACTGCGACTTGTTAATGTCACCTCGTATGCGGCTTGTCCCTCTCGTATGCCACTCATATTAGTGAGTGGGTCGCCGGGGAAAAGCCAATTGAGCGCAAAGGTCACAACACTCAATACTAAAAGTGCGAGGAAGAAATAGAACAAGCGAGTCATTAGATAACGTGTCATTGGGCCGGTTGCTCCTTACCTGCTAAGCGGAAACTAATTCCACCGTAAGGGGGCAACTCAACACCCTTTACATACTCGCGTTGTGCCTGATAACGCATCGAGTGCGCTATGGGTAGCAAAGGCTGTTGTTGCATCAACAATTGTTGTGCGGCGTGGTAAAGTTGCTTTCGCTCTGCGTTATCTGTGGTTGAGATAGCCTGATACAGAATTTGATCAAACCCTGTGTGGCACCAGTTAGCGCGGTTACTGCCACTCGCGACCGCAGCACAGCTTAGTAGCGGCCGGAAAAAGTTATCTGGATCGGCGTTATCGGCATACCAACCGATCAAAACAGAGTCATGTTCAGAACGGCTTAGACGCCGCCTAAAGGTGTTCCATTCATAACTTATAATGCGTACATCGACGCCGACTTCGGCTAAATCAGACTGCATCAACTCAGCCATTCGGCGAGCGTTAGGGTTATAGACCCGCTGCACTGGAATCGCCCAGATGTCCATCTTGAACCCTGGCTGTATGCCTGCTTCACGGAGCATTTTGCGCGCTTTGTCGGGGTTATATTGATATTCAAGTTCAGCATCTGTAGATGCCCATGAAGTGGGCGGAAGAATGGATTCGGCGAGCTCCGCGTTACCATAATAGATGGTATCAATGATCGCCTTGCGGTTAATGGCGTAACTGAGCGCTTGGCGTACTTGTGGGTCGTCAAAAGGTGGCCGCTGCGTGTTAAACGCCCAAAACGAAACGTTCGGACTCACTTCAGAGCGCACTTCGATCTCTTCTCGGTTGAGTGATTTTAACTCACTTACCAAAGGATACGGAATCACATCACATTCGCCGGTCACCAATTTAAGCATTCGCTTATTTGCGTTAGGTGTGATGGAAAAAACTAACCGTTCAATTTCTGGTCCTTGGCGCCAATAGTTTTCGTGGCGATGATAACGGATATGATAATCTTTTTTAAACGCCACAAATTTAAATGGGCCTGTACCAATCGGCTGTTTATCAATCAGTGCTTGATGACCTTTTAAGGTTAATTGATCGGCATATTCTTTCGATAAAATTATTGCAAAGTCGGTGGCTAAATTCGCTAAGAATGAACTATCGGGATGGGTAAGTACGATATCCACAGTGTAGGGGTCGACTTTCTCAACATCACTGATGAGTTGATCGAGCCCAGTCGCTGCGAAGAAAGGATAAAAGCCCCCGCCGACTGAATGATATGGGGCCTCGCTATCAAGCCAGCGACGAAAGCTAAACACCACATCGTCTGCATTAAAGGTGCGTGTGGGCGTGAAATAATCGGTACTATGAAAAGTAACCCCTTGGCGCAACTTAAAACGGTAGCGCTGGCCATTGTCGAGTGCTTGCCAGTCTGTTGCCAAAGCGCTGACAAACGCTTGCTGTTCTGCATCGTAATCGATTAATCGGTCGTATAATTGTGAGGCCGTGGCGTCGACAGTGGTGCCAGAAGTAACGCGTTGCGGATTGAAGCTCTCGGGGTTTCCTTCAGAACAATAGATAAGCCCGTTTTGCAACGGTTCCGGCACATCTGTCTGCTCACTGCAACTGAATAGAAAAAAGCTAGTGAAAGCAGTGACTAAAATCGACTGTTTAGACATTGTATTATTGCGTTCCTTCGAGCAATTGGTATTTCTTCAGATAGCCACGCAATTGATGATAAGTTAAACCTAAATGCTTAGCCGTGCGCTTCTGGTTATATTGACATAACTTCAGGGCCTCGGTCAGCAATTGAATCTCAAATTGTTGCGATTGTTCTTTCAAGTCGATGGGGTTTTCTAAGTTTATCCGATGCGGCGCCGTGTCGTTTACATCTTGTTCGGTTGGCGTGTCATCATCGTTTGAGGCTTGGGTTGGCTCTGGTTGTGACACAGACGGACTGCTCGTTTCACGAATGGGTAGATGACTTTGTGGACGAAATGGGCTGTCAAAGGCATCGAATATAATTTCAGTCACCGGAATATGACCATTGCCCGTTCGATAGACACTGCGCTCGATAACATTTTTAAGCTCACGCACGTTACCCGGCCAGTCATAATCCAATAGCGCACGTTTAGCGCGTTCACTAAAGCCGCTGAATAGTTCATATTCTAATTCGCGCGCCATATTAATGGCAAAATGCTCGGCTAACACCATGATGTCTTCGCGACGATGACGTAGGGGCGGTAAGGTGATCACATCGAAGGCTAAACGGTCGAGCAAGTCATGTCGGAACTTTCCAGCTGCCGCCAAGCTTGGTAAATCTTCGTTGGTCGCGGCAATAAGGCGGGTGTCTACTTTGATGGGGCGGGTGCCACCCACACGCTCAAACTCACCGTATTCGATCACGCGCAGTAGCTTTTCTTGCACCAGCATCGAGGTGTTGGCCAACTCATCCAAAAATAAGCTGCCGCCATCGGCACGTTCAAAACGTCCCTCGTGACGTTTTGATGCACCGGTAAAGGCACCCGATTCGTGACCGAAGAGCTCGCTCTCTAGTAAATTATCGTTTAACGAGGCACAATTCAGCGTGACGTATTTTTGGTCCCAACGCTGAGACAGGTAGTGACATCGTGCTGCAATCAGCTCTTTACCTGTTCCGCGTTCACCAATAATGAGGATAGGCTTGCTCAACGGAGCAACCTGAGACACGTGCTCGAGGACTTCGATAAAACTATTTGACTGACCAATTAGATTATCGGAAGGGCGGCTTCGACTCATTTGATTATTTTTCCATTTTTATAGTTATTTTTGCTAATTATTAGTCAAATTTACATAAAAAGGCAAGTGCTAAAAATCGTAATAAATAAAAAAATCAAGTAAAAACAATAAATTAGAAATTAAATACAAGTTGGCGTGGATATTGAATAGATCTTGGCACGGTCGTAAGACCCAATTTGTATTTAACACTAAGGGGTATTAGTTATGGGTATCTTTTCACGCTTTAGCGATATTGTTAACTCAAATATCAACTCACTGCTTGATAAGGCAGAAGATCCACAAAAAATGGTTCGCCTCATCATTCAAGAAATGGAAGACACATTAGTTGAAGTGCGCTCAACATCAGCGCGCTTGATTGCTGAAAAGAAAGACGTACAACGTCAACAGCAACGCGTTGAGCACGAAGTGTTGGATTGGGAAAACAAAGCTGAGTTGGCACTCTCTAAAGAGCGCGAGGATCTTGCAAAACAGGCGTTAATTGAGAAGCAAAAAGCGCAGCAAGCGGTTGACTCATTACAGCAAGAGTTAGAGCGAGTTGATGAGAGCTTATCGAAACTGAACGATGAAATTTCACAGTTGCAGGAAAAGCTCGCCGATGCAAAAGCACGTCAAAAGACGATTCTGATGCGCGAGAAAACCGCTTCAAGCCGTTTGCAAGTGCGCAAACAAGTTGATAGTGGCAAAGTAGACGAAGCGATGATGAAGTTCGATCGCTATGAAGCCAAAATTGACGATATTGAAGCGCAAGTTGATGCTTACGATATGGGCAAACGAACTTTGCGTGATGAATTTGCAGAGCTCGAAAATGAGAGTAAAGTGACTGATGAACTCGAGGCTTTAAAAGCGCGCATGAACGCAAAAAAGAACGAGAACAGTCAATAACTTAGCCTTTAGGACGAAGCAATATGGACTTTCTAGAGTTTTTGATGGCGCCGATTATCATATTTTTGGTGATTGTCGCCCCCATTTGGTTGATTCTTCATTACAAGAGCAAGCGTAATGCGAGCCAAGGTATCAGTGAAGAAGAACGCAGCCAACTGAATCAAATGAGTGAGCGAGTTGAGAAAATGCGTGAACGCGTGCAAACGCTTGAACGCATCTTAGATGCTGACTCACCTAGCTGGAGGGAACACAAATGAGTGCTACTGAACGCAAACGTCAGCTCCAACGCAATGCAGAAACAGGTAAAATCGCCGGCGTTTGCGCCGGCCTTGCCGACTACTTAAATATCGAAACCTGGGTGGTGCGGTTGATTTTTTTCACCGGCCTTATTTTCTCTCAAGGTTTCTTTCTCATACTGTATATCGCGGGTTGGTTAATTTTAGATAAAAAGCCGCGCTCGGAAGGGCATCATGATATGCACATCAAGACGCGTGTGTATGGTGGTGGTAAACCCGCAAGCCAAGCTGTCGTAGAAATGGAACAAGAATTGAAATCGTTGGATGAACAAGTGCAACGGATGGAAAAATACGTCACTTCAACACAATACAATTTGAACCGTGAATTAAAACAGCTGTGATTTCACTGAAAAAGACTCAACAACAAACCCGCGATCTCATCAATCGTGGGTTTGATCGTCATATTAGACTGGCGGTTACAGGCCTCAGCGGGGCGGGCAAAACGGCACTCATTACCGGTATGCTTGAGCAAGTGCTGAACGGTTACGATGCGAAGCAGTTAGCGTTCTGGCAAGTTAAACATTCTGGCCGTTTGCTAGGCAGTCGTCTGATAGAGAATCGTGATTGGTCGACGCCACGGTTCGCGTATGAAGAGGCGGTGAAAGTGCTTACTTCAGCACATCCAAGTTGGCCCTCGTCTACGCGTGACGTGAGTGAAATTCGCTTTGAAATCAAATATCAGCCACGTTCTGGTCTTGCTAAACATCTAATGGATGAGCGTCGACTCGTGGTTGAGTTGGTCGACTATCCCGGTGAATGGTTATTAGACTTACCACTACTGCAAAGCCATTACGGTGCGTGGTCCGCTCAGCAGAACCAATTGAATCAACAAGGTGAGCGCGCCAACCATTTTGCGTCATGGTATCAGCAGGCTCAATCGCAACTTGAAAATGGACCTGTATCTGATACGACCCTGCGAGAGCTGGCACAGGGTTACCAGCAGGCTTTAAAATCAGCTCAAGCAGCGGGCTTTTACAACCTGCAACCAGGTCGTCATTTGCTTCCGGGACAACTCGAAGGAGCGCCTGTATTGGCATTTTTCCCTTGGCCATTCAGTGATCAAAACGCTACGCAATTTGAACATTTAAAGCGCGTATTTGAGCGTTATAAGGAACAGGTCATCAAACCGTTTTATAAGAATCACTTTCAGGGATTTAACCGACAAGTCATTTTGGTAGACGTGCTCACCGCGCTCGAACAGGGAAAGGCGCGCTTTGATGAGCTGATAGAAACGCTCACGGGTCTGTTAAATAGTTTTGAATATGGCGAGAACGCGCTGTTGAGGCGGATAATTTCACCCGCTATCGATAAAGTAGCGTTGGTGGCGTCCAAAGTCGACCATGTGGGACCGGATGGGCAACAGGCACTGAATCAATTGTTAGCTGAGATGTTACGTCGTTCACGCCAGCACTTTCAGTTTGAACGGATCGAACATGAACTATTCGCCGTGGCCGGTATTGCAACCAGTAAAGCAGGGCGTTTAAGCGATGGTACCGTGGTGTTAGACGGTTACTTAAAAGGCAATCAAAAAGTGCGTATTGGCGCACCTGCGGTTCCTACGCAGTTACCCAATGCCGATCAGTGGCAGCAGGGCTTTGAATTTCCACAATTCGTTCCGCACTTTAGCGCCGCTGATTCGCCTTTACCGCACATTCGGCTCGATCAGCTACTCGAGTTTCTGTTAGGAGATAAGTTGAAGTGAAGCAGGATAGCCAATTAAAGTTTTATGCTATTGACGAGCCCGTTGATACGGTTGAGGACGAGACCGCAGATATGAATGCGGATGCGGCTAAAACGATTGCGGTATCAACACAGCGAAAAGGCAGCACTAAACTGCGAAAACTGGCAAGGGTGACACTAATAGCCGTATTGATCGGAGTGCTGACGGAGACCGTGCTCGGCATCTATTCCGCCTTTCAAGCGTCATTCTGGCTTGGCTCGCTGTGGCTCGTGATAAGTGTGATGCTGTGTTTGACGCTATTTGGCTTTTTTATTCGTGAGTGGTGGCTGTTAAGAAAGTTGAAGCAGCGTTGGCAGATGCAAACGCACTTTGACGAGCAATCACATATTCGGGCATTGCAACGGCCCGATTTAGAACAACAGTGGCAGCAACAGCGTCAGTCGCATTGGACTGATACTGAAGTGACGACACGGTTTGAACACGACATTTTAGCTAAAGTGGATCAAACTGCCGTGCGTCGGATCCGTAAGTGGTCCTTAGAAGCAGCTGCGTTGGTCGCTATCAGTCCAAGTAGTCTGGCTGATATGCTTCTGTTGCTTTGGCGCAACCAACGTATGATTAGCGAATTGTCACAACTTTACGGTGTGAAGCTCGGTTATTGGAGTCGCATAAAATTATGGCGTCAAATATTGACCAATCTTGCCTACGCCGGCGTCAGCGAGCTCATTGTTGATATGGGCAGTCAGTGGTTGAGTACCGAGTTGGTTGCACGGCTCTCAGCACGAGCGGCGCAGGGCGTAGGCGCGGGATTACTAACGGCACGTTTAGGTTTGCAAACAATACGTTTGGTCAGACCTTTACCCTACGTATACACGCAAAAACCGAGCTTACTATCCATGCAAAAGCTGTTGGTTAAGGATTTAGCAAAACAGTTTCCAACAATGTTTAAAGGCAAATCCGATCACGCGCCAAGCCAAAACAGTCAATCATTATAGCTGGTTAGACCAGTTAAGTGGAAAAATAGCGTTACAGCCGCTTGCATAAATGTCGGCTGCTGAAGCATTGCCTTTTGATAGCGTCTGACTGCACTCTTATTCCATAACAAAAATATGACAAATGAAGACTTTTTGGTCGTGACTTTGGGACGGAATAATGAGCGAAGGTAAGCAGTCAACGGAACATCATCAATTAGCCACGCAAGTCATCCATGGCGGCAAAGCGCCGCAGGATCCTGAGGGTGCGTTAGTTGCTCCGCTGTATCAAACATCGACATTTAAATTTAGTCACGCTGATCAGGGGAGCGCTCGATTTGCCGGTGAAGAACCAGGCTACATCTACAGCCGTCTTGGTAATCCTACGATCACCCAATTAGAAACTCGCGTCGCCGGACTCGAAGGTTTTTCAGCCGCCGCCGCAAGCGCGACCGGCATGGGAGCGATTGCAGCTACAACCATGGCACTCGTGCGTTCAGGTGATCACGTGTTGGTCTCGGACGCGATTTATGGCTGTAGCTTCGCATTGTTCAGTGAGTTATTTGAGCGGTTTGGTATCGAGGCTGAATTTATTGATATGGCCGACCCAGACCAAATTACCGCGCATTTGCGCGATAATACGCGGTTTGTGTTTATCGAGACGCCCGCTAACCCACATTTAAAGCTACTTGATATTGCCGCAATCAAAACTGCCATGGGTAGCAGTGCAGCTAAGCTAATCGTCGACAATACCTTTATGACGCCTTTGCTGCAGCAGCCTAAGTCACTAGGTGCAGATATTGTGATTCACAGTGCTACGAAATTTCTAAACGGCCACGGTGATGTCGTGGCGGGTATCGTATGTGGTGACGAAGAAACCATCGCCGATATTAAAATGACAACGCTGAAAGATATGGGCGCGACGATGAGTCCCCATGATGCTTGGCTCATTTTGCGAGGTCTCAAAACACTCGACGTTCGCATGCAAAGACATTGCGATAACGCCGAGAAAGTTGTCAGTTTCTTGCAGCAGCATGAACGGGTAAAGAAAATCTACTATCCGGGATTAGCGAACCACCCCAAACACGATTTGGTGGGGTCGCAAATGCAACGCGCAGGCGCTGTGATTGCATTTGAGCTGCACAGTGATGAGTCGGGAGCGCGCGCATTTTTGGATGCGCTAGACATGATTGCACTCGCGGTGAGTTTGGGGGACGCCGAGACCTTGATTCAACATCCAGCCTCTATGACGCATTCACCGTATACACCTGAGGCGCGTCAAGCCGCGGGCATTAGCGATACGCTACTGCGTATTGCCGTGGGTTTAGAGGATGCTAACGATATCATCGCTGACCTGAAGCAAGCGCTTGATAGTGTTGCCAGCCGCTGGCGTGATTCGGCCTAGCCATACAGACTTTAATTATTAATCTACACTTAAATTAGAACAGCAAGAAGAGGCATAATCATGGGTAAAGAGAGTAATTACGTATCCAAACAGCCCGATGCCGAGGGAATCATCCATTGGACTGATGAGGAGAATCAGGTTTGGCACGACTTAGTCGATCGTCAACTTAAGTGCATTCCAGGCAAAGCGTGTGATGAGTACATGAAAGGACTCGAGCTACTCGACTTGCCAAAAGATCGTATACCGCAATTGCACGAGCTTAATGAAGTGCTGGAGCGCGAAACTGGTTGGCAGGTTGCTGCAGTGCCGGCACTGATTCCATTTGACGAATTCTTTCGGTTATTGGCTAACAAGCAGTTCCCAGTCGCCACATTTATTCGCACACGAGAAGAGTTCGACTATTTGCAAGAGCCCGACATTTTTCACGAAATCTTCGGACATTGCCCGCTGTTGACCAACCCTGCATTTGCCCACTTTACACATCAATATGGCAAGCTGGGTTATGCGGCGACACCCAAAGAACGCGTTTACTTGGCTCGCCTATACTGGTTTACTGTTGAATTCGGCTTGTTACAAACGGATGAAGGCATCCGCATTTATGGTGGTGGTATTTTATCCTCACCGGCGGAAACTGAATATGCGGTGAACAGTGAGAAACCTGAACGCCACCCATTGAAAGCGTTGGATGCACTGCGAACCCCATATCGGATCGATATTATTCAGCCCGTGTACTACACCATCAACAGCGTTGATGAACTATTTGAGATTTCAGATATGGATATCATGGCGTTGGTACGCGAGGCGATGGAACTGGGACTCTTTGAACCAAAATTTCCGCCTAAAGACGCGGCATAATAATTAATAGGAGTATTTATATGGCTGCATTAAATCAAGAACATTGTGAAGCATGTAACGCAGACGCACCTAAGGTCAGTGATGATGAGTTGGCATCGTTAATGCGCGAAATCCCTGAGTGGACGCCGGTCAGTGACGACGGTGTGATGATGTTACGTCGCGAATTTAAATTCAAAAATTTCCGCCAAGCATTAGAATTCACCAATAAAGTCGGCGAAATCGCTGAGGCTGAGAAGCACCACCCAGAAATTATCACTGAATGGGGTAAGGCGACGGTAACGTGGTGGACCCACGCAATTAATGGCTTACACAAAAACGACTTTGTCATGGCTGCGAAAACGGACGAAATCTTAAAATAAGCTTAAGATTTGTCAAATAGTTCGATAGAACGTCGAAAACCCTAGCTCAACGGCTAGGGTTTTCCTGTATCCACGCTTGAATATCCTGTACGATATACTTTACAGATCTCTCAACCTGAACGAATGACATGAGACTAGAGATAACCTGCGATGACCGTTTGGGCATATGCCTTGATGTATTGCAGATACTTCGCGATCAAGAAATCGATTTAAGAGGTATTGAAATTGATCCGCGCGGAAAGATTTATCTAAACTTTCCAGAACTCGCGTTTGAAGACTTCAGCCACTTAATGCCACAAATACGTCGAATTCCAAATGTTATCGATGTGAAGACCATCCCTTACATGCCTTTTGAGCGTGAGCATTTTGAATTTGATTTACTCCTAAGCACGTTGCCCGATCCGGTGATATCTATTGATATAAAAGGGCGTGTCGACATTATTAATGATGCGGCAGCGCAGCTATTAGGTGCGCCGAAAGACACCCTTAACGGTGAGTATTTATCACAATTTATCACTGGGTTTGGACTCGCCCGGTGGCTTGACAAACAACCAAAAGAACCGGTTTTTGAGGCGGTTGTAATTAACAATGCCGAGTACTACGCACAGATTCTGCCTATTTGGGTGACAGGAGAGGATAGCAGTCGGTCATTTGCCGGCGCTGTTTTAACCTGTAAGACCGAGCCAAACGTCGCTCAGTGGCAGAATAATAAAAACGACTCTGCCTTCGATCGGTTATTGACTGAAAACGCCGCGTTCAAGAAAGTGATCAAAGAAGCACAGCGCATGGCAGAACTTGATGCGCCACTTTTAATCGAGGGTGAAACAGGCGTTGGCAAAGAATTGCTGGCGAAGGCGTGCCATCAAGCATCTGCCCGCGCCGATAAACCGTTTTTGGCGATTAATTGCGCCGCATTACCTGATAATGTTGCCGAGAGTGAATTATTTGGTCACGGCGCAGGCAGCTTGTCAGAACACAGTGCTAAAAAGACCGGCGTATTAGAACAAGCCGCTGGCGGTACGGTGTTACTGGACTCAGTCGGGGAGATGTCGATTAATCTGCAGGCAAAGCTATTGCGCTTTTTAGAACATGGTGTGTTCCGTCGTATCGGCGAAGAGCAAGAAGTCAGCGTCGATGTACGAGTCATATGTACTGCACAAAACCATCTTTATGAGTTGGTTGAGGCGGGGGCTTTTCGCGAAGACTTATACTACCGACTCAACGTGCTCGCATTGAATGTACCCGCACTGCGGGAACGTAAAGCGGATACAGTGCTACTGGCTGAACACTTTATTTCGCAAGCGTGTAAATCGCTCGGACGCAGCCTCGTCAAACTGAGTCGTTCAGCAAAAGATCGTATAAAGAGCTATCAATGGCCAGGTAACGTGCGGCAGTTGGAAAATACGATGTTCCGTTCTGTGTCTATGCTCGACGGCGACGTGCTCGAGGCGAATGATGTTAAGTTACCCGAAGCGCAAGTAGATGATGATCCGTTAGCCATTGAAATTGAAGATATCAGTTTGGATGAGGCGGTGCGTCGTTTCGAGAGTACCGTCTTAAAACGGCTTTATCCGAGCTTTCCAAGTACGCGGCAATTGGCACGTCGTCTGGGTCTTTCGCATACGGCAGTCGCGAATAAGTTGCGCGATTATGGGATTGGTAAACAGCGTAAGAAAAGCCAGTCTTAATCCGCTGTAAACTTTTTATAACACCTCATGACAAGGTGTATACTAAAGTTTACGACATATTTATTTGAGTCCATGAGCAGAGCGCGTCTTAACGCGCTCTCTTTTTTTGTAAATAAAAGGTTACAAAGTTTCGCTCCGCCTTAGCTTCTGAAGTTTTCACGCTTTACTCGCTCATTTCAGCCAAGCCCCCTAAAGTAACGGTTACATAAAACAAAAAAACACCGATGTAATCGAACACAGAAGGAAGTAGTTATGAGCGACATTAATTATAATCCACTAAATACTGATGGTTTTGAGTTTGTTGAATACACCGCACCTGATGCAAAAGGTATTGCAGCCCTTAAAGATTTGTTTGATAAGTTAGGCTTCACCGAAGTGGCTAAGCATAAAAGCAAAGAGGCCTGGCTTTATAAGCAAAACGATATTCAGTTCGTGATCAACTCACAAGTGGGTGGGCAAGCCGAGGAATTTGCTAAAAAACACGGTCCCAGCGTATGTGGCATGGCATGGCGCGTAGCGGATGCAAAAAAAGCATTGGAGCACGCGTTAGACAATGGCGCCAAAGCCTTTCCTGGCGACCAGGGCGTGATTGAAGAAATTCCAGCGGTATACGGTATCGGTGAGAGTGCGTTGTACTTTATCGATAACTACAAGGATATGGCTGTTTACACGGATCACTTTGAATTCTATCCCGACTGGCAAGAAAAAATGTCGTCACATGCAGCAGGTCTGTATGAAATCGATCACCTGACTCACAACGTGTTCCGCGGCAATATGGATACATGGGCAGGCTTTTATGAGCGCATCGGTAACTTCCGTGAGATTCGTTATTTCGATATCGAAGGCAAGCTCACGGGTTTATTAAGTCGCGCCATGACGGCTCCGTGTGGCAAAATCCGTATCCCAATCAACGAATCGCACGATGATAAATCGCAAATTGAAGAGTATTTACGCGAGTATAACGGTGAAGGCATTCAACACATTGCATTGACCAGTGACAATATCTATAAAACAGTAAAAGATTTGCGCAGTATCGGTATGGAATTCATGGATACGCCAGATACTTACTACGAGAAAATCAATGAGCGTGTAGAAGGTCATGAAGAAGACGTTGAAGCACTTCGCGACCAGCGTATTTTGATCGACGGCGCGCCGATGAAAGATGGCATCTTGCTACAAATCTTTACCCAAACCGTGATTGGTCCGGTGTTTTTTGAAATTATTCAGCGTAAAGGTAACGAAGGTTTTGGTGAAGGTAACTTCAAAGCCTTATTCGAAAGTATCGAAGAAGACCAAATCCGTCGAGGAGTATTGAGCGATGCGTAAGTGGATCAGCTTTCCCAAACAGGAAGGCGCGCATTCACGGCAGGCTCATGCTGACTTTCCTGAGCAGGCGATGTATGAACGTGAAGCGGGTCGAAGTGGATTCTTCGGCCCTGCTACTCATTTCCATCATCAGCACGCACCGACAGGTTGGTCGGATTGGCAAGGACCGTTGCGTCCGCGCGCCTTCGACTTTAATCAACTGAAAGACCTCGATCAAGAAAACCCCTGGTTAGTGAATAACCTGCTTGAGAACGCCAACTGTAAGTTTCGTTTATGGCACTGCCAAAGTAAGATGAACTATCTGGTGCGCAATGCGGACGGTGATGACTTGCTGTTCGTTCATGAGGGCAGTGGTCATGTATTTTGCGATTATGGTCATATCAAGCTTGTTAAAGGCGACTACTTTCTTATTCCACGCTCAACAAGCTGGCGCATTGAGCCCGAAGAGCCAATGCAGCTGTTGATGATCGAAGCGACTAATGGTGCGTATCAGTTACCTGAAAAAGGACTGGTCGGTAACCATGCGATTTTCGACCCGGCAGTACTCGATACACCGGCGATTGATGATGCCTTCAAGGCACAATATAGCGAAGAGCAGACGCAAACCTTCGTCAAACGTCACCAGCAAGTTTCGGTGATTACCTATCCGTTTAATCCGTTGGACGCGGTGGGTTGGCATGGCGATTTGGCACCGGTTCGACTTAATTGGCGTGATATTCGCCCGTTGATGAGTCACCGCTACCATTTGCCGCCTTCAGCGCATACGACGTTCGTTGCGGAGCGATTTGTGGTGTGTACCTTTGTTCCTCGTCCTATCGAGAGCGATCCAGGTGCATTGAAAGTGCCGTTTTATCATAATAATGATGATTATGACGAAGTGTTGTTTTATCACGAAGGTGACTTCTTTAGTCGCGATAACATCGATCGTGGTATGGTGACCTTTCACCCGGCAGGTTTTACCCACGGACCACACCCAAAAGCCTTTAAAGCGGGTCTAGAACATAAAAAGAAATTCACCGATGAAGTCGCAGTCATGCTCGACACGCGCGATGCATTAGAAGCATCCGATGCGGCAATGAGTGTTGAGAATCCCGACTACGTGTTCAGTTGGAAGGAGAAGTAAAACAATATGAAACTAGCAACCTATCGAAATGGTACGCGCGACGGCCAGCTGATGGTCGTCAGCCGTGACTTAACCAAAGCAGTAGCCATTCCAGCCATCGCGAGTTGTATGCAAGAGCTCGTTGATAACTGGGACGAGCTTGCGCCAAAAGCTGACGCGGTTTATCAATCACTGAATCAAGGTGATGTTGAAGGGGCTGTGACATTTGAGCAGCATTTGTGTGAGTCACCGCTACCACGGGCTTATCAGTGGGCTGATGGCAGCGCTTACGTGAATCACGTTGAGTTGGTACGTAAAGCACGCGGCGCTGAAATGCCACCGAGCTTTTGGGAAGATCCATTGATGTATCAAGGGGGTTCAGATGACTTCCTTGCTCCGCACGATGATATTGAGATGGCGAGCAATGAGTGGGGCATCGATTTTGAAGGCGAAATCGCAGTCATCACTGACGATGTCCCGATGGGGATTGAAGCCAAAGATGCCAGCCAACACATTAAATTATTGATGTTGGTCAATGATGTATCTTTACGTGGCCTGATTCCGGGTGAGCTGGGTAAAGGCTTCGGCTTTTTCCAAAGTAAACCCTCATCTGCATTTTCGCCGGTTGCCGTCACTCCGGACGAGTTGGGTGACGCATGGCAAGACAGCAAAGTGCATTTACCGCTGTTATCACAATACAACGGAAAGCCTTTCGGTAAGCCTAACGCGGGCGAAGACATGACATTTAACTTCGCGCAGTTGGTTGCTCACGCAGCAAAAACTCGCCATTTGGGCGCCGGTGCAATCATTGGTTCAGGTACAGTATCTAATAAGCAGGGTACCGATCATGGGACAGCGATCGCCGAAGGCGGCGTAGGGTCTAGCTGTATTGCAGAAGTGCGTATGATCGAAACTATTCGTGACGGACAGCCCACGACCCAGTTTATGGACTTTGGTGATACCATCCATTTTGAAATGAAAAACGCCGATGGCGAGTCGATCTTCGGCGCTATCGACCAAAAAGTGGTGCAATACAAAGGACCGAAATAATGATGGAACTTTACGGATACTGGCGCTCAAGCGCCAGTTTTCGTGTGCGCTTAGGACTGGCATTTAAACAGTGCGACTATACTTATCACCCGGTTCACCTAGTCAAAGATGGCGGTGAGCAGCATAGTGAAGCGTACCGGAAACTAAACCCTTCTGAACTCGTCCCTACGTTGATTGATGGTGACGTTAAACTCAATCAGTCGCTAGCCATTCTCGAATATCTCGATGATTGTTACCCCGATAATCCTTTGCTACCCGCGGAACATGTTGCCAAAGCGCAAGTGCGCGCGCTCGCCTATGATCTAGCGTGTGAGCTGCAACCCGTAACCAACCTGCGTGTATTGCAGTATTTGACGGGCACGCTTAAATGCAGTGATGAACAGAAAGTTGAGTGGATCCATCACTGGGTCACGAAGAGCTTTACCGCATTTGAACAGCGGCTTGCCGATTATGCAGGTGATTATTGCTTTGGAAATTCGGTAACATTGGCAGATATTTGTTTGTTGCCGCAAGTGTACAACGCAGTTCGGTTTAATGTGCCGCTAGACGACTATCCAAACCTATTGCGTGTACACAGCAATTTAATAAAGCTGGATGCGGTTCAACAAGCCTTACCGGAAAATCAACCCGACGCACAATAAAGGAAATCAGTATGCAAAAATCCCGTTTGGTGATCGCACTGAGCGCGGCGCTCGTCACTGCGTCTTGCGCATCCACTCAAAGCACGGTTGCGCAATCTACAACCACTCAAAAGGCGCCCACACCCGCAACTTTAAAAGCAGACCCACTGGCTTCGGCTGAGGGCGTGGCTGAGCTTACCCTTGAGCAAATCATGGCTGATCCCGATTGGATGGGGCGCTTTCCTGAAAACGCGTTTTGGAGCTTAGACGGGCAAGATATCCTGTTCTACCAAAAACGCGAAGGTAGTGAAGTTCGCGACTTAATGATAATTAAGGGTGGACAAGGTGAGCCGCAGGCTGTGCCACTCTCGGAGCAACACCTTTATATCGCTGACGAAAAAGAATCGTCGGTAGCGGGTGACTGGTTAGCATACACCTTTAAAGGTAACGTGTTTGTACGTTTTGGTAATGGAGAAGTAAAGCAACTTACACGCGATAGCGAGCGTCAGCACAACCTTCAAGCGATGGCGGATGGCTCGTTAAGTTATCAGCAGGGCCAGCAGTTTTTCCGTATCGACGTACGTTCAGGTTTGTCACAGCAAATGGCTGATATCCAGTTCGCTGACGAGCCACAAGCCAATGAAGCGCCGGCTGACTATATCGCTAAGGAAGAACAGAAGCTGATTCAGTTCGTACAGAAAGAGCGTAAAAATCGTGCGGAACAGTTTGAATATCAGCAGCAGTTACAGCAACAAAATGACACATTAGCGCCGCAGGCGTTTTATCTTGATAAACGTATGCAATGGGTCGATGGACGCCTGTCGCCGAACGGACGTTACCTGTTGGTTGCTATGTCCGAGCCACAGAGTTGGCGCGATGACGGCGATATCATGCCGAACTACATCACAGAAGATGGTCGCATTGAGCCGGAGAAAGTGCGTCGCCGTGTCGCCGATGCAAAACCTCAGCAACATCAGTTAGTGTTGCTGGATCTGCAGACGCACACTCAAACGAGTTTGACCTACAACACACTCGACGGCTGGAACGAAGACGTGTTGGCTGCGGTAAAATCTGAAAATGCCAAAGCGGAAGGTCAGTCATACGAAAGCAAAAAAGAACCTCGTGCTATTCAGTTGATGGCTGACTGGGGCTGGGAAAACGGTGCGATTCAGTGGAACCAAGAAGGTTCGGAAGTGGCCGTTATGCTCGAAGCTTGGGACAACAAGGATCGTTGGATTGCGACCGTCGACTTCGGCGCTAAGCAGTTAGAGCAGCAAGATCGCTTACACGACGATGCATGGATTAATTACACACACAATGAGTTTGGTTGGGTCGATCACGATACGCTTTGGTTCATGTCCGAAGCGGATGGCTACTCACATCTGTATGCGCGTGATCTCGATAAACAAACCACGCAATTGACTGAAGGCCAATACGTGGTGGAAACACCGACACTATCGGCTGACAGCAGTCAGTTGTACTTTCAAGCCAATCAACCCCACCCCGGTATTTATGAGATTTATCGTGTCGCAGTAGATGGCTCAAGTGAACCCGAACAGCTCACTGACTTAGGTGGAATGACGGGCTACGAATTAAGTCCAACGAGTGAGAAGTTACTCCTGACATATTCGACACCACTGATGCCGCCTGAGCTTTACGTTAAGAATGCAGATGCGACAGACGAAGCACAGCGACTTACACACACTGTGTCGGAGAAGTTTTTAAGTATCGACTGGACCGCGCCGGAAATCGTACCCATTGCTTCATCCCACGTAGATGAACCGATTTATACACGGGTATACAAACCGGAAGGCTTTGATGCCGAACGAGCAGAAGAATATCCGGCAGTCGTCTTTATTCACGGCGCGGGCTACCTACAAAATGCGCACATGGGCTGGTCTGGTTATTTCCGTGAATTTATGTTCCATAGCTTCCTTAACAAGCAAGGTTATGTCGTGGCTGATCTCGATTACCGAGGTTCTAAAGGTTACGGACGTGATTGGCGCACCGCAATCTATCGCCAAATGGGCACGCCTGAGGTTGAAGATTTGGTCGACGTAACGGATTGGCTACAAACCAATGTTAATGTTGATGGCGAGCGCATGGGTACTTATGGTGGCTCGTATGGTGGCTTTTTAACCTTTATGGCGCTATTTAAAGAACCTGGCTTATTCCAAGCCGGCTCGGCGTTGCGTCCGGTGACCGACTGGGCACATTACAACACAGGTTATACGTCCAATATTCTTAACTTACCGCAGGATGATGCGATCGCTTACCGTCGTAGCTCTCCCATTTATTTTGCGGATGGTTTAGAAGACGCGTTATTGATCAACTCACCGATGGTAGATGACAACGTATTCTTCCAAGACAGTGTGCGTCTTGTACAACGTTTGATTGAGTTGAAAAAGACCGACTGGGAAACCGCGATTTATCCAGTGGAGCCTCATGGTTTCCGTCAGCCGGAGAGTTGGTTAAACGAATACCGTCGTATTTATAAGCTGTTTGAGGAAAACCTACAGCAGGATTAATCCTGCTGTGTTTTCTGCCTGTTTACGGCGTCGGCTAACCGACGTCGTTGCAGGAACCAAGTAACTCCGCCAGCAATCATGCCGGCTGCATGAATCAAGGCGACATCCGGACCGACAAAATGGTCAGGTCTAAAGCCTGCTAGCTCGGCAATTACTTTACCCAGTAAAACCACAATGACTGCTAGGTACCAAGGCTGCTTGAGTGTCGCATTGATGAGGCATACCAGTAGTAGGCCATGTAGCACACCCGATAATCCGACATATTCTATCGTCTCCGGCCACAGCCATAGCAGACCACCGCTTATTACACTGATAAGCAAATAATTATTGAATAACTGACGCATATCGAATTGGTCATTAAAAATGCCGACGACCAATGCGAGTCCAGCCATATTAAATAGCCAGTGATTCCAATCCAAATGCACTAACGGAGCGCTGACTAAAGTCCAGATACTTTCACCCAGTTGAGCACTGTTATAAGTCAAAATTGCGTGGTAGGGCAGCCATTGCATGACTAACGATATTAAAATCAACACGGCTGCCGCCATTGCTCCACTGGTGAGTGATTGGGTTTTGTTCATAAGCGTTTGCCTGTTCTCCTGTTGCTCCGTATGATAGAGAGCACTACTTGTACCAGATGTTAGGGCTATCATGAAGTCAATTAATACCTCGCATTGGATTTTATCGTCTATCGCCGCGGCATTACTCGCCGCTTGCTCTCCTACTCAAACAAGTGCTAGCGCGACAGCGGCATCACAAGACTCTGAGCCAAAGCAAGAAGCGCGCGAGCCAGAAGTAGCGACGGGTTTTGCGGATAAAAAAGCAGTCGTAACGGATAACTTTATGGTGACTGCAGCCAACCCCCATGCCGTAGAGGCTGGCTATAAGGTTTTAAAACAAGGCGGTAGTGCCGTTGATGCCGCAATTGCGGTACAAGCAATGCTTGGCTTAACAGAGCCGCAGTCGTCCGGTATCGGTGGTGGTGCGTTTATTCTTTATTGGGATAACGAGCAACAAAAACTGTATACCATCGATGCGCGCGAGACAGCGCCGATGGAAGCGACTGAAGCGCTATTTCTTGACGAGGACGGTAATGCCCCGCCATGGATCGAAGCGGTCGTAGGTGGCCGTTCTGTGGGAACACCCGGTGTACTGCGTGGCTTGGAATTAGCACACCAAAAATGGGGCCAATTAAATTGGCAACCGTTGTTTGAAGATGCGATTAATCTAGCTGAGAACGGGTTTGAAGTCTCGCCTCGGTTAGCTAAGTTGGTCGAAAGCGAAATCAACCCAGGCGTTAAGAAAATGCCAACGATTTCAGATTATCTGTTTCCTGATGGGCAGCCGATTGAAGCAGGCATGACTTTGGTCAACAAAGCTTATGCCGATAGCCTGAGCTTGATTGCTAAGCAGGGTGCGGATGCGTTTTACCAAGGCCCATTAGCCGAAAAAATTGTTGATGCGGTGCGGAATAGTCCGATAGCGCCTGGCGTTCTAAGTACCAAGGATTTAGCCCAGTACCAGGCGATTATCCGCGAACCGGTCTGTGATGCGTATCGTCAGTATCAGGTCTGTGGTATGGGACCGCCGAGCTCTGGTGGTCTGACGACGTTGCAAACACTGGGTATATTGCAGAACTATGATGTCTCGTCATGGAAAGTAAATGGCGAACAGTTTGCCCATCACTTTACCCAAGCCTCTCGACTGGCTTTTGCCGATCGTAATCAATGGATTGCGGATCCAGATTTTGTATCCGTCCCGATGCAGGGCATGTTGAACAACGACTATCTCGCTAAACGCGCAAAGCAAATCGATGAGCGTGATATGGGCAAAGCTAAGCCGGGTTTATACTTGAAGCCTGAGTATGAGCAAGACATTGCTTATGAACGACCCAACACGAGTCATATGTCGATTGTCGACAGCGAAGGCAACGTCATTTCCATGACCACCAGCATAGAGATGGGCTTTGGCTCTACGGTCATGGCAGGTGGATTTATTTTAAATAACCAACTTACCGACTTCTCGCTAACACCGATGGACGAGGCTGGACGTAAAATAGCAAACCGTGTGCAACCGGGTAAACGTCCTCGTAGTTCCATGTCACCGACCATCGTACTCAACGAAGCGGGCGACCACGTTGTGCATGCGTTGGGATCGCCTGGTGGCAGTCGAATTATCAATTATGTCACCCAAACGGTTGTGGGGTTGCTCGATTGGAATTTAGACATGCAACAAGCCATTGATTTAGGTCACGTGACTAATCGTAATGATTATACTGCGCTGGAGAAAGGTCGTGATATTGCAACGCTGAAAGAAGCTTTAGAAAAGCGCGGTCATGATGTCAAAATCATTGATTTAAACAGCGGTATTCACGGCATTACGGTGTTACCCAACGGGCAGTTACAAGGTGGTGCGGATCCGCGTCGCGAAGGCATTGTAATGGGGCAATAAGGTAGCGAGTAATGATTAATACCAAGTTTAACGTTAGGTGTTGCTCAGTTGCTTTTGTCGTCGTGATCTTAAGCGTATTGGCAGGCTGTGAGCCTGCCAAAGAAACCAGCTACACCAATAGTATGGGGCAAGAGACCAGTCACGAAACTCAGAGCAAAATGCATGCCGCATTGAGTTTTTACTATGCGATTTATCGCGAGGATGATTTAAATGTGGCAAAGCACTTTGCTTCTGAACGAATGTCTCAGTTAATAGAGCACTACGGTTCTGTAAGCGCCGTACAACGTTATGTGTTAAACCGCTACTTTGATCGCGTCGAAATTTCTATCGACCCATCATCATTTAAGCAGTACTTGAATCGTGACGACGAGCAACGTGTCACACTGGTTTTTGATGGCTCGTATGATGGTGAGATGGTGAAAGACCGTCGAGATATTGTATTAGTTAAAGAAAAGAACGTGTGGCGCGTGGATCAAATTCTTGACCCACGCTATCGACCTTAACTCAAACTTGCTTTGGCTTATCCGTATAGGGGGGCCAACCTAAGGGTTTGCCCGCCAACAAGTGTAAGTGAATATGGTACACCGATTGGCCGCCGTGCTCATTACAGTTCATCACGCAGCGATAGCCGTCTTTTGCGAATCCATACTGCACGGCTAGTTTACCTGCAACCACGTACAAGTGACCGACCAGACCCGCATCTTCCTCATCAATATCATTGATGGTAGCGATCGCTTTTTTGGGAATAATGAGCAGGTGCACGGGGGCTTGAGGATTGATGTCCTTAAACGCGAGTGCGTGATCGTCTTCGTACACGATATCCGCAGGAATCTCGCGATTAATAATTTTGGTGAAAATAGTTTCTTCTACCATAACCTTATGTCCCTTATAAGTACGTTACCCTCATGGTACATTTAGGCTCATAGTAGGGCAATGGATCAACTGTGTTTTTGTAATCCAGCTAACGCAGGGTCGCTAATTTGACGCAGTAGCGATTGGTTCACCCGAGGCTGGCTATCGACTTCACGTAAGCAACTCTCCGCCACATAGGTTTGAATCGATGAGTTTTTTACTAAAATGAGATACCACGGTTGGTCTTTATTGGCCCCGGAGAATACCTGGCGTTGATACCAGTCATCGCTCAAGCTGAAGGCAGCGTCGACATCTACAACGACACCTTCATAGCCGTATAAGCTATGTTTAATGGGCTGACCTAAGTTAAAAGACGCGCGCACAATAGAATTTTGATTATTAAAAGCCACTATTTTCTCACCATCATGAAGCATTGTTATTTTCTTATCGGCCAGTGTGTGCTATTCCTGAATGTAAATTTCAAAACTTTAGGAACGACACAATGCACGATGATGACAAACGTAGTGACCGTCGAGTGCCTGTTAAAACACCCGCCTCTGTCGAGGTAAATAATAAGACATTAACGGGCGAGTGTTGTGACTTAAGTGCGCATGGTGTTCTGTTGATATTGCCGGAACGGCTTGATGTTGGAACACATTTTGACGTGATTGTAAGAGCAGCAGGCAGTACCGCTGACTTACGCGCTACCGGCATCGTCGTGCGGGTGGACGATGCCGGTGACTCAGGTTACGAACATGGATGTAAGCTCATCGATGTGTCGTAACCTGACGGTTTACATAACACGCATGCCAGGTTTAGCGCCTTCGTGTGGATTTAAGATATAAATTTCATCTTTACCTGGGCCGGCCGCTAGCACCATGCCTTCCGACATTCCAAAGCGCATTTTACGCGGCGCCAGATTAGCCACCATAACGGTGTGTTGACCAATCAGACTTTCAGGTGCGTATGCAGACTTTATCCCCGCAAACACTTGGCGCTGTTCGCCGCCCAAATCTAATGTCAACTTAAGTAATTTGTCTGCCCCTTCAACGTGCTCAGCATTAACAATCAGAGCCACGCGCAAATCAACTTTCGCAAATTCATCAAAGTTAATAGTTTCTGCAATGGGCTCCTTGCTGAGTTCATCGTTAACCTCAGCCTTGACCGCTGGTGTTGCCGCGGCCGCTTGTTGCTCTTTTGAGTCTTCTAACATCTGCTCAATGTCCTTCATTTCTACGCGTTGCATCAATGCTTTAAACTTATCAATAGGGTGGTTGGTTAAAACCTGTTTGTGGCTTTCCCAGGTAAACTGGTCATTTAAGAAATGCTGAACCGATTTAGAAAGTTCAGGCACCACTGGCGTAAGGTATACCATCAGAATGCGGAATAAATTGATACCAAGCGAGCAAATATCATGCACCTCACTGGCTGCATCCGGATTTTTAATCAGTTGCCATGGTTCTTTATCTGCGATGTACTGATTCGCGCGATCAGCCAAGGTCATTATTTCGCGCATCGCTTTAGAAAACTCGCGCTGTTCATACAGATCGGCAATCTCAGTGCCTACCTGCTGAAAGTCTTCCAACAACGCAGAGTCAGCTACCGAAGCAGAGAGCTTACCGTCGAATTTTTTGGTGATAAAGCCGGCGCAGCGGCTGGCAATATTAATCACCTTACCAACCAGATCAGAATTCACGCGTTGAGCAAAGTCAGTCAAATTTAAATCCAAATCGTCAATACGACTCGTCAGCTTGGCTGCAAAGTAGTAACGCAAATACTCAGGATTCAAATGGTCAAGGTACGTACGTGCTTTGATGAAGGTGCCCTTAGACTTCGACATCTTGGTGCCGTTAACCGTAATAAAACCATGTGCCCACACGTTGGTCGGTTGACGGAACTGCGCCCCTTTCAACATGGCGGGCCAAAACAAACTATGGAAGTAGATAATGTCCTTACCAATGAAGTGATAGACTTCGGCGTTACTATCGGCTTGCCAATACTCATCCCAGTTAGCGTTACCGGTTGTATCACAGTAGTGCTTAAAGCTACTCATGTATCCAATGGGGGCATCCAACCAAACATAGAAGTATTTATCTTCGGTGCCAGGAATTTTGAAGCCAAAGTAAGGCGCATCGCGAGAAATATCCCAGCGTTGCAAGCCTTGCTCGAACCACTCATTCAATTTATTGGCCATTTCACCTTGCAAAGAGCCCGAGCGCGTCCAGCTCTTTAGCATGTCGCCAAATGCCGGAAGATCAAAAAAGTAATGCTCTGATTGACGTAACTCAGGTGTCGCTCCTGATACCACCGAGCGTGGATTTTTCAAATCGGTGGGTGCATAGGTCGCGCCGCACACGTCACAGTTATCACCATACTGATCTTCAGCACCGCACTCGGGGCAGTCACCCTTAACGAAGCGGTCAGGTAGGAACATTTGCTTCTCGGGATCATATAACTGTTCAATCACTTCAGTTTTGATATGACCGGCGTCGTCTAAGCGTTGGTAGATAGTTTCTGCCAATACTTTGTTTTCTTCACTGTGGGTTGTGTAATAGTCGTCAAAGCCGATATTAAAACCTGCAAAATCAGCTTCATGCGAGCGTTGCATATCGCCTATCATTTGTTCAGGAGTAATGCCCAGCTGTTGAGCTTTAAGCATAATCGGGGTGCCGTGAGCATCGTCGGCGCACA
Organism: Idiomarinaceae bacterium; assembly: GCA_002685255.1. Taxonomy (GTDB): domain Bacteria; phylum Pseudomonadota; class Gammaproteobacteria; order Enterobacterales; family Alteromonadaceae; genus Idiomarina. The sequence continues at coordinate 130,489 of NYWU01000033.1, forward strand.
TATAGTGGCACTCATGACCACGTAGCTTTTGAAAACGAACCCAAATATCCGCCTGGATATAGCCTAAAAGGTGGCCAATATGAATTGGACCGTTCGCGTAGGGCAACGCGTTTGTCACCAAAATTTTACGATCAGTGTGGCTCATGCGAGAATTAGCTTCCATCAGTGTTATGATTAGATAATGCTAAATATTATCATAGGATACAGATGATACACAGAGCCAAGAGGTGGCTGATGAAGTCGTTTTCAGCAAAAAATGAACAACTGGCAGCCTTACTGTCTGATTTACACCATCCTGCCTGCGAACATGGCATCTCAACGGATTGGCTCAGTATCGACAGTGACGCACATACGGCCAAGCTAACGTTTCCTTTCGCGATAGAAAAAACCTCTTTGTTAGACACTATTAACAATGATCCCGATTTAAGCGGCTGGACGTGGGCAGTTGATTGTCGGGTGAAACGCTTGTCGAATAGTAAACCCGACCAACCGATGAAAACCGGCAATGTCATTGTCGTATCGTCGGGCAAAGGCGGCGTTGGTAAGTCGTCAGTTAGTGTTTCGTTGGCACTTGCTTTGAGTCGGATGGGCGCGCGCGTCGGACTGCTTGATGCGGATATCTATGGCCCCTCTATACCCACCATGTTGGGTCAGCCTGAGCATAAGCTGGAGGTGAAAAATGATAAACTGCAGCCAATTCAGTATGAAGGTTTAGTGGCCAACTCGATTGGCTATTTGGTCGATGATAACGATGCCACAATTTGGCGCGGACCGATGGCAAGTCGTGCCTTACAGCAACTATTTAATGATACGGACTGGGGCTTATTGGATTATTTGATAGTCGATATGCCACCGGGCACCGGCGATATTCAGTTGACCATGGCACAACAGTTACCGGTCACAGGCGCAGTCGTGGTGACAACGCCTCAGAATGTCGCACTTAAAGATGCTGAAAAAGGTGTCAGCATGTTTGAACGTCTTGAGATACCATTGATTGGTGTCTTAGAAAATATGAGTTATTTTGAGTGCGGTCATTGTGGCACGGCGTCACACTTATTTGGGCAAGGCGGGGGCGACCAACTAGCCACCCGTCACGCCGTTGCCAATTTAGGCCAATGGCCACTCACGCCTGAGTTTGGTGCACAGCTCGATGCTTCACAAAAGCACACGTCACTCGAACTGTCCGAGCTACAACAGCACACGGCTCAACGTGTGGTAGCGGAACTCTATCACCTGAAACAACAATCGGTGTAAGATAAATAAAAAAGGGGATGGTATGCGCTTAACGGATCATGAAATAGAACAAGCCTTGGCAGATGGTCGTATCGGCATCGAACCGACGCCGAGTCAACAAAACATCTCGGGTGTTACACTCGATATTCATCTTGGAAGCGAGTTTCGTGTATTACAAGATCATGCGGCTGCTTATATTGACATAAGTGGTTCGCGTGCAGATATCGAGGCGGCGATTCACGAAGTGATGAGCGACGAGATAAACTTAAAGCCCGATCAAGCGTTCTTTATTCATCCAGGCGAATTTGCGTTGGCCGTGACACATGAGTCGATTCATCTACCGGATGATATGGTTGGCTGGCTTGATGGGCGCTCCTCGCTTGCTCGGCTAGGGCTTATGGTGCACGTCACCGCACACCGGATTGATCCGGGCTGGAAAGGTCAAATCGTACTCGAGTTTTATAACGGGGGTAAACTGCCATTAGCGCTACGTCCGGGAATGAAAATCGGTGCCATCAGCTTTGAACAGTTAAGCAGTCCCTGTGCGCGTCCGTACAACAAGCGCGCAGACGCTAAATATAAAGATCAGCAGGGCGCTGTCGCTTCACGTATTTCGGCGGATGGTGGCTAAGCGGCTGTCTTAAGTTGACCTAAAAGTTGTTCGAGTTGAGTCAGTAGTACGTGCGTATCATGACGATAATGCACATCATGATCTGACTTAAGCTCGCCCAACTGTGGGATACTAACTGACGTATCTGTAAAGTTGGTAAGCACGGCATCGATAATCGGCGCACCAACGTGCTGTTCAATAAATTTAAGCTTATCGCCCACACTCATGGTGCCCGCCGGGCCTTTTTCATGCACTAAATTGTCAATAAACACGACGCGCGCTTTAGTAGAAGCCAGTGCTGCTCCAATTTTGGGAACCAGTAACGGCGGTAACACCGACGTAAGAAAACTCCCCGGACCTAAAATTACTAATTCGCTTTTTTTGATGTGCTGTAACACTTCAGGTGTCGCAATGGCGTCATTAGTGAGTTTCAATGAACGCGGTAAGTGTGGCAAATTATCGATCAATATCTCGCCATGACACTCAATATCATCATGAGTGAGCGCGATTAAATCGGTCGGACATTCGGACATGGGAAGTAAACGCGTATCGACGTTGAGTAGTCGACTCAATAGGTGAATGCCATCAGAAGGGCGAGCGCTGACTTGGTCTAAGGTATGAAGCAATAAATTACCAAAATTATGACCAGCTAATGGGTCATCACCGCTGAAACGATAATTAAGCACCTGCGCCGCGAGCGGCTGTTCAACTAACTGGGATAAACAATTACGTATATCGCCCCAGGCAATACAGTCGTGGGACTGACGCAATAAGCCCGTGGCACCCCCGTTATCGGTGGTAGTAACCACACCAACTAAACGATGCTTTAAAAAGCGTAGTGATGAAAGTACCCGACCTAAGCCGTGTCCGCCACCGATGGCAGTAACGCGTTTAAGCGTTGATAGTTGCATTGAGTTAACCCAGCAATGGTATGATGCATGATAAAAGGATGTGTAAAACGATAGCGCATTTAAACTTTAAAGCGCAAGTGCCACTGCACTTCAGAGGAGTTTTATGAGCCCGGTGCTAACGCAAGAGTACGCCAAAACATTCCCTAACTTGGTCAGTGCGCATAACATTGTGCCGCTGGAAGGGCCGCGCCTGGCGCTGTTCAATCAGCCACTCGCCAATCAACTCGGAGTCAAAGCCGCGGATATCAATGTACTCCGCGAGTGGTGTTTAGGTAATCCCCCGACATCAGGACACGCGCAAAAGTATGTGGGTCATCAGTTTGGTGTCTTTAATCCGGATTTAGGTGATGGGCGCGGTGTCCTACTGGGAGAAATAGAGGATGAACAAGCACAAATCTGGGATTTACATTTAAAGGGTGCAGGACCCACCGCTTATAGTCGGGGCGGCGATGGCCGTGCTGTTCTTCGATCCAGTTTACGTGAGTATTTTGCCAGTGAAACACTGAATCATTGGGGGATTGCTACAACCCGTGCGTTGGCGCTAGTCAGTTCACAACAGGGTGTACAGCGTGAGCGCTTGGAGCCGGGTGCCATGTTGACGCGCGTTGCGAAAACGCATGTACGATTTGGTCACTTTGAATACTGTTACAGCCAACGCTTGGTCACTGAACAAAAGCAGCTTTGGCAACATGTAATGCAGCGTTGCTGGCCACAGTTAACAGACGCTGAGCCGATTGAGCAATTCCGTGCGGTGGTTAAGGCAACCGCTGAAATGATTGCTGACTGGCAAGCGTTTGGTTTTATCCATGGTGTGATGAATACAGACAATATGAGTATATGTGGTGACACCTTTGATTTTGGTCCTTATACGGTGTTTGATACGTTTATTCCGCAACAAATTTTTAATCACACCGATCACCGCGGCCGCTATAGCTTTCTGCGACAACCGAGTGTTGGGTTATGGAATTTGCAACGACTGAGCCAAGCGCTGTCACTGATATTTCCAGTCGATGCATTGGCGCCGGTTTTAAATGAGTACGAAGACTTCTTACAACAGCGTTATCTTGGGCGTATGAGAAAACGCTTAGGTCTTATGCACGGTGATGACTCAGTTGCGTTTAAACGGGTCGGAGAGTGGATGGGCTTGATGCAACGTTTTGAATGGGACTTCCAAGATAGCTTTATTATGTTGCAGGATATAATAAAAGGCGATCGCGCCATGCCAGACGATGATCTATTTAAAGATTGGTATGAGTGTTACATGGCCGATAACGACCAACAGCCACAACTCGGAGTCATGGAAACGACCAACCCGCGTGTCTCGTTACGTAACCATCATCTAGCGCAGGTGATTGCTCAGGCAGAGCAGGGTGAATGGACAGCCGCACAGAGCTACCTGGGGGCACTTACTGGGCAGTCGCTAAGTGCCGATGAACTGAGCTATTGGCAGCAACCGCCAAACAGTAACGAGCAGGTTACATCACTTTCGTGTTCCAGCTAGTACCGACATTGCGATTTACCCTGGGATAGGACACAATCAAGAGACTTCATTAAAGGAATGTGAGTGATGAAAAAGTTAATGTTGTTAGGTGTGGCAAGTGCATTTAGTTTTGGTGCGCTTGCGCAACAGTGGTCGGTACCTGCACCACAAGATTTTGACCAAGGCTATGTGTGTCTGGATGGCGTTAAACAACCCATTCAGGTCGAGTTCGCCGATAGTGTGGCACAGCAAGCGCGAGGTCTGATGCAGCGCACTGAACTGGGGGAATACTCGGGTATGTTATTTCGATACCCGAACCAGCGACCCGGGGGGTCGGGCTTTTGGATGTATCAAACCCTCATTCCGCTCGATATAGCCTATTTAGCAAACGACGGCAGTATTGTAAAAACCTTCACCATGATGCCGTGTGGCAGTGATGATCCGCGTCAGTGTCGCAGTTACGCACCGGGTAAACCCTATCATGATGTACTGGAACTCAATGCAGGTTTTTTAGCAAAGCACGATATCCGAATCGGTGATCACGTGCGTGTGAATCCGCCGCTCAACGACAACGAGCAGTGTCATAATAACTAAAAGGGGAGAAGCGATGAAACCACTTATCATCAGTGCGGTCGCATTAGCCGTGCTCACGGCGTGTGGTCCGCAGCAGTCACAAGATAAGACAGCAACGGAACAAACCAGCGCTGACAAACAGCCCGCTGACCTGAAAGGTTCAGCATTTAATCCAAACTTCCGCGACTATCTCAAAACCATTTCTTCTGACGAGTTTGAAGGGCGTGAGCCTGCCTCAGCAGGGGAAGAGAAAGTCGTATCCTTTATCGAAAACCACTTCCGCGAGTGGGGGCTAAAGCCAATCGATAAAGAAAACGATAGCTATCGTCAGCCGTTTCCATTGGTAAAAATCATGCCGTACAAGGTCAGTGACATGACGTTCAGCGGTGATAACGCGCCAGAGACTATGAAGTATCGTACTGAGATGATGGCGTGGACTATGCAGGTTACTGAAGAAGTGGACCTCAGTGATAGCGAAATGGTGTTTGTGGGTTACGGTATCGTCGCGCCTGAATATGACTGGAATGATTATGAGGGACTCGACGTTGAAGGCAAAACCGTGGTGATGTTCGTCAATGATCCCGGTTACGCGACGCAAGATCCTGAGCTGTTTAACGGCAATGCGATGACGTACTACGGCCGTTGGACGTATAAATATGAAGAGGCCGCTCGTCAAGGTGCTGCCGGCGCGTTAATCATTCATGAAACAGGTCCCGCGGGATACGGTTGGGGTGTTGTCGCTGGGGGCTCGCCTGTACGTTTCGATCTGAAACGTGAGAACAACAATATGAACCGTGCCAAAGTCGAGGGTTGGATCACTAAAGACAGCGCAGAAGGTTTATTTGCCAAACAAGGCATGACACTTGAAGAAGCGCGTAAAAAAGCGCTGAGCGAGGATTTTGAAGCGATGCCACTTAATGCGCAAGCATCGGTATCGGTTAAGAATAAATTTGAGTTCTTAGACACCAATAATGTTGTAGGTTACATCGAGGGTACGAAATACCCAGAAGAACACGTGATTTACATGGCGCACCACGATCACCTCGGTACCGACCCAGTGCGTGAAGATGACCCTATTTACAATGGTGCGCAGGATAATGCATCAGGTACAGCCGGCTTATTGGCGATAGCCGAGAAGTTTGCACAGCAGCCAGCGCCGGAGCGTTCTATTGTATTTGCTGCCGTCGGTGCTGAGGAAAGCGGCTTATTAGGTTCAGCTTGGTATGCCGATCATCCATTGTTCCCCCTTGCAAAAGCAGTTGGTGGCATCAATATGGATGTAATGAACGTTTATGGACCGATGAAAGATCTCGTGGTGATTGGTTACGGTAACTCAGAAATGGATGAGTATGTGAAGCCATTTATTGAGGAACAAAATCGTTATTTAACACCGAATCCAACACCTGAAGCGGGCTTCTTCTATCGCTCAGATCACTTTAACTTAGCGAAAAAAGGCGTACCCATGTTGTATGCTGAAGGTGGCAATGACCACATCACGAAAGGTAAAGAGTGGACTGAGGAACAACGTGCTAAATACGTTGCTGAGGCTTATCACAAGCCGGCCGATGAGTACGACCCTGAGTGGGACTTACGCGGTACGCAACAAGATTTATCTGCGTTTTACCAGCTGGGACGTTCGCTGGCGAATTCTCGCGACTGGCCGCAATGGGCCGAGGGCAATGAGTTCGAAGCAGTACGCAAAGAAACCGAAGAGCAGCGTAAGTAATCTGTTTGCAGGCGGAACGGATTGTTAACGGTGTTGTCCTAATTAGTAGAGGATTGAGGAGTACCTATGAATCAGTACAAAAACCGAATCTATGTCCGCCAAGCAAATTCGGGCGGTAGCATTTTGGGTCGAATACTCGGTGTAATAATGCTACTCGCCATTGTCGGTTTCTCGATTGCCTTTGGCTTAATCGTGCTTGCCGTGGGCTTTGTGTTGTTGATACCTGTGATGTGGAAGCAACGCCATGCAATTAAACAAATGTGGCAAATGCGGAAGCAAGCGAAGCAGCAATTTGAGCAACAACGGCAGGCTCAGCAGGACGCTGAGCGCCACTATACTGAACGCGGTAGTGAAGGTTCAGTCATTGATGGTGAGTATAAAGATTTATCGGACCGCAACGATAAGTCATAGTTTTTAATTTAAAAAAAAGCCCAGCTGTTTAACAGCTGGGCTTTTTTGTATCTTAGGGTTATTACTCTTCTTGTTGCTTAGGTGGGAATACCTTGCGCACAGTGTAGAAGAATAATGGTACGAAGAAGATGGCCAGTATCGTACCACCTAGCATACCCCCGATGACACTCGTACCGATGGCATTGCGGCTCGCAGCACCTGCGCCAGAGCTGAGCGCCAACGGCATGACACCGAATATAAATGCGAGTGATGTCATAAGTATCGGACGCAGACGTAAGCGAACCGCTTCAAGTGTCGCCTCTAACAAGTCTTTGCCTTGCTCTTGCAAGTCTTTGGCGAACTCAACAATCAAAATCGCGTTACGTGCTGAAACACCAACCGTCGTCAACAAGCCAACTTGGAAGTAAACGTCGTTTTGAATACCGCGCAACATCGTTGCGATAACGGCACCCAGAATACCCAACGGTACCACCAACATGACAGAGAATGGAATAGACCAACTCTCGTACAGTGCGGCTAAGCACAGGAATACGACAAAAATCGAAATCGTATACAGAATAGGGGCAAAGTCACCCGACTGCTGCTCCTGCAAAGACGTACCCGTCCATTCATAGCCAATGCCGTTGGGGAGTTTACTGATCAATTGCTCCATCGCCATCATGGCCTCACCGGACGAGTAGCCTGCCGCTGCTTGACCTTGGATCTCCATCGCCGAGACCCCGTTGTAGCTTTCAATACGCTGAGGACCATAGGTCCATTCCCAGCTAGCAAAAGAGCTAAACGGCACCATGTCTCCCTGGTTGTTGCGGACATACCATTCGCTCACGTCTTCTGGCAACATGCGCGCATCGGCTTCACCTTGCAAGTAGACGCGCTTAACGCGACCACGATCCATAAAGTCGTTGATATAAGACGAACCCCAGGCCGCACTGAGCGTGTTGTTAATGTTCTCAATGGTGAGACCTAGCGCTGTGGCTTTCTCATAATCCACATCCACTTTAAGCTGCGGAGCATCTTCCAAGCCATTTGGACGCACCTGTTCCAACATCGGGTTTTGTGCCGCCATGCCGAGCAGTTGATTACGCGCATCCAATAACGCTTGGTGACCTAAGTTACCGCGATCCTGTAAGTACAGGTTGAAACCTGTTGCCGTTCCCAATTCAGGAATAGGCGGCAGATTGAACGCAAAGATCATGGCTTCTTTAACGCTGGCAAAGAAACCAAATGCACGACCAATCACATCCGTCACGTCTTGGCTTTCGTTACGCTCACCCCAGTCTTTCAAACGAACGAACGCAATACCGTTGTTTTGACTACGACCTGAGAAACTAAAACCAACCACCGAGAATACCGACTGGACGGCCTCTTCTTCGTTGAGGTAGTAGTTTTCGATGCGGTCCATCACAGCAACCGACTGCTCCATGGTAGAACCAACCGGTAATTGCATCTGGGTGAGGAATACACCACGGTCTTCATCAGGTAAGAATGCCGATGGTAGGCGAGTAAACAAGAACGCCAGCACGGCAACTAAGCCAAGATAAAGAATACCAACACGGATGCTGCGGCGCAGAATGCCATGTACACTGTCGCGGTATTTGATGGTGGCTTTTTGTAATGTGCGATTAAACCAGCCTAAGGGCCCCCAACCGCCATTCTCTTTCTTCTTCACCGGTTTGAGCAAGGTCGCGCACAACGCCGGTGAGAAGATAATAGCAACCAGCACTGATAGACCCATTGACGTGATGATGGTCAATGAGAACTGACGATAAACCGCGCCCGTGGCACCTGGGAAAAACGCCATCGGCGCAAATACCGCAGCCATGACGACACCGATTGCCACCAAGGCGCCGGTGATTTGGCCCATTGATTTGATCGTTGCTTCTTTTGGGGAAAGACCTTCCTCAGACATCAGTCGCTCGACGTTTTCGACGACAACGATAGCGTCATCGACTAAAAGGCCTATCGAGAGCACCATGCCGAACATAGTCAAGGTATTAATAGAGAAGCCTGCGACAGCCATAACGCCCATGGTACCTAAAATAACCACTGGAATCGCAAGGGTAGGAATGAGGGTCGCCCGTAAGTTCTGCAAGAAAACAAACATCAATACGAACACGAGAATAATGGCTTCAATCAGTACCCGAGCCACTTCGCTTATCGAGATCTTAATAAACGGTGTGGTGTCGTAGGCGGTTACCATTTTCATCCCATCAGGGAAGTAGGGCTCTAATTCATCAACCGTTTGTTTCACGGCTTCAGCCGTCGCCAAAGCGTTAGCCCCAGTTTGTAACTGGATCGCAAGGCCCGTCGCTGGCTTACCATTATAGTTCGCTTGAATGGCATAATTTTCTGCGCCGAGTTCAACACGCGCGACATCTTTCAAGCGCACTTGCGACCCGTCAGGTAGCACTTTAAGCAATATGTTTTCAAACTGGTCTGGTTCAGACATACGCGTCTGCGCAATGATCGTTGCGTTTAGTCGTTGTCCTTCCACGGCAGGTGCGCCACCTAATTGGCCCGCGGCTACCTGAGCGTTTTGCGCACGAATCGCAGACTGTAACTCTGCGATAGTCATATTGTAGTTAACTAACGCATCAGGTTTAACCCAAATACGCATTGCATAAGGCGCACCAAAGATTTGCACGTTACCTACACCCTCAGTCCGAGACACGGCATCTTGGACATTAGAGGCGAGGTAATCACTCAAGTCTGTTTGTTCATAACGGTCATCTTCAGCCACCATCGCTAAGACCATCAGGAATGAGCTGCTGGATTTACTGACAGTAATACCTTGTTGCTGTACTTCTTGAGGCAACTGCGGTGTGGCTTGAGAAAGCTTATTCTGCACTTGCACCTGTGCAATATCCGGATCGGTACCCGAGGCAAAGGTTAAGCTGACGGTTGCGCTACCGGCGTTACTTTGTGATGAGAAGTACAGCAGGTTATCAACGCCTGTCATATTTTGCTCAATCACCTTAGTCACCGTGTTTGAGACGGTTTCAGCATTGGCGCCTGGGTAGTTGACCTGAATTTCTACTGCCGGTGGTGCAATGGTTGGATATTGCGCGATAGGGAGCTGGATCAACGAGATCGTCCCTGCGAGCATTACCAATATTGCAATCACCCAAGCAAATATGGGTCGATTAATAAAAAACTTGGCCATTATGTCATTCCCTTATTTGGAAGCTGGCTGTTGACCTTGTGACACAGTCACTTGTGCACCGGGTCTAATTTTCTGAAGGCCGGCGGTGACGATACGGTCACCTGCGTTGAGCCCGTCGCTAATTAACCATTCGTTGTCGATGGCACGTGCGGTGGTCACCATACGTTGCTCGACTTTATCTTCATCGTTAATCAGCATGACATAAGGACGGCCGCGCACGTCGCGTGTAACCGCCTCTTGTGGAATCAAAATAGCGTTATTCAGCGTACCTTCGCTGACTTTTGCGCGCACAAACATGCCTGGATATAAATTATTTTCAGGGTTCGGGAATTCAGCGCGGAGCAAAATAGCGCCGGTGTCTTGGTCAACACTGACCTCAGAGAACAGCAGCTCACCTTGCGTTTGGTAATCTAAACCGTTCAAACTCAGTGAGACGGGCGCATTACCATTTTTATTCGCCTCAATGCGACCCGATTCAATCTCTGCTTTTAATTCAAGGAATTCTCGGCTTGATTGATTAATATCCACATAAATTGGATCGAGTTGATTGATGGTCACCAATGGCGTGCTTTGTGAAGCGGTCAGTAAGGCACCTTCAGTCACGTTGGAACGTCCAACAATACCTGTGATAGGGGCTTTAACTTTGGTGTATTCCAAGTTGATTTTGGCACGTTTAAGCTGAGCTTCTGCTAATGCAAGTGCCGCTTTGTTTTGTAAGTATGTCGCCTCTGCCGAATCAAATTCATCTTGGCTCACAGCGTTGTCCGCAAGTAGCTCTTTTAGACGCTTTTGACGCAGTTCTGATACTTTTAGTGCGGCTTTAGCGCTTTCAAAATCCGCCTGTGCGCTGGCTACCTCAGCCTGATAAATGGCCGGGTCGATTTGGTACAGTTGCTGACCTTTTTCAACCTTCGTGCCCTCGACAAACTTACGTTCAAGCAGCACACCGCTGACTTGCGGACGCACTTCGGCTACGCGATAGGCAGAGGTACGGCCCGGCAATTCATTTTGAATTTCGACAGACTGTGTTTGGATGGTTAACGCTTCAACCGGTACAGCTTGTTGTTGTCCACCTTGAGCAGCCGCTTGCTGCTCATCACTACACCCGTAAAGGGTAGCGGAGGTGAGGGCAACAGCGAGCACCGCTGCAATAGGAGTATTCCGCTTTTTCATGAACGACCTCTAGTCATAACTATTATCATTTAACGTTTTAATTATACATACATACTTGTATGTTTGTAAATTTAATATGCGACGGGTAGCACGATCTTGCCGATAGCTTTTCCCGATTCAAGCAACTGGTGCGCTTGTTTCAGGGTGCTTGCCGACATAGCGTTTAGGCGCGTGCCTTCGGTTGAGCGGATTTGACCGCTATTAATAAGGTCTGATATCTGATTCAAAATATCTCGCTGCGCGCTGATGTCCGCGGTCTCAAATAATGAACGGGTATACATAAACTCCCAATGCAAGCTGATGCTTTTTTGTTTAAGCAGTCGAATATCCAAAGCTTGGTCAGGGTCATCAATGATGCCGATACGTCCTTGTGGTGCGATCACCTCGGTTGCCGTTTCGAAGTAGTCACCGCTGTGAGTTAGCAGGGCAATGTCGGTGGGTTGTGGCAAGCCATCGAGCTGCTGTTTGATGTCATCATGATGATTAATCACGTAATCAGCACCCAGTTGCTTTACCCATGCCTGAGTTTCTTCTCGCGATGCGGTAGCGATCACTGTGACATCGGTTAACTGCTTGAGTAACTGAATCATGATCGAACCGACCCCACCAGCGCCACCGAATATAAGCACGCAACGCTGGGCGTGGACTGATGGGACGTTTACTTGTAGACGGTCAAAGCTCAGCTCCCAAGCGGTCAATGAAGTTAACGGGAGCGCTGCCGCTGCGAGGTCATCAAGTGACTCCGGGGCGTGACCGACAATGCGGTAGTCGACGCAATGATACTCGGCATTGCATCCCGGCTTGCTAATGTCACCCGCATAGAACACACGGTCACCAATTTCGAAGCCACTTACGTGTTTCCCTTTATTTTCGACAACACCGACAGCATCCCACCCAAGAACTTTATAATCATCGGCTTGTCCAACACGCATGCGGATCTTGGTGTCCACAGGATTTACAGCGACGGCGGTTACTTTAATTAACAGTTCGTTGTCACCCACACTTGGCTTGGGGATTTCGATATCAACAAGCGCCTCTTGTTCGGTGATGGGGAGTGATTGTTTCACGCCTACGGCTCTCATCTGGTTTCTCCTTTTTGGGTGAGTGTGGTACACAATATGACTATACTACGTGGATTTTTCATTTTTGATTATTAACGAGAGAATAATGAATCATAAACTATTCGTTTTATTACTAACTTTAGTCCCCTTGTTGGCGACAGCCCAAGCGACTGACGCCGACTCTAATGACAAAGAGGCTCAACTCATCAAAACCATTGAGGACTTACGCGCTCAGCGAGGTGTCGAGTTTAATTATCACCGCGAATCAAAAGTCGGTGATACGACGCGAGTCGAAGAGTATTTAGGGGCCAACGAGGACGGTTACCGCTGGCAGCTCGTCAGTGAAAATCAACACACACCAAGCAAAGCGCGACTCGAAGAATACCGTGAAATGCGTGTCACCGAAGCGAAGGCGCGTGCTAAGGAAGAGGGGCCTAGCCAATCACTTGCCGATTTAATACGGGTTGATTCACTCGAATTTATCGGCGAATCGGTAGAGAATGGTCAATCAGTTTGGCAGTTTTCTTTCAAGCCAAAACTGGACGACTTTTCCGAATTCGCCGATGAGATCGAAGCGCGCATCACCTATCTACCTAATACTGATTTATTGCAGCGCATTGCCCTCAAAAATAAAACTGAATTTTCGCCTGCGACTTCAGTGACCGTCGAACATTTTTCAATGGAAATTGAATTTCAGCGTTTCGCTGAAAGGTATACCGTGCCTATCAGTATGAAACAAAATGCGCAGGGGTCTTATTTATTCTTCAAAGACTTTCACGATCAAACGTCGCGCACGTATTCCGATTACTCGTTAGTGCCTAGCGCAGACGAAAGCAACGATGAAAACGAGCTGAGTGCCGCTAACCCCTGCGGATCTTCTGATAACAAGGGCAGCCTCACGAGCTCGTGTTGAGCAAACGTTTTATCAATCTCTTCAAGATACGCGGCTTCTTGAACACGTCGTTTGGCAAGAAAAGCACCATCGGCGTCTTCAGGGAGGACGCGATTGACGAAAATACCACCGATAGGTAAGTGCTCAGCACGCAATGCTTTCATTGCGCGTTCAGTCTCTTGTATTGGCAAGCGTTCTGGCGTCATTACAAATACAATAGCGGTATGCTCAGCATCTTGTAATACACGGCGAGTACGTTGAAATAAGCGTTGCCGATTCAGCAATTGTTCGCTCACTGCCTTACTGCGTTCAGACAATCCATCACTGGCATGTTGGTCAGGGTTGGCCATCGGATTGTGAACATCTTTGCCTGATTTAGGTGATAGATGCTTCAATACGCCTTCAAACTCCTCTGAACGGTTCTGCGAACGCAACATACCTTGTGTCCATGCTGCCATAGCTTCCGGTAGCGTCAGTAAACGTAAGGTGTGGCCTGTTGGCGCCGTATCAAAAATCAATAGATCGTAGTCACGCTCCGATTCATAAATTAGTTTTGCAATACGCTCGAGTAGGGCGGCTTCTTGCGCTCCTGGGGATTGCTTCGATAAGCGCATTTGGCGTTCAACCTCAGGAAATAAATCAGGGTTCGTAAAACGCTTCATTTGCTGAGTGACACGGTCAATATGTGCGTTGACTTCGCGATCAGGGTCGATTTCGAGTGCTGTGACACGCTCGCTAATCGGCGTGAACTTATCACCAATTTTTACACCAAAAGCGTCAGCGAGACTGTGTGCCGGATCGGTTGAAACAACGAGTACATTTTTACCTTGCTTTGCTGCAAGGAGGGCAAGAGATGCAGAAACTGTGGTTTTTCCAACACCGCCTTTACCGCCGACCAATACTACCTTACGGTCGAGAATCGACTCCATAAAGACACCTCAAAGTCGCAGGCTAACAGCACCGGAAATGATCAAGGGGTGAGTGTTCCATTCCCATGCGTTGATGCCAATCATGAAAGCGCTCCAGCATTAAGGGCTGGAGCTCTAATGTGTAATAGGATGCGGGATTGGGCACCCCCATCATTTCGGAGAAGACCAGCATCATGAACAAATCATCTTCATCGCGCTTAGCACGCGCAATAGCGGATCGGTAGGGTGCGTTATAAAACTCGTTGACTAACTCACCCGCACGACTGAACCATTGTTGAATCGATTTGATATTCATGTTGCGCATGGTCTTGCTCCTTAAAGCCTATAATTAAGACTTTTGTTCTTTCTTAAGGTTCGATAAGGCCGATGTGGCTTCCAGTGCGATCCATACAGCGGCAATCAGTACCACAATATCTAAACCGAACAAGAACCAGTTTTCTTCCATGTAGAAACCTTTTAGCTGAATAAACAGCGCAAACACTGTCATAATCAGCAAGAAAATCAACGGCAATAAGGTCACGTACATTGGACGACCTAAGCGCACCAACATGACTGTGATAACCATCAAGGTCAAGCCAGCGAGCAATTGGTTCGTGGTACCAAACAGCGGCCAAATCGCTAAGCCACCTGAACCGTCTGATCCGGCGCCAAAGGCAAGTGCAACACATGAAATTACCGCTAATAATGTCGCTGGCAACGCTTTCTGCATCCAAGAGATGTTGTAGATATTCCCCCACTCTTGGAATATATAACGCTGTAGACGCAGACCGGTATCCATCGTGGTACCAGCAAACAAGACGGCCATTACCGTTAATAGGGTTTCTGCGATTTCGTTATCAAGTCCCACACCTTGGCTGATAATATTTGCGCCACCTTCAACAAACGCAGCAACACCACCTTGACCGAATGAGCTATATACAGCCTCCCAATCAGCAAGTGTCGCGAAGCCCGCACAGGCAGCGATAATCGTAGCGAGTGAAAGCGAGCCTTCACCAATTGCACCAAAGTAGCCGACAAAACGTAAATCGGTCTCTTTATCGAGCTGCTTGGATGTTGTACCTGACGCGACTAAGCCGTGGAAGCCGGAGATAGCGCCACAGGCGATGGTGACAAACAACAACGGCAGCATGGACGGTGTGTTTTCCGGCAGATTGGTGTTAAATGCCGGAGCGGTCATGTCTGGACCTAACAATAGCACCGCCGCATAGAGTAGAATCAAGCCAATAAACAATTGCAGACCGTTGATATAATCACGCGGTTGCAACAGCATCCAAACGGGAAGCAGCGAGGCGATTGCGGCATAACCAAATAAAATCAATACCCAGCTTGCATTGTCTGTCAGACCGCCCACGGTTTCTGGCAATGATAGTGGCGCAGAAGGACCGGCCCAAATCAGTAAATAAAGTGCAACAACGCCGAGAATTGAAACTGTGCCAAGACCCATCCATTTACGGAAAATAATCTGACCGATGATTAAAGCAACGAAAATTGCGCCCCAAACAGGGATGACGGAGCTTGGAAATTTCACCAAGAGGCCCGAGATCGCCGTGGCGAATACCGCATTGACCATGAGCAACACAAGGAAAATAACGATCATGAACAGCGTCTGTGCGCGCTTACTGACCACGTCGCCGGTTAAGTTACCCATTGATTTGGCTTTGTTTCGGTTACTTGCCCAAATAGCACCTGCGTCGTGTACGCCTGCGAAAAAGATAGTACCGAAAATAACCCATAAAAATGCAGGTACCCAACCCCAAATAACGGCGATGGCAGGTCCGATAATCGGTGCTGCGCCAGCAACTGAAGTAAAATGGTGACCCCAAAGAACGTACTTGTTGGTCGGAACGAAATCCACACCGTCTTCAAATTCATGAGCAGGTGTTTTGAAATTTGGGTCTAGCTTGTAGATTTTCTCAGCTACGAATTTTGAATAAAATACGTAGCCCAAGAACATCGCAGCTAGACCCAATAGCATCACGAATATTGCATTCATGGATGAAGCCTCTTGTTGTGGTTGATTTTGAGTTTCGCTACCCATTGTAGCGCAAATTCAACCTCAACAGGCATGCGACTAACGTCTAATAGACGTCAATTTAATTATCGACGCCGTTTTCCAAGGAGTCCCATGATAATCGAAATAGCAAAAAGAATAATGAAGATATAAAAGATAATCTTCGCAATTTCAGCGGCCGCACCGGCAATACCACCAAATCCAAACACCGCTGCCACGACGGCTATGACCAGAAAAATCAGAACCCAACGTAACATAATATCTCCTTATTTTATTAAAGGTTCACTATTACGTTAGTCGTAAATTGAGTCGATGGATCAAATAAATAGAAAAAAAGCCGTCATATTTTTCATATGACGGCTTATCGATAGCGCTTTAAAACCTAATTAATTAGTGAGCGGCGGCTGCCTCGTCTGCGGCTGCTTTGTCCTTCACTGGATCAGCATAGGTATCAATAGCAGGAGCGAGATAAATCGCGTTACTGAGTAGCTTTGCCGTGCCCCAGAAAAACGCACGGAAATTAACGTTGTCGGCAAAGCCTATGACACGGCCTTCACCGAAGCGGTGTGCGGCAATGTTAGTTTTACCCGCTAACACCGCTTGGTTGCGCTTGTCCGCATAACCACTCAGTAGCGGCTGGTCACTGTAATGAGCGACACTGACAAATGGACTTTGTGGAGACTCCATCGCATTCAACTCGTCCTTAAACACGGGCATGCTGCGATTAGGGAAGCCAAACATCAATGGATTTTCTGGATCAATGTCCATTTGGAAAATGGCGCCTGCGATGCGGCGTTGTGCATAGTAACTATCGCGGTCTTTATAAGTCAGTCCTGCGGTTGAAAACGCATCACTAAACGTTTTGTCTTCAACAAACTGAGTGTAGAGTAAGCCATTGCGACTCATCCATTCAGCGCCACCTTGTTGGCCAATTAATACACCGCCTTGACGCACCCAATCAGTTAAGCGCGCTATTTCGCCTTCAGAAAGGGTGTAGTAGCTACCATCCACCAGAATGATGTGACTGTAGCGATTCAAGTCAACGCGACTGATACGGTCGGTATCGACCATCGATAGTGGAAGACCGACGTGGCGATCAAGGTAATACCATGCTTCACCCGCTTCATAAAGGTTCACACCATCGCCCGTCAGCATCATTACGCTGGGTTCTTTTACCGGCTGAATATTGCGACTACCTAAATCAATGCCTTTTGGCGTAAGACCGGTTTTTACCGAATAAATGGTAACATTTTGCTGCTCAGCGATATTTTTCACGGCTGCAACTACATTTGACCAATTTTGATTTTGGTAAGCGCGCGTGACCACTACTGAGCCGGCCGACAAGTTAGCCGTTTGGCCATTGGTTGTTGGTAAATGCAAAGGTTTAAAACTCTGACGTGCGTGAACGTCCTGTTCTAGCAAGGCTTGCAGCATCGCAGGTGCTTTGTAGTCGTGCCAATCAAACGCGAGCGCATAGGCGTTGGCGTTGATAGGCACCGCATCACGCTGTGGCGCGTTCCACGCGGTATCATCGAGATTGATACGTCCACGGTAAGTGCTGAACTGCACGTTAAACGCCATGGGTAAGGTCCAGCCAGATACGTCATAAAAGGTATTGTCTGGGAAATCTTTTCGCGTGCTAAAGATGGCTTGAATCAGGCCGTATTGCGCCTGCTCGGCCGGGATGAAGTAACTCAAGCCTGCTTTAAATTGCTTGTTGTTAGTTTCAACATCCCGTTCCACACGATAACCATCGATACCATGTTGTTTAAGCAATTCAACGAGTCCGCTAAGACGGTTTACATCACTTGCACCGATCAGGTAACCATCAAAATTAGCATCATCGCCGGCTTCTATCGCGTCGTCATAAACACGTTCTTGGAAGTCAATAAAACGTTTTTTATTCGCATGAGCGCCATATAACGTGCTCAACGATGTGATGAACTGGTTACGAATAGTAAACGGGAAACTGACTTCACCGTTGACTGAGTCTTGCAGGTGACCACGGCTCGAGGCCTGCTCGAATAACACACCTACAGCGCCTTGAATATCGGGGTAAGTCGAACCCTTGCCATAGTAGAAGTCGTCGAATGATTCCTCGGTGTAATAGAGGTTGCCCAGGTTATCTAACGAGTCGGCATGGGCCGCCGCTAAAATTTCAGTAAGACGCACGTTTTCATCCGGTGTTAACGGGTTCTTGCGCGAAGGAATACCGGGTTGAAAGAAAAACGTGCTGTTCGTGCCCATCTCGTGAAAGTCAGTTAGAACGTTGGGCTTCCATTTCTGGAAGTTGGCGATTCGAGCGCGTGACTCGGGGTGTTGTAGCAATAGCCAGTCGCGGTTGAGGTCGAACCAATAGTGGTTTACACGACCACGGACAAACGGCTGGACGTGCTCACGAGACTGAGGATCAGCAACGAGATTTTTGCTGCGGTGTTGGTTTGCCCACTGTGCAAAACGTGCCAGTCCGTCAGGGTTAAGTGATGGATCAAGCAGTACAACGGTGTCTTGTAATGCTTTATCGAGCGCCGGGTTTTGAGCCGCAGCCAGGTAATAAGCAAACAGCAGGGCCGCATTTGAGCCACTCGATTCATCACCGTGAATGCTGTAACCCATATACAGAACTAAAGGCGTATCGTCGTCCGCATCACGATTAGGATCAGCGGCCGCCAAATGCTTTTCGCGCACCGCATCGATGTTTTTTTGATTGTCGGGCGATGTGATGGTTAATAGCAACAAGGGACGCTGTTCATGAGTACGTCCAGTTTCTTCAATCGTGATGCGATCAGATGACTCTGCCAACTGATACATATAGTGTACGATTTGATCATGGCGCACATGCCATTCACCCACTTGATAGCCTAGCGCCTCTTCAGGGGTGGGAATCGATGGGTTGTATTGCACATCTTGAGGAAGGTAGTAATCCAACTTAACTGGGTCGGTTTGCGCTACACTCACAGCAGAGCTGAGTAATGCGACACCCGCCAAGCAAGTCGTCAGTGCTTTTTTCAGCATTTGTTATACTCCTAGTTGTTATTGTTAGTAACAGACTAGCAGAAAACCTTGGCGCGTTGGATGAGTTTCGTTTAACGGCAAATCAAATGCTACTAACGACATACCACTAGGGTTTAACCTGCCGAGCGATGGGCTGTTGCAACGAGATCCAAGTGTCTGTGGCTTGTACCTCTTTAATGACTTGAATGCGGTTGATCAAAATGTCTTGCAAATCCTCAATTGATCGCGTCATTAATTTTGCGAAGATATTGTAATGCCCCGTGGTGTAGTGAGCTTCGGTTATTGCTTCAACGTGAGTAAGCTTTTCAATCGCTATGGGGTAATCGCCAGCCGTGGTTAGCGTGATACCGATAAAACAGCAGACGTCGTAGCCGAGTTTCTTGGTGTCGACGGTAAGACGTGTGCCCGTGATCAGTCCTAGCTTACGCATTTTTTCAACTCGGACATGCACTGTCGCGGTACTGACTTTTTGCTGAGTAGCCATGGTTGCGTAGGAAACACGCGCGTCGTTTAATAGCGTTTCTAAGATAAACTTATCGAGATTGTCTAATTTATAATTTTTCATGATTTAAAAGCTAATTAGTTAAATATATTTTAATTTATTGGTATAAATATAAGATAGCATTTCCAGAATTTCAATAAATGCTTTAATGGTATTGAATTGCCTATCTAAAGCGTGCTTTTCTTACTTAACAGTCATAAATCAGTTATCTGTTTAGGAGCACGTCATGTGGGAAGGCTATTTTAAAAAGCAACAACAAATTGAATTTATCAAGCGCGAGTTTCTCTCGCACCTCTGTCAACAAATGGAGTTAGTGAAGTGCGAGGGGCCTTTATTGACCGAACAAGGAACCGGGTTACAGGATGATCTCTCGGGTACTGAGCGACCAGTACCGGTGAAGGTGTCTGCGTTGCCTGAGAAGCAATATCAGGTCGTCCACTCTCTAGCGAAGTGGAAGCGTCAAGTGCTTGCTGACTATCGTGCACCCGTTGGGCAGGGGATTGTTGTAAACATGACCGCACTGCGTCCTGATGAAGAACAGTTAGATGAAACACACTCCGTGTTCGTTGATCAGTGGGATTGGGAGAAAGTTATCGCCGAAGAGCAGCGCAGTGTTGAGTTCTTAAAACTACAAGTGGAAAAGATCTACGCAGCGCTTACGGCAACGGAAACACGATTCCGCGCGATTTACGGAGGGTTACCGATACTGCCAAAGCATATCGTCTTTATCAGTAGTGAAACATTACGTGCGGAGTATCCTGATTTATCCGCCAAACAACGAGAGAATAAAATCGCAGAAATGTATGGTGCGGTGTTTATTCATGGCATCGGCGCAGCCCTAGGTGATGGCCATAAACACGATGAGCGCGCACCGGATTATGATGACTGGAGCACTCACTGCGAACACTATGGCACTGGGCTCAATGGTGATTTATTGGTGTGGAGCCCAAAGTTAAAACAGGCGATAGAACTCAGCTCAATGGGCATTCGCGTCGATGCTAAAGCACTTAAACGTCAGCTTGAGCTGACCGAGCAAACACATCGACTCGATTTACCTTGGCATCAGCGATTAGTTGCTGGCGATCTGCCGTTTACCATCGGTGGTGGCATTGGACAGTCTCGCGTGGTGATGTTGTTGTTGCAGGCAGAGCACATTGCACAAGTGCAATGCAGCGTCTGGCAACCAGGCATCCAAGAGGCCCTCTGATACGTATCCGAGTGTATGATTCAAGTGGAGTTGTATGATGAAGAAAGCACTCAGTGAGGCGGATACATCGCGCGTGATTGAAATGGCGTGGGAAGATCGCACGCCATTTGAGGCGATTGAGGAAATATACGGTCTTAACGAATCTCAAGTGATTAAGTTAATGCGTAAACATCTTAAGAGAACGGCATTTAAAAACTGGCGAGCGAGGGTGTCCGGCAGGACGACTAAACACCGAAAAATTCGCGGGTTTGATTACGGTCGAGGTTATTGTCCCACACAGTACAAGCAGTGATGGCCGTGATAGAATAGCAAGCATGCGCGAATATTTTAGAAATGGTCCACCGCATCGAGGTGGCGCAGATGTCAGTTTCGCAGATATCGTAAAATTGTTTGGATTCAATTCCGTGCGTATTGGCCGCTGGGTGACTGCGCAAGAACAGCAAGCTGCGGCCAATTTATTTTTTGATGCCCTGTGTGATTTACAGATGATATTGGGCGTTAATGAATCGGTAATCTCGTTGCGGGGAAGTTTGTCGATCAACTATGGAATTGGCGGTCGTCTTGGTGCGAGCGCACATTATATCCCTTCACGACGCCTATTGGCTTTGGCCAAAAATGCCGGAGGGGGAAGTTTAGCGCACGAGTGGTTTCACGCCTTCGACCACTACATTGCATCGCATTTATTCAGTTCGTCCACACGACCAGGGCGGTTTGCTAGTAAAGCATGGTTGCTTGATGAACCTGTGCGCTCACACCATCTTAATGAGCCACTTGTACTGGGGTTTCAGCGGTTATTTTTATCCAGAGATGGACAGACAGCAAGTCCACTGATGAAGCGTTGCATTGCTTTTGATAAAGCTCAAGGAAGCTATTATTTTTCGATGCCTGAAGAGGTCGCTGCACGATGTTTTGAACGCATCGTTCAGCAGCAGTCGTTGAAAAATCATTTTCTTGTGGCAGGCACCCTGAAAAGTAAAACGGCTGAGCTCGGGCTTTATCCAAAGCAAGACGAAGCCAACGCAGTGGCCGAGTGTTGGTTAGATTACTTTCAGGCACTGGGGCGGGCACTTGAACAGTCGCATTAGCTCGATTCGCGTTGCTATCGACGATAAGCAAATTATGCTACCCTGTGCAACCCATTGAGATGCTACCAAAAGCGAGGCAGTACGGTGCGTATTTTAATTCGTTATTTTTTCAGATTGGTGCGTTTAATCCTCACACCTTTTATGTTGATCATGGAGAAGTTGACAACGCCAAAAGGTATTGAACGTGACCAAGCTACGCAAGCGCGTGTCGAACAAGAATGTAAGCAGATAAGTTTGTATCAATTCAAAACCTGCCCATTCTGTATCAAGGTTCGCAAAGAAATGGCGCGATTAAATTTACCCATTGAGTTACGCGATGCTCAGCACAACGAGACGCATCGCACCGAGCTTGAAGAGCAGGGCGGCAGAGTGAAAGTTCCGTGCTTACGCATCACCCAAGATAGCGATGAAGCGCGGTGGATGTATGAGTCTGATGACATCATCCAGTATTTACGAGAGCGCTTTGAACACGCTTAATCATCCCGCCACTCGTTGTAACGATGCTTTTTAGCAAGAGTTCGCTCAACAACAAGCATGGTTCCGGCAGTCAACATTACGATGATACTGACAGTGTATAGTTTCGGGTGTTGACTCAGGAATGTTTGTGATTCGCTGAACAGCGTGTTCAGCCAGTCAGCGACCACAATAATGGCACTGATGAGTGCGATACTCACTCCACTGTAGATACTTGCTGCCCAAAGTTTACGGCCCCGCATACGTGTGTGATGTGCCACACTCATAGTATTCCAGTCTGATGATTTCATAAGGCCTCCAGCAAAACGCCGCTTTTCTATTGCGAATATCAAAATTATAGTTCGACTCGCTCGACGTCACTTGTGACATTCGTTAGATACGCTATACCAAATTGGAATATTTGGTGTCGTGTTTTGAGTAAAATTTCTATTAACAATTTCTACGAAGAAGATCGTATTTAGGATTGAATGTTTTTTATGAATTCGTCCAATGCAGCGCGATCCCTTGCTCTCGATTAATTCGCACAAAAGCGTTTTGGTGATAGCGCTGATTAAGCGGATAAGCGGAAGCGAGTGGCAAGTCTTTAATAGCAACACCGTGCTCTACCGGCCAGTCGCATTGAGGTGCGAGTGCTGAGGTGGGAAAAAAGTGAATACCAAGGTGACGTAACTGTTGCGTCAGTAGCAAATGTTGCTGGCTAAATGTAGCGCGATCACAGCGTTGACTGCCTGGATTATCAACCGTAATGATAGTCAACGAGTGACAGTTTGCAGCGTTTAATAAACGCTCAGCATGTAGGGGCGTGTGCAACGTTGAGAGGGTATAGCGGCGTCCCATGATATCAAGCCGATAGAGGGCTTTTTCATAGGCAGCATCGAGAGAACGAGTGTTAACCAACGGTGAAGCTATCCTTAACCCACTGGTGTGCCGTATCAAAGTCACCAACCAAGGTACCTAAATTACGGCCTGACCGATTTAATAGGTTATCACAGACCAGTCGGCTACGTTCGGGCGGCATATGCTGGATAGCGAGCGCTGATTGCGTCAACAGCGCAATTTGATCAACAAGACGGCGCGCATTAAACGGTGATGGCGGTTGCTTCTCGAGTTCCTGTTGTAAACGCTCAACCGCTGCGTCGTAGCTGTTGTATTGACCGCAGCTACGGGCAATAAAATCAAACCAGGTAGTCAGCAGTTCGGGATCTTTTTCACAGGCACGCAGCACATCTAAACATTGGATGTTACCGGAGCCTTCCCAAATCGCATTAATCGGCGCTTCTCGGTAGAGTCTTGGCATGGGGGTATTTTCCATTACGCCCATACCGCCTATCACTTCCATTGCCTCGTATGTTACCTGAGGCGCTCGTTTACATATCCAATATTTTCCGACGGGAACGAGCAAGCGTGTTAAGCGCTTGGCGTTAATGTCACTGCTATCAAGCCATTGCGCAATTGTTAGCGTCCAAAGTAGCGCACAATCACTTTCGATAGCCATATCACATAGGAGATTAACCATTAATGGTTGCTCAATGAGTCGTGCTCCGAATGCGCTTCGGTAGTGACAATGATGCAACGATTGCACAAGCGATTGCCGTAATAAGGCAGACGAGCCAATCATGCAGTCAAACCGTGTCATTGCGACCATATCAATAATAGTGCGTACACCTTTACCTTCGGACCCAAGCAAACGGCCTTCAACATCATTCAACTCGACTTCGCATGAAGCGTTCGACTGATTGCCCATCTTTTGCTTAAGCTGTTGAATATCGATGCCGTTGCGCGTCCCGTCCTCACGCCAACGAGGCACGCAAAAGCAGCCAAGCCCGTGCTTAGTTTGTGCGAGCATTAAAAATAGGTCGCTCATGGGCGCTGATAAAAACCACTTGTGACCATTCAATAAGTAGACTTCACCTTCACCGGCTGAGCCCTGTGGTGTCGCTTGCGACGTATTACTACGCACATCCGAGCCACCTTGCTTCTCAGTCATACCCATACCAACGGTCAAAGCCGACTTCTCATAAAAGGGAACGTCGCGGCTATCGTATAGCGGCTGCAAAAGTTGCTCACGCAATTGTGGGTATAGTGGACTTTGTTGGAGTACAGGAATGGCGGCAAATGTCATGGTAATAGGGCATCCGTGACCCGCTTCGAGTTGGCTATTTAAATAATAACGAATTGTTCGCTCAACGTGAGAATAAGGCACCGATGAGCGCCAAACACCGTTGTGAAGCTTTTGTTCCGCCGCAATCTGCATCAGTTCATGATAACTGGCGTGGTAAGCAATGTGATTGATGCGCGCACCGTAACGGTCGTGGGTGAATAACTCGGGTGGATAATGATTGGCTGTATAACAACGATCAATGTGTTGGGCACTGCCGAGCAGTGCCCCTAATTTAACCCGTTCGTCCTGTTCAGAATCCGATGCAAAGTGGTGAGCGCATTGCCGCAAAAAGCGATCACTTTGATACACATTGTAGTCGACGAGATGAGGTGGTTGATTCAGTGGCATAGTATGGGTGTCTAAAAGTTAATTAGTGTTATTGAACTCAGGTCGTGGGCGATCAGCGCCGAGCCAAAGATCTAAAGACTGGCGAAAGTCTGAGTCACTTTTCACTTGTTCAATAACGCGGTTCATATTGTTAATCGCATGCTGTCCCCACTGGTTATTACTGCAACCGACAGCGCCCAGTATCACTGAGTCGCTGTTTTCTTTGATCGGAATAAATACGAGCGGTTCAAAATCTGGGTTTGTTTGACCTTCCGTGCGTTGGAAGTAGGTCATCAGCATCTTATAATCGAGTGTGTAATCAATTCGACCCGTGGCAATCATCGTCATTAAGTTCATGTGCGCACCTTCACCCGATACTTCTTGGAAGTGGTCGGACGGTATCAAATAGTCCTCGACGATAGGTTGTAATTCACCATAACGACGTTCAATGGGTTGTGCGAAACGATAATTGCTTTGCGCCAAGTCAGTAAATGACAACGGTTCGCCGAACGCTTTAATTAACTGTTGAGCGTTTGACGCGGTCGTGATCACACCGTGCGGCGGGTACGCGTGTGTTACATCCGAGAAAATAAAGTCTTTGTTGTAATCACTGCCTTTAATTAAGCACGGAAAGCACAAGTGTTGGTTTTTTCGCATTAGCATGGTGATGCGGCGAGAGGGTAATTTACGCTTGCTTTGGGAGAGCGCGGGTAATTCGCGTTCAAAGGTATCGACTAATGTATCGCAAAAACCTTCGTGCTCGTATTCGCCTTGCCAGATATGGAAGGGCGGAGATACATTAACGCCCCAAATGATATCATCGTGCTGATCGGCAAAAGCCCACGAAGAAGCACACAACATAAACAGAACTGAAGACGCTTTAAGCTTAGTACCCATCATAAATTGGTTCTCTACGTGTTAGAGTCATATCTATCGTTGATTTTTTCTAACAAAAAATCAATATATTTTTAACTGTAAGTTATAGAGGCGAAAATGACAAAGATCGTTTTCAATCATGGCAAAGAAAGTGGCCCTTGGGGGCATAAAATCGAGGCGCTCGCGAAGGTTGCAAAAAGTCGAAACTTTGCGGTAGACAGCATTGATTACCAAGATCAAATGGACCCAGATGACCGAGCGGATCGTTTGACTCAATACCTAAATGACGATGAGGGTGACCACGTTATCTTAGTCGGTTCGAGTATGGGCGGATACGTTGCGCTAGCGAATAGTCAGCATAGCAAAGTCAGGGGGTGCTTTGTGATGGCTCCTGCGCTGTATATGGGCGGTAAAGTTGACTTCGATAGATTGCACCCAAACGGACCTGTGAGTGTGGTCCATGGGTGGCAAGACGATATTGTTAACTGGCAAAACAGTGTTAAGTTTTGTCAGCGCATTGCCGCTGAATTGCATTTAATTGACGATGATCATCGACTCATCAACCGTCTTGACGTCGTCGTGCGCGACTTTATTCTGTTTTTGGAGAGTATGGCATGAGCGACTTTGTACTCGATACGCGTCTAGCTACCGACTCGATTTTGCTGGCGCGCGGGCCGCTGTCACAACTGCGTTTAATGAAAGCAGCCGACTGTGTTTGGTTTTTGCTAGTACCCGAGCACAACGACGTGACTGAAATCACCCAGCTATCCGAGGGGGACCAGTTTAATCTTTGGAAAGAAAGCCAAGCCTTAAGTGAGTGGTTATTACAATATTATCCCGAGTGTAAGTTAAATATTGCTGCGATAGGGAATGTCGTGAGCCAACTTCACGTCCATCATGTTGTTCGCTTTCCTACGGATCCGTTTTGGCCAGCACCTATCTGGGGTCAGAAAATGAGTCGCTTTCATTCGGAGGAGCAGGTTGAGGCGATACGTTCAGGCTTGAGCGACTGTTCTAAATTTATTTTGGTTTGAGCTGATCGATAATATCGGCAAAACCGTTAGATAAGTCATGAAAAAGCACTCTGCGTTGATACATATGAAGCAAGCAACCGAAAACGCTCACCGAGCGGCGGAGCAGACGGGGTTAATGCATCCCCTGATGCGAGCTGATGTGAGCGTAGATGATTACTTGCATGCGCTCAATGGGCTTTATCATTGGTTGGATAAATACGAAGTATGCTTGCAAACTTGGTTACCTAAGCAGACGGAGCGTTCGGGGGATTATTATTATCAGCCTCGTACCAGCCATATTGTCAGTGACATTCATGCGTTAGGTGGGTTTACGCCGCCGCCGCAAATACATCATGAGCAAGCTGTATCGACATACCAAGCTCTAGGTTATGCCTATGTCATCGAAGGCAGCACTCAGGGCGGACGCATGCTCAAGCAGAGACTGGAGAATGTCTTGGCGCTTGATGACAGAGCAACAAATTATTTTAGTTTTTATCAGCAGGGTAACTGGCAACGATTCATTCGTGGGTTCGAGCATTTGTCACTTACTGATGCACAACTTCAGGAAATGACAAACGCTGCACTCAGCGCATTTCGCTCATTCACAGATGTTGCAGAGCAAGTCGAGCAACGTTTTGGCTCAAAAGTAGCTTATTAAATATCTAGGTGGTGTTCGTGCCTGAAAGTAATTCGGTTTCATATCAACAGGCCATGGAAAACTGTGCCAGAGAGCCCGTGCATGCACCACAGTGTGTGCAGTCGATTGGTTGCTTACTCGCCATTGACATAAAGGGTGAGCATATTGTTGCGGTAAGCGAAAACAGTGAAGCAATATTACGTCGTTCTGTTAACGAATTAATGGAAAAGCGCTTGGATGAGTGCATGTCGGATGATTTTATCAGTCAGTTTAGCGACGCGAGGCAACGATTAAAGAATGGCTCAGAGCACGAGATTCTGGCATGGTCCGACGGCCAGCAGGATTTTTTTTCGCGAGTTTACTTTAGTCAATCCTGGCTGGTGATTGAGACAGAACCTGACAGTGCAACGTCGGATTTGAAACGCTCATGTTACTTTGATAGAGCGCTGCTTGATATTTCAAACGCTAAAAATGTCGAGCAAACAATGCAAAAGCTGTGTCAGGCAATTGCTGAGTTAAGCGGTTACGAGCGTGTTTTAGTGTATAAATTCGACGATGACTGGAATGGGCGAGTGGTTTGCGAGCACACTGCTTGCGAGGCCATTGAACAATACATTGGACTCAGTTTTCCGGCGAGCGATATCCCAAGCCAAGTGCGTGAACTGTATCGAGTTAACCCGATTCGCTATATCGCTGATGTAGACACCGAGGATGCGATGATCCGTTACGCCGACTCACTCTCGCCAACGCGGCTCGATTTGTCGCTCGGAACACTCCGTGGCAAATCGCCCATTCATACAGAATATATGAAAAATATGGGATTACAGCGCTCAATGTCGGTCGCTGTGTTTGATCAGAGCCAGCTTTGGGGTTTGGTTTCCTGTCATGGCGTGTCAGCGCAGCAATTGTCGTATTCGACACGACTCAACATTCATTCGCTAGTAAAACTAGCCGAGCAGCGTTTGATGCTCCATAAACAATTTGAAGCCGACCGTTTCTTTGATCGCGTTGAGGAAAGTCGCAAAGCGCTTCTCGATCGTAAACGCGAAATTAAATCGCCGCAGCATCTTTTAGAAGACGAAGGTGACTATTGGTTGAAACTGTTTGAAGCCACTGCGGTGGCATTGATCACGACTCAAACTCATCGCGTGGTCGGTGACGAAATTGATGTATCAACGCTACAAAAAGTTAGGGTCTGGCTGAACGAGAACCATGGTGTTACCGGGCTGTTTACCGAACGCGACTGTCG
The DNA here is from genome assembly GCA_002685255.1 of Idiomarinaceae bacterium. Taxonomy (GTDB): domain Bacteria; phylum Pseudomonadota; class Gammaproteobacteria; order Enterobacterales; family Alteromonadaceae; genus Idiomarina. Next base: position 159,208 of record NYWU01000033.1, read on the forward strand.
CTTATCTGAACTGAGGCAAGCGATTCCTGAACTTCCTTATTGCGGCGTGCTTGCGGTTTCAATGCCCGTTGATAAACGTAACCAAGGTTGGTTGGTATTTTTCCGACAACAAGAAACTGAAGTGTTTCGTTGGGCGGGTAGTTTAGAAAAAGGGGACGTACGTGAGTACCAAGGGCGGCAAGTACTTTCGCCGCGAAACTCTTTCAAGCAATGGCAGCAAGACGTGGATGGCTATGCACCCGTATGGACAGAGATTCAGGTTGAAGCGGCTAAAACGCTCGCAGAAGATCTGGCCATCGGAGCGTCTGCTTTCCAAATTGAAAAGTTGAATCAAGAACTAACGGAAGCGAATGAGCGTCTGGAGCATCTGGTGCACACCGATGCGCTCACGCAAGTTTGGAACCGTTATCATATGGAACAAACCTTAGAAGAAGAAGTAAAACGGTGTGAGCGTCATGGTAGAGACCTTTCCGTTATTCTATTAGACATCGATCACTTTAAACGTGTTAATGACGACTACGGTCATGATGTGGGTGATCATGTACTTAAACTTATCAGTGAGGCGTTGGACAAGTGGTTACGCAGTAGCGATGTGTTTGGCCGTTGGGGCGGCGAAGAGTTTTTAATCATAGCCCCAGAAACTGATCTTGAGAGTGCGGGTCAACTGGCTGAGCGATTACGACGGCGATTAGCGAATCTACAATTTGACAAAGTTGGTCAAGTCACGGCAAGCTTTGGCGTAGCCCAACTGTCGCGCGCTGAAAGTCGTAACAGTTTGGTTAAACGCGCTGACAACGCGTTATACCAAGTCAAAGAGTCTGGACGGAACAGTGTGGAGGTCTCGCCAGGCAAATAATAAAAGGAATAACACATGTGGCCTCAACTTGAGTGGTCAACCCGTTCTGAGCTTTTAAACCTTGCCGAACAGGCAGGGCGGATCATCGCTCAATTTGAATCGGTTGAGGTCAATAGTGTAACGGCTCAATCGTGGCTGAATGAAAAGCAGGCAGCCAGTATTGAGTGCGAAAATTTAAATGCCCACCGCATTAACCTCTCGGCACTGTATGATCATATCGACCTCTGGGACCCGCTAAACGAGCAGGCGTTAAAAAAAGCACACCGGCAATTGATGCTCAACTTGAGTATGCGTGCAGGTCAGTACCGCGGCACTTCAGTCGCTATCTATCATCACGGCCGTAATATTTATGCTTCACCACCCGCCACGGGGATCGCACGAACACTCAGCGAATTATTTACTGAACTCAATGCCGACCATTGTCATCCACTGTATCGCGCTGCATTGTTTTTTGATGTCTTTGAAAGTTGGCAACCGTTTGCCGAAGCGAATGGGTGCATCACACGATTCTGGCTTACCTTATTGATGCGTTCTTGGCACCCACTTTTTCAATGGCTCAATATTGAGCAAAATTGGCTGGCATCAATAGATAAGCTGGCAGAAGCGCGACAGGTTGAGCGCAATGAGCGCTCTGAGGCGTTTATCCTGTGGCTAACCGGAGTACTCCGAACCAGTATGAGTGAACTTGCGCAGAAATTAACGAACTGCAGTGAGCAACCAGGGGCTGATGCGCAAAAAGGTTCGGATAAGTTTTCGGATGTGTGTTCGGTGAAAGGTTCGGAAAAGTGGTCTACGGCCCGCAAAGTACTGTTTCTAGTCAATAAAGAACGGGGTATTAGCGCGCAACGTATTGCCGAACTGTTGGGCTTGAGTTCGAGAGCCGTCGAGAAGCAGTTTGCCCGACTCAAGCAACAGGGTAAGCTCGAACGCGTGGGCAGTCCACGAGGCGGTTATTGGCGCGTTATGGTTTCTCCGTCGCAACAGTTATCGTTACCGGAATGCTAAACTGCTGTCGTATTTTTTCAGCCAAGGTATGTTGCGCTGGCGCTGAGCCATGCACCAAACGAACCGCTTGGACGGGGAATGCAGCACCGCCAATGAACGCGAGTAATTCTTCTTGATCAGCATGGGCGGAGTAACCGGTGAGCGTATATACCTGAGCATTTACTTTTCTTTGTTGTTGGTTGATAGTCACTGATTGGCCCGCAGCCGCTTGTTGAATGTGTTCACCCAGCGTCCCTTGTGCTTGGTAACCCACAAACAAAACATCAGTGCGAGGATCTTCTATCAACGCATCGAGATAGTTAATAATTCGCCCACCGGTACACATGCCTGAGCCTGCAATAACAATCACTGGCTCAGCAGTGGATTTGAGACGGTTTACTAAAGCGAGGTGTAAGCTATGCTCATCCACTGGGTGCGCGTGGCTAAAGTCTAACGGATGTCGTCCATTAGCTTGGCGAGAACGGCTGGTTGCATCCCATAGCGCTTCGTGACGCTGGTAGATATCAGTTACTTTGTTTGCCATCGGTGAATCGATAACAATCTCGGGAAACTCGGTGTCCTTTGAAGACGCGTGTTGGTGCCAAATTTGTTCAAACTCATAGAGCAGCTCTTGTGTTCGACCAATGCTAAATGCAGGAATCAAAATGGCGCCACCATCGACAACAGCACGTTTTATAATCGACTCGAGTTGTTGCGTTCGTTGACTGCGGTCACCATGCGAGCGATCCCCGTAAGTACTCTCTAAAACAAGTAAATCAGCGCGTTCAAGCGGTGTTGGATCGTTTATAAGAGGTGAGTTGCGGCAGCCCAAGTCGCCGGAAAACACAACACGTTTATGCAACGGCTTAATATCAAAACAGAGATAAGATGACCCCAGTATGTGGCCTGCCTCCTCGAACGTGACGCTAAGTGAGGGTAATACATCCAACGTTTGACCATATGCACAAATGACCACATGCCGCGCAAGCAATGTGTTAAATGCTGCGAGTGCGCTTTCGTCGCGGATGCCCGCGAGTTGCAGAGAGTCGCCCAGCACCAATTGCATTAATGCAAGTGAGGCTGCCGTACAGTAAATCGGGCCACGATAGCCCAGCGCGAGCAACTGCGGTAAACGGCCGACATGATCGAGGTGTGCATGAGTAATAAACACAGCCGCCAAGCTATCGACATCGACATACGGCGTTAAGTCATCCTCTTGCGTGATACCCTGAAACGCACCGCAGTCGATCATCACCGTTTGTCGCGCGTTTAAATGCCACAAGTGACACGAGCCTGTCACCTGCCAAGTGCCACCTAAATGCGTTAAACGGATTGGCCACTCGATGGATAGTTCACTCACAGTGTTTAGCCTTATTTACTTTTTTTGCATAGTGTAGCTTAGTTTAAGTGACTGACACGGAGATATAGCCGACATCGTGTGTAAGCCTGAGTCACTCGCATTGCGCAAGCTTAACCAACACCCGTAGAATAGCGGCTTGCTGTTTTTGATGAAAAGGAAGTTAACGTAGTGAGTCAATTATGCAGTCGAGTGGCCATGGTGCGCCCACATCATTTTCGCAGTAATGAGCAAACCGCGGCAGATAATCGTTTTCAGCAGATCGACGATGCGCGCGTCGAAGCTGCGGTGAGTCGCTATGCGCGGGAAGAGTTTGATGCCATGGTGGCACAGCTGAATCAGCAAGGGGTTCGCGTTGAGATTTTTGACGATACCTCGACCGAAACACCGGACTCGGTGTTTCCCAATAATTGGTTTACCAGTCATGCGGACGGCACACTTGTATTGTACCCCATGCACTGCGCTAACCGCCGGTTAGAGCGACGTACCGACATTATTGAAAGCTTAGAACACGACTATGTGATCACCCGCACTGTTGATCTCACAGCCTATGAGTCACAGGGATTAAGTCTTGAGGGAACTGGTGCGCTGGTGTTTGATCCTCTGAGTAAGGATGTTTACGCGGTGCGCTCGCAGCGAATGAGCGATGTCGTGTTAGCAGAGCTAGGTCAGCACATCGATTGTAATCCTGTGGTGATTGATGCGCATGACCGCGAAGGCGTACCTATTTATCACACCAATGTGCTCATGAATGTGGGTGAGCATATCGCCATGTACGCACCGGAATTAGTCGCATCGACTTATCGTGATGACTTGGCACAGCGCTTAGCGTATGGCGATCGATGCGTGATTGAACTCACTGGCTCACAAATAGAGTCGTTTGCTGGTAATGCCTTGGAGCTCATGGGGCGAGAGGGTCCGATATTAGTGTTATCACAAACGGCGGTAAAGGCATTAACCCAGCAACAAAGGGATCAAATTGAGCAAAAAGCGCGTATGCTAATATGCAACCTGCCAACGATAGAGCAGGGCGGAGGCTCCGCGCGCTGCATGATAGCGCAACTACAATGGCAACCAAGATAGGATACTTATGGGCTCAAAGGCGATACCTTATTATTATTTGTGTGGCGCGCTCGTCGCGCTATTACTGACCTATATACTTCCCACCTGGCCATTAAAAATTGCCTTCGGTTGGACCTGTATCGCCTTAGCGCTAATCGCCTCTGCTTATTGGTTGAACACCGCTCGATTGTTTCGTAAGAAAGCGAACGGACGTATTCCTTGGTACATACGTTGGTCATTGATCCCGTTCCTGATTGGTGTACGCGTTTATAACGCCATCGCACGTCGGCAAGATGATTTACCAGTGTTTCAAAAGGTCGCGGATGGAATCTATGTAGGAAGACGCTTATTCAGCGGCGACCTGAAGGCGATCAAAGACGTGCCGATTAATGCGGTACTCGATGTCACGGCTGAATTTGATGCGCTTGACTGGTCGGCTGAACGCGCCGAGGTTAATTACTTAAACGTTCCGGTGCTTGACCATTTGGCGCCGTCTCACGAACAAATCCATCAAGCCTTGCAGTGGATCCACGAGCAACAACGGCAAGGCCACAATGTATTAATTCATTGCGCCTTGGGGCGTGGACGTTCAGTGTTTATGGCGGCCGCCTATTTACTGGCGCACAGTAATACGAAAAACATCGATGACGTGATGAAGAAAATCCAAGGTGCGCGTAAAGTTGCGCGATTAAATCATCAACAAAAGAAGGCACTGCAACAGTTTATCGATGAACACCAAGAGTTGATGATTAAGCGTGCGTACATTGTCGCTAATCCGGTATCCGGTGGCGGTAAATGGAGTGAATATGCACAGCCGCTTAAGGATACGCTCACACCGTATTTCGAGTTAACAGTGATTGAAACGAAAGAAGATAAAAACGGTACCGAATGTGCACGTGAGGCGCTTGAGCAGGGCGCTGAGTTGGTCATTGCTTGTGGCGGCGATGGTACACTGACTGAAGTGGCACGTGCGCTCATCGGTTATGATTGTAAGATGGCGATCGTACCCATGGGCACAGCAAATTCCTTGAGCCAGGTGCTATGGGGACTCAGTAGTAAACTGAGCCCAGTGGATGTCGCCTGCGAAACGATTATTGAGGGTCGCTGTAGGCAAATCGATTGTGGCTGGGTCAATGAGCAATTGATGCTTTTGTGCGCTGGCGTGGGCTTCGAACAGCAAATGATTGAGCAGGCAGATCGCAGCGCCAAAGATAAGCTAGGTCAGTTAGCGTATATTCAAGGTTTATGGCGCGCACTGAGTGAAGATAAACAACTGCAGTTGCAAGTAACCATTGATGAGGGTGAAACCGAAACGTGGGAAACAGCCAGTTTGATTGTTGCCAATGCGGCACCGATAACAACCTTGTTGGCACAGGGCGATGGTGAGCCCGTGATCGACGATGGCAAACTGGATGTAACGTGGCTCGATTCAGAGCAGGGTGAGAGTTCACCGGTAAAAAGCCTAATCGAGCTCTTGTACGCCAGTATTACCGAAGACCAAGTGGGGATGAATACCCATCACACACGCATAAAGCGTATTCACCTAGCACGCTGTGATGGTGAGCGCTTAGACTACGTCGTCGATGGCGAACCTTACTCAGCGGATGAGTTAGATATCAAGGTTGAAAAGCATGCACTGCAGATCTTGGTGCCTGATCGTATTGATTACTAGATAATCGAACGGGGCAATCGAGCCTAAAGGCCTTGTGAAATAGCGGTCATAAATCATACGAATAGAGCTGTGCGCGTGAGTTGTGGTATACTGTGTACAAATTAATCAATATTAAGTGAGTTATGATTGATTTCGTAGGCTGGTATAAGCAACCCGAATTAGACGGTGTAAATCCCCGCACCGCACACCGCGCCATTACCGTGGCTAAGTTTCGCGCCAAACTGTATCGCAGGGGCAGCTTTCTGCTGCGTCAGTGCGCCCTGTTGTCCGTTGTGGCGGCACTTTTAATTCTACCGAGCTGGCACCACTCAGTGATAAGCGCGGTGATTATTATTAGTTATCTTGGTTTGGCGAAATGGCTTAACATCCGAGCTTATCGCACCTATGCACTGCCATTATTGCCACAGGCAGTGCAGGATGCCTCCAAGTACTAACAACTTAGGCTATTAACCACAACACGTCGAAATATCGGTTTTTTCGCCCGCTTTAACCGCATGGGCGTCTTTGATAATCCTCAGCGCTGAACGTAATACAATGATCGCGATGACCGTGGCTATCAGTAAATCTGGCCACGCCTTGTTAATCGCGCTCACCATCCATGCTGACAGAATGACACCTGCGTTCATCAGCATATCGTTACGCGAGCAAATCCAACTGGCGCGGATATTAATATCGCCATTGCGAGAGCTATACAGCAGAGCAAAACAAATGACGTTTACCAGTAATGCTAAGCCGGCTATCCATAGCATCATGTTGGCATTGGGTTCGCTGCCCCAAATCAACCGCTGTGCGACATCACCGAGCACCAACAGAGCAAGGGCGGTTTGTAATATGCCATTAAAAATAGCCGCATTTGCCTTGTATTTTATCGCCTTACCCACGGCATACAAACTCACCGCATAAACTAAGGTATCGGCAAGCATATCCAGTGAGTCAGCAATCAAACCGCTGGATTCTGCTATCCAGCCCGCAATAAACTCAACAAAAAACATCACGCCGTTAAGCACCAATACGGTCCAAAGAAGGCGTTTTTGGGCGCTATCCATTTGCGCCTGTGTATCCGAGGCTCCGCCACCGCAGCATGAAGACATGTGAACATCCGTTAGTAAAAATCTTGCCACAATTGTATCAAAAAGCGTTGAGGGAAGGGTGCCTTATTGCGGTAAAAAAGGTACATTAACGCCGAACTTAACTAAGCGAATAAAAACAATAAGTCATGAAACAATATAAATTTCCATTTAGTAAAAAGGAGCGAGTCATTCGCTTTTTTATCTCTGCTAGTACTTTATTGCTCGGTGCTAGCATCATGTATTTATATAACGACTGGACTTATTTAGGGGGAATTATCGGTTTAAGCATGTTGCCGCTTTACAGCATTTTTCTTAAAGCTCAGCGCCCAGAAACGATCAAAAACATGCTGTATTTACTCGAGGTGCGCGGTGATTATTTACGTGTGGGTATGGAGCAAATCCCAATCGATAAATTAAAACGGGTTGCAGTAGGGCCTTTAGATAAGGACTTTGCCGTTTTACAGTTTCCTTATAATCCGATGTATCAAATCGACTACAGCTTTCCGATACAACAACTGAATGACGTCCGAGCGTGGTTTCGCTCTGAATTACCTGATGTGGAATTGATAGAGTAATTAAGCAGGGAAAAGAGAAGAATTGGTCGGCGTGAGAGGATTTGAACCTCCGACCCCTGACACCCCATGACAGTGCGCTACCAGGCTGCGCTACACGCCGACCGAGGACAGCTATGTTACTGATTTATGAGCTAAGTGCAAGGCACAAATGCACTTAGCGCATCTGTTCGCTGTTATTTTAATCAGTCTCTAGCGCGGCCGCTGAAGCGTTTGAGATCTTTGAGTGCATCAATTAACACGGGAACCGTCGGTTCGGCGCCGTCGAGGCGGCTGAAGTCATCGCGACGATAGATATTGTACTGACCGTTGTTATCGAGCACAGTAATCAACGTTTGGTCATAGATAACGATATACGGACTGTAGGTTTCTACCAGAGGCCAGCGCTCACCGCCGTTCATCAGATCTTCACCATTGCTAAAGCTCTGCGTACCACCAGCACATGACATGACACGAGATAGGGCGGTTGGCATGAGGTCCATTAATCCGCCAATACTTTGTTGTGGTAGTGCGAAATCTTTTTCCCACAAGGTGACACGCATATTTTCAGGTTTAAACTGCTGCTGTCCGAGCAAACCTTCGGTGTTACTGGGCGCGAGGCTCGAGAGCAGTACACGTTGTTGGCCTAAGCTTCCGAGTATCGCGGGTAGGCGATCGATATCCTCATGGCTCAGCAGCACAACGTTGACCTGGTTCTCGTTGCGTGGATAAAAACTACTCAGCGGCTCAGCGTTCCAGTCGGCTTTAAACTGAGTAAGCCCGAGTTCCTGTGGCCAATTGGGCGATGTATGCCAGCTCACATCGATGCCAAAGTCCGCTAATGGTTTTAGGTAAGCCGGTGATATGTTTTGATTCTCGATGGTCTCTTGGTAAAAGTCGGGGAGACCATAAAGTAACTGGAACAGCCCGCCTTCACGACTGGGGTGTGCCAGTAACTGAATATCCACTTGAGTTAGGCCGTTGTCGTTGGCTGCTTCACCGACACGTTGTGACTGTTCGGCATTCAAACGATCAAATACAACCAGTGTAATGCCCTTGGTTTGAGACGTTTTTGAGCACAGCAACGTATTGTGCGGGTAGCGTAAGCGAATATTTTCTGCCGACATCAGCTTTTGTTGCTGCGCCTGATAATTTTCCACTTCGATAAAGCCATGCTTCGACATCAGCGTTTTCGCTGTCGTCGGGTACGAGAGCGGGAATGTATCATCTTGCTGTGTTATCGGGTCATAGAGCTCGGCATCCGCCCAAACGTGAATACTGTGGCTAGCAAAAAAGCACAATACAAATACCGTGGTGGCCGGTGCGCCAAGTCTACGATGCTGAAGTTCCGAAAGGTGTTTCCACGTGTAGTTAGCAAGCAATAGTTCAAAGCCTAGCAGAATAAGAAAGCCCAACATGATCATTAAAATGATGACAAAACTTGCGCCAGTAAATGCGGCCTCGGCATCTTTCGCCATTTGTGCAAGTGAATAGGCGTTCAGGTGATACCCGTAGTGGCGGAAAAATAGTGCATCAAAGATAAGCGCGACGATGCCAAGGGAGCTAATGAGTGCCGCGATACTGCGTAACACTTTGGAGTAGGGAATCAGCAGACAGAACGGAAATATCAGTATGATAAAGAACACGAATGGCAGAAACGCAAAGTGCCCGATCCAGTTCACAATGAGATAAACGGTACTGATGAATGTGGTCGGCGACGGCGTTGAATCAATATAGATAATGCCGATAAGGAGACACAAAATAATGTTGGCGAAGGTAAACCAATGACCCCAACTAATCAGTCGTGCAATTTTATCGCGACGTTGGTTCTTTCCCATTCTGTGTCTATCCCGTGCTACAATCTGCCAAATAGTCTAACACAGCGATTTTGCAAGGATAGTCCTAGTTATGCAACTGGCCATTGAAAATAGCATTATTCACCAGTTTTACAGCCATGATGATCAAATTGGTTTGCGTCTCGCGCCAGAGCCTTTGTCTGATGACGAACAACTGCACGAGTTACTCGAGGAACTGACCACGGTTTATACCAGTAAACCAGCTAAAGGCTACGCCAGTTTCTTAACAGAGGCCGACGAGGCGGAAGAAGTCAGTGACTTCCCCGTACTACTCAAACAGTGGCAAGCGCAAGCGTTAGAATTTGTTGAGTTGAGCCAACAGGCGGCCAAATTACTGTTAGAACAGCTCCAAAACTATCAAATGCTTGAAGCGGGCTTTTTATTAGTGACGCGGTATCAACACTTAAGCACTGATTATCTGTTGGTGGCGTTTTTACCAGTAAAGGTGGGCGTGACGATTAACCCTAATTTGGCTGTTGACCGGTCATCGCAATTAGATATTAGTAAAGTGCAACTCGCAGCGCGGATTGATCTGACTGAATGGCAAACCGATCCCGAGAGCCAACGCTATATTTCCTTTATCAAAGGTCGTGCTGGACGCAAGGTATCTGATTTTTTCTTGGATTTCTTGGGTTGTACCGAACGGTTGGATGCGAAGTCGCAAACTAAACGCTTGGTGGATGCAGTAACAGAGTTTGGTAAGCAGGCCGAACTGCCACCGGAGCAACGTCAATCGCTCAATGCGGTGGCTTATGAATATTGCGATCAGCAATGGAAGCAGGGCGAAGACGTTAAGGTCAAAGACTTGTCGGAGCATTTCTCCCAAGCACAGCCGACCGAGCGTAGCTTTGAAGAGTTTACGCAAGCGCTGACGCAAGAGGATAAACCTGCATTAGATGAGTCTTTCCCTACGGATCGATCCACGTTGCGGAAGTTGGTTAAATTTCAAGGCCAAGGAGGCGGCGTGAGTGTGGCATTTGATCATACTCAGTTAGGTGAACGTGTGGAATATGATGCCGAGACAGACAAACTAACGATTCATGGCACCCCGCCTAATTTGCGTGATCAATTGCGTCGTTACTTTGGTATCGATTCTTGAAGGGTATGGACTCTTAAGGGACTAGAATTGCAAAACGCCGCACTGCGGCGTTTTGCAAATAGGCTTTCTTACTGTTTGTCCGCGTGAGGAACAATGTTTGAGGCATGTAGTCCTTTTGGACCTTCCTCAAGTTCAAACTCTACGGTTTGACCCGCTTTTAACGTGCGATAGCCTTCCATATCGATTGTTGAGTAATGAGCGAAAATGTCACCCTCGCGGTCCTCACTCTCAATAAAGCCAAAACCTTTGGAGTTGTTGAACCATTTGACTTTTCCGGTTGCCATACATCTACTTCCTTCTTCTATCGAAAAGAATTTTGTTATTATTAGATTGGGTTGTCTTAGGTGTGGTTGAAAATTCCATCAGCCAACACCATGTTTTACTCTAGGACACAGAGTATAATAGTCAAGTAGATGTGATGAAAAAATCGACATTTTTGTTAAAAAATTAAACAAAAATTGTCCAGCGCGATTAGACAAATCAGCTATAGTGATAATAGGTTGTTAATTCATGAGCCAGTTTGATCATCAACACGTATATGATGTTGAGGAAGACAGTAAACACGAACTGAAACCACCCTCGATGTATAAGGTCATATTGAATAATGATGACTATACACCGATGGACTTCGTAATCGAGGTGTTGATAAAGTTTTTTCGTATGAACAATGAAAAAGCGACCGACACCATGTTACAAGTGCACTATAAAGGTAAAGCGGTGTGTGGCGTGTATTCAGCAGAGATAGCTGAAACTAAAGTGGTGCAGGTAAATCAGTACGCTCGTGAAAACCAGCACCCTTTGCTCTGTACCATGGAGCATGAGTAAGATTCGAGCACAGCCGTAGTACGGTAAGGAGAGTGGTATGTTAAACAAGGCGTTAGAACTTACCTTGAACGATGCGTTCAGACTGGCGCGTGAGCGTCGTCATGAACTGATGACGGTTGAGCATTTGCTCGTGGCTTTGCTCGATAACCCAGACGCAGCTGAAGTGTTACGCGCCTGCGGACTCAATTTTGAGCAGTTGAAAGAAGAGCTGATTAGTTACATCGATCGCAGTACACCGACCTTTGATGACCAAGATGATGGCGCCGATACGCAACCGACGTTAGGATTCCAGCGCGTATTACAACGTGCTGTGTTCCACGTGCAGTCCTCGGGTAATGCCGAGGTGAGTGGCGCAAACGTGTTGGTGGCTATTTTCAGTGAACAAGAGTCACAAGCTGTTTACTTGCTAAACAAGCACGATATTACTCGATTAGATATCGTTAATTATATTTCGCATGGCATCGCCCGCTCGCAAGATGAGCCGATGGATGAACATATTGCCGATGAAGAGGAAATGGCTGCGGCAAGCGAAGAGCAGCAAACCCACCTTAAACGTTTCTGTACCAACCTCAATGTGCAAGCGAAAGAGGGTAAGATTGATCCACTCATTGGTCGTGATGATGAGCTCGAACGCTGTGCACAAATTCTGTGCCGACGCCGGAAAAATAATCCATTGTTAGTGGGTGAAGCGGGTGTCGGTAAAACGGCCATTGCCGAAGGCTTAGCCTATCGCATCGTCAATAACCAAGTGCCCGATATTCTGCAAGAAGCCGTTATCTATTCGTTGGATATGGGCGGCTTATTGGCCGGCACAAAGTACCGTGGTGATTTCGAAAAACGCTTCAAACAGTTGTTGAAAGAGTTAGGCGAGAAAGAACACGCTATCTTATTTATTGACGAAATCCACACAATTATCGGCGCGGGCGCAGCTAGTGGCGGCGTGCTTGATGCCTCTAACTTATTAAAGCCATTGCTTTCAAGCGGCCAGCTCAAGTGTATTGGTTCAACAACTTATACCGAGTTCAAAAACATTTTTGAAAAAGATCGCGCGCTAGTGCGTCGATTCCAAAAAGTGGATGTTAGTGAACCGAGCGTGGAAGATACCACGAAAATTTTGATGGGTTTAAAAGAACGCTACGAAGACCATCACGGTATTCGTTACACCCAGCCCGCGATCAAAGCAGCGGCTGAGCTAGCGGCAAAATACATTAATGAGCGTCACTTGCCTGATAAGGCGATTGATGTGATGGACGAGGCGGGCGCACAACAACGTTTGTTACCTCCATCTAAGCGTAAGAAAACCGTCGGTGTGCAAGATATTGAGGCGATTATCGCCAAGATTGCGCGTATTCCGGAGCAGTCAGTTTCACGTACAGACCAAGACATTCTCAAGCAGCTCGATCGCAACTTGAAGATGGTGGTGTTTGGTCAGGATGAAGCGATTGACAAACTGAGCTCTGCAATTCGGTTATCGCGGTCGGGCTTAGGTAATGAACATACCCCTATCGGGTCGTTCTTGTTCGCAGGTCCGACAGGCGTGGGTAAAACTGAGGTGACTCAGCAACTTGCCAAAGCAATGGGCATTGAACTGATTCGCTTCGATATGTCGGAGTATATGGAACGACACGCAGTCAGTCGCTTGATTGGTGCGCCTCCGGGCTATGTCGGTTTTGATCAAGGCGGGTTGTTAACTGACGCAGTGATTAAACAGCCTCATTCGGTACTGCTGCTTGATGAGATCGAGAAAGCCCACCCGGATGTGTACAACATCTTGTTGCAGGTAATGGACAACGGCACATTGACGGATAACAACGGTCGTAAGGCGGATTTCCGTAATGTCATTATTGTGATGACGACTAACGCGGGTGTGCGTGAGACAGTTCGTAAGTCAATTGGCTTTAAGCAACAGGATCACAGTCACGATGCGATGGCAGAAATCAACCGTACCTTTACGCCGGAGTTCCGTAACCGTCTTGATGGTATCGTGTGGTTTAACCATCTAAGTGAAGAGGTTATCTTGCAGGTGGTCGATAAGTTTATCACCGAGCTGCAAGCACAGTTAGACCGTAAAGGGGTGTCTCTTGAGGTTGAATCCAAAGCAATCGATTGGCTTGCGAAGAAAGGCTACGACAAGCAAATGGGTGCACGTCCAATGGGTCGTATTATTCAGGAGCACCTGAAAAAACCGTTGGCAAACGAAATCTTGTTTGGTCATTTGACGCGTGGTGGTCGAGTGAAAGTGTCGCTGGATAACAACGATGAACTGAAATTTGATTACGACAGCACCAACGAAGCGATTGAGAGCTAACTGCGAAATGCAGTCAGAAATAAAAAAGGGGCGTTTAGCCCCTTTTTTATTGAATCGTGATTAACGGGCGCGGAAGACGATGCGTCCTTTACTCAAGTCGTAAGGGGTAAGCTGAACGGTTACAGTATCACCCGTTAAGATACGGATGTAGTGCTTACGCATTTTGCCAGAGATATGTGCAGTCACCACGTGACCGTTCTCTAGTTCAACTCGAAACATAGTATTTGGCAAGGTGTCTAATACCGTACCTTGCATTTCAATGCTGTCTTCTTTCGCCATTAAAATCCTCTAGAATTTAACTAATGAGCGTACATTGTACGCATAGGGTTCATTTTTGTGTGTTAGATTTTACCGCTTTTTTCCATTGATTGCCAATAAGCCGTTCATTTGGTGTAAAACGGGCCTTGTAGTTCATCTTATCGCAGCTATCAATTTGGTATCCAAGGTAGAGATAATCCAGTCCCTGCGCCTCTGTCCACTCGATTAAACTCAAAATAGAGTAGGTGCCCAACGAGCGCTTGTGTTGCTCAGGGTCAAAAAAAGTGTACATCGCTGAGCTTGACCGCGTGAGCACATCTACGATACTCACCATCGTCAGATTGCCCTCGCTGTCTCGCCATTCAAAAAACTGTGGTTTCATCCAATCAGCATCACACCAAAGCCAAAATGATTCTGGGTCGGGTGGATACATCGCGCCATCGGCATGCCGCTTTTCAATAAAGCGACAGAACAGTGAGGTGTAATCAGTTTGAGGTTTATCGACAATTGAGAGCACGAGATCGCGATTTTTATTTAACACCCGTTTTTGGTTTTTGCTAAAGCTAAAATCACCGACCGGTATACGAAGTGATTCGCATGCTTGGCAAAACTCACAGTGGGGGCGATACACATCGTTATGACTGCGACGGAAACCATGGGCCATTAAGTGCTCATATAAATGGGCATTCATCGGCGTGTGTTCATCCGTTACCGTAACGATTAAACGCTCTTCCTGATCCTTGAGGTAACCACAGGGGCGGGAGCCTGTAATGCCGAGCTTAACACTCATAAATAACGACTAATATCTCCTAACGACCAAAAGTCGCCAGTTAGTGGGCGATCGCGTAACGCAAATAATTGCTCTAGAAAATGCTCGCGGGACATGGGTACCGCGCCGAGTGACGTTAAATGAGGATTTTCCATTTGGCAGTCAATTAATTGACCCCCGTGCTCAACAAAGGCGTTAGCGAAACAGTGTAAAGCCACTTTAGACGCGTTCGTCGCACGGTGAAACATACTTTCGCCGCAAAACAGACGACCGACACTGACACCATATAAGCCACCAACCAACGCATTTTCTAGCCAAACCTCGACCGAATGGGCATGTCCTTTTCTATGGAGCTCAATATACGCCTCACGCATGGGCTCGGTAATCCATGTGCCTTCATGCTCGGCGCGTATTGTTGCACATTCATCAATCACCTCTTCAAAGGCACGATTCAGTGTGACTCGCCAAGGTTGGCGTCGCATGGCTTTCTTTAACGAACGTGAGCAATGAATATCGCCAGGCACAAAAACAGCGCGAGGATTGGGGGACCACCATAAAATCGGGTCGTCGGCCGCAAACCACGGGAATATACCTGAGCGATAGGCACTCACCAAGCGTGCCTCGGAGAGATCGCCGCCCACGGCAAGTAATCCGTTAGGCTCTACCAGTGCCATCGACACTGGCGGAAAGCTGACTGAGCTAGGACTCAGTTCGACTATCATAGGCGGCGACTCACACAAGGATTACTTAGTTAATGCGTCCAGATAACGTTCAGCATCCAGTGCCGCCATGCAGCCCGTACCTGCCGAGGTAATGGCTTGGCGATACACGTGGTCCATAACATCGCCCGCGGCAAATACGCCCGGAATGCTTGTTGCAGTTGCGTTACCTTCAAGACCGCTTTGGACGACGATATAGCCGTTGTTCATTTCGAGTTGGCCGTCGAATAAGCCGGTGTTGGGTTGGTGACCGATGGCAATAAAGCAACCAGCAACGTCTAGCTCCGACGTACTACCGTCTTTTGTGTCTTTGATGCGAACGCCCGTCACGCCGGTGTCATCACCTAAGACTTCGTCTAAGGTCTTGTTCAAGTGTAGGGTGACATTGCCGTTTTCGGCTTTTTCCATTAAACGATCCGACAAGATCTTTTCAGAACGGAACGTATCACGGCGGTGGATAACATGGACTTCACTGGCAATATTGGAGAGGTAAAGCGCTTCTTCGACCGCAGTATTACCGCCACCGACGACACAGACTTTTTGATTCTTGTAGAAAAAGCCGTCACAGGTTGCGCAAGCGGAAACGCCTTTGCCCATAAACGCCTCTTCTGAGTCCAAACCGAGATATTTAGCGGATGCGCCGGTTGAGATAATCACTGAATCAGCCGTATATTCGCCAACATCGCCTTTTAAGCGGAAAGGGCGCTCAGAGAAATCGACTTTGTTGATATGATCGAACACGATTTCTGTGTCGAAACGCTCAGCATGCTGTTGCATGCGCACCATTAAATCAGGTCCAGTTAAACCTTCAGCATCGCCTGGCCAGTTTTCAACATCGGTAGTGGTCGTTAGCTGACCACCTTGTTGCATACCGGTGACCAATACCGGGTCAAGGTTTGCGCGCGCAGCATAGACTGCGGCGGTATAGCCCGCAGGCCCAGAACCCAAAATCAAAAGTTTACAATGCTTGGCTTCAGCCATGGTGTTGCTCCTACTACAGAATGTGTTTCAGTTATATGTTTAGCTATGGGGACGATTGTATGGATTGCAAGGAAAAGGCACAAGAACAACATAAAAAAAGCCCACCATTTTAGGTGAGCTTTTCTGTTCAGTTACGCTTACTTGTCTAATTATTTAGAAAGCGCTTCACGCGGGTCGATGTAGTCGAGGCTTAATTCTTCGCCTAAGTCATCGTGGACCGCTTTATAAGTGATTTTACCACCGTGCATGTTCAAGCCACGTAACAAGTGCTCGTTTTCTAACATGGCTTGGTTGCCTTTGTTAGCCAACGCGATACCGTAAGGTAAGGTCGCGTTGTTAAGCGCGATAGTTGAAGTGCGTGCAACTCCACCTGGCATGTTCGCAACACAGTAGTGAACAACATCATCAATCACGTATACCGGATCTTGGTGCGTTGTCGCGTATGAAGTTTCGAAACAGCCACCTTGGTCAATCGCAACGTCGACCAACACTGAACCTGGCTTCATGTTTTTGATGTGCTCGCGCGTCAACAGTTTAGGTGCCGCTGCGCCTGGAATCAGCACTGCACCAACAACTAAATCAGCTTCGCGTGAATATTTGTCGATAGCATCTACGGTTGAGTAGATTGTGGTGACTTGACCATTGAAGATATCATCGATCTCGCGTAGACGCGGCAATGAGCGGTCGAGAATGGTGACGTCAGCGCCTAAGCCCAACGCCATTTTCGCAGCGTTAGTTCCGACAACACCACCACCGATGATGAGTACTTTGCCCGGCGCAACGCCAGGAACGCCACCTAGCAATGTGCCGCTGCCGCCGTGTGCTTTTTCAAGGTAATGCGCGCCTGCTTGAATTGACATGCGACCCGCAACTTCGCTCATAGGTGCTAAAAGCGGAAGACCATTGCGGTTATCAGTGACTGTCTCGTATGCGATAGCAGTACAACCTGATTCAGCCAATAATTTAGTTTGTGTTGGATCAGGTGCCAAGTGCAAGAAGGTGTAAAGGATTTGGCCTTCACGTAACATCTTACATTCGTTTGGCTGAGGTTCCTTAACTTTGACAATCATATCAGCGCGCTCGAAGATCTCTTCTGGCGTTTCAACAATTGAAGCACCGGCGGCTTGATAGTCTTCGTTAGTAAAACCAATCGCAGCACCGCCGTTGTTTTCAACGATAACGTCGTGGCCATTCGCAACATATTCGCGAACAGCTGCAGGCGTTAAACCGATACGATACTCGTGGTTTTTAATTTCCTTAGGAACACCTATTAACATACTCACCCTCTATAATTGACACGCATTGAGTGCGTTTTATCTGCTGATGTGATTGGTAAATTTCGTGGCGCAATTATAGACTGAAAACAAACTGGATTACGCACTTTTTTTAACCTAGTTTATAGTGATATATTAGGGCTAACCAATTAAATGACGCGATAAAATCATGAGATTTCCAGAAAACACCGATGAAATCACTATTGACAGAATTGACCGTAAGATCTTACGCATACTGCAAGACGATGGACGTATTGCCAACGTGGCACTCGCGAAGCGGGTGGGATTGAGCGCAACGGCTTGTTTAGAAAGGGTAAAGAAGCTTGAGCGAGAGGGCGTTATAGAGAGTTACCATGCTCGTATCAACCCAGCTAAGCTCGGCGCTAACTTGATGGTGTTCGTCGAAATTACCTTGTCGCGCACCTCGGCGGATGCTTTCGCTGAATTCAGTGAGGCAGCGCGTAAAACCGAAGAGATTCTGGAGTGTCACTTAGTTGCAGGGGACTTTGATTTTCTTATCAAGGCGCGGGTACCTGATATGCGCGCGTACCGCAAATTACTCGGTGAAACCTTGCTGATGATGCCGGGTGTCGACGAATCGCGCACCTATGTTGTAATGGAAGAAGTAAAACAAGAGAATAAAGTTCTAGTAAAGGGCTAACATTAGCAGCGAGATTCGCTACAATCGGGGGCAGAGAGCCTCCACTATAATAAGATCCCAATGACAGGAAGCATAAGACGAGCAATGACAGGTGTACAACGATTATTAGAAGCTGGCTTACTGATCAGCGGTGCGCTCGCGATTTTTCTATTTCTCGCACTCGTAAGTTTCAATCCAGCCGATCCGAGTTGGTCACAGACGGGTTTCGAAGGCACCATCAATAATGCCGGCGGAGCGGTGGGTGCGTGGCTCGCTGATGTACTGTTATTTTCGTTTGGTTTTGTTGCATATTTAATTCCTTTTGCCTTTGCTGGCTTGGGTTACATGCTGTTTCGCAAAACCCATCAATTACTCGAGCTCGACTACCTGGCTGTTAGTTTGCGCCTCGTCGGTGCCATGCTCACGCTCATTGGCGCAGCCGCACTCTCGTCCATTAACTTTGATGACATTTATTACTTTTCAGCCGGTGGCGTATTTGGTGATGTGATTGCAGCCTCGGTGATGCCGTACTTAAATTTTGTCGGCTCAACCATCCTATTACTGACGTTCTTAGCCACGGGCCTCACCTTGGTGACGGGCATTAGCTGGTTGCAGGTCGCCGATAAGCTTGGTGAATTATGCATTACTGGCGCGCTGTGGTGCTACGAACGGATTCGCACCGTATGGCAGTCGGACGGTACTAAAGGTCATGATTGCGATGCGAAACAGGCAGCTGATGATAATGAAGACGACGATGATACGCTCGATACCTCGGATTGGGATGAATCTACTTTAGTAGAGCAAAAGGCGGAGGCTAAGCAAGAACCTGTACTCAACTTACCTTCATTGTCGGCATTAGATGAACACGAAATAGATAATGAAGACGAACCGCCGTTCGAACCCGATCCTGTTATAGAAGAAAGCAACGCGCCACGGTTTTCGAAACAGGCGGCGGAAGCACGTAAGCGCAGTGAACCTACACCTGCAACGGAAGCCAAAGCACAAGCTGAATCGCCAGTCGAGCAAGCAGGGCAGGGTGATACCCAGAGTAATGAGGCGGATGCTTTACCGCCATTGCCCTCGATTGAGTTGCTCGATAGACCGAATAAGCAAGAGAACCCCATTACGCAAGAAGAGCTTGACCAAGTGTCACGCACGGTTGAAACCGTTCTCAAAGACTTTGGCGTTGATGTTACCGTTGCCAACGTGCAGCCAGGGCCCGTGATCACCCGCTTTGAACTCGACCTTGCCCCCGGTGTTAAAGTATCGAAGATTTCTAACTTAGCGAAGGATATTGCTCGTACTCTATCAGCCGTCGCCGTGCGCGTGGTTGAAGTCATTCCGGGTAAATCCTACGTCGGTTTGGAGTTACCTAATAAACACCGTGAAGTGGTTCAGCTCGGTGAAGTTATTCATCGCGACGCGTTTCAAAACAGCCAATCGCCGCTGACCATGATTCTTGGTAAAAATATTGCGGGTTCGCCTGTGGTTGTTGACTTGGCGAAGATGCCTCACTTATTGGTGGCAGGTACAACAGGTTCGGGTAAATCAGTCGGTGTGAATGTGATGATCTTAAGCTTGCTCTACAAGAGCACGCCGGAAGATGTTCGTCTGATTATGATCGACCCGAAAATGCTTGAGCTTTCAGTGTATGAGGGGATTCCACACCTATTGACTGAAGTGGTCACAGATATGAAGGATGCTGCCAATGCGTTGCGTTGGTGTGTCGGCGAAATGGAACGCCGTTATAAACTTATGTCAGCATTAGGTGTGCGAAACCTTAAAGGCTACAACGCCAAAGTCGTGGCTGCTAAAGAAGCGGGTGAACCGCTCAAAGATCCTATTTGGAAGCCGGGTGATTCGATGGATGAAATGCCGCCTGAGCTCGAAAAACTGCCTAATATCGTCGTAGTCATCGATGAATTTGCCGATATGATGATGATTGTCGGTAAAAAAGTCGAAGAACTGATCGCGCGCATTGCGCAGAAAGCGCGTGCGGCAGGTATTCATTTAATTTTGGCAACGCAGCGGCCATCGGTGGATGTTATTACCGGTTTGATTAAAGCCAATATTCCTACGCGTATTGCGTTCCAAGTATCGTCAAAAGTCGACTCACGCACTATTCTCGATCAACCGGGCGCGGAGCAGCTATTAGGCCAGGGTGATATGTTGTATTTGCCTCCGGGCAGCGGTTCACCCGTTCGTGTGCACGGCGCCTTTGTTGATGACCACGAAGTACACGCGGTGGTTGCCGATTGGAAGAAACGCGGTAAACCGAATTACCTCGAGGAAATCCTTTCGGGTGATCAAGGCGAAGACGCGTTATTACCGGGTGAGCAACAAGAAATGGACGAGGCTGAATCGGATCCTTTATATGATGAGGCGGTTGCCTTCGTGACCGAGACCCAGCGTGTTTCTGTGTCGAGTGTACAACGTAAATTCAGAATTGGTTATAACCGCGCGGCGCGTATCGTCGAACAAATGGAAATGTCGGGTGTCGTAAGTAGTGCTGGCAATAATGGTCAGCGTGATGTACTCGCACCGAGACCACCGAGGGATTAATATGAAGCAGTATGGAATCGCACTGGCGCTTATCGCGAGTGTGGTAATGAGCCCCTTAAGTTGGGCAACAGAACAAGCCAAACAGCAGTTGCAAGATAAAATGCAGCAACTCGAGAGTGTGCAAGCCAGCTTTGAACAAACGGTCACAGGCAGTAGTGGTGAGGTATTACAAAGCCTCACCGGTGAACTGGCGTTGCAACGACCTGCGATGTTGCGTTGGCGTAGTAATCCACCCGATGACACCTTACTTATCGCAGATGGTGAATCGGTTTGGTACTACAACCCGTTTGTTGAGCAAGTCACTGTTTATGCCCAGAGTAATGCAGTTGAAAACAGTCCATTGTTATTGTTGATGGAAGGCTCAAAAGAGCGTTGGCAGCAGTTTGACGTGACTTACGACGGTGCAGAGGGCGCGTTTGAAGTGGTGAACGAGAATACCGGTAGCGAGCTAAACTTGAGCTTCACCGGAGATAAGTTGACTCGTATCGTGCTTAAACAAAAGCAAGGGGATACCACCACTATCGCACTCACTGATGTGGTAATGAACGAAAGCTTGCCGACCGACCTATTCCAATTTGATATCCCTGAAGGCGTCGAGGTCGATGACCAACGGTGAACTGGCGTTTGAAGAAGAACATGACTTTAGGCCACTGGCTGCGCGAATGCGTGCGCAGTCGCTGGACGAGTATGTAGGTCAAACACATCTACTTGCCGAAGGTAAACCCCTGTGGCAAGCGGTCGCGCAAGGACGTTTGCACTCAATGATTTTGTGGGGGCCGCCCGGAACAGGCAAAACCACCCTGGCAGAACTCATGGCGACCTCCGCCGATGCGACCGTATCACGCCTAAGTGCAATTACCTCAGGTGTAAAAGAGATTCGTCAAGCCATTGATGAAGCTAAGCAGCGCGCTAAGCAACAAGGTCGCCGCACCTTACTGTTTGTCGATGAGGTACATCGGTTTAATAAAAGCCAACAAGATGCTTTCCTACCTTTTATCGAAGATGGCACGGTGATCTTTGTTGGCGCAACGACTGAAAATCCCGGTTTTGAGCTCAACAATGCACTATTGTCACGCGCCCGCGTGTATCGTCTTGAATCTATCAAGGCTGAAGATTTGCGAGCGCTTTTACAGCGCACCTTGCAAGATCCTGAGCGCGGTCTAGGCGCGCGTCACATCAGGCTCACCCCAGAAGCGGAAGACAGGCTGCTGGACTTAGCGGGCGGTGATGCACGCCGCATGCTCAACTATCTTGAAGTTGCAGCGGATTATTTATCCGAAGGCGAGGCTGAGCTTAACACTGAATTACTCTTGCACGCAGTCGGCGAGCAGCAAGCGGCCTTTGATAACAAAGGTGATCATTTTTACGATATCTTATCGGCATTTCATAAGTCAGTGCGTGGGTCATCACCCGACGGCGCACTGTATTGGTATGCACGTATTCTTGTCGGGGGCGGTGACCCTTTGATTGTCGCAAGAAGACTACTCGCCATTGCATCGGAAGACATTGGTAATGCCGACCCGCGTGCATTACAGATTGCCTTAAATGCATGGGATACGTTTCACCGTGTCGGTCCCGCAGAGGGCGAACGGGCGATTGCACAAGCGGTAGTGTATTGTGCGAGTGCTGCGAAAAGTAACGCCGTTTACAATGCGTTTAAAGCTGCGGTCGCGGCCGCAAAAGCTCACCCAACGGCTGAGGTGCCGAACCATTTGCGTAATGCACCGACCAAGATTCATAAAGAGCAAGGCTACGGTGAAGATTACCGTTATGCTCATAATTATCCTAATGCCTATGTGGCAGGAGAGCGCTACTTACCGGATGCGCTCGCAGACGCATACTTCTATCAGCCTGAACCGCGTGGTTTAGAAATAAAAATTAAAGACAAACTGCTCTGGCTTCGTCAACAAGACGAACGTAGCGAATGGCAACGAGGAAAGTCTGATGACAAGCCTTAGTCAATGGTTAATGGTCGCCGCGGGTGGTGCGATTGGCGCAAGTGCGCGGCACGGCGTGGCTTTATTGATGTTAAGCACCGGTTGGCGGTTCCCTTTTGCGACGTTGATCGTTAACATAATAGGTTCTTTTTTATTAGGCGCTGTATACGCACATGTACAACATCAAGGACTCTCAGAGTCCGTGCGGTTATTTGTCGGCGTTGGCTTGCTCGGAGCTTTCACAACGTTCTCCACGTTCTCGGTCGAAGTGGTGCAGTTGGCGACTCAAGGTGAGTGGGGGCGAGCCTCAATAAATATCATACTTAACGTGGGGCTCTGCGTGTTAGGTGTCGCGGCAGCCATGGCGTTGTATAATTTCTTTATCATTAAACCGAATTAAGTGAAGTAGGATATCCATGCTAGATGCAAAATATTTCCGCGAGGAACTGCAACAAACCGCTGAGCGTTTAAAAACACGCGGCTTTGAGCTGAACATCGATGAGATTCAAGCACTCGAAGAACAGCGCAAATCGATCCAAGTAAAAACTGAGCAGTTGCAGGCTGAGCGTAACAGTCGCTCGAAAGCGATTGGTAAGGCAAAGCAGGCGGGTGAGGATATCCAGCCGTTATTAGACGCGGTGAGTGATTTAGGCTCACAGCTTGATGCAGCAAAGGAAGAGCTGCGTGAAGTACAAGACAAACTCGGCGCGTTGATTATGGGTGTGCCCAACTTGCCAGCTGAAGGCGTGCCTGAGGGTAAAGATGAATCGGAAAATCAAGAAATCAGCGTGTGGGGTGAGCCTCCGCAACTGGATTTTGAACCCAAAGATCATGTTGAATTGGCTGAAGCCTTGGCAAAAGGCATGGATTTTGAAGCCGCAGCCAAATTAACTGGTGCGCGGTTTGTGGTGATGCGTGGCAAGATCGCGCGTCTGCACCGTGCATTGACCCAGTTCATGTTGGATACGCATACAGAAGCCCATGGTTACGCTGAAACCTACGTACCTTACTTAGTAAACCATGACAGCCTTTATGGCACGGGGCAGTTACCTAAATTTGGTAAAGACCTATTCCATATTCAGGGTGAGACAGAAGAGCAGATCCCACTGTCATTGATTCCGACCGCTGAAGTGCCACTCACTAATTTAGCGCGTGATGAGATTTTCGATGAAGCTGAATTGCCCGTTAAATTAACCGCGCATACACCATGCTTCCGCAGTGAAGCCGGTTCGCACGGTCGTGATACGCGCGGTCTGATTCGTCAGCATCAGTTTGATAAAGTAGAGTTGGTTTGGCTCGCGCACCCAGAGCAGTCAATGGATGCGCTTGAGCAGCTCACCCAGCACGCTGAAACCATCTTACAAAAGCTTGGTTTAGCGTACCGTAAAGTGTTGTTGTGCACTGGAGATATGGGCTTTGGTGCAACTAAAACCTACGATCTCGAAGTCTGGTTACCGGCGCAAAATACCTATCGTGAGATTAGCTCATGCTCAAACATGGGTGATTTCCAGGCGCGTCGTATGCAAGCACGTTTCCGTCGTAAAGGCGCGAAAAAGCCCGAGTTATTGCACACGTTAAATGGCTCAGGTCTGGCAGTAGGGCGTACATTAGTAGCATTACTCGAGAACTATCAGCAAGCCGATGGTTCAATTGTGATTCCAGAAGTATTACGCCCGTACATGGGTGGTATCGAGCGCATTGAGGCGTAATCTGTTAAATACACTTCGCGGGTTTGGGTAAGCCCGCAATACGTGTTGCCTGCTTAGCAGGCCCTTTAGGAAACAGCCGGTAGAGATATCGGCTGTTTGCTTTTTCTTCGCCGAGTTTCTTCTTCATCGCTTTTACCAGCACACGCATGGCCGGGCTGGTGTCATATTCGCGATAAAAATCCTGCACAAAATGCACCACTTCCCAATGAGCAGGCGTCATCTCGATATTCTCAAGCTCAGCAAAATGCAGAGCGAGCGGCTCGCTCCAATCGTCAAGGTGAGCTAAATAGTTGTGTTTGTCGGTTTCGTACTGCTTACCGTTAAATTCAATCATACTACCAAATCCAATGTTGCGTATGCGTTATAAGCTCCACCCATTGGGCATCACTAATCACCTCGACCCAATCGGCAGGGGCTGTGCGCATTTCATGCTCGGGGATGACTATTTTACACGATTGCAAAGCAGCCGGACACGTCGAGGGTAAGTCCTTTGCAGAATCGGCGGTCAAGAGGATCGCGGTATGCTCAGTGAGTAATGCGTACTGGTGCTCAAGCCAACTGGTGAGTGGGCGCGTCTGGAGCCAATGCGTGGAGTTTAGTTGCATGTAATCACCTCCGCATAATTAACCAGTAAGGCATTTAAATCGCGCTTGGCAGTCCACTCGAATTCAATGTCATCGTTGTCGAGTTCGGGTTCAGAATCGCTCGCGATTAAAATAGGTTCAGCATCGAGTAGTTCTAACATACCGTAGCGCTTAGCAAGCTCAGATTGTAACGATTGCCAGGCGTCATCCAGCATAATGAGTTGCACCGACTGATCTAAGCTGGCGAGTGATAACACGAGGTCGAGCGCTGAACGCGCGCATTCAAGCTCTGGGCTTAATTGAATAATGGCATAGTTTTTACTCATGATAAGGTCACCACTTTGTCTGCCGCGTTCATCCAGCTCACCAACTGAGTGAGACCCGCAGGTTCAAAGTAATCGCTGAACTGCTCGATACCTTGACGTTCAGCGGCGGTATGGCATACCACTAAGCCAAATTGATGCTGTCCTGCCAGCGTACACCAGTGTTGGCTGTATGGGTTATTAACCGCCGCGGCACTGGCGAGTTGCACTGCATCTGCGTAAAAGAATACGCCAGTCAGTGTATAACCATCCTCAAGTGCCTGTTCGGCAAACCGCAGTGCCGCTCGATGCCGTGCATCGGCGTGTATGTCTGCTTTAATAATGAGCGTCAGGTTCATTGTTCGTAATTTACCTATCTGTAAAAAAAAGCCCCGCAGAAGGCGGGGCTCAGTTAAACACGCTATCGTGTATGCTTAGTCGTCGCCGTTAAATGCCATTAATAATGTTAGCAAGTTAACGAACAAGTTATAAAGCGAAACGTATAAGGTCACCGTGGCTAGGATGTAGTTACGCTCACCACCGTGAATAATTTCACTGGTTTGATACATAATCAACATCGCCATCAATGGAATCATGATAGCCGACAGTGCTAATTGTAACGCAGGCATCTGGAAGAAGAAGTTAGCGAGCATCGCTACAACTACCATGATGATACCCGCAGTAATTAAACCGCCGAGCTTAGACATGTCCTTCTTGGTACTCAGTACATAACCTGATGTTGCAAAGAACGTTAATGCGGTGCCACCTAATGCGGTTGCAACCATCTCGCCACCACCAGGCATTTGTAGCGCCATGTTAAGTAGTGGACCTAAGGTATAACCCAAGAATCCCGTCAGGGCGAAGGTCAAAACAATACCCATGGCGCTGTCTTTGGTTTTATGAATACCAAACAGCAAACCAACATAAAGGATCAAAGTGATGAAAAAGCCAGGGTAGGGCAAATTCATCATGGTGCTGATTGTTGCCGTCACAGCACTAAAAGCAAGTGTCATGGCAAGCAGTGCATAAGTGTTACGTAACACCTTATTCACTGAGCCGGCAACCTGCTGCTGACCGACATACATCTGACTACGATCGTTCATAGTTTTCTCCGTTGATTAACGCTAGTTTTTAAGACTCAAAAATTTTTAAAAAGTTTCTTTATAAATGATGCTTGTATATCCTTAGTATATGGGTACTGATACTACCTTTAAAGTAGTTTATTAGGTAGGAAATTCGGTTTATTGCCGCGAGTTAGCTCGAAAAGTGATCGTTTTGATTAAATCATCGCCAAACGAACCGCATTTGACGACTTTATTTAAATTTTTACTTTACAAGCGCCGCGAAGGTCTTTAATATTCGCCTCGTCTTAAGGGGAAAGCCCCAGAGACAACGGAGAGGTGGCAGAGCTCGGTTGAATGCACCTGACTTGAAATCAGGCGTGGGTTCACACCCACCGGGGGTTCGAATCCCTCCCTCTCCGCCAAATTTCGAAAAGCCCGCTCATCGAGCGGGCTTTTTTCGTTTTAGCCTACTATTGTACTTCACCTGCGTTGCTGAATATACTGAGGCAATAATAAGAGATGGAGTGCGCCTCATGGAAGCGAGCCAACCACCCGCGACCCACATTTTATGCAAAAACTGTGATACCCCCCTTCAAGGTGAGTATTGCCATCGTTGTGGTCAGCAGGATAAACGCTACTTACGCAGTATATTTGCCGTTGTCGGTGACTTAATGGGCGAATTGGGTCATTGGGACTCTCGGTTTTACCGAACGCTCAGCGGCTTATTTATGCGTCCAGGCTTTTTATCACTTGAATTTGTTCGAGGACGGCACGCGTCGTACGTACCCCCGTTGCGTATGTATTTCTTTATGTCGCTTATTTCGTTCATGGTAATGCGAGCGTTGATTGACTTTACACCACAAGTCAATCAAGACCTATCGCCAGAGCAACAAGCGGAAATTAAACAGCAGATTGATAAAGCTGACGCACTTTTGGCGACACAAAACGAACCGGCTTCGGACGTAACAGTAACACCACCAGATGAAGAACCGGCAACGCTCAACCTCGATTTAAAAGACTTTCCGCTATTAGATGCCGAGGATGAAAAGCTGCTTGAGCAAAAGCTTAAGTTAATGCAACAGAATCCTGACGCATTTATTGAGCGGCTAGTGGGGAACGCACCTCAGGCGATGTTGCTCATGCTCCCGTTCTGGGCGCTATTGCTTAAGCTATGTTACCCCTTCAGTAAGCATTACTACATTGAGCACCTGGCTGTTGCCTTGCACACCCATGCCTTTTTGTTGTTGTCGTTTATGATGCTGACAATTACGGATTCCAGTGCGACTTGGTTGAGTACACTTTTCGACTATCCATGGATAGATGAGCTTGCCAGTTACGCCGAGAATATCTTATTGATGTGGATGGTGGCGTACCTGCTGTTCACTCAGAAACTGTTTTATCAGCAGTCATGGCCCATGACACTCTTTAAGTTTTTCATTTGCTCATTTATTTATGCCTTTTTAATAGCAGGCGCTTTCTTAGCACTCGTCGTGCTGGGCTTGCTGAGTAGTTAACCTAACGAGGTTTATATGTTTTTTGAAACCCTAGCGCAAATTGTAAAAGATAAACATCAACAAACTATTGAGTTACCTGAAGGATGGGCGCAAGGGCGCGCATTTTTTGGTGGATTTAGCGCCGGTATAGCCGCTGACTTTATTCTTAAGCAATTTGATGCGGCTTATCACATGCGCGCATTTAACGTGTCTTTTGTCGCTCCGACGGCACCTGGCAAAGCGGAGCTTGCGCTCAACGTTTTGCGTCAAGGGTCGTCGGTCGTGCAAGTGAGTGTACAGATTATTCAAAATGGTGAAGTGACCTTATTTGCACTGGCGAGTTTAGGTAAAGCACGTGAATCTGCTGTATTTGAAGGCCAAGAGCCCGCGCCAGAGTTTGCCGCACCAGAACAAGGCATGGGGATCCCTGATTCACCCGTAACGCCTGAGTTTGCTAAACATTTTGATTATCGTATTTTGCGTGGCGGTATGCCGTTTAGCGGTCAAGTCGAACGTGAGTTCGGCGGCTGGGTACGGTTTAGAAACGAGCAACACGAAATGACCATTGCGGCAGTTCTGGGTTTAGTGGATGCATGGCCGCCGGCTGTATTACCCCGCTTGAAAAAGCCCGCACCGGCGTCATCATTAACCTGGACTATAGAGTTTCCTGATAAGCGGTTATCAGAAAAGCAGACTACTGCGTGGTGGCGTTACTTGGCAACGATTGAATATGCAGCCGATGGCTACGGGCATAGCCGTGCTGGGTTATGGGATGAGCAGGGTGAACTGTTTGCGATTAGCCGCCAAACCTTTACGGTGTTTGCATGAGTGAAAAAGCCAACGACGTTAAGCAACACCTGTTATCAACCCAGCCAGGATTTGAACTGGTCCTGCTTGAGCAGGACCATGTTGAAGCGTTAACTCCTTCAGACATGGCACCGATCGAGGCATTGCCTCGTATTGTGATGCGGCAAATGTTGAGTTTGCAGGCATCAAAAACCATTATTTCGCGGGTTGAGGCACGCGCGGCTGAGCAGGGCGTGCGAATTGCACAATTAAGTTACGATGACTTATTAGAATGTGGGTTAAGTCGTAATAAAGCGATCGCAGTGGGTGCGATTGAAGCCTATTGGCAACAATCGCGCGAAAAAATGCAGCAGTGGCCACTATTGGATTGTGATGATCTCTTACGCGAAGTTCAGCAAATAAAGGGCGTAGGCCCTTGGTCGGCATCGATTTTGGCGATGTTTCACTTTGCTCATGAGGATCTTTTTCCTATTCAGGATAGCTCACTACGAAAAGCTATCGCGTTGCTGAAAGAGCGCGACGTCATCATTATTCCCGAGCGAGCGACACCCTACAGGTCCTATCTAGCCTGCTATTTGTGGCAATTACTCGATCAGAAACGGATTTAACTTCAAATCGAGACTTTATAGAAAATCGACTGAGTTTAGTTAACAAAATGTTCGATTTTTAACTTGATAAATTGCCATTTTTGCTCAAATTTACTCTCGCTTTAATCAGCAAAACCCACGTTCAATCAATTGTTGAGAGGAATTATGCAAAAATGGCCAAAATTATTTTAGCAATCAACAACCCTATTGTTAGCGCAGGGATGCGCACCGTAGTCGAACAAAACTTTTCTGATGAAGTCGAAACCGTGGAGTCTATGCCACAGTTGCGCTTAGCAGTGAATGAACACCCCGATTCAATCGTGGTGTTAGGCTGCTCCTTAGCAGGTGATGCGACGGTCGAAAACTGGCGTCGACTAAAACGCCGCCACGAAGACATCAAACTCATTGTCTGGGGTAAACGCTATCAGGACGTATTGGACTTTCAGTGCGGCGTTCAAGAGGTCGACGGCTACTTGCTCGAGTCGGGCAGCAGTCAAGAGCTTGTTACTGCCATATCGTCTTTACGTCAGGGCTCTGTATTTGTGGCGGCACCGATTGCCGAATACTTAGCTAAAAACCCGTATGGCGATAAACGACGTAATATTGTTGAGCAGCTAAGCGACCGAGAACTTCAAGTGATGCAAATGATCGGTCGCGGTGTGCGCGTAAGTGAAATCGCGGAGCATTTGTGCATCAGCAGTAAAACGATCAATACATTTAGGTATCGAATTTTTGCAAAGCTTAATATTAATAGTGATGTACAATTGTCCCATCTAGCATTACGAGCGGGACTCGTTGAACTATTAGAATTTGAAGGTGTATGAGCAACCAATTTGATGCAGAAAACTTTCTGAGACACCTGACTCATCAGCCTGGCGTTTATCGCATGTATGATGAGTCAGGCGATGTCATCTATGTCGGCAAGGCAAAAGACTTGAGAAAACGCGTGTCGAGCTACTTCCGCGAGAAAGTCGATCGCGTGAAGACTCAAGTCTTAGTTAAGCAAATTGCCGACATGGATGTCACGGTCACCAATACCGAAGCCGAAGCGCTTATTCTTGAGAATACCTATATCAAAAAATATCGCCCGCGTTACAACGTCTTACTACGCGACGATAAGTCCTATCCCTACATTATTATGACCGATCATACGCATCCGCGATTAGGTTTTCATCGCGGTGCGCGGCGCCAAAAGGGTGAGTATTTTGGTCCGTTTCCTAACGGAGCCGCGGTGCGCGAGAGTCTGCGACTCATGCAAAAGTTGTTTCCTATTCGTCAGTGTGAGGATGCCTATTACCGAGCCCGCAGCCGTCCGTGTTTGCAGTATCAGCTGAAGAGGTGCTTAGCGCCATGCGTGAACGTCTGCACGGATGAGGAGTACGATGAGCAAGTGCAACTCGCACGGCAGTTTCTTAACGGCAAGAACCAACAGGTCATTGATCAGCTTGTAACGCGCATGGAAAACGCCAGCGAATCGCTCGATTTTGAGCGTGCCGCACGCTATCGCGATCAAATCGCCATGTTACGCCGTGCACAAGAACGCAACTCAGTGACCGGTGCGCAAGAAGAGCTTGACGTTATCGGCTTTGCACGCGGTAATGGTGTAACCACCGTACAAATGCTGTTTATCCGTGATAATCACTTACAAGGTAGCCGCAGTTATTTTCCTAAAGTACCGGCGGATACATCGGATGAAGAAGTCCTTCAAGCCTTCTTATTGCAGTTCTACCTAAATCAAAGCTCTGGGCGTAAAACCCCTGCCGAAATTGTGCTACCCGATGAGATCAAACACGATCCTGTGCTAGGTGAGGTACTCGGTGAAGCCGTCGGTCGTAAAGTGCGTTTACTTCATAACGTCCGCGGAGAGCGCAAGCAATACCAGCAGCTCGCTAAGAAAAACGCCGTTAATGCGTTGGAAGGTAAACTGAATCAACAAAGCACCATGAATCGTCGAACATCGGCGCTTCAGCAAGTGCTTGAACTCGGGATTCCGATTCAGCGCATGGAATGTTTTGATATCAGTCACACTATGGGGCAGCAAACGGTCGCATCCTGCGTGGTGTTTGACCAAAACGGACCCAAGAAATCGGATTATAGGCGCTATAATATTACCGGTATCACGCCCGGCGATGATTACGCCGCCATGGCGAAGGCCCTGGCGAAGCGTTATGACAACGCCAAAGAAAACGGCAATATTCCTGATATTCTGTTTATCGACGGTGGTAAAGGCCAACTGGCGCAAGCCGAGAACTACTTCGCCGACTGGGGTAAAGACGCGCCTATGCTGATAGGTGTCGCAAAAGGGGAGTCGCGTAAGCCTGGATTAGAGACATTGATCATGGCAGGAAGCCACGAAACGATTCCTTTGAATAAGGATGCCAGCGCATTGCATTTAATCCAGCATATACGCGATGAGTCGCACCGATTCGCCATAACAGGGCACCGCCAGAAGCGTAATAAAGTTAAACGCACATCGAGCTTAGAAGAGATTGAGGGCATTGGCGCTAAGCGTCGGCAAAAGATTTTAAAAAATCTTGGTGGATTACAAGAGGTAAAAAACGCTAGTATTGACCAATTAGCCAATGTCCCAGGTATTAGTCGTGCACTGGCTGAAAAAATATATTACTCATTTCGATAGCGAGAGCAGGGCGACGGTGCCACTGAGCTAAAAAAAGGATTGCGGATAATGAAGTGGAATATCCCAAATATTTTGACGAGTTTTAGGATTTTATTGATCCCGGTATTTTTGATTGTGTTTTATTTACCGTTTGAAGATGCTCGTTTTTGGTCGGCGTTTATTTTTTGGCTCGCCGCAATTACCGATGCACTCGATGGCTGGATCGCTCGTCAATTTAACCAGTTTACTGAGTTTGGTGCATTTTTAGACCCAGTGGCTGATAAAGCCATGGTTGTAGCCGCTCTGGTGGTATTGGTTGAAGACTACAACACGTGGTATATCACAGTGCCAGCGCTCACTATGATTTGTCGCGAGCTGATTGTCAGTGCACTGCGCGAATGGATGGCACAGCGAGGCGATCGTGAGAAAGTGGCCGTGTCTAATTTAGGTAAATTAAAAACCATTGCACAAATGGTCGCGTTAATTGGCCTGTTATGGGACGCGAACATCTGGACATTCTGGATTTCAATCGTTTTATTCTATACCGCATTTGTTCTTACATTATGGTCGATGTGGGAATATTTACGCGCTGCAGGGTCACAATTGACTAGAAATTGATAGGTTTGCGCTAAAAATAGCCAAACAGTCACAAAAATCACAAAAAGTCGTTGACGTATTTCATTTAAACAGTAGAATGCGACGGCAGATGGCGATGCGGGAATAGCTCAGTTGGTAGAGCACAACCTTGCCAAGGTTGGGGTCGCGAGTTCGAGTCTCGTTTCCCGCTCCAA
>NYWU01000012.1 GCA_002685255.1 Idiomarinaceae bacterium
GACTTTTTTGCCGTCTTCGAATCGGAATCCAATACGATCTGCTTTACCTGTCTCTGGGTTAAGGATCGCTACGTTTGAAATATGGATTGGTGCTTCTTGTTCAACGATGCCACCTGATTCACCTAAAGCCGGATTTGGCTTTTGATGTTTCTTGACAACGTTAACACCTTCCACAATCACGCGATTCTTATCGGTAAGAACTTTAAGGACTTTGCCTTGCTTGCCCTTGTCCTTACCGGCCAGGACGACTACTTCGTCATCACGTTTAATTTTTGCCGCCATAATGGACTCCTTATAAAACTTCTGGTGCCAACGAGATAATCTTCATAAACTGCTCAGAACGCAGCTCACGAGTTACCGGACCGAAGATACGAGTACCAATTGGCTGTTGGTTGTTGTTTAACAACACAGCCGCGTTGCGGTCAAAACGGATGACCGACCCGTCTTGACGACGGACGCCTTTTCTGGTGCGAACGACCACCGCATTCACAACATCGCCTTTCTTCACCTTACCGCGCGGAATTGCTTCCTTGACAGTAACTTTGATGATATCACCGATGTTCGCGTAGCGGCGGTGCGAACCACCTAGAACCTTAATACATTGTACGCTGCGCGCGCCGGAGTTATCGGCAACGTCCAGGGTAGTTTGCATTTGGATCATTTCAGTGCCCCGCTTAGTTAAAAAAACAGACCCTCTCGGGTCGTGCTGCCTTTTGGTTTTTCCCTTATAAAAAGGGCGGCGAATTGTAACAGATAAAAATTTGAAGCGATAGGGTTATCTCACTTTTTTTGTTAATCACCGTATCTCGACCGGTATCAGTTGGCACTCATCCTTTACAATGGTAAAGTCGTAAAACATTGTTTGTGTTTGACTTGTACAGTTCTGTGGAATAGCAACCGAGGCCAGACGTTTTAGCTTATGAACCTATTTTATATTGTGTTCGCGCCAATGATTGGTGCTTTGATTCCTTTACTGCTTCGACGAACGAGTCGACCTGTAAAGACGATAGCGACGATTG
Organism: Idiomarinaceae bacterium; assembly: GCA_002685255.1. GTDB lineage: Bacteria > Pseudomonadota > Gammaproteobacteria > Enterobacterales > Alteromonadaceae > Idiomarina. The sequence goes on from NYWU01000012.1 coordinate 1,020, forward strand.
CAATACCCATCTCATGCATTTTGGTTGCATGGCCACTTGCCCAGCAAACGCTGGCAGGAGATATTCCCACAGCCATACAGCAGTGGCTACCGAATATTGATTTTGACCTTGCCTTCCGTCTGGACGGCTTATCGCTCCTGTTCGTTAGCCTTATTCTCGGTATCGGTGTGTTGATTGTCCTATACGCCCATTACTATTTGTCTAGTAAAGATAATGACAGTCGTTTCTACGCCTGTTTATTACTATTTATGTCGTCAATGCTTGGCATCGTCACAGCCGATAATGTGCTGTTGATGTGGGCATTCTGGGAACTCACTAGTATATCGTCATTCTTGTTGATAGGTTATTGGTATCATCAAAGTGACGCTCGTCGTGGCGCGCGCATGGCACTTGCAACAACAGGCGCCGGTGGACTAGCACTGCTCGCTGGCTTGCTGATTATTGGGCATATTGCCGGTAGCTACCAGTTGGACGCAATATTTGCCGCGAAAGACGCAATTCAAGCACACAGTTTATATATCCCTGCACTCATTCTGGTATTGTTGGGCGCATTTACTAAGTCAGCTCAATTTCCATTTCAGTTTTGGTTGCCTCATGCTATGGCTGCACCAACGCCTGTAAGTGCTTACTTGCACTCAGCCACGATGGTTAAAGCCGGTATATTTTTGCTTGCGCGCATGCACCCTGCTCTGGCGGGAACCGAGTTTTGGTTTATTACTGTTACGCTCATTGGTCTGATCACAATGTTAGTCGGTGCTTATTTCGCACTACTTAAACACGACTTAAAAGGGTTATTGGCCTTCTCAACGGTAAGCCATTTAGGCCTTATTTGTATGTTGCTTGGAATTGGCTCACAGGCTGCTGTGATCGCGGCGCTATTCCACGTGATTAATCACGCGTGTTTCAAGGCTGGGTTATTTATGACCGCCGGCATAATTGACCATGAGGCTGGCACGCGAGATATGCGCAAGCTACAAGGTCTACTCAAGTTTATGCCGATTACCGCGACGCTTGCGATGATCGTCACTGCATCGATGGCTGGCGTGCCTCCTTTTAACGGTTTTATGTCTAAAGAGCTTTTTTTGGACCAAGCTCTCAACCAACATCTGTTCGGTGGATTAAGTTGGTTTGTTCCTGTACTCGCCACCGTGGGCGCAGCACTATCGGTCGCTTATTCTATTCGGTTTATTCATGATGTGTTTTTTAATGGTGGATACAAGGAGCTTCCAAAACAACCTCATGACCCGCCGAAAATGATGGCATTGCCGGTTCTTATATTGTCACTCATGTGCATTATCATAGGGCTACTCCCAATGCTCACGGTGTCCGGTATATTAAACCAAGCAGTAAGTAGTGTTGTACTCGATAACATAACGGTAAAACTGGCACTCTGGCATGGTTTCAACCTCCCACTGTTGATGAGCGCCGTCGCTATTGTAGGTGGTATTGTTATCTACAGCCAGCGCGATCAACTGTTTACGTTTAATCGTCAGTTTGAAGGGCAAGATGCCAAGCATAACTTCGAGCGTATCGTGCAGTCGATATGCGATAGTGCCAACAAGTTGTTCACGTATATAGATACGGGCTCGTTACAGCGCTACATGGCGTTAGTACTTATTTCCGTCATCGTACTGGTAATTCCGCAGTTGTTTGAAATAGTGACTTTGGAAGGCTCGAGAGAACAACTGCCCGTTGACTTTGTTTCTATTGTCGGTGCTTCTGTGCTCATGGTTGCAGGCTTTGCCACGGCTGTTTTGCATCGTCACCGTTTTATTATGCTTATGATGCTTTCAGTCGTCGGGCTTGTGGTATCGCTATCCTTCGCGCATTTCTCGGCCCCCGATCTCGCTATGACACAGCTGGTCGTCGAAGTAGTCAGCATTATTCTCATGGTACTTGCATTATTTTTTATGCCGCAGAAAACAGCCCGCGCGTCAACCGGGCATCGTGTATTTCGTGATATTTTAATCGCAAGTTTAATCGGTGGTATAGTTGCAACACTAAACTACGGGATCCTGACGAGTGACTTTGAAACGATTTCAGATTTTTTCATTGCGAATGCAAAAACAGGCGGTGGTGGCACTAACGTCGTCAACGTTATCCTAGTCGACTTTCGTGGCTTCGACACTCTCGGTGAAATTACAGTTTTAGCTATTGCCGCAGCGGGAATTCATAAGTTACTCAATAAGCTCAAACCGTTCATGCCGTCGAGCGATATTGATGGACGACCATGGCATCGTATCAAACACCCGCTGATGCTCACTAACGTTGCGAACTTAATCCTTCCGATGGCAATGGTGGTAGCGGTCTACATCTTCCTGCGCGGCCATAATCTGCCCGGAGGGGGCTTTATCGCCGGTCTTATCGCGGCCTCAGCAATGATCCTCCAGTACATTGCTAACGGTGTAGACTGGGTGAAGGAACGATTTAATGTAAATTACCAATCACTCATGTCGTTTGGCGTGATGATTGCGGCATTAACAGGCGTTGGTAGTTGGTTCTTCGACCGGCCCTTCCTTACCTCTTGGTTCACATATTTAAAATGGCCGCTTGTTGGTAAGTTTGAATTCGCAACTGCGTTATTGTTCGATTTGGGGGTATTCCTAACCGTAATTGGAGCCACCATGATGATTTTAAGTAACTTTGGGAAAATGACAACGCGTCATCGTCCGCGTCAGGAGGGGAACTAGATGGAAACATTATTCTCAGTGACCGTTGGTGTTTTAACCGCCTGCAGTGTATTTCTGATCCTAAGAGGTCGTTCATTTCCTGTCGTGGTTGGAATAACCATGCTCTCGTATGCGGTCAACTTATTCCTATTTTCCACAGGCAGGCTCACCATTGACGGTGCACCTATCTTAGGTACGAACACCGAATACGCCGATCCGTTACCGCAGGCACTCGTGCTGACGGCAATTGTAATAGGTTTTGCGATGACCGCGTACTCTGTCATTTTGGCGGTTCGTACACGGGGTGAAATTGGAACGGATGAAGTGAACGAACAAGATAGTGGGGAGTCTTCACGCTGATGTGGCAACAACACCTAGCAATTTTACCAATACTGATACCCTTATTCACAGCGCTACTGCAGCTATTACCCTGGGGCGACCGTCCTCAGCCTAAACGGCGCGCGCTTGGTTTAGCATCAAGTATTCTTACGCTCGTTTGTGCCGCATTATTACTTGTGCACGTTAACCAAAACGGCATGTTAGTCTATGCTTTGGGTGACTGGTCAGCTCCCTTTGGTATTGTACTTGTACTGGATAAACTCAGTACCTTAATGATCCTATTAACCGCTGTATTAGCACTGCCGGTGCTGATCTATGGTTGTTATACCGAAGATAATCTAGGCTCCCATTTCCATGCACTTTTCCAGTTCCAGGTAATGGGCATCATCGGCGCCTTTGCCACGGGCGATCTTTTTAACTTATTTGTCTTTTTCGAGGTGTTACTAATCTCGTCATACGGACTAATGATGCATGGCGGTGGCAAATTCCGGGTACGTTCGACGCTCCATTATGTACTACTAAACTTGCTCGGTAGTGCACTATTTTTGATTAGTGTGGGCACCTTATATGCAACAACGGGTACACTTAACATGGCCGATATGGCGGTTAAGGTGGCTCAGTTATCAGGTGACGAGGCCGCATTGGCGAGAGCTGGAGGCTTCATGTTGCTCGCTGTGTTTGGTATTAAAGCAGCGATTCTTCCGCTACACTTTTGGCTACCGCAGGCCTATTCGACGACCACGGGAGTGGTTGCTGCGCTCTTCGCAATAATGACCAAAGTCGGCGTCTATTCAATCATTCGTGTCTACACCCTTATCTTTGGGCCCGAGGCGAACGAACTCGTTTGGCTCGCAGCAGACTGGCTATGGATACTCGGTATATTGACGTTAATATTTGGCATTATTGGCATGCTAGGTACCCGTGACTTTAGATTACTTGTTGCTTATTTAGTTATCGTTTCGGTAGGCACACTATTAGCAACTTATAGCTTTAGCTCTGCTGCGGGAATCAGTACAGCCCTGTTCTATTTAATTCATTCAACAGTGATCACAGGCGCTTTGTTTTTGCTTGCCGACGTCATGGCATTCGAACGTGGAAAAACAGCTTCTCGTATCGTTACAGGCAAACGTATGGCAAATCACAACACCTACGCCGTTATGTTTCTGATTGCGGCCATCGCAATTATCGGCTTACCTCCATTAAGTGGATTTGCTGGGAAACTCATGATTTTACAAGCCGCACCGGTCTCAACGAGTGGTTTTTGGTTGTGGGGGACAATGCTACTTGCCACCTTAGTGATGTTAATAATGATGAGCCGAACTGGTAGTAAAATGATTTGGCATACTCTGCAGGGTAAACCGAATGAACAATCAGCTCCTATAGGAAAGCGTGTGGCAATCGGGATGTTATTATCGCTCTCATTGATATTAACTATATTTGCTAACCCTATCCGTGACTACACCGATAGTGTTGCTGACGAGTTACTCGATACGCAATCTTACCCGACCACAGTCATTGCGCCTAGTAGCGGCGAGGAGAACCAATATGAGTAAAGTGTTTCCAGCTCCATTTCTAACACTAAGCTTATTTGCTATATGGTTGCTGCTATTTAATTCAATAGCACCTGGTGTGGTGATCCTAGGTTTAATTATAACGACCTTAATACCGCTTTTGTTACGGCCCGCTTGGCCTGATTTTAAAACTATTAAAAAGCCACATTTGGCGCTGGTCTATCTCGTTATTTTGATTTTCGATATTATCGTGGCCAACTTTAAAGTGGCTGCTTTAATCTTAGGCCGTAGAAAGCACCTCAAACCTGCTTTGTTTGTATTCCCTCTGGATATGACAGACGAACTGCCTGTAACAATTTTGGCGAGCACTATTACTCTGACCCCTGGAACAGTGTCTTGCGAAATTACCCGGGGTCGCCGAGGCATACTAATCCATGCTTTTTCTGACGAGACACCAGAAGAAACGATTAACGTGATACGTCAGCGCTACGAGCGTCGCTTGAAGGAGATATTCCAATGCTAACGACTGTAATTCACATAGCGTTCGTACTGTTTAGTTTGTCGATTATAATGAACTTCTGGCGGCTCGCTAAAGGTCCTCATCTACCCGACCGAATTCTTGCACTGGATACAGTGTATATAAACTCGTTAGCACTGCTGTTGTTACTCGGCATCTATCAAAATACACAAACATATTTCGAAGCAGCTCTTTTGATTGCAATGTTTGGTTTTGTTGGCACGATTGCAGCGGGTAAGTTTTTACTCCGTGGTGATTTAATTGAATAAAAGAGGAAACCAATGGAAGCTTTAAATCAATTACCGTTGTGGGTACAGTGGGTGATCGCTTTCTTCATCTTAATTGGTGCGGTATTTGCCTTCATCGGTTCGCTTGGTCTTGCAATATTACCTGACTTTTTTACACGCCTACATGCGCCAACTAAAAATACTACCATGGGAATTGGTGGGACAGTAATAGCAGCAATCATATCGACCTCGGCACAGGGCACTCTCACACTCAACGAGTTGCTGATAGCCATTTTCCTATTTCTAACTGCTCCTATCAGTGCTCACATTCTTGCCAAAGCAGCGCTTCACACCGAGCTCCCAAAATTTGCGCCGACACGAGATTTGCGTGATAAAGAAGACGCCTATCAACATGAAACAGACAAATAAAAAGTGGCGCCGAGGCGCCACTTTCTGCGTTGGATCAAAGTAACTAACCCTTAGAAGTAATAACCAAAGTTAATATTAAAGCGATCATTTACTTCACCACCATCAGTAGCAATATTGCCTCCAATGAACGGTTGGTTCTTGGCCTTCACGTAATCGATATACGTATAAAAACCACCGCCTGCTGCCACGGCAACGCCTAGAACATTCATCCAAGTATCGTCTTGGTAGCCGCGCTTATCGGTTATAATGCTATGATCATTATAGAATGTAAGCGAAGTTATCGGTCCAATGTTTACCGGCAACGTATAGGCCACATTTCCTGTATAAACTTTGGCTTCAGTTGGGATAGCATCATAGTAGGCATAGGCACCCATGTAGACGCCACGATTTTCAACCTTTAAGTCATACTCGTAGTCAGCGTACTGTAGCTGAACATTCCAAGGACCATTGTTGTAGTTACCGTGAACACCCCATGCAAAACGATTACCGACGTTTTGGTTTTCATATTCTTGTGCAGCAGTAAAGCCTTCAGCCGCCGAACCTGAATAGAAGTTATTACCCTGCGCCGATACACCGATTTCTAAGTTTTCTTCATCACTGAACGTAAACTTGCGAGCGGCACGCAATGCATAACTATTGCTTTCACCAATCGGTAACCCAGGTGTGTCATAAGCGCCCTGACCCGGCAGACGAATACCTACAGTATCGTAGTTGTAACGCGCTGTACGGTCTGTTGCTGAGCCATCAACACCACCCTGTTCATCGGACTTGTGATAAGCGATATCGAAATCCCAGTCATCACCGCGGTAAAGGAATCTAATACCGTTATCGTGCTCATCCTCTAACCCAATATAAAATGTTGAGTTGAAAAAGTAGCTGTGAGAGTTATAAGGCATATTACCAAATGGCACTTTAACAACGCCAATTTGGCCTTGCCACTTATCGGTAAAGTTATACCCAAACCAAGCGTGCTTCACGACGTCTTGATACTGGAACCAGCGATATTCAGCAGAGAGAATAACATCACCGATTTCACCATCAAAATTCAAACGGAAAATATCAAAATCTAGGTCGCCCGTGCGGTTTTCATTGTCACGGTCATAGTTATTGTATTCGTATTGAAAACGAACGGCACCGTGTACTTTAATTGGCCAATTTTCGTTTTCTTCCGTTTTCTCTTCGAGCTTAGCTAAGCGTGCCTGAACCCCTGAATCAGCCACTTCTTCGCTTTGCATACGACGAGACCGTTTGGATTTATTAGCATAATCTTTTTTGGACATCATCTCTTGATGATGTTCTTTCATTTTTTCTTTAGCTTTTTCTTGCTTAGCTAAACGCGCCTCGAGATCTGCCAGCTTTTGCTTTAATGCCTCAATCTCCTGCTGAACCGACTCCTGATCCTGCTGCATCGGTACAGCGTAGACTGGGCTGGCAGCCAGCATTGAGGCGGCTAGCACCCAACTTTTCGTCATGTTGTGCTCCTTACTTTAGATGAAAATACGGGTAACGTTATTATTTTGTAATAAAGTATACCGTAATAAACTTTATTTAGATCAAAAAAAAGACCTCCGCAAGGGAGGCCTTTGTATATATTGTTACGAACTGCAATTAGACAATTTCAGCACGTTCAACGATTTCGAGCAATGCCCAAGATTTATTCTTGGAAAGAGGGCGTGATTCGCGAACAATCACGGTATCGCCCATCTTGCACTGATTCTCTTCATCATGTGCGTGTACTTTAGTTGTACGCGAGATGTATTTGCCGTAGATCGGGTGCTTAACACGACGCTCTACCGCTACAGTGATGGTTTTATCCATCTTGTCGCTCACAACTTTGCCTTGCAGTGTACGAACACGTTTTTCTTCAGCCATTACGCACCTGCCTTCTCATTTAAGATGGTTTTAATACGTGCGATATCGCGACGTACTTGCTTCATCATGTGAGTCTGATTCAGCTGACCTGTTGCCGCTTGCATACGCAGATTGAACTGCTCACGACGCAAGTTCAGCAATTCTTCTTGCAGCTGCTCAACGGTTTTTTCTTTAAGTTCACTTGCTTTCATCACATTACCGTCCGAGTAACAAAAGTGGTTTTGAATGGCAATTTACGTGCCGCAAGGCGGAACGCTTCACGTGCCAGTTCTTCAGAAACACCGTCCATTTCGTACAGTACGCGACCTGGCTGAATCTGTGCTACCCAGTATTCAACGTTACCTTTACCTTTACCCATACGAACTTCTAATGGCTTCTTGGTAATAGGCTTGTCTGGGAATACACGGATCCAGATTTTACCTTGACGCTTAACGTGACGAGTCATCGCACGACGGCCGGCTTCGATTTGACGCGCAGTCATACGACCACGGTCAACTGCTTTTAGTCCGAAGCTTCCGAAGCTGACTTTGTTACCTGATTGCGCAAGACCACGGTTACGGCCTGTGTGAACCTTACGGAATTTTGTACGCTTTGGTTGTAACATATCGTCTCCCCTTACTTACGGTTTTTGCCGCGTTTTGGAGCTGGTTTTTCCTCGGTTGGAAGTCCACCAAGAACTTCGCCACGGAAAATCCAAACTTTAACGCCGATGATACCGTAAGTGGTATTCGCTTCAGAAGTTGCGTAATCGATGTCTGCACGAAGTGTGTGCAGAGGAACGCGTCCTTCACGGTACCACTCAGTACGTGCAATCTCTGCACCGCCCAAACGACCGCTTACTTCGACCTTGATACCTTTAGCACCAAGACGGATAGCGTTTTGAACAGCGCGCTTCATAGCACGACGGAACATAACACGACGTTCCAACTGACCTGAGATATTATCAGCAACAAGTTGCGCATCCAATTCTGGCTTACGCACTTCAGAAATGTTGATTTGCGACGGAGCGCCAGTCAACTTCTGAACTTGTTGGCGAAGCTTTTCAACGTCTTCACCTTTTTTACCGATAACAACGCCAGGGCGTGCAGTATGAATAGTCACACGAACACTCTTAGCTGGACGCTCGATAACGATACGAGATACTGATGCGTTGCGTAGTTCTTTAGTCAGGAACTTACGTACCTGATGATCACTGTGCAAGTTGTCAGCAAATTCGTTTGTATTCGCATACCAGGTTGCATTCCATGGTCTGGAGATACCTAGGCGAATACCATTAGGATGTACTTTCTGACCCATAATTTATCTCCTAGCTATC
>NYWU01000034.1 GCA_002685255.1 Idiomarinaceae bacterium
ACCTTGCGGGCATGTTCTGGGGCTGGTTGCCGTGCGGTTTAGTGTACAGTGCTTTAAGTTACGCTGCAGTTTCGGGGAGTGCCGCTAGTGGTGCTGGATACATGGCTTTATTTGCTTTAGGCACGTTTCCCGCAATGGTTGGCCTTGGGCTAATTAGTCAGCATGTTGCGCAACTATTTAGAAGCCAAGGGGTGAGAACAGCCTTAGGCGTAATGATGCTTATCTACGGCCTATGGTCGCTTTTGATCGTAATCAAAGCGTTGCTACACGGTTGATGCTGATCACTGGTATAGCACCCATTATTACGCTAAATTGATGGTATCTATCATTGATTATGCATGTGGGAGAATAACATGGAACGGTTCAAACGGATTCTCGTCGTGGTTGACCCCGCAGATGAAGAACACAAGGCGATTAATCGCTCATTGCATATCGCGCGCTTAACACAAGCAAAAATCAGCCTATTTCTCTCTATTTATGATTTCTCTTACGAAATGACAACAATGTTGTCGCGCGATGAGCGCGATACCATGCGCACCAATTTAATCGCTGATCGTCGAGCGTGGGTCACCGACTTACTTGAAGGTTTCGATACCGAAGGTGTTGATATCGATATCACCGTGGTATGGCACAATCGTCCATTTGAGGCAATCATTGAACATGTGCAAAAGCTTGAAGCCGATTTACTCGTTAAAGCGACACAAGTCCAGCCTAGCTTTCAAAACCTATTGTTTACGCCGACAGACTGGCACTTATTACGAAAAGCCCCCTGCCCGGTTTTGCTAGTCAAAGAACATGCGTGGCCACAGCATGGGCAAGTATTAGCCGCCATCCACAGTGGTTCAGAGGAACAGGATCACAAGGCGCTTAATGACCGCGTGGTTGATACAGCACAAGCGATTACGCAAGTTCTTAATGCCAGTTTGCATTTAGTCAATGCCTACCCAACCGCACCTATTAACGTAGCGGTTGAGATTCCAGAGTTTGACGTGACCCAATACAGTGACGAATTAGAACGACATCACAAGAACGCTATGGCGAATTTCGCCCGCAAACACCACATTCCAATCTCGCAACAACACGTTGAACAAGGCCTTCCCGAACAAGTGATTCCCGACTTAGCTAAACGACTTGATGCTGAACTCGTAGTGCTTGGCACAAAGGGCCGAACAGGCTTTTCCGCTGCTTTGTTAGGTAATACGGCTGAACATGTGCTTGAGCGTCTTAACTGCGATGTCCTTGCCATTAAGCCTGCGGACTTTAAATCGCCAGTGGCATAATACAAGGGGGTTCGCTATAATCGCGCCCTATTTTTGAACACACTAATATAGGCACGAATGGGTATGCAAACGGAGCGCACTGAAGCGAAAAAACAGTATGGTTTTAACAAACTGCAAAAGCGCATCCGCAGAGAAACCGGAAAGGCGATTCAACAGTTTTCGATGATCGAGCATAACGATAAGATCATGGTTTGCCTGTCGGGCGGCAAAGATAGTTACACACTACTTGATACCTTAATGTACCTGAAACGTGTCGCACCCATTCATTTCGATATTGTTGCGGTTAACCTAGACCAAAAACAACCCGGTTTCCCTGAGCATGTGTTACCTAATTACCTCGATAGCATCGGCGTCGATTACGAGATTGTTGAAGAAGATACCTACAGCATCGTAAAGGACAAGATTCCCGAGGGTAAGACGACTTGTTCGTTGTGCTCACGGTTGCGTCGCGGGATTTTGTATAAAACAGCAAAACGGCTCGGCGCAACAAAGATTGCATTGGGCCACCACCGCGATGACATGATAGAAACACTCTTTTTAAATATGTTTTACGGCGGTAAGCTTAAATCGATGCCACCTAAATTAGTCAGTGACAATGGTGAGCATGTGGTAATCCGTCCGTTGGCTTTTTGCCGCGAAAAAGATATTGCACGTTACTCCGAGGCAATGGAGTTTCCAATAATTCCGTGTAATTTGTGTGGTTCACAGGAAAATCTCCAGCGTAAAAATATCAAAATGATGTTGAATCAGTGGGATCGTCAATTCCCTGGACGTATCGAGAGTATCTTTACAGCGATGCAAAACGTCACACCGTCTCATTTGGTGGATAATGAGTTATTTAACTTTGATGCGGTCAAAGCCACGGGCGTAGAAACAAAAGAAGGCGACACCGCGTTCGATGCGCCTTCTTTTAATCAATCCTTCACACCCGAAGATGACGACGAGCCAATTTCTTCAGCTATTCAAATTACACAGATCGCCTAATTCGCCGTGGTGGCGGATTGTTCCGCCGCCGCATCATCTTGCTCGATGATCGCATCGACGATCGGCCGATTGACCCGAATCATAGCTTTAAGCTCATCAATATACTCTTGTCCGCGTTCGGAATAACTATGCAAACCACTGAGTAACGGAATCGCTCGCACTTGCTCATCACGTTCACGCATGACTTCACGAATTTGGCGCAGTTCTAGGTATGGGTTATGAGTATTTATATTACGCATATAACTCCGAACTGACTGCGCGACGTGGTCGAACTTCGCCACTTCATGGTTCATGCCGTCAGGTCGTTGTTCGGGAACCAAACCGCAGCCTTCGCGATAACACCATTGGCCAAATAAGTTCAGTCCCTCTTGCGCAAATCTTGAGGTGCCCCAGGCTGACTCGTTCGCCGCTTGTACCAAAACCATCATGGTCGGAATGATATCAACGCGACGCTTAAGTACCTCAAATTGCTGCGCACTTTCGAGCGTTGGGTCAACTTCGTAATAGTCTACAAGGCGCGCAAGTTGCTTTTTATCTTGCTCGTTTTCAAACCCTCGACTATACGCACTTTCGATAGCAAATAGCTGTTGCCGTTCATGCAAAATACGTAAGTTTTCGGCCTCAATAATAGGTAGTAGATAGCGAAAAAATTCCTTCTTTTTCTCTTTTACGTCGTTGAACTCATCAAAATTAGGAATTTCAGTACGCGGTTCCAATGTGGGCACTGGCGGTAAACCATGACTCGCGACATCCCTTTCGCCTATTGGCTTCTCATATTTACTGAAAAACGGTAATAACAACGCGGCAATACATACCAAAATAAAGAAAATGATGAATAATTTTTTTCGCATTCGAGCTCCTTTAAGCAGTCCAGTCGTCGGATTGGTTTGATTGTGAAGGTGGTTGCAAACGCACACTAACACCGACGATTTGGCGATAAACTAAACCTAATAAGTTCACTAAATAAGGGATCAGAACAAAAAGCAATAAGCCATATGTAATGAGACCCATGATAAATACGATATAAAAAACAAATGTAAGGCCAATAAAAAATGGTAAATGATAATGTGTAATACGGATCGAATAGTAAATTGCGTTCAATGGCGATATGCGCCGCTCAACAACCAAAGGTAGTGCTAAACAGAAAATGGCTGACGTATAGAGCACGACTACATAGCCCACTAAAGGCGAAATACTTGCTGCCAACCAGACAAATAGTTGCGAGATCAAAGTGGTGATAACCCCTGTAGCAATGAGCGCTGTCACGGACTCAAAACCCTTAAAAATATGCAAACCCTTGGTCGGTATATCAATACTGTGACGTATCCCCATCAGTATGATGCCGCCAAATAACGGCGCAGCAATCGCCGTGCTAAATAATGCCAAACCCAAACTTTGTAGGGGCGTCATGTTATTAACAGCCTCGGGTGATGAAAGGACCGACATGGGCATCACCATTTGGATAATCGTGACCACAACTAGAAGCAAAGCGAGGAAACTGATCATCGCAGTGACCAGCGGCCAAAAATGACGTCCTGTAATAGCGAACGCCTCCTTAACCCACTGCACCACGTGAATACGGTAATTTCCCTTTAACGCTTCCGCTAAATCGCCGCCTACAATCATTTGTTCTTTTGATTCATTTTGCTGCAATTTCGACCCCATTAAGCTCTAAACATTTGATATAATTGACACCAATCATCGATTTTACCATCGATTCTGTAGCTGAGGAAATTTATGCCCAATCAACCTCGACGTAAGCGCAGTCCGCGACGTCCTCGTCCGGTAAATCCGAAACTGGTTTTACTGAATAAACCTTATGGCGTACTCAGCCAGTTTTCCGGCGAGCCTGACGACGTGACCTTAAAGGACTTCGTACCACACTCTAATGTTTATCCTGCCGGTCGCCTTGATAAAGATAGCGAAGGCTTAATGTTGCTGACAAATGATGGTGTCTATCAGGCACGGCTTGCTAACCCGAAGTATAAAGTTGCTAAGACTTATTGGGTGCAAGTTGAGGGGATTCCCGATGAAGCGCAATTAGCAGCATTGCGTAATGGTTGTGAATTAAACGACGGACTTACCAAGCCTGCACACGTTTTTACTATTGATGAGCCTACAGGTTTGTGGCCGCGCAACCCACCAGTGCGCGAGCGGAAAACAGTGCCCGATTCATGGTTATGCCTATCAATTACCGAAGGTAAAAATCGTCAGGTTCGCCGTATGACAGCTCACGTAGGATTACCTACGCTCCGATTAATCCGCGCTCAAATTGGTCCATTTAAGTTGGCGGGATTACAGCCTGGAGAATGGCGTGAAGAACCTCCAGTGTGGTAAACTCTGCCACCAGCGTTCCGTGTAGTAACAGAGACAAAGAATCATGACTGAGTCCGAAAAAAAACCCAGTGAAACCAAAGTCATCGTCGGTATGTCTGGCGGTGTAGACTCTTCCGTATCCGCCTACCTGCTTCTTCAACAAGGCTATCAAGTCGAAGGGTTGTTTATGAAGAACTGGGAAGAGGATGATGACGATGAATATTGTGCCGCCGCCGATGATCTCGCCGACGCAGAAGCCGTGTGCGAAAAACTGGGCATTGAGCTACACACCGTTAATTTTGCTGCGGAATATTGGGACAATGTGTTTGAGCACTTCTTAGAGGAATACAAAGCTGGTCGAACCCCTAACCCTGACATCATGTGCAACAAAGAAATCAAATTTAAAGCATTTCTGGAATTTGCAGCAGAAGCCTTAGGTGCTGACTACATTGCTACCGGTCATTACGTAAGACGCGCCTTACGTGACGGAAAGTGGCAGTTGTTACGCGGTTTAGATAATAATAAAGATCAGAGCTATTTTCTTTATACGTTGAGTCATGAGCATGTCGCACAGACCCTGTTCCCTGTGGGTGAGCTCGAAAAGCCCGAAGTGCGCCGTATTGCCGAAGAACAAGGTCTAGTCACTGCCGACAAAAAAGATTCAACGGGTATCTGTTTTATTGGTGAGCGTAAGTTTAAGGACTTTTTGCAACAATACCTCCCTGCTCAGCCTGGTACGATCGAGAGTGTCGATGGTGACATACTCGGCGAACATGAAGGTCTGATGTATCATACCATAGGCCAGCGTAAAGGGCTTCATATAGGTGGTTTAGCTGATGCCGGCGATGACCCGTGGTATGTCGTTGATAAAGATGTCGAACGCAACGTACTTGTGGTTGCTCAAGGCAAAAATCACCCGCGTTTGTTCTCAAAAGGCTTAGTTGCAAACCAGCTACATTGGGTGAGCCGAGAGGTAATCAGTGAACCATTACGGTGCGTTGTGAAAACGCGCTATCGCCAGGCGGATATTCCATGTCAAATCACACCCGCTGAAGATGGACGTATCGAAGTCGTATTTGACGAACCTGTCGCAGCGGTAACGCCTGGACAGTCGGCAGTGTTCTATATCGACGAGGTCTGCCTAGGTGGCGGTATCATTGAGCAACGTATTACCGATTTTGAGGTTCGTTTATGAACGATTGGCAACAACGCGTTGTTGCTCTAGCGGGCATGGCGCAAGCCGCCATCGCCGTGCAACAGGCGGCACGGACGGGTCGGGTGCATCACGAAGCGGTCGTGGATACCTTACTTAATAGCGTGCTTAATTTAGAACCCGAATCAACAGAAGCGGTGTATGGTGGTGTTGAAGGGGTACGGCCAGGATTGATTTTACTCGCTCAACAATTTCGCAATAATGCTCAGCGTGACCTTGAGATCACTCGCTATATGGTGGGGATGGTTCACCTATCTAGACGTTTGCTAAGCCAGCCCAAGTCTCTTGACTTATTAGCCGAGCGTTTGCACCAAGTTGGCCGCCAATATTATGAGTTCGGCTTTGACAAACACCATGTAACGGCGAGCTTAGCTTCGATTTATCGTGAAGTCATCAGCCCCCTAGGACAGCCCATTAAAGTTAATGGTAGCCCGCAGATCCTGCAGCAAGAGGCCCATCAACACCTCGTTCGCGCCCTACTATTATCAGGTGTGCGTAGTGCCGTATTGTGGCAACAAGTGGGTGGTAAACGACGTCAGTTTTTATTTGGACGCAAGCGTATGCTGGCGGCCGTTACTGAACTACTTAGCGTAAGCGCATAACTTAAACTGTTTAACTTGGAGAACTTTGGATATGTTACCTTTTTCAACCCTTACGGCTATTTCGCCTGTTGACGGGCGTTATGCCAGTAAAGTTGAGCCATTACGCGCCATATTTAGTGAATATGGCCTAATCAAATACCGCGTGACTGTCGAAGTGCGTTGGTTACAAATGTTGGCTCAGCATGAGGGCATTAAAGAAGTTGCTCCACTCAGCGATGAAGCGAATCAACGCCTCAATGCGATCGTTGAAACATTCAGCGTTGAAGATGCTGAGCGTGTAAAAGAAATAGAGCGCACAACAAACCATGACGTTAAAGCGGTCGAGTACTTGTTGAAAGAGAAAGTCGCTGACTTGCCTGAATTAGCCAAAGTCAGTGAATTTATTCACTTTGCTTGCACGTCAGAGGATATCAACAACCTATCACATGGCTTAATGCTTACAGCCGCGCGTGACGACGTCTTAGTGCCTGTCATGCAAGAAATTGTCGACACAGTAAAAGCAAAAGCACGTGAATACCGCTCGGTAGCAATGATGGCGCGTACCCACGGCCAACCGGCGACACCAACTACTATGGGTAAAGAGTTTGCTAACGTCGCTGTACGATTGCAACGTCAGCTTGAGCAAGTGCGCGCAGTCGCACTGATGGGGAAAATCAACGGTGCAGTGGGTAACTACAACGCACACTTAGCGGCTTACCCCAATGTTGATTGGCACCAGGCTTCAGAACAGTTCGTGACTTCTTTAGGCCTGACTTGGAACGCTTACACCACCCAAATCGAACCGCATGATTATATCGCCGAATTGTTCGACGCGGTCGCACGCTTTAATACCGTGCTAATCGACTTTGATCGAGACTTATGGGGTTATATTGCACTTAACCACTTTAAACAGAAAACGATTGCCGGCGAAGTGGGCTCTTCAACCATGCCGCATAAAGTAAATCCAATCGATTTTGAAAACTCCGAAGGCAACTTAGGCATCGCCAATTCAGTTATGAGTCACCTCGCGCAGAAGTTGCCTATTTCACGTTGGCAGCGTGATCTAACGGACTCCACCGTATTGCGTAATCTAGGTGTCGGTATTGCCCACGCGGTGATCGCTTATCATGCATCGCTGAAAGGTTTAAGCAAGCTTGAAGTCAATGAATCGGTATTAACAGCCGAGTTAGATGCAAACTGGGAGTTGATGGCCGAGCCCGTACAAACGGTGATGCGTCGCTACGGTGTTGAAAAGCCGTACGAGAAACTCAAAGAGCTCACACGCGGTAAGCGTATTAAGCCGGCTGACTTAGTCGCTTTCATCGATGCGCTCGATGTCCCTGAAGCCGCGAAAGATGAAATGAAAGCGATGTCTCCGATGAACTACATTGGTCGTGCCGAAGCATTTGTAGACGAGCTCAAGTAATGCACTTACAGAATGTCGATAAGCAAGCCTTTCTAGACTCTGACTGGCAACAGCGCCCGCGCTTGTTTAAGCGTGGGCTCGCCAACGTTGACTTGATTGAACCCGAGATTTTAGCGGGGCTGGCCATGGAAGATGGCGTTGATGCTCGTATTATCGAGCATCGAGATCAAAGCTGGTCCGTGTCTCACGGCCCTTTCGAAGAGTACGAATCACTCGGCGAAGAGGATTGGACGTTACTCGTGCAAGCGGTCAATGAATGGATGCCCGATGTCCACTCGCTGTTGCAGGCGTTTCGTTTTTTACCCGAGTGGCGCATTGATGATGTGATGGTGAGCTTCTCCGTTGAAGGCGGTGGCGTTGGACCACACGTTGACGAATACGATGTGTTTATTGTGCAAGGTGCGGGTCGTCGTCATTGGCGCGTGGGTGCACGTCAGTCGACTACGCCCACTTATCCGTGCGAGGATCTCAAGCAGATCAAAGAGTCCTTTGATGCGGTCATCGATGAAGTATTAGAACCCGGTGATGTTCTATATATTCCAGCCGGCTGCCCACATGATGGTATCGCACTTGAACCTTGTCTCAATTATTCGGTTGGTTTCCGCGCGCCGAATCAGGCCGAATGGCTTGCTCAGCTCGCTGACATGGCATTACAGACTGAGCAACTTAAACAACGTTACACCGATCCGAACCTTTTGAGTGATAACCCAAGTCATATCGTAACTGAAGCGCAGCTAAGTCACGTCAAGCAACTCCTTAAATCAGCGATTGAATCGAGCGATTTTGATGAGCTCATTTTACGTGCTCAGTCGATGAGCAAGCGCCCTCTTCCTGAACCCGAGTTGCCGATGGTAGCCGAACAAGTGCCAGCCTTGCTAACGATGGATAATGCAGCCGTCGTTCGTACACCAGGTTCGCACTTGCTGAAGCATTTTGATAAACCACAGTACTTTGCTAACGGTGAGTTGTTTACGGTGACGACTGAAGCCGATGCTCTGGCCAAACAGCTTGCAGAGCTTTCGGACGAAAAAGCGATTACTGAATTGGCGCCTCTTTGCGTTGATATGTGCGGCCGAGAGCTACTGGTATGGTTAGTCAATCAGGGTGTTATCGAACTTTTAATTGACTAATTTTTGTTAACAAGTTGCCGTTTACGTCAACTGTAAACATCAGTTGCTAAACACCCGTTTGAATAACGATTTTAGTTTTGTTTTTTAGTAGCGCGTTAACATTCCAAGTGGTAATGTGCGCGCAATTTTGAAAACCAATGAGGATGGAAATTCATGTCTCTATTTGAGCATATTGAATTCGATAATCACGAACAAGTAACCTTCTGCCATGATGAAGAGTCTGGCCTTAAGGCTATTATTGCCGTTCACGATACAACGCTCGGCCCGAGCTTGGGCGGTACGCGTTTATGGAATTACGCTTCATCGGCTGAAGCATTAACCGACGTGCTGCGTCTTTCACGTGGTATGACCTATAAAAGCGCCATGGCTGGCCTTCCTCTAGGTGGCGGTAAAGCTGTGATCATCGGCGATGCTAAAACCATTAAAAGTGAAGCCCTATTCCGTGCTTACGGTCGTTTCATTGAAACCTTAGGTGGCAAATATATCACCGCTGAAGACGTCAACATTCGTACTGCGGATATCGATATCGTTGCTAAAGAAACGAACCATGTTGCTGGTACTGCAGATAAAGCAGGCGATCCATCGCCTCATACCGCACTCGGTACTTATTTAGGCCTAAAGGCTGCAGCAAAACACCGTTTAGGTTCTGATGACCTTAATGGCGTAACGATTGCAGTGCAGGGTCTAGGTGCTGTTGGTTATGACTTTGCCGAATACTGTGCAAAAGAAGGCGCGAAGTTGATCGTAACGGACATCAATGAAGACGCTATGCAACGAGCTAAAGATGAGCTCGGTGCACAGGTTGTGGGTCTTGACGAAATCTATGGCGTCGACGCTGACGTGTACGCGCCATGCGCACTCGGTGCAACGATTAACGACGAAACGCTTAAGCAGTTAAAAGTGAAGATCATCGCGGGTAGTGCGAACAATCAGTTAGCGACTCCAGCACACGACCAGAAAGTTAAAGACATGGGTATTCTATACGCACCTGACTATGTCATTAACGCAGGTGGTGTTATCCACGTTTGTTCTGAAGCGGCTAACTTCTCACTTGAAGAGACTGACAAACGTGTGCGTGATATCTACAACACACTCGATAAGCTCTTTGCACGTGCCAATGAAGAAAACCGTCCAACCGGCGAATTGGCCGACGAGATGGCGCGCGAAATCATCGCTAACGCGAAAAAATAACAGCGCAACGAGCTACCTTAGTGATTAAGGTAGCTCAGAATAACTTCGAGCGGGTGTCTCACCCGCTTGCCTTCCAAACGTTTCACCTGCGAGCGACAAGAGAATCCAGTCGCCGTAATACCACTCGTTCCGTACTGTTTAACCGCTTCAGCCCAATCCATTTGATACAACGCAATGCTCTCTTTCAAGTTGCTGCGTTCATGCCCAAATGTTCCGGCCATACCACAACAGCCCGCTTGGACAATATCGAGCTGTAAGCCAACACTGGTAAATAGCGCCTGCCAGTGCTTTGCTGACTCGGGAATGAAGCTCTGCTCGGTGCAGTGTAACAGCAAACCGTAACGGCGATGACTGCTCTCGAGTTCGAGTTTCTCCGCCTTGCCCTGTAACCACTCAATGACTGTTTGCACGTTCAATGCTTCAGCTTTATCACCTAACACGTGGTGATACTCGTCGCGGAATACCAATGCGGTGGACGAATCAACACCCACGCGTTCAATTTCGGTATCGAACAAGGGCGCTAGGTATTCATAAACACGTTCAGCCGTTTGCTTAAACTCCGATAAAAAGCCTTTCACATGTTGAGCTTTACCCTGTCCTACAAAGGGTATCAATACAGGTTGATAACCCAGACGAGCAGCGAGTTGCGCGAAAGAATGCACGATCTCAGCTTCATAAAAGCTGGTGAAAGGATCTTGTACGATAGCCACCAGCTGCTGTTGCTGTTCTACTGGTAACTGGGCGAGCTCACTCGGCTCCGCGACTCGGAATTCTGACGCCTGCCACCGTTTAACCAAGTTAGGCACTGAAAATGCGGGCGTATCGACATAACCCACAACTTGTTTCAAGAAAAAGTTGCTCAGTGGATTCTTGATAATGGCATTACTAAACTTGGGATATTTCGCGCCTATCTTAGCGGTACTCTCAACGCTTCGTACTAAATGATCCTTGATAGGCCGTGGGTATCTTGAGTAGTAATGTTGTAAAAACTCAGCCTTAAATGTTGGCACGTCCACGCTCACCGGGCATTGATTAGTACAGGCTTTGCACGCCAAGCATTTGTCCATTGACGCTTTGACTTCGTGGCTGTAGTCATCTGTCGAATCGTTGCGGTTTCGCCATTTTTCAAACCAAGATACTTCGTCACCCGGTTGTTTATCTGCGCGATAATTTTGTTCCGCAGTTAAGCGCAACCATTCACGCATCAATGACGCGCGTCCTTTGGGCGACATGCGACGATCACGTGTCACTTTATACGAAGGACACATTGCTGCTTTGGTATCGTAATTAAAACATAACCCGTTTCCATTACAACTCATGGCATTGTCGTAGTAGTCACGTGTCTCAATCGGAATTTGACGGTCAAAATACCCACGCTTTTGCGCATCAACAGAAACTAACTGCGCTTCGCTGTTAAGCGGAGTAGCGATTTTACCTGGATTAAACTGGTTAAACGGGTCGGCCGCTGCTTTTACTTTTTGCAGTTCTTCATAAAGCTCCTCGCCAAAAAATTTCGGCGCATACTCTGAGCGGTAGCCTTTACCATGCTCTCCCCACATCAAGCCGCCATATCTAGCAGTCAATGCAGCTACCTTATCGCTAATTTCGCGCAATATTACTTCATCATCTGGATTAGTTAAATCCAGCGCGGGACGCACGTGCAACACCCCTGCATCGGCGTGACCAAACATTCCATAATGGAGGCTGGCATCATCTAATATATCGCGAAACTCCATTATAAACGCGGCCAACTGCTCGGGAGGCACCGCAGTGTCTTCTGCGAAAGCAACCGGTTTACGCGCACCTTTGGTCGCACCTAATAATCCGACCGCTTTTTTCCGCATCGCATAAATGGTTTGGATACTTTCTAGGTCATCGCATATTTGATACCCGATCACCCCTTTATTATCTTTAGCTTTAATAAGCTTATCTAGACGTTTACACAGCGCATCAATTTTACGCTGGTTTTCAGCTTGGTCCGTCGCGGCAAACTCGACCATGTTGATGCCATTCATGACCTGCCCCTCCACCTCTTCTAACAGCGGAGAAACGCTATGCCAGATGATGTCTTCACGGGCTAAATTCAATACATTGGAATCAATGGTCTCTACTGATGTTGCTTCAGCTTCAACTAAGAACGGTGAGTTGTTCAGCGCTGCCTGAAAGTCAGAATACTTTACGTTGATTAAAGTACGGTATTTGGGGATCGGTGTGATGTTGAGTTTTGCTTCAGTGACAAAGCCTAACGTACCTTCTGAGCCTGCGATCAGGCGCGAGAGATCGAGCGTATTATGCTCTGCATCGAACGTGTGTTTTAAGTCATACCCGGTTAAAAAGCGGTTTAACGGCGGAAACTTGGCTTCTATCGCCTCGCGCATACCCACACAGGTATTGAGTGCTTGTTTATATAACCGCCCCACCCGCGAATCGACTTCGCTGTAAGTTTGTGCCTGCTGTAAGTCGACCGGTTCACTGGCTAACAGCTCACCACCTTGCAACACCGTGCGTAACGACAAAATATGATCACTGGTTTTACCGTATACCAACGAGCCTTGGCCCGATGCATCCGTATTAATCATGCCGCCGAGCGTGGCACGATTGCTGGTTGATAAGTCCGGTGCAAAGAAATAGCCATGTGGACGCAACGCGTCGTTAAGCTGGTCCTTTACCACGCCGGTTTGTACACGCACCCAACCTTCATCCGCATTGACTTCCAACACGCGATTCATATGGCGACTTAAGTCCACCACAATGCCCGGCGTCAACGACTGTCCGTTAGTGCCCGTACCACCGCCTCGAGGGGAAAATGTCACTGAATGAAACTCATCTTGAGCTGCGAGTTTCAGTATCGTTTGAATGTCGGCTTCGTTGACAGGATAAAGGACGGCCTGCGGCAACTGTTGATAAACACTGTTATCTGTTGCCGCGATGAGCCGCCCTGAAAACGTGACATCAATCTCCCCACTAAAATCTGACTGTTCAAGCTCACCAATATATGCCTGATACAACGACGGCAGTGCGCGCTTGGCGTCTAACTTAGGGAGTTGTGTCATAACGTTTTATAGTCCTCTTACAGTTGTTCTGATAAGTACATCCAAGTTTCAATAACAGTGTCAGGGTTAAGCGAAACCGAATCAATTCCCTGCTCGACTAACCATTGAGCAAAGTCAGGATGATCTGACGGACCTTGACCACATATACCGACGTACTTACCACGTGCTTTAGCCGCTTTAATGGCCATTTCAAGCAATGCTTTAACAGCGTCGTTGCGCTCATCAAATAAGTGCGCGATTAAGCCCGAGTCGCGATCCAGTCCCAACGTTAGCTGGGTTAAATCATTCGAACCAATTGAGAAGCCATCGAACATATCAAGGAATTTATCGGCCAATAGTGCGTTTGATGGTAGTTCACACATCATGATCACACGCAAGCCGTTCTCACCTTGTTTCAGTCCCTGCTCTTCAAGCAAATCGATAACTTGGCGACCTTCCTCTAACGTACGTACGAAAGGAATCATGATTTCGATGTTGCTTAGACCCATTTCATTGCGTACACGCTTAATCGCTTCGCATTCGAGTGCAAAGCAATCGCGGAATTCCTCTGAGATATAGCGTGATGCGCCACGGAAACCGAGCATCGGGTTTTCTTCATCCGGCTCGTATTGACTACCGCCCACTAAGTTTGCGTATTCATTCGACTTGAAGTCTGACATACGAACAATAACGCGCTCCGGTGCAAACGCCGCGGCTAAGGTTGAGATCCCTTCAGCAAGACGCGCTACATAATATTCACGAGGTGATTCATAACCGGCGATCATGGTGCTGATCGTTGCTTTCAACGCATCTGGTTGATCGTCAAAGTTAAGTAATGCCTTGGGATGCACCCCAATCATGCGATTAATAATAAACTCAAGGCGTGCAAGACCTACACCCGCATGCGGTAAACCAGCAAAGTCAAAAGCACGGTCCGGGTTACCAACATTCATCATAATCTTTAATGGTAAATCCGGCATTGCATCAACGCGCGACTCAGTGACTTCAAAGTCAAGCTCGCCTTCGTAGATGTACCCGGTATCACCCTCTGCACATGACACGGTAACCGCTTGGCCATTGCTAATCAGCTGAGTTGCATTACCACAGCCTACAACCGCTGGAATGCCTAACTCGCGAGCGATGATAGCCGCGTGGCATGTACGACCACCGCGGTTGGTCACGATAGCCGCCGCGCGCTTCATAATAGGCTCCCAATCCGGATCGGTCATATCAGTAACCAGCACATCACCAGGTTGGACTTTGTCCATCTCGTCAATGCTATCCAATACGCGTGCCACACCTTTACCGATGCGCTGACCAATCGCACGACCTTCACAGACCACCGCACTGGTGTCTTGTAGTGCAAAGCGTTCGATCGCTTGCCCTTTTTGGTTGGACTGCACCGTCTCCGGACGTGCTTGTACGATATATAACTTGCCATCGATACCGTCTTTAGCCCACTCGATGTCCATCGGACGACCGTAGTGTTTCTCGATGATTAACGCTTGGCGAGACAGTTCTTCTGCTTCTGCATCGGTAATCGAAAAGGTTTGGCTTTTAGCGGGATCGATATCCTCGATCAATGTCTGCTTACCATGTGCACGGTCTTCAGAGAACACCATTTGGATTTTCTTACTACCCAAATTACGGCGCAACACCGCTGGACGGCCCGCATTAAGCGTCGGCTTGTGCACATAAAATTCGTCTGGGTTAACTGCACCTTGAACGACCATCTCGCCCAAGCCATACGATGAGGTGACGAACACGACTTGGTCAAAGCCGGATTCAGTATCGATCGTGAACATGACGCCCGACGATGCAATGTCACTTCGCACCATGCGCTGTACACCAGCGGACAGCGCCACGCCTCGGTGGTCGTAACCTTGGTGCACGCGATATGAAATCGCACGGTCATTAAATAACGAAGCGAATACGTGTTTAATGGCTTCCATCACGGCATCGAGGCCGCGGACGTTTAAGAAAGTTTCCTGTTGACCCGCAAACGAGGCATCGGGCATATCTTCTGCCGTCGCCGAGCTACGTACAGCAAAGCTGAATCCATCGTTGTCTTCACTGAGTTGGCTAAAGGCTTGTTTGATATCGGTTTCGAAGGCGGGCTGGAAAGGCGTGTCGATAATCCACTGACGAATGGTGCGGCCCGCTTCAGTTAATTTATTAACGTCATTTACGTCGAGGCCGTCGAGCAATTCATATATTTTGTCATTTAGACCACTTTGCTCAAGAAACTGGTTATATGCATCTGCTGTCGTCGCAAAGCCGCCGGGGACTTCAACCCCTGCACCCGCGAGGTTACTGATCATTTCACCCAGTGAGGCGTTCTTACCCCCCACTCTGTTGACATCTTGCATTCCTAGTTGCTGATACCACAGTACGTTTTCTTGCACGTCTTTTTCCTCGATTTAATCCGATGGGAGGTATGATGTGGCCCACATTTTACACATACTTAGCCAACAAGTTAATATCCGATTTACAAAGCTTTCGATTTTTATCTATAGAATAAGGAATAAACGGTCATGAGAACCGCATTTTACGTCTCTGATGGGACCGCACTCACTGCAGAGGCGTTTGGTCATGCATTGCTTTCGATGTTTCCCACTGAATTTAGGCATAAGACACTCCCCTTTATTGATACCCAGGCTAAAGCAGAGATGGCCTGCAAACAAATTCAACGTGCCGCCGAGGACGATGGCGAGCCACCGCTTATCTTTCACACGTTTGTCAATGTAAAACTCAAGCAACGCATTACCCAATGCGGCGGCATTAGTTATGATTTTCTCGATAACTTTGTCGGCCAAGTCGAGCACGAACTGGGGATCAAAGCAAAGCCTAAGACTCACCGTACTCATGGCGTACACAAGGACTACAACTTTCGTGTTGAAGCGATTAATTACGCCCTCGATAACGACGATGGCAAAAAGTTGAACCAGTTGGCTCAGGCTGATTTGATTCTTGTTGGCGTATCACGTACGGGTAAGACACCAACGAGTCTCTACCTAGCCATGCAATATGGCATCAAAGTAGCGAACTACCCGATCACCGAGGACGATGACTTTGAACGACTTAGTCTTCCCCATGAATTAAAAATGCAGCGTCACAAGTTATTCGGACTCACGCTCGATTCGCAACGTTTACATGAGATTCGCAGTCAGCGCCGCGAGGGAAGCCAGTATGCATCGATGCAGCAATGTCGCTTCGAGTTGTCGGAAGTCGAAAAATTATATCGCAAAGAAGCCATTCCTTTCATTAATTCGACACGTTTCTCAGTTGAAGAAATCGCCGCCAAGATACTTGCGCAAACGAATCTTCAACGCCGTCGTTACTAGCCCGTTATTCTTCAGAACAAACAAAAACGGCGACCTCTTGGTCGCCGTTTAATACTACTAACGCTGAGTTTAACTGGCGTTAGTGCTTTCAAAAATCTTATCCGCAGATGCCGCAACGAAGCCTGAGTACAACTTGCCCGGCTCAATTTCGTAGCGTTTAGCGAACTCATAAAAGCACGAAGGAATTTCTACTGTCTTATCACTGAACTCAACCGGATGGTGATTAGCCATGGTTGAAGACTGTTCAAGATAAACCTCAGGTGAGCCCTTGATTTCGCCACCCGAAGTATTCAGTTTGAAGCCGTTATCTTTGAGCGTTTGGTTAACTTCTTCAAGATCGGTATAACCCGGTAATTGGTTAACGCTGACAGTGAAGTGGTTAGCGCAGAAGCCGAATGCAGCCATCCACGCCGCGTACTCGCTTTCTTCTAATAACGCTTGATAATCCGAATGACTGACTTGCCAATGCGTTCCCGAGTACAAGAAGTCGTCTTTTTTGACATCCTCTGGATTAATATGGCTCACCATTTCCTTAACCTTAGCCTGCAAGCTATCACTAAACTCCTCAGTCATTAGCTCGCTAATAAAGACCTTAGGCAAGGTTGGATCTTCATGCTCAAAGTGCTTCGCACGAAGCTTTTTAGCTTCAAAGTGATAGTCACCACCTTCTTTATAGCCTAAATCTAAAAAATGTTGCGCGAGCGCTTCAAGACGTACCGGAGCAATATCAAACGTTCGGAAAGCAACGTGATCATTTACAATCGGATGCCCTTTTCCTAACACCTCGTGCACCTTGGGTGCCGAAGGCGTGCGGGAAATATAATCTTGCCAAAGACGTTCAAACAGCTGCTCGACATGTTGAGACATGAAATTTAATCCTTTTAACGTAAAAGTTACTCAAAAAAGTGGCGAATTAACCGTGCCCATTGCGTGCGGCCCCAAGTGACTCAGCGACCAAAAAGGCAAGTTCTAGCACTTGGTCGGCGTTCAGCCTTGGGTCGCACTGAGTGCGGTAGCGGCTGGATAAATCAGCTTCGCTAATTTGGTACGCACCACCTGTACATTCTGTCACATCCTCGCCAGTCATCTCCAGATGGATACCACCTGCATAGCTCCCCTCTGCTTGATGTACCGCAAAGAATTGACGTAATTCTTTATGTATGGCGTCAAAGTTACGTGTTTTCAACCCACCATCTGCTTTTGTCGTATTGCCATGCATTGGATCACTCGACCACACCACATTGCGACCTTCTTGCTGCACACGTCGAACCAGACGCGGAAGGTTGTCGGCTAAATTGTCGGCACCCATACGTGAAATGAGCGTTAGACGGCCTGCCTCATTATCAGGATTGACCGCGTCAATTAACCGAATCAGCTCGTCAGGATCCATGGTCGGTCCCACTTTGACGCCAATTGGGTTATGAATACCACGCATGAATTCAACGTGCGCGTGATCCAGTTGGCGTGTGCGTTCTCCAATCCAGATCATGTGTGCCGAACAGTCGTATGGTAAGCCGGTTAACGTGTCGGTTCGTGTCAAAGCTTGTTCATACGGGAGTAATAATGCCTCGTGAGAGGTGAACAGCTGAGTTTCATGTAAGGTGGCATTGTTTTCAGCATTGATGCCCAACACTTCCATAAATTTAAGTGCTGACTGAATTTGCTCGGCAATCTCTTGGTAGCGTTCTTTCAGTGGGTTAGCAGCCAAAAAGCCAAGGTTCCACTTATGCACCTTATGCAAATTAGCGAGGCCACCTTGAGCAAAGGCGCGCAAAAGGTTAAGCGTTGCTGCAGAGTGATGGTAAGCCTTCAACATGCGCTCAGGATCGGGCGTGCGCGCCGCGTCAGTAAATGCCATATCATTTATGATGTCACCGCGATAACTCGGTAAGCTCACACCATTGATTGTCTCCAGATCACTTGAGCGTGGTTTTGCATACTGCCCCGCCATTCGCGCGACCTTAGTCACTGGACACGAGCCTGCAAAGGTCATCACGATGGCCATCTGCAAAATAACTTTGAACGTATCGCGAATCTTGGGCGCATTGAAGTCTGCAAACGATTCAGCGCAGTCTCCGCCCTGCAATAAAAAGCCCTCGCCATGGCAGACATCCGTCAACTGACTACGTAACGCGCGTATCTCTTCTGCAAACACTAACGGCGGAAATTGACTCAGTTGTGACTCAACCTGTTGTAAGTGTTCTTTGTTTGGGTATTGCGGTTGTTGCTTGATGGGTTTATCACGCCAACTACGTGCACTCCACTGGCTCATAACATCCTATCCAGTTGTGGTTATCGAAACCACCAATCTAGCGAGGTCAGGCGTGAAAAGCAATGCCCAACCCCGCGTGAATGCTAAGTTTTTATTCAAATTCTGCGTAATGCTTCAATTCGCTCACTCAATGGTGGGTGAGACATAAACAAACGACTTAAACCACTACGTTTACCATTAATACCAAAAGCCAGCATTGAACCTTTTAATTCGGGTTCCTGACCCCGCTGCAAACGCTCGAGTGCAGCTATCATTTTTTGCTTACCGACCAACTGAGCCGAGCCCGCATCAGCACGGAATTCACGTTTGCGTGAAAACCACATCACGATGATGCTGGCTAAAATACCAAATACGATCTCTAGCACCATAACGATGCCAAAATACGCCAGCGTTCCAAGCCCGCCACCCTGCTGATTATTGCCACGGGTTGTGTTATCGATCGCACTTGCAATAATGCGAGCAAAGAACATCACAAACGTATTCACTACGCCCTGAATCAGCGTCAATGTCACCATGTCACCGTTAGCAATGTGACTCACCTCATGCGCCAACACCGCCTCGATCTCATCTTGGTTCATCTGTTCAAGCAACCCCGTACTGACCGCTACAAGTGAATTTGATTTGCTACGACCGGTGGCGAATGCATTAGGCGCATGAGACGGAAAAATAGCGACTTGAGGCATTGGAATACCCGCTTTTTGAGTCTGTTGCTTGACCGTTTCAACCAACCAACGTTCAACCGGTGTCCGCGGTTGCTCAATAACTTGCGCGCCTGTCGCCCGAACCGCCATCCAACGCGAGATAAAAAGCGATACGAAGGCGCCACCAAAACCAAACAGGCCACATAGTATTAAAAGCCCTAGCGGGTTTTGCACGGTGAGACCCGTGTTTGCGCTTATAATATTAAAAACGAAACTAACGACCACTAAGATGGCTATATTGGTCATTAAAAACAGTAAGATGCGTTGCATACACATACCCTCAGTAAGCTAGGACAAATCGGTCTAGATGATATGCTAAATATGGGTGATTGGCTTACATTTCTAGTGATGAATACGTAAAATATTTTAATCATTTACGCTGGAATCAGAGCTAACCTATGACACAACACATGAACCTACTACTTTTGAGCAGTTCTCGCGTTGGAGATACTGACTACCTTGCCCACAATAGAGAATGGATAAAAAACAGCGTTGGCAATGCAACAGTGCTTTTTATTCCCTACGCAGGCGTAGGAATGACACATAGCCAATACACCGATAAAGTCCGCAATGCGCTTGCCCCCATAGATGTCAGCGTGAAAGGTATTGAGGAGTATGCCGATCCGATCACCGCTGTACGTGAGGCCCAAGCAATTGCTGTCGGCGGTGGCAACACCTTTCAGTTATTGAATTTAATTTATCAACACCAGCTGATTGAGCCGCTTCGCGATACAGTAAATGCGGGGACTCCTTATGTCGGCTGGAGTGCTGGGTCAAACATCGCCGGTAAGACCATCAAAACCACCAATGATATGCCAATTGTTGAGCCACCGAGTTTCGATGCGTTGCGGTTAGTTAATTTACAAATGAATCCACATTACACCGACTATCACCCTCCGGGGTTCAATGGTGAAACACGCGATGACCGTCTCAATGAGTTCATTGCGTTAAATAACACTGAGACGGTATTGGGTTTGCCAGAGGGTACAGGACTGGAAATACGGGCCGGTGAATGTCACTGGCGAGGAGATGCACAGCCCGTGCTGATAGATAGCACAGGCAAACATGTGCAACATGACTTACAGCGTATAAGTCAGTTAATCGGGTAAGTGAATTAAATGTCCTAATGCTGAGTTTTGCCAGTTCGCATCAAAGCTTATTGAGCCGAGATGTGAACTCGCCATACGCTGCTTTAGTGTATCGAGATTCTGTTCAGACCGTGCCATGGGTTCAACGCTAGGCTGATTAGTTATCCAGCCTGTAATGGGCACTGACGATGAAAATATCGCTTGCTCAGTGAGCATCGCATGATTCAGACAGCCGAGCTTCATACCGACGGTTAAAATGACCTCAGCATTAATTGCTTTTACAAACTCAGGCATCATTAATTGATCGGAGAGCGGTAAAAGCCAGCCGCCGGCTCCTTCGACAACAATGACATCGGGGTTCAACGCAACAAGTCTCTTAAAGTGCTGAAGCATATCCTCAAGTGAGAATGATACATCAGCTTCTTGTGCCGCGATATGAGGCGCGATAGCCGGCTCAAATGCAAATGGGTTAGTTAAACCATAATCACAATCCAACGTCATATGACGACGTGCATTGGTCGCATCAGCATTAATCCAGCGCGTCCCATCCCACTCACAGCCACTCGCGACCGGTTTCATCGCTAAGGTTTTGAGCCCTTTATCTGCGAGGTGTTGCAACACAGACTGTGTTACAACTGTTTTTCCCACATCTGTATCTGTACCCGTAATAAAATAGACCTTCATATTAACCTTTAATTAATACAGCTTGTTTTTAATTAATGACAATTCAAGTACTTTCCAAGTCAAAGGAAGTCCTTTTGACGTACGTTTTTGCTCATAGTTGGCCTTAAGTTTATGCCACCGTGTCGGCGTCATTAGCCCACGGCCTTGCTGCGGCGTTTGACTCGCGCCTACGCCCTTAATATGACGCAGTAAAGTCTCAAAGCGCTCAAAGTAATCGGTGTGGACAATAACCTCACTTGCCACTTGGAAGCCCGCTTGACGAAATTTATCTTCCACTTCAGCTTGTGTACGGTAAGTTATCGTGTGCTGTTTATCATCAAACGCTGAATAGGCGTCCACCAATTCAGCGAAGGTGCCCGTGAGTAAGGTGTTCATCAGCACTTGACCTCCGGACCGAGTGACACGAAACAGCTCATCCGCTACTGCGCTCAACTCGGGACACCATTGCAGTGAAAAATTGGCAAACACAGTGTCAAACTGGGCATTTTGAGTCGGAATGTTCTCAGCACTACCCTGCTTATACGCAACGTGCGGAAACAACTTGCTCGCCTGTGCCAGCATCCCTTTAGCTGGATCAACACCGAGGTACTGCTGACAATGCGCAAGTAGTAATTGCGTTTCTGAACCCGGGCCACACCCCAGATCTAAGCAGTCACCCAGATTGCTACTATGCGTTCTTTGATATAAACGTCGCGCAAAAAGGTGTTGTGTTTTATTAAATTGCGTATATGTCGTAGCCGCTTTGTCAAAGCGCTTAGCTACTTGCGTGAGCCATTGTTCAGGTTGCATCGTCACCGGTTATGTCCTTTCTGCATTAAGATGATCGAACATCACATCAAGCATCTTTATATCTACCGTACTATTGAGGCTGATACGCAGACGTGATGTGCCTGTCGGTACCGTTGGTGGACGCACGACGCTGACGTCAATACCGGCCTCTTTCAGGCGTTTCCCGGTCGCTATGGCGCAAACTTCATCACCCAGAATAATCGTCTGAATAGCGCTGTCAGAAGTCACTGAGTGATACTGGTATTTCACAATCAGTCCTTTCATTCGAGCGATTCGTTCATTCAGTGCGTCACGTCTTAACTGCCCTTCACGTCCTCTAACAATATCAATCGATGCGAGTATCGCCGCCACCTGCATCGGTGGCATCGCGGTCGAATAAATATATTCGCGACAAAACTGACGAATTTCATCGATATCATCACGGCTCCCCACGAGTGCCGCTCCACTTGCTCCCAGGGCTTTCCCAAAAGTGATGGTACCCAACTTAACCTGCTGATTGAGCTGTCCAAGATAACCCTCGCCGTACTCTCCGATGACACCAATACCATGTGCGTCATCCAGTAACCACTGAACAGGTGACTGTTCGGCGAATTGCCTACTTTGAGTCAGACCAAGCTCATCGCCATCCATACTGTAGATACTCTCACTGATAAACCAGTCTTGAGTTTGAGCCTTTGTTGGCCAAGTTAAGTGAGGCACGCGCTTAAATCGAATACCGCTATTTAACATGCCCTCCACCATGGACGCATGTATCAACCGATCAGCATAAATGCGTCCACCCTGAGCTTGGCAATGGGCGTGTAGTAAGCAGGTAATGGCGCCATGATTCGCGGCAAACCCTGTATTAAATAGGATCGCATCCTCGAACCCCAGCCAATCACATAGTGTCTCTTCGAGCTGTTCATGCAGCTGGGTGTAGCCACTTAATAAAGGTGAGCCCGTACTTCCAACACCCCAGTTATCAATCGCTTGCTGTGCCGCGGCTTTTACCTTCGGATGCTGAGCTAAACCCAAGTAATCATTCGACGATAATTGTGCAGGTGGCGCGCTTGCCGCACGCACCTGCGTTGTGCGATAGAGGTTTGATTCGCGACGCTGCCTAAGACGCGTCGTAATAAAGTGGCGGTTGTTGTTGCTCACTGATCGCCTCATTAATCACTGTTTGATGAACTTCATCGTCATACCCATCGCGGGTTTCAGGTGTAATACCTAAGCGTTCAAACAGCTTAAGATCAGCATCCGCCTCCGGGTTGCTGGTGGTCAGTAATTTCTCACCGTAAAAAATCGAGTTAGCGCCTGCAAGGAAGCACATCGCCTGCATTTCATCACTCATGTATTCGCGGCCCGCTGATAAACGCACGTGCGAGGCGGGCATTAGAATACGGGCCACCGCTATCGTGCGCACAAAATCGATCGGATCAAGATCGTCTAAATGCTCGAACGGAGTGCCTTTCACTTTCACTAACATATTAATCGGCACACTTTCGGGATGCTTGGGTAAATTAGCCAACTGAACCAGCAGTGATGCACGGTCCTCGACGGACTCACCCATGCCGACAATACCCCCTGCACAGACTTTCATGCCCGCGTCACGGACGTTGCGCAATGTATTGAGTCGATCTTGATAAGTTCGAGTAGTGATAATGTCGCCGTAAAACTCAGGCGAGGTATCCAAGTTGTGGTTATAGTAGTCAAGCCCTGCCTGCTGCAGCGCAGCCGCTTGCTCAGGTGATAACATACCGAGCGTCATGCAGGTTTCTAACCCCAACTCTTTTACGCCTTTAACCATTTCGATCACATACGGCATGTCACGATCTTTCGGGTTACGCCAAGCAGCGCCCATACAAAAGCGGCTAGCACCTTTTTCTTTTGCGAGCTGTGCCTCTTGCAATACTTTTTCAACGGCCATCAACCGCTCACGGTCAAGTCCCGTATGATAATGCGCACTTTGTGGGCAATATTTACAATCCTCGGGACATGCCCCCGTTTTAATTGATAGCAAAGTACTGACCTGAACCTGATTAGGGTCAAAGTGTTGACGATGCACAGTTTGTGCCTGATACACCAAATCATTGAATGGTAAGGTAAGGAGTCGACTGACCTCATCAAGGGACCAATCGTTTCGTATCGAAGTCTGGCTTTGCGCGCTCATATCGCTATTCTCTTTTATTTATTGGCTTCTCATGCTCGACTAGATTACTGCTAATCGATAAACTGTCAATTTTTTACGAACGAAAAACTTTACAAGAGGTTATAAAGTGAGCAAATCGTTACAGCAAGCTATCGAGTTTGACCAGCAACAT
The DNA here is from genome assembly GCA_002685255.1 of Idiomarinaceae bacterium. GTDB lineage: Bacteria > Pseudomonadota > Gammaproteobacteria > Enterobacterales > Alteromonadaceae > Idiomarina. Next base: position 24,335 of record NYWU01000034.1, read on the forward strand.
ATATGGCACCCCTACACTTCCATGACAGATCCCTTACCCTGCTATCACGTGGCGTCGGCGCATGGGTGCGAGATTACGTTGAGCTCAGGTGAACGCTTAGTTGACGGTATGTCCTCTTGGTGGGCTGCAATCCACGGTTATAACCATCCTCAGCTCAATGCCGCAGTGCACGCGCAAGCCGATAAAATGAGTCACGTCATGTTTGGTGGCCTCACCCATCAACCTGCAATCGAAATGGTTGAGCGCTTAATTGATCTGACGCCCGCACCACTTGATCGCGTATTTATTGCCGATTCCGGCTCAGTCAGTGTGGAAGTTGCGATAAAAATGGCGCTTCAGTATTGGTTTTCTATTGAACAGCCGGAAAAAAGCCAACTCCTGACTATACGGGGTGGCTACCATGGTGACACCTTTGCAGCCATGTCAGTCTGTGACCCCGTTAATGGTATGCATCATATGTTTCGACACGCTTTATGTAATCAACGTTTTGTTGAGCGTCCAGCGGTCGAGTTTGGTGCAGCGTGGGATCCAAGCAGCCTCAATGCTATTCAACAGGAATTGGAGCAACATCATGGTGTGATTGCGGCAGTGATTGTCGAGCCGGTGGTTCAGGGCGCCGGTGGCATGCGGTTCTATCACCCAGAATACCTAAAGCAACTTAGACGCTTATGCGACCAGTATAATGTGCTACTCATAGCCGACGAAATAGCCACCGGTTTTGGTCGCACAGGACAACTGTTTGGTTGCGATCACGCGGGTATAGTGCCCGATATCATGTGCGTAGGAAAGGCGTTAACCGGTGGTTATATGACACTGGCTGCGACGCTCACTCATGCAAAAGTCGCTGAGGCGATCGGTCAAGGTCAAGGGGGTGGCGCTTTGATGCACGGTCCTACGTTTATGGGAAACCCTCTTGCCTGCGCTGTCGCAAGTGCTTCGTTAGCATTAATTCAACAAGGCAATTGGCGAGCACAGGTTCAGCAGATTGAGCAACAGCTGATTGAAGAATTAATACCTTTAAACCAGCATCCTGAAGTAAATAATGTGCGCGTTCTCGGGGCTATTGGCGTTGTGGAGCTTAACAATGCCGTCGATGTTGCGCGCACGCAGGCATTGTTTGTTGAGCTGGGTGTGTGGATACGCCCATTTGGCCGGCTCATGTACATCATGCCCCCCTACTGCATTAGTACTCAACAGCTCAGTAAACTGACTCATGCTATTGCGCAATACCTCAAATCAGTTACTAGCTAAAGCCGTAAAAGAACAATAGTAGACCGCTGATGCTAGCTAATCCCAGTATCAGCGTGTTTATCCAAATGTGAGCCCGTCGTTTTTGATGCAACCAAATATTGAGTATGCAAGCAATCAAACTGACAACCAAACCGAGTGCCATTAAGAATAAATAGAGCCCTGCTAAACTGCTCACCCATGTTGTGCGCAGATCGATACCGGTCCACTCACTAAACATCGTGCCCGTTTCGGGTTTGGCGAAATCGTAAATAATGAGTGCCGCGATGAAAATCAACCAGCCAAGAATTGAAAGCGTCCCCATCACGCGACGCCATGCACTTAATTTTTGCAGTCGTTTGCTGTCATTGCTACGCATATCGTCAGTTTTAATAGGATCCTACTTGAGTCTGTGCCAAAGACAGGTAACATAGCAACCTTTATTTAGTTAAATTTGCATTTCGGAGATTTCTTACCCATGTCGTATGCTTCTGTCGTGGATGTGTTAGCAGGAAAAGTCGCCGTTGATGAAACAGTTACGGTCCGTGGATGGGTACGGACGCGGCGTGATTCAAAAGCGGGTATTTCATTTATTAACGTACATGATGGCTCATGCTTTGATGCCATCCAGGCTGTTGTGCCTGCTGAATTACCTAATTATGAGTCCGAAGTGCTCAAATTGACCACCGGGTGCTCAGTGGCGATCACCGGTGTGGTGGTTGAGTCACAAGGTAAAGGGCAGTCATTCGAACTGCAGGCGACTGGCGTAAAAGTCTATGGCTGGGTCGAGGATCCAGATACCTACCCGATGGCACCTAAGCGCCACAGCATGGAATATTTGCGCGAATACGCACATTTACGCCCGCGCACCAATGTGACAGGCGCTGTCATGCGTGTTCGCAACACCTTGTCGCAAGCCATCCATCGTTTCTTCCATGAGCACGGTTATCTATGGGTTAGTACACCGATTATTACCACCTCGGACTGTGAAGGTGCCGGTGAAATGTTCCGTGTTTCGACGCTTGACTTGATGAATGTCCCGAAAACCGAGCAAGGTAATGTTGATTTCTCACAAGACTTCTTCGGTAAAGAGGCATTTTTAACGGTATCCGGTCAGCTCAACGTTGAATCTTACGCTTGCTCGTTGAGCAAAGTGTATACCTTTGGTCCGACATTCCGAGCGGAAAACTCAAACACGAGTCGCCACTTGTCAGAATTTTGGATGGTTGAGCCGGAAGTTGCGTTTGCCGACCTCGATGATGTCGCGCACCTTGCAGAAGACATGTTGAAGTATGTCTTCAAAGCAGTACTTGAAGAACGCCCTGACGATATGGCGTTCTTTGAACAACGCATTAACAAAGATGTGGTCGAGCGCCTCACGCGTATGGTCGATAGTGATTTCGTTCACATGGACTACACGGATGCCATCGAAATATTGAAGAACTGTGGTAAGCAATTCGAGTACCCGGTCGAATGGGGAGTTGACTTGCAATCTGAACATGAGCGCTACTTAGCCGAAGAGCACGTCGGAGCGCCTGTCATTCTGAAGAACTACCCACGTGATATCAAAGCTTTTTATATGCGTCAGAATGAAGATGGCAAAACTGTTGCCGCAATGGACGTATTAGCGCCAGGCATTGGCGAAATTATTGGAGGCAGCGCGCGCGAAGAACGCCTCGATGTGCTTGATCAGCGTATTGCGGAGATGGATCTGCCGGCTGAAGAGTACGAGTTCTATCGTGATTTGCGTCGCTACGGTACTGTACCTCATGCAGGTTTTGGCCTAGGCTTTGAGCGTTTAGTGTCATACGTTACGGGTATGCAAAATATCCGCGATGTGATTCCGTTCCCACGCGCTCCTAAATCGGCGCAATTCTAAACGCGTGCGTTTACCCAATATGAATGTAAAAAGCCAGCTGTTGCTGGCTTTTTTATTTTAGACACTCAATTACGCTACTCTGCCACTTGGTTCGCGGTTAGAAAATAAGGCGAATAGTCCTTCTCAGGTTTTATAGGCGTCGGCACTGCCGGTGTTCCAATGTAGAGAAAACCTACAATTTCATCGTCTTCGCTGCATTTAAATTGCTCGCGCACGTAGTCGTTTTGAGCCGGCCAACCCGTACGCCAAATAGCCCCAAGTCCTTGTGCAAAAGCCGCCTGTTGCATCGCCATCAGCGCACAGGCTGTGGTGGCGAACTGTTCTTCGCGAGGCACTTTATCGTGCCTTTGGTAACGCAAACAGGCAGTAATGATAAGTGGTGCGCGAAATGGGATTTGCCCTGCTTGTTCAACGCGTTCTTCAGAGAATTCGTTGAGCCTCGCAGCCTGTTGATAAATGTCTGCCAGTACTTGTCGATCACTGCCCATAAACTGATAAAATGCATAAGGGCTGAGGTTCACATGATCGGGAACCCGAACTGCAGCTTTTTTAATAATTTCAAGCTGTTCGGTGGTTGGTGCTGGCTCCATTAAGCGCGGCATTGATGAGCGTGTCTGTAGCAGTTCTAGCGCGTCCATATTACCTCTATTTTGTCAGCTTTTGTCATGCTTCGTTACATTCTTACTCTGGTTAAGCACATACGGATTGTATAAGCTATCGAATTATATCTTAAGTTAGGAAGGCCCTATGCGTTTTATTGGCTCTATATTTAAATATATTTGGCGAATCATCAATGGGTTACGTATCGTTATCCTCAATGTTATTTTTTTCGCCCTACTGATCGGTTTTATTGCCGTCATTGTGAGCGAGGAAGATCCCGTTGAAGTACCGGATAATAGCGTACTTGTATTGAATCCCCATGGTATATTGGTAGAAGAAAAAACTTACCGCGATCCGGTTGACCAGTTTTTCAATCGTGCGTTCGGCGCCGATGATGAGATCCCGGAAGTCCTATTAGCGGACGTCGTTGATGCCATTGAGAAAGCAAAAACCGACGACCGCATCGGTGCGCTGTACCTCGACCTATCATCAATGTACCCAAGCGGTGTCAACAAACTGCAAGCCGTCGGTGAAGCGTTGAGTGATTTTAAAACCAGCAACAAGCCAATTATTGCAGCCGGTGATTACTTCGAGCAGTATCAATATTACTTGGCTTCATACGCTGATAAAGTTTATTTGAATCCACTCGGTTCAGTTGCTTTTGATGGGTTTGATTATTCACAAGTTTATTTCAAAGAGCTACTCGATAAACTCAAAGTAAAACCGCATGTATTTAAAGTCGGTACCTATAAAGCCGCGGTTGAGCCTTTCATCCGTAATTCAATGTCGGATGAAGCGCGTGAAGCCAACGAATATTTGTACGATGCGATGTGGGACCACTTTAAAGCCGATGTCACTGCACAACGTCAACTTTCAGACACCATCACCAGCGGTCAGCTCGACGACTATATGGCGGCGTTTGAATCAGCGAATGGCGATATGGCGCAAATGGCGTTAGATACCAATCTAGTCGACGCGCTTAAAACACGCACCGAAATTCGCAATGAGTTGATTAACCTGTCAGGTTACGATGAAGATGCAAAAACCTTCCGTAACATTGGTTTTTCAGCCTACATCACTGAACCGGACGAAGACTTCAATCCACTCGCTGAATCTAAGAAAGATCAAATTGCGGTTGTGGTAGCCCGTGGTCAAATTGTCAATGGCACACAGCGCGCAGGCATGATTGGCGGTGACAGCACAGCGGCCCTATTGCGTAAAGCGGGTGAGGATGAACGCACTAAAGCAGTCGTTTTGCGCATCGACTCGCCCGGTGGCAGCGGCTTCGCTTCCGAAATTATTCGTCAAGAAGTTTTACAGCTGAAAGAAAAAGGAATTCCAGTTATTGCCTCAATGAGCAGTGTCGCTGCTTCGGGTGGGTACTGGATTGCCGCTGAAGCGGACGAAATCTGGGCAGCCCCAACCACGATTACTGGTTCAATCGGTGTATTTGGCTTGGTCATGACGCTTGAAGACAGTGCGGCCGCAATTGGCGTGCATAGTGACAGTGTCAGTACCACAGAAATTGAGTCACTTAATACCCTTGAAGGTATTAGCGACAGTCAAGCACGCATACTACAACGCTCGACTGAAAACTTTTATCAGTTCTTTATTACGATGGTCGCTGAAGCGCGTAATATGACCCCTGAAGCGGTTGATAATGTCGCACAAGGACGTATTTGGACAGGTCGCCAAGCCTTGGAACGTGGTTTGGTTGATAATCTGGGAGATTTTGATGATGCGATCCAGGCAGCCGCCAAGCGTGCTGAACTGACCGATTACGCGATCAACACCGTGACACAAGACTTAAGCCCACAGCAGCAATTTTTCGCTGAGTTCATGGGGCAGTCCAATCTGTCATGGCCGTTTGCTTCAAGTGAGCAAAACTGGTTAGTGCGTAACGTTCGACACGTGATAAGCGAGTCAGAAGCACTGCAAAACTTTAACGACCCAAAAAATATCTATACCTACTGTGCACTCTGCGTCCAACCGCGGTAAACTGTGTGGTAACACACAGTCACCCTTTGGAGTAGAGTTTGGAACGTAAGAATATTTACGTCGCCTACACAGGCGGTACCATCGGTATGAAAAAGTCGGCTCAGGGCTATGTCCCGGCAGCGGGACACCTGAGCCAATGTGTCGAGAACTTGCCCGAGTTTTTTCGAGAAGAAATGCCGCACTTCGATATCCACGAATATACGCCGCTCATGGATTCATCGGATATGACCCCCTCCGATTGGGTTCGTATCGCACGCGACATCGAACAAAACTACGATCGCTACGATGGTTTTGTTATCTTGCATGGCACAGATACGATGGCTTATACCGCATCAGCTCTATCATTTATGCTGCAAGACTTAGGCAAGCCCGTCATCGTTACCGGCTCGCAAATACCGCTATCCGCTCTGCGTTCGGATGGTCAAATTAACTTGCTTAATGCGCTCTATATTGCAGCAAATTATCCGATTAATGAGGTGAGTCTGTTTTTTAATAACACACTATTCAGAGGTAACCGTGCTACTAAAGCCGATGCCAATGGCTTTAACGCGTTCTCATCACCTAACTACCCTTCATTACTTGAGGCGGGTATTCAAATTAAACTTAATGCAGGTGAACTCAGCACACCGCCTTCCGTACCTATGTCAGTAGCCGAGATGACGCCACAGCCGATCGGCGTAGTGATGCTTTATCCAGGTATCTCGCACAAGTTAATCGATAATATGATGCAGCAACCAGTCAAGGCGCTCATTATTCAGAGCTACGGTGTCGGTAATGCTCCACAAGATAAAAAGTTACTCGATAGCTTTAAACGCGGCATTGAACAAGGCATTATCATCGTTAATTGTACGCAATGCTTTAAAGGTCGAGTCAATATGGATGGGTATGCGACAGGCAACGCGCTCGCGCAAATCGGCATTGTTTCGGGTAATGATATGACAATTGAAGCAGCGCTTACCAAACTGCACTATCTGCTATCACAAAACCTCTCTCGCCAAGCCATCATTGAACACATTACAACGGACTTGCGCGGCGAATTGACTCAATAATCAACAACAATAATAAGAACTCATTATGGCATCTCAAAAACCAGCTTTTGCCTCACGTTTAGGCTTTATACTTGCCGCCGCAGGTTCCGCAGTCGGCGTTGGTAACATTTGGGGTTTTCCGACGCAAGCCGCTAGCAACGGCGGTGGAGCATTCCTACTTGTTTATCTCGTCATGATTCTGCTACTTGCTTATCCGATGTTAGTCGCTGAAATTACCATTGGACGACTGAAGCGAACGAATCCCATCGACGCACTCCGCTCCATGTCAGAAGGTAAGCTTGTACGCATGTTTGGGGCATTGTCGGGTATGGTCGGTTTAGTTGTTCTCGCGCTGATATTGAGTTTCTACGCAATCGTATCTGGCTGGCTACTTTCCTATATGCTCGCCCCGTTAATGACATTAATCGGCTTAGATGCGACTGCTACATGGCTAACGGACTTTAGCGTTGAACGAAACCTCGTCGCGATGTTGGTGTTTATGTTGCTTACCGTGTACGTGGTTCGAGGCGGCGTCAATCAGGGTATTGAACGTTGGTCGCGGCGACTCATGCCGATGTTGTTTATTTTGCTGATTGGTATGGCTATCTATATACTCAGTCAACCGGGTGCATCAGAAGGCTTAGTGATGTACTTGCGCCCTGATTTTAATGAGATCTTTAAGCCCGAACTGATTATTAGCGCGATGGGGCAAGCGTTCTTCTCGCTTTCGTTAGGTGTTTGCGTAATGATGACCTACGGTGCCTACCTCTCGAGTCAAGAGAACATTCCTAAAACCGCCGGCTGGGTTACGTTAATTGATACCAGTGTCGCTTTCTTGGCAGGCTTACTTATTTTGCCTGCCATGTTTGTGGCACAAAACAATGGTGTAGAAATTTATGCAGCGGATGGCACTTTAAAGTCCGCCGACACACTCGTGTTTACGGTACTACCGGCGATGTTTGATAGTCTTGGTTTGGCAGGTCTCTTCGTGGCTTTTGCTTTCTTTTTGCTCATGCTTATAGCCGCTATTACTTCTTCAATTTCGATGCTAGAAGCCCCTGTCAATGCCCTACGCGAAGAGTTAAATTTAGAGCGACATGCAGGCACATGGGTCATTGCCACAGTCGTTACTTTGATTTCTGGCGTAATTGTCGTCAACTTTGAATCGCTGTTTGGTGCTGTCATTACGTTTAGTACGGTATACATGCAACCCATCATGGCACTTATCTTTGGCATGATGTTAACTTGGGTTCTTCGCCAACATATACTGCTAAAAGCATTGCAGCAAGGTGCTGAAAATATCGAACAGTCGTTATTTTGGAAGATTTGGCCGTGGTATGTAAAGTTTATCTGCCCGATCTTAATCGGATTAGTTATCTGGCAAGGTTGAGCCTTGCCAGATAACGCTACTTTACGACATGGCAAATAGCTGAATAAACTCATCAGCTGCGAGGTCTTTGGTCGCTGATGAGTCATCACACTGAGCCATGATACGGTGTGCCCGTTCGGAAGGAAAACAAGTCTTCAGATTAGCTAAAAATTTAGATTTCAGCACTTTCATACCTTCTTCTCTGCGCTTGCGATGCCCAATAGGATACTCAACAACCACCTGTTCTGTTTTCGAACCGTCTTTAAAAAAGACCTGCACCGCATTGGCAATCGAACGTTTATCTGGATCGAGATAGTCGGCACTAAAAGACTCTTTTTCCGAAACCTCCATTAACTCACGCAACTGGTCGATTTCTGGATGCTGCTCATGAAAACTATCTTCGTAGTGATCAGCGTTAAGTTCACCATACGCTAAACATACGGCCGTCATATATTGTAAGCAATGATCGCGGTCAGCGGGGTTATTCAGCGCGCCTCGTTTTGAAATAATTCGAATGGCAGACTCATGAGTAGTGATTTCGATGCGTTCAATTGCGTCTAAGCGCCCTTTTACCTGATCATGTAGTTTTATCGCAGCCTCGCACGCAGTTTGGGCGTGGAATTCAGCAGGAAAACTCAGTTTAAACAGAATGTTTTCCATCACATAACAGCCGTAATCTCGTTCAAAGAGGAAACGTCGTTCGTTTTCTGGCTTTATCTGTTGGTCACGATTGGTTTTGCTAAATAGCACGTCGTAGAATCCCCATTGTGGCGCTGATAGCGCGCCTGGAATTCCCATTTCACCCCTTAATGCGATATCAGCCAGTCTAATGGCCCGTCCGCAGGCATCACCTGCCGCCCACGATTTACGCGAGCCTGCATTCGGGGCGTGGCGATAAGTTCGCAGCGCGTGCCCATCGACCCATGCATGTGACAAAGCGACTTCTATTTGCTGCTGACTGCCTCCCATGAGCCACGTAGCTACAGCCGTGCTTGCGACCTTGACCAATAGAACGTGATCCAAGCCAACACGGTTAAAACTGTTTTTGATGGCCAAGTTGCCTTGTATTTCGTGCGCTTTAATCATTGCTTCAAGCACGGTATCTAACCCCACAGGGGCTTTACCTGTCGCGCGATTTTGCTGGCTCACGAAGTCAGCTACAGCGAGAATTGCCCCAAGATTGTCCGAGGGGTGCCCCCACTCTGCAGCAAGCCATGTGTCGTTATAATCAAGCCACCGTATAATACAGCCGATATCCCAAGCGGCTTTCTCTGGATCGAGTTTAAAATGGGTGCCGGGAACACGCACCTGCCCTGCACTCGCATCAAGCCCTAAACGTGGACCCAGATGCTTCGTGCATTCTGGATAGCGCAATGCCAACAATCCACACCCGAGTGAATCAAGTAAACACGCGTATGCTGTATCCTTAGCTTCTTGACTCGCTGTCAGTGGCTGTGAAACGTAACTCGCAATTTCCTTTATTTCGCTATCAAAATCGGGGCGTTCGTTACTATCGAATTGATCAGACACGAGGAACCTCCTTGCTATTGTTGTATCTTGTCATACGAGTACCTGGTGTGATTCGATCGCCCAAAATCGGCTAAAAAAAACCCGGAGCAAACCTTTCGCTCCGGGTATAGGGGAATGGCTCATGGGATGAGCCGTGCGCTAATCAAAATAACAACTGACTAAAAAGTAGTCGTTATAGTTTAGTCTAGAACAGATTTTGGAAAGATCTAATGATTTTTTAAAATTTTTAAAAACCCATTAAATCAACAGCTTAATTAGGTGAGGCCCAAGTGGCTAACACTATACCCCAAGCTTATGCACAGCCTTTAAACAGGTTGTAAAAATTCTGAGTGGTGACCCGAGCAACCTCTTCTAACGTGATACCTTTAGTGTCAGCGACACATTTTGCAACATCGGTTACGTACGCAGGTTGATTTTGCTTTCCCCTGTGCGGCACAGGTGCTAGCCACGGACTATCTGTTTCTATTAGCAATCTTTCAAGCGGTAGTGCTTTAACGACATCTCTTAACGCCTCAGCATTACGGAAACTCGCAATACCTGAAATTGATATGTAAAAACCAAGCTCATCAATGGCACGCTCTGCCATCTCAAGCGTTTCCGTAAAACAGTGTAATACCCCACCACAACGCTCAGCGTGTCCATTGTTAAGCAAAGCCAGAGTATCTTCCCGTGCATCCCGGGTATGAATAATCAAAGGCTTATTCAGCTCAACAGCCACATCAATATGAGTTGCAAAGCTTTGTTGTTGTACGGCTTTACTATCAGCATCGTAGAAATAGTCGAGTCCTGTTTCGCCTATAGCAACCACACGTGACTCACTCGATAGCTGTTTTAGGTGAGCGTGCATTTGATCGAGTGGCGTTTTGTTGTCGCCGACATATAAAGGATGTAAGCCACAAGAAATACTTACGTCTTCAAACTCCGCTACGGTATCGCGCATATGCGGAAAATCCTCAAGCGTGACATTAACACAGAGAATTTTCTCAACTTGCTGTGCACGCGCGTTATCAACCACTTGCTGTAGCGTTAAACCGACTTTGGCAGGATCAATTTTATCCAGATGGCAATGGGAGTCGACAAACATTCTTGCTCCTAACGACTAAAATAACTGAGTCAGAATAGTACCACAGATTTGCCGATAGGGCTGAATCAAAGCCATACAGCGTAAGCGAAGTAAAGCTTCTTGCTCATCAATTATAAGTCCTACTAAACAGTGACCATCGATACCAACGAGTGAGCTTCCAACCACCAGCTTTCCGTTAAAAGGGGCTAATCCGTCAGGGAGCATAACCGATACTCGCAAGCGTTCTGCCGGCAGCTGCCGAACGCGACACCACAGCATCAGCAAAGTATCAATGGGGGAAATATGGCGGGCTAAGCTTTCGGGGGTATCAAAGCGATAATTAAGTTGTGGGATCACCTGCATCCGCTTGCGTCCAAGTTAACCATTGGTTTTGCAAGATTATAGCGAGGTTTAACCCACGTGCTTGAGTCGATAACTGCCTTAATTGTCGGAGCTCACTTATTTTTTGATCGATTGGCTGCACTGATGATAAACCGTTGATAACGACTGTTCGGTAACTATCGTAAAGTTCAGGAAACGTTAGTTGTGCAAGAGGTGCGGCTGCATGTACTTTCCAAAGATCGATCAACACGTGTTCGCTCACGTCAATCCACTGTAACGCGTTTTGTTTTGCACCCAGCGTAGGAAAAGGTGCTTGTTTGTCGATTGCCCGAAGAACCTGCTGTGCGAGCGCTTGTTGTTCCTCGGAATGCTCTTTAGGAAACGATATCGTTAGCCATTGCATGCGGCTGCGTAATGTTGCCAAAATGCGCTCTGGCTGCTGCACAGTTAGTAACCAGACGACATCCTCGGGCGGCTCTTCGAGCATCTTTAGAATCGCGTTGGAAGCTTGCTCCGTCATACGATCCATGGCCTCAAGGTAAATTACCCTGCGCCCGCCCTGGTTAGCTGTTTGATGAATGAATCGTGTTAAACGGCGTACTTCATCAACACCTAACGTACTTTGCTTATCATCGACTTTAAATTCAATAATATCTGGGTGGTTATTCGCTTTTCGTAAGAGACAGGCCTTACACTCGCCACAGGCGCGTTTGCCAGGCTTTCGACACAGCAATAACGATATGAATTCTTGTGCAAACGCCGCTGTTCCATACTCGGGCGCATGCTTAAAGTAATAAGCATGAGAAAGGCGTTGAGACTGAAAAGCGGCCAACAGCTGTTGCCAAGGTGTTCGCATCCAAGGAAAAGCCATTAGAACAAGTGCTCCTCTAAAGCTCGCAGAATAGCTTGATGAACTTTAAGCATTTCTTGATTGGCATTAATAATGACAATATTGGGGTCCCGTTTAGCTAGTTCCAAATACCGCGCACGCGTGCGTCGAAAAAACTCAATATCCTCTTCTTCGATTCGATCCAACTCACCGCGGCCACGGGCGCGTTGCAAACCCGTTTCTTCGTCCACATCCAGATACAGGGTCAGATCCGGTGCAAACGAACCGAGTGCAATCGTTTTCAGTTGTTTAAGCAGGTCAGCACCGAGTTCACGTCCACCGCCTTGATACGCTTGTGATGATAAGTCGTGACGATCGCCTATCACCCAAACACCATCCGTTAACGCAGGTTCAATGACCGTTTTTACCAGTTGTACGCGGCTTGCGTACATAAGTAATAATTCTGTCGCAGGTTGCACCTGCTCTTCCCAACGTTGCTTCACAAGCTCACGAATGGCTTCAGCCATCGGCGTTCCGCCTGGTTCACGTACGGTTTCAGTGCGAATACCCTTGGCCTGAAGATGGCTTACGATACTTGCAATAGCCGAGCTTTTGCCTGCACCCTCTAAGCCTTCGATTACAACAAATTTCCCTTCCATTTAAACATCTTTCCTATTGGCTATTCGGTATCTTGATTGAGCTGATAACGGCGCACAGCCCGTTGGTGCTGCTCTAATGTCTCAGAGAATACATGCTCGCCCTGCTTATTGGCTACAAAATAAAAGTAGTCGGATGGCACGGGTTGAGCGGCCGCGCGCACAGCCGCTTCGCTTGGAATGGCGATAGGCGTTGGCGGTAAGCCATCGATCCGATACGTATTATAGGGCGTTTTTTCTCTCAAATGCGCACGCGTAAGATTACCATCAAAGTCATCAATACCGTAAATCGTTGTCGGATCAGACTGCAAACGCATGCCGACACGCAACCGATTATGGAACACACTAGAAACCAAATCTCGCTCGCCCGACAGGCCGGTTTCCTTTTCGATAATCGACGCTAAGATGAGCAGCTCGTAGGGCGAGTCCACTTCACATCGGGGATTACGCTGTTGCCACGCCTCGTTCACGATAGTTTTCATTTTATCATGTGCTCGGCGTAAAATTGAGCGATCGGTTTCATGTGCACGATAGTGGTAAGTTTCTGGATAAAACCACCCCTCAGCCGATGCTTGCTCAATCCCCATAATTACCGACAATTCATCCACACCGTCAATTGTGTGCTTCATATATTCCGCTCTATTCAGCTGCGTCATCCATTGGGTTATGGTCTGACCCTCTATCAAAGTGATACTGAACAAAGCTTCTTCATTATTCTTGATTCGACTCCATAGCGATAGCCACGAGTCATTGGAGGATAAACGGTAAACGCCGGCCGGCAGCCGATCCACTCCAACTAGAAATTGGCTTAAACGATAGTCAAGTTCACTAAAATCGCGGTTAAAACGTGAATTAACTCGACTGACAATCGAGCGAGCAGTATCGCCTACAGCGACTTCAAACACATCATCATTACCTGCTGATGCAAGCGGTTGAGCCAGCCGCCATTGGGTTAATGCGAATACCGCGGCTGACATCAAGACAACGAGACATAAAAATAAAGTTAGGAATTTAAGCGCACGTTTCATCAATAAATGCTTTTAGATCGACCGGTATTTGAGTATTGATTACCTTATCATGTATTTGCGATACAGGAATCACTCCCTTTACCGAATTGGTGATAAACATCGAACTCACAGAACATAAATCAGCCACTTTCGCTTCTATAATGTTAAGCGCGGGGAGCAACTCACGTTCGATTATCGCTTCTCTCATGACGCCCGCGACACCACAACGATCGAGCTTAGGTGTATACCAGACCCCATCAGCATACCAAAATAGATTACCTTGAATCGCTTCGGTAACGTAACCATTACTTGAACACACAATGAAGTCATCAAAACTCGCGGATTTAAGTTCTTTATGGAGCAGTACCTGTTCGAGTCGATTGAGTGTTTTTAAACCCGCCAACAGCGGCTGCTCTCCAAGCCGAGTCTCCGCTACAGCCACTTTAACCGCCGAGTTGTTCAGCTGAGGTCTTGTTGATGTTGTTAAATACCAATTAGGGTGACAGTCTGATGGCAAACGATAGCCCTGACGACTATTCCCTCGCGTGATAATAATCTTAGCTACACCCGTTACGTGCTCCCGACAAGCCGCTAACAGGCTGTCCTCGATTGTTTTTAGTAGCCTGTCAGGTAACGGTATCTCGAGTCGCTCGCTAGCAGCAATTAAACGCTGTTTATGATAGGGCCATAATTGAGGCTGCTGATGTTTGAACAGGATCGTCGTGAAATGTCCATCACCGAATTGAAGACCACGATCAAATCCCTTATCCGCATCGTAGAGTGTATCAAACATAAACCAAGCCTCGGCTGTGTAACGTACTCTCGTAAATTTTCACATAAAAAAGGCGGCCATAGGCCGCCCTTTCGGTATTACAGCTAACTGCGTGTAATTAGTCGTCAGAGTGCGACTTAACGTAATCGATTGCAGCTTGAACAGTTTTGATCTTCTCTGCTTCTTCATCAGGAATCTCAGTTTCAAACTCTTCTTCAAGCGCCATAACCAATTCTACTGTATCAAGTGAATCAGCACCTAAGTCATTTTCGAAAGAAGCTTCTGGTTTAACTTCTTCTTCTTTAACACCTAGTTGCTCGATGATGATTTTTTTTACGCGTTCTTCGATAGTGCTCATGATTATAAAATCCTTAAATAGTCTTCACGAGTGTCAAAATTTTCGGCTAGTTTAGTGAAACCAACGCGAAATATAAAGTAAAAATTTAAAAATATCCTAGAGGTCATACCCCTTGGACTTTACACCATGGCCATACCACCATTCACGTGAATGGTTTCGCCAGTGATATAAGCGGCGCCCTTGCTCGCTAAAAATACTACGGCAGAGGCAATTTCTTCCGGCTGACCCAAACGCTCTGCTGGAATATTAGCATAGATCGCCTGTTTCTGATCATCCGTTAATGCTTTGGTCATATCGGTGTCGATAAATCCAGGCGCGACACAGTTTACGGTAATACCGCGCGCGGCTACTTCTTTAGCCAATGATTTTGAGAAGCCCACCAAACCCGCTTTTGCTGCACAATAATTGACTTGTCCAGGGTTACCAGTCGTACCCACAACTGAACTGATATTGATGATGCGACCGTGACGGCGCTTCATCATGCCACGAATAACCAGTTTGCAGATTCGGAATACAGCAGTCAGGTTAGTATCGATGACTGCGCTCCAGTCGTCTTCCTTCATTCGCATCATCAGGTTGTCACGGGTGATCCCCGCATTATTGACGAGGATATCGATTTTTCCATGCGTCTTTTCAATATCTTTAATTTTTTCGGCAAGCTCGTCGACTTCGTTGACGTTTAATGCGAGTCCTTGGCCCTTGTCGCCAAGATAATCAGAAATTGATTCAGCGCCTTTGTCACTGGTCGCCGTACCAATAACAAAAGCACCTTGCGCTGCTAATTGTTCAGCAATTTTGCGGCCGATGCCACGACTCGCACCTGTAACCAGAGCAACTTGTTCATTTAATGAAAACATGGTCTACCTCTTTACTTATTCAGTAGTAAAAGCTTCGGGCGTATTGAGTGCTTGGCACCCAAAGGCTTTGGTAATTCGCTTTGAAAGGCCTGTGAGTACTTTCCCAGGGCCCACTTCATAGGCTGCTTGGACATCCATATCGGTCAGCTTTTCGACCGTTTCGGTCCAACGAACGGGAAAATACAGTTGGCGCACTAGCGCATCTTTTATCGCCTCCGGATCGTCATTAACCGTAACATCAACATTATTAATTACAGCACATGACGCTGGTTTAAAGGTCACCGATTTTAGCGCGGACATTAATTGCTCAGCAGCGGGTTTCATCAGCTCACAGTGTGACGGAACACTCACTGGCAACGGAAGTACACGTTTCGCACCTGCTTCTTTAAGCAATTCGCTCGCACGCGCAACTGCATTGCGATGACCCGCAATCACTACTTGGCCAGGTGAGTTGTAATTTACCGGAGTTACCACCTCATCATCGGCTGCTTTTTGACATAACTCAGCAATGACCTCGTCATCCAATCCAATGACTGCCGCCATCGCACCCTCGCCCGGTGCCACTGCGTTCTGCATTGCCTCACCGCGTAATGCGACTAGACGAACGGCATCACGAAATTCAAGCACGCCTGCACAGGTTAATGCCGAATACTCGCCTAAGCTATGACCAGCCATCACGGTGGGTTGATGTAACCCTTTCTCCTGCGCTAAGCGAAACAGCGCGACACTCGCTGTTAACAACAGCGGTTGAGTAATACGCGTATCATTAAGTTTTTCCTCAGGCCCGTCTTGCGCTATGGTCCATAAATCATAGCCCAACTCCTCAGACGCTTCCGCAAAGGTTGCCTGAATCACCGCATGTTCTTGAGCAAGGTCAGCAAGCATCCCCTGAGATTGAGATCCTTGACCCGGAAATACATAAGCAATTTTTGTCATAGTGTCCTCTAAAATTTAACCAACGCGGAACCCCACGCGAAGCCGCCGCCAAACGCTTCTAAAAGTAAATTGTCGCCGCGCTTAACACGGCCATCACGCACTGCCACATCGAGTGCGATAGGCACCGAAGCAGCCGAAGTGTTGCCTGTTTTATCGAGTGTTATAATGACCTGCGACATCGGCAGTTTCAATTTTTTGGCGGTTGCTTTGATAATTCTTAAGTTTGCCTGATGAGGAATTAACCAATCCAACTGGTCAGGACTCATATCATTGTCAGCTAAGGTATCAGTTACCAACCGACTCAACTTGTCGACTGCGACACGGAATACCTCATTGCCTTTCATGTACATCCAGCCACCGCGCTCAGATTCGTCTGTGCTTCTATTTGGTTGCGCAGCCCCCAATAAATGAGCGAATTCACCGGCACTGGCTAGATGAGTTGAGAGAATACCCGCTTCAGCGCTACTTTCAAGTACCACAGCGCCCGCGCCGTCACCAAATAAAACCAACGTATTACGGTCTTCGGGATGGCACAGCCGCGCTAACACATCGCTACCAATAACTAAAACACGTTGATGTTGTCCGGTTTTAATATATTGATCAGCTACACTGAGTGCGAAAATAAAACCTGAGCACGCAGCTCCGACATCAAACGCAGGTGTTTCTGTTATCCCTAGCAAGGCTTGAATTTCACAGGCTGCACTTGGGAATGCATAATCTGCAGACGTCGTTGCTACAACGATCATATCGATATCATTTGCGGAGATATTGGCGGCATCTAGCGCTTTTCGTGCTGCTGCTGCGCCCATCGAGGCCACGCCTTCATCAACACTTGCAATGCGGCGTTCTTTTATACCTGTGCGCTCTGTAATCCATTCGTCAGAGGTATCGACTTGTCGACTTAAGTCGTCGTTCGTGCGTCGCTGGTTCGGGAGATAATGCCCAGTACCGGCGATTTTTGAATACGTCATAAAATGGGTGCTTAATGTTGTTCTAATAGGACCGATTCGACACGATCTTGAATTTTTTCGGGAAGACGATGATTCGCTTCCTTAATCGCGTGAGAAATCGCGCTTTCGAATGCTTTTGCATTCGCACTGCCATGGCTTTTAACAACCACGCCACGCAATCCTATCAAACTTGCACCATTGTAGTGGTCGGGCTTCAATCGCTGCCACGATTTTTTAGTTCTTTTTTGTAAAAACTTAAAGAACCAACTGTATAACCAGTGCGAGGTCAACGAAGCCTTTAACTCGTCAATAATCAATGTCGCGAGGCCCTCGCAACTTTTAAGCGCGATATTGCCAACAAAGCCGTCACATACAATGACATCTGCACGTCCACTGAACAGATGATTACCCTCGATAAAACCGATGTAATTAACGTGTTCTGATTGACTCAACTGCTGTGCAGCGGTGCGTACTTCGTCATTACCTTTGAGTTCTTCCTCCCCCATATTAAGTAACGCGACTGAAACATTTTTATCTGATTCGAGCACTCGAGCAGCCACCGAACCCATCACGCCAAACTGAAATAACGTTTCTGAGTCGCAGCTCGGATTAGCACCTAAATCAAGTAGATAAGATCGCCCGCCCGTCATGTTGGGAATAGCCGCCATTAACGCAGGTCGTAAGACGCCAGGAATTGGCTTAAGGATAAAATAGGCTTGCGCCATTAGCGCGCCCGTGTTTCCACCGCTGACCACACCATCCACTTCGCCGTGAGCATGCATATCTAGAGCTATGCGCATAGAAGACTGTGGCTTTTGACGCATCGTTGCGCCCGGTTTATCGGTCATTTCTACCACTTGTTCCGCATGAACAAGTGTAACTTGGGGATGTTCGGAAAGGTCGAACTGATTGAGTAAGGGGGATAAGATAGCCTC
Organism: Idiomarinaceae bacterium; assembly: GCA_002685255.1. GTDB lineage: Bacteria > Pseudomonadota > Gammaproteobacteria > Enterobacterales > Alteromonadaceae > Idiomarina. Next base: position 42,671 of record NYWU01000034.1, read on the forward strand.
ATCACCGACCACGACGAATTGTGTCGTTGTGTTCTGCTTAAGGCTATTTTTTAAGGCTTCGAGCACAACAGAGGGGCCATTGTCGCCCCCCATTGCATCGATCGCTAGTTTTAATTCAGGCATAGCCTGGAATCAACAATTACTTGTTGACGACCTTGCGACCTTTGTAATAACCGTCAGCTGTTACGTGGTGGCGACGATGAGTCTCACCAGAGGTAGAGTCAACCGACAGTGTAGGGCCGCTTAGCGCATCGTGTGAACGACGCATGTCGCGTTTTGAACGACTTTTACGATTCTTTTGAACAGCCATTTACGCTATCTCCTAGTTATTTACGCTTTAATTCTTGCAACACAGCGAATGGGTTATCAGAAGGTTTTTCATCTTCCTCAATTTCGCCCCATGTCATTGCGTCACGGTCTACTGAGCAGTCCTCTGGTGCATGTCTAGCCACAAGAGGCATTGCCAAAATGAGTTCATCTTCAATTAACCCATGAAGGTTAACTTCGCCGAATTCGTTAGTCTCGATCGCTTCATAGCGCTCTGGTAACTCTTCAGCTCCCTGCTTGGAAGAAACAGGAGCATACGCAAATTGCGCGGTAATATCAACCTCAAATGGCTGATTACAGCGCTGGCAGGTTAAAATAACACTGACCGACGCCGTACCGGAAAAATAGCTCATGCCCTGCTCGTCTACGCCAAACTCGACGATCACTAATGGATCAGTCTCACAAGGCTTCGCAAGCAACTCTTGCAAACGTTTCAATGTTTGAACAGGCACAACCCCATCAAACGTTTGCTTTTTATTCGCGCTCTTTACCGGGTCAACGCTGACCGGAATTCTGACCTTTTGCATAGGCGGCTTATGATACCTTTTATGACAGACTCTGACAAGCTTAATCGGGTTACGCGAGCGGGTTCACGCCGACATTACGTAACAGTTCAAGCAACTTAATAGTAGGTAACCCGATCAAACTGTTCGGATCTTTTCCTGATAACTCTGCAAACAGTGCTGTACCTAACCCTTCACTTTTGAAGCTACCCGCGCAATTTAACGGCTGCTCAAGCTCGACATAGCGAGTGATTTCCGCCTCTGTAAGATCGGTACGGAACGTAACATAGAAAGGTTCGCATACGGTTTGCGCTGTATTCTCGGCTGCATCGTACAAACTTAAGCCGGTGTAGAAAGTAACCTTTCGTCCTACGAAGCTGAGTAACTGCGTTATGGCTCGCTCTTTCGTGTGTGGCTTACCCAGAATCTCGCCATTACAAACAGCAACTTGGTCTGACCCAATGATTAGCGCCTCCGTCGCGTTAGACATTGCAAAACTGACCTTTTTAGCCTTTGCTTCAGCGAGCCTCTGCACCAGCGCTTGCGGCGATTCGCCTGGTAAGGCTTGCTCATCGATTTCAGGTTTGAACGTTTCGAAATCAAGGTGAAGACGCTCCATCAATTCGCGTCGGTACGGAGAAGATGAGCCAAGAATAAGTGTTCGAGCCATATCATTCATCCTTTAAACAGCAGTTTTTATTCTTTGTAGCACAGTTGGCAAGCCCATCAGTTCATCTATCACAGTGACAGCGCCATGTTCGATGAGTCGCTCACGGGGGTGAGTACCAAAGCTTACGCCCACCGCTTTCACTCCAGCGTTGTTTGCCATTTGCATATCATGAATAGAGTCACCGATAAGCACTGTCTCGTGCGCCTCAACTTGAAGTTCAGTCATGAGCTCATGCAACATTTTAGGTGAAGGCTTGCCCTCACTCTCATCGCTGCATCGCGTGGCAGCAAAAAAATTGCCTGTTTGAGTTTCAACCAACACCCTATCAAGCCCACGTCGTGCTTTACCCGTTGCAACGGCCAGCTGCAGTGACTCTTGCTGAAGTTGTTGTAGTAACGTCAATGCCCCGGTAAACAGGGGCGATGGTGTTTGGTTTCGCTCCACGTATTCATCGCGATACACGGCTAAAAAAGACTGATGAGTCGTGGCGTCAAGCCGACCAAATAAACGCTCGATGGCAGGCTCTAAGCTGATACCGATAATCTCCTGCACCTCGCTACGAGAAGGTACCGGCAGTGATAATGTGCGAGCCGTTTCCTGCATTGCCGAAACAATACGCGGGACGGAATCCATTAGTGTCCCATCCCAATCAAATACGACGAGTTTGACCACGTTAACCTCGTTTACCTATTAGATTCGCGTCAGCTCACTGAGAATAGTCGATAACGAGCTATCCATCGGGGCTTCGAATGACACTGTTTCATCAGTGACTGGGTGTTTAAATGAAAGTTGCCACGCGTGTAAGAATAATCGTGTCAGCCCGCCCTGCTGCATGCGTTCATTAAAAGGCGCATCACCGTATTTAGGATCACCTGCAATGGGATGACCGGCGTGTAACGCATGCACACGAATTTGATGAGTACGTCCCGTCACAGGGGAAGCTTCAACAAGTGTCGCTTCCGCATAGCGTTGATTGATTCTAAAACGAGTATGGGAGGGTTTACCCTCGGCATCCACACGCACAATTCGTTCACCAGATTTCAGCGTGTTCTTTTTTAAGGGCGCCTCGACACTCCGTACACTTTTTTGCCACTGACCGCGAACCAGAGCGAGATATTGTTTGTTCATCTCTTTATCCCGCAATTGGGCGTGCAAAGCCTTAAGTACACTGCGCTTTTTCGCAATCATCAGCAAACCACTGGTATCCCGATCGAGTCGATGCACAAGCTCGAGTGCCGTATCTTTTGGACGCAGTGCGCGCAACCCTTCAATCAGGCCAAAGCTCAGCCCGGAACCACCATGAACAGCGAGCCCCGAGGGCTTATTCACTATCATGAGTGCATCATCTTCATAAACAATGGCTTGCTCAAGTTCAGCTACCTTTGCTAATTTCGGTGATGGCAGTTCTGGTTTGGCTGAAACCTTTACGGGCGGGATTCGGATAGCGTCCCCTGCTTTGATTTTGTAATCTGGCTTTGTGCGTTTTTTATTAACGCGCACTTCACCCTTTCGCAAAATACGATACACCAGCGACTTAGGAACCCCCCTGAGTCGCGCGATTAAAAAATTGTCGATACGCTGCCCTGCTTCGTCGCTAGCAACGTCGTGCCACTGCACTTGATTAAATTCTGTGTCCATGCCGCTATTTTAACATCAACTTTGCGCGCGTGTGCACAAAAAAACGTGCTTGTCTTGCATGCATCATTTGTGATTTAATGAAGTGTCAAATTTTATGCCACGCTGAGTCGTTGTCAGCAGCCTAGGTAAGGCGCACACTCAGTGGATGGTTTGAGACGACATAAATCGTGTGGTTGGCGACAAACCATGCTCCTCCCCTACGTCGAGATACGGTTAACCGAGATTTCGAATGCACAGGGTTAGGTTGGAGATATTTTTGTCAGCGAGCTACGTTCGTAATTAACGCTACTGGGTAGCGTAGCCCTCGATAACCGTTTGTTTCGAGGAGCGGATTTGAAGACAGACAGTCAATCAGATAAAGAATAGTTTGAGGCGCACGTTAAATTCTGTGAAAAATGAATATAACGGGTGGCCATGCAAGGTTCCTGACGAACCCCAAGTACAATCAGTTAAAGAAGTAAAGCACGTCTGCTACCGCTATACGCTTACCAGTGGCACAATGATATTGAGTCACTAAAATGAAGAGAATGTTAATCAATGCCACGCAGCTAGAAGAGTTGCGTGTAGCGCTGGTTGATGGCCAGCGCTTGTACGATTTAGACATCGAAAGCCCAGGTCATGAACAGAAGAAAGCGAATATTTACAAGGGTAAAATTACCCGCATCGAGCCGAGTTTAGAGGCCGCTTTCGTCGACTACGGCGCTGACCGCCACGGTTTTTTACCCCTCAAAGAAATCGCAAAAACCTACTTCCCTGATGGCTACACTTTTAATGGTCGCCCAAACATTAAAGATGTTGTACGCGAAGGCCAAGAGGTTATCGTTCAAATCGATAAAGAAGAACGAGGTCAAAAAGGCGCGGCCCTAACAACCTTTATTTCTTTAGCAGGTAGTTATTTGGTACTCATGCCGAATAATCCGCGCGCCGGTGGTATCTCGCGTCGCATTGAAGGTGAAGAACGTTCTGCACTGAAAGACGCATTGAGCGAAATCAACGTGCCTAAAGAGATGGGGTTGATTGTTCGTACTGCTGGTGTTGGCAAGTCAAAAGAAGAGCTTGAATGGGATTTAAACGTCCTTATTCACCACTGGACAGCAATCACGGAAGCTGCCGAGAAGCGCGCTGCTCCGTTCTTAATTCATCAAGAGAGTAACGTTATCTTTAGAGCGTTGCGCGATTACTTGCGCCGCGACATCGGTGAGGTGCTGATCGACAGTAAAAAAGTGTTTGAACAGGTTCGTGACCACATTCAGCTTATTCGTCCCGACTTTGTGAGCCGCGTTAAGCTGTATGAAGGCGACGTGCCTTTATTCAGTCATTACCAGATTGAAAGCCAAATCGAGTCGGCTTTTCAACGCGAAGTCCGCTTACCGTCAGGCGGTTCGATTGTTATCGATCCAACTGAAGCCCTTACCTCAATTGATATTAACTCCGCACGCGCCACAAAAGGCGGCGATATAGAGGAAACCGCGTTTCAGACAAACCTTGAAGCGGCTGAAGAGATTGCGCGTCAGCTGCGTCTGCGCGATGTCGGCGGCTTGGTGGTTATCGACTTTATCGATATGACACCCACTCGTCATCAACGTGAAGTTGAAAACCGCTTACGTGACAGCCTTGCGCATGATCGCGCACGTATTCAAGTCGCCCGTATTTCACGCTTTGGCTTACTCGAAATGTCGCGTCAGCGTTTGCGTCCGTCACTAGGCGAGTCGGCGAATGCGGTATGTCCTCGGTGTAGCGGTCAGGGCACGATTCGTTCAAGTGAGTCGCTTGCTCTGTCGATTCTGCGTCTAATTGAGGAAGAAGCAATAAAAGACAACACTGTTCAAGTACAAGCTCAGGTGCCTGTCTCGGTTGCCACTTTCTTGTTAAACGAGAAACGCGCTTCTGTTATTAAGATCGAAGAACGCCACAACGTTAAAGCAGTTATAATCCCGAATCATCACATGGATACGCCTCACTTTGATGTTATTCGCATTCGTGATGACGAGATACCAGAGGCTGCAAGCTTTAACCAGGTGCAAAAACCAGAGCAGCAAGAAGAAAGCGTTGCAATTACCTTAACTAAAGAACGTCAGCAACTTGAGGAACCTGCGCTTAAAGGCCTTCAGGCACCAACAGCGCCACCTGCGCCGACGCCCCACCCTCAACCACAAGTAAAAGCCGAGGCACCTTCAATTCTGAAGCGCATCAGCCTTTGGTTGAGTAAGTTATTAGGCACTGATGAAGCTGAAGACAAACCACAGGAAAATCAGCAGCGTTCTAATAATAACCAGCGCCGCGGTCGTAACAACCAACGTCGTAACAACCGTAATAATGGTCGTCGCAACAATAATCGTTCGGCCAATAAACGTGACGCTGAAAAATCAAATGCCGAAACTGACAGTAAGTCAAATGACAATGCTAAGTCAGCTTCGGAGCGCAGTAATACGGAAGGTCGTCCGAATGCTAACCGTCGTAATCGCCGCGGTCGCAATAGAAACCGTAACCAAAACCAGAACCAAAATCAGGCTAACGGTAAACAGGCTGATACCGTCAATAAACAAATTGAGCAACAAACAGCTGATAAGCCAAAAAATGAGCAGCAAGAAAAACGTGATTCACAACCTAAGAAGCGTCGTGAACCACGTAAATTAGAGCGCTCTGTACGTGTTAAAAATAACCAAGCAAATCAGCCTGAAAGCTCGGATAAGCAGGATCGAGCAAAGCAGCCCGACAAAGCGCAAGAAAAGGCAGTTCAACCGAAGCAACAAGTTCAAAAAACTGACCAGCCAAAGCAAGATGAGTCAGTAGTGGAAACAAACGCTCAGGTCGATAAAGCTTCGGCAGATGACGTCATTAAGAAAAAGGTGATGGATCCACGTATGCAAGCAGCTGCTGAACTGGTTAAACAGGAAGCCGTTGATACTCAGGCCGCCACAGAACCATCAACGACGGAATCAAAGGCTGCAAGTGACGTCGTTGAATCGTCTGATGCGGAAGCTGTTGATGCCGCTGAAGAGAAAGTATCAGTGAAGTCTGAAGCAGCAATTCAGGCAGAAGAACGTGCTGAACCTGCTCAAGCCGAAGACACGACGACACAAGCTGAGCAACCGCTAGTTGATGAAACGACTGAAGTTAAACCTGAAGAACAGTTGGGCAGAGACGCTGAGCAAGAACAGTCACCTACTCAGGCGACAGAACAAGCCTCTGCTCCAGCGGCCTCACCAGCTACTGAGAATTCATCTAAAGAACGTAATCGTTCACGTCGCTCACCACGCCATATGCGTGCTGCAGGTCAGCGCCGTAAACAAGAGCGTGAGAATAACCAGCAGAGTAAAGAAGTCGCTCAACCCGTGCTACCTTCAAAGATTTCAGGTGGCAAAGCGTTTTCAGGCATGACGAAAGCAACGGCTCAAGTACGCGATTCAGAGTTCACTGCATTGCCTATCGCGCAAGCAGACTCACGCAAGCCATTTAGTAAGTCTGAGCGAATGGCTTCAATTGCATTCGCGACCAAATCAGCGAAAGCTGAGATGACAAAATGTTCTAGCTAAGGTCAACGGCTAGGATCGGACAATAAAAAAGGCTGCCCATTCGGCAAGCCGTGCAGTTAATGTGGTGCTAGTGACTTAGTATTTGATGAAAATGCACTATAATTGAGTGAGTTAACTTAATTATGGTGCTTTTTTTTGTGAGAAAGAAATCTAGCCAGAAGGATTGCAAGTAAACTTTTGTAAGTTTACTAAATGCGAGAATTTTGGGATATTTCCAGAGGATACTACACATCGAGCATTATCTGACGAAAGCTTTAACGGCAATGCACCAGAACGTCAAGTAACTAAACACCACCCTCTGTACTGAACATCAGGCTCAGGCAAAAATGAAGCCGCGCTTGTATGCAAAGCTTGTAAGAACAGAATAGCCAATGGAGAGATAGTTCAAGCCACCTATATGCTTAAGAGCAATCAAGCTGTTATCGAGGAATATGAGCGGTTAAGTCGATATCTGGAAGTAGAGAAACCCAAGTGTACTAACCCTGAATGTCCTACCTATACCGTTGAATTCTTTGAGCCTAGTGTTAAAAAACGTGGTTATACAGGTGCTGGAACACCTAGGTATGAGTGCAATCATTGTGGAAAAACCTTAACTATTGGTAAGCAGACCAGAAAGCAAAAGAGACCAGAGATCAATATCAGGTTGTTCAATCTGATATTGATGCACACACCGCTAAGAAGGATCATTAAACATTTAGATATTTCTCCCCAAACGCTCTACGACAAGATAGATTTTATTCATAACCAATGCTTGAAATTTGTAGCAGAGCGAGAAGATAAACGTAACACTGAGCTTTATGGAATCAGTACAGCTTGTCTAAAGACTAGTTACATTTTCGCGTTCAATTTCAATTTCGAAGAACGATTAACCCAATCAGAAATTGAGCTGCTGGCTGATACTTATAACGATCATGAAAAACCCAAGCATCATCGATATACCGCTAGGATATGGCTTGAACATGAATTTGCTTTGGCTACGAAACAAAAATCTAAACTGTCTGAGTCGCAATCAAGTAACCTTCAAGAACAAGTTGCACAAAAAATTGAACAAGAGTTGTGTTCATCTGACTTAACAAGCTCTGAACATATTGATGGCGATGTAAAATAACCGTCAAAAGGTGTGTTGGTTCACAATGAATATACAATGATGGCGCATTTCCTTCTCGTTAAGAGGCTTACCGAATACGCAGGAAAAACTCGCTTTTACATGGATCAAGATACAGGGATGAAAACTGCCTATTTAAGCATTTTTAAAGACGATATATTGAAAGGTCTTAGCGATGGCTTTTTAGTTAGGGCTTCTAAAAATTTGAGTGTCGATGAAAAGCGAAAGGCTGTAAGTGAAACAAATCGGGTCATAAAGAAACGTACCGGTATACCAAGACAGGATTTATCAAATAAAGATTTTAGAGAAGTCGTTAATGAGATGATTCTAGAGCGACTAGATAAACTCCAAGTAATTAAGCACTCCCCGGAAAAGTGGTTGGAATATCCTGTTGCAACACTGCCAGAGCCAGCAAAATTGGTAGCGGCAATAACAAACATATCCAGATACGATGAAAAGCACCAAGCTAACTTGTATAGAAAAGCTAGCCTACACGCTGTCGATAGATTTTTTATGCACGTGAGAAGAAGCGTTAACCTTTTGGAACGCCCTCATTCTTCTGCAACGAATCGTTCACGAACATGGCACGGCTACGCACCATATAACCCAGCCATGCTAACTAAAATGGCTGATATTTATCGTGTCTATTACAACTACGTTAATAAAAATGATAAAGGTGAAACACCTGCAATGCGACTAGGACTGGCTAAAGGGCCGGAGACTATAGAGAAGATTATTTATTATGGAAAATACAAAAACAGTAAAACACAAAAGAAATCGAATTAGTTAGCGTGACTTCTTGTTTGAGTGAAGTTTGACTTACCTAATTCTCCAAGTTAGTTTAAGAAACATACTTGTAGGACGATAAACAATTACAGGAAGTTATCATATGCTAAAACTTAAAACCTTTATTTCGATATTTGTCCTAGCCATCCCTTTTTTCACCCACTCCGATGAGCTATATGACGCTTTAATTAAAAAATCCAATGCAGGAAACGCTGAAGCAACTTACCATTTAGGTATGCTCTACAATAATGGTATTGGTGTCGCCAAATCTCCTACCAAAGCTTTTGAGCTTTTTTTAAAGGCTGCTAATAATGATGATCCTCTTGGTCACTATAAAGTAGGTTGCTACTACGCAGGGCAGTTTGGTGAAATTCAAGGTTTAACTTTAAGTAAAGATAAATCTTTTCAACATAAACTTATTGCTGCTGAAGCTGGATATAATCTGGCACAGAATGATATTGCATCAGCTCACTATCAAAAAGGTAATATTGCTAAGGCAATTGAATGGGCTGAGAAAGCTGGCAATCAAGGTCACGTACAATCGTTATCTAATTTACTATCCCTATACTTAGCACCAGACAGTGAATTTCAAAGTAATCGGGACGCTTATCTAGTTTCCCTAAAACTTCAAAAATTAATTCCTAAAAATAAGCGCCTCGAAGAGATTAAATCTGAATTGGAAAGCAAGTTAAGTGAAACTGAAGTCAAACAAGCCGATAATTTAGCAGCTACTTGGCAGCCGCAAGTTAGCAATTTAACCAAGCAAGCGATGCAAGGTATAAACCGTTCTAAATCAATTGCAGGGATTACAACAGGCGATTGATTCCAAAAATCATTTTGAAATTACTAAGTACCGTACAATGAGCACTAAATAGTAATAGCATTTTAAATTGAGGTAATAACTTTACTTAACCTTAGTATGGGAATCAGAATTCAAAAGTAATAAAGCAACTACAAATAAAAATTAGATATTTTTATATGCAGTTGCTTTTAGGATGATACTAAAAAAAGCACCACGTTAACCGAACGGCTTGCCCACTCGGCAGCCTTTTTTTATTACTCCCACTGGCTCGTAGCACTACTCTAACGTCAATTTGCTTCGATTTTTATCAAGCGTGCGCTGACCAATACCTTTAACCTCAAGTAATTGATCTAAGTTTTTGAAGCCGCCCAGTTGCTCGCGAAACTTAACGATATTCTCAGCTTTAGACTTACCAACACCGACCATCGCCGCTGCTATTTGAGCCGCGGTGGCGGTATTGATATTAAGTTTATCGGCTTTGCTTTCTGCAGTTTGTAAATAAGGTGCTGTGGACGTATGCACGGGCGCAGCTACCGCTACTTTGCCAATAGACAGGCCCGACAATGCGACGATGGCCGCAGGTAATAAAAATTTACGTAACATTGATTTCTCCTCTTGCCACGCTGAGCAACTCAGCGCAACAAGCATAGTGAAGAGGAGAAAAAATGGGGATAGTTTGGTTGTAAATACGTGATTAATGTGCCAAGGATGCAACTATCTCAGACGCTACCTGTGCAGGATTACTTGCTTTTGTAATCGGTCGACCAATCACCATATAATCGACGCCCGCCTGCTGTGCCTGCTCTGGTGTCATAACACGCTTTTGATCATCCTGTTGACTCCCTGCGGGGCGAATACCTGGCGTCATCAACTTGAACGCATCACCCAATGCCGATTTCAACATTTTCGCTTCTTGAGCTGAACACACGACGCCATCTAAGCCCGCCGCTTGGGTCAATTTTGCTAATGCTAAGACTTGCTCTTCAGCATTACGCTGAATACCGATTTCTGATAAATCTTCATCACTCATACTTGTCAGCACAGTGACCGCGATCAATAACGGGCGGTGACCTTCTTTCTCCAGTGCCGCTTTTGCCGTGTGCATCATAGTGCGGCCACCTGACGCATGAACATTGACTACGTCTACGCCGAGTCGTGCCGCTTGTACCACCGCCTTTGCGACCGTGTTAGGAATATCGTGAAACTTAAGATCGAGAAAAACTGAAAAGCCTTGTTTCACCCAACGTTTAACCGCCTCAGGTCCAGCGGCAGTAAACAATTCTTTGCCAACTTTAAGCCCAACTGACGTCGCGTCAAGTTGTTCTACGAGTTGGTTAGCCTCTCCCGCCGTGTCAAAATCGAGCGCAACGTAAATCAAAGGTAAGCTTTTGCTATTCACCGTCTAATCCTTTAATGGGTTTTGTGGAGCCCCATGTCTTGCATGAAGGGCATTGCCAATAGAGGGTTTGTCCTGAGAAGCCGCACTGGCGGCAAGCATAACTCGGACGTTGTTTAATATGCTCAGCGACCATTTTCTGTAACATGCGTAAACTCTCACGAGCATTGCCGACATCGGCTGCCCGAATGTGAAAGTCCATGAGCTGGTGGAAACCGCGCATGGTTGCGTGTTGCTCCATCGCTGAACGGATAAAGCGTTCTGCGGCATCACCGCCTTGGTTTTCAAATAAGTATTCTGACAACTCGATTACCGCGCTGGTACCTGCGTTAGCGGCGACACATCGATTAAGAAACTCGATATAGCCCGCTTCATCATTTACGCTCGTATAACAGGCTTTGAGGGGTTGCAACACATCACGGATAAACTGTTTGTCTTGTTCAAGCACGAATTCATAACAGTGAATGGCTTCTCTGAGTTGGTTACGTCCAGCGTAGATTTGACCCAGTAAAATACTCGCTCGTACACAGCGCTTATCGTATTTAAGCGCCTTTTTACAATACTTAATTTGCTTAACTATCGATTGCTCTGTCAACGATAATTCGCAGTACAACTGTCCTACCACGGTTTCTATGTGGTCATCTCTATTAAGTCGCAGAGCGACTTTTATCGCTTTATCCCAATCATGGGTCGCTTGGAAAAGCTCGAGTAAATAATGTCGACTCGCGCTTCTAAATAATTTGTGGTCTTGCAAACGCGCAAACATTTGCTCTGCTCGGTCATAAATGCCCGCGGATAAGTAATCCTTACCGAGCTCAAACATGGCATTGAGCCGATCGTATTCTGTGATATTGCTTCTGTTAATGAGATTCTGATGGATTTTGATGGCGCGTTCTACTTCGCCACGGCGGCGAAACAAAGTACCTAGCGTCCAATGAGTCTCAAGTGTGTCGCTATCAACGTCTAGCAGTTCGACAAACAGGTCAACAGCCTTATCGGGTTCATCGGAGAGTAATAGATTAAGTCCCGTTGCATACTTCTTTGAGAACTGTTGCTGCTCTTTACGCTCTTCTGAACGCACACTGTTGCGTCCCATGAACCAACCATAGGCTGCGGCAACAGGAAGAAGTAAAAACAACAGTTCTAACATAAATGTTTACGACTGTTTTTCACGTGATTCAGTCGCCTTTTGCTCTGCTCGCTTTAATCGCCTTTCTAACTTGGCATTGCGCATACGCCATTTAATGCCATACAGCATTAACAAGACCAGACCGATGGCAAAACCAACAGCGAGAAAAATCGCGGCTAAACCTGCTACAGAGAAGTCTGCTTTTGCTACTAAAAAGTTTACACTGACAGCGGTTGGGTTTTGCGCACCAAACGCGAGTGCTAGCAAAAACAAGAGGATGATGGGAACTAATATTAATATCCGTCTAAGCACGTTCCGAGCCTCATATAAATAAAAACGGCATGCCAGTATAGCATGCCGTTTTCAACGTACGAACGCAAACTAATTAAAATTGTCGACGCGTTCCCGTAACTCTTTCCCCGGTTTAAAGTGAGGGACGTACTTACCGTCCAACTCAACTCGCTCTCCGGTTTTCGGGTTACGACCGATACGTGGCGCTCGATAATGAAGTGAGAAACTCCCAAAGCCACGTATCTCAATGCGACGACCCTTTGCCAAACTTTGAATCATCTGCTCAAGAATATCTTTAACAGAAGACTCAATCGTTCGCGGAGGAAGGTCCGAAAACTTCAGGGTTAATTTCTCAATCAACTCCGATTTTGTCATCTTGGCACCCTCCTCACTCAAGGTTTAATTAATCGTCGGTCTTAGCAGCCTTGAACGCGTCAGCCATAGCACTGTTGATACCAGAGCTATCTTGCTGTTTGTTCACTTGCTCAACGGCTTCTTTTTCTTCAACTTCGTCTTTCGCACGGATAGACAAGCTCAACGTACGGTTCTTACGATCCACGCCCATGAAACGCGCTTCAACGCTATCGCCAACGTTTAACTCAGTGCTTGCGTCTTCAACGCGCTCACGTGAGATGTCAGCTGCACGGATATAACCTTCAACGCTATCTGCTAATTCTACTTTAGCACCTTTAGCGTCTACTTCAGTGATAGTACCGTTTACGATAGAACCTTTCTTGTTCGCCGCTAAGAAGTTGTTGAACGGGTCTTCTTCAAGCTGTTTGATACCTAAAGAAATACGCTCACGCTCTGCATCAACTTGCATTACAACCGCAGTCACTTCTTCGCCTTTCTTATAATCACGGACCGCTTCTTCGCCAGTTGCGTTCCAGCTGATGTCTGAAAGGTGAACCAAACCGTCGATACCGCCTTCTAGGCCGATGAAGATACCAAAGTCAGTGATTGACTTGATCTTGCCAGAGACTTTATCGCCTTTGTTGTGGTTCTTAGCAAACTCTTCCCAAGGGTTAGGTTTACACTGTTTAAGGCCAAGAGAAATACGACGACGTTCTTCGTCAATTTCAAGAACCATAACTTCAACAGTGTCATCCAAGTTAACCACTTTAGAAGGATGAACGTTTTTGTTAGTCCAGTCCATTTCTGACACGTGTACAAGCCCTTCAACGCCTTCTTCGATTTCAACGAAGCAGCCGTAATCAGTCAAGTTAGTCACGCGGCCAGTCAGGCGAGTGCCTTCTGGGTAACGGTTTGCGATATCCGCCCATGGATCTTCGCCAAGCTGCTTAAGACCAAGTGATACACGAGTGCGCTCGCGATCAAACTTAAGTACTTTAACAGTGATTTCGTCGCCAACATTAACGATTTCGCTTGGGTGCTTAACACGTTTCCAAGCCATGTCGGTGATGTGCAATAAGCCATCTACGCCGCCAAGGTCAACGAACGCACCGTAATCGGTAAGATTCTTAACGATACCTTGAACTTCTTGACCTTCTTGCAAGTTCTCAAGAAGCTCTTCACGCTCTGCACTGTTTTCTTTCTCGATAACTGCGCGGCGAGAAACAACAACGTTGTTGCGCTTCTGATCAAGCTTGATAACTTTGAATTCAAGGTCTTTGTTTTCAAGGTGTGCAGTTTCACGTACTGGACGTACGTCAACCAATGAACCTGGCAAGAACGCGCGAACGCCACCCAGATCCACAGTGAAACCACCTTTAACTTTACCAGAAATGATACCAGTAACAGTTGCGTTATCTTCGTATGCTTTTTCCAGCTGCAGCCAAGCTTCATAGCGCTTAGCTTTTTCGCGTGAAAGAATTGTTTCACCGAAACCGTCTTCAACCGCGTCCAACGCTACGTCGATCTCGTCACCTACGGTGATTTCAAGTTCGCCGTCAGCATTACGGAATTGTTCGGCAGGGATAGCACTTTCAGATTTCAGGCCTGCGTCGACTAAAACAAGATCTTTTTCGATCGCAACGACAGTACCTTTAACGATAGAACCCGGACGAGTTTCGACTTCTTTCAGGCTCTCTTCAAACAGCTGTGCAAAATTTTCTGACATATGTATTAACTTCACTTTTTAGATGACATCCACTGGACATCCTGTTCAGCGGGGTTATTAAAATCACCTGCACGTATCCTTACAGCAGGTCCCTAAATAGCTCGTCTTAATGACCAGCTAGCTAGTTTGTGACAGTTTGCTGTGAGCAAACTCCATAACCGAATCCACGACTTCTTCTATGCTTTTGTCACTTGAATCGATATACAAGGCATCTTCAGCCGGTTTAAGCGGTGCGACAGCACGATTGGTGTCGCGATCATCGCGCTCTTTGATTTCGGTTATTAATTGGTCAATATTAGCATCAAAACCCTTTTCCTTCAATTGTAGGAAGCGACGTTGTGCGCGTTCCTCAGCTGAGGCAGTTAAGAATACTTTTGCATCGGCATCGGTGAACACTACAGTGCCCATATCTCGACCATCTGCAATCAATCCGGGTAACTCTTTAAAGCCACGCTGACGCCGCAACAACGCCTCTCTAACCCTTGGTAGAGCGGCGATTTTCGACGCCATGTTGCCCACACTCTCAGTGCGAATCGTTAAGGTAACGTCCTCACCCTCTAAGATGATATGAGTGAGTCCCTTGTCTTCTTCGGCTTCAAACTTCACATCCAAGTGTGAAGCTAACGTGACAAGTTTCTCTTCTTCATCAGGCTCAAAATCATGATGAATAGCGGCTAACGCCAGTACACGATAAATTGCGCCACTATCAAGAAGATGCCAGCCTAACTTCTCGGCCAACAAACGGCTCACTGTGCCTTTGCCTGAGCCACTTGGCCCATCGATTGTAATTACGGGTACGCGAGTCGCCATAAATTCCTCTATTTGCCCTGCTCTTTGCAGATTTAAGCGCGCAATTATACTCATTTGTGAAAATTTTGCATCTTTTGTCACGCGCTGTTTACATCAAAGTTTGATATGAGACTATATTTTAATCGTGACAAAGCCGTGAAAATTCATCAAAAAACTGAGGATATGTCTTTGAGCAACACTGAGGATCATTGATGCTGACACCCACTGGTGAAAATGCAATCAAGGCACTACACATCGCCATGCGATGGTCATCGTAGGTGTCCAGCGTAGCGTGCTGCCAACGCTGAGGTGCCATCACAGATAAATAGTCTTCGCCCTCTTCAACCTGAGCACCGATTTTACGCAGTTCAGTGGCCATCGCTGCTAATCGATCGGTTTCCTTGACGCGCCAACTCGCGACGTTACGAATCACTGTCGTGCCTTCAGCAAAGAGCGCCATGGGAGCAAGCGTCATTGCAGCGTCGGGCACATCATTACAATCGACATCGATCGCACTCAATTTAACGCGTCGGGATACACGAATTGCGTTATCCAGCATTTCGACCTCCGCGCCCATTTGCTGAGCCAACTCGGCAAAACGCACGTCGCCCTGAATTGACTGTTTACCAACGCCATAAATCGTGATTGGCCCACCACTAATTGCTGCGGCACCTATCCAATAGCTCGCTCCGCTTGCATCACCTTCAACGAAATAATTGCCTGGCGAACGATAGCACTGTCGCCCAGGAATTTTGTAATGACGGTCACTGTGTTTATCTATTTGAATGCCAAAATCACGCAACATCGCTAAGGTTAGTTCAATATAAGGACCCGAAATAACCTCGTTTATCAATAACAGTTCGCTGTCTTCGGAAAGCAACGGTAAAGCCATCAACAACGCCGAGATATATTGACTCGACGCGCTACCATCAATAGTCACCTCTCCGCCTTTAAAACCACTCTCTATCGTCAACGGTAAGAAACCTGCTTCTGCGTGACACTGAATGTTTGCACCGGCCGCGGTTAAGCTGTCAATCAACGCCGCGATGGGGCGCTCGCGCATGCGCGCATTGCCATCAAGCCGCATTACTTGCGTGTTGCTCAATGAGGCCGCAAGCACAGCGACAAGAGGACGGACGGCGGTGCCTGCATTGCCAAGATAAAGCTCGTTCTGAGTGGGTTGCCAACGACCACCACAGCCTTCGACTTGGTATTCGGAGGGATCCGATTCGCTGCGCCTAACCGATACGCCGAGTGTCGTTAAGGCTTCGATCATACGCGCCGTATCATCACTTTCGAGGACGTTCTTCAAGGTCACAGGTTGGCCACACAATGCTGCCATGAGCAGTGCACGGTTTGAGATGCTCTTCGAGCCCGGCAACGTAACCGTGCCGCTACACACTGAACGCGGTGCAAGGTGTAGCGGATCAGGTAAATTCAACAACGTAATACCTTTATTTAACAATGCGCTCCATTGCTTCAATGAACGCTTGGTTCTCTTCTGGCAGACCGATACTTACACGCAAGTGGTTAGGTAATTGGTAGCCTGCGACTGGACGTACAATCACGCCTTCATGCAATAACTTTTGATAAATATCATCAGCGTCCGGTCCCACTTCAATGGTAAGGAAGTTGCCATACGAAGGAATATAATTGAAGTTGTGTTGCTCGCAAAAGCGAATCAACTGCTGCATCCCCAGAGCATTAACGCGCACCGCTTCAGCGAGATAATCATCATCGTCTAATGCCACTTCAGCGGCTTTCAACGAAAGTGCATTGACATTAAACGGTTGGCGGATGCGGTTCATCAAGTCTGCAATCGCTGCCGAGCTGACCGAGAAGCCTGCACGTAAACCGGCTAAACCATAGGCTTTTGAAAAAGTACGTGTCACCACTAAATTCTCGAATTCGGCTAACCACTCGATGGATGGCGCACGTTCGTCGTTCG
Organism: Idiomarinaceae bacterium; assembly: GCA_002685255.1. Classification (GTDB taxonomy): domain Bacteria; phylum Pseudomonadota; class Gammaproteobacteria; order Enterobacterales; family Alteromonadaceae; genus Idiomarina. The sequence goes on from NYWU01000034.1 coordinate 59,671, forward strand.
GAATATATTCGTAATAGGCTTCATCAAGCACGACCATAACGTTATCCGGCACTTGTTTGATAAAGTCATACAGTGCATCTGTCGGCAAGAATGTCCCTGTCGGGTTATTTGGGTTTGCGACGAATATCATTTTGGTTTTGGGCGTTATCGCCGCCAGCATACCCTCAAGGTCATGCCCATAATCCTTTGCAGGAACCGCGACAGGCGTAGCTCCAATCGCTTTAGTCACCAATGGATAAACAACAAACGCATGCTGAGAAAAAATGACTTCGTGTTGATCACTGACAAAGGTACGCGCTAATAGCTCGAGTACGTCATTTGAGCCATTACCTAAGGTCACTTGATTTGTCGCAACCGAGAACTTGTCAGCAATTTTGCTTTTGAGATAAAAGCCATTAGCGTCCGGATAGCGAATTAAATCATCGATTTCACCCTGCAGGGCTTGTTTAACACGTGCACTGATCCCCAATGGGTTCTCATTTGAAGCCAACTTAACGACTTTATCTAAGCCCAATTCGCGCTGCAGTTCATCCATCGGTTTACCCGCTTGATAGGGTTGTAATTCCCTAACACCGGGATTCGCCATCTGGGTTGCATCAAACTTTGCCATGCTCATTCCTTCTTTTGTTCTTTTATTTTTATCAGCAGATTTAGCCGTGGGTACGCTCAAACTCGCGCATAAAGTCGACCAACGCCTCAACGCCTTCATAAGGCATGGCATTATATAGACTCGCGCGCATGCCACCGACAAACCGGTGACCTTTGAGGCCCACTAAACCGGCCTGATGAGCTTGCTCTAAAAAGTGTTTATCGAGCTCATCGTCAGCTAACTGAAAGGGTACATTCATAATAGAACGATAGTCAGGGTGAACTTCATTTCGATAGAAGTCAGACGCGTCAACATAGTCATACAAAGCACTCGCTTTGCGTTGATTAAGCTCGCCAATACCCGCAAGACCGCCTTGTCTTTTAAGCCACTTAAACACGAGCCCAGAGAGGTACCATGCAAAGGTGTTGGGCGTGTTGTACATTGAGTTGTCTTTGGCCTGTAGCTGATAGTCCATAATCGAACTCACTTCAGGTTGTGGTTGACCTAAAAGTGACTTTTTAACAATCGCGATAGCAAAACCTGAAGGACCAATGTTTTTTTGAGCGCCTGCATAAATAACCCCAAAACGACTGACATCGAGTGGTGCTGACAAGATATTAGAAGACATGTCAGCAACAATAGGCGCCTGCACATCAGGAATATCATGAATCGCAATGCCATCGACTGTCTCATTCGGGCAGTAGTGGAAGTAACGCGCATTGTCACTTAGTTGCCATTCACCGGCGGGCTGGATCCGTTTGCCCTGCTCTGTTTGCTGTGCAGCGCCCACCACATTAACTTGGCTTACGTACTTCTGCGCTTCTCGAATGGCATAACCCGACCAGGTGCCACAATCAAGATAATCGACAGTGTCGGTTTTGGCGGCAATATTTTGGGGCACTGCGGAGAACTGACCGCGACCACCGCCTTGCAAAAACAGTACATGATAGTCGTCCGGCACATTAAGCAACTCTCGCAAGTCTTGCTCCGCTTCTTGTGCCATTTTTACGTAAGCAGGATCGCGGTGTGAAAACTCCATCACCGAGACACCTGTATCATTCCATTGTAAGAACTCTTCCTGTGCTTGTAGCATCACCTCGGCCGGCAACATCGCCGGCCCGGCAGAAAAGTTGAAAATCTTACTCATCGTTTGCCTCAGGTTTATCAGACGGCTGTTGCTCGGATGTTGCTTCGCTTACTTCACCCTCAACGACAACGTCTTCAAGTTCGTCCTCGTCGACTTCATCAATGCGTTGTAAACCAACCACTTGTTCGTCGTCACCAGTACGGATTAAACGTACGCCTTGGGTGTTACGACCCACCATAGAAACTTCATTAACGCGCGTACGAACCAGCGTGCCTTTGTTACTGATGAGCATGATTTCGTTGCCATCCACGACTTCCATCGCGCCGACGACAGCACCATTACGTTCGCTGACTTTTATTGACACGACACCCTTAGTAGCGCGGCTCTTAGTCGGATATTCCTCAACCAAGGTGCGTTTACCAAAGCCGTTTTCTGTGACCGTCAGAATCGCCGCTTGTTGTTCATCTTCGTAAGTGCCCGGAACGATAAGGCTGACGACTTTCTGACCTTCTTCGAGACGGATACCGCGCACACCGGTAGCCGTACGCCCCATTGAACGTACTTGGTCTTCTCTAAAGCGAACGACTTTACCGCCGTCTGAGAAAAGCATAATCTCTTGCTCACCATCGGTGATATCAACACCGATTAATTCGTCACCTTCATTCAGGTTGAGCGCAATAATACCGCCGTTACGTGGGCGTGAATATTCAGGTAATGGTGTTTTCTTCACCGTGCCGTGCTTAGTCGCCATGATGACGAACTTATCTTCTGGATAATCACGGGTTGGTAGAATCGCCGTAATACGCTCATCCGATTCAAGCGGTAATAGGTTGACAATAGGCTTACCGCGCGAAGCGCGACTCGCCAACGGCAACTGGTAGACCTTCATCCAATAAATGCGACCACGGGTCGAGAAACATAAGATGGTGTCGTGCGTATTGGCAACCCACAGGCGTTCAACGAAGTCGTCGTCTTTCATCTTCGTGGCTGCTTTACCTTTACCACCGCGGCGTTGTGCTTCGTACTCAGTTAATGGCTGATACTTCACATAGCCTTCGTGAGACAGCGTTACCACAACGTCTTCTTCGTTGATCAAGTCTTCCATGCTGATATCGTGCGCAGCCGCGGTGATTTCCGTTTTACGTGCATCACCGAAGTTGTCACGAATTTCAACCAACTCTTCGCGAATCACTTCCATCAAACGTTCAGTTGAGCGCAAGATATGCAGGAGTTCTTCGATCTGTTTCAACAGACCTTTATATTCGTCTAGGATCTTCTCGTGCTCTAAGCCGGTCAGCTTATGCAAGCGAAGATCCAAAATAGCCTGTGCTTGCTCTTCGGTCAGGTAGTAGCTACCGTCACGAATACCGTACTCTTCTGGTAAGTGTTCAGGACGTGCTGCATCCACACCCGCGGATTCGAGCATTGCCGCGACATTGCCTAACTGCCAGCCACGCGCGACCAAACCCTGCTTAGCTTCTGCTGGGGTTGGCGAGCGACGAATAAGCTCAATCACTTCATCGATATTCGCGAGTGAAATCGCCAAGCCTTCTAAAATGTGAGCGCGTTCACGCGCTTTGCGTAATTCATATACCGAGCGACGTGTCACCACTTCACGGCGATGACGAACGAATGCGTCTAACACCTGATAAAGGTTGAACAGCTTAGGTTGACCTTTATCAAGCGCAACCATGTTAATACCGAACACGACTTGCATTTGCGTGTTGGCGTACAAGTGGTTGAGTACCACTTCGCCGACATCACCACGACGAATCTCGATAACGATACGCATACCGTCTTTGTCCGACTCATCGCGCAAGCCACTGATACCCTCAAGGCGTTTTTCTTTTACCAACTCAGCGATTTTCTCGATCAAGCGCGCTTTGTTCACCTGATATGGAATTTCACTGACGATAATGCTTTCACGACCTGACTTTTCGTCAACTTCGACCTCGGCTTTAGCACGCAAATGAATGCGGCCGCGACCTGTTTTGTAGGCCTCGACTATGCCAGAACGGCCCGAGATTGACGCCGCCGTTGGGAAGTCAGGTCCTGGAATAAACTCCATCAGCTCTTCAATGCTGATTTCTGGATTATCAATCAGCGCTAAGGTGCCATTGATAACTTCGGTTAGGTTATGTGGAGGAATGTTGGTTGCCATGCCCACCGCTATACCCGACGAACCATTGACCATCAGGTTAGGCACTTTAGTTGGCAAAACGTCTGGAATGCGCTCGGTACCATCGTAGTTATCAACAAAATCGACCGTTTCTTTGTCGAGATCGGCTAACAACTGATGTGCAATTTTCTCCATCCGAATTTCGGTATAACGCATGGCTGCGGCTGAATCACCGTCAACTGAACCGAAGTTACCTTGACCATCAACCAAGGTGTAGCGCAGCGAGAACGGTTGTGCCATACGCACGATGGTGTCATAAACTGCGCTGTCGCCATGAGGGTGATATTTACCGATAACGTCACCCACCACACGGGCAGACTTTTTATAGGGTTTGTTGAAGTCATTCCGCAATTCATTCATCGCGAAAAGTACGCGACGATGCACGGGTTTCAAACCATCCCGAACATCTGGAAGCGCTCGACCCACAATCACGCTCATCGCGTAATCAAGATAAGAACTTTTTAATTCATCCTCGATATTGATGGGTGAGACTTCTCTAGCCAGATCGCTCATATATGTATCCCTAAACTCAAGCTATACTTAATCGTTGTTATAATTAATTAGGTATTGTACCCGTCACAGGGTGAACACGCACCCTCTTTTTCAAAAACGTCCGCTGATGTAAACTCTATAGAAGTTACGCCAATTTGGAACCTCTAACACATGTCAGAACGAGCCTCTTTAAGAGCCCTTAGCAATAACGTTGACGAAAAAGAAATCGAAAAATTCTCCGCCCTTGCTTCGCGGTGGTGGGACACCGAGGGCGAATTCAAACCGCTACATCAAATTAATCCACTGCGATTAACCTTTATTGAACAGCAAGTAGGCGGGTTATTCAACAAGCATGTTGTTGATGTCGGTTGCGGTGGTGGTTTATTAACCGAAGGTATGGCAAGTCGTGGTGCTCGAGTAACCGGTATTGATCTCGCTCACGACTCGTTAGAGGTCGCTCGGTTACATGCATTGGAATCGCAACTCAGTATCGACTATCAACAAGTCAGCGCTGAAAACTTTGCTGCAGAAAATTCCGCACAGTTTGATGTCGTCACCTGTTTGGAAATGCTCGAACACGTTCCTGACCCTGCGGCCATTGTAAGTGCGGTATGTGAGATGGTTAAACCCGGCGGTTACGCTGTTTTCTCTACATTAAATCGCAACGTGAAATCCTGGCTACTAGGCATCGTGGCCGCTGAGCATGTGTTACGCTGGGTACCTAAAGGGACTCACCAGCATCAACGATTTATCAAGCCGTCTGAATTGCTGCGTATGACCGACACGCATGGATTGCAAGCTAAAAAGATGAGTGGCATCGTATATAAGCCTTTGCAGGGCTTTATGCTCGATGACCATGATGTTGACGTTAACTATATCGTTGTACTTCATAAACCCAACCGCTAACTCAATAGGGACCCCCGTGAACAAGCATCCGGTAGCTGCAGTTTTGTTTGACCTCGATGGCACATTATTAGATTCAGCACCGGACTTGGGCTTTGCGCTCAATCAAGTCTGTCGTGAAAATGGATTGCCGGAGATACCTGCAGAGATATATACGCCTGTTGCTTCGCATGGTTCTCGCGGGTTACTGGGGTTAACGCGACTCGATGAGAACGCCCTGCTTGCGCTAAAACCAAGGTTTCTCGAGATTTATCGCAACAACTTAGCGCTTCATAGTCAGTTATTTGAAGGCATCGAGATGTTGCTCAGTTCACTTCGCCGAAATCAGATTAAAATAGGCATCGTTACCAATAAACCCGAATTTCTTACTCACCCGTTGATAGCACAATTTGAAGCGTTACAAAGTATTTCGGTGGTCGTCTGCGGTGACACGTTAGAGGTTGCAAAACCATCGCCCAAGCCGCTTTATTACGCAGCCGAACAACTTGCTGTCGATCCCAAAGATTGTGTGTATATTGGTGATGCGGAACGCGATATCGTGGCCGGCCGAAATGCAGGTATGGTGACAGTCCTTGCAGAGTATGGCTATATCGCGAGTACTGACCAACCCCAACAGTGGTTAGCAGATTACACTATCGCGCATCCCAATGCCTTGATAGAACTACTCGCTTTACCGAAATAAGTGAGCTAAATCGTTCATTTTTTAATAGTTTTTATGACACCTATTTTGCATAGAACGCTTGTTTCTAAAGTCATGATTTTTTCAACTAAAAAATTATAAAATTTACACTTTCACGCAAGCCTATGCACGATAAGCGCTTGCAAAATTTCAAGCGGCTTTAAACGAATATTTACTACTAAATATACTTGATCGATGTGCGGGTTGTATCTAGTATGCCTGTAACACATCGACTACTAGATATTGTGTTCATTTGGTATACAGACCGAAAATTACACAATATCTTGTGGCCACAAATCTATAACAAACAGCTAAGAGTCGGCGCTAAAATGAACGAGCAACTTTTCGTTACCAAACGCAGTGGTCAACGTGAACCACTGAATTTAGATAAGATTCATCGTGTCATCATGTGGGCTGCAGAAGGCCTCAATAATGTCTCTGCTTCTCAAGTCGAAATTAAGTCACATATTCAGTTCTATGATGGGATCAAAACCGAAGATATTCATGAAACCATAATAAAAGCTGCTGCGGACCTAATTTCAGAAGAAGCGCCTGACTATCAGTACATGGCTGCACGACTGGCCATTTTCCATTTACGAAAGCGCGCGTATGGTAAGTTTGAGCCCCCTCGCCTCTACGACCATGTCAAGAAAATGGTTGATGAGAAACGCTACGACGCACACTTACTAGAAGATTTCAGTGAGCAAGAATTCGATCAGATGGACGAAATTATTGATCACTGGCGTGACATGAATTTCTCTTATGCTGCGGTTAAGCAGTTAGAGAACAAATACTTGGTACAGAACCGAGTGACTGGTGATATCTACGAAAGCGCGCAGTTCCTTTATATTTTAGTGGCGGCTTGTTTGTTTGCTAATTATCCAAAGTCCACTCGTATGGACTACATCAAGCGCTTCTATGATGCAACGTCAACGTTCAAGATCTCGTTGCCCACACCGATCATGTCGGGTGTTCGCACACCAACTCGCCAGTTCAGCTCCTGTGTATTGATTGAGACGGGTGATAGTCTTGACTCAATTAACGCGACAGCCAGTGCAATCGTTAAGTATGTCTCTCAGCGTGCGGGTATTGGTATCAACGCGGGTCGTATTCGCGCACTCGGTAGCCCTATCCGCAATGGTGAGGCATTCCACACTGGCTGTATTCCGTTTTATAAGTATTTCCAAACAGCAGTGAAGAGCTGTTCACAAGGCGGCGTGCGTGGTGGTGCAGCTACCCTGTTCTACCCGCTGTGGCATCTTGAGATCGAAAACCTGTTGGTGCTTAAAAACAACCGCGGCGTTGAAGAGAACCGTGTTCGTCACTTGGACTACGGCGTACAATTCAACCGATTAATGTATCAACGCCTCGTCAAAGATGATTTCATCACGCTGTTTAGCCCATCAGATGTACCTGGCTTATATGACGCATTCTTTGAAGACCAAGAAGAGTTCGAGCGTTTATACGTCCAATACGAAAACGATGAGAATATTCGTAAGAAGCGTATTAAAGCTATCGAGTTGTTTAGCTTGTTTATGCAAGAGCGTGCGAGCACCGGCCGAATTTATGTGCAAAACGTCGATCACTGTAATACTCACAGTCCGTTTGACTCAAAAGTTGCACCGGTTCGCCAGAGCAACCTGTGCTTAGAGATCGCGCTACCGACGAAGCCACTCAGTCACGTCAATGACGAAGAGGGTGAAATTGCACTATGTACTTTATCAGCGTTCAACTTAGGTAAAATTGAGTCGCTCAGCGATTTCGAAGAGCTCGCGGATCTTGCCGTGCGTGCGCTCGACAGTTTACTTGATTATCAAGAATACCCGGTACCTGCGGCTTATAACGCCACCATGAACCGTAGAACACTCGGTATCGGTGTCATTAACTTTGCGTACTACTTAGCTAAACATGGTGTGAAGTATTCCGATGGTTCAGCCAACGGTCTCGTACACCGTACCTTTGAAGCGATTCAGTTCTATTTGATGAAAGCGTCAATGGAACTCGCTAAAGAGAAAGGCAAATGTCCTAAATTCAATGAAACCACCTACTCTCAAGGTATTTTACCGACAGATACCTACAAAAAAGATTTAGATGCGTTCTGCTCAGAGCCACTTCATCTCGACTGGGAGCAGCTCCGTAAGGACATTCAAGAGCACGGCATGCGCAACTCTACGTTGTCCGCCTTGATGCCTTCAGAGACGTCGTCGCAAATCTCTAACGCGACCAATGGTATCGAACCGCCGCGTGGGTTTGTTAGCGTCAAAGCATCTAAAGACGGTGTGACAAAGCAAGTGGTGCCCGATTACGAAAACCTGAAAAACAATTACGAACTATTGTGGCAGATCCCTGACAACAAGGGTTATTTGCAACTGGTCGGCATTATGCAGAAGTTTGTCGATCAAACTATTTCGGCAAACACCAATTACGACCCGGGTAAGTTCAATGGTGCTAAGGTACCTATGAAACAGTTACTTCAGGATCTTTTAACAGCGTATAAGATGGGTGTGAAAACACTTTACTATCACAATACGCGCGACGGTGCAGCCGATAACCAATCCGATATTTCCGCTGAACAAAAGCGTCAACGTAAGCAAAGCGATCGCCCTGCCGAGGTGGTTATTGAAGAAGACGACGATTGCGCAGGCGGTGCGTGCAAGATTTAATAAGGAGCGATTTGCGTGTCTTATTCAACGTTTAACCAAGAACAAACTAACCCGTTGGCCGAACCCATGTTTTTTGGGAACTCGGTCAATGTTGCACGTTATGACCAACAAAAGCACAGTATTTTTGAAAAGCTTATAGAAAAGCAAATAAGCTTTTTCTGGCGTCCAGAAGAAGTCGACGTGAGCCGAGATCGTGTCGACTTCAACAAACTAACTGCCAGTGAAAAGCATGTGTTTATTTCAAATTTGAAATATCAAACATTGCTCGACTCGATCCAAGGTCGCAGCCCTAATATTGCGCTACTACCTATCGTTTCGCTGCCTGAGCTCGAGACTTGGATTGAAACTTGGTCTTTCTTTGAGACCATTCACTCGCGTTCGTATACACATATTCTGCGTAACCTGTTTAGCGATCCAAGTGAGATTTTCGAAGATATCGTCATTAATGACCAAATCAAACTGCGCGCTAACGACATCTCTCGTTACTACGACGATTTGATTTTCTACACGCAGCTGTGGCAAACCCATGGCGAAGGCAAGATCACCGTCGATGGTGAAGAGCATAACGTGACTCGCCGCGAGCTGAAGAAAAAACTGTTCTTGTGCATTAACTCAGTTAACGCGTTAGAAGCGATTCGTTTTTACGTAAGCTTTGCCTGTACCTTCGCATTTGCAGAGCGCGAGCTTATGGAAGGCAACGCAAAAATCATTCGTCTTATTGCGCGCGATGAGAACGTACATCTAACCTCGACACAGCACATGATCAACCTGTGGCAAGACGGTGAGGACGATCCTGAAATGGCTGAGATCGCCGAAGAACTCGCCGACGAAGCCTATGAGATCTTCATGACAGCCGTTAAGCAAGAAAAACAATGGGCCCATTACCTGTTTAGAGATGGCTCCATGATTGGTCTTAATGAAAGTATGTTGTGTCAGTACGTCGAATATATTGCCAACTTGCGTATGCAGGCGATCGGCTATGATGCGCCTTTCCCGGAGCAGCGCTCAAACCCATTGCCGTGGATGAATAAATACTTGGTATCCGATAACGTGCAGGTTGCACCACAAGAGGCTGAAATCAGTTCCTACTTGGTCGGTCAGATCGACAGCAGCGTGGATGCCTCGGACTTAGGCGATTTTGATCTTTAGCGCGCCTGATGACAGCGAAACTGTTTAAAGTCAAAGTCAACGGTCAGCATGAGCTGACCGTTGACGCTTCAGAAGGCACTTTACTCGATGCGCTCGAAAAGCATCAGTTAGAGGTACATTATCACTGTAAAAGTGGCTTTTGCGGTGCCTGCCGTTCTAAACTCAAAAGTGGCTCAGTTCGCTATCTCACCGATCCCCTCGCCTATGTTCGTAAAGGTGACTTTTTACCCTGTTGTTGTGTCCCAGAATCCGACCTTGATATCGAACATTAATCTCATCATTCGAAAAAAACGATAACCGCCATCGTTCGGATACATTGTAGAGCACCGGTTAAATATGGATAATAGAGTCAAATTCAAGGATTCGAGGATTATTCATGTTTACAGTTATTTTTGGTCGCCCAGGTTGTCCCTTTTGTGTTCGCGCTAAAGAAGTCGCTGAACAGCTAAAAGCAGACCGTGATGACTTCGATTATCGTTACGTTGATATTCATGAAGAAGGCATCACCAAAGCTGATTTAGAAAAAACAGTTGGGAAACCAGTGCACACAGTGCCACAGATTTTCGTTGATGAAACACATGTTGGTGGCTTCACCGAATTTGAAGCCTATGCTAAAGAGCACCTAGGTTTATACGCAGCTTAATTCTTTTGATTAGGTGAGCAAACAATAAAGGCACCTCAAGGTGCCTTTATTTCGTTTATAGCTTGCTTAATCCGCTTCTCGGACACAGGGTATTTAGTCCCTAGCGTCTGTGCAAAGAGCGATACGCGCAACTCTTGAATCATCCAATAGATCTCACGAACCTCAGTTGGTACGATACGGCGATAGCGTTTAACCAACGCATTGTAGCTCTCAGTCAATTCATCAAGCATTAACGTTGCCAGCCTGTCCTTGTTCGGATTTTCAGGTAACTTTTGCAGACGACGCTGCAACGCGCTCAAGTAGCGTTCAATATCTTGCAACCGTTCGGCACCAACTTCAGATACAAAACCGCGATAAACAAGTGATTCAACCTGCTTCTGCACATCGCCACGCGATTGAATCTGGTCCAATGGGATTTTTCCTTTCAGTTGTTTCTTCAGATCGTTGGAGCGGATTAAACATTGCTCAACTTGCTGCGCGATACGTTCAACGCGCTCATTCAGCTCAGCACGGGTTTTTTCCACTAAAGCGTTGAACGCAGACTCCGTGCGAACCTCGTCTTGCTCCGCAACAAAATCTTGATACAGATTATCCACTGCCGCATCGATACAGTCCTTGATAAGTGCATCAACTTTACCCCAGGGGTTAAAGTACATCGCCAGCTTGGCTTTATTAGACAAGCTTTTCTGTAAGTATTTGATAGGGGAAGGCACTTGTTTAAGCACTAAGGCACGAATTCCTTGCGCATGCGCCAGCTCCGCCTCTTTTTGATGATCGAACATCTGAACTTGTAATTGATCATCAGGCGTTACCGTTACCGCTGGGTATGCCCGCATTTCAAAACCGTGCTGCTTTTCGCTTACCACCTTGGGCAAATCGTTGATCGACCAGGTTTCCAATGGTTCACGTTCAACTTCCTGCCCCGCGGTCTTATCAAGACGCGCCTGTACGCGACCCGATAGCGCATTTTTAAGCACCGTGAGGTCACGGCCCTGACGTATTAGCTTCTTACCATCAAGAATTTTAAAATTCATTTGCAAGTGAGCATCAATTTGTTCGGGCTTAAAGTCACTTGGCTCCACCCGTACGCCCGTCATACGCAGTAGCTTCTTGCACATGGCTTCCAGCATACTCAGCTCACCCGGCTCGATATCCGCAAATACGGCCTGAGCAAAGTTAGGTGCCGGCACAAAGTTTCTGCGAATCGGCTTGGGCAATGACTTAATCAACGCGGTTATACGTTCTTCACGCAGCGCAGGAATATGCCAGTCAAATCCTTCATTCTCGACTTGATTGAGAATTGCCAACTGAATATTCACCGAAACCCCATCATCTTCAGCGGAGGGTTCAAAGTGATAACTCAGCGGCAATTTAAGGTTACCTTGTCGCCAAAACTCAGGGTAACTTTGCTCGGTGATATGGCTGGTATCAGCATCAATCAAATCTTCACGATCAAAGAACAACAACTTCGGTTCAGACTTTGCGGCCTTATGCCACCAGCCCGCAAGTAGCTTCTCGTTGTAGATGCCTTCTGGAATATGGCGCTCGTACGCCTCGAACAACTCCTGCTCATCAACAAGAATATCCCGGCGGCGAGACTTTTCTTCCAGCTTTTGTACGCTCGCAATTAAATCCAGGTTGTGTTTTATAAAAGGCAACTGACGCTTAATTTGACCCTGCGCCAGCCCCTCACGGATAAAAATATGTCGCGCTAGGGCTGGATCGATAGGACCAAACTGCACACGTCGACGCGCCACCAATATCAGCCCAAGCAACGTTACTTGTTCATCAGCAACAACGCTGCCTTGTTTAGCTTCAAAGTGCGGTTCTAAATACTGCTTCTTAACCAAATGCCCGGCAGCCTGCTCAATCCACTCAGGCTCGACCTTGCCGTTAACGCGTGCATAGAGCTTAGACGTTTCCACAAGTTCAGCACTAACAACCCATTTGGGCGGGCGTCCAAATAAATGAGAGCCAGGAAAAATATGAAACCGAGTTTGACGGGCCCCTTGATACTCGTGTTTCGCATCCTTCAAGCCGACTTGAGACAGCAAACCTGCGAGCAGCGCTCGATGCACTTGTTCGTAAGTCGCCGGTTCCTCATTGATACGTAGTCCTAACTCACGTGCCGTTTGTCGGCTCTGGGTATAAACATCCTGCCACTCGCGCACACGTAAAAAATGTAGGTATTCTTTCTTTAGCTGCTTACGGAACTGATTACCCGAGAGCGTCTTCTGTTGCTCTCTTAAGTAATTCCATAAGTTGAGGTAACTCATAAAGTCTGAATTATCATCGGCAAACCGTGCATGTGCTTGGTCCGACTTTTCCTGTGCATCACTCGGACGTTCGCGCGGATCTTGTATACTGAGCGCCGAGGTAATAATCAGCATTTCGCGAACGCAGCCCTGCTCATGCCCCGCGAGCACCATACGCGCGAGTTTGGGATCAAGCGGTAGACGTGCTAGTTGCCGGCCTGTATCTGTTAACCGTGGTTGCTGTTGTTTTCGATTCGGCGCAATCGCATTGAGTTCTTCCAACAGATTTAAACCATCTTTGATAAACCGTTCATCAGGTTTTTGGACAAACGGAAAGCGCCGGATATCACCGAGCCGCATCGCTGACATCTGCAGTATAACCGCCGCCAGATTGGTTCGCAGAATCTCGGGATCGGTATATTCAGGACGGCTGAGAAAGTCTTCTTCGCTATATAGACGAATACAAATGCCGGGCCCCACACGACCACAACGACCTTTACGCTGATTGGCGCTGGCTTGCGAAATCGGTTCAATAGGAAGACGCTGTACTTTAGTTCGGTACGAATAACGACTCATGCGCACGGTACCCGGATCGATCACGTAGCGTATGCCTGGCACCGTCAGCGATGTCTCCGCTACGTTGGTAGCAATCACTACGCGGCGTTGGCTGTGCGACTGAAAGACACGGTTCTGCTCGCTCGACGATAAGCGCGCATAGAGCGGCAACACTTCGGTATCGCGCAATTGCAGTTCTTGAATCGCCTCCGCGTAATCACGTATTTCACGTTCGCCGCTGGCGAAAATCAAAATATCACCGGGACCTTCGGCTTGCAGCTCTTGCACCGCATCTAATAAACTTGCCAGAACATCATTCTGAGCCTCAGGTTGCTCCGATGGGTCACGATAACGCACTTCGACAGGGTACGTGCGCCCGCTTACAGTGAGTACAGGCGCATTATCAAAATGCTTAGAGAAACGTTCGGTTTCTATCGTTGCCGACGTGATGATAATTTTGAGATCGGGGCGTTTGCGGCGCAGTTGATGTAACACGCCAAGCAAGAAATCGATATTTAAGCTGCGTTCATGCGCCTCATCGATGACAATTGCGTCATACTGTAGCAATAAAGGATCATTTTGCAGCTCCGATAACAACATACCATCGGTCATTAACTTAACTGCAGTGGTCGGTGCCGTTTCGTCTTGAAAACGGATCTTATAACCGACCTGCTGCTTTTGCGTATCACCGAGCTCTTCACCAATACGCGCGGCGACACTACGTGCCGCCAGTCGACGAGGTTGCGTGTGTGCGATAGTGCCTTTACGCCCATACCCCAATTCGAGCAACATCTTGGGTAACTGAGTCGTTTTACCCGAACCCGTTTCACCCGCAATAATGACCACCGGATGTTCGCGCATCGCGGTTAAAATACGCTCGCGTTCCTGCGCGACCGGCAGTTGTTCGGGGTAATCCAGTTTAAATTGTTGCTCTTGCCGCGCGAGCAAATGCAATTGCGCTGCCTCGATATCCTGCTCAATTTGGCTTTGCACGCGCGCGCGCCGCTCAGCATCTTTAATTTTGACACTGCCACGCAGCCGCCCTCTAAGAAGAGCGGCATCCGCTAACGTACATTCTGCCAGTGCATTGGCAAATTTATCGAGCACCTGTTTTTGCGCTTGTTTTTGCTCCGCAGATAGCGGTTTAGTTTTTTGGGGGGTACGACTCATAAACGCCCGCTTTAATCCTCATCTTTGTAAATCGCTGTATGAACGTTGCCATTGCGAATATAACCACGGTACATACCTTCAGTGTTAAACGGTGTAGCAATATGCCCTTGCGCATCCATGATAATGACACCACCGGTGCCACCGGCTTGCTCTAACACACCATGAATCACTGCATCACCGGCTTCTTCTACCGTTTGATTCTGGTACTTAACTCGTGCACAGATATCCGCTGCTACATGGTAACGAATAAAGTACTCGCCATGACCGGTTGCGGAGACACCACAACTACTATTGTCTGCCCAAGTTCCTGCGCCAATAATCGGTGAATCCCCTATTCTACCATAACGCTTAGCCGTCATCCCGCCGGTTGATGTACCAGCACTGAGGTTACCCGACTGATCCAGTGCAACAGCGCCCACGGTGCCGTATTTATAATCGAGATCGAGATAGCGCCAAGCTTGTTGTTCGGGCTGCTCACTTTTACGAATCGTTTCTTTCGCGTTAATGAGTTGCTGATAACGATGGTCAGTATCAAAGTAACTATTATCAACCTGCGCTAAACCTTGCTGCTGAGCAAATTGTGCTGCCCCATCGCCACTGAGCATCACATGCACCGACTTATCCATGATGGAGCGCGCCAGTGCTATCGGGCTTTTTACCGTCTTAACCCCAGCAACAGCACCTGCATTGCCCGTTGCACCGTCCATAATAGACGCATCAAGTTCATGCTCACCATCCCAGGTATACACCGCGCCTTTGCCCGCATTAAATAAGGGGGAATCCTCCATCACTTGAATCGCACTAATCACCGCATCAGTGCTACTGCCGCCTTGCTCAAGTATCGCGTATCCCGCCTGTAATGCCTGTTCGAGTTTCGCGTGGTACGTTGCCTCTTGTTCCTCGCTTAAATTAGCTCGGGTAATGGTGCCTGCGCCACCGTGAATAACCAGTGCAATGGGTTTTTCACTGTCTGTTTGTTCGTGCGTTTCGGCATTCGCGGCCACTGTAGTGAACGTTCCCGCTAATGCGAGCGTAAGCATTGTGAGTGTTGTTTTTATTCTCATCGTTCTATCCTGAGTAAGGGATTGAACTACACATTACAGGGTAATCGAAACCACAATGCAACGTTTTTGGAGGTAACAGTATGCCCACTTATCGCGTTAACTATGATCACCTCGGCGCACCCGAGCAGGTGCAACTAAATGTCCCCACGGCTGAACACTCGGATAGCGACCGCGCACTCCGCGACGAAATCGCCCGACGCCTAGCGGAACGGGTACTGCCACATGCCGAGCTAGCGATTAATCACGATGACCACCGTAATGTTGAAGAAAAGCTATACAAGGCATACGACTTGAAAATCACTCATATTGAGCGGCTATGATGGCCGCTCTTAGCGACTCCAGCATCAAAGTGCTAATATTGCAGGGCTAACAACAATGGTGTAGCCTCCAAGCCAACTAAATTGAGTCGGTATGAAACATGCAATCCGTTCCAGAAAACAATAAAAACCAACCCACCTTCTACTGGCACGACTACGAAACGTGGGGTGCACGGCCACTGATTGATAGGCCTGCGCAATTTGCTGGGATGCGCACCACGTTGGACTTTCAACCAGTGGGACGCCCTCTAACGATCTATGCGCAACCCACGCCGGACTTTTTACCCGACCCCGAAGCGGTCCTCATTACTGGGATTACTCCGCAATACGCGCTTAATCAAGGCGTTAATGAAGCCAACTTTGCGCAAGCCATTGTGCAAGAAATGAGTCAACCTAATACGATTATTATTGGTTATAACAACATCCGGTTTGATGACGAGGTAACGAGGTCACTGTGTTATCGCAATTTTTATGACCCTTATGCCCACACTTGGCAGAATGGCAATTCGCGTTGGGATCTAATTGACGTAGTACGTGCCTGTTATGCGCTGCGTCCCGAAGGTATAAATTGGCCAGAAGATGCGGATGGTCGAGTGACCTTACGACTTGAAAAGCTAACCCAAGCTAATCGTATTGATCACGGACAAGCGCATGATGCCATGTCCGATGTCCGAGCGACCATCGCGATGGCACAACTGATTGCCGAGAAGCAACCGAAACTGTGGCAGTTTGCCTTACAGCATCGCCATAAGAATGACCTGATGAACCTCATTAATTGGCAGCAGATTAAGCCTTTGGTGCACGTCTCGGGTTTGTATGGCGCCGATAATTTCTTCGTATCGGCTGTGCTGCCGATTGGTTTTCACGCTCAACGTGCTAACGCACTGATCGCTTGGGATCTACGTATTAATCCAGCAGATTTTGCGGATTATTCGACTGAGCAATTACGAGATTTACTCTTTGCCTCACGTCAGCAGCATGAGACCAACGGAACCCAACGACCCGGCGCCACCCAGATTACGCTAAATCGTTGCCCGTTCTTAGCGCCGCTGGCAACGCTGACTGCGGAAGCGCAACAGCGTACCCAAATCGACTTGACTACGCTGAATGAACGAACCCAATGGCTAGTTCAAAATAGCGATTTCCGTGATCGTATTATGACGATATTTGATAATTCAGCGGAGGACCGCAGCGAAAAACCGATGTTAGACGTTGACCAGCGCTTATACGATGGCTTTTTTGACGCGCAAGATAAGCAGAACTTGCAGATGATTCGTTCGATGAAGCCAGAGCAGTTAGCCGGTGTCGAACTCAACACGCAAGATAATCGCCTACCCGAGCTATTATTTCGTTACCGTGCACGTAATTATCCGGCGACATTGGACCAAAATGAGCTCCAACGCTGGCAACAATTTTGTCGACAACGCCTCACCGAACCAAGTAATGGACAACTTTCCATTACTGAGTTTGCAGAAAAGCTTGAAGGTTTAGCGCAGCAGTATCAGGATAATAAACATCGCATGCAACTGCTGAAATCACTTTATGACTACGCGCAAGGGCTTTGAACATAGTTTTGACTATATCGTCGTCGGTGGCGGTTCAGCGGGCTGTGTGCTCGCCAATCGACTGAGTGAAGACGGACGATTCCGCATTTTACTATTAGAAGCTGGGCGCAAGCGGCCCGGCTTTTTTTCTACCATGCCCTCTGGCTTTGCCCGCTTTATTCATAGCCCGACCTTTAATTGGCTTTACCGCGGCAAAAGCTTTGCTGAGCAAACAACCTACACACCGCGAGGCAAAGGGTTGGGTGGCTCAAGCGCCATCAATGCGATGATTTACTGTCGTGGTAGTCAGAGCGACTATCAACGTTGGGCTGATGCGGCGGGTAACGAGTGGAGTTACTCTGCATTACTCCCCTACTTTAAGAAGTCAGAAGCCAATCAACGTGGTGCTAACTATTACCATGGCGACAGCGGTCCGTTAAAAGTCAGTGATAAAGTACCCTATTACCCCGTCTGCCGTGCATTTGTGGAAGCCTGCCAAGAGCTCGGACTGCCATATAATCATGATTTTAATGGCGATACCTTAACAGGTGCAGGCCCATTTCAATTTACCATGGCGAATGGTGAGCGCTGTAGCACCTATAAAGCTTACTTAAAACCAGTGACAGAACGACGC
Organism: Idiomarinaceae bacterium; assembly: GCA_002685255.1. GTDB lineage: Bacteria > Pseudomonadota > Gammaproteobacteria > Enterobacterales > Alteromonadaceae > Idiomarina. Next base: position 77,594 of record NYWU01000034.1, read on the forward strand.
AACCTGACCATACTATCGGGCTACGAAGTGTATCGCGTTCTAATTGATGGTCACAACGCTCAAGGTGTGGAGGCGTTTTCTAAGGGACAAAAACACCATTTTTATGCGCGCCGCGAAGTCATTCTCGCCGCTGGAGCACTCGCATCACCTGTTATCTTGCAACGTTCGGGCGTTGGTGACAGCGAATCACTTAACTTGGCGCATGTGCCGGTGGTCTACCATGCGCCCGAAGTGGGTAACAATCTTGCCGAACACGCGGATATTTGTATCCATGTGAAAAATAAAAAGCGGAATGGACTGACACTCACGCCTTGGGGTCTAGTGAAACTCTTACCCGCGCTTTTGTACTACCTTATCAATAAAAACGGACAATTAAGCCATTCATTGGCCGAGGTAGGTGCATTTTTCGATGTAAGCGATAACGATTGGGCGAATGATAATGAGCCTAGATTTCAGTGCCATGTGCTACCCGTGATGTTTAAAGATTCGGGTTATAACTGGTGGCCCACGCTTCAGCATGGTTTCAGTATTCATGTCTGTTTGCTGCGACCTGAGTCACGCGGAAGCATTCAGGTTAACCCCGAGGACCCGTTTGGAAAGCCACTCATCAATTATCGTTTTTTCGATAACCCCAATGATTTAGTCGCGTTGACAGCCGCGGTTAAAAAAGTGTGTAGCTTACTTGAGTCTAATGCGCTGAAGCCGTACGTAGGCAAACGGTTGTTCCCTCGCCCCTATAATCGAGATAGCGAACTAGCCCAGCAAATTACCGAGGAAATCGGCCTGATCTATCACCCCGTCGGGACATGTCGGATGGGTCAAGACCAACAATCCGTCGTCGATCCGCGATGTTGTGTGCGCGGAGTTAACAATTTGCGCATTATTGATGCATCGGTTATGCCAGCACCTATCAGTGGTAATACCAACGCCCCGACCATCGCTATAGCTGAAAAAGGCGCCGACTTGATTAAAGCCGACGCCTTTTAATTTTGCTTCGTGAATTACACGCGTTTATTTTTGATGCAGCTTTCCGACCTTAAATAGACGCGCTAACGCAGGTATCAAGATCAGAGCGCCTAACATATTCCAGAGGAACATGAAGGTCAGCAAAATACCCATATCCGCTTGGAATTTAATCGGCGAAAAGATCCAAGTCGCCACACCAATCGCCAGAGTTAGCCCTGTAAAGCCCACGGCTTTGCCGGTGTTTTCCAACGCGTAGCGGTACGTATTAGGTAGATCCATACCCTGCTGTAAGCCCTCTTTCACCTTACTATAGATATAGATGCCGTAATCAACACCGATACCCACACCAAGAGCAATCACTGGTAAAGTAGCCACTTTAACCCCAATACCAAGCACCGCCATCAAGCCCTGACTCATGACCGTTGTAAAGGCTAGCGGAAGGACAATACAAGCCACTGTGCGTAAGCTTCTAAAGGTGATTAAGCAAAGAAAAATCACTACACCATAGACCCACAACAGCATTTTGTTTTGCGCACTTTCAATGACGGAGTTTGTTGCCGCTTCAATACCGGAGTTACCCGCTGCCATTAACAGATCAATACCTTCTTTTTGGTAGCTCTGTTTAAATGACTCGACCGAGGCGACCACGTTCTTCAATGTTTCCGCTTTATGATCATCGAGATAAATGATAATCGGCGCCATCGAGCAATCGTTATTAATTAAGCCATCTGGAATACGGCTCAACGATGCATTGGTAACAAACTGGTTACGGTTTAAGGTGAACCATTTTAAATTACCTTCGTTAATGGCAAACATACCCATCTTTGACACGTATACAATCGACTTGACGTCTTGTACGCCGTTGGTGTTTTGCATATGCCAACTAAAGCGGTCCATAAACTCGAGGTTATTGTACGCGATACATTGCTGCGGTTCGGTCGCAGCCATGACTACGAAAATATCGGTACTTGAGCTGTAGTTATCAACGATGTAGGCATTATCGAGGTTATAGCGACTATCAGGACGCAGTTCCGGCGAACCTTTATCTAAGTCACCAATTTGCATCTGCTGACCATAATAAAGACCCCATGCCAATAACACTACCGCGATACCCAAGGCACTGTAGGCCCACTTAGGCTGAGCAAACTTCTCAAAAGTGCGTACCACGATGTGCTTTTCACTTTCTGCTTTACGGTGATATTCGACACCTTTATCAGACACCCCGAAGTACGACATCAGAATAGGCAACAAACCCAAGTTCGTGAGCACCACAACCGCGACACCAATACTCGCTGCAATCGCAAGCTCTTTTATCACAGCGATATCAATCACCATCAGCGTGGTAAAGCCAATCGCATCACTCGCCAATGCGGTTAGACCCGCAATGTATAAGCTCCGAAAAGCAAGCTTGGACGCTTCAAATTTGTCGAAACCATGCGTGCGATTATAACCAATGGCATTAATAATTTGCACACCGTGAGAGACGCCAATAGCAAACACCAAAAACGGTACTAGCATCGAGTATGGGTTTATCCCGCTACCAATCAGGTCGATAATTCCCAGTTGCCAAATCACGGCAATGATTGAGCAGCCCAGTACGGTGAAGGTACTACGCCAGCAGCGACTGTACACATACAACATAGCCAAAGTGATAAGGATCGCTAGCAAGAAGAACAAACCCACTTGCTCGGCGCCATCGATCAAATCACCAATCAACTTGGCAAAACCGGTAATGTGAATACCAATTTCATCACTTTGATATTTGTCACGGACTAAGGTTTCTAAGCGCTCCGAAAATTCCCCATAATCCAGCTTTTCGCCCGTTTCGGGATTCACTTCGTCGAGAGGGACATAAATGATAGTTGACTCGAAGTTGTTCGCAACCAGGTTACCCACCTCACCGGAGCGAAGCACATTTTCCCTCAGTTGAGCGATGGACTCTTTGCCACCGTCGTAACCGTCTGGGATGACCGGGCCGCCCACAAAGCCTTCCTCAGTGACTTCCATCCAACGTACATTGGGTGTCCATAAACTTCGTAAACCTGAGCGATTAACACCAGGGATGTAGAACACTTCGTCGGTAATTTGCTTGACCGTTTCTTGGAACTCAGGCTCAAAAATATCGCCTTGCTTATTTTCAACGGCAATACGCACCACGTTGCCAAGACTCGATAGATCCTTTTGGTATTCAAAATAATTTTGAATAAACGGATGCTGAGTCGGAATCATTTTGGTGAAAGAAGCGTCTGGGCGCACTTGAACGGCGTTGTAGCCCAGCACAAGGGTGACCGCCGCAAATAACAGTAACCAACCTAAACGAAACTTGAATAATGCCCGCTCGAGTAAAGAGGGTTTTTTATTTTCGATATTATTATCCACGCTACTCTAGCCCCTTTTCCGCTGTGTCACTTTGGGTTGTTTTTGCTGGCCAATAGTAAATACCAGAACGACTGGTCAGTACTTTTTTGCCGTTAAATTCAACCATATCGCCGAATACAGCACTACTTGGATGTGTGTGTTCAGTCACGTCGAGAGAGGGCGTAATTTCTAAAATGACACCTGAGTTACCCACGATCCATTGAGTACCTTTAGTATCCGCGTAGCCACTCATCAAGTTGGCATCCGCAGGGCTATCAATTGCGGTATAACGCTCACCTAAGTCGTCCGAGACAAACATATTGCCACGTAGTCCATAGGTCCATAACCGACCTTGGTTATCAAAGTGAGCACCAAACAATGAACCATCGTACGGCGGTGCAACCGACGACCATGATGCGCCGCCATCTTGGCTCGCATACGCGGTACCCGCTTCACCGGCGATAAATACATTGTCGCCCTGCGTAGCGATGGCGTTTAAGTGAAAACCATTTGGGTTATCTAGACGACCACTAATAAGTTGCCAATTCGCCCCCTTATCTTGGCTGACCAACAAAGTGTTGTAAGCGCCTACCGCCAGCACATCGCCATTGGCTAGCGTTTTAATATCCAATATCGGTTTTGAAGGGCCTGTCTCTTGTTTTGCACGTTGTGCATTTTCTAAATAGAACTTGGCATCATCAAGCGCCCACTGCAAATCACCCGACTCATCACCGTCTGCGGCTATTTTTTGTTCGAGTTCTGCAATGCGTTGCTGATAAAACGCAACTTCAAGATCGAGCAGATCAAAGCCATCAAAGATACGCTGCCAAGTATTGCCGCCATCGGTCGTTTTTAATATCACGCCATGGTGACCTGCGGCATAGCCTATCGAGTCAGATTCGAAGTCGACACTGGTCAGTAACACACTGGTCGGAACATTAGCCTGTTTCCATGTGTTACTATTGAGATCTCGAGTAATGATATTGCCATGTGAGCCGACCGCAACAAGGCGGTTAGATAGCTTAGCGGTTGCAATAAGCGGGTTTTTTATAATTAGTTTGCTGCTTGCTTGCATTGCCGGCGCGTAAATCACATCAAATTCTTGCTGCGACGACACATCGGTTTCTTGTGCGAATGCAAAAGTGCTCAAAACCCCACTGAGCAACAACCCAATATGGGTTGGGGACAGACGCATGGAACCTCCTAAACAAAAAAAATGTCTTAGAATTGTATAAGGTTATATTCATTTGAAAACCTTTTTCGCATATTTTCCTGCTTTTTTTAGTGAAACTATTGTCTTACAGGTCTAACCTCTGGCAAAGTGATGTACGAAAGTAGAACAACAAGGAAATTACCCATGAATAAACTGATGCTAAAAGCGGGTGTATTCGCCCTATCAGTTATCTCCGCCAGCGTAATGGCTAAGGTCACGCCTGACCAAGCCGATCGTTTAGGCAAGGATTTAACACCGATTGGTGCTGAAAAAGCCGGTAATGCAGACGGTTCAATTCCAGCTTGGAATGGTGGTTATTCTGATGCAAGCGTTGAGATTGTGCGCGGCACGGACCCGTTCGCAAGTGACGAACCACTGTTCACGATTACTCACGATAACCTCGATCAATATAAAGACAACCTGACGCCAGGTCAGATTGCGATGTTTAATAAGTATGACGATTACAAAATGATCGTTTATCCAACGCGTCGCTCTGCAACCTACCCTGACTCACTTTGGCCAAAAATTAAAAAGAATGCAGAAAATGCTGAGTTAGTAGCGGGTGGTAACGGTATTCAAAACTTCGAAGTGACGACTATTCCATTCCCTATTCCGGAAACAGGTGTTGAAGCGGTTTGGAACCATATCACGCGTTTCCGCGGTGGTAAGGTGACTCGTAATGTGGCTCAATTCCCGGTATTGGCAAGCGGCGATTTCGTTCCTGTTGAACTGAAAGAAACCTTGGTATTCCCAGAATATCTGGAATCGGGTCGGGGTCCAGAAGATGACAATATCTTGTTCTATTTCTTGCAAGAAGTAGAAGCGCCTGCGCGTTTGACAGGTACAGTATTGCTCGTACATGAAACCATTAACCAGGTTAAAGAAGGTCGTCGTGCGTGGATCTATAACGCCGGTCAGCGTCGTGTCCGTCGCGCACCTAATGTAGCCTATGATGGTCCAGGTACAGCAGCTGATGGTTTACGTACCTCAGATAATCTCGATATGTATAACGGTGCGCCGGATAAATATAACTGGGATTTGAAGGGTAAAAAGGAAATTTACATTCCTTATAATAACTTCAAAATCATGAACCCTGAGTTGGATTATGATGAGATTATCCAAGCAGGCCACATGAACCAAGACCTTATCCGTTATGAGAAACACCGTGTATGGGTTGTTGAAGGCACCCTTAAAGACGGTGAGCGCCATATCTACTCTAAACGTACCATGTACTTAGATGAAGATACGTGGACAGCGTCTATCATTGACCATTACGATGGTCGTGGTGAATTATGGCGTGTTGGCGAAGCGCTTAATACGCAGTTCTATAATCAGGACGTGCCTTGGATGGCGGCCGAAGCACTGTACGACCTTAACTCAGGTCGCTACATTTCGTTAGGCTTAGGTAACGAAGAAAGTGATTACATGGACTGGGACATTGAACCAGACCGTAGTGACTTTACTACTAACGCATTGCGTCGTACCGGTTTCCGTTAAGCCATTCGCTTTGCAAACATAAAAAAGGAGGCATCAGCCTCCTTTTTTATTTTTTCCAATCGCCTGCTAATTTGTCTAATCGAACCATCAAGCTTGAAGTATCCCAGCGCGAGCCACCTAGGCTCTGCACTTCAGCGTAATATTGGTCGATCATCGCAGTCGACGGCAGCGCCGCTCCATGCCGATTTGCCTCGGCAATCGCTATCCCCAGATCTTTGCGCATCCAGTCAACGGCAAAGCCGTGGTCATACTCTTGATCCCACATCGTTCTATAGCGATTAACCAGTTGCCATGAGCCGGCAGCGCCTGCACCGATGGCATCGACCAACGCATCAGGATCCAACCCCACTTTCCGTGCCAAATGCAACCCTTCAGCAACGCCTTGAATGACATTAGCAATGCAAACCTGATTAACCATCTTAGCAAGCTGCCCTTTACCCGCTTCGCCCATACGCACGATTTTCTTCGCATAGCAGTTCAATACAGGCTGCGCTTTATCAAAGGTTGTTTGTCCACCACCGATCATCGTTGTAAGTATCCCTTTCTCTGCGCCTGCTTGACCGCCAGAAACCGGAGCATCTAAGAATTCCCCCCGATGTTGTCTAACTGCCGTGTCGAGCTCACGCGCGAGATCAGCTGATGCCGTCGTATGATCAATAACGATTGCGCCTGACTTTAACTGCGCGAGTACGCCGTCATCGCCGTAGAAAACGCTACGTACATCATCATCGTTACCCACGCACACCATTACAAAGTCTGCATCAGCCGCCGCTTGAGCAGGGGTATCGGCGCGACGACCTTGGTACTCATTAACCCACTGTTCAGCTTTACTCGATGTTCGATTATAAACACACACATCAAAGCCCTGTTGCTGAAGGTGGCCCGCCATCGGGTATCCCATCACACCTAAGCCGATAAAACTGCAACGTTGTGCCATGACTCTCTCCTTAATAATTATTCGCTGGCTTTGCGTATCAACCAATGCTGATAGCGGCCTAACTCCCGGAAGGGAGATTGTTGGTTATACTCCATTTCTAGATCAAGCAGCTCATCATAACGTTGTTGATGCTCTACCTCGCGTAGGTAATCATGAAAACAGCGGACACCGGTTTTTGACTCAATACAAAGCTTGGCTTCTGTAATCCACTGTTCGACATCCTGAGGGCGGCGTGGCTGCTGCGGACTCAATCGCACTGTTTTTTTGACCTGTAAACCACGTGCTATGTAGTCAAAGTTACCGTACACCGCATTCGCCATCAATTGCGCATCCCGATTGTAAAACATGAGCGAGAGTGTGCCTCCTGGCTTCAGAAGCTTGGCAAGATGATGCAGCGCCGCTTTACCATCATCCACCCACTCCAGCACTGCATGACATAAAATCAAGCTGAATTGCTGGTCAGGCAGCTGTGTCGCTAATTCTTCGAGGGGGGTCACCATATATTGTGCCCGACGTGTTAACCCCAGTTGCTCGTGATTTTGTTGAGCTTCCATCACCATATCCTGGGCAATATCGGTATGAATAACCGCGTGCCCCTTAGCTAGAAACCATTCATTCACTTGCCCGAGGCCAGCGCCTACATCCAAAACCGTTCGCTTAGGTCCATCAATGAATGGCGCCAAGTCACGTTTCAGCACGGCCATACGAAGTCGACCCTTGGTCGAGCCATAGATATTGCGTGCGAACTTCTTGCTGATACCGGTAAAATTACCTCGCGACTGCTGTTTCTTCATGCGGGGTTATCGATATCGACAAAACTAACGTCGAGGTCAAATTGTTGTGCGAGATGCTCACCGAGCGCTTTTGCACCGTACCGCTCAGTGGCATGGTGTCCCGCTGCAAAAAAGGCAATCCCCTGCTCGCGCGCACTGTGCACGGTTTGCTCGGATACCTCGCCGGTAATAAATGCATCAACACCGAGTGCGGCAGCTTCGTCAATAAACCCTTGTCCACCACCGGTGCACCACGCCAATCGGCGAATCGGTTGCTGACGAGGCACATAGCACGTCAATGGACGGTTTAGTTTCTCAACCAATACGTTGGCGAGCTGTTGACTGGTACAGGGCTGTTGAACGCGACCGAGCATCAGAACGTTGCCCGGATCATTGGGATTAGCCGTACCGTCGATTGACCAACTCATTAGCTTGGCCAATTGCGCGTTATTGCCCAATGAAGGGTGGGCATCGAGTGGTAAATGATAGGCAATCAAATTGATATCGGCTTCCAACAACGCCTTAATACGACGTTTTTTCATACCCACAATAGGTTGATGTTCGTTTTTCCAGAAGTAACCATGATGCACTAATAAGGCATCAACGTCGGCAGCAACGGCTGCATCGACCAATGCCTGACTCGCAGTAACACCTGTCATGATACGCTTTACGTGCGACTTGCCTGCCACTTGCAAGCCATTGGGGCAAAAATCCTTTATTTGACGTGCTTTTAACAACTCATCTAAATAGTCAGTGAGCTGACTTACTTCAATTGTCATTTATTCACCTACTTTTACGGCATGTTTGCCGATTATTTTACCTTAAATTAGACATAAATCCGAAAAAACGGTATAAACATATAGGTAGATTACTTTTTAATCGTTTCTGTTAAATTTTTATAATCGAATAGGGTTTGATTAATGAGCAAACTGGATAAAGATAAAGTTCTCGCAGATTACACCGCAGCTTACAAAAAAGCACATGGTAAAGCCCCTTCAATTGAGGCGAAAAGCGGTTGGTACAGTGTTAACGGCGGTAAGAACGTTCGTTTAGCGCAGCTCGCAGAAGAAGCTGAAACACTGACTGCGGATCAAGGTGCAACACCGGCTAAAAAAGACAGCAAACCCAAAGCTCCAGCGAAACCCAAGTCTAAGCCGGCCGCTAAAAAAGCAACGGTTAAATCAGGCGGTAAAGGCGGACTTACTGCAAAAGAACTGTGGCAGCAAAAGTTAGCCGAGAAATCGGGCAACTGTCGTTTGCCGCGCGGCTCTTAATGCTATTTATTGAGCAAAAAAACCAACCTCAGCGGTTGGTTTTTTTATATAAAACGATGAATTACAAGACGTCTGGGTTACGCCCCGCTACCCGTTCAATCGGCACTTTAATTTTGCGATAACGATAAACTATAAATTCTTCGCGTTTAAAGCTTATTAACTCAGCACCAAAGTCAGCTTGAGAGACTAAATACGAGCCATCTTCATTCTGTTGTTTTACAATACCGAGTTTGCCGCAATGTGGGCCTCGTTTAACAAAAATGGTCTGACCGTTAATGCGCGGATTGTTATAGGAAAACGTCGGTCCTGCCATAAATGACTCAACTACCTTAAAATTCAAAGATAGCTATTATATCGACCATTGCGCCATTTTCTACAATCATTTCTTAGATACTTACTGTTTGCCAATGTAAAGTGTAATCTCGCCAACGGGCAAACCATACTTGTACATCTGGGTACGGTTGATCATGTTGTTTTCGTCGACCAAGTACATCCAATCATCCAGTGATAGTGACATCATCTCTCCATCAACCTCGACCTGCAGCACGTACTCCCAATTCAGCGCATTACCAGCCGTTGTGCCCACCGCTACGCCCTCTACATCCGAGGCGCGGCCTTCATAAGTGTTAGGACCTGTTTTAGTCAGCTTCCAAATACGCTCTTGAGTGCGACCATCAGCATAAGTAAACTGTTCATCGAGCGTTCCTTCATTGCCTTCCCAAGTGCCTTGCATCTCAACCGTGAAACGCTGAATGACCTTACCCGCATAGTCTTGTACCACGCCGTGTGCAACCAAATCACCTTTAAAGAACTCCTCCAGCTTGAGTGTCGGTTGTTCACCCTGGTAATCTTCAATTGCCGTCGAGCACGCCGTTAAGGAAAGCAGCGTTAGTATCGCCAACGTCCACTGAGTAATGCGCTTTCTACTGTTTCCCAATAAGTTCATCTCTTTCCTCCTCAAATCGTGACTCTGGCGACAACCAAATCGCTAAAAACTGCTCTGTGAACTGAGCGGACTCAATGACACCCAGTTGCTTTTCGCCTTGATAAAAAGCTGCGTAACCTTGCTCGGTCTCTCTCAATAACAGGCAGTCATCTTCTTTGATATCAGGCCACATGGCGGTAAGTTGATCGAGCCACTGCGATTGTTGCTTAGTGTTAAAGCCCAGCTTTTCCCATTCTTCTGCGGTTGTCTCAACTAAATCTTTAGCTTCGATATCGCGTAAATAACGCAACAGTAATGCTTTTGGCGTCTGCTTTCGTTCGCTCCAATTAAACTGACCATTGGGTGTATATAGATAAGCGTCGTACACGTCCCAAAACAACACACTCAAGCGCGTCTGGCCAACCTCTTGATACCCTTCTGCAATCGGTTTTTTACATACTTCAAGCGGTTGTGCTTCGACCTTCGCACTGGTACCCAACGCCACCACGGCACCAACAATTGCTATTAGCTTCGCATTCATAGGACTAACCTCTCGTTAGGGCTTGCAGTCATTGCTCGGCAAAAAAACAACATAAAGATACCCCACACCACGGCGTAGACCAGCAGAGTCCACAACAAAGAGTCCGCTGTGCCAGCACCAAACCCAATACCGACGTAATAGGTAAAAGGCCCAGAAATCGCGCCTAACAACGCCGCCACTAACGGCATTTTTGCTAGCCAATCAAGCGCGACGGGCGCCATAGCCGCAAAGCCGACCCATAACAACACAAGCCATAATGGGAAAACAGCGCCAACAAAATCGATGGCACCAACGCTGATGGCAATAGCCTCAAGCAATAGACCCACCGCAAATAGCTGCGCCATTTTTTTGATAGTGACTTGTGCGACCCAATAACTATATCCGAGCTGTGCTACAGCCAATAAGACCGTTAACCACAGATAATCGTCACGCCCTGCAACGGCACTTAACCACAGCACGTTAAATAATACGAAGCTTACGATTTTGTGTTGTAGCGAAGTAGACATAGTTCTCCTCGGTAGCGCTTTATGAAGTCTTAGACGCAGTGACTTGCACTACGGATACGGTTTTTTCTAAAAATCCGCCTTCGCAATAGCCAAAATAATAATTCCACAAGCGCGAAAATCGCTCGTCGTAACCAAACTGTTCTAGCTCACCGGCACGAGCATTAAAACGATCACGCCAAGAGGCTAAGGTCTTGGCATAACTCTCGCCAAAGTCTCGCACATCGCGTACCACCAACGATGTTTCTTTCTTAAATAAATCGGTCATGAGAGAGAGCGACGGTAAAAAGCCGCCAGGGAAAATATGTTTCTGAATAAAGTCGACCGAGCGCGAGTAGCTATCATAGCGTTGGTCAGCAATTGTAATCGCCTGAATGCTCATTAAACCATTGGGCTTTAAACGATCATTACAAACTTGGAAAAAGCCTGGCAGATAACGCTTACCGACCGCCTCAATCATTTCAACTGATACTAATTTATCGTATTGACCCGTGAGATCTCGATAGTCTTCTTTCAGCAGCGTAATACGGTCTTCTAGTCCAAGTGATTTGATACGCTCCGCCACGTACTGATATTGTTCTTCCGAAATCGTTGTCGTCGTCACTTGGCAGCCATAGTTCTGCGCGGCAAAAATTGCTAAGCCGCCCCAGCCCGTACCGATCTCTAAAAGATGATCCGCGGGCTTTAACTCCAACTTCCGACACAGGCGATCCATCTTATTGAGTTGAGCTTGTTCAAGTGTCTCATTGCCTTGTATAAATAAAGCACTCGAATACTGCATATTGGTGTCTAAAAAACGTGTGTATAGCTCATTGCCTAAGTCATAGTGCGCTGAAATATTCTTCTTGGCTTGCGCTTTATGATTTCGATTAGCCCAGTGACGGTATTTATTGATTGGGAATGTAAGCCAAGCCACTTTTCGCTCCAGCTTATCGAGCGCATCCATATTACGTGCGAACACTTGGATTACAGCGGTTAAGTTTGGCGTTTCCCACGCTTTATCAATAAATAATTCCGCGGCGCCAATGCTCCCACCGGTCAACAAGCGCACATAAAATTTAGCATCTAGTACATTAATTTCAGCACTTAAATCTGAAGACTTGTCGCCATAATGACCCACCAGTTTACCTTGCTCTTTAACAACCAACTGGCCTTCGCCTAAGTGCGCAAGCAGTGCCTGTGTCATACGTTTCGCTGCTTTATCTATCCAGCCATAGGTCAGCGGTGCTTGCATTACAGTTTCGCCTTGAGACATCGATCGTACCCTTTATCTGGTCTTACTTTTTTTTGTTTTAGGGTGGTCATATATCGGAATACGTTTGATAAATAACTTCAACGCTTGCCAATAGATTCCACCGATTATTCGTAGCGCCATAAACGGCATTGTCTTCATTACGTGTTTTATCGACTTACGGTTTAATTCACTCCTAGACAACTTCATGCCCGCTATAAACTCAGCCTTTTCACGACAGGCTTTTATCGTTACCGACAAGTTGTCATTCGGAGGTTCAATATACCACCGATATCGCATGTCCATTGGATTAAATGGTGAGACATGAAACGCCTTGTCATGCTCAGGTATAGCATCACTCAAATCGATGAGATAATAGTGTCGTTCTAACCAAGGCGTGTTGCTAACTTCTGCAAGAACATGAGTAAACTGGCTACCCTGTTGTAGAAAGTACAAATTGAGTGGCGAAAAATAAATTCCAAAGCTGCGCAGATTACCAACAAACCAGATTCGACCGCTAAGCGCTCGCGAGTTGAGCTGGTTCATTTTTTCGAGCACCGCCGTTTTTAAGTCGCCTGTTGAGCCCTTTAGGTAATCATTACGCCTAAACCACAGCGGCGCAAAGCCCCGGGTACTGAGCAAACGGCTTTGATGGTGTATATCATCTAACTCATCAAGGCACAGGCACCATTGCATAAAACGGTAGTTAAATTGGTGATGTTTAGGGGTACGGCGCTCATGAAACACTTCCCCCCAATAAATACCACTATCCATTATCTATATTTAGCTCCGGTGCAATCATATTAACTACGTCAATGGCGCTATGTACGCCGTCTTCATGGAAGCCGCTATACCAGTACGCACCACAAAAATAAGTATTGCGATGACCATTGATCTGGTCTCTATCTTTACGAGCCGCCATTGACGTTGTGCTATATTGCGGATGTGCGTAGAACAGCTTTTTAATCACCTTGTCCGGATCAATAGCCTCGCTATTATTGAGCGTAACAAGGTAGTGCGCATGCGTCTTTAATCCTTGCAGTATATTCATGCTGTAAGTGACTGAACTGGGCTCGCGCTGCGCCGATTCACCGACTCTTAAACGATAGTTCCAACTCGCCCAGGCGGCTTTTCGCAGCGGCAATAACGCTCGATCGGTGTGCAATACAACTTCATTCAGCTTATATGGGATGCTACCCAAAATACGCTTTTCCTCATCGCTGGCATCTACCATTAGCGCCAACGCTTGGTCGCTGTGGCAAGCAAATACGACACGATCGAATTGTTCAACATGACCATCGATGAAGGTCAATGATACGCCTTTTTCCGTGCGTCGAACCTCGGTAATATCTTCCGATAAACGTATACGGTGACTAAACTTTTCAGTTAGTTTAGGGATATAGGCACTCGAACCACCTTCGATCGTATGCCACTGCGGCCGGTTACTAATATCCAACAGACCATGGTTTAAGAAAAAACGTAAGAAAAAGCCCAACGGGAACTGGTAAGCATCTTTTATGCTTGAAGACCAAATCGCAGAGATCATCGGCAACAAATAAAAGTGGGCGACTTGCTCATCTAAATTCAGTGAATCAATAAACTCACCCAAGGTTACTTGGTCATTATCGCTGTTCTCTTGTGCAGCTTTTTTTGCCGCTTCGTTAAACGTGACAATGCCCTTTAATAACTTGTAAAACTTGGGTCGGAACACATTACGCTTTTGAGCAAACAAGGTGAGTAAGGTATGCCCGTTATACTCAAGACCTGACTCCGGATCTTGCACGCTAAAACTCATTTCAGTATCGCGCCACGGCACGCCCACTTCAGTCATTAGACGTTTGAAACGCGGGTAGGTTCTGTCATTAAAGACGATAAAGCCCGTATCAACACCCACGGGACCTGTTTTATCATCCACCTTAACGGTATTGGTGTGGCCGCCGATATAATCGTTTTTTTCGAATACCGTCACCTCATGATGGTCAGTTAAGTAATATGCCGTTGTTAAGCCTGCAATACCACTTCCTACAACTGCTATTTTCATTAATTTCCTTTCGACATACGTTTACTGAGCGCTACTTGCCACGCTTGAGGCAGAATAGACATGGTTTTTAACATCAATGTAAAAATGGTAGGAAAACCGATATCCCGCTTGTTCTTCTCGATACCTTTACGAATACATTGAGAGGCATAATCGACAGAAACTCGCATCGGCATTTCAAAATCGTTAGCATCAGTCATCGGCGTTTTAACAAACCCCGGTGAAATTGACAGTACCCGAATACCTTTAGGTGCAAGGTCCACTTCGAGTGAGCGCGTTATATAATGAATGGCTGCCTTCGAGCCACCATAAGCCTGCGCACGGGTGAACGGCAGGAGTCTCGCGAGACTACCAACCAACACTAATTTTGAGCCTGGCTGCAATGTACGAAGCAATCCTTGCACGCAATTCATTGTGCCTTGCACGTTAACCGTAAATACCCGTTCAAATAACTCCGCATCAAATGACTCGATGTCCAAGTATTCGCAAACACCCGCACTTAAAATCGCGACGTCGATTTGGTTGATAGAACCTAAAAGCTCAATCGTCTTTTCACGGTCAACCGTGTCAAATTGTAATGTTTCGACATAGTCAGGAAACTCGTCAGCCAACTTCTTCAGCGCATCGGCATTACGCCCACAAGCGATCACGTTGTGACCCTCACAGGCATAATCCGCTACTAATTGTTGACCGATCCCGCTGGTGGCACCGGTGATGAGCACTTTCATGATGACACCAGCCTTTGTTTAATCTTATCAATAACGAACCCGACCAACGGCACATGCTCATATAGCATGGCGCCGAGATCGTAGTGATCTTCTTGCAGTCTTATTTTTTCGTCCTCAAACTGCACATGTGATACGCCAGGTAGAATAATTTCGCGACCATTTGCCAACTTCGGATGCGAAAACCGCATTTGCCAACTCAAATAAGCTTGCTTGTCGCCAACAACCTCGTCTTCAAACGTAAAATGACAGTATTCTACGTTTTCCATGGTGTGCTCAAAATATTTGCGCAAGTCGTCACGGCCCACGACTTGGTGAATAGGATCATTAAAAGCAACATCATCATGATATATGGAGTCTAAATCATCGAGTTGATCAGTCGAAAATTCCTCGTAAAAGCTCTTTAGCTTTTCTACTAACTCTTTGTTATCCATTTTTCACCTGCTTAAACGTCGATAAGAATCGCTCACGTGCCTCGCTATGGTCGACTATCGGAGACACGTACCCCGTTTTGTGCTGTTTCAAATACGAATGTGGCCAGTGAATATGTTTACTCGGTACATCCGCTAATTCTTTAACCCAAGTACGGATGTAGGTTCCGTCGGGATCAAACTTCTCACTCTGGCGAACAGGATTAAACACACGGAAATACGGCACCGCATCAGTGCCGACCGATGCACTCCACTGCCAGCCACCGTTGTTAGCCGGAAAGCTGCCATCTACCAAGTTACGCATAAAGTATTGCTCGCCTTTGCGCCAGTCGATCAGTAGATCTTTGACTAAAAAATTGGCGACAATCATGCGCAAGCGGTTATGCATCCACCCCGTCTCATTAAGCTGTCGCATGCCCGCATCGACGATAGGAAAGCCTGTGCGCCCGTCACACCAAGCTCGAAAATCCTCTTCAGCCTCTCGCCAAGGTAAACCTTGAGTTTCGGTTTGATAATTTTCACCTCGGCTTAACCGCGGTTCATGAAACATAAGATGTTGGTAAAACTCACGCCACGCCACCTCCGTAAGCCAGGTATCTGCGCCGGGCTCAAGTCCGTGTGGAAATTCGGGTGAAAAAGACGACAATGCACGCGCAACCGTTTTCGGTGCAATCGCTCCCATTTCGAAGTACGCGGACATCATCGATGTTCCGTCAACGGATGGCTTGTCGCGGCGCGCTTTATAGTCGTCAACCTGATGTTCAATAAATTGACCCAGTTTGCCCATGATGGCTTGTCGCCCGACGGGATAGTCTTGACTATTTTTACGTTCTAACGGACACGGCGGTAGCTCGTTGCTGATCGCTACGGTATTTTGGACGCTCCAAGACTGAGGGCTCCAATCACTGATTTTCGCAACCTCTTTACGCCAAGCTCGGTTGAATGGTGTGAACACTTTGTAGTAGCCGCCCTGCTTTGTTTCTACGTGTTCTGGCGCGACCAACAGGTTGCCGTCAAATAGCGTTAAGTCGATATCGCGTTGTTTAAAGCATGCATCTGCTTGCTTGTCTCGTTTAACCTCGTCTAGCGGATATTCGCGATTAGCGTATACCGCATGTACACCGTTTTCTTCGCAAAAGTCAGCGATTATTGCACCGCTTTGACTGAACCGTTCGATAACAAAGACAGAAAAACCGATGCCTTTATCTGCAAGTTCCTCTTTAAACGCCGCCAAATGGCGCCACCATAAATCAACTTTAATTGGCGCCCAATCATGCGCTTGCCAAGTTTGCTGAGGCACTAGAAATACAGCATATACTTGCTCATGATTTGCACATGCAGCCTCTAAAGCTGGATTATCAACGGTTCTTAAATCACTCCTAAACCAAACAACGCCGGCCATAATTACAACCCATATCTCAGTTTTAAATCTTCAGGGTATGGTGTGACATACCACTGTTCAGCTAAATATTCGTTAGGGAACTCTCGCAGATAATGGCGAATCAGCGTCAGTGGCGCCATCAGAGGTAACGTGCCATCATGGTAATCGAGTATCAACTGACTCAATTCCTGTTTCTGCTGTTTATCTAAGTACTGTTTAAAATAACCTTGAATATGCTGCAGAACATTCGTGTGATTACGTCTTGAGGCCGGTTTACTTAATGCACCCATCACGCGCAAAATATAGTGTTGGCAGAAAGCTTCATCAATTGATTTTGCCTCACCCACGTCACGTCCCAAGGCGCGGTATTCGGCCTGATTATGCGCCATGAGGATAAGCTTTGCTTGAGTATGGAACTTAAGCAATGCGGCTTTGTTTAACGGGTGCGCTAACGACTTCCAACGACCATATAAAAACACACGTAAAACAAAATTTTCGCGCAGATGTGGATCATTGAGACGCCCGTCCTCTTCTAATGGGAGTGCAGGCTCTAGCTGATGCAAGCGTTCAGCAAATAATCCCATTGCTTCTTTACGTGCGCTACCTGTCTTAGGGTCATATAATTTTACACGCTCCATGCCACAACTAGGCGATTTAGCACATAAGACATAACCTGATAGATCCGCTAACTTGGGTTTTACTTTGTCCGCGAAATACTTGAGCGATTCAGTAACGTCTTCGCCGGTTTTAGGGATGACTGCGCGAACTTGCTCATCCTTATACTCTAAACGAATGGTTGGACGCGGTACTGGCAACCCGATACCGACTTCCGGGCAAAATTTAACAAACTCGACATGCTTAGCCAGCTCATTTTCGCAAAAGGGTGAACGCTTGTGACCCCCATCGAAACGTACTTCATCGCCTAGTAAACAGGCGCTTATTCCAATTTTTAGGCGCATCAAAACTCCATTTATTTACAAGCTTATAATACATTATAGATATTGTTGCATGGGTGTTGCTATCTAACATAACGGACTTATAGCGAAAAAGGTTTGATTAAGTTATACAAATTTAGATCCAAGCCGAATAGACATGCGTAAAGCATGTTAAATCAACCCAATATTCAGGATAGTTGTATCGTATGGATAAAGTGCAGCGTTTACCTCTATTTCCGTTAACGGCGCATGTGATGCCGAACGGAAAGCTCAAATTGCGCATTTTCGAACAACGCTACACACGGTTAGTGAAACAATGCATGGCAAATCAAAGCGAATTTGTGGTGTGCATGTTTGATCCCGGTATCGACAAATATGATTCTGAATACATTCTGCCTTTTGGCACTGCGGTCACTATTATTGACTTTGAAATGCTTAACGATGGCTTCTTAGGCATCACTGTGCAAGGTGAACGCCGAGTTCAAATAAAACATCATGAATTCGAGGAGGATGGTCTTCGAGTCGGTGACGTTGAAGTACTCCCTTTTTGGCAGCACACACCAATTACGGATGAGGTTGCCGTGCTTAAAGAACGCCTTGAAGAAATTTATGGTGTTTACCCAGAACTCGGTGATTTGTATGATGAAAAACCGTTTGAACAACTCGATTGGGTGTGCCAGCGTTGGCTCGAAATTTTGCCACTCGACGTTCACACAAAACAAGAGTTAATTAAATCGCAATCAAGTGAGCAAGTTGCTGATTATCTGCTAAACTTGGTTACGTAACTTTTTTGAGATCGACTGATCCAAACTTAAACTTGTTCTCGTAGTTAGATATACGAACTAACAACAATAGCAGGTCTAGTTATGCAAACGGTGACATCTCATACTTCACAACGGGGAGTTATGACCACATCCCAGCAGGACACTGCAGAAAAAGCTGCGCAACTTTTGGCTCAAATTGCTGAAACGCGTAGCCGTCAAGCGTTCAGTGAATTGTTCTCACATTTTGCGCCCAAGCTTCAGGCTTACGGTACGCGTCAGTTTGGTAACGAACAAACCGCGATGGATCTTGTGCAAGAAACAATGACTAACGTATGGCACAAGGCTCATCTATTTAAGGCCGATAAGGGCTCACCCTCAACGTGGATCTTCACAATCGCGCGTAATATTCGATTCGACTTATTAAGAAAGAATAAAAAGCGCAAAGATGATATAAGTGCAGATGAACTTTGGCCGATTTTGGCTGAACAGAATGATAACCTAGATGACGATTACGCGTTGGATCAAGACATTCTGTTGCAAGAGATTTCTCACTATTACGGTCAGTTGCCGGATGCGCAACGTATCGTGGTAGAAAAAATTTATGTCGAGGGTAAGTCGCAGCAAGAAGTTTCCGACTCTCTTGGAATTCCATTAGGCACGGTTAAGTCTCGTACGCGCCTTGCATTAAAGAAATTGAAAGAGTTAATAGTTGAGCATGATTAAGTCACATCCATCTGAAGCAATTTTGTATCAGTACGCTTCAGGCGACCTTAGTGCGTCAATGACATTAGTTGTTGGTACACATATTGATATGTGCCCTATTTGCAAACGAACAGTTTGTGAAATAGAGGAGGATTTATGTAACAAGCATTTGGATAGCCTTGTTGAAACGATTTGCGCCCCTTCTAAAGGTGCCATGTCTAAGACCCAGTGCGACCAAATGTTAGAAGCGATTTTTAACTCTCAGGCCAAGCCTGCCGCTCAACGCGAAGATTTGATTAGTCTTGAGGGTCGTCGCTTTAATTTGCCTACAACGTTGGCGCATAACGCTCATCGTATCGGGGAGTGGACGCATTTAGTGGGTAAGCTATGGAGAGCACCGGTTGATTTGTCGGATGATGGACAGACCAATTTAATTTATATGGAGCCTGGTGCTCAAGTACCGGAACATACTCACAAAGGGCAAGAAGCGACACTGGTCATCGATGGCGTATTTAATGATGAGCACGATGCTTATTATGACGGTGATTTCATCTTGTTGGATGCGGATCGTAAGCATACGCCTCGCACTGCGACGGAAGACTGTTTAACGCTTGCGACACTCGATGCGCCGTTATTCTTTACGTCGGGTATTAGTCGCCTGCTCAATCCATTTAGTAGTTTATTTTTTCGCTAACGTTTTAAGCGTAACGTGACAGAAAAGCCCGAGCTATTGCTCGGGCTTTGTGTTTTCTACGCGGCTTTTGAATTTTTGCCCGGGTTTAAAGCTCACCACTCGGCGAGCTGAAATAGGAATATCCTCACCCGTTTTCGGATTACGGCCTGGGCGCTGATTTTTTGTTCGAAGTTCAAAGTTACCAAAGCCTGATAACTTGACCATTTCCCCCGACTCTAAAACAGAACGTATTTCTTCAAAAAACGCCTCTACTAAATCCTTAGCGTCTTGCTTACTTACACCGTACTTGTCAAAAAGTACCTCAGCGAGTTCTGCTTTAGTCAGCGCCATATCCTAATCCCTCAAGGTTGCATCAAACTCCGACTGTAACGTCGATACTAGCTTTTTCATAATGCCGTTTATTTCGGTTTCTTCAAGCGTCTTTTCATTATCTTGAAGTGTGACAGAAAGAGCTAAACTACGTTTACCCTCTGGCAGGTTATCACCTTGGTAAACGTCAAATAAGTTTAGGTCAATCAACTGATTAACGCCAATGTTCTTCAACGTGGTTAACACCTCACCCGCCGCGATGCGTTCATCTAAAACAATCGCTAAGTCTCGGCGGATACTAGGAAACCGTGATACAGGTTGAGCTGATGGAATGCTATGTTGGTTAATCGCATCAAGTTGCAATTCGAACACGAAAGCACGTTGATTGAGACCGAATGTTTTCTCAAACTTGGGGTGTAAGGCGCCCATATAGCCAATGCACCGCTCACCACGGTATATCGCAGCCGATTGCCCTGGATGAAGCGCGCTATGCTCGCTAGCGACAAAACGAACATCACTGATGTCAGATTTTTTCAACAAGGCTTCAACATCGCCTTTTACATCAAAGAAATCAACTTGACGCTCCTCCGCAGACCAATGTTCACCATAGGCTTTACCCGAACGCACACCAGCAAACATCGGTTGCTGAATCACACCATTTTCAGCCGCTTCATCAGGAATAAAGCGTAACCCTGTTTCGACAAAGGCTAAAACTGATTGCTGACGCTTTTGGTTATGCGCTAGCGCATTCAAAAGCCCCGGCCACAAACTTAACCGCATTGATGACATTTCCACCGAAATAGGATGAGGTAATGTTAACGATGCACTTTCATCAAATAACGCCGCCTGATGTTTGGGATCGACGAAGCTATAAGTGATTGCTTCTTGATAACCCCGTTCGATCATTGCATCAACTAAACGATGTGTGCTGACTAACGATTCCTGTTGTGGGCGCATGCGTAATTGTGCGGCAGGCGCAGCAGCTTGAATATTGTTGTATCCAAATACACGTGCAACTTCTTCGATAAGATCTTCTTCAATAGCAATATCAAAACGATAAGTCGGCACTTTGACCAGCCATTTCCCAGCTCCTACTTTTACCTCAAAACCAAGACGCTCGAGAATTTCAGTCACGCGGGCAGCTTCTATATCAATTCCTAACACACTCGCGAGCCGTGCTGCACGTAGCGTCACCTCAGCTGGCTTAGGTAGATGCTCGTCTGACTTCGCTTCGACGATAGGACCCGCCTCGCCACCACAAATTTCAATCAATAACTGTGTTGCGCGCTCCATGGCTTGGCGTTGCAATTCTGGATCAACACCGCGCTCATAACGATGAGACGCATCCGTGTGTAAACCAAAACGGCGTGCTTTACCTAAAATCGCATCAGGTGCAAAAAACGCGCTTTCGAGGAAGATATGTTGACTTTCTCGTGTTACACCACTTTCGAGCCCCCCGTAAACGCCCGCCATAGCCAATGCCTGCGTGTCATCAGCAATAACTAGCACATCGTCATCGAGTTTCACTTCTTGTTCATCCAATAAAGTTAAGGTCTCACCTTTATTGGCATAACGCACATGCACATCGCCTTGAACGCGGTCAAGATCAAATGCGTGCATCGGGTGGCCGAGCTCCAACAATACATAGTTGGTGATATCAACCACAGGATCAATGCTACGAATACCACTACGACGCAGTTTCTCGCTCATCCATAATGGTGTCTGCTGCTTAACGTCGACATTTTTTACTACGCGTCCCAAGTAGCGAGGACATCCAACCGGCGCATCAAGGTGAATCGCTTTAGTGTCTTCGAGGGAGGTTGCAACCGCGTCTACTGTCGGCTCATTCACATCCAGGTTATTCAGGACACCCACCTCACGCGCAATGCCACGAATACTCAGGCAGTCACTGCGGTTGGGTGTTAAATCAATATCAATACTTAAGTCATCCAGACCCAAATATTCGCGGTAATCTTTGCCGATGGGTGCGTCTGAAGGTAGCTCAATGATACCGTCGTGATCATCAATCAGACCCAGCTCTTTAAACGAGCACAACATACCATGCGATGGATGCCCGCGCAGCTTTGCCTTCTTAATTTTGAAGTCACCCGGTAATACCGCGCCAACCTTAGCGACCACAACCATTAAATTCTTACGGCAGTTTGGGGCACCGCAAACGATATCAAGCAATTCATCGTCACCTACATCGACTTTAGTGACCTGCAACTTATCGGCATCTGGATGAGGACCGCATTCAACGACTTTACCAACGACAACAGTATGAAAGTCTGCTGCAACCGGTTCTAAACCATCAACCTCAAGGCCAGCCATGCTGAGTTGCTCACTCAGCACTTCACTAGAAATGTCTGGATTGACCCAACTTCTTAGCCAATTTTCACTAAATTTCATGTTCGCCGCCCTCTTAATTAAACTGTTTTAGGAATCGCAGGTCGTTCTCGAAGAACGCACGCAGATCGGTCACGCCGTAGCGCAGCATGGTTAATCGCTCTACACCCATGCCAAAAGCGAAGCCCGTGTATTGCTCAGGATCAATACCGACTGCACGAAGCACATTGGGGTGAACCATTCCGCAACCCAATACTTCTAACCATTTACCATCTTTACCCATTACATCCACTTCAGCAGAAGGTTCAGTAAACGGGAAATAGGAAGGACGGAAACGAACCGTTAACGACTCCTCAAAAAAGTTATTTAAGAAGTCTTCTAAAATGCCTTTTAACTGCGTAAAGCTCACGTCTTTATCAACCATCAAGCCTTCTACCTGATGGAACATCGGTGTGTGCGTTTGGTCATAATCGTTACGATAAACGCGACCTGGTGAAATGATGCGTAATGGTGGCTGCTCAGCCTCCATAGTACGGATTTGCACACCCGAAGTTTGCGTTCTTAGCATCGTTGAGGGAGTAAAGTAGAACGTATCGTGGTCTGCACGTGCGGGGTGATTCGCCGGAATATTGAGTGCGTCAAAGTTGTGAAAGCCGTCTTCCACTTCTGGGCCTTGCTTCACACTGAAACCTAAGTCACCAAAGAATGATTCAATACGGCGAATGGTTTGTGTAACGGGATGTACCCCACCCACTTGGCTAGCGCGTCCAGGTAAGGTCACATCAATACGCTCAGCATCAAGCTTTGCTTCGAGCTCAGCCGCCTTTAAAATCTCTTTACGGGCGTTAATATCAGCTTGGACTTGTTGTTTAGCTTGGTTAATTTTTTGTCCAGCGTCCCGACGCTCAGATGGTTCAAGTTGACCTAAGCCTTTTAACAACTCAGTTAACCGACCTTTCTTGCCCATGTATTCAACGCGCACTTCGTCCAGTGCTTGCGGCGAATCAGCTTCAGCAATAGCTTGCTGCGCCTGTTCAACGATTTGTTCTAACTGCATTCGTTCCCTCAACCTATCATGCAAATTACGAAAGCTCTATTCTAACGAAAAAGCCATAAAAAAGGGAGCCAAATTGGCTCCCTTTTAAATCTGTTTATCGGTTTTTGGCAAAGCCTTTATTGCCGATTACAGTGCACCTTTCGCCTTTTCAACCAAGGCTGCAAAACCGCTTTGGTCATGTACAGCGATGTCGGCAAGGATTTTGCGATCGATTTCTACCGATGCTTTCTTCAGACCGTTGATAAAGCGGCTGTATGACAAACCGTTTTGACGCGCTGCCGCATTGATACGAACAATCCACAATTGACGGAATTGACGTTTCTTGTTGCGACGGTCACGGTATGCGTATTGACCTGCTTTAGTAACTGCCTGCACCGCAACGCGATATACGCGACTACGAGCACCATAATAACCTTTCGCCTGCTTTAGGACTTTCTTGTGACGCGCACGCGCGATCACACCACGTTTAACTCGTGCCATTTGCTAATCCCTCCTTACGCGTATGGTAACATACGATCGACTAATTTGACGTCGGCCTCGTGGACCATGCTCTTCGCGCGAAGCTGACGCTTACGCTTAGGTGTCTTCTTAGTCAGAATGTGACGCAAGTGAGATTGCTTGCACTTGTAACCGCCTGAAGCAGTCTTTTTAAAGCGCTTTGACGCGCCCTTGTTTGATTTCATTTTTGGCATGAAATAAAACTCCGCATTGTTGATTAAAAGTGTGACAGGGTGAGTTCAACCGAAGCTGAACTACTTGTGTACCACAATCACTTCTTAGCCGGTGCCAGAACCATTATCATCTGGCGACCTTCGGCCCTTCTAGGGAACGACTCAACAGTTGAGATTTCGTCTAAATCGTCTTTAATACGAGTTAGCAACTCAATACCCAACTCTTGGTGTGCCATTTCCCGGCCACGGAAACGGATAGTGACTTTAGTTTTGTCACCTCCCTCGAGGAAGCGACGCAGGTTGCGCAGTTTTACCTGGTAGTCGCCCTCATCTGTGCCAGGTCGGAATTTGACTTCCTTAACCTGAATCTGTTTCTGCTTTTTCTTCTGCTCTTTCTGGTCTTTACTCTTTTCGTAGAGAAACTTACCGTAATCCATAAGGCGGCAGACAGGTGGCTCAGCATTTGGACTCATTTCGACCAAATCAACACCAGCATCTTCTGCTGCTTCAAGAGCTTCATTGATACTTACAATACCGATCTGTTCACCTTCCGTGCCAATTAAGCGAACTTCATTAACACGAATTTCGTCATTGATACGATTTTTGTCAGCGCTTTTCTGAGTTCTTTTTCCGCCTTTAATGGTTTATTCCTCCAAACTAATTTAATTGATTTTGCGTGTTCGCACTTCTGCTTGTAACTGCTCAACAAACTGCTCGAGCGGGAACTTACCTAAGTCTTCGCCGCTACGAGTACGAACCGCAACCTCGCCAGCCTCGACTTCTTTGTCGCCGACAACTAGCAAATAGGGAACACGTTTTAAAGTGTGTTCTCGGATTTTAAAGCCTATCTTCTCATTTCTCAAGTCGGCTGATGCACGAATTCCCTTTTCATTCAGGGATTTCACTACTTTATTGACGTAATCGCGTTGATTATCGGTAATATTCATCAACACGACTTGCGTCGGTGCGAGCCACAACGGGAAATTCCCCGCATACTCTTCAATAAGAATGCCCATAAAACGTTCAAGTGAGCCGAGAATGGCTCGGTGAATCATCACAGGCGTATGGCGTTCGTTGTCTTCACCTACATAAGTCGCATTTAAACGACCTGTTAAGGCGAAATCTAACTGTATTGTACCACACTGCCACGCACGACCTAAGCAATCGAACAAAGTAAATTCAATTTTAGGACCGTAGAAGGCACCTTCACCAGGTAAATAGGTGAAGTCGATATCATGCGCTTTCAAGGCATCCGCTAAAGCTTTTTCACTGCGATCCCAAGTTGCATCATCACCGAGGCGTTTCTCAGGGCGTGTTGAAAGCTTCACATCGATCTTATCGAAACCAAAGGTTTCGTATGTTTCGTAGACCATTTTGATACACGCAGCGACTTCGTCTTGCACCTGATCTTCTGTACAAAAAACGTGCGCATCGTCTTGTGTAAAGCCACGTACACGCATTAGTCCGTGCAACGCACCTGAAGGTTCATTCCGGTGACACGATCCAAACTCGGCCATACGTAATGGCAGATCACGGTAAGACTTAAGGCCTTGGTTAAAGATCTGTACGTGACCTGGGCAGTTCATTGGTTTTACCGCGTACTCGCGGTTTTCCGATGATGTCGTAAACATCAGGTCTGAGAACTTCTCCCAATGACCTGACTTTTCCCACAATACTCGGTCCATCATCATCGGACCTTTCACTTCTTGGTATTGGTATTCACGAAGCTTTTCGCGCACGAAATCTTCGAGTTCGCGGAAAATGGTCCAGCCATTGTGATGCCAAAATACCATGCCTGGCGCTTCTTCCTGCCAGTGGAACAAATCTTGTGCCTTACCAATCTTACGATGGTCTCGTTTTTCTGCCTCTTCTAAACGTTGCAGATACGCTTTTAACTGTTTTTTATCCGCCCACGCAGTACCGTAAACACGTTGCAACATCTTGTTATCGGAGTTACCACGCCAGTATGCGCCCGCCATTTTCATCACTTTAAAGTGTTGGCAGAATTTCATCGTTGGCACGTGTGGTCCACGGCACATATCAATGTATTCTTCGTGGTGGTAAAGACCCGGGTTGGCATCGGTTGGAATATCTTCGTCGAGAATTTCGACTTTGTATGGTTCATGGCGCTCTACAAAGGTTTCACGCGCTTCTTGCCAGCTGACTTTCTTTTTGATGACCTGATACTCGGTTTTCGCGAGCTCTTTCATGCGTTGTTCAAGTTTATCGAGATCGTCCTGCGTCAGTGTGTGATCAACGTCAACATCGTAATAGAAGCCATTATCGATGACTGGACCTATCGCCATTTTTGCGTCTGGCCATAATTGCTTAAACGCGTGACCTAATAAGTGAGCACAAGAGTGACGAATAATATGGACACCGTCGTCATCTTTTGGTGTTACGATCTCAATACGCGCATCGTGTTCAATCATTTCACAGGCATCGACGAGCTCGCCGTCAATACGACCTGCGACGGTGGCTTTAGCTAAGCCAGCACCAATATCTTGAGCCACATCCATAATGGATACAGGTTGATCAAATTCGCGTTGACTACCGTCAGGGAGAGTGATTACAGGCATGAAACTTCCTTTCTACAGTGGTGACACCTACCAAGTGCCACGTGCGCTAACATTGATTCATTGTCGAACCATACGAAATTGTTTACGTTCGGTACCATCGAACGTAAACGCACACTATAATGCACGCTTTTTGTTAGAGCAAGGGTAACACATGGATCTAGCGAGCGTTTTGGGGCAGCTAGCAGCGTTAACAGCAGCCGCTTTTTGGGCAGTGGCTTCGATACTTTATCATCGCGCCGGCGCACACTTCTCAGCGTTACAAATGAATCTCATCAAAGGCGCAATTGCCAGCCCGTTGCTACTCGGCATGAGCGCCCTGTTTGGCACACCGTTGGTATTCAGTGCAGGCCTCTGGTTACTCGCCCTCAGCGGAATGATTGGAATTACCGTGGGCGACAGTTGCCATTTTGCCGCGTTGCGCCGTCTGGGTCCCTGGCACGCGATGCTACTCGAATACTTAGCACCACCTCTAGCTGCATTTATGGCTTGGTTGTTTTTAAACGACGGCCTGTCAGGTATCGAAATTATCGGTGCGCTAGTGACTTTGTTGGGTGTTTTATTGGTCGTCACTGAACGTGCGCCTAATCAGCAGCCGTCGCTGTCCATCAGCGGTATCCTGTTTGGCTGTGGTGCTGCCATCTGTCAAGCAACTGGGCTGGTGATGGCTTTTTCGGTATTACAAACGGATGCTATTGAGCCGATCAATGCGGCATTTATTCGGCTTGCCGCCGGTTCTATTCTATTGGCGCTGATTGTTGGATTATCGCAACGCCACGCTTTCCAAGCGATTTTTCGCCAGTGCCGCACCATTAACCCGACGCCACTGCTGGGTGCTATCTTTTTTGGTACCTTTTTAGCGATTTGGTTACAGCAACTATCTATTGCACATATTAATCCGGGTTTGACGCAGACACTCCTATCGACTGCACCACTTTTTTTAATTCCAATTTCTTTATTGAAAAAACAAAAGATTACCCTACGTTCTCTGTTTGGCGCACTGGTTTCATTAGGTGGTATTGCGATTCTATTTCTATAATTAAGGCTACCCTAAAGAACCAAACGGTGACCGTTATGCACGAGGAAGACCTGACCCATGCAATCGTCCGTTGCCCCCACTGCGGGCATACGACGCAACTCGGTGTAGATAGCAGTAATGGCGATCAGGATTACCAAGAAGAATGTTCAGCCTGCGGTGACCTGATTCATATCCAACTCACCGTCGACCCCATTAACGCACAAACTCGTTTAAAGGTCGACGGCAATGATGAACAATTCTATTGACCGCGTGCAGCGAGGACGCGCTCCACCGTTGTGACAGTCGTGATAGTTTGTTGGTCCATCTCAATGTTCACATTATCGCCTGGCTTCAGTGCAGCCAAGTTCGTCAAGCGCAATGTTTCGGGTATAAGATGCAAACTAAATTTATTATCCTGTACCTGTCCCACCGTCAAACTCGCACCATTCACGGCAATAAAGCCCTTAGCAAATAAGTAAGGCACTTGAGTCTGCGGTAACGACAACCAAGCCGACCAATTATGCTCACTGACTTCAATATCGATAATAGATGCGGTGCAATGAATGTGACCCGAGACATAATGACCACCTATTTCATCACCAACGCGCAACGAACGTTCAAAGTTGACCTCTGAACCCACTGTCAGCTCACCCAGATTAGTCAATCTTAGCGTTTCATCAATCACATCAAATGAAACCTTATCTTGTTTAAAGTGAACCACTGTTAAGCAAACACCGTTTATCGCTATACTAGCCCCCAGTTGAACGCCATCAAGATGATGTGGCTCGACTGAGACGGTCAAATGACGAAAGTTGCCTTTATCAGTAAGCGATTCCACTTTGGCTTTGGTTTGAACAATACCTGTGAACATTTAACTTATGTCCTTAGCTAACAACACAATGCTGACAAGTTTAAAGCTTTTAGTTACGCGACTCCAGCCAAAGCGTTGTGTTAACGCATGGACAGTGGCAATTTTGTTAGTTTCGTTAGTAAGTTGTTCGCAACCATCGACGATATCGAGTTTGCACGCTCTACACGAGCGCGTAGCCTTTACCTTAGATATTGAATTAACGCCGCTCACATTCGAGCCCCGACCGCCGCAGTTACCTGACGTTCGCGTCCTCAAGCCGACGGCATCAACACCCACTATGCGCTTTTTAACAGCGCTACAACTGAATCATTGTCGCGCGGGTCAACTGATTGCTGAACGCAATAGTGCATTAGGTCGCCTTGATGATGGATTCTCTCGTTTTCAAGATGATCAAAGCCTCATTAAAGCGCTCAGACAATGTGCTAAGTCACCGCAGTCAGAAGCTTTTGCTACTGAGCTCATCACCGCTGCGCAGCAACTGAGCGACGAAACGTCTACCCGTCTAGCACGCGCGTTCGCAACGGACAAAGGACTCAGACATGCGCTAACGATGGCTACAACGCCATTAGTAACAATTTCCGATACTGAGTTTAGTCACAGTATAAATGCGTTGAATGCGGTCACTTCATGGCTTGAATCACCGAATTCAGCCGTTGACCTTAATGAGCCGTTAAAAGTTTTGGCGCAAGAAAACTACTTGCCCCAACTGATGCGAAGCATCGCTGAGTACTCTGTTTTACTCACGCAATTTTCCGAGCAGCTGGATAATCTTGCTCAGCCTGCCGGTTGCTTATCGAAAGGTATACCCGAGCGCGCTCACCGTTTACATAGCGCCTTTATTTCAGTTTTTATCAAACAAACACAAGGCGACTTAGCGGATATACAACGCCAGTACCAACGTTTTAGCGAGGCATTAAACACGCTTGCAATGACAGCGCCACAACCTGAGCTTAAACACTATTTAAATCAATGGGCCCTTTACGACGCACGGTTAACGCAGGCAACTAAGTCGTTCGTCCAGCCCTGGCAACAGTTTTTTGAAGCATGTGGATTTAAGGCTGGACGCTAAATTTCGTACACTTTGGTGATTTAACAAGCAAACACACGCTATCCGATAAAAAAGTACTTGCATGCTTAACTTCAAATCAATAATATAGCGCCCGTCTTCACGACAACCCCAAACAGTGCGTCCGTAGCTCAGTTGGTTAGAGCGCTGCCTTGACATGGCAGAGGTCGGTAGTTCGAGTCTACTCGGACGCACCACTTCCTTAAATTTAACAATTTTTATTTTTATACCCTCTGATCCGCTCAAGTTGCTCTATTCGTAAGTTTCGCACATAGTTAATCTGCATCGTCAGTACACTTACCTGTAGCGAGGAGCTTCATGAGCCAATATAAAGCAATTAAACTAGTCAAACGTCCTCAGCCTGGTCCTGTCTCCAAGGATATTTTCGAGATCGTTGAACTCGATCGTCCCAGCGTCGACGACGGTCAAATACTGATTAAACAAACCCACATGTCATTGGATCCCGCCATGTTTGGCTGGATGAGCCCAGACAAAGAAAGTTATATTCCACCGGTTGAACTCGGCTCTGTGATGCGCAGTTCAGGTGTCGGTGAAGTCGTTGCAAGTAAACACCCTGATTTTGCCGAAGGCGATCGCGTCATGGGAATGATGGGCTGGCAGGAGTATGCGCTCAGCGATGGTCAAGGAATTAATAAAGTGCAAACAGATGCGCCCGATGAAATGGTGCTTTCGGTGTTTGCTCTTCCCGGCCTTACCGCAACACAAGGTCTATTAAACGTGGGGAAACCCAAACAAGGTGAAACGTTGGTAGTCACAGGCGCGGCTGGTTCCGTCGGCTCGATTGTCGGTCAAATGGCTAAAGCCGATGGCCTCTCGGTTATTGGCGTGGTCGGTTCAGACGAAAAAGCAGAGTGGATTGTTAACGAACTGGGGTTTGACGGCGCAGTTAACTACAAGACTGATGACATTCCCACCAAGTTAGCTGAATTAACGCCAAATGGCATTGACCTCTATTTTGAGAATACCGGCGGTCCGATTCAACATGCGGTCATGGGACGCATGAATGCACATGGACGCATTGTTGTCTGTGGCATGATTGCGGATTACGATAAAGAGCAGCCAAGCCCTGGACCGAGCTGGATTCCAATCATTAAGAAGCGACTGACAATTCAGGGCTTCACGATGCCGGATCATTTTGATCAAATCCCCACCTTACTGAAACAATTAACGCCTTACGTGACAAATGGCGATATCAAATATCGGGCTCACGTGCTTGAAGGCTTAGAGTCTGCGATTGAAGGACTTAACATGTTTCTCAGTGGTGAGAACCAAGGTAAATTATTGGTCAAACTCTAATAACTGAGCCACTTGCGTTGTATACGCAAGTGGCATTTTACCCACTAGTCGTCAGAAAAAACGTCTTCAATAGTGCATTGGAATACCTTGGCAATTTTAAATGCTAGCGGTAAGCTCGGATCAAACTTTCCTGTTTCAATCGCATTGATTGTTTGACGTGAAACCGACAATGCCTGCGCAAGATCATTCTGAGTCCAGTTTCTCTCAGCTCTTAACACTTTGAGTCGGTTTTTCATCGGTATTTCCTCATCCCTAATAAAAGCGCAACAATATAAGTGACGCCGAGTACCATCATCAAGTGTGAAATCTCAAAATCAAAGCCCAACAAGCTATTTTGCGTTAGCGATGTCGCCGCAAGGCCTAAAACCACACTGATGCCAAGCGCTAAACTCATCGCCTCTAGCTGAACCTTTCGTTGCAGTTCGTCTTGATGGTCTAAGTGACGTTTGTTCGCCCATATCATGGCAGCACCCATAATGATGTTTACTACGCTAGCTACATAAGTCATTGTCGAACTGTCCCACCATTGCTTAGGTCCGAAGCTCGCCAGCGCCAACGTAAGTACCCATAACCCTGTCCAAACCGCCAGTAATTTATTCGATCGGCACTGCTGTTGCTGCCACTCGTTAAGTTCAGTCATTTTTGTTCTCCATTTAATAAAGTAAATAAAACACGTCATAATGTAAAATAGACTTTACCATAATAGACGCACAAAGAATTAAGTCAAGTTTATTTGACATGGCTAATGAGTAATCGCTGGTGAGTCCCTTAGCGCGCTAGCTCGACTCGGTTCCGTCCGTTTCGTTTTCCTTTATAAAGCATCTCATCAGCACGCTGAATGAGCAGATCCAAACTGCGCTCATTGCTTTTCAGTGCGATACCCACGGTGATACTGACCGAAACTTGATTTAAGGGGGATGGTAACTCGATTGTGTTAACATTGGCGGTTAATCGCTGAGCTAACGTGACCGCTTCTTTATGATGCGTGTTCGGCATCGCCACGATAAACTCTTCACCACCAAAACGACCCACCACATCGACACGTCGAAGCGATTGACGAATGGTTTTAGCAACCTGCTTAAGTACCTCATCACCCCGTGTATGGCCCCAAGTATCATTAATTTGTTTGAAGTGATCGACATCTATCATAAGTAAGCAAAATGCCGAATTTTCGCGTAAAGCTCTTTCTAATAAGGCCTCAGCTCGCTTAATGAAATGACTGCGCGTATCAAGTTCCGTTAAGGTATCCCGCTCGGCTAACCTTCTTAACTGTGCTTCGAGAGACTTTCGGTGTTCTACTTCTTGTTGCAAGGCTAAATTCTGCTCGCGCTCTTCATTTAATAGCGAAAACTGCTTACGTTGGAGAATTTCAAGTCTTAACAACGCGCAATAACCGACAATATTCGCCATGATAAAAAGAAGAACGAGACGCGTGGCAGTAGGTGCGGAGACGTCGGCATAGGCCACTGAAGCTACTATAAACCCAATACTGAGAAATCCGCTCGCCCAACTGGCAATGGTTAATAAACTTGGAATGAGTAGGTAAAACGCCATGATGGCGACAACAACAGCCGTTATTTGCGTGTAAAGGCTTTCGGGCCTTAAAGGCACGATCGAGATAATACCCGCGGCAAGAACCCATAACGGCAAGGCATGAAGAAGTGGTTTTCGAGAAAAGCTACCGACCCGGCCAATAATCAGCGCAAAAATAACGCATGTTGAAACCACTATAACCCGCATCGAGATTAATATGTAAAATTTCAGTCGAGTCACCAAGCAAGTTGTAATCTGTGATCGCAAACATTGCAAATATAAAAGAGACAAGTACCAACGCTAATCGAGACTCACGTCTAACTCTGAGCTGAATAGACTCTCGGTAACTTAATTCCTGCTGTATCTCTTTAAACTGCCCTGTTAGCCAATGTATGTCGCATTGTTTTTGTTTTAATGACAAACGGAAAAATCCTATAAATGAGTTATATCGATACGCATTCTAATCGTAAACTAAGGCTAAATGCTTAACAAATGAATACAGTTTAAGTTAAAGAGAAATACGACAGGCTTCAAAATCTTGAGTTAAGAAGAGCATAGGCTTATGATAATAAAATAATGTTACAAAAAAGCGTTGAGCGTTTTTCGTAAAATTAAGAAAGCTTCATATACCCAAGGAAGGAACATGGCGCGTAGAAGTAAATCATTAGTCGAGAGCCTCCTCGATCTTTTTGCAAGTTGGCCTTGGTACATCAGTCTTATTCTTGCCCCTATTATCTCTATTACAATTTGCACTCCCGGCGCTTCTCGTCATAGCCAGTATCGTTTCATTAATAAAATCTTTATCGAGCCAACAACGCTATGAACGTGTTATTCAGTCGTCCGAGCCTGCCGTATTAAAAACCGTGGATTGGGAACATTTTGAGCAACTCGTTGGCGAATTTTTTAACCGCGACGGCTATCATGTGAAGCCAACGCCCGCTGGACCCGATGGTGGAATTGATTTAAGGATTGAACGTGACGGTCGCTTATATTTGGTGCAGTGTAAGCAGTGGAAATATCGTAAAGTACCTGTTTCAGTCGTAAGGGAACTATTTGGTGTTGTCATAGCAGAAGGCGCCGCTGGTGGCTTTATCGTAACGTCTGGCGAGCTGACGCATGACGCGCACATTTTCGCAAAGGGAAAACCCATACATATTATCAATGGCGAAACCTTCCATCGATTTGTGCGACAACGCGAAAAAGCCGCTGTTAGATTTCCCCCAAGCCCAAACACACGTCCAACCACACAGGTTTGCCCCAAGTGTGAAGGGCCTATGGTAAAACGCGTAGCCGGTCGTGGCCCCAATAGAGGCGAATCTTTTTGGGGTTGCAAGCGGTTTCCAAAATGTAATGGCACGCGCCCATAGTGTTAGGTTAGTCGCGCATGATGCGCGACCTACGCAACATGGGTGTCATAGTAATTGAGTAAAAGGGATATTGCATCGTCAAGCGGCGAGTCACTCTTCAGGATGTCAGCACTGTCGAGTAGCAAACGCATCATCACTTGGTTATCCTCTTCCTCTCGCCACATCTTAATGTAACTGCCCTCTTTATAGCCCCGTTGTTGGCGCACATGATTCAGCGCATTTTTCCCGACGTAACTAATATAAACGGCTTCCGCACTGCCGTAGGCTTGATACAACATGCTAAATAGCTGCGTCAATGATTCATTACCAAAGCACAAGGGACGGTTTAAGTCGGGGCGCCCTTCTAACGCAGTATGACGCAACAACCATCGGGCATCACGGGCTTCGTCGGCACTGGCACGAATGCTCGCTTCAGCCAGCTTAAGCGCAGCGGTCTCGACGGGGCTTGCACTGCCGTCTTCTACCAAAATTTCGATAACGTCAGACACCGCGAAGTGCAGCACATCGATCAACTCCATATTCGCTTGAGCATGGTCGACGGTTTGCTTTTTCCACCACTTGTAGCCGAGGTGTTCATAGCGCTCTCCAAGCTCCACAATAACCGCCGCAAAATCATCACGCGTCAATTTGGGCGCCATCGGCCAATGCGCATCAAGGCCCTGGTTAAATTGAGTTTGTAAATTAGCAATTTGTTGGGCTTGTTTGACCGTTAATTGAGTGTCGACGGGCATGGATACATCCTCGGTTGAGTAATTAGGCGAAAACTCAGTATATAGTAGCGGCTCGCACTTAACCCATGCAACAGGGAGGGACAATAGATGTGGGTTACCTGAAATACAGATAACCCAGTTGCAACATTACTTAGGCATGATCCATGAGCCACCCACGCAACTTACGTTCGGTAACGCGAGGTAGTCTTGGTAGTTGCTCTCGTTGATACCGCCTGTGGGACAAAAGCGAATATCAGGGAACGGTCCATGAATCGATTTCAATAATTTTACGCCGCCAACGGCTTCAGCCGGGAACAACTTAAACCGATCATAGCCGTACTCGATCCCCATCATTAATTCGGATACGGTTGCAATGCCGGGAATCAATGGAATATCAGCGCCCTTGCCGGCCTCTAATAAAGCGGGCGTGGCACCTGGACTTATCGCAAATTGTGCACCGGCCGTTTGCACTTGGGTCAGCTGAGTGATGTTTGTAACGGTACCCGCGCCAACAATAGCATCGGGGAGCTCGCGGCGCATTTCCTCAATCGCGTGTAACGCAGCGGGCGTCCTTAAGGTTACTTCCAACACTTTAAAACCTTGCTTACAGAGTGTTCTTCCGAGCGGCACAGCCTGTTGAATGTCATCAATGACAATCACAGGTATAACGCTCGACGCATTAAGAATATCGTTAGCAGAATAGTTCATCAGAGTCCTCAATCGATATCAGCTGTCGCTGGTGCTTTACGTAATGTTTGTTTTAAGTACTGTGCTACGCCACGCATGCCAGCATGTTCGGCGGTTATCACATAACAGGGAATCGACTCGGCTAAATTACAGAAACGACCCTTTTGTTCAAATCGTGTTCTAAATTCGGAAGCGGCCATGAGTGGCAGTAGTTTGGGTACTACACCTCCTGCAATATACACACCGCCGCGAGTGTTAAGTGTCAGCGCAAGGTTGCCGGCAAAACTGCCCAGGCTGGCAAAAAACTGATTGACCGTCTCTGTCGCTATCGCATCGCAGTTCGTTAAAGCACGCGCTCCAATAGTCTTTGCGCGTAATGGCGGTACTGCTCTGTCGTGGTAGTGCGCGATAGCTTGATAAAGGTTTTCAATGCCGGGACCGGAAAGGAGCCGTTCTGCTGATACCCGGCCATCAAAACGACGTGCCAGAAATTCGTGAATCGCCCATTCCTTTTCGTTAAGTGGCGCCCAATCCGCATGACCCCCTTCACCTGGCAGCGGCATTACATCGCCGTTAGGCAAATGAACTAAATGTCCAACACCTAGGCCCGTACCTGCGCCAAGTACGGCACAGGGAGCGGTTTCGACCTTTTTACCACCGCCGATTTTCTTTGTTTCGCTTTTATCAAGCGTCAACAAGCTCATTGCAGCGGCAGCGAAATCGTTCAATACGATAAAACTAGTTAACCCCAGCGCTTCACGCGTACCACGTACGGAGAATTGCCAGTGATGGTTAGTCATTTGAATCGAGTCACCCTCCGCCGGACAGGCTATAGCAATCGCTACGTGCTCTAATGCAACGCCTTGCTGATCACGATATGCAATCAAAGCATCGGTTAGATTTAAATAGTCCGCACAAGGAAACACTTGTATGCGATCGAGTTCAAAGGTTTTTAAGTTGATGCGACCGAAACGCGCATTGGTGCCACCAATATCTGCGACCACGGCAAATTCCGTGCTTAGGTCGAGCTGTGAGTCGTTTACCATTTACTAATCTTCCCTAAAGAGCACGGATGCGCCTGACTCAGCGCCACTCAAACTATCTCGAAAGTTGCCAAACAACTCTCGTCCCATGCCAAATTGATATTCTGATAAATCTGGCGCGACTATATCACGCGCGTTTAATTCATTCTCGTCAACAAGCACCTCTAAACGGGCATTTTCAAAGTCAACGCTGACCAGATCACCATCCTTGATCTTCGCGATCACCCCGCCGTCGACCGCTTCGGGCGTTACGTGGATGGCGGCTGGAACCGTGCCTGATGCCCCCGACATACGTCCGTCGGTGACTAACGCGACATGATAACCGCGCTTTTGCAAAACACTCAGTGATGGTGTGAGTTTGTGTAATTCCGGCATACCATTCGCTTTGGGGCCTTGGTAACGCACGACGACTACACAATCTTTGTTTAGTTTGTCTGCTTTGAACGCGTCTACCAATTCATGTTGACTGGTGAACACCACAGCCGGTGCAGTGATTGGTTGAATACCCTCTGGCAGGGAGGATGTTTTGATGACCGCACGCCCCAAGTTACCAGACAGGACCTCTAAGCCTCCATGCTTATTGAATGCTTGGGTGTGCGGTCGTAAAACGTCTTCGTCGAGCGATTCTTCAGCAATATCGACCCAGGTCAGCTGCCCTTCTTCGGTGAGCGTTGGGCGCTGCTGATATTTGTCGAGCCCGTGGCCGACAACCGTCTCAACGTCGTTGTGTAATAAATCGGCTCGCAATAATTCACGAATTAAGAACGGCATCCCGCCGGCGCGTTGAAAGTGATTAATATCCGCTTGTCCGTTTGGATATATTCGGGTCAATAACGGCGTAACGGAGGATAATTCAGCAAAATCATTCCAATCGACTTGATAACCCGCTGCTTTCGCTACAGCGACAAGGTGCATGGTGTGGTTGGTCGAGCCGCCTGTTGCCAACAGCCCAATGATGCCGTTTACAATCGTTTTAGCCGTCACAATCTCGCCAATAGGACGGTAATCGGCACCCAGATCGGTTATACGTGTGACGTGCTGCGCAGCGGCACGAGTCAATTGCTCACGCAGTTCACTGCCAGGGTTCACGAACGACGCGCCGGGCAGGTGCAAACCCATCATCTCAATGACCAACTGATTAGAGTTGGCAGTGCCATAGAACGTGCACGTACCGGCTGAGTGATAAGATGCAGATTCAGCGTCAAGTAACTGCTCTTTATCAACTTTACCTTCCGCATACAGCTCGCGGATACGCGCCTTCTCTTTATTAGAGATGCCCGACGGCATGGGGCCTGCAGGTACGAAAATAAATGGCATATGGCCAAAGCTCAATGCTGCGATCAAAAGACCCGGTACGATTTTGTCGCATATGCCGAGCATCAAGCCGCCATCAAACATGTTGTGAGACAAACTCACTGCCGTTGCCATGGCAATGACGTCACGGCTCAGTAGACTCAACTCCATACCCGGTTGCCCTTGAGTGACCCCGTCACACATGGCAGGTACGCCACCAGCGACTTGTGCGACGCTGCCAACATCGCGAATCGCCCTTTTAAGCTTTTCCGGATAATCATGATAAGGCTGATGGGCCGACAACATATCGTTATACGCAGTCACGATACCAATATTGGCTTTCGTCAAACTGCGCAGTTCGCTTTTATCTGATTGCCCACAGGCGGCAAAGCCATGCGCTAGATTGCCGCAAGACAACGCACTGCGGTGTGGACCTTTACGGCGTGCATGTTCCATGCGTTCTTGATAGGCCTGGCGTGTTGCTTTGCTGCGCGCTTCAATACGTTGCGTGACACGTTCTACTATCGGATTCATAAACACCTCTTACGCAGCTGAGTAGTAAACATCAATGGGCGTTGTTCCGGCATGAACAAAATCACTAATGGGGTATTTCTTTGCATCAGGTTGCTCGATAGCGGTTTGCAATACCGACCATTTATCGTCGCCCGTAATGTGGAAAAACACATTATGGCTGTTCAGTAAGCGCTGTTTGGTTAAGCTAAGTCGCGTGTAGGGTGCCGTCGTTGGCTGTGTCGCTATAAGCGCCTGCGGTTGGGTTAGTCCAGCCTCAAGTTGCTGGCAACACGGAAAGAGTGATGCGGTATGTCCGTCATTACCCATTCCTAACACGACCACATCGAACTTCGGTAAATTCGCAACTATGGATTCTAAGGCAGTCGCTGCATTTTCCGCGTGCTCATGACCGGTAAAAAGACTAACGTACTTAGCAGCAGCCGCTTTATTTTTTAATAAGCAAGTTTTTATCAGTTTATCGTTGCTATCATCTGAATCGGGCAATACCCAGCGTTCATCGGCTAACAGAATAGTCACCTTTGACCAATCGAGTGGTTTTTGATTTAGCTCAGCAAACAAGGGCTTAGGAGTGCGTCCACCCGACACGACAAGCGTCGCGGCGCCTTTCTGTTCAATGGCGCTCGCAAGAATGTTTGCGATACGATCGCTTAATGAACTGGATAATGCTTGGTTACTATCAAAAGTATTCACGTTGATTCCCTCTATTTTATTCATCCCACTGCCTTCCGTCATGCGCTAATAAAGAAACGGCTGATACAGGCCCCCAGGTGCCGGCGTGATAAGGTTTGGGTGGTTGTTCGTTTTGTTCCCATGCAGCGAGAATGCCATCGACCCAGCGCCATGCATACTCGACCTCGTCACGGTGCACAAATAAGTATTGGTTACCCTGCATTGCCTCGAGCATGAGTCGCTCATACGCATCGGCAATACGTTTTTTCTCAAACGTCTCGTCGAAACTTAAGTCCAATGTCGTGGCTTTAAGATGCATCTGTTTACCCAACCCTGGAATTTTGTTAAGCATCTGAACTTCGACGCCCTCATCCGGTTGTAGTCGAATAACGAGTTTGTTGGGCTGTAACTCAGCGGTTGTATCGCTGAAAATATTGTGGGGTTGTTTCTTGAAAGTAATAACGACTTCACTGCGCTTTTCTGGCATTCGTTTGCCAGTGCGCAAATAAAATGGAACGCCTGACCAACGCCAGTTATCAATATTGACTTTGAGGGCAACAAAGGTTTCTGTATCGCTGTTCTCGCGAGCGCCCTCTTCCTGCAAATATCCCGGCACTTTCGTCTCACCGATAAAGCCACCTTGATACTGACCTCGTACCGAGACATCTTTGCAGTTTGACGTATCAATCGGTCGTAAAGCTTTCAACACCTTTAATTTCTCTTCACGGATGCTCTCTGCATCCAGTCGTGAAGGCGGTTCCATTGCGATTAACGACAGCACTTGAAGTAAATGATTTTGCACCATGTCGCGCAACTGACCTGCGTCGTCGTAATAGCTCCAACGCCCTTCAACCCCAACTTTTTCGGCAGCCGTAATCTGAATATGGTCGATAGCCGAGTTGTCCCAGTTGGATGCAAACAATGCATTGGCAAAACGCAACGCCAATAAATTTAGTACGGTTTCTTTACCGAGGTAATGGTCGATTCGATAGATTTGACTCTCTTGAAAGTACTGCGCCACCGCTTGATTAATCGTTTGTGAAGAAGCCAAATTGTGGCCGATCGGTTTTTCCAGAATCACCCGCGTACTTGCTTGAATCAGAGATTGACCGCTCAATCCCGCGCAAATTGTTGCGTATAAACTCGGTGGCGTGGCGAGGTAGAACACGCGATCGACGTCTTTAGCGATCACCGCTTTAAGCGTTTCGTAGGCTTCAGCTTGCGAAAAATCCATTTCAACATAATGAAAGCGCTTACAAAACCGCTTCAACACATCATCAACCAATTCATCATTAGACACAAACGTTTGCAGCGTATCCTTAACGCGCTCTTCAAACTGACTGGCACTTAATTCCTCTCTGGCGACACCAATAATTTTACTCTCTTGATGCAATAACCCACTGCGATCTAATTGAAAAAGCGCAGGAATTAACTTGCGCCGTGACAGGTCACCCAGCACCCCAAATAACACTAAATCACTGCGTTGCAAACTGTCTGTCATGCATGCCTCGATTAATTTTAGCTGCTTGTTTTTGTAACTTTACTACATTTAGACTAGTGTAAAGGTGATAAGTTTGTCAATATAACAAATAATTTCGTAACTAAATTACATAATGAGCCGTGAAACAGATGGATTTAATTAACCGTATCTCGTCAGAGCAAAATCAGTTCAGCAAATCTGAACGTAAAGTAGCCGCATTGATTTTGCATGAGCCCGAACAGGCCATTCACCGAAGCATTGCCAGTTTGGCGGCTCTGGCGGAGGTCAGTGAACCGACCGTGAATCGGTTTTGTCGACGCTTGGGCTGCAAAGGCTATCCTGACTTTAAGCTGCAGTTGGCACAAAGCCTCGCACAGGGTACGCCATTCGTGAACCGAGATATCGAAGAAGACGACAATGTTGATCAAATCACACAAAAGATTTTTGACTCGACATTAAATGCGTTGAGTATTGCGCGGCAGTCGCTGGATAGCCGCCCTATTGCTGCCACCGTTGAAGCCTTGGTGGGTGCTCGAAAAATCGCATTTTTTGGTTTCGGGGCGTCGGCCTCTGTGGCCCACGACGCACAGAATAAATTTGCCCGATTTGATACGCCATCGGTGTTTTCAGATGACCCACTTGTCCAACGTATGTGGGCTATAAATAGTGAACCTCATGATGTCCTTGTTTGCATTAGTCACACAGGTCGCACAAAAGCACTTTGCGAAATAGCAGCCATTGCACACGACAATAAGGCAACGGTCATCGGTATAACGGCACCGAATAGCCCGCTATCCGAAAACTGTCAATTGACCGTGTCGACAAACGTGCCCGAAGATACCGACCAATATATGCCAATGGCTTCTCGTATTGCTCAGCTAGTACTGATCGACGCAATTATTGCCGGTTACACATTGCAACGAGGACCAAAATTTAGAGAAAAACTCGCGCGTGTAAAAGAGGGTCTTAAGGGCTCCCGTTACAGCAAACAAGCCACAACAAAATAATAGTTAGGAGTAGTTATGCCCATCCGTATAGCAATAAATGGTTTTGGACGAATCGGAAAAAACATTGTACGCGCTCTTTATGAACGCGATTTGACTGACCGTATCGAGCTCGTCGCGATTAATGACCTTGGCTCACCCGATGTGCTTGCACATCTGCTTCAATTTGACACGGTACACGGTCGATTTGCCGCACAAGTGGAAGCTGGCACAAATAGCTTGTCGATAGATAATCACACTGTCAGTGTTTACGCTGAGCGTGACCCAAGCCAGCTGCCCTGGCAGGCGCTAAACATTGATGTTGTACTCGAATGTACCGGCTTATTCACAGAACGCGATAAAGCTAAAGCACACATTGATGCCGGCGCGAAAAAAGTGATTATCTCTGCCCCGGGAAAAAACGTTGATGCCACTGTTGTCTTCGGTGTGAATGATGAAATTCTAACAGCGGACATGGATATTATTTCGAACGCCTCCTGTACAACTAACTGTTTGGCACCGGTGGCGAAAATACTGCACGAATCCCTGGGTATTGAGTCCGGGTTGATGACCACCGTGCATGCATACACTAACGATCAGCGCTTAACTGACTCCTATCACAGCGACTTACAACGTGCCCGAGCGGCTGCACAAAACATGATTCCATCAAAAACAGGCGCAGCTGCCGCGGTTGGACTCGTGATTCCCGAGTTACAGGGTCGTTTTGATGGTTTGGCTGTGCGTGTCCCGACCCCGAATGTGTCTTTAGTGGACCTCAACTTTATCGCAGCACGTGATACAACCGTAGAAGAGGTGAACGCTATCGTTAAAGCCGCTACAAACCAAGCGCCTATGAGCCAGGTCTTGGCGATCAACGAGTTACCTTTGGTCTCCTCTGACTACAATCATAATGATCATTCGAGTATTTTTGATGCGCGCCAAACTCGGGTCAATGGACGGTTAGTTAAAGTGATGGCGTGGTACGACAATGAGTGGGGCTTTAGTAATCGTATGCTTGATAATACAATAGCTCTGATGAATGCGGCGTCCAAAAAGGTTGTCACAAATTCGAAACAAGAAGTTAATACCACACATTGACGTTGTTAATTTTTTGTTCTAGTTTGTGAAAGCGCTTACATTTTCAACGCAGCCGTACAACAAGAACGATGAATCAGGAATTCAATTATGAACCCGATAACAACAAAAATACGCCCTATTGCCGCAGCGCTAGTTGCGCTCGGCCTCGTAGGGTGTGGTGGCGACAGTGTCGAAACCAACACTGACTACACCCAAATTGATACCACTGCTCCCGTTGAGGACTGGGAACTTGTTTGGAGTGACGAGTTCGACGGTGACAGTATTGACGAACGTAAATGGAACTTTGAAGTCAACTGCCAGGGTGGCGGCAATAATGAGCAACAATGCTACACCGACAGTCCTGACAATGCGTATGTTTCAGATGATACTTTGAAAATAGTTGCCCTTCCGGCTGAAGAAGGTGCTGAGAAGCCTTATACATCAGCACGTTTAAACAGCAAAATGAAAGGTGACTTTAAGTACGGCCGTATCGAAGTGCGCGCAAAAATGCCATCAGGACAAGGTAGTTGGCCCGCAGTTTGGATGATGCCAACCGATTCAGTTTATGGTACTTGGCCGAAATCCGGCGAAATTGATATTGTCGAAGCCGTTAATCTTAAAACGACCGACGAAGAAGGTAATGTTGAGAACAACATTCACGGCACCCTACACTACGGTAGCGAATGGCCTGATAACGATTCTTCGGGCAAGTCATACGCTGTAGAGGGCAATCCAGCAGACGAATT
The DNA here is from genome assembly GCA_002685255.1 of Idiomarinaceae bacterium. Taxonomy (GTDB): domain Bacteria; phylum Pseudomonadota; class Gammaproteobacteria; order Enterobacterales; family Alteromonadaceae; genus Idiomarina. The sequence continues at coordinate 120,835 of NYWU01000034.1, forward strand.
CCACACCTATGCTATCGAGTGGCAGCAAGGTGAAATTCGTTGGTACGTGGACGACTACCTCTACGCAACCCAAATGGAGTCCACCGTTCGCTACAACAGCAAAGGCGAAGCCATTGGTCTAAACCACCAAGGTTGGTATACCGAATTTTATAACCAAAGCACTGGTGAGCTTGAAGTTGCATACGGTCCTGAGCCTTTCGACCAGCGCTTTTATCTCATCATGAACCTTGCAGTAGGCGGTGATTGGCCTGAAAACGTCAATAACTTGGGTATCGATGAAAGCGCTTTCTCAGAAGGTCAAACGTTAGAAATCGATTATGTTCGCGTTTTCCAGTGTTCACAAAACCCTGATACGGGCAAAGGTTGTGAAACCGTTCGTGCAGGTTATAAAGACGAAGAAACTCTTGTAACCGGTAAAGCCCCTATTCCAGTACCCCCGAGTACAACTATCCCCGACACACTCACCATTTTTGACGGCACGCCTAACCCCGCCTGGCCTGCGTGGGATTGCTGTGGTGGTTCAACACCTGAACTAGTCAGTGATGCAGATAAAGGTGATGTGTATAAGTTTGTGGTTAACGAAACACCTACCGTGAATGGCTTTGTCAGTCGCGAAGCATTCATCGAAGACGAAACCGTTTCTCCACAACCTTACGATGCAACGCAAATTATTGAGTCAGGTTACTTCACTTTCGATTTAAAAGTGGTCACCCCACCAAGCAATGGCAGTGCAGAATGGCTATTTAAAGTTGAAAGTAACGACGCTCAAACCGCAGGGCAGGTACCATTAACAGCGAGTGAAGAAGGTGTTGCGCCCACTGTAGGCGAATGGCAAACCTATACCTTTCCAATCCAAACACTGGTTGACGCTGGCTTAGAGCCTACTGCAATCGATGTGTTAATGATCTTCCCGACATGGGATATGGGTAATGGCGCCGAATACCTCGTTACCAACGCTGAGATCGTGTCACCAGAAGCAGCCTCACCTGAACTGGTTTTATTTGGTGACAGCGAAAATCCTGACTGGCCGATGTGGGACTGTTGTGGTGGCACAACGCCCGTTGTTGTTACTGATGAAGAACGTGGTAATGTCGCGGAGTTTTCTGTCGGTGCTGAACCCGCAGTATTGGGCTTTAAGCCCCCCGAAGATTCAGGCATCAAATTTGATGCGAGCGCTCTAATGGTCGAAGGTGTCGTTCAGTTCGATTTAAAAGTCGTTGAGTCACCGTCCAATCCTGACGCTGTCTGGAAATTCAAAATTGAATCCAATAATGCTGAGTCAGCGCTTGAACTCGACCTCACTGCGGGCAGTGGTGGCGCAGAGCCGGTCGTCGGTGAATGGCAAACCTATACCTTTAGTTTGCAAGAAATCGCCAATCAAGACTTTGACCTCTCGGCAATCGACGTTGTCATGATTTACCCTGCTTGGGGTACTGGTGAAGGCGCTGTCTACCGTGTTGATGAGGCACGCATTTATAACCCGAGTGCTGGGCAGGAAGGCTTGGCTATATTCGAAGAGTCTTTGAATGAGGACTGGAATCTGTTTGACTGCTGTGCCGGCTCAACGCCTGGTGTCGTTGATAGTGGCGATGACCATGGACAAGTCACTGAGTTTGTTATTCAAAGCAACCCAGAGACGGTGCTCGGCTTCCAAGCTAAAGAAGACGTTTCATTTGATGCTTCGGCCATGCTAGCTAACGGTGCAATCAGTTTCGACATGCGAGTTTTAAGTCAGCCCGAAGGCGCTGACGCACAATGGTTGTTTAAAGTTGAATCAAGCGATAGCAGTGTTTTCGTAGAAGTTCCTTTGGCGAGTGGCAACTATGGCGAAGAGCCCGTTGCAGGCGAATGGGCAACATACAACTTTACACTACAGTCACTGTTTGACGCCGGTTTAGACATCAGCGATATCAAAACCATTATGATTTTCCCAACCTGGGGTCAGTCGCTCGGTGCTGAGTATCAATTGGATAACTTAGTCATCGATAACTTCTAAGCAGTACGACAAACAGAAATGGATAGAACAATGAAAAAACCAATGACGTTTAGCATAAGTCCTGTTGCAACGGCAGTGTCACTCGTACTGACCGCAGGTCTCGCGTTTCCTGTATACGCACAAGATCAAGGACAAGATAACGAAGAGAAAGCCAAAGAAGAGTCCATTGAAGTCATTAATGTCAGTGGTATTCGCGGCAGTTTAGCACGCTCAACTGACTTTAAACGTCAGTCGAGCGGTGTCGTGGATGCCATTTCGGCAGAAGAAATGGGTAAATTCCCTGATACCAATTTGGCAGAATCACTGCAGCGTATTACCGGTGTATCGGTAAGTCGAAACGACGGCGAAGGCAGCCAGATTACAGTGCGTGGATTTGGTCCAGAGTTTAACTTAATTACGTTAAATAACCGCCAGATGCCAGGCACAGGTTTTACTCGCTCATATAGTCTAGAAGCCCTCTCTTCTGAAGGTGTAACAGCTCTGGAAGTGTATAAAACAGCTCGAGCAGACACGCCGAGTGGCGGTTTAGGCGCAACAGTGAATATTGTCACCACGCGTCCGTTCCAGCACTCTGGGCAGAAGTTCGTAGTCATGGGTAAGGCGCTACACGATAGTTCAGTCGAGAAAGGCGATAGCGTGACGCCAGAACTGGCTGCGGTATACAGTAATACGTTTGCCGACGACATGTTTGGTGTGTCAGTCTCGGTATCTCAACAACGCCGCGATTTTCGTCAACAGTATGCCAATATTCAAGGTTGGCAGGCGAACGTAGGTTTACCGGATCTTGACGAGGGGGACTACGTTGACCCCCGCCCGATTGGCGAGGATGGTGAACGTATTGGCAACCACTTCTTCCCGAAAGATATGAACTATGGCTTTACCGACGTTCAAAACGAACGCACCAATGGCCAAGTAACATTTCAATTTGCGCCCACCGACACCATGGTGTTCACCGCTGATTACACGGGTTCACGTCGAACCTCGGGTCGTGTCGGATTCGGCTGGGGCATTTGGAACGAATTTGGTGGCAACATCAACTCGTATATCTTAGATGAGAACGGCACGGCCGTTTACGCCGATATCGCGGGCAATGACGCCTCATTTACTGCAAACTGGGATACCACTGAAATCGAAGCGGACTCAGTCGGTTTGAACCTGACATGGGACATTACCCCCGACTTCCGGCTTTGGGTCGATGCACATGACTCAAGCAACAGCATCGACAACGGTGCTGATCCAGGTCTTGGTTCCAATGGTCAAATCATTATGGGCTCTGACCAGCTGCAAACCAAAATCTACGACTATCGTAACGGCGAAATCCCTCAAGCAAGCGTACTTTGGAACAATGGGACTTCGGTGCTAGCGCCAAACGAAATTGGCTCTAACTTTGGTCAATTCATTCACTCCCCAGGTGAGTCAAACGTAAAACAGTATCAGGTTGAAGGTACTTGGTATAACTCTGTGCTGGATATCCCTCTGGTTTCTGTGAAAGCGGGTATCTCACGTACCGACCAAGATATGGGTGGTTACGAAGCGTGGAGTGGTTTACGCGGTGGACCCGGCTTCAGCCCGAGCTTCGCCGAAATATTCCCTGACGGCATGTTCGAGTACCATGATACCAGTGGCTTTTTAGACGAATTTGAAGGCGGTGGTTCTGATTTAGCACAGAACTACTATTACACCTACGATTATAACGAAGCGCTGGCGCGCCATGTCGCTTATCTAACCGAAGATCTGATGGGTGCCGATGAATTCGTCGCTGATGCGTATTATGATGGTATCGATAGTCAAAGTTACGTGCGCGAACAAACCGACGCTATCTTCCTGCAATCAGAGTGGGAGTTTATGATCGGTTCGTTCTTAACCGAGCTCAATGTTGGTGTTCGCTACGAGACCACGGATGTTACTAGTACTGTACGTCAACGTGTTGAACAACAAGTCAATTGGGTGAGCGCTTCAGAGTGGATCATGCAATACGAGCAAGGTGATGCAACCTTCTTAACGCAAACCGGCGAACACGATGTGTTCTTGCCGATGCTCGACTTGAAGGTTAACTTCACCGATCAATTGATTGGTCGCTTCTCTACGGGTAAAACCATCTCTCGTGCTCCGTTAGGCGCACTGGCAGGCGGTCGTAGCTTATCAGCGAGTCCAAAACCTGGCGCACGCACAGGTAGCTCAGGTAACCCTAACCTGTTGCCATTTGAGTCAACCAACCTCGACTTAGCCATCGAATATTATTATGGCGAAGGTAGCTACGCATCGGTTGGTTACTTTAAAAAGGATGTTGATAACTTTGTTCAAACCACCATCACCGAAACGACCGTAGAAGGTTTGCGTGACATCTTTGAAGGGCCTCGCTATCAGCAGGCTGTCGCTGATGTTGAGGCACGCGGTGATCAAGCCACCAGTACGGCAATCTTTGAGCAAATGATAGCCAACGGCTACGGTAATGCAGATGGTGCTATTGAACCGAATGCAGATGACCCTTTAATTGTTTGGAGCATTAGTCGTCCGAGCAACACCGATAGTAAGAGCGTAGACGGCTTTGAAATTGCAGCTCAGCACCTCTTTGGTCGGTCGGGTTTTGGTTTAGCTGCCAACGCAACATTCGTCGATGGCGATGTACGTTTTGATGTGACTAGCCTCGAGCAGCAAGCACCGCTTACAGGATTAAGTGACTCAGCCAACTTTCAAGCATTCTATGAGAAAGATGGTTGGTCTGTCCGCGCTACATACGCTTGGCGCGATAGCTACCTGATTGGTGTTGGTCAAGCACAAGGTTCTTCAGATGCGCCACCACAGTTCGCTAAGTCATATGGACAATGGGACTTAAGTGTTAACTATGACGTGACTGAAAAGCTAACGGTATTCTTTGAAGGTATTAACCTCAACAACGAAACCGAAGAAGGTTACGGGCGTTACGAAGAGCAGTTTTTATTCGCACGTCAATACGGTCCGCGTTACGCAGTCGGTGCACGTTACACCTTCTAAGCTTGCGTAACTCAGTTGCTTGTTGTCTTCCCTGGACCAACAAGCAACACCCATTAAAAAGGCCAGCTAAATTATTAGCTGGCTTTTTCTTTTGCCTTATCAGCGTTCAACGAGCGAATTAATTTTTACCGCTCGACAAACATAGTGCTTCAGCGTTTATGTTTTTGGTTACTTGCAGGCGAGCATCGCGAATACTGACATTAGTATCTGCAGAACTACCCACACGCAATATTTCACCCGTACTAGCCGTGTCTACGCCCGCTTGTTCCAAGCATTGAACCGAAAAGTTTAACGTGGTCCATTGTTGCGCTGAGTCTTCATTTAGATACGCTTCAATGTTCTGACTAAACTCACAGGCATCAGGTCCACAGTTCAGTGACAATGTCAGCGGCTTATCTGGACTCGCTTTAACCGTCACACTCAGCACGCCATCCTCGACACTATACGCCCGCAAATCGCGTGGGAAAGGACTTACAAAACTAAAGTAGTTTGCACCCTCGCCTTCAAACATAAAGCGTCGGGCATCCTCTTGAACTTGATCATCAAACGTTTCAGTTTTTACGCCGTTCAGTGACTGGATGCTGCTTGTCACTTCAGTGCGCTTCGCGTTACTGCCTATCATCAACCGCCACGGCGCTTGTGGCGCGCGATCAAATATAGCCATCTCTAACGGAACATCACTGCCCGCGAAATCCGTATTTAATGTGTCGATGGTCACATTGTCATCAAAGCTCAAACCATAGCCGAGTTTAAACAGTGGATCGTAATTTGCCTCATCACCGTTTAAGCGTCCCTGAGTTGGCGTCTTCGGCCAAGAAAAAGGCAATTGACCAGAGATTGGGAAACGTGTCTGTCCTTCGGCATCTGTCACAAGTACATCCGCGACGCCTGCGCCCTCGCTACCCGGCAGCCACGCGGCTACAAAGGCATCAGAAGCATTGAGCTCCGGGTTCACATACATGGGTCGACCACTGATAAACACCGAAACAACAGGGATACCCTTCTCTTTAAGTCGTTTTAACAGTTCAAGATCAACCGCATTACCGCGTTGATAATCTACATTGTCAATATCGCCATTACCTTCGGCGTAAGGTGTTTCACCATAAACGACCACTGCAACATCAGGCTTTTCTTGATACTCACCATTAACAGCAAGCTCAGTTTCGCCGCCTGCTTGTTTTACAGCATTAGCGATGCCATCGTAGATCGACGTGCCACCTGGGAAGTCTTCATTGGTATTACCCGTACCCTGCCAGCTTATCGTCCAGCCACCGGACTGTTGACCAATGTTATCGGCTGCCGGTCCAGCAACCAACACACGTTGGTTCGGCTTTATCGGTAACACGTTGTTGTTGTTCTTCAGTAACACCAAAGACTCTCGCACGGCTTGACGAGCAATTGCGCGGTGTTCTTCAGCACCAATGAGTTCGGTTTTACCCGACAATGGACGGTTAGCGGGTGACGGCTTATCAAATAGTCCAGCACGCATTTTTACACGCAAAATTCGGCGCACTGCGTCATCAATACGAGATTCTGCAATAGTGCCATCTTTTACCTGTGCAATAAGGTTTTCGTACAAAGGCTTCCACGCTTGGGTTGGCACCATATAGACATCAAGTCCGGCATTTGCAGCTTGTGGGCAGTTATCATTGGTGCAACCCTCAATTTGTCCATGACCGTTCCAGTCTCCCACGACAAATCCGTCAAAGCCCATCTTCTCTTTAAGCACATCCGTCAGAAGATATTTACTACCATGGATTTTTTCACCATTCCAACGGTTAAAACTCGCCATGACCGTTTGAGCACCCGCCTCGAGACCCCCCACATAACCTTGGGCATGGATATCAAATAGAGTCTGCTCGTCGACCTGAGTATTACCTTGGTCAATACCATCAGTGGTACCACCATCGCCAATAAAGTGTTTTACCGTACTAATAACGTTTTTTTCGGACAAAAAGTCGCCGTCTACATGACCTTGTAACCCGCGCACGATGGAGGCTGAGTAATCACGCACAACCGCAGGATCCTCAGAGTAACTCTCATAGGTACGTCCCCATCGCACATCGCGCGCAACAGCGACAGTCGGGGCAAACACCCAGTCGATTCCCGTGACCATCACTTCAGTCGCCGTCACTTCCGCGATAGCTTCGATAAGCGCTGGATTGCGTGCTGCTCCTAAACCGATATTGTGTGGGAATATCGTCGCACCCAACACGTTGTTATGACCGTGCACCGCATCGGTACCCCACATAGTGGGGATATCAATACCGTCGACGCTGTCGTCGACTGATGCCTGATACATCGCCTCGGCAAGCGCAATCCAGTCCTGCGGTGTGGCATATTTATCGTTATTGGGGAACGCACCACCACCATTTAAGTAACTACCGAATCCATATCGGCGCATATCTTCAACTGTGATGTCACGAATTTCAGGCTGGATCATCTGCGCCACTTTTTGCTCGAGCGTCATCTCGGCGAGTAATGCATCAATACGTTGTTCCATTGCTGGCTGTTGAACAACGGGGATATCTAACGCCGGCCAAACCGAGCTCTCGTCAGTCGGCGCCGCCGTGTCTGCTGTGCAAGCCGAAAGAATGGCTGCGGGAAGCGCAGCCAATAGCCATTTTTTGTGTCTCATTATTCTGCAACCTCAGCTGTTTGCTTTGCTTTTTTAAAGGCACGTGGTACGTAACCGGCGAAACCGTAGTAGGCGATGTAGGCGTAGCACATCAAGGGCACGACAAACGCGGCTTGAACACCGATCATATCGGCTAAAGCCCCCTGACACAGCGGCAATACTGCGCCACCAACAATCGCTAGACAAAGAATGCCTGAACCCTGCCCCGTGCTTTCTTTTAAGCCTTGCAGTGCCAGACTAAAAATGGTTGGGAACATTATCGAGTTGCACAAGCCGACAAATAGAATCGACCACATTGCTAATGCGCCTGAACTGAAGATCGTGGTCAGTATCAGTAAGATGGCACAGGCTGCGTTAAATAACAGTACGCGGTTACCAGCGAAACGTTGCATAACGGCTGCACCAATAAAACGCCCCACCATAGCGCCACCGAAATACCAAGAAATGTAGTGTGAAGCTTGTGAAGTCGACATACCACCGATGTCGTCCTGTGACAGGTAGATGGCGAGGAAACTACCAATACCGACTTCAGCACCGACATAAACGAAGATACCGAGCGCACCCAAGACTAGATGTTTTTGGCCCCAAGCGCCGCCCTGCGTCGGCAACGGAGCTGCTTGGTCGACTTTACCCATTGCAGGTAGCTTTAAGCGGACAAATACCAGCGCCATAATGACGAGGGTCGCAGCAAGAATGAAATAAGGGAGTGAAACGGTATCTTTGGAAACACCAGAAACTTCGGGATCAGCAACACCGCCAAAAATAAGCCATGTTCCAAAAAACGGCGCAACGGTGGTACCCAGCGAGTTAAACGCCTGTGTCATTGTCAGGCGGCTGGATGACGTTTTTTCCGGCCCTAAGCGTGTCACATAAGGATTAGCGGCAACTTGGAGAATGGTCACGCCCGACGCTAGGATAAATAACGCGCCCAGGAATAACCCGTACACTTCCATTTGTGCTGCTGGATAAAACAATACACAGCCGGCACCCGCTGTCAGTAAACCGACAATAATTCCCGATTTATAACCGATTTTACCGACCATCAAACCCGCAGGTACCGAGATAATAAAATAGGCCCCAAAGAAACAGAACTGAATAAGCATAGACTGAGCGTAATTCAGATCGAATAACAGGCGGAGGTATGGAATAAGAATATCGTTGAGGCAGGTAATAAAGCCCCAAATAAAAAACAGTGATGTGAGTGCGGTAAGTGCAAACCGATAATCGGTCGGCTGTCCACTCCCATGCAACGCTGAGGTTTGTGGAGTTGTCATAATTCCCTCTTGCTTTATTTTTTGACGATAGCCATCAGACCATCTAGTATTATGTAAGCGCTTTCATGTATAGCATAATTTAATTCAAAGGCAATTAAAACCTGCCCGACGGGCGAACTCTTATGAAAAAAATAACGCTTCCTAGCCAATCCGTTTTAAACCACGCCAATTTTACATTTGGTGTCGCCACCTCATCCTTTCAGATCGAGGGCGATAGTGCGGGTCGTGAGGCCTGTATTTGGGATACTTTCTGTGATCGACCGGATACCATCAAGGATGGCAGCAATGGCGATGTCGCCTGCGACCACATCCACCGTTGGCAAGAGGATGTTGAACTGATTAGTGAATTGGGTGTTGATGCATACCGTTTTTCCATCGCTTGGGGACGAGTAATCAAAGCCAATGGCGACATCAATCGAAGTGGCTTAAACTTCTATATCAAGCTCGTAGAAGCGCTCGCTGAACGCGGGATTCAGTCTCACGTAACACTTTACCATTGGGATCTACCCCAGTATTTGGAAGATCAGGGCGGATGGTTAAACCGCCAGACAGCCTATCGATTTGCTGATTATGCGGCTGTCATTGCCGATGCGCTAGGAGGTAAAGTAGCCAGTATTGCGACGTTAAATGAACCGTTCTGCAGTGCATATTTAGGCTATGAGGCGGGTATCCACGCACCAGGGCCACAAGCTGATGCAGGTTCTCGCCGTAAACAGGGACGTCAAGCCGCACACCACCTGCTTTTGGCGCACGGTCTAGCCCTTAAAACGCTTCGCCAACATTTTGCGCAGAGCGCGTCGCCTCAGTTAGGGGTTGTGCTAAACTTTAGCCCTTGCCACCCGCTGACTTCCAGCCCAGCGGATTTGGATGCGGCTGAATTTGCTCATCAGTATCATAACTTATGGTATTTACAACCCATGCTCACGGGTCATTATCCCCGCGTACATGAACGGCTCGCTATTGAGGACCGCCCTCAAATTGAACCGGGTGATATGGCACTTATTAATCAGCCACTCGATTTTCTGGGTGTGAACTATTACACCCGCACCGTGTTTAAAGCAAACCAACAACACGGCTTCAGTGATGTACCCGCAACTGGTGAAGGGCTTACCACCATGGGTTGGGAGGTCTACGCTGAGGGACTGACTGAGATTTTGCTCACACTGGATCGCGAATTCGATAATTTGCCGCCGATTTTCATCACAGAAAACGGTATCGCAACGGCTGACGTCTGTGACAATAACGCAGTAGACGATACTATGCGCATCGATTATTTCCAGAGCCACTTACTCGCTGTTCACGATGCGATCCAACAAGGTGTCGACATTCGGGGTTATTTTGCCTGGAGTCTAATGGATAACTTTGAATGGGCAGAAGGCTACACACAACGCTTCGGAATTGTTTATGTCGACTATTCCTCCCAACAAAGAACGCTTAAAAATAGCGCAAAAGCTTTACAGCAACTCTTCTTAGCTAGACAATCACAGCATCACGCTGTGGAGGATATATGCTAAGTCGCACCGAAAAAATAGCCTATGGCTTGGGTGACACTGCCAGTAACATCATTTTCCAAACGGTCATGTTGTTTCTGGCTTTTTTTTATACAGACATTTTTGGCATCTCTGCTGCGGCCGTTGGTACGATGTTTTTGGTTGTGCGGTTAATTGATGCGGTCACCGATCCACTGATGGGTTTGCTCACTGACAAAACGCGCTCGCGCCATGGACAGTTCCGACCCTATTTAATTTGGATGGCCATCCCTTTTGCTGTTTTTAGTGTATTCGCATTTACCACGCCTGACTTCGATGATACTGGCAAACTTATTTACGCTTATATCACCTACACCCTGCTCATGTTGGCATACACCGCTATTAACATCCCCTATTCAGCTCTCGGTGGCGTGCTAACCGAGGATCCCTCAGAACGTGTTTCAGTACAGTCTTATCGATTTGTGCTTGGTATGCTGGGTGGACTGCTGGTCACTACGTGCACCTTGCCACTCGTCAATTGGTTGGGTAACGGGAGTCAGGTAGCCGGGTATCAATTGACAATCGCCGCTCTGAGTTTGCTAGGGATGTTACTGTTTGTACTCTGTTTCTGCGGAACTAAAGAGCGAGTTAAACCGCCTAAGCAACAGCAACTAGCATTGCGTAAAGCACTGAAAACATTGTGGCAGAATGAACAATGGCGGAGACTTTCAATCGCTGCTGCACTGGTACTGACGGGAATCGCATTAAAAAACACGCTAGCCGTGTACTACGTAAAGTATTATCTATTACGCGATGACCTCGTGACCGCCTTCGTAAGCACCGGTATGGTAGGAAATATTATCGGTTGTGCGCTCGCCCAATATGTATGTCGATACATGGATAAAGTCAATGCATATATTGGAATTCAGATTCTAGCCGCTATCGTCTGCGTGGCAGCCTATTGGGTAGCGCCCGAACAACTCACGGCGGCATTTGTTATGTACTTCTTGTGGGGCCTTTTCTTACAGATGGGTACACCGATGCTGTGGGCTAAGATCGCCGACGTAGCAGATTATGGCTACTGGAAAACAGGCGTGCGTGCGACGGGTCTGGTGTATTCATCGGTGGTATTTTTTATCAAGTTTGGCCTCGCGTTAGGGGGGGCGATTAGCGGTTGGTGGTTGGCATTTTACGGCTACACCCCCAATCAAATGCAAAATATTGAGGCGCAACACGGCATTCAGTTAGCGTTTACCGTGCTGCCGGCACTTGCATCCCTGCTCGTTGCAGCAGTTATGCTTCGCTACACCTTAAAACAAAAGCGTGTTCAGCAAATATCAGAAGCGTTGGAGCAATACTCTTAACATGGCGACCATTTACGAAGTTTCGAAACTCGCGGGCGTTTCCTTAGCGACCGTGTCTCGTGTTATTAACAATAACGCGCCCGTACGCCAGGCAACTCGAGTGAAAGTTCTCGATGCAATGGATAAACTGGGTTATCACCCTAATTCTATTGCACAGTCTCTGGCATCGAGCCGTTCCAACTCAATCGGCATTGTCGTTTCCGAACTCAACGGTCCATTTTTTGGAACCTTATTGAGTGATATTGAGGCTGCTTTCAGACGTGCAGGAAAGCATGTCATTATCGCTGCGGGTCACAGCGATGAACGGTTGGAAAAAGAAAGTATTGCCTTTCTAAAAAGTCGCAATTGCGACGCACTTATTTTACACGTTGAAGCGGTCTCAGATGATTACTTACGCCAGCTCAATGAGGGCGGCACGCCATTTGTAATTCTCAACCGATTTGTCGAAAGCATGTCCGATCGCTGTGTCACTTTGAACAATCAGCACGGCGGCTACCTCGCCACTCAGCATTTGCTTCGCAACGGGCACCGTAAAATTGGTTACATATCGGGTCCTATGTGGAAAAACGATGCGGAGCAGCGCTATCTTGGTCATCTGCGCGCCCTCGCCGAGTACGGTATCGAATCCAAAAGTAGCTTATTTTACGAGGGCGACTTTCATGAACTCGGTGGCGTTAAAGGCGTTGCTGCACTACTACATGCTGATGCTGACATCACCGCTATCGTTTGTGCGAACGACGAAATGGCGGCAGGCGCTGTCACAACGGCACGCGAACAGGGCCTGCGACTGCCCGAGGATTTATCAATTGTCGGGTTTGATAATGTAAATTTTTCACATTACATGTACCCTAAATTGACTACCATTGATTATCCCATTGGCGGCATGGGTGTCATGGCGGCGCGCTGGGTACTTAAACATATTTATCAGCAAAAACTCGATAATATCCAGACCGTGTTTGAGCCTCGCGTAATTGAACGCGATTCGGTTCACAGTATTTGAGCGCATAAAAAAAGCTCGTGCTTAACACACGAGCTTTTTAAGATATCGACTTTTAACGCAGACTAGGCTGCTTTCACATCAAAACGGTCTGCGTCCATGACTTTGACCCACGCATTGATAAAGTCTTTTACGAACTTCTCTTGGTTGTCATCTTGCGCGTACAGCTCAGAATAAGCACGCAAAATTGAGTTCGAGCCAAACACCAAGTCGATACGATTCGCTGTCCACTTGACCGTATCGGTCGCACGATCACGGATTTCATAATGGTCACCCGCTTTCTTCCACACATTTTCCATGTCAGTCAAGTTGACAAAGAAGTCATTGGTCAATGTACCCACACGGTCAGTGAAAACGCCATGTTTGGATTCACCATAGTTCGCACCGAGTACACGTAGACCGCCAACTAGCACTGTCATCTCAGGTGCCGTCAATCCCATCAATTGAGTACGATCAAGCATCAACTCTTCTGCTGGAACTTGGTAGTCTTTCTTCAGGTAATTACGGTAACCGTCATGTAACGGCTCGAGAGGTTCAAAGCTCTCAGCATCAGTCCACTCATCGGTCGCGTCACCACGGCCTGGTGTGAACGGCACAGTGAAATGGTATCCTGCTTTGTGCACCGCTTTCTCGACTGCGGCCGTACCGCCCAATACAATCAGGTCAGCAATACTTACAGGTTTGTCGAGTTCACTACGGACGCGCTCTAACGTCGATAGCACACGCTGTAGTTTCTCGGGCTCATTACCGTGCCAATCCTTTTGTGGCGCAAGACGAATGCGGGCGCCATTAGCACCACCACGATAGTCTGAGCCACGGAATGTACGTGCACTATCCCACGCCGTAGAAAGCAACTCGTAGTCGGTTAAACCGCTATCAAGTAACTTTTTCTTGAGCTCAGCCACTTCGCTATCAGACAGGCTGTAATCCACCTTCGGAATCGGATCTTGCCAGATCAAATCCTCTTCAGGTACATCGGCACCAAGATACCGATCTTTTGGACCTAGGTCGCGGTGCGTCAACTTAAACCAAGCACGCGCAAACACTTCCGCAAAATAGTCAGGGTTATTGTAAAACTTCTCAGAAATCTTGCGATATTCTGGATCTTTAATCATCGCCATATCGGCGTCCGTCATAATTGGGTTATGGCGAATCGATGGGTCTTCTACATCAACAGGCTTGTCTTCCTCTTTGATGTCGATAGGTTCCCATTGCCAAGCACCTGCTGGGCTTTTCTTCAATTCCCAATCATAGTTGAATAACAAGTAAAAATAGCCGTTATCCCACTGAGTCGGATTTGTTGTCCAAGCGCCTTCGATACCGCTCGACATCGTGTCACGACCCATGCCCTTGCCACCGCTATTGCGCCAGCCCAGGCCTTGCTCTTCTACGTCGGCGGCTTCTGGTTCTGGACCTAAGTTCTCTTCCTTTCCGTTACCATGACATTTACCAACCGTATGACCACCGGCTGTCAATGCGACCGTTTCCTCATCATTCATTGCCATGCGTTTGAACGTTTCACGCACATCTTTCGCAGTACGCAAAGGATCGGGTTGACCGTCAACGCCCTCTGGGTTGACATAGATAAGACCCATTTGCACAGCGGCTAGCGGATTTTCGAGTGACTCTCGCTCTTTGTCCGAGTCATAGCGATTCTTAGTTGCATCCAACCATTCTTTCTCACTACCCCAATAAATATCTTCTTCGGGGTGCCAGATGTCTTCGCGTCCCCCAGCGAAACCGAACACCTTGAGCCCCATTGACTCATAAGCCATGGTGCCAGCAAGAATGAACAAATCTGCCCAAGATAGCTTGTTGCCATATTTCTTTTTAACTGGCCACAACAGACGGCGAGCTTTATCCAAGCTGACGTTATCAGGCCAACTGTTTAACGGTGCAAAGCGTTGGTTACCTGTACCGCCACCGCCGCGACCGTCAGCGAGACGATAAGAACCTGCTGAGTGCCACGCCATACGAATCATAAAGCCACCATAGTGACCCCAGTCAGCTGGCCACCAAGACTTACTGTCGGTCATCAAGTCTTTTACGTCTTTCTTTAACTCTTCCAAGTTTATTTTTTTAAACTCTTCAGCGTAGTTAAAATTCGGATCCATTGGATTCGCTTTGGTATCATGCTGGCGCAGGATCTCGAGTTTGAGTGAGTTGGGCCACCAATGTGTATTCGTTTTTCCGGTATTGGTCATGCTACCGTGCATGACAGGACATTTACCTGAACTCATATGTCGCTTCCCTCTTTTCGTTGTGTTGAGCTAATTACGAACTTTTCTAGTTATTAGATTTATAGCACTCAAACGGTAAATAGACCAAAGTTATTAAAACGGTCGTCCTAACAGAATTTTTCGATTGAAAATAAAATAATCCCTTATCGAACGCAGTTAGAAGAATCGATGAGCGAGGTAGTTGTCACAGCCAGCGCTGACCTACCTAAAGCCAAACCCTCT
>NYWU01000035.1 GCA_002685255.1 Idiomarinaceae bacterium
ATACGCGCTGTCGCTACTCGATGAAGACAAGCCTATGAGCTTTGATGAAGAGGGCGAAAAGTATTACTACGATCGGGAAGAAGCCGATTGGGCGGAGGATGAAGACGCTTTAAATGAGTTATGGCAAAAACGCGTTAAATATGACGCACTTAACTTAAAATTGGCGGGCAAAGAGTGGCCTGATATTGTTGAAACCTTAGGTAAACGCTACAACAGCGCACTTAACCGTCTAACAAACTCAAAAAGCGAAGATGCATTTCAGGCAATTATGAATGCCTTTGCTCGCTCAATCGAACCACACACGAGCTATCTATCACCTGCTAACTCTGAGCGTTTCCAGCAAAATATGAACCTCGAGCTAGAGGGCATTGGTGCTGTTTTACAGTCAGAATATGATTACACGGTAATCCGTAGCTTAGTACCGGGGGGGCCCGCTGATAAAACGGGTGAGCTTTCGCCTGAAGACAAAATCATCGCCGTAGGACAAGGTGTTGGCGATGACGCCGAGGATTTTGTCGACATTATTGGTATGCGTCTTGATGACGTTGTCGACATGATTAAAGGGCCCAAAGGATCGTCAGTCCGTTTACAAGTGCTTGAAGCGTCTCAAGGCGTGGGTGGTACACCTAAAGTCGTCGAAATTGTCCGAGACAAAGTAAAGCTTGAAGACCGTGCCGCCAAAGCGCACGTGGAAGTGCCGGACGAGGGACCTAATAAAGGCCGTAAAATGGGCGTTATCGAAATCCCCGGTTTTTATAACAATCTCACTGCAGACGTTAAGAAACTACTCGATGACCTTAAATCTAAGGAAGTTGAGGGGATCGTGGTCGACTTGCGTAGTAATGGTGGTGGTGCGCTTAACGAAGCCATTAGCTTGACCGGGTTGTTTATTGATCAAGGACCGGTTGTTCAAGTGAGTGACGGACGCGGTCATGTTGA
Source organism: Idiomarinaceae bacterium (assembly GCA_002685255.1). GTDB lineage: Bacteria > Pseudomonadota > Gammaproteobacteria > Enterobacterales > Alteromonadaceae > Idiomarina. The sequence goes on from NYWU01000035.1 coordinate 940, forward strand.
AGTCAGTAAAGATCGTGATGGTGTGACCTACTACGACGGTCCGCTGGTGGTCTTGGTTGATCGCTATAGTGCGTCGGCTTCTGAAATTTTCGCCGCAGCGATGCAAGACTACAAACGCGCACTGATTGTCGGTGAAAACACCTTCGGTAAAGGTACTGTGCAACAGCATCGCGGCTTAAACCGTCGTTTCGATTTCTTTAGCGAACCGTTAGGTAGTGTGCAGTACACTATCGCTAAGTTTTATCGTATCGACGGCGGTAGCACGCAATTAAAAGGTGTGGCGCCGGATGTCACATTACCTTCTTACATTGAAGCGTCGGAGTGGGGTGAAAGCCGCGAAGATAACGCTTTACCGTGGGATCAGATTAAGCCAGCGCAATATGATACCTTCAGTTATCTTGATAGTGCTGAAATTCAGTCGTTAAACAAGAACGCTCATGAACGTTTAGAAAAAGATCCGGAGTTTGCGTATATTTTCAAAGATATTGAGGAACTACGCAAAAATATGGAAAAGACCTGGGTTAGCTTAAACCTTGAAGAGCGTGAGAACGAGCAGGCCGCTGATAAAAAAGAACGATTACAGCGCGTCAATGAACGTCTCAAGCGTATGGGAATGGAGCCAGTTGAATCCATCGATGACGTCGATGATGAGGTCTTGGAGGTTGATCCTTACCTTGATGAAACCATCTCGGTTGCGTTTGAGTTTATTGACGACGTCAAGTTGGCACAGAACGACTAAGCCAATGCTCATAGAACCGCTTAAAAAACCGTCACTTTGTGGCGGTTTTTTTACGTATGCTTGGCAACCCAAGCAGTTTGTGGTCAACTACCGCGTTATACTAAAAAAATGATCTAGAACAACAATGAAAAACACAGCATCAATTTCAAGTCGTTGGTCAAGTCGGTTGTCATTTATTCTGGCATCGTCTGCAGCAGCCGTGGGCCTCGGAAATATTTGGAAGTTTCCTTACGTAATGGGTGAAAACGGAGGCGGTGCCTTTGTTGTAGTTTACCTACTCTGTATCGCCTTTATCGGCATTCCCATCATGATGGCGGAAGTCGTTATAGGTCGCCGTGGACGCCACTCTCCTGGCTACGCCGCTGAGCAAGTCGCAGTCGAATCAAAACGCAGTAAACATTGGCAAGTTGCAGGTTGGCTTGGCATGTTAACGGGCTTTTTGGTATTGAGCTTTTATGCGGTTATTGCGGGTTGGGCGCTTGATTACGTGTTTAAAGCGGGTAGCGGCGCATTTAATGGCGCATCAGCGGAGCAGGTCGGTGGGTTATTTACCGGCATGCTGTCATCGGCTAACGAACTGATGTTGTGGCATACACTGGTATTAGTGGGTGTTGTTATTGTTGTTGGTAAGGGCGTGAATAAGGGCTTAGAGCGCTCTGTGAGGTTTTTGCTCCCTGCCATGTTCGTCCTATTAGTTGCGTTGGCATTCTACGCCGGCAATATAGGTGCCTTTGGCGAAGCATTTGAGTTCATGTTCAAACCTGACTTCTCCAAACTATCGATTAATGGCGTCATGATTGCACTGGGACATTCATTTTTTACGCTGGGTTTGGCTTCGGGCGTTGTCATTATGTATGGCGCTTACTTACCGAAAGAAACCTCTATAGTACAAACCAGTATTTGGATTGCTGTAATTGATACGCTTGTCGCATTAATCGCTGGTTTAGCTATTTTCCCTCTGGTATTCGGTTTTAATCTGACACCCAGTGAGGGGCCCGGGTTAATTTTCACTACATTGCCATTAGCCTTTGGGCAGATGCCTGGCGGCCAGTGGGTAGGGACTATTTTCTTTACTATGCTTGTCATTGCAGCATTTACATCTGCCATCGCAATGATCGAAGCTTCTGTGGCTTTTGTCTCAGAAAAATTCAACTTATCGCGTTGGCCATCAACCATTATATCAGCCAGTGTATTATGGTTACTGGGTCAACTAACGATTCATTCTTTTTCGGGCAGTTCGTGGGCACAACTCAGCACTGAGTGGTTAGGTAAGCCACTGAACTCCATTTTTGACGTGATTGACTTACTTACATCGAGCCTATTGCTTCCTCTCGGTGGGTTGCTGTTAGCGATTTTAGCGGGTTGGGTTATGACGCGCGATAATGCTAAAGATGAGCTCGATACGAGTAAAACCATGTTCGACGTTTGGCATCTGTGCCTTAAGTACGTCGCACCGATTGCTATCATTATTATCTTTCTTCAACTTATTGGCATTATCGAGATCTAGGATAACGCGTTCATGACACAACAAATAAAACAGCCTACGCTTTTTCAGGCATTGATTCCGCTCGTTGCGCTGGTCATTATGTTGGCCTCGTCTGTTTATTTTTTTGGTGAGGACTCATCGTACGGACCGAACCAGATTGCACTTTGGATAGCCGCAGGTATTGCCTGTATTATCGGCTTCAAGAATGGTTTCAGTTGGGAGCAGATAGAGAAAGGCATTCAAGAGGGGATATCTGTTGCCCTGGGCGCCATGCTGATTATTCTTGCAGTGGGGTCACTGATCGGCACTTGGTTGCTCTCTGGTACCGTACCGACACTGATTTACTACGGTTTAGAGCTGTTAAACCCTGGGCTTTTTTATGCTGCTAGCTGTATTATTTGCGGCATTATCGCCTTATCTATTGGTAGCTCATGGACCACTGCTGCAACTATCGGTGTGGCATTAATGGGCGTTGCCTCGGGCATGGGACTCGACCCTGCTATCGCAGCCGGCGCTATTGTTTCGGGCTCGTATTTTGGCGATAAGATGTCGCCGTTATCCGATACTACAAACTTGGCACCTGCAGTCAGCGGTACTGAATTGTTCGCTCATATTCGCTATATGGGTTATACCGCTGGCCCCGCGTTCATTATCTCAGTAACAACTTTCCTATTCTTGGGGCTTAACGCAGACTCGTCGGTCTCGCTTGAGAAACTGAATCAAATGCAAAGCCTGCTCGATAATACCTTTAATATCGGTTGGGCAATGTTAGTGCCTTTAGGTGTTTTGCTATTCTTAGCTGCAACTCGCAAGCCTGCACTACCGACCGTATTTTTTGGTGCACTATTAGGTGGCGTTTGGGCACTCATTTTTCAGCCCGACATGGTGCAACAGATGGCAGGTGGTAATGACACCTTTTTATCGCACCTGAAAGTAATCTGGCTCGCCATGTCTGATGGCACGACCGTCAGTACCGGAAGTACAAACCTTGATTCGTTATTGAGCGGCGGTGGTATGTCGAGCATGCTTAATACGCTGTGGTTGATACTAAGTGCCATGACATTCGGTGCGGTGATGGAAAAGTTAGGCTTACTGAAACGCTTTATTCAAGGCATGCTAAAGTCAGCAAAATCAGTGGGCAGCTTGATTACTGGTACGTTGTTCACATGTTTTGGTGCAAACGTGCTAACAGCCGACCAGTACATGGCTATCGTATTGCCTGGACGTATGTTTAAAGAGGAGTATCAACGTCGCGGTTTGGATCCTCGAGTACTGTCTCGGACATTGGAAGATAGCGGTACGTTGACTTCAGCATTGATCCCATGGAATACCTGTGGCGCGTATATGTTTAGTGTATTGGCGGTCAGTCCACTTGATTATGGTATTTATGCATTCTTTAATTACTTAACACCGTTAATTGCGATTGTACTGGCTTACACCGGATGGACCATTTTATATCGCCAGCCAGAGATGACTGAAAATACTCAAACGTCGTAAAGAGGGTTTATGTCACAAAAAAACGCGAAATATCGTAAAGATTACCAAGCACCTAAGTTCACCATTGATACGGTGAACTTAGTTGTTGAATTGGATAAGACACAAACACGCATTACTAACACCATGAAAATAAAGCGCCAAGGCGATCACCGTGATGCGTTGGTGCTTGACGGCGAGCACATAGCGCTCGAAAAGGTTGTTTTAAACGACCAAACACTGGATGCCTCAGACTACGCAGTGACTGACTCGACGCTGAGCGTTGAGGTTGAGCAAAATGAGTTTACGCTGACAGTCGTCAATACGTTAGACCCATCCACTAACAAAGCACTGGAAGGACTTTATCTAGCGGAAGGCACTTTTTGCACCCAATGCGAGGCAGAGGGCTTCCGCCGTATAACGTACTATTTAGACCGTCCCGATGTGTTGGCGACATTCACCACCAAAGTCATCGCACCGAACGGCGACTATCCTCACATTTTGGCGAATGGCAACAGCATCGAACGCGGTGAGGAGGCAGGCAAGCCGTTTGTCACTTGGCATGACCCATACCCTAAACCGAGTTATTTATTTGCTTTGGTATGTGGTGATTTTGATTTACTCGAGGACACCTTCGTGACGCGCGAAGGACGCGAAGTCGCGCTACAGTTATTTGTCGATAAAGGTAACTTAGATCGCAGTGAGCACGCGATGGTGTCCTTAAAAAATGCGATGCGTTGGGACGAGGAGCGCTTTGGTCTTGTTTACGACCTCGACATTTACATGATTGTCGCGGTCGATTTCTTCAATATGGGCGCCATGGAGAACAAAGGACTCAATGTCTTTAACTCTAAATATGTGCTTGCCAACCCCAAAACGGGTACCGACCAAGACTTTTTAAATATCGAATCGGTGATCGGTCATGAATACTTCCATAATTGGACGGGAAACCGTATTACGTGCCGCGATTGGTTCCAGCTTTCGCTGAAGGAAGGTCTAACGGTATTTCGTGACCAAGAGTTTAGTTCTGACTTAGGTTCACGCGCCGTTAACCGTATTCAAAACGTCAAAATCATCCGTAGTCACCAGTTTACTGAGGATGCGGGACCTATGGCGCATCCGATTCGACCTGACAAAGTTGTGGAAATGAATAACTTTTATACGGTGACTGTGTATAACAAAGGCGCGGAAGTTATTCGTATGATGCATACCTTGCTAGGCGAAGCGGGTTTTCAACGGGGCATGCAGCTGTATGTGGAACGCCACGATGGGGCGGCAGTAACCTGCGAAGATTTTGTCAAAGCGATGGAAGATGCGAATCAACGTGATTTATCCGTTTTCCGCCGTTGGTATGAGCAAGCGGGAACGCCGAGCGTCGAGGTTGAAACAGCGTTTGATACTGAAAAGCAGCAACTGGTGATCAACACGCGTCAGACGGTTCCGGCTACGCCCGGTCAGGCGGAAAAACGGCCTATGCATATTCCAATGCGTGTCTCGGCGTACGCTCCTAAGGGTGAGCGCATAGCGCTCGCTGAAAACCTGTTAGAGCTGACTGAAGAGCGTCAAACTTTTTATATCAATGGCGAATTCTCACAGCAGTTAGCATCTGACGAAGCGCCGATTGTTTCGGTATTTGACGACTTTTCTGCACCCGTTAAAGTGCAACGCAACTTACCTGAGCAAGCGATGTTGACCTTAATGGCTCATGCAGACGATCCAGTAAGTCGTTGGGATGCTGCACAGCAGCTCTTTACCCGTCGTGTCGTTGATGCGGTTAAATCGCAGTCGACGGTGGATGTAGATCAGGCGCTCGTTGATGCCTGTGAACGGTTGATTACATCAGACACTGACCCGGCGCTGATTGCGTTAACATTAACATTGCCGAATGCAGCAACTGTCGGCGAGTATTTCGATACCATTCAGATCGATACCATTGTTCATAACTTGCGACAGTTAAAACGTCAGTTGGCTGAACAGTTGCACGGCACGATGAGTGCACGTTATGCCGCTATTTATGATGAACTACAGCAGCGTGACTACCGCTTAGCAGGTGAAGATATAGCACTGCGGCAATTGCAAAATGTGCTGTTAGGTTATCTCACCGTAGCCGGTGACAATTACGTAAACCTAAGCCAAACGCAGTTCGATAACGCTACCAATATGACTGATCGACTCGCCGCTCTGCAGGCGTCCGTCTGGGGTAATGCGTCGAACTCGACGACTTTAGTCGAAGCATTTGATAAACAATGGCGCGGTGATAAATTGGTCATGGATAAATGGTTCCAAACGCAAGCGTTGGCGGACACCGATGGCACAATCGCTAACATCAAGGCGTTAATGAAGCATCCAGATTTTAGCCTGGATAACCCGAATCGAATTTATTCGTTGTTGGCAGCGTTCACGCAAAACAGCGCGCGATTCCATCAATTTGATGGGGCAGGCTATACGTTAATTGGTGATGTGATTTGCCAATTGAATGATAAAAATCCGCAAGTCGCCTCGCGCTTAATTTCGAGTTTTATGTCATGGAAGCGTTATGATGCCGAGCGACAGGCGCTGATGAAGCAACAACTGGAGAAAATCCAAGCGTTGCCGAACTTAGCCAGTGATTTACAAGAAAAAATTGAAAATAGTTTAGCTGCATAACTATTTTAACCAAATAGATAGTTGGGGGTTATCCTGTGATTGAATATCGTTTTTCAATTTCTATGTCGTATCAGGAATTTATCGATATTTATTACGGTGGTGGCGCCCAACATTTAGTTGTACTGTCTGATACTAACGTACGAATTGCCATTCCGGCAGGTCGTATGGTTCCTTTCGTTGACTCAACTGGCGTATCCGGCCGGTTCATTATCCAGCTTGATAACAATAATAAATTCGTATCCCTGAAGCGTCTTTAGCCCTTATTTTGGATAGTTATTAAGTTATTTTTCATAAGCTTTAATTTACGCTGGTCTAAACACTCATTTATTGCACGAATATGCGTTGAAAGCCCGCGCTAAATGTCCGACAATAACATCAATCATAGGTAGATTATCAGGCCGTGGGCCGCTTTGTGGCTTGCCTACGACGTTTCATCAAAAAAATAATCTCAAGGACTCTGCAATTATGTCGTTGGTTGATGGTCAATCCCCAGTACTTTTAGAAAAAGTAGTTGAACTTATTCAGAAGAAAGTAGCTTCAAGCCAAGCTCCGCTTGTGCAAGATTTTGCGAAACGTCTTTACCGTAATATTTCGTCAGATGATTTGAGTCACCGCAATGACAGTGATATGTACGGTGCTGTGCTCGGTTTATGGCACAGTTTTAATGAGTATAAACCCGGTGATAAAGCACTTATTAAAGTGTATAACCCAGACGTTCCAAATGATGGCTGGGAGTCTCCACACACCATTATTGAAATTATCCAAAGTGATATGCCGTTCATGGTGGACTCAGTCCGCATGGCATTATCGCGTCTTGGTATTACCAGCCATTTGCTGTTGCACATGCCTATCAGCCATAAGCGTGATAAAGATAATCAGGTAACTGATCTACTGCGCCCAGGCACGCGCGATGATAACTATGTTGATACCGCATTTTTAATTGAGGTTGACCGCCAAAGCACTAAAGAAGAACTGAAAACGCTCAAAAAAGAACTCAGTTCGGTAATGGATGAGATTAGTTTAGCGGTCTCTGATTGGCAGCCAATGGTGAGCAAACTCTCAGACGTTGCAGAAGAGGTTACTGCGGACTATTACCCAGGAACCAAAGAAGAAAAGCAAAATATTCAGGCGTTCCTGCGTTGGCTTGCGGATGATAACTTTACCATTACAGGCTATCGCTCTTATGACTTAAAGCCAGTTAAAGGCGATTATGAGCTCAGCCAAACCGAAGACAGCAGTTTGGGCCTCATGCGTAATTCGGTCAGCGAGAAAGGGCGCTTAATTTCGAGTTTGCCAGAAGATGCACGCGAAATTACTCAAGATGATCGTATTTTGCTTCTCACAAAGACTAACTCTAAGTCTCGTGTGCACCGTCCAGCGCACTGCGATTACATCGGTGTTAAGCGTTTTAATAAAGACGGTGAAGTGATTGGTGAACATCGTTTTATTGGTCTTTACGCGTCGAACTTCTACAACAATAGCGCTCGCGATATCCCATTAGTCTCTGAGAAGCTTAAGCGCGTAATTGATGCGTCTGGCTTTGCTCCTCAATCACATGCTGCTAAAGCATTGGTCAATATTCTCGAAACCTATCCACGTGATGAAGTCGTGCAAGCCGAAGATGATGACTTGTTGCAAGTCGGTCTAGGCGTACTGCAAATGCAAGAACGTGATATGACGCGCGTTTTCTTGCGCCGGGATATCTTTGGTCGCTTTATGACATGCATGGTGTATGTACCTAAAGAGCGTTACAACACGTTATTGCGTCAACGTACTCAGCGCATTTTAAAACAAACCTTGCGTACTCAACACGACGTTGACTTTACCACTTATTTCTCCGAATCAAACCTCGCACGTACGCATTACACCGTGCGCTTAGAAGACGACCAGCAGGACGTGAATGTGAAGGAACTGGAACAGAACCTAATTGAGGCCGCTCGCACTTGGGAAGATAACTTCGAGCGTATTTTAAACTCGACCTTTGGTGAAGCGCGTTCAACTCGCTTGAACAAACGCTATAGCCAAGCATTTCCGCGTGCTTATAAAGAAGATGTTTTACCGTCTGTTGCCATTTCGGACATTAACCAGCTTGAGTCACTCGATGATGACCATAAGTTGGGTATGGTGCTATACCGTGCGCAAGAAGAGAAAGACGACAGCAAATACCTGCGCCTGAAGCTATTCCATAAAGACGAGCCGATTCATTTATCTGATGTATTGCCAATGTTAGAAAATTTTGGCCTACGTGTCATTGGTGAGAGTCCGTACCCGGTAAAAACAGCTGATGGTCACGTTTTCTGGATCCTTGATTTCCACATGATCCACACGGGTGGTGCGCTTGATCTTGAAACCAGCCGTGAATTATTCCAAGACGCCTTTGCGAAAGTCTGGAAGGGTGAGCTCGAGGACGACGGTTTTAACCGTTTAGTATTAGGCGCTGGTATGACAGGACGTCAGGTTACCATTTTGCGTATGTTTGCTAAGTACATGCGTCAGATTGGTACGACCTTCAGTCAAAGCTATATTGAGAGTACTTTTAGCAAGTATCCGCTACTCGCTAAACTGGTTATCAAAATGTTCTACACACGTTTTGAGCCGGGTACTAAAGGTGTCGAGAAGAAGCTCGACTCATTACATACGCGCATCAATACCGAACTCGATAGCGTTGCTAACCTCGACGATGACCGTATTATTCGTCGTTACGTTGAATTAATTGATGCTGCGTTGCGTACTAACTTTTTCCAGAAGAACGAACAAGGCAACGATAAACCTTATATCTCAGTTAAGTTCTTACCCGAGCTTGTTCCTGAGATGCCATTGCCATTGCCTAAATTTGAAATTTTTGTCTACTCGCCGCGCGTAGAGGGTGTACATTTGCGTGGTGGTAAAGTAGCACGTGGTGGCCTGCGTTGGTCTGACCGTCGTGAAGATTTCCGTACTGAAATCTTAGGTCTTGTGAAAGCGCAACAAGTTAAGAACACCGTTATTGTACCTGTGGGTGCAAAAGGTGGTTTCTACTGTAAACATCTGCCAGAAGATCGTGAAGGCATGATTGCAGAAGGGCAAGCGTGCTATAAGACCTTTATTCGTGCGTTATTAGATATCACCGACAATATTGTCGAGGGTGAAATCGTGCCGCCTGTTGACGTAGTCCGTCAGGATGAAGATGACCCGTATTTGGTGGTTGCAGCCGATAAAGGGACAGCAACTTTCTCGGACATTGCTAACGGTATTTCCGCGGAATACGATTTCTGGCTAGGTGATGCCTTTGCCTCTGGCGGTTCGGTTGGTTATGACCATAAGAAAATGGGTATCACAGCGCGCGGTGCTTGGGAGTCAGTTAAACGCCACTTCCGTGAAATGGGTATCGATTGCCAAACCACGGACTTTACCTGTGTTGCGATTGGCGACATGGCCGGGGACGTATTTGGTAATGGCATGTTGCTGTCTAAACATACCCGTTTACAAGCGGCATTTAATCACATGCACATCTTTATTGACCCCGAGCCGGATGCAGCGAGTTCGTGGAAAGAACGCGATCGTTTGTTTAAATTACCGCGTTCAAGCTGGGAAGATTACAACAAAGAATTGATTTCTAAAGGTGGCGGTATTTTCAGTCGTAGTGCCAAAGCCATCGAGCTTTCGCCAGAAATGAAGAAAATGCTCGGTTCACAGAAGAAGTCAATGACACCTAACGAGCTTATTCGTGCGTGTCTAACCATGGAAGTGGACCTTATTTGGAACGGTGGTATCGGTACCTACATCAAAGGTAAGGATGAAACCGATTCTGATGTCGGCGACCGAGCCAATGACGCACTGCGCGTTAACGGTGCAGAATTGAAAGCCAAAGTGATTGGTGAGGGCGGTAACTTAGGTTTAACCCAACTGGGTCGTATTGAATTTGCTCAGCGCGGTGGCCGTATTAATACCGACTTTGTCGATAACGTCGGTGGCGTGGACTGTTCAGATAACGAAGTGAATATCAAAATCTTGCTGAATGGTTTGGTCAATAATGGTGACCTCACTAAGAAACAGCGCGACAAGTTACTTTACGACATGACTGACGAAGTGGCTGAGATTGTTCTTGATGACTGTAATCGTCAGACTCAATCGCTATCGATTACCGCGCTGCGTGGTGCCGACCAGATTAAAGAACTACAACGCTTTATTCATCAATTAGAGCGTGATGGTGCGCTCAATCGTACACTTGAGTTCTTGCCATCTGATGATGAGTTGGCTGAACGTCAAGCACAAAACAAAGGTTTAACGCGTCCTGAATTGTCGGTACTTACGGCATATGGGAAAATGGTACTGAAAGAACAATTGATTACCGACGAGATCACTGAGGATCCTTTCCACGGTAAAGCATTATTCCGCTCGTTCCCTAAGCCGTTACAAAAGCAGTTTGCGGACTCAATGGCGTCACACCCATTGAAAGGTCAAATTATTGCAACCAAGTTAGCGAACACCATTGTTAACGATATGGGACCTAACTTCGTTTACCGCAAGCAAGAAGCAACCGGTGCAACGATCGCAGAAGTGGCGTCATCGTTTGTTGTCGCGCGTGAGTGTTTCCGAGTTGAAGAACTTTGGGATGCTATCGAAGCGTTAAACAACAAAGTGCCTGCTGAAACACAGAACGATATCTTGTTCCAAGTGCGTCGTATGGTACGCCGCGCAACACGTTGGTTCCTGCGTCATCGCAATACCAAGTTGAACGGTATTCAGGAGCATATCGACTTCTATATGCCGGCGTTTGATGACTTACGCAAGAATTGCTTGAGCTACATGAATGAAGATGAAGCAACGGTTATTCAGAAATCAATCGATCGCTATGTAGAGCAGGGGCTTCCAAAAGAGTTAGCTCAGGAAGTTGCAAGCTTGAGCACGGTATTCTCTGCGATGGATATCGCTGAGATCGCTGATGACACTAAGCAGTCGTACCAGACGGTTGGTAATATGTATTTCTATCTGGGAGCGCGTTTGAACCTGCATTGGTTCTTGAACCAGATTAACAATCAACCAGTAGCCAACCACTGGCAAGCGTTAGCACGGGCTGCATTCCGCGAAGAGTTAGATTGGCAGCAACGCGCATTGACTTTAGTCGTGCTGAAGTCAGCCTCAGATATTGGTGAACCACTCCAAATGCTTGATGACTGGATGGAGCAAAACGAGTCACTGTTGCAACGTTGGCAGTCGATGTTATCGGACTTCCGCACCACGAAGAGTCATGAGTTCGCTAAATTCTCAGTGGCACTCCGTGAACTGATGCTGTTGAGCCACAACTGTGCGCCTAAGGTTTCAGCCTAGTGTATAACCTGGTCAGAAAATGGCTGTTTAACCAAGATGCCGAGCGTTCACACGACTGGACGCTTGGTTTTTTACGCCGCTTTGCTAACACCCCGCTATCGATGGTTTGGCGCCAGAAGTTGCCCGCCAAGCCGGTCACAGTAATGGGTATTCAGTTTCCTAACCCGGTGGGACTCGCCGCCGGGCTTGATAAGAATGCTCGCTGCATGACCGGTTTTGGGCAAATGGGCTTTGGTTTTATTGAAGTGGGGACTGTGACACCCAAGCCTCAACCGGGCAACCCAAAACCTAGACTATTTCGCTTAGTCAAAGATGAAGCCATCATTAACCGAATGGGTTTTAATAATGACGGTGTTGATGCGCTTGTTGAACAGGTCAAGCAACGCACGTATAAAGGCGTGTTAGGTATTAATATTGGTAAAAACAAAGTCACTGAAGAGCAAGACGCCCTGCAGGACTACATTGCGTGTTTAGTTAAGGTTTATCCTTATGCGGACTACGTCACTATCAATATTTCTTCGCCCAATACACCTGGGTTGCGTAACTTCCAACATGGCGATGCATTAAACAGTTTGTTAGCTGGCTTAAAAGCTGAGCAGAAAAAGCTGGCGGAAGTACATAACAAATATGTGCCGCTGGTCGTTAAAATAGCACCTGATCTGAGCGCAGAAGAAGTGCGTACCATGGCAGAAGCGTTTAACGAGCAGGGCATTGATGGTGTGATAGCGACCAATACGACGCTGTCCCGTGATGGATTGTCCGATAAAACGTTAGCTGATGAGGCCGGCGGTCTGAGTGGCAAGCCTGTACGTGATAGAAGTACCGATGTCATTCGTCTTTTGCGTGATGTGCTCGATGACGCGATCCCTATCATAGGTGTCGGTGGGATTGACTCGGCCGCAGCGGCAAAAGAGAAACTCGATGCAGGTGCGGCGTTAGTACAGGTTTACACAGGATTTATCTACAAAGGACCCAAGCTGATAAAGGATATTGTGAATATCTTGTAAAGTTGGGTGACTTTGGGTACTCTATTTGGCAATTTTATAACAACATTCATAATAATAAAGGTGCGCAAGTTGGAACTTAATCAACACATGTGCTGGCTCTACGATGATCATGCTCAACCATTGTCCGTTCAGACAGGGGATGGCGTGCCTTTCCGATTGCCCTATAAACACAAGCAACTTGTGAATGTTGATTTTTCCTCAGCGCCTTTTAATATCGAAGATCTTACTTTACTTCAGAACTTCGTCGACGTGTTAGAAGGTTACTCTGCAGAAGAAATTGGAACCTCACTCGAGCATGCTGCGCTTTGTGCTGCGGCGTTCGTGCGTTTTGGCTGTCCACAAATGCCACAGAGTTGGCATTTTCAGAAGTCGAATATCGAAGAGTGGGCGCCTGAACGCCATATTTGTGAGCTTAATAGCGGTTTTGATGATGGTTTATGTTTGATTATCGACCGTGACGAGGAGTTTGCATCGTGCTTATTGTTGTCAGGAGATATGCAGCTTTCACCTATCAAGACACTTAAGCAGTACCATGTCATTAAAGTGCTGCACAATCGCTTACTGCCCTCAACGCTTGAAATGCGTCAAACGATGTTATCCAACCAACGTTTAGCCTAACGTATCAGCGTTTCTTGGTGTGCTTCTTCAAACAGGGTATATAATTGTTTATTAGATGCTTAGTTTAGACAAGAGTAAAACAGGAAGTGCAATGGAAGGCATCGGAATTGGTTGCGGGGGCAGGATTTGAACCTACGACCTTCGGGTTATGAGCCCGACGAGCTACCAGACTGCTCCACCCCGCGTCCGATGTGGGATG
>NYWU01000036.1 GCA_002685255.1 Idiomarinaceae bacterium
AAGACCTTCTGACGCGCCGCGCTGAGATTATAAAACTGCAGGGCGAGGGTTTCGCGATGGTCGAAACCGAGTTTTTCCCATGCAACCGCGCCTTCAATTTCTTCCTTGGTGCCCCCCCACCATGTCACCGAGAAGTTGCGGTCTTTCGTGATTTCCTCGATGCCGACGCAGGTCCAGACTTCCCGCGCGATCCAGATTTCATCATCCCAGGCATCGAAAAGGCCACGCGGTTCGTTGAGCCAGACTTTCTGTTCGCTGCACGGGCGGGTGCGGCCATTCCGGACCCGTTCAATCCCGTTCAGAACGAACGAACACACATCGTCGCCCTTCAGGCCGCTGCGGGTCAGATCGAAATATGCCCGCATGTGGAGGGCATCGGACAGGCTGAAGTCAGACCAGACCCCGGCAACCTCCGCGTCGGCTTCGTGACCCAGCATCGGCTGGGACGACAGGATCGGCAGAACGTCCCGACGGCGCCCGCCGTCAAATTCGTTCCGTGTTCCTTCGGTGATCTTCAAAAGGTGGTTCTGGCGCATGGTTTTTCCTTTCGCCGCTGTATGCGAACTTTGTCAGCAAAATGCGCGGCGCAGGGCTTCCTGTCAATATGCGAACTTTGTCTGCATGTAGTCGCTGCGTTGCCAGAGGGTGCCCGATGGCTGCAACAGCAGGATGTTGTGCAGCTTTAGGACCCCTAGACGCAGAAAGGCCCGGGGATGTAGTTTCGGGGATGGCGCAGGGCAATCCGGTTTTGCTGGGGAAAATTTTTCATCTGCAGGGCTACGCTGCAGGGTGTCTTGGGCTTTATCGACTGGGCAGACGATTAGCCGCATCCCTTTGCGTAGGATGCGGCCCATAGTAAATCTTGTAGAAAAATCATGGGAGTAATTTTGATGGAAAAGCCGATTTTCTCGCTGATCGCTGTGCTTGCCGTTAGCGGTTGCATGGCCGACCCTATGACATCTATCGATCTGATGAAGGGAAACGGCAGCGTAAGCCGCGCGCCCAACGGCCAGACAACCTTTCGGTATGTCGTGCACGCTGATGCCTACAGGGGCGTCACAACTTCACCTGAAGAACTTAGAAAACAGCATGAGTGGCTGATTGGAAGCTATCTTGGGGAAGGTGGATATTGTCCCAATGGCTTCCAGATTACCAAACAGACCATAGAGCAAAGTGTCCCTGCGTATGTCTACGAGGGTGTTTGTCGGTAGGCTCCGCCAACTAAAAATGCAACCTTAAGGCGATTTAAGGCCGCGCTGTTGCGCGGCCCATAAAACCCGTTATCCGATCCAGAACGCCCTAGGGTTGAGCGGGCGCCTCCTGCGGCGGCGGGGCTGGGCGCTGCGGGATCGGCAGCGGATAGCCCACCTGCCCGGTGCAAGCCTGCCAGATCGCCATGACAGCCCGGCATTCGGGAGCTCTGGCTGCAAGCGCAAATTCCTCCGGATCGAAAGTGCCCGGCCTGATGTAATCCCATGCCAGCGTGGCCAGCGCGGCAATGCCTTCCGGCGTGGTGGCGCCAAGCTCCAGCATACGCGCCTCGGCGGTATCCCAGCGCTCCGCTGCCGCAATCGAGCGGGGATCATCCCAGTCACCATTACCGGGCAGCTCCGCCAGTGCGAGCCATGTGCGCCGTGCATCGAGCCAGTCGCGAAAGACCGGCAGGATCGGATCTTCTGCCAGCGTGGCAGCGGCGGGGCCTGCGGCAGCGGCGGCGGGCAGTGCAGCAAGCAGGCTGCGGCGGGACATGCGGGGGCCATTCCCGCAGGCGGGGTCTGTCTGTGTCATGGTCACTCTCGATGTGGGGAAGGTCAGGATCGGGCGCCGCGTGTGAAGTTAACGGCGCTATTTCTTGCCAGCTTCAAACCACCGGCGGTCAGTCAGGCGGGAAGGTTCTGCAGGGTGGCGCCGTCCAAGTCTTGTTCCATGTCCTTCGCGGTCTTGAGGATCACGTCCAGAAGGTCTGTCAGAAAGTCTCGGTCGATCATGTCCACCACGATCAGCAGGCGCAGCGCCTTCGCCATGCTTTGCAGCTCGGCAGACCGCACATGCAGGGTGTCGAGATGTGCAGCCAGCGCGGGCGGCACCTTGGCAGAGGGCAAGCCGGGGGCGGCTGCCGAAACGCGAGCGTCGGGCATTGTCGGGACTCCATTGGGATAGGTTGCGACTCTCCTATGTCACGGTATAAGGTTGCACCAATGGAATAGCATAAGGCAAGCCCAAAAATGCAAGGTTACACCAATTGACGCCCGAACAATGCCGCGCGGCCCGTGCCATCGCCGCCATGTCGCAGCAAGACTTGGCCGATGCCTCAGAAGTCGCAAAGGCGACGATAGCGAATTTTGAGACAGGCAACCGCAAGCCTTACAAGCGCACGATCACAGCCTTGCGGCAGGCACTGGAAGCGCGCGGCGTCACCTTCACAGATGACGGCGGCGTTAAGGGCCGGTGATCCTAGAACGGCCACCAGCGGCGCGGGCGGGCCAGCTGCTGCGCTTGTTCCTTCCAGCTATCCCGGTCGCGTTCAAGATCGGCAATGCGCTGATCCTTGGCCTTAAGCTCCACCTCTAACACCGCAATTCGAATGTCTTTTTCGGGCGTCGTGGATGGTTCCTGACTGTCAGGTTTAGCAGCGTTGCCAGTGGCATTATCAGTGTCATTGTCATCCCGGTCTGCCAGCCAGCTTGCCAGCTTGTCAGGATGGATTTGCCAGCGGTTCCGGTTGTCGCGCATCGCGGGCAAACTGCCGTCTTTTATGGCGTTCATGATGGTTCCTCGCGAAACCTTCGCCCGCGTTGCCGCCTGTTGAGGTGTCAGCTTTGCCAGTGTCATGACAGTGACATTATCAGGCAATTATCTGTCAGTCTGCCAGCGTCAATCATCGCTTTTGCCAGTCGATGGCAGGTCAGGTTCCAGCCCCTCAAAGAACGGTTGAGAGACGGGCGGCAGACCGGCACCTGACGGTATCTGCCCTTCACCGGCGCGAGGAAGTTTGCGCAACGGCTCTTGATGACCAAGGCTTGCCCGGTCTTCCTGTTCCGTCTCCGATGCCAGAACGGTTGCAGAAAACAGGCTGTATCGCAGATCGTTTCGTGCGCGCGTCCACACCACGCGGTCATTCAGCACATAGGCGTTGACGGTCGAGCTTGGGCCAAGGCGGCGAACCTCTATCCAGTTCCCTTCAATCAGGGTGGCGATGGCGCGCCTGATGGTGCTGACGGATAGGCCAGAGATTTCCGCCAGAACAGGGTAGCTCGCCACGACTGCGTTATGCTCACCAACCCGGTTCGCCAGCAAGTGAAGGACCGCCGAAGCCTTCGGCGCTTGGATTGTCAGCTGCATCCATGCCTCGTGCGTGGATCTGTCTGTCTGAACGAAGTGCCCAGATGCCTGCCGATCTGGAAGCGCTGGCGGCAAAGTGTCAGGCATGAGCAGCCCCCTGTTCAAACGTGAAACGATTTTTACCATACGCGGCAAGATATTTTCCACGCAAGGTGAAAATCTTCCAGCCTGTTCATCTAGGTGAACAGCCCCCTGTTCATAGCTATGAACAGACCCCCCCCTATAACTATCTGAAATCATTGCCTCGGAATTTTCGCCTTTCTTATGATCTATACCGGAGGCGTTGCGGTGCCGGTGATCGCCGGGAGTGGCCCCCCACGGCAGGCGAGCGGCGGTCATCGGCAGCGTGAGGCCGACATAAATCTGTGTCCGAAGGACGCATTTTTATGGTTCTTCATGGTTTTTGTAGATACGAAAACCATATGTCAGTGAGAGAAACGCCATGATGATCGTGTGGGACGAACCCAAGAGGCTGACCAATCTGGCCAAGCATGGGCTCGACTTCGCCGATCTGGACGAAACCTTCTTCCTGTCATCGCTGGTGATGCCCGCGAAGGGGGATAGACACATGGCCCTAGGACGGCTTGCGGACGGGACCATTGCGGTCGTGTTCGCGGTTCTCGGGACGGAAGGGGTCGCGGTCATTTCGATGCGACCGGCAAGCCGCAAGGAAAGGACGCTGCTATGACGAAGAAACCGATCAGCGAAGCCCGAGTGCAGGCGATGATTGCCAGTGATCCGGACGCACCAGAAGCCACCGACGCCCAGCTTGCTCAAGCCCGCCCTTTTGGGGAGGCGTTCCCGGCGCTGGCTGACAAGATGCGCAAGAATGTCGGCGGGCGCCCCAAGGCAGAACACCCCAAGGTCGCGGTATCGCTGCGGCTGGATCCGGAAGTGCTGCGGCGGTTCAAGGCGCAGGGCCCCGGCTGGCAGACCCGGATCAATGCCGCGCTGCGCGAGGCCGCAGGGCTGAACTGACCGGGAAAGGTGGCCTACCTGCTGGCGCTTCGCCTATCCTGCATTAGGCGTCTAATATCAGCCATGCCATGCGGTGACTAAAAACTTCCATCGCGTGGCTGCACAAAATCGCTCAATGAAAATATTATGAGGATTGAAAGCATGGACCCTAGAACTGCTGGAGAGTTGAACCGGTCTATAAGCCTGATGACCGCACGTTTGGATAACGAAGGAAAGCGCCTGAACGAACGTCTAGAGGCGACTAATGACCTTTTGCGAATGCTTGTTGATGCGGTGAACAGGAATTCACAAGAGCTGCAGGACCTTCGCGAAGAACGGAGTGCGAAATCCTGAGTATCTAGGAACCAGCGAGGAGAAAGGGGCGCCGCGCTCCGAACGGAGTTTGAAGCCGCGCCCTGTCGGGGTTGTTCGACATGCGTTCGGGACACTTTCCGACTAGCCCCAATCGCGTTAGCGGTTCCACTCTCCGCAAGGTGCGATCAGCCCTTGTTCCTAACAGCCGCGCAGAGGGGCGCTAGAGGCCCGTCTCTGTTTTTGGCTGGTCAGGTAACGGAGGGGCGTTCTTGCCGTCCCTCCGCTGGATTTTCCCGGGTGCTGCGCCGATCAGGCGCCGGGGTTTTTATACCAAGCGCGGTGATCCACGAACCCGGCGCCAAAATCGAGCCGCACCTTGAATTCGCTGGCGTCGGTTTCGAAGCCCTCGCGGGTGAACACCTGCGGCCCGACATTGCCGTCGAGGTAGGCGTGCTGCAGCCCCTCGGGACGGCCCGGCGCAGCCGCGACATACCACGCGCCCGGGTTGGTCAGGTGAGCATCGGCCAGCACGGTCAGCTTGCGCTGGAACGGGTTGACGTCATCCGTCGAGGCGGCGGAGATTTCTGCCACCAGCTGCTCCGCGAGGGTTTCCAGCTCCGGCGGCACGATCAGCAGGGCGGGGTCAACCCGGATCGCTTCGCCGGCCAGACCTTTCTGCCGGCGCATGGCGGTGCGCGCCACCGACAGAGATGCGAGCGACAGCGCCGTGCCGGTCCCGGCAAGGTTGCCGTGGTTCGCGTGGAACAGGTTCACGCCATCCGACAGGACCGGCCCGGCGCCGCTGTTCATCTCCAGCAGACCGGCGAAGATCCGGGCTTCGGTCAGGGCCGCGCCCTGCCCGAACATGCTGGCGCTCTGTTCGAACGCCCCCAGATCGTCATTGACGATTGCCTGCCGGGTCAGGGTGAAGATCTTGCCGTAGGTTTCCAGCACGAAGGCTTCGCCCGCATCGGTGATCTTGCCTTGGGTGAACTCGCCGTTTTCCAGAACCTTGCCCAGCTCCACGCCCCCGGACACCCGGACGCTGTTGATCGGCCGGAAGTCGGCCGCCGCGATCTGCCGGGAGGCCAGCTTGATCTGCGATTCCGACGCTTCATAGGCGGCCAGCAGCACCTTGTTGGACGCAATGCCCAGGGCGGCGCGGAAATCGTCGGTGCCCATGGCGCCCCACATCGAGGCGCCGCGATTCCCTGCGGCGTAGCTGCCCTGTCCGATCTGCGACAGGTCCGACAGGCGCATGGAGGCATATTCCCGGCCATGCGTCGGGACATGCCCCGGCTGCATCCGTGCCAGCAGGCCATCGGCCATGGCTTCGGCACGGGAGAAGGTCGAGGCGGCAGCACGCGGCGCGGCGGCGATGGTGCTGCGCCCCAGCGGCTCCGCTGCCGCCATCATGGCGGCGGCTTCCTGTCCGGCAAGTTTTGCCATGGCGGCGCTGATGCTGGCGGGAGTTTCGGCCCGCATCTGCCCGCCGTGGGCCAGCGCGCGCTTGGCGATCGACAGCAACGCGGGGCGATCGAGGCGCCCCGACTGCAGATAGGGCGCGGCGATCTGATTGACCTGCGCCAGCCCTGCGGCCATCGCATCGGCCCCGGCGGCGGTCACGCCCGCCTCGGCCATCAGCTCCGCGAAGTCTGCCGGGATCCCGGCCTTGTCTGCGGCCAGCCGCATCTGCGCCAGATGCCGGGCGGAGGGCTGGCCCGACGCGAGCGGACGGGCAGATCCGCCCGCAGGGGGCGCCGCCGTGGTGCCCTCGGCACGTGGCTTTGCCGCGCCGCTCTGTCCGGCCAGCACAACGGCCAGCGCGGGAAGGGGGGCGGGTGCACCCCGGTTCAGTTTAGCGAACATGGTGTTTCCTTTCGCGTTTGGTGCGGGCGAGACGGTCGCCCAGCCGGTCCTACTCGGGACAACAACAGGAACCCCAACAGGTAATGTGCTGCGGTTTCAGGGTCTTATCTGTGACGGGGTGCGAATTACCCCTGTGCAGCCCCCCGGGGGGAAGGACCCGGCCAAGGGGTTCGACGTTCGGGCACCGATGGGCTGCGGTTTGCAGGCGATGGTCAAAGCTCTGCCCTAATCTCAGCAACTGGACCGGTGGCAGATCGCCCCCCGATCCGGGGCGGGACAGGCGCTGCCGGGACAGGCGGGCAGGGTCCGGGCGTGGCCCGAACGGGAAGGGGTTCCCCCGTAGGGGGAAACCCCTTTCCCTCCTGCGGTCTGGTCCACCATGCGCCGTGCAGCCCGTGTCCCGATCATCCGGGACATGAGAAGAAATGAAGTATTTATATTCATTTCCAATGCGTTGCTTGAAGTCGGGACAAGTGGGACATAGTGGGACAAGTGCCCCTGTCCCGCCGTGCCGGGACAAGGCGGGACATGCCGGGACAAGACACTGTGTCCCGGTCATTGCACCCTCCAAACCAGAGCATCCCGGACAACGATTGCCCGCGTGGTTTCCAGTTCTTCCCGGCAGCGATTGAATGCCCGCTTGCGGGTGTCCCTGTTCTCTGACGAAGAAAGCGCGCCCTCGTTCATGCAGGCCTCGCGCCACAGATCGAGGGCAACGCCTGCATCGCCCGGATACTGCGGCTTGCGGTGGATCTCGCCATCGGTCTCGATCAGCCTTTCGAGGAGTGACAGGGCCTTTCGCGCCGCTTCACTCACGCCCGCGCGCCCCGCCTCTGCGGGCACCGCTGGGTCGACAAGGCACGTCGTGACGGCATCGCCGTCTTGATCGTGGCCAAGCTCCACCTGCCGCAGGTGATAGCAGAAGCGATAGCCGGTAGGCCCGTCGCGCTGCTTGGTCACCTCTGCAGTGATCTGCCCCAGATCATCCCGGGACAGTTCGATTTCGGTATCAATGGCAGCGCGCAGGGATGAATGCCCCCGCGCGCCGCGTCCGGTATCCTTGCCGGTATGATGCACCAGCATGACATGCGCGCCCGTGACGCGCCGGATCAGGTCGAGATTGCGCACCAGATCGGCAATGTCAGGCGCGGCGTTTTCATCCCGCCCGCCCATGACGCGCGCCATGGTGTCAATCACGATCAGGTCGAAGCTACCGTTCCCCACAGCCGCAAGGTGCTGCAAGACTTCGGCAAGCGGCCCTGCGGCGCTGTCGGTTCCGGTCAGTGTGATCGGCACCGACAGCACGAAGAATTCCGGGTCATCCAGCGCGGCCACGCGGTTCGAAAACCCGCCCCCGCCCTCTGCCGCGATGTAGAGCACGCGGCCCTTGTTCACCCGGCGGTTGCCCCAGCTCCGCCCCTTGGCCACGTGGTGGGCCATGTCGAGGGCGAGAAAGGACTTGCCGCTGTTCGAGGGGCCATAGAGGACAGACAGCGCGGACTGGTCGAGCCAGCCCTTGACCAGATAAGGCCGCTCAAGGCAGGGCCGCAGATCACCGGCCCATGTCGTCGCATCAAGCAGCGCCTGCGCCTTCGGTTTCAACCTGACGCGCTGCCCGTAAAGATGGGTCACCGGGTCTTTCGCGGGCCGCACGTCATCCGGCCTGTCAAAGGCATTCCGGATCCGGTCCAGTGGCGTGTTCTCGCGATCTTCGCTCATGCGGCCAGCTCCCGGGAAATGAAGGCCCGGAACGCCTCTTGATCGGCTCGGGACAGCCGCATGAAGGCGGTGACACAATACGCCTTAAGCTCTGCGCGGCTGGCCATATCGGCCCAGAAATTCGCCTCTTTCATGAAGTGAAAGAAAGCGGGCACCGGCTCGCCCGCGCAGAAAGTCTCAAAGCAGAATTCGACTATCGGCAGCCGGTCTGCCGGGTGACACTCGCGCAGGGCATCCGCGATGGCGCGCACAGCCTTTGCGGCGGCGATCTGACGGCGGGTCGGTGCGGGCTGGTCACAGAGGGGTTGCGGAACGCTGCCGCATCCCCCGCCCGCCTGTGCGGTGCTATGGTGTTGCACGTCTGATTCCTTCAAGTGTCAGATCGGGGCCGGGGCGGGCGAGTTTGGCGACATGACCGCCCCGGTCCCTGCGATGTCAGGCGGCACCCTTCCCGGCCCAGCCCTCGCGCGCTGCGATCCGCAGCAGGTCGGGCGGCGGCGCCTTGAACCGGGTGTAATCGAACGCTGCGACCGGCTCGGGCGCGGGCACCTCCGCTTCCCCGATAACTTCATCACAGAAGTTCAGGGCTTGGGCTTCCTCGGCGGTCATCCACGTCTCCGCTGCCATCCACGCGCGGATGCGCTCCACCGGGTGCCCGGTCGTGCGGGAATAGGCGGCGGCGTAGGTCTCGGTCAGCTTGTCCAGCGTGTCAGCCTCGCGCCGCAGATCATCGGCGGTGCCCCATGCCAGATTTGACGGCTCATGGATCATCAGATGCGCCGCGACATGCACAGCGATCTGTGCGGCGCCCATGATGAGCAAGGAGGCGGCAGAGGCGGCAACCCCGATCACCTCCGCCCGCACGCTGCCGTGCTGTTCCAGAAGCGCCATGATCGCGGCGCCATCGCTGGCCAGCCCGCCGAACGAATTGACCACGATGGTAACCGGCTGGCCGGAATTTGCGGTCAGAAAGCCGCCGATGACGGGCGGGGTGTTCTCGCCTTCGCCAATCGGCCCATGAATGTGCAGTGTCGGGGTCATTCCACCACCTCAATTTGTTCGGGATCTTCGGCCAAGGTCCAGCCCGGTTGCGACTTCAGGAACCGCAGCCCCTGCGGCGCGCAGGCGTCGGCCATGTAGAGGCATTTGACAAAAACCGGCCCGGTTTCAGTCTCTGCGCGCTGGTCGATCTCGATCAATTCGACCGACAGAAACGGCGCGGGCAAGGGGATGCGGTGAACCCGGATCATCAGGCTTTACTGCCCTCAATCTGCGCGAGTTCCGGCAGGTTAAGGGCGCGAGCTGCGTCCAAGACCTTCTGACGCGCCGCGCTGAGATTATAAAACTGCAGGGCGAGGGTTTCGCGATGGTCGAAACCGAGTTTTTCCCATGCAACCGCGCCTTCAATT
>NYWU01000037.1 GCA_002685255.1 Idiomarinaceae bacterium
GCGGCATCACAGGCGATATGACCGCTGAACTCATGCACATCGTGTACGTGTTGCAAGGTTTGCGAGTCAGCTGCTACACCACAGACACCTTGACCAAAGGGAATCCGCACACAAGCAACCTTGCCTTGAAACGGCCCTAGCACGAGCTCGCGCTCACCTCGAGTGAGGTAAAACCCAGCCCAGTTAATATCTTCAAACTGATCAAAAATGAGTGCTGAAATATTCGCTAAATTAGCAATTAAATCGGATTCTCCGGTTGTGATGGCTTCGCATTGAGTCACGATATCATCACGCACTGATACTGCTTGCATACGACCTCTTATTCCGCGTCATCTTTAAGATCAAAGCGAGCGATGGTGTCTGCACCACCCTGCTCTGAAAATTGGCGTTTTAGTTCACTCTTTGATTTGGTGACGATACGCCCGTCTTTACCCACTGTGTAATGCTGATCGCTATCAAGAAACCTCGCTTGATACGCCATCACTAACTGTAGTGAGTTCTCCAAATGCTCTTCAGACAATTTTGCGCCGTCAGGCCAGCGGCCTGTTTCGACAGCGCTTACCAAGCGTTCATAGGTGTCTTGGCTCATACTATTAATGAGGTCTTCAAATTGCATGCTGTACTCTACCGCTTTCTCTTCAGCATAATAAGGCGTACTCGATTTATCACAAACCACACGAGCCCAATACCAATAACTAATAGCGCAGTGCTTCGCTGCCAACTATTAGCGAGGGGTTGTTGAAAGAATAGATAGACAAAGGCAGCGATTGAAAGCAATAGCGCTAACATCGACTGAGAAACCAGTTTATCCGACTTTTCTTGACGCAGTCGAGCCGCTTCACGCTCGATATCTTCTTTTGAATTACCCGCGAATACAAACTGACAATGAGGGCAATCTTTTGCTTTTGAAGACACACGCTTGCCGCACGACGGGCAATTGACTAATGCCATATCAAACACCTTTACTGATATATACCAAGCAATATAAGGCTTTTGTCACCAAATTCAAGGGACAGCCCGAATAAATGAAGTTTAAATAAAAAAAGCGAGGCAAAAGCCCCGCTTTTTAACATAAACGTTATACCTATTTACGTTTTTGTTCTTTATTAAAGTCTTGCCAGTACGACTTAACCGTACTCTTCATTTCCTTGTGTAATAACAACATACCAATCAAGTTCGGTAATGTCATTAACACGATGGCGACGGCCGATGCCGTCCAAATTAAGGTGGTGTCGGCAAAAGACGCCCAGAAGAAGCCTGCCACGTAAAGAATGCGGTAAGGCATGACGCCTTTTTGTCCGAACAAATAAACAACCGCACGGTCGCCGTAGTAAGACCACGCAATAGCGGTCGAAAACGCGAACAATAACAAGGTGACTGGAATAATATATTGACCGAAGTCACCAAAATAACCGTTGGCAAAGGCAAGCGATGTTAATGCCGCAGAGTGCACCAATGACTTACCAACAACTTCAATATCGTCCTTGATAAGATTGCCGTTTTCAACTTTGACAGTGCCGGTATAGGCGTCTTCACCCGCGACAACAAAGCGCACGTCTTCAGCAACTGAACGTGCATGAAGGATGGTAAACTGCTCATTGGTCTGAGCAACACCATCTTCGACACGAACAATACCGTTGTAACGTTCGATCTCGTTGTCATCAGTTTGGTTCAAGTAAGCGTATAGCTTCTCGCGGTCAGCCGTTACCGTGTCATCGTAATGACCTGCAATAAAGTCGAGGTCGCTGCGCGCAAAATTGTTCTCGAACTTTTGCGTCCATACACCCGACGATAGGATAACCAGACCAGTCAGTGTACAGATCAAAATGGTATCCAAGAATGGCTCTAAAATAGATACCAGACCCTCAGACACAGGATCTTTGGCACGAGCTGACGCGTGCGCAATCGGAGCAGAGCCTTGACCAGCTTCGTTCGAGAACAAGCCGCGGTTAACGCCTCGGTTGAACGCATATGCGAAGCTTGCGCCCAAGAAACCACCCGCTGCCGCAGAGCCCGTAAAAGCATCGCGGAAAATCGAGATGAACGATTCGCCGATATTGTCAAAGTTAAACGCGATAACGCTTAATGAACCAATCACGTACAAAATACCCATGATCGGTACAATCTTCGAGGTCACCGCCGCGATACGCTTAATACCACCGATAATAACCATCGCCAATAAAATCGAGAGTACGGCACCTGTGATGACCGGATCGATTTCAAAGGTTTGTTCCATCGATTGAGCGATATTATTGATTTGTGGCATGTTACCGGTGCCGAAGGAACTGATAATGGTTGCGATAGCAAAGATGACCGCGAGCCACTTCATGTTCAAACGACGGTCCATGTAGTACATTGGTCCACCGGCCATGGTGCCATCTTCAGTTTTAACGCGGTACTTGTGCGATAACGTGACCTCAACAAACTTGGTGGTCATACCCATGAATGCAGTCATCCACATCCAAAAAATAGCGGCTGGACCACCTAAGAAGATAGCCAGTGCCACACCACCAATGTTACCCGTACCCACGGTACCAGAAAGCGCTGTCGAGAGCGCTTGGAAGTGACTGGTATCGCCTTGTGAGTCCTTTTTATCAAACTTACCACTTAATACGCGCCACGCGTGACGGAAATAGCGTACTTGAGGAAAGCCCAAATAGAGCGTGAAGAATAAACCCACACCCAACAAAAGAAATGGGAAATAGGCTG
Organism: Idiomarinaceae bacterium; assembly: GCA_002685255.1. Taxonomy (GTDB): domain Bacteria; phylum Pseudomonadota; class Gammaproteobacteria; order Enterobacterales; family Alteromonadaceae; genus Idiomarina. Next base: position 2,710 of record NYWU01000037.1, read on the forward strand.
CAGAGCCTAAAAACCCATCAATCCATAACAAAATATTATTCAGCGTTTCCAAGGTGTATCCCCTTTATTTATTGTTATTTTTACCGCGTACGTTAAACCTTACGCAGGATTGGCGATACTGCCAATATAGCAGTTAGCACATCCTCGCCTAAACGTTGACAACGAGTTGAAGACCAGCCGAAATCCTCATCAGGCAAATCAGCATTGTCTTTAAATGGCATTTCTAGTGTATAAGATAGACATTTAAAACGTTCGCCGACAGCTGAGCACGCAACAGTCATATTGGCTTTGCCAGGCTCATCTTTTTCGTAACCGAACTCATCTTGAAACTCAGGCGTTGCTGCGAGCAAGGCATTTTTAAACGTTTCTTCCAGATGCTTATGGCGCTCATCATACGAAGGAATACCCTCACAGCCAGCGACAAAGTTATAAGGCAGTGCCTCATCACCATGCACATCTAAAAACATATCAACGCCGGTTTCTTGCATGCGCTTGAGCACATAAAAAACTTCTGGGCTTTTCTCTAGCGAAGGTTCAGCCCACTCTCGATTTAGGTTAGTTCCTACTGCGTTAGTACGCAAATGGCCGCGAACACTACCGTCTGGGTTCATATTAGGCACGACATAGAACACATTCTCATCGAGCAGCTTACGCGCAACGCCATCTTCGTCGTCAAGCAAACGGCCCAATAGCCCTTCCATCAACCACTCAGCCATCGACTCACCTGGATGCTGACGTGCGGTGACCCAGATGGTGTTTTTCTCTTCGCTCGGCTCACCGATAATCAACAGGTTCAGCTCACGGCCGTCGATAGTCTCGCCGAGTAATTCGTGATAGCAATCAACCGATTGTTGCGCTTGCTGGATGAGATCTAAGTGGCGCTCATATGAATAAGGCACAAAATAAGCGTAATAAACTGACTCTTGTTCTGGTGTATGCCGAATCGTCAGCTTCTCACCGTTATATTCGGTAGGTACGCGGAACCAGGTGTCCCGATCGTAAGACGCCAAGGCTTGATAGTCCTTCCAGCCATCGGGGTAAGCTGATTTACCTGCATTCTCAATGATCATCACATGTTCCTCGCCTACTTCGGCAAACAACTTGTAATGAAACCACTGATAAAAATCGGACTGATGATCTTTCCGGATTGTCAGACGGATGTTGTCACTTGAATTTGCTTCGATAACGTCAATATTGCCGCTATCAAACGCCGTATTTATACGTATCATGCGTTTCCTTTATAATTTTTAAGAACGAATGCTTAGCAGTATACGAAAAAAGCGCCACCACGGGCGCTTTTTTCTATTTTTATGTGTTTAGCGAGGCAAGTTAGGTACTTTAAGACCTGCCATATGCTCGGCAACACGTACAACCTGACAGCTGTAGCCGAACTCGTTGTCATACCACACGTACAAAACAGCGCGGTCATCTTCAACAATCGTCGCTTGCGAATCAACGATACCTGCATAACGGCTACCGACCAAGTCGCTTGATACAATTTCCGTTGAAGCCGTGTAGTCAATTTGGCTTTCCAATGACGAGTGCAACGCAGTCTTACGAAGATACTCATTAAGCGTCTCACGATCAGTGGCTTTGCCAAGGTTCAGGTTCATAATTGCCATTGAAACGTTAGGCGTAGGTACACGAATCGCGTTACCGGTTAACTTACCTTTAAGTTCAGGTAAAGCTTTTGCAACCGCTTTGGCAGCGCCGGTTGAGGTGATAACCATGTTTAATGGTGCAGAACGACCACGACGTTCAGCTTTGTGATAGTTATCAATCAAGTTTTGGTCGTTCGTATACGAATGAACAGTCTCTACGTGACCATTGTGAATACCGTACTCGTCGTTAACTGCTTTGAGTACAGGCGTAATCGCATTGGTAGTACAGCTCGCTGCCGAGAGAATGCGGTCATCTTCCAAAATATCGCTGTCGTTCACACCAAATACGATATTTTTGATGTCACCTTTGGCAGGCGCAGTAAGTAGTACTTTTGCAACGCCTTTCGATTTCAGGTGCAAGCCTAAACCGGCTTCATCTTTCCAGATACCGGTATTATCGATAACAATCGCGTTGTCGATACCATACTGAGTATAGTCAACTTGGTCGGGACCATCTGAATAAATCACTTTGATAGAAGTGCCGTTAGCCTTGATGCTATTGGTTTCTTTATCAATCGTAATTGAACCATTGAACTGGCCATGAATCGAGTCACGACGAAGCAAGCTCGCACGCTTCTCTAAGTCGCCTTCGCGTCCACCACGAACAACAATCGCTCGCAAGCGCATCTTGTTGTTTGCACCGTTCTTTTCAATTAATAACCGTGCCAGTAAACGACCGATACGACCAAAGCCATATAGCACAACATCTCGTGGCTCGATGCTGTCATCGACGTCAACCACGTCAGCTAGCTCACGACGTAGGTAATCTTCAATCGACAAACCGTCTGCTTTACCACCGTGGTGATAACCATAGGCAAGTTTGCCTAAATCTACGCGTGCTGGAGCCATCTGCATTTTCGCCATGGCTTCTAGGAACGGAAAGCTCTCGCGTAAACGCACTTTTTGACCTTCATAACGACGGATCAAACGATGCGCTTTAATGATATTAATTGTCGAGACGTTTAATAGTGAACGACCATAAACTAGAATCTCCACACCAAAATTACGGTATAATTTACCGATTAATGGTTGCATGAGTTCTGCGTACTCTTGGCGCTCCTGCCAACTTGAGAGTGTCGGGTCCTGCTGGTTAGCATTCATTAGCTAAGTCCTCATGGTATGATATGCTCAAAAATCTCGATGCGTATTGTACTTAAAAGCGCACTCATAAGCCAACCTATGCTGGCGAACTTGTTAGTTAATCGTTGAAACGGCGGAAAATATCAATGACATATGCACGTAGTATCGGATTGAGCGCAGCCATTGCTGCCATTGTTGTCACACTTTCTGGCTGTGAGGAACGACCGATTACTGTGCGAGAGGCATGTGAGAGCTACCCCGATATCTGTTCTGACTTAAACCAAGACAATTGGTGTAACGCGGAGCGTCGACAGCTGATTCTAACGCGCTATGCCAACAAAACAGATGAAACACCTACGCATCAATATTATTTGCTAAAAGACTTACAGTCATACTCCCAATGTATCGAATTAGCTTCATCAATTGAGCATAGAAAGCTCAAAGCCAAGCAGTCTCATCGCATCGAGGCGTACATCAAAAGCTTGAGCAACATCGAGAAACTCGCTCAGCAGACCAAAAGCAGCGAACACCCGCTTTTGATGTACTGGCACTGGGCCAATCGAGGTAATAATGATGCCCTTGACCGCTTACTCGCGCTCGAGGGGCAACCCATCATGCAAACATCGGAATTACAATTTGCATTAGCGACTTATTACGCCAAAGAAGATAGTCAAACCATGCTCGAATATTTATACCGAGCATTGCGATTATATAAGCCACAACAACGCTTTAACGTTGAGATCCCCGAATCACTGGTGACCTATTATTTAAACAACCAACGCACAGATGAAGCTTACATTTGGGCGCTTGTCGCAATCCAATTTAACTCAGAAGTACTGCAAGCCGATCAGCTTGGCACTATCTTCACACAATCAGACGAGCGCAAAGAGACGCTTGCCGACTCGGCAGAAGACATTATTGACCAAATTGAAGAAGGACAATTTAATCTTTACCCTGATTGGTCAGCGCCAACGAGTTAACGCAATAGCGTTGCCCCGTTGCTGTGGGGCCATCGTTAAACACATGACCTAAATGCCCCTTGCAGCGGCTACACACAATCTCAATTCGTTGCATGCCATGGCTAGCGTCCTCACAGTACTCGACGGCTCCATCAATGGCCTCATCAAAGCTTGGCCAACCACAATGCCCTTCAAACTGCTGCTGCCCAGTAAACAATAATTGCCCGCAGCCAGCACAGTGATACTCGCCGTTTTCATTCACCTGAATAAAATCGCCACTAAAGGGGGCTTCTGTGCCCTGCTGACGCAGAATCTGGTATTGCTCAGGTGTTAACCGCTCACGCCATTGTTCTTCACTGAGGTCGTTCCAATTAGTGTCGTTTTGCTGATTACTCATTACTCACCTATGTCTCTGTTCTGTCTTACTTTGTTAACAAACACTGTGTTAGACTTAAGACTCAATCACTTTCAGCTGCTCGGAGTTTTACATGTTGCGTCGTACAAAGATCGTTACCACCCTAGGTCCTGCTACTGATGACCCTAGTGTTCTTAAGTCACTTATACAAGCAGGTGCTAATGTAGTACGTCTAAACTTCTCTCATGGTTCGGCGGACGATCACATCAAACGCGCTGAAATGGTTCGTAAGCTATCCGCTGAATTAAAAGCACACGTCGCCATCTTAGGTGATCTGCAAGGACCAAAGATACGGGTAGCACGCTTCAAAAACGACAAAGTCACACTTTCTCAAGGTGAGAAGTTCACACTCGATGCCGAGTACGACAGCCAATCAGGCAACGAGCAAATCGTTGGACTTGATTATAAAGCACTTCCACACGATGTAGCCCCCGGTGACATTTTATTGTTGGACGACGGCCGTATTCGTTTAGAGGTTACTGATATCGACGGTACTGCAGTGCATACCGCTGTCGTTGTGGGTGGCCAATTATCCAATAATAAAGGTATTAATCGACTTGGTGGTGGGCTTTCAGCTAAGGCACTCACTGAGAAAGATTTAGAAGACATTAAGACGGCTGCAAAAATTGGTGTTGACTACTTAGCCGTGTCGTTCCCTCGCAGCGGTGATGACATTAATGAAGCTCGCCAGTTATTACGTGCAGCGGGTGGCGATGGTGTCTTGTGTGCGAAAATCGAACGAGCTGAGGCGGTTGCCTCAGAACACGCGTTAGACGATATTGTTCGCGCTTCGGATGCGGTCATGGTTGCACGGGGTGATTTAGGTGTTGAAATCGGTGATGCCCAACTTGTGGGTAAACAGAAACTCATCATCAGCCGGGCACGTCAATTAAACAAAGTCGTGATCACCGCAACACAAATGATGGAGTCGATGATCGAAAACCCGATGCCTACCCGTGCCGAAGTTATGGACGTTGCTAACGCGGTGCTTGATGGCACCGATGCGGTTATGCTTTCAGCTGAGACCGCGGCCGGTAAACACCCCGTCGAAACAGTCAAAGCAATGGCAGAAATTTGTTTGGGTGCAGAGACACATCCGAGTGCTCAGTTAAAGCATCACGATTTAGAGGAACATTTTTCGAGCATTTCAGAAGCAGCAGCGATGTCGGCGATGTATGCCGCAACTCACTTGACCGGTGTGAAAGCCATTATTGCACTGACCGAATCGGGCTTCACTGCTAAGTTAATGTCGCGTATTACCTCGCACTTACCCATTTTTTCCATGTCACGTCATTCAGGTAGCCGTCACAAGTGTGCGCTATACCGGGGTGTATATCCTATTCAATTTGACTCAACTCAATCAGAAAACCCAATTTTAGATGCTATTGGTGTTATCAAAGGTTTAGGTCATGTGGCAAAAGGCGACTTAGTGGTATTAACCCATGGCGATGTAATGGAAACCGTAGGCTCAAGTAATACCTGTAAGGTTATTGAAGTTCAATAATAAGCGCGTGAGGCACACGCTTGGTTACCCACCAAAGTGTGCCTCAATATCTCGGCATGTCTCAATATACTCGTCTAGCTGTTCAATTAGAGTATCACGCTGTTCTTGGTTCAGAGTCCCACTCAACTTTGCAAGGTATTGATGACGAATGGCGGCTTTGGTTCGACGGTTTTCGCGCTGTTCGTCGGACAACATTTGTTCTGGATCGGTGATTAATGACTCGATTCTTTCGGCTTTGATAGGCGACTGTAATAACGCCTTCTCGAAAGCGTCAAGCCAGCGTTGACGATAGGCTAACCAGTCATAATCGTTTGGCACCGCTTCAGATTCAGTCACCCACACTTTAATCAATTGCCGTTGTGCGTCAGTCAAAGTGCCCAAGCGCTCTTCAATCGACTCTTGCCGACGCTTAACACGGTCATAAGAAGCAAATAGGTCATCGCCCTCCTCAGCCTCCTCTTCGCGCTGCTCATCAATTTTTGATTGCATTGACGCTATTAGCTGCTGCTTCTGCACATCCGACAACGTGTTGAGAAAGTCCGTACGGGCGGCAATTTGGTCTTTTATTTGCTGCCAAAAATACCAGGCGTCCATCTCGATTTGCTCAAGCAAGTCACGGTCCACAGTGTCTTCGGCAAGTGCCTGACGTAAACTTTGAAGGCGGACGCGGTATTGAGGAATTTGCTTCGTAGCATGCCATTGATGGAGCTCATCAATGATTTCAGATGCACGCTCTTGCTGGTCATCTGTTAGCTCGACATAATCATCGAGTTGCCACTCTATAAAAGTGTCGAAGTAGCGATAACCAAACTGAGCCGTACATCCGACTAATACGATTGATAGAACAAGTACTACTGCATAGATTCGACGCATTAATTTAATATCAGTTGTTTGATCCTATCTTTGTAACTACGACTGACTTTTAATTTTTGACCATTCTTGAGTGAAATATGGTATTCGCCGTTTTGACGTGTGCATAACTTCTCGACTTGGTTGACGTTCACAATCGCAGAACGATGGATACGCTGAAACAAATTAGGGTTAAGCTCTTTCTCAAGCTCCTTCATTGTTCGACGCAAAATAAACGTTTCACCGCTGGCGTGAATGCACATGTAGTCGCCCGCCGCATCGACCCATTCAATCGCATTGATGGGCACTCGCGTGATTTCGCCACTGTCTTTTATCGCAATATGTTCCGGATACCGACTCATCGGAACATCATCGCCACTGGCGAGCCGCTCGAGGATCACATCGCAATCTTCGCCCGTGACCTCAGCGACTAGATTCACTAACTTTTGCTGTGTCGCATCAAACTCATTAGGCTCAAGCTCCTGTTTGACCCGCTCAATCGTTTCGGCCAGGCGCTCTTCATCAACAGGCTTTAACAAGTAATCCAATGCACGGACCTCAAAAGCGCGAATAGCGTATTGATCGAACGCTGTCACAAACACAATCGCAGGTAACACCTGCATACTCTGTTGAAGTGACTTGAGCACGTCAAATCCGTTCAAGCCTGGCATCTGAATATCTAAAAATACGATATCAGGCTTCAACGCACTAATTTCTGCAATGGCTTCACGACTATTGCCTTGATGACCGATCAACTTAATTTCGTCGAATGACTCCAATCGGATGGCTAGTCCTTTACGTGCTAACGATTCATCGTCCACGATGTAAGCAGTAAAACTACGACTCATACACTCTCCAATGTTTCATAAGGCAATACAATCTCAACGCATAAGCCTTGCGGTTTATTTTTCGTCATACGGAAGCTGAAATCATTACCATACAAAGCTGATAATCGCTCACGCGTATTCTTTAAACCCACACCTGCATTACGCATTAATAATTCGGGCTGTTCAGGTGCATTGGGCCCATTATCGCATAAGCGTACTTTTAGCTCACCGCGTTCAATATAAGCCGTTAACGATAATACGCCCTGATCCTCAGTTTTAGCAATCGCATACTTTATCGCATTCTCGATTAACGGCTGGAACAGCAAACTGGGCACCAACGCCTTTTTAGCTTCATCGCTGACATCAATAATAATCTCTAATCGTTCATCAAAGCGGACTTTTTCGATATCGAGATACAGCATCAGCGCCTCGACTTCCTTCTTTAACGTGATTTTTTTAATCGGGTCGTTATCCAAGGAAAAGCGCAGGAAGTGGCTTAATCGATTAACCATCTTATTCGCGATTTCAGTATCTTTGACCAAGATCAGCGTTGAAATCGCATTGAGGCTGTTGAATAAGAAATGAGGGTTCAGTTGATAGCGCAGCATTTTAAGTTGCGCTTGGTGCGCCATTGAAGACGCCATCAATGCCTTTTGTTTTTCGCTTTGTAGCATACGGTAATACTTGATACCAAAGTACAAACCGCTCCAACTCAACACGATGTAAAATTTAGCGATGTTATTTTTGAAGTAAGCAAGTTTACTATCTGGTGTAAATCCGAATTTGTAGATTTCCCAGTAGGTCGCGTTATCTATTACTGCCCACAAACACGCAATCGTGTAACTCGCTAAAATGACCACGAGCATTAACAGTAATGGATGCCACTCCCATACCCGTTGGTAAAAATAGCGCAGCGGCAGCGTCATGAAAAAACCAGTGTAAGCCCCTAAAATCAGCACAACACCATAAATATCGCGCATTTCGTGCATCAATGAGCCGATATAGTTTACAAGCGCATAGCCTGCCCAACCGCCAAACTGCAGTAACCAGAACCAGCGATCAGAGCTCGGAAACCAGGATGTGTTTAAAATTGCTTTTACCAACGTATTCAACCTTTTACCTGTACAAACGCAAGCTCATGATTGCGAGCGCGATAAGGCGTCAATATCAACGAGACTGCCTGCAAACAGGCCGTTAATGGCTTCTTTTTGTTGGCTATTAAACTGCACACCCAGCGTGACTTCATCATCAGATGCTTTCACTTGCCTAACAATACTGCCCAATTTGACGGTATTTCCTGACTTTTGCTTGACGATAATGTTAACCCGATCGCCGGATTTCCACTCAATACCTTGCTCTTTATCTTGTTCATCTTCAGTATCGTGTTCATCAAGTAAGTAGCGCAACTTACAACCGGTTTCCGATACATCTAAAATAATTGCCTCCACTGAAGCATTGACTTTATTATCTTCTGATAGGCGTTCAACGGCACACGGCAAATAGGCATCAAAACGACGGCCCTGCCTTATCACGCGACTCTCAACTTGTTTGGGCCAATCTAAAAACAGCATTTTGGTTGGGTGGGCGACGACAAAGTCAATGTCACTTCTGAATGCGCAGATTTCACCATTTTCGTTTTCTAGCACAAAGCGCACGATAATCGGCACGCCCTCATAAAGATGTTCCCTTAATTCACCATAGCGCCGAGAATCAGGCATATTGACGATAAACCAACGGCCCATGACAGCCCCTATAAAGTCCGTCTGAAAACGCGCTGGTACATTGAGGCCGGAAATTTGTATTTCTACTTTTTGCCCCACCGTCAGCTGCTTGATTTTTGCCGTCATGCAATCCCCTATCAATAAAACCGAGTATGTTAATATAATCGCCAGAAGTCATTGACTGTCAAGCAAAGGAGTATCAGTTTGAACCATTACTACATTAACCCAATTGACCCTAAAGGTCATTTATTTGAGGTCACGCTGCGTATTGAAAAGCCGCATCCTGATGGTCAAGAACTCTGGTTACCGAATTGGATACCCGGCAGCTATCTCATCCGCGATTTTAGCAAACATATTATCGGCGTTTATGCCGAACACGATGGACGTGCCATTAAGCTCGATCAAATCAGCAAAAATCGCTGGCGCCTCGAGCCTTGTGATCACGCTGTGCAAGTAAGTTACCAAGTATATGCTTTCGATCTTTCCGTTCGCAGCGCGTATCTTGATGAGTTACAAGGCTTTTTCAACAACACATCGCTCTGCCTTGCCGTCGCTGGCCAAGAGCAGAACCCTTGTCGATTGACCCTCGAGCCAAGCGATAGCGTCGCGCATTGGCGTATTGCAACCGGTATGCCGCGCGTATCCGGAAATGCGCACAGCTGGGGTGAATTTGAAGCGGAAAACTACGACAAATTAATTGATTACCCATTCTTGCTGGGTGATCTGACCATTGAAGAGTTTATTGCCCACGGTATTAAACACTCTTTAGTACTGAGCGGTCGACACAAAGCCGATACTTCCCGCATCACCGCGGACCTAGCGCGTATTTGCGAGTATCAGCTTAAAATGTTCGGCGAACCTGCACCCTTTAAGCACTATACGTTCTTAACCATGGTCGTAGGCGATGGTTTTGGCGGCCTCGAACATAATAACTCGACCGCACTGGTGTGCAGCCGCAAGGATCTCATCAAGCCTGGGCAAACTAAGGTGGACGATAATTACGAAACATTCTTAAGTTTGTGTTGCCATGAGTATTTTCACAGTTGGAACATCAAAACGCTCAAGCCTAAAGCTTTCATTCCCTACCCGCTGGAGCAAGAAACCTACACAGAGCAACTGTGGTTCTACGAGGGCATGACCTCATATTTTGATGATTACCTGCTTCATCGTGCAGGCATTATTTCTGCCGATCGTTATTTACGTTTGCTAGGCAACACCTTGGCGCGTGTTGAGCGCGGTGTCGGACAGCATCAACAATCCGTGACTGAATCGAGCTTTTTAGCTTGGACCAAGTTCTACCAACAGAATGAAAACGCGCCTAATAGCATTGTTAGTTACTACGCTAAAGGGGCTCTTATCGCCTTGTGTTTGGACTTAACCATTCGTCTACAAAGCGATCATCAACTCGATTTACAGCAAATAATGCACGACTTTTGGCACCGCTACGGTAAAACCGGAGAAGGTACTGAAGATCATACTTTTTTCGAGTACTTGAGCCACTATACCGCACTTGATGTCAACGAGATGCTTCATAACGCGCTATATTCTCGTGAGCAACTGCCTGTGTCAGAGCTGTTAGAAAACTTTGGCGTTAAGGTGGCACGACACGTGCCCGCGAACGACTTACAAAGTAACGGCAAATTACCCGAAAAGTCCGCTAAAGTGACCTTAGGAGCGCGTTACAAAAACCATCCTCAAGGATTGGAGTTAACGCAGGTGTACCACGATGAAAGCGCTTATGAAGCAGGGCTATCGGCCAATGACCGCATAATAGCCATCGACCACCTCCAGGTTACCAGCGATAACATCAACGAAATATTGGATGCTTTCAAGCCGGGCGATAGTGTCACCGTGCACGCCTTTAGACGAGACGAATTACGAACATTAAAGCTGACCTGGCAAGCACCTAAGAAAACAAGCTACGTGCTTTCCATCACGCAGCCTGAGCATCTTAATAATTGGTTGAAGACCAGCCCTTAATTAGTTGCCAGAGGATACAGCTGGGGTAACAATGCAGGATCGAGACGCTCGTTACCCCAGTTTACGCGCCAATCAAGGTGAGGCCCGGTAGCGCGCCCCGACGCGCCTATTTCACCAATTTTTTCGCCTTGCTGGATAGTATCGCCGACCTCCACTGACAGTTTGCTTAAATGCAGGTAGGTGGTGTTCACACGATAGCCGTGGTCGATAATCAGCGTGCCACCTGAATAAAATAAATCAGGCTCAGCTAAGGTGACTACTCCACTCCAAGGCGCGTAGACGGGTGTTCCAGTCGGTGCGGCAATATCTTCGCCGTAATGGGGACGACGCGGTTCACCATTGTAGAATCGCTGTGAACCATAAACACCGCTGATACGCCCTTCCGCGGGCTTACGTACCGGAGTCATAAAGTCCATTCGTTTCGAATCAGTTTGGCGAGCGCGCCATACTTTAGCTGCTTCAGCCTTGGCGCGTTTAACTTGCTCGGGATCCGGCGTGACTGTTTTTTGCGGTACGCCCTCAACGCGATCAATCTTGTATTCGCGTTTGCTTAAAGTCAGATTAATCGGCGTTTTTTCTGAGCCATCACGCACTTCAAGAGTTTGATTCAACGCTGCATCGCGACCAAAGCCAATAACAAAGTAACCATCATCAGTGATATCAAGTGACTCACCTTGATAAACCACCTGTGAGTCAGGCTCAACTTGACCGATCAGCAGTGCGCCTTGAGTCAACTCGCCATACCATGTAATGGGCGTATCCTGTTGAGCCGCAGAGGCCACGCTCGCGCAAGCAATACTCAATATCGATAATACCGAGACCATCGGCTTTAAACGGTTAAGCATATGCAATAGCTCCTTTACCAACGCCTTCAAACGCTTTGACTCTTACACGTTGTTCAGGATGGTCTTGTTTGATTTTTGCTGCAATAAATTCTGCAATGCACTCCACTGTAGAGTCGGAATCAATAAAATCGTTCTCGCTTTTGGGCACAATTAATTCAAACAAGCCTTGGTCAGCAACATAACTATAGCCAACATGAGTTGCTTCACTGAGTTGCTTCGCCGACTCCGAGCGCTGTAGACTTTTGATTTCGGCTTTATCCTCTTCTGAGCCAATATAAATATCAGCCCATCGTTCGGACCATTGTTTCTCAAGCACCGGCTGACGAATATTATCCAACGCAATTTGAATTTTTGAGCGGTGACCGTGAGCGATACGCTGGCAGTTACCGTCATGTTTCTTTAGCCCATGAGTATAATGATAATAGAAGCCATCTATCGCCTCGGGGCGCAATGACAAGCGCAAGCCTTGAACGTTACCAGGCAATTCTCGTTTTATCACAGCGCGTAAATAGTCGGTGACTGAGAGCGCATCCACTTTTTCTGCATCGATATAAGCAAAGGCTTCAGCGGGACAAAATAAATGAATCGAGCGGCCTTCAGGTCGCACAAAGTCAACCCAATGGGACTCATCGTCACTAGAGTGAGTAACGCGTGTATATGAATGACTGCTTGGCACTAATAGCTTGTGATCAACTGACCGATCAATAATCGCTTTGATCTGCTTTTTTACTCGACCAAAATCAAGCACCATTGATTGCTCGTTGAGTGAACCATCTAGCTCAATATCTACAATCCAACTCTCGCCCACGATGCCGCGCTCAGCACATAGGTAAGAACAATCAATTACGGTCAAATCATCTACAAATAACAGCATAGCTCTCGCTTACATCTCATAAAAATCGGTTCAATTATAACGCTATTCATTGGGTTACGCACCCAGCGCTCATCGGCTTAAACAATAATTTTCAGTTGGCTGAGCACATCAATGAATAAATGCATAGCTAACGCAATCAATAACACACCCATTAGTCGATCAACCCAGTGCATGTAACGCCATACTCGTTTAAATACGCGCTCCGACGATAGCACTCGGGACAGAAACAAAAACCAAACGCCCGTGGCGAGAATTAAATAAATGGCATAGCTTAACTGCCAAGCAAATGGCGTGTCAGGGCTAATCACCACCGTAAATAATGTCAAAAAGAACAACGTTGCTTTGACATTCAGTCCATTGGTTATAAAGCCGGTCATAAACGCGCGCCTTTCAGATGGACGCTGCGGGTCGTACTCATGCGTGTCGGGCGCCGGTTTCGGTTTTGACTGCAGTGCGCCCACGCCCATGTAGGCTAAGTAGAGCGCACCCGCTGTCAAAATAGCCGCATATAACCACTGGGTTTGTTTAATAATAATGGCCACGCCCACCAGTGAATAAGTCACATGCAAAATAATACCGGCGGCTACACCTAAGCTTACAAACGCACCGACTCTACGACCATAAGAAAGGCTGTAGCGAGTGACAACCGCAAAGTCTGGGCCCGGACTCGCAACGGCGAGTAAATGATAAGTGGCAATAGTGAGAAACTCAGCCCAATAAGACACGACTTGCGCCTCCATGCAATTAAGGTTAACTTTTAGTTAATTCAAATTAAATAAAGCTGGTTCATTATGAGCTCTAAATCAAACTTATCGCTGAATGCTCTGCGCGTGTTTGACGTCGCGGCGCGTGCAGGCACCTTCAAACAAGCCGCTCAGCAGTTGGGCGTCACCCAAGCGGCTGTCACACGACAGATTCAGACACTCGAAAATCAGTTGGGCATGCGTTTATTTCAACGCGACAACCGTGTTCATGCACTGACGCCGGCGGGACTAGAGCTGGCCCCTGCACTCGAGAGTATATTTCGCGAGTTAGATCACACGATACAACGTGCTCGTTCGACCGCTGATCATAACATTACCCGGCTCACACTGGCTATTAGTTCTGAGCGTCTTCGCTATTGGCTACAAGATCGCCTGGCAGATTTTCATTCGATTTATCCTCATATCCAACTCAGCTTTGTTCGTAGCGATGAGCAAGTCAATGATGCACAGCAAGCTGACTGGGCGAGTCAAATTCAACACGAAAACATTGATCTGCTTATCAGCCAAAGTCTTTTACGCGATACACAAATACAGCAAACCACACTCTATAAACCGAGTTATGTCGCGATCAGTCCCGATGCAAATTGTGACTTGACTCAGGCAACGTGGTTTGTCGATAAAGCACACCCCATGCATCAACAAGTGATAGAACAGCACACAAGCCGCACTCACCCGCTGACTATTAATCAGTGTGCCGATACGACTATGGCGCTCGATTTGGCACTCACATATCAAGGTGTGGCAATTGTCGATGAACAGCTGACGCAACATCCATCATTATCAGACTGGCATACGTTGGGTAAAACTGAGTCATCACGGAGTGTAGCTGTGTATGCGCAGTATCGTAAAAAGCGTCGCTATTCTGTTGCGCTGGTCGCGCTACTCAACTGGCTTAAGTTACAAGTCAAAGATATCGATGCATCTTAGGAGTCGCTAACATGCCCACTTCGAGCCTAAAAACTGAGCGCTTTAATTTTGAACGTCACGCGATTACACAGGTGGTATCTATCGAACAACAGCTCTACGATGACCTCGCCTATCCTGAACTGTTGTTCTATCAAGCCGCACATCAATGGCCGAGCTTTCAGTTTATCTGTCGTGATGACAACGACATCCTTGCCTACGCCATGTACGCGCCGGCGGAAAAGTCCAATACATTATGGTTGATGTCCGCCGCAGTAAAGCCAGGTTGCCAAGGCCGTGGCGTGGGCACAAAACTGTTAAGCGATAGTTTGCGTAGTCTAGATGAAGATGGGGTGACATGTATCCTTCTGAGCGTTGCCCCAAGCAACGTTGCCGCAATCAGCGTGTACGAAAAGCTCGGCTTCGACGTTGTTAGAAAGGCTGAGAACTACCTCGGCCTGGGTGAACACAGACTCATAATGCAGAGGAAAATCACAGACAAGGATTAGCCATGAATTTTTTACAAGAGTGGGCAAATGCAGCACACACCAGTGTTGGTTTCTTTTGGATGGCGTTGTGGGCGTTCGCGCTCGGATATCTAATAAGTAGTCTTATTCAGGTCATGGTCAGTCGTGGACATATGAAAAGCCTGATGGGTGACGACTCAGCTAAATCGATGACACTCGGCACTTTTTTCGGGTTTATTTCGAGCTCTTGCAGTTTCGCAGCGCTTTCAACAACGCGCGCTTTGTTTAATAAAGGCGCCTCTTTCCCCGCCTCCATGGCATTTTTACTTGCATCCACCAACCTCGTTATCGAACTTGGGTTCGTGATTGCGATCTTCTTGAGTTGGCAGTTTGTCGCAGGTGAATATATTGGTGGCGTGTTACTTATCGCTTTTGCTTGGCTATATATTAAGCTGACATCACCTACGGGTTTGATTAAATCGGCTCGCAAAAACGAAGACACTGACGATGAGGATAACTCAACAAAGCCATGGAGCGCTTTGCTGACACGCGAAACATGGCAACAAGTCGCAAAAAAATACCAAATGGAATGGCAGATGGTGTGGCAAGACGTGCTTCTTGGCTTCACTGCTGCGGGTATCATTTCCGCCTTTGTACCCAGTGAGTTTTTTAACTGGTTATTCCAAGGTTCTGGCGCCAATGTCGCTGACGCATCGTTTTTCGAAGTGCTACAACAGACCATTGTGGGTCCTTTAGCCGCGTTCTTCACCTTTATTGGTTCAATGGGTAACATTCCGCTCGCCGCAGTGCTATACGGTGAGGGAGTCGCCTTTGCGGGCGTCATGGCGTTTATATTCTCCGACTTAATCGTATTGCCAGTGTTGCGTATCAACGCTAAGTACTACGGTTGGAAAATGGCGTTATACATTGCCCTGATGTTATTCGTCTGTTTGGTATTAACCGCCTTAACGTTGCATTATGGCTTGTTTGCTTTTGACGCCCTGCCCGATCATTCGCAGCAACAAAAAATTACCGAACGTGCGTTCTTCTCGGTCGACTACGGATTCATTCTTAACCTGATCTTTTTAGCTGTGAGCGCGGGTTTAATCTATTTGACTCAGCGGCAGAAAAAGCAACATAACCATCACGAACACCACCATCATCATGATCACGACCATGGTAGCAGTAACTCATGGCGCGATTATTTGATGAACGGTCTTTGTATTATTGCCGGCGTTTGGTTAATTGCAGGTCTGATACTGTATGGGACGCTTTAATGCCTCTGTTGGACGCGTCTGAACCCATTGAGTTTGCGCCTGGGGCATGGCTCTTTCCGAATCATGCCTCGGAACAGGCTGCGGATATACTTGCGGCGATACGTGAGTGTGTGCGTCAAGCGCCGCTTCGTCACTTCATGACGCCCGGTAATAAGCCGATGTCAGTGCTGAGCAGTAACTGCGGTGATTTCGGATGGGTTTCGGATAGCAAAGGCTACCGCTATCAAGCAACCGACCCCAAGTCAGATAAACCTTGGCCTGACATGCCGTCGATTTTGCTTCATGAAGCAACACAAATTGCTGAACAGGCAGGCTACCGGGACTTCATACCGAATGCCTGCTTAATAAATGTCTATAAGCCCGGTGCCAAAATGGGGTTGCACCAAGACCGCGATGAGTCCGACCTAAACGAGCCGGTCGTTTCTTATTCATTTGGCTTGCCCGCGCGCTTTATTTGGGCAGGCCAAACACGCACCGGTTCAAAGCAGCGTATTCCCCTTAATCACGGTGATGTATTAGTTTGGGGCGGACCTAGCCGACTCAATTATCATGGAATTGATAAACTCGTCGAAGGCACCCACCCGCTCACGCAACAAACACGTGTGAACCTCACATTAAGAAAAGCTTAATTTTTTCTGATCCTTTTACATACAGTCACGTATGTATCATTACCTGTATGTGAGAGGAAGTAGTATGAGCACTATCAAAACCGCGGCTGTCGCATTGGCAGCCGCAACCTTTTTATTACCTGTAAAGGCCGATGAATGGCACGTATCCGCTTCGTATTCCACCGACCAATTGCGCGGTGCACGAGTCGGCTACCGCACTGAGAGTACACAATTCAGCTTTTTAGATTGGGCAGGCAGTCCGCAAGTAAGTCTTGAGATGGGGCTCAATCATTGGCAGGATTCAAACGACACGTCCGATAACATCACCGCATTGACCGTGTCACCTGTGTTCCAATGGCAATTGACCGAAAGCGCCACGCCACTCTATTTAGAGGCCGGTATCGGCGGTAGTTATTTTGATAAAACCCGTATTAGCGACCGCCGTTTATCAACACAATTTCAGTTTGAAGATCGCGTAGGATTGTCTTGGCAGTATAGCGCTGATAGTAAAGCAAGAATTACAGTACAGTACTCCCATTATTCTAATGCGGATATCGAAAGGCCCAACGATGGATTGGACTTTTATTCGATTTATTGGGTACTACCTATATGAATAGCTTAATAAAGGAGGCGATTATGATTCCCCAGTTTGGTATGGGTACCTTTAGATTAGAAGGACAGGAACTCACCGACCTCGTTAGTGCTGCCATTGATATGGGTTACGAGCACATCGATACCGCGCAGTTTTACGATAACGAAGCCGATGTCGGTAAAGCACTCGCTCAACACACCAACAAGGACGTGTTTGTCACGACCAAAGTGTGGTATGAAAAACTTGCCTATCAAGACGTGCTTGATTCGCTACAAGTGAGCCGCGATAAACTACAACGCGACACCATCGATCTTGCGCTGATTCATTGGCCCTCACCCAATGACGAAGTGCCTGTTGAGGAAACCCTAGACGCGCTGCAGAAAGCCCAGCAAGATGGGTTAATCAAGCACCTAGGTGTCTCCAATTTCACCATCGATTTGTTAAATCGTGCGGTTGCGCACGTGGGGAAAGATAAAATCCTCACCAATCAGATCGAGGTCCATCCATTCTTTCAAAACCATGCGATAACCGATGCCTGTAAGCAAATGGGTGTTAAAATAACGGCTTATTTACCGTTGGCAAAAGGCGCTGTGATGGATAACTCAGTGATGCAAGATATTGCTGAGAAACACAATGTCTCGCCGGCACAAGTCGCTATTGCATGGCAGTTGGCGAATGACTATGTCGCGATTCCGTCAACCACCAAGGTGGACCATTTGAAGTCGAATTTTGATGCGCAAAACTTGAAGCTTGACCAGGATGACATGAAGGCAATCGCGGATATTGATAAAGACGATCGTCTCATCGATCCCGACTTCTCGCCTGACTGGGACTAACGAGTTCGTAAAAGGCAGTGTGCGCAGCACGCTGCCTATTGAACATCGCTTACGTTCTGGCACAATACAGTAAATAATACTGAATAGTCAGCGGTGCCATGACCCCCTTCTCCAAACCACAAAAGCCCTCTTTCATTGCGGTGTGTGTCGCACTCGCGGTGGTCTTTGTGTTGTGTTGGGGTAACCGTTTTAGTCTAATTAAAACCTGTCAGCTGAATGACCAACATAATTCAGTCACAGCATCGTTCGACACGAGTAATAAGACGCCTCAAACGAGCCATAAACAGTGTGATCACGCCTCACACTTGCTAAAAGTCAGTCAATTAGATATCAGCGCAATGACATTATTTGTTGCGTTTATTGGCTTTGTACTCTTTTCCAAAAGCGATACGCCTGCACCTAGCTATGCGAATCGATTTGCAAAGCCCAAACGAAGGTGCCACACCCTCTTCTGCTTATTTCTGGAATAGCTTCTTACGTTTGCTTCGAAAACGTATTTTTTAGCTATTTTAGGAGTATCAATGAACACAGCAAAATTTGTAGGCTACCTACGCTGGTTTAGCGTATGTTTAAGCCTTTTGATGTCACCGTTCAGCTGGGCACAGGGCTCACCTTCCACGGGTTGGTTAACGAGTCCCGATCACGACGCGGTCAAGGTCAAACTTGAAGTGACAGGCGAATTTAATCCCGAAACCCGCGTATTACCGGCACTGTTAACGGTGCAGCTTAAAGATGAATGGAAAACGTACTGGCGAGCACCGGGTGAAGGCGGTATTCCACCGCGTATCGACTTGGCTTCGTCAAAAGGTATTGAACGCATCAAGTGGCATTGGCCAACACCGAGTGAGTATTACGTACAATCCATTCGCACAGCCGGCTATAAACACCAAGTCACGTTTCCCCTCGAAATCGTTGTATCTGAAACAACTGAAAGTGCTCAGTTGGATGCTGTATTCACGTTATCGAGCTGCACGAATATCTGTGTGCTAACCGATTTTCCGCTGCAACTGAATATTGATGTTAACCAACTTACGCCAGACAGCGAACAGAGCTTTGCGTTTGCACAAGCAATGAGTCAAGTACCGCAGCCACTCCGCAGCGCGGAGGTGACGCGCGCTGATTACAACGCCGATGATCAACGACTAACCTTTGAGGTATCACGCGCATCAGGTTGGGATTCACCCCAACTATTCGTGCACAGTGACGATAAACAACTTGATGAAGTGGTTTTTAAGCTCATCGATCAGCAGATGAGCGAAGATGGGAAGCGTTTAATCGCCCGCTTTAAAGCATCTCATTGGCTCGAGCTACCAGAACTCGTTAACCGACGAGTCAGCATCACCGTAAATGACGATCCATTCGGTGCGGCTTATACAACACAACTCGATCGGAGTAAAAGCTCGACGACTAATGAGTCCCTCGACTCTATGACTATTTGGGGGGCGCTATTCGCGGCTCTGCTGGGCGGTTTAATTCTCAATATGATGCCCTGCGTCTTACCAGTCCTTGGAATCAAGGTGCAATCTTTGATCGCTAACAGCAACGCATCAGCGCGAGAGGTTCGGTATCAGTTTCTCGCCACAGCCATGGGTGTTATCAGCACCTTTATCGTTATTGGCACTCTACTCGGTCTGTTAAAACTGAGTGGCGTGCGGATCAGTTGGGGAATGCAGTTTCAAAACCCTTGGTTTATCGCAGTGCTGGCGTTCATTACATTGGCTTTTGCTATAAATTTGTTCGGGCTTTATCAGATTCGCCTCCCGCAGTGGCTCAATCAATGGGCGCTAAAATCACAGCGTAGTTCCTTATTAGGTCATTTCAGTCAGGGCGTCTTTGCCACCGTATTAGCAACGCCGTGTACCGCCCCCTTTTTAGGCACAGCGGTGGCGTTCGCGTTGGGCGCGCCCATGTATTTACTACTGCTGATATTCTTCGGGCTCGGTGTTGGAATGGCACTGCCTTGGTTGTCCATCGCGGCATTTCCACAAACCCGTAAGTTGTTACCCAAACCCGGGTCGTGGCTGAAATGGGTGAAGCCGATATTTGGTGCCTTGTTGCTCGCCACAAGCGTCTGGCTATTCACATTGTTAACACCGCATTGGTTAGAGGCATCCAGCGAATCAACTTCAGCAGAGCAAACCAGCGAACGCCCTTGGCAAACGCTCTCGTTTAAGACGATTCATCAGGCGGTTACGCAAGGAAAAGTCGTATTTGTGGATGTCACAGCAGACTGGTGTATTACCTGTAAAGCCAATAAGCTTGGTGTACTTGAGCAAGAGCCGGTATACAGTGCGCTCGCAGCACCGGACCTGATTCGTATGCGCGGTGATTGGACTGTGCGAAATGATTATATCACGGACTATCTTCGCGCCTATGGACAGTACGGCGTGCCATACAACCGAGTATACGGACCGGGCGCTCCCGAAGGGATTGAGTTGCCCATCATCCTTACCAGCGATGCCGTAATGCAAGCCATCAAGGAAGCCAGAAATGAATAAATGGGGTCTGAGATTTATTAAATTACTGGGTTACCTTGTTGTCGCCGCCGCGATCGCCTTCGGCGTCGACTTGTATCGTAACAATAACGTACCCACTACGTTGCCCGACGAATTAACACTCACAAGCCTGGCTGGCGAACCGCTATCAATAGCTAAGATGAGTGAAGAAGAGCCCGTGCTACTTTATTTCTGGGCGACCTGGTGTCCCGTGTGTCCAACGGTCTCGCCGACTGTGGACTGGTTAAGTGACGACTACACCGTTATTTCTGTCGCATTGAGATCGGGACACGACAAAAAGGTTTCCGCTTATTTACAAAGTAACCAACTCGACTTCACAACAATTAATGATGATCGTGGTCAGATATCGCGGCTATTTAATGTGGGCGTAACCCCCACCATTTTAATTATTAATAACCATAAAGTGACCAGCGCCACCAGTGGCTTCACTTCGCCACCGGGGATCCTAGCACGCTTGTGGTTGAGCAAATTTTAGAATTAACTTTTAAGATAAGGAATTAATGATGTTTAAACGAATGACACTCTTTATTGGTGCCGCTTTAATGAGCAATGCGATCAGCGCACAATCACTCACCGATAAACAAGAAACGGATCTGGCACAAATCGAAACCATGCTCCGCGATAACCCGCAACTTATTGGAAATATGCGTCAGGGATTAGAAAACTTTCTAGAGGAACAAAAAGCGCAAAAAGCGACCTACCAAGAATATAAGGACTGGCTTTTTGATACCTCTACACACCCTACTCTAGGCAATATTGATGCCGCGCATTCGATCGTCATTTTTACGGATTATAACTGTCCCTACTGCAAAAAGCTGGAGCCCAGTTTAGAGCGTTTAATTGAAGAATACCCATCGGTCAATGTCATTAATATCATTGTGCCGCTACGTCAGCGCTCTGTTGATGGTATCAACACCAATGCAACTGAGTTTGGGCTGAGTGTTTGGTCGAATGCTTCCGATAGTTACTATGATGTGCATACACTGCTAATGAGCAAATCAGGAATGCATAACGCAGATTCACTTCGAGCAATCGCCGAACGCACGGAAACACAAGCGTGGTTGAAAGACCCGCAAGCAAGCAAAGAAACGATTAAGAAGAATTTACAGACGTTTCAAGCGCTAGGGTTTCGTGGTACTCCTACCATCATGATTGGTGAACAGTGGATACCTGGTTTTATTCAGTATGGTCAGATCGAACAAATTGCCAAGCAAGAATTCGGTCTATAGATTGCTTTCTAAGGGGCTCCTATGCCCCTTTTTTTTGGCCTTAGTCTTTAAGCTAGATTCACCAAATAGCCGACAAGCCATGGCGCAATTGCACATAAACATAATAGACCGACTTTTTTCCAGCGAGCTTCTATATTACTTTTTAGACTGTAAAACACCGCCGCGTACGCAGTTACTATCGACCAGCCTATGTATATAAGTAACTCAGTCAGTGCCAACCCTAAATAGACTTCTCTCATCTCGCTGGATGACATTCCCCAACTGAGAATTAGCTGACCATAAACGATGACGGCAACGGTACCAATAATAGCAATCAAAGGCATCGCATTCTTCTGCATAAACACTCGACTCATGTGCAAGCTCCTGTGTTATTAATTATACATTGTAAAACGAACTAAGGTTTTTCGAATCGAAACAAGTCGATACATTTATTCTGTAGCGACAATAATCAATACTGAGTAAAGTCGTGCACTCAAACGGCTTTCTTAAACGATTATATACGGCGATAAGCACATGAATAAAAAAGCACTTTGGTCACTCCGCATAGCCTTACTCATCGGAACCGTGATATCTCTGTTTTTCGTACCTTGGCCACTTGTTAGCACTTGGCTTGCGCCACTCCCCAACACTATTCAGCAACAAATAGATGAAGCGACGCAAGACCATTTTGACGGAATGATTGTTTACGTTCAGCAAGGACAACAACCGGCAACGATATTCACCGCGGGGTGGCACGATAGAGCCAAGCAGTTGCCTGCCGAACCTAATGCGTTATTTAAGATCGCGAGTATCAGTAAGCTTTATGTAGCGCTAGCAACAACAAAGCTCATCAACGACGGTCAGCTATCCCTAAATGACTCGCTTAGCCAGCTGTTACCTAAAGTCAGCCAGCACCTTCCAAACGCTAATGAAATTACGTTGCGAATGCTTTTACAGCATCGGAGTGGACTTCCTAACTTCACAGATACGCCCAACTACTGGTCAAATCCACCCGCAACAGCCTCGGAAAAACTAGCACTTATTATGGATGAGCCCGCTGATTTTGCGCCCGATTCCGATTATGCATATTGCAATACAAACTATTTACTACTTACCCAAATTATTAACCATACTGTGGGTTATTCGTATCAACAGTACATTACCGATCGCATTTTACAACCATTAGCACTTCAGAATACTTACTTCTCGCTCGACGCAATTAATATCAAGGATCTCATGGGTGGTTACTACGTCGGTGTACAACCCAATATAAAAGAAAATGACTATGGTTCGATGATTGCCAGTATTACCGATGTTGGGCGATTCATTCGAGCACTTAACGACGGCTCTGCATTTGCACCGGGTGAACAAGCGATTTATTCATCGGTTTACAAGTTCGAACACGGTGGTTTGATACCCGGCTATCAGAGCTTAGCCGAGTATCACCCAGACATCGATACGGTTGTTGTTCAGTTCGTAAACACGACCGATTTTGACGGATACGAATGGAACCTCTCGGAAATATACATAAACCGTATTGTGGACATACTAAAAAAGAAGCCTTAACTGGCTTCTTTTTGTTTCGCAAACTTATCAATCGTATTGGCATCGACGTCACAAGCGGCTTTAAATTCTTCCGAACCTTCACTTTTACCCACCTTAAATACCGAAAACATTCGGGTCATAACAGGGGTGCGCTCGACATTTTGTTCCGTCGGTTTAAAACGAAGGTACTGTAAGTTCACAGCGATTGCTTTGGCAACCGTTTCGTTGGGATATGCATATTCGACTTTGTAGTTTGGCACGCGTCCCTCACTATTTATTGTATAGATAATTGAGGCGCAGCCATTTTGATTGTTACGTGCAAGTTCCCGTGCGTATTTATCGGAGGTGTTACGTGTTTTTTCTTGTTTCTGCATAACCCAGTAGTCGGTTACGACCTGACCATTTTTTTCTTCGGTTAAGTCCAAAACATACTCGGGCTCTTCGGGTAAATCCCGACCCATACTTTCACATCCAATTAGCCCGAGTAAACATATTGCTCCCGAGAGCCCAAATGCCAACTTTTTCATTTTTATATCCTTGTAAATTGACTAAATTTGCTATTGGAAACATAAATCATATCACAGCGTTAACAAAAGTTAACAAAAAGTAACAATAAAACCCTTTATACTGGCGCCTGTTTGGAGGACGACCTCCCCCGTTGTGGGAATCAATGACCGGGACGACCTGGTAAATTCGACGAGCTTTGTATGTCTTGGATCTATCTCATTTTGGCGGGTTTTCTTGAGATCGTGTGGGCATTCTCAATGAAACAGTCAGCGGGGTTTACGCGACTAACGCCATCCATCATTACGATTGTCGCAATGATGGCGAGCTTCTGGTTGCTCGCCATAGCAATGCGCTCAATTCCCCTCGGTACAGCCTACGTTATTTGGACGGGTATCGGTGCTATTGGCGCATTGATTGTTGGTATTGTATTTTTGTCTGAAGCGGTAACACCCATGCGACTAGTTGCCGCAGGCATGATCGTATGTGGTTTGTTGCTGTTGTCATTAACCAAGCAATAACCCAATTCCAGTTTTAAGGGCTGTTCAATCTGAGAAATCAGAGCACTGATTTAATGATGACGAACAGCCCCATGCCCACTAAGAATACCGCAAAGCCTTTTTGCAGTTTATCCTTAGCAATCGAGCGGCCGAGTTTGGCGCCAAACACTGAGCCCAGTACGCCCCCCACTATCATGATACCAATAACAACCCAGTCAAAGGTGATATTTTGGCTCGACATGACAGCGTAATATTTAAAGAAGCCAACGATCGACTTGATAACAATAATGAGGAGGCTGGTGCCAATAGCAACGGGCATTGATAAACCAGCCAGTAAGACCAATGCAGGTACGATTAAGAACCCACCGCCAACACCCACAAACCCAGTAATCACGCCAACAGTTAAGCCCTCAAACATGACCTTAGTGTAATTAAGTGTTTGCGTGTTGCCGTTTTCTGGCGATTTACTGCGCCACATGAACACGGCAGCGACGATCATCAGCAATGAAAACACCAGTAATTGCCAGCGACTGTCCACCAAGGTTCCGAGCCACGCACCGCCATATGTACCGATCATGCCAGGAATACCGAATACCCAAAGGTGTTTCCAACTCACAGACTTTCGACGAATGTAAGAAATAGATCCGAAAAGACTAATACCTGCGACAATGAGCAACGAAGAAGCGATGGCTAAATCGGCAGGCATATCAACAAGGTACATTAAAACAGGTACGGTTAGGATCGAGCCGCCCGAGCCGAATAGCCCCAGAGACGCACCGATAATTAACGCACCAATAATCGCAAACAGCATATGAACCTCTATATTCCCTGATCGAATATGGTTATAACTATAATATATTAAATTCAAAAAAAGGAAATAGCCGCACTTAACGCACGGCTATTCTACTATTCTCCTATTTTAAATTGGTTAACCGTAAGTATGGGCGCAGCGTTTCCCATCCTTGCGGAAACTTATTCTTCGCATCATCGTCAGAAACGCTAGGACGAATAATAACCGGTTTACCGACTTCCCAGTCCGCGGGGCAAGCGACTTCTTGTTTATCTGTCGTTTGCAATGCATCGATAACTCGTAAAATCTCGGCAAAATTGCGCCCTACTGCCATTGGGTATGTCATGGTCAAACGAATTTTCATGTTTGGATCGATGATAAACACGGAACGTACCGCCGCCGTGTCATCTTCATCCGGGTGGATCATGTCGTACAGTTCAGCGACTTTCTTATCCTTATCTGCGACAATTGGAAACTCAAGAACAGTATTCTGCGTCTCATTAACGTCTTTAATCCAACCTAAATGCTCTTCAACAGTGTCAGTTGATAGTCCGAGCGGTTTGACATTACGCTTTTCAAATTCTGGCGCTAATTGAGCCGTACGTCCCATCTCGGTGGTACATACTGGCGTATAATCAGCTGGGTGACTGAAAAAGAACGTCCATGATCCTTTAGCCCAGTCATGAAAATCGATCGTCCCTTGCGTAGTTTCAATTTTAAAGTTGGGTGCAATATTGCCTATACGTAAACCCATGGTAATTACCTTCTTTGCTATGGTTACAGAAAAGCCATCAGATTCAATGGCATGATTAAAATTTGTTCGCTGGTATCTTGAAGTAATGGTGACCATCATCTTCTTTGAGTGGCAATTTGCCTGCTCGCAAATTTACTTGGAGTGCGTACAGCATTCTATCTGGTAACGACAAAGTTGCGTCACGAGTGTCGCGAGTGTTGCGAAACTCGTCTTCAGTGACATGACCCGCCAAATGAACATTACCCTGTTTATGTTGAGCTACTGTTGCCTCCCACTGTGGTTCTCGACCGTCTTTGCCATAATCGTGTCCCACAAAAAGACGTGTAGTGTCCGGAAGCTCAAGAATACGTTGCAACGAGTTCCATAAATCGTGAGATGAGCCACCAGGAAAGTCAGCTCGTGAGGTACCACTGTCCGGGAACATGAATGTATCGTGGACAAATGCACTATCACCAACCACATAAGTAATAGACCCCAGCGTGTGTCCTGGTGACAACCAAACTTTGATGTTTAATTCACCAATATTGAAACTATCGCCTTCATCAAGTAAATAATCGAAATCTTTTGCTGGATTGAATGCACTCGGTAAGTTGTAGTATTCGGACCAAAGCTTCGCAATCTCACATGTTTTTTTACCAATGGCATTAGGTACACCTACCTTCTCTTTTAAGTAGTGAGACGCCATTAGATGATCCGCATGTGGGTGAGTATCTAAAACCCATTCCACAGTTAGTTGATTTTGTTCGACTAACGCTAGAACTTCTTCTGCGCTCGCAAAGCTTGTTCTTGCACTATTAGGGTCGAAGTTCTGAACAATGTCGATCAAAGCAGCTTTTCGAGTCACTGGATCTGCCACAATGTATTGCACTGAGCCGGTATCAGCTTCATAGATGCCCCACACATGGGGAGACCCTTTTCCAGTAGAAGGACTTTTACGAATGATGCTTGTCATAATGGACTCCTTTAAACACGACTTGATAATTTAGTTATAAGCATATAACAATATGTTTTTAGGGCAAGTGATTAAACATGATGGTGAGCCGATGAGGTTAATCGATTTTTTGAATCAATGATTAAGTTCTAATAGAACTCTCATCTATAGCAGATTAGTATTTGTAAAAGCTTGCGGTAAAAACTACCTTATGGTTATAAGGTTATTTCGTTTTAGAATATGTTTTTAAGAGGTATACGATGTCCACAATTACACCTAAGGTTACGGCTTTTTTCGATGAGCCAACCAATACATATAGTTACGTGGTTCAGGACCCTAACTCCTCGCACTGTGTAATTATCGATTCAGTATTAGACTTTGACTATGCCGCTGGTCGTACCAACACAGATTCAGCGGACCAAATACTCGATTTTATCAAGAACAAAAACCTTACTGTCGACTTTATTTTAGAAACACATGTTCATGCGGACCACCTTTCCGCAGCGCCTTACTTAAAAGATCATACTGGCGCTCCGATGGGCATCGGAGAGCACATCAAAACTGTGCAAGATACTTTTGGTAAAGCATTTAATGAAGGCTCTGAGTTTGAGCGCGACGGTAGCCAGTTTGACCATCTATTTGCTGATGGCGATGTATTTGCTGTTGGAAAACTGCAAGCTAAAGTGCTCCACACCCCCGGACACACACCGGCATGCTTGACTTATGTAATAGGAGACGCCGCTTTTGTCGGTGACACTCTATTCATGCCAGATTACGGCACAGCACGCTGTGACTTCCCCGGTGGAGACGCACGCACACTTTACCGATCCATTCAAAAAGTATTCGCGCTACCAGACGAAACTCGGCTATTTATGTGCCACGATTACAAAGCGCCCAACCGAGATGAGTACGCGTATGAGACGACGGTTGCCGATGAGAAAAAACATAACATTCATGTCGGTGGAAGTAAGACCGAAGATGAATTTGTTGCAATGCGGTCTGAACGAGACAAAACATTAAATATGCCGCGTCTGATACTTCCCTCAGTACAAATTAATATGCGCGCTGGAAAATTCCCGGAGCCAGAAGATAATGGTCAGAGTTATCTTAAAATTCCACTCAATTTATTTTAATACGAGAGTAATCTATGGACCTTCGGAAGCTTACTAGCAAATTGACAGTTTCGCCGCAGATCACTATTGATGATGTCAATGCGTTGGCGTCTGATAATTTCAAAACAATCATATGTAATCGCCCAGATAATGAGAGCGAGGATCAAGCCAATGCGCAGCAAATTGAAAATGCAGCAGAAGCCCATGGCATGGCTTTTTATTACTTACCCGTTGTGCCTGGTGAAATATCTGATCGGCAAATCAGTCAATTTGCAAAAATAATACAAGACTGTGACGGACCAACGCTTGCGTATTGTCGAACGGGAACACGCTCAAGTTCACTTTGGGCGCTTGCAGAATCCGAACATCAACCAACATCGGAACTATTAGCGACAGCATCTGTAGCAGGCTATGACCTATCGAGTCTAGCGCCGCGCATGCAGGCGCGATCTGCAAACGCAGAGCTCACTAAAAAATCTAATGGTCGTCGAACAGCGCATCATAAAGTGGTTGTTGTTGGTGGTGGAGCTGCGGGTTTAGCAGTAACTGCGAGCTTGTTAAAACGCCAATCAAACTTAGATATTGCAATTGTTGACTCGGCTACATCTCACTTTTATCAACCCGGCTGGACGCTTGTAGGCGGTGGTGTATTCAAGCCAAAGCAAACTGAACGTTCGATGGCATCTGTCGTGCCAGCTCGCGCCAAATGGTACCAAAATAATGCCGTAACATTTAAGCCAGAGCATAATCGGCTATTACTCGATAACGATGAAGAGCTATCATACGACGTTTTGGTTATCGCAACAGGTTTAAGCCTAAATTGGGAAGCTATTCCTGGTTTATCTGAAACCTTGGGAAAAAACGGTGTGACATCTAATTATCGATACGATTTAGCGCCTTATACATGGCAACTAGTTCAGTCGCTAGGCAAAGGAACTGCAATATTCACTCAACCACCTATGCCGATTAAATGTGCTGGTGCTCCTCAAAAAGCTATGTATTTGTCTTGTGACGAATGGCAGCGTCAAGGGAAGCTAAGTGATATTAACGTTGAGTTTTGCACCGCAGGTGCCGCGTTATTTGGAGTTTCCGACTATGTTCCGGCGTTGACGAACTATGTTGAAAAGTACGGAATTAAACTTAATTTTAAAAACACTCTCAAGTCAGTCAACGGTGAGGCAAAAACCGCGCAATTTGTAGTTGTCGACGCAAATGGCACCGGGCGAGAAGTGACTCGTTCTTTTGATATGTTACACGTATGCCCCCCTCAATGTGCACCTAAAATTATTGCTGATAGCCCCCTATCTGACGATTCAGGGTGGGTTGATGTAAATTCAGAGAGTTTACAGCACAAAACCTACAGCAATGTTTATGCACTCGGTGACGTTGCGAATACGCCTAATGCAAAAACTGCAGCTGCAGTTCGCAAACAAGCGCCTGTCGTTGCAGAGAATATCGTATCAACATTAAATGAGGAATCACCTTGCGCTGTTTACGAAGGTTACGGCTCCTGCCCATTAACGGTTGAACGAGGAAAAATCGTATTGGCAGAGTTTGGTTACGGAGGCGTTTTGCAGCCGACATTTCCATCGTGGCTTATTAATGGCAAACGAGCTACGAGTGCAGCTTGGTTCTTAAAAGAAAAACTATTACCTTGGCTATACTGGGAAGCGATGTTAAAAGGACGGGAGTGGTTGGCGTCACCTAAACACTCAAAGCCTTCTGAGACGAATAATACGAAACGAGATGTTTGCGACTTTAAAGAGAAGCCATGACAAGTGAAGTAAAGGTGGCTTACTAAGAAGCCACCTTTTTAGCAACAACTTGTACCACTGCGGCATCACCTGTATGTCCGGAACCCTCAATCACTTTTCGGTTAACTGAGGCTAAATCAACAAACTTAAGTGGTTCTAAATCCTCTTCAAGCTGTTGTTCACTATACATTAATGCCTCATCTTGAGGGCCTCCTGTTTTTAACTGAAGTTGTTCTTTACGATAAAACTCGCCAATAAATATACCTTCGTTTGTAAGTGCAGGCGGTATTTTATTTAGTACTGACTTCCGCATATCAGGAGATAAATGCATAAAGATCGCAACAATGGCATCCCATTGCTTTACACCGAAGTCGTACTCAGATAAATCCGCAAGTTTCCAGTCGACCGAAACACCTCGCTCGTCAGCCAGTTTCTTTCCTTTAGCTAATGCTACCGATGAGATATCGATCGCCGTTACTCTAAGTCCACACTCAGCCAGATATACTGCGTTACGCCCTTCACCTTCAGCTAGACATAAAACCTGACTGCCGGGTTTAAGAACATCGTTCTTAGGCGGCAAAATATATTTGAGGAAGTCATTAGGTTGTTTCCCATACAAATATCTTTCATCAGAATAGCGGTCGTTCCAAAAATTCTTACTTTCCAATATCCTTTCTCCTCTTCACTCATATCCCGTGACCAACTTATGTAACCTCGATAATTAATGATAACCCTGATCGGCTTTTACTTTGCCGCGAAACACCCAGTATGTCCAAGCGGTGTAAACAAGCACAATGGGAATTACGAACAGCAAACCTAACAGCAGGAATAGCTGTGACTCGTGAGCAGATGCTGCTTGACTTAACGTATAGTTAGGCGGCACAACATAAGGCCACTTACTCGCCAGCAGACCTAAGTAAGTAAAGATAAACATCCCCATGGTGGCGATAAAGGGCGTACCCTCACGCTTCGCTTGAATAGAACGGTAAATCCAAAACGCACAGGCCAACGC
>NYWU01000038.1 GCA_002685255.1 Idiomarinaceae bacterium
ACTCATCAATATATAATCCGGCATTCAAGCGAATAAACCAGCGTTGACTCACTTGATGCGCGACATGTTGCTCCAACCACCAGTACAAAGCGACTAGTACAATAAACCAAGCCGCTACCGCTAAGTCGAGCATGATGTGAACGCGCCCATCTTGCATCAACTGCGCAGCAGATAGTGTTAAGCCGGTATAAATTGCAACCCAAACGACAGCGATAAGCACGCTCTTAAACCAGCTAAACTTGTGAGCCTGGGACATCAACAAAGTAATTGATAAGCTCAGTAGCACTGCCGCAGTCGGTTTAAAGTGACCAAAGCTCAACCAGAGTGCCAAGTTAATTAACACCAGACTGAAGATAAACCACGCCAACGTTATCCAACTATTGCGAACTAGTACATTATGAATAGGACGCACCGTTCCTGACGATAAAAACGCATAGGCTTTGTACAACGAGTGCGCAACCAAGTGCAGTAAAGCAAGGCTGTAATAACCCAAGGCAATTTCGAGTAACATTAAGCCCATTTGTGCGCAGGTCGACCACGCCAATCGAATTTTAATACTGATGCGCGTCGACATGATTAAAATAGCCAAACCACAAGAAACAGCACTTAAGATCCCGAGCAACCAACGTGCAGATTCGGCCTCCGTAAGCAGTGGTGCAAAACTTAGCAACAAGAAGCCACCTAAATTGACAATGCCCGCGTGCAGTAAAGACGATACTGAGGTAGGCGATTCAACAACCTGCATCAACCAACCATGAAAGGGCATTTGCGCACAGCTCAGTAACGCGGCAATCACTAAAGTTAACATGGCGCCTGTCGGCACCGTGTTAGTGCTGTAATAATGGGCTAACGTTCCGGTGATAGTGGCATCGCCCGACCATAGATAAAACTGAATAAAGCTGACAACAAGCAGTACTTCCGTAAGCCGCGCGGTGATCATACGTTTGTGTGTTGCAAGCACCGCTCGCGCTCGCTCAGGATAAAACAGCAGTAAACGGTGTAAGCACACACTGATGCTTATCCAACTTAACAAGAACAAAATAAAATGGTTGGCTACCAATGTAACCACTACACTAACCAGACAGCCCAACATCCAGCCCATCGCACGAGGGCGACTGGGCTCAAGTGCAAAGTTCCGCCACGTGTAGCGTAAAACCACCCAACTCAATAAAGCGACCATGACGACTAAGGTCACTCGCAATTCATCTATCTGAATCCAGTTCAACGTGGTTGCTCCCATCGCTTACCCCAATTAACTATGGGCTAGTATCTCGACTTGCGATAATTAAGTAAAATAGATATATATTATAATACTATTCTTTTTTTAAGAACGATTAACCCAACTATGAATTATCGTCATCTCTATTATTTTTGGTCTGTCGCCAAAACCGGTCATTTAACGCAAGCAGCGCAACAGCTGCATGTCTCTCAATCCGCGCTATCAAGCCAGATCAAGCAATTAGAGGAGTGGTTGGGTCAGACGTTATTTGAACGTGAAGGGCGTCGGCTAAAGCTGACTCAAGCAGGCTACATCGCCACACAATACGCCGATCGCATTTTTGCAGAAGGACAAAGCTTGGTCGAGCAACTAAAACAAGGTAAGACCAGTCAGGCAACCGTGGTGCGTATCGGTCACGCGTCAACCATGTCGAGAAACTTTGTTGAACAGTTTATTGCGCCACTGATGAGTGCCACGCCGCAACCGTTTCGTTTGCACTCAATGTCGACGCACCAGTTACT
The DNA here is from genome assembly GCA_002685255.1 of Idiomarinaceae bacterium. Lineage (GTDB taxonomy): Bacteria > Pseudomonadota > Gammaproteobacteria > Enterobacterales > Alteromonadaceae > Idiomarina. The sequence continues at coordinate 1,741 of NYWU01000038.1, forward strand.
CACCGAGCTCGCCGAACACCGTATTGATATTGCGCTAGCAAATACCGATGTGGCGGGTCAAGACGAGGACATTTGGCAGAGCCGTTTGCTCGCTCGTCAACCCGTCTCGATCATCGGTATCCCCGGTTTACCAATTCAATCATTGGCTGACCCTGCACTATGCAACCGCGCATGGGTGTTGCCACCGACCAGCGCGCCATTACGCTCGGGATTCGATATGTTGGCGACTCAGTATCAGTGGTCGCCGCAAATTATTGCTGAGGCGGATGATATGGCGATGTTGCGTTTGTTGGCACGTGACGGCGGCGCATTGGCTGTGATCCCTGACGTTGTGGTCAAAGACGAGCTCGATAGTCGGCGGCTACAAAGATATGTGACATTACCCAATTTGTTTGAGCAGTTTTACGCAATTACTATCAAACAGCCTTTCCAGCACCCTTGGCTCAGCCGCTTGCTTGCGCGTTACGATTAGCGTGAACGCGAGCGTTCAAACTCGGTTCGCAGAGCCTCCACTTCGGCTTTGCTGAGCAGCTGCTGCACACTGCGCGGCTGTGCACGACGATGCCAGCGCGTTTGGGCTCTGCGCTTCAGGGTTTCGTCGAGTTGTCGATTTATTGCCGCCCAATCGATCGTCATGACCTGCTCCTAATCAAATAAAGTGCCACCGACGGCTCTGAGTTATTCGGGGGGTCACCCAAGCCGTCCGATGACGTATAAACAGTATGCCGTGAGGCCTTATTCAACAAGGTGTGAAAGCGTAAAAGGTTCGTAAAGGTGAGTACTTACAAACATGTACAGTTAATTTAAGTATGAAGGGTGCGACAATTTGTCACATGGTCAAGCACGATTCAGTTTGTAAACTGTGCTGCAAGTTAACGTGTTCACCATCGGACTATAAACATGCAGAAATCCTTTACACTCACTCGTACTAGTTTTCTTGTTTTCACCGCCCTGAGCGCGCTTTCAAGTCAGGCTGAGACCACTCAGGACGCCACCGAAATTATTGAAGTCAAAGGCCATCAAAGTCAGCGTCCTTTGGGTGATTTATCTCAACAGCTACGCGAGCAAGGCGTCGACTTTTCTGCAGCCGGCGGCGTATCGGCCTTGCCCGTTATCAACGGCATGATGGGTGATCGCGTTAAAGTGATTATCGATGGCGCCGAGTTAACCGCCGCTTGCGCTAATCAAATGAACCCTCCACTTTCCTATATATCAGCGAATCAAGTAGCGGCAACACAAGTTATAGCCGGTATAAAACCGGTGCGTAGCGGAGGTGACAACATCGCGGGTGTTATCAATTTAGAACAAATGCGTACTCAGTTTAGCGATACCGAGCAGCTCTCCTGGCAGCAAGGCTATTTCGCAAGCGAGTATCAAAGTAACGGCGACAAATGGTTAGCCGGCGCAGGCGCCCGGTGGGCGAGCATAAATTGGTCGATTGATTATCAAGGAGCCTACGAGGCGTCCAACAGCTATGAAGACGGTCATGGCGATACCGTGCTCGATACGCTCTATCAAGCGCAAAACCATGCTCTCACTACGGCTTGGCGCGATGAACGGCAGCAATTGACCACTAAGCTCACGGCGCAAGCCATTCCCTATCAAGGTTTTCCCAACCAATATATGGACATGACCGATAATCAAAGTCTGGGGGCGCATGTTAAGTACCAACGAAACTTGGCTCAAGGCGCTCGCTTCACGGGCTACTTTAATTGGCAATCAGTCGAGCATGAGATGGGGTTCTTCACGGACGAAAAGCCCGGCACGATGCCGATGATCACCGATGCCAGTGATCGCAGCTATAAACTGCATTGGGCGCTTCCTATCTCGTTGATAGGAACTCATGCAAGCGATATTACGCTAGGTCACGAATTATTCGATTATCAACTCGAAGATTACTGGCCTGCCTTGGCTGGCTCAATGATGATGGGACCCAACCCCTACATCAATATCAATGACGGCAAACGTCAGCGCATCGCTGTATTTGCCGATTCAGATACGCAACTGACCAGCGATTGGTGGATTAATGCGGGTGTGCGCATCGAGCATGTACGCACCGATGCGGGAAAAGTACAGCCATACAACGATAGTCCAATGATGGGTATGCCTAATCCTGATGCAACTGCAGCAACAACCTTTAATCAAGCCAAGCGCGAACAAACAGACACCCTAGTCGATTTCACCGTGGCCGTTAAGCATAGACTAGACGCACTACAAACCCTCGAACTGGGTATCGCACAAAAGAATCGTGCGCCCAATTTATATGAGCGCTACAGTTGGGGACGTGGAACCATGGCAACCACTATGATTGGCTGGTTCGGTGACGGCAATGGTTATGTGGGACGCATTGATTTAAAGCCAGAAACAGCGCAAACCCTCAGTGCAACTTATCAATTAGAAAGCGCTCACGATGATTGGCAACTTTCGCTAAGTCCGTTTTATACGCGAGTAGATGACTACGTTGATGCTGAGGTGATCGGTACATTTAATCGCGGTACATCCCCCGTAACGGCGCGCAACATTCTACAGATGACCAATGTTGACGCCACACTAAAAGGTATCGATGCCCAATATAACCAGCGTTGGAGTCAACTCTTGGGGGTTGACGAGTGGCGGCTGAGTGCGTCCGCAAAATACACCCATGGCGAACAACACAACGGGCGTCCACTCTATCAGATTCAACCACTGACCCTGCGCGTCGCGCTCAGTCAGCAATGGGGGGGATGGGAACAAACCGTTGCAATTGAACACGTCGCAGAAAAAGATCGTGTCGATCCGCAGCGTTTGGAAAACCGCACTGAGGCCTATGAACTCATCAACTGGCAACTCAGTTACACCGCTGCACAGTGGCAGGTCAATATGGGTATCACCAATGTATTGGATGAGTTTTACCGACAGCCACTCGGCGGCGTCAATATTGCGGCGCAAAAAGCGGCTGCCAACGACGGGTTTGATAATATTGCCGGCGCGGGACGTTCAATAAACTTTGGCGTCCGTTATACATTTTAAGTAAGCTTGCTCTGAGTGTATTTAATGAGGCGGTAACATGATTTTGCTTATCTGTATGGCGGTGTTTCGCAAACGCCGCCTCACAGTCATTTGGATGTTTGCCCTGCTACTGCTCGAAATAGTCGCGCTCAACTTGCTTATCGCGTTTAACGGCGCCGCAAGTAACCCTTTCAGCGCGGTACTCTTGATTCCAGTCGTGATGGCGTGCGTTTGGCTACCTCACTCCGCAGCAGTGGCGGTTGTTGGCTTAAGCATCGCAGCGCAGTGGACCCAGTGGCAGTTCACTCAGTTCGATGCCAGACACGCCATGCTTGCTCATGCACAGGGCATGCTGCTTGGCTTCACGATTACCAGTGTCTTGATAATGACCGTAGTGTTCTACTTACGTCATCGGCTTAATCAACAAGAGCATCAACTACACGCACTGCGCGAAAAGCAATTACGTAACGAGCAGCTATTGGCAATAGGTACCGCCGCCGCACAACTTACACACGAATTGGCGACACCGACACAGGCAGCACAGTGGCTTCTCGAGGAAGCACTAGAAAAAACGCAGCCCACGCCCGATTGGTTAAACGACCTCAGTCTACAATTTTCTCGCATCCAAAATAAGCTCGAGCACTGGCGCCATGTCACGGACGACGTACGTCATCAACGTACTGTCAGTATCAATGCACTTGCCCTAGCGACGGAGATTCAACATGTGATGCAGTTGGCGCGTCCTGAAGTCGCCATCAGCTGGCAGGTCGAGCATCAGCTTGAGTCGGTCAACATCAACGCTGACCGCACGCTGTTACCCGCGCTAAGCAATGTCATTGTCAATGCCTGCGATGCGCAAAAGCAAATCAGCGACGCGCCCGTTTTAGCGTCTATTATGACCCACCAAAACGGATTCTGTATTGAAGTACGCAATGCCGGCCATTCAGATAATTTGAGTCAACTCGGACAACGACTCATGCCAAGCGATGACGGTCATGGTGCAGGGGCAGTGATCAGTAATGCCACTTTAGAAAAGTTTGGCGGAACGCTACGCTGGACTCACGCAAATAATGAGGTAGTCACGTGGATAACGCTTCCCTTATCATCATAGATGACGACACAAGCTATCGTAGTGTATTACAACGTCGGCTCACTCAAAAAACCGACTTTTCGGTGGCAGCATTTGCCTCCACGGAAGAGGCGCTCAACGCACCCAAATCATCGCACTGTCATGGGATCATTTTAGATATGATGTTGACTGATGAATCGGGGCTTGATGCCATCGCTCAACTCAAGCGACACTTTACCCCAAACCATCTGATCATGCTCACTGGCTACGCAAGTATAGCGACTACGGTCGAAGCAATGCGACGCGGCGCAACCGACTACCTGGCCAAGCCGGTCGCCCTCAACACCCTGCTTCAAAGGCTTATTCCGACGCACAATTTCTTTGCCACAGAACCACCCGAAACCACACTGACGCCCGCCCAACTCGAATGGGAACATATTCAACGCACCCTGCTCGACCACCAAGGCAATATCAGTGCAACGGCTAAAGCGCTAGGCATGCACCGGCGCACGCTACAACGCAAATTACAAAAGATGTCACCTCGTGGATGAAATATAAACAATATACGCTAGACATTTACAGCACGTGTTTTATATTTGTTAAAATTGTATTCAAAAAAGTATTCTTCTTATTATATAAAAAGAATCAGGGGTGCAGTTTATGCCATCGTCTCGGGCCACGACACTCATACAATCGGGGTTAATGAACTCTGTCTCCGAGCGCGCATTCGACAATATCGCTTATATCGCGAAACTGATATTCAATACCGATATCGTCTTAATAAGCCTGGTCGATGACGACCAACAGTGGTTTAAAGCGAAAATTGGCCTCTCGCTATGTGAGACGCCTATCGATATATCCATTTGTCAGTTCACCATTCAAAGCGATGAACCCTTTATCATCAATGACGCATTAACCGACAGTCGGTTTTCTAATAACCCCTTGGTAACGGGCTATCCATTTATACGTTTCTATTGCGGTATTGCGCTACATGCACCCAATGGACAGCGTATTGGCACCCTGTGTCTGATTCACGGCTCGCCACGGACAATAAGCAGTCATGAGCTCAAGATTCAACGTCATCTCGTACACATGATCGAGTACGAATTCATGCGCCGAAGTCGTGCTCCGTTGCCCGATGCCGTGCAACCCAGCCGACTAAATGAAGTGATTATCAAAGCGCAGCATTTATTGCTAACAACCCATAACGATCAACTCACCTTTGATATTCTACTCGATGACATTCTAAAACTAACCTCGAGCGCGTTTGGGTTAATCGGTGAGGTCCTCTACGATGAGGAGCAGCAACCCTATCTCAAGGTCCATAGCCTCACTAACATCGCTTGGAACGCGGAAACCAATGCGCTATTTGAGCGCAATAAAGGTAATGGCTTAGAATTTAGAAACCTCGACAACTTGCTCTGTAAACCCCTGGTTACCGGTGAGGTATTGATAACCGATAACCCAGCAGAAGATAACCGATCGGGAGGTACACCCCACGGCCACCCGCCTATCCAAAACTATGTGGGAATCCCCGTATACTCCGGTGAGACAATGGTCGGATTAATCGGCCTAGCAAATCGTATTAATAAATACACGCCCGCTTTCGTTGACTCTCTGCATGCGCTGACCTCGGTTGTGGGTGTACTAATCGAGCGTAACCGCATGGTACAAGAGCGCAAGCAGTTTACCGTCAACCTGCAGTATGCCGCCTTTCATGATGAGTTGACGGGTTTGCCCAATCGGCGTCAGCTTGATCGAGACATCAAAAAGCTCACGCATGCGCAAGCCCCTTCACAGTTTTCTATCTGTTACATCGACTTGGATGGGTTCAAGCCTGTTAACGATAATTATGGTCACGAAGTTGGTGATAAGATACTCAAGCTAGTCGCTGCGCGCATTAAGCATCTCGTGTCATCTAAAGACTCTATCGCCCGCATTAGTGGTGACGAATTTGTCGTGCTATTGAACCGACCCGCTAATAGAGACGACTATCAACAAATTATAGACGCTATCGCGCAACCGTATTCAATCGACGACATTATTATCATGGTGTCGGCGAGTATGGGGGTTGCGGTATACCCCAATGATACGCCTAATGCTGAACAGCTCATCCGATTCGCAGATCAGTCAATGTATCAAGCGAAAAGTGAAGGCAAGAATCAGGTCAGTATTCATGATGCCAAGCAAGCTTTAGAACGAGAACATAAGATAGAGTTTATAAAAGAGCTCCTTTATGCCATCGATGATCGGCAGATAGAGTTTGCCTACCAACCCAAATTTAATATGCACACCAACCAAATAGTGGGTGTCGAAATGCTCAGTCGTTGGCGTCACAAAACCCGAGGTCTATTGATGCCAGGGGCGTTTATTCCACAAATTCAAGGTTCACAAGCCGCGATAGCGCTCGACCACCACGTGCTGAATGAAGCACATCACTTGGCAGCAATGTGGCGCCGTTCAGGCCACAAAATCAATGTCAGTGTTAATATTAGCGGTGATTACTTCAACAGCGATTTATTTAAACGTCGGTTAGAAGCCATGTCGGAGTCAAATACTGGGCGCGATAATGGTATTACGCTCGAGATTTTAGAAACCACCACAATCGATGACCTCGATGAAGCGGTCGACATACTGAAGCGCTGCCACCTCTGTGGCTATCGTACCGCACTCGACGACTTCGGCACACACTACTCTTCTCTCACTTATTTTAGACGTTTGCCCGTTGATGAAATCAAGATTGACCGTAGTTTTATTACGAACCTAAAAACGAATACCAACGATGAAGCGATTGTCGAAAGCATCATTTATTTGTGCGGTCGCTTTAATCGTGAAGTGGTCGCCGAGGGCGTGGAGACCCAAGAGCAAGCCGATCATTTGCTATCGCTGGGATGCCATTTGATTCAAGGTTATTTAATTTCGCCCCCTGTCTCGCTAGAAGAATTAAGCTATAACGCCATACTGTCATAAAAGCTTCATCTAAATCCTTATAATGAATGGCCGATAAACAAAGAATCTTCAGTTCTTTGAGTTCATTGCTATACGCCGCTCACCCTCAAACTATGGATTTTCAATGTCGATTAAGCAGAAGTTATACTTACTCGGTACAGGCGTTATTGTTGCCTTGCTGGTGTTAATGGGGATTTTTCTTTTCTCACAAGCTCAGATCGCATCGATAAACAAGGCCGATCAGCAACAATCACGACTCAGTCGCCTGATCAGTGAACTACGCATAGCCGAGAAAAACTTCTTACTCGACAGTGACCTCAAGTACAGTCAGTCAGCTCAGCAGCAAATTGCGCGTATTGATAGTACCTCAAAAGAACTGAAACAAACCGTCACTTACCCTGAAGTGTTAACATTACTTGATCGCATCGACGATGCCGTTAGCGTTTATCAACAGCGTTTTATTGCGCTTGAGCAAGCGATGGTAGATCGCGGGCTCACAAGGAAACTGGGTGCCTACGGGGCACTTCGCGATGCGACACACCAACTTGAGGCGGTGCTTGATCAGCGTAACGATAACGCCACCTTAGTGACTTTACTGCAACTTAGGCGCGCAGAAAAAGACTTTATGCTGCGCTGGGAAGATGGTTACGTCGATAAGGTCGCACGTATTGCTGACCAACTTAGCAGCCAATTGGCGGGTTCCGCGAGTGACCAAAGTAAAGTCAAAGGGTACTTAGTTGAATTTAACCGTTTCGCTGCACTTTCAAAAACCATCGGTTACACGCTCACGGATGGGCTCAAAGGCGAGCTCAGAACACAAGGAAGTGAGCTGAATGACACACTTAGTAACCTAAGCAACGTGCTCAATGAACAGCTCGCCGAACAACAAGCTCAAGCCACTTGGCTACCGATTATCATGACCTTACTAGTTATCGCGCTCATGATTGTGATGCTCTACTGGGTAACACGCTCGATCAACAAGCCATTACAGACGCTCAAAGCTCAGCTGAGTCAAATCCAAGAGAACAATGACTTGTCACTGCAGCTGGATAAACATCAAAACGATGAGTTTGGTGCAGCGGTTGATCACGTCAATCAACTACTCGCTTATTTTAGAAGCGTGATAGACAACATTCGAAAAACCAGTGTGAGCGTGGGCGACTTATCTCAACAACTATCCGGTACCGTGTCACATTCTTCTCGTAAAACCGAGCAACAAAATGCGGAAATCGAACAGGTGGCCGCGGCGGTTGATGAGGTGGGCTCAACGGCACATACCATTGCCGAAGACGCCGAGGGTACAGCGCAACAAGTCGACGAAATTGCTCAACAGGCCTCAACGGGTCGCAGCGTCATCAACTCCGCCGTTGAGAAAGTCAACTTCCTTGCCGAACGGTTGGCAAATAGCAACCAACATGCCTCTGAACTTGCCAAACGCAGTCAAGGCATCAGCGATATTGTTGCCGTTATTAATGGTATCGCCGAGCAAACTAACCTACTCGCGCTAAACGCAGCGATTGAGGCCGCCCGTGCGGGCGAGCAAGGACGTGGATTTGCCGTTGTTGCAGACGAGGTACGTAATTTAGCGCAGCGTACGCAAAAATCTATCAATGAAATTGAGCAAATTGCGACACAACTTTCAGAGCAAACAACGGTTATCGTACAGTCATTGGAAGAGTGCAATGAGCTAGGTGATGAAAGCCGACAAGAAGCAGCGCGTTCTGGCGACCTATTTACTGAAATTAATGAGCAGTTAATTAAAGTAAATGACCGTTCAGCCTCTATTGCCACTGCTGTTGAGCAACAGTCGAAGGTCGTTGATGACACCTCGCAAAATGTCGTGCGAATTAAAGACGCAACCAATGACATTTTAGCGGATGCACGCACCAATGCGGAGACAGCCGAGCAACTAAGCCGATTCGCGCGCGAGTTAGGCGATTCCGTTGCACAATTTAAATGCGATTCGGGTCGCTAGGTATTACTCATTTTCCATCAATATAGCCAAATACATTTGATAATTGTTCTTATTAGCAATATCATTCAGGCAATCTTAATGAATGATGGAATGCCCTATGACGCAAAGGCAATGGTTTAAAATTCACGGATGGTGTTCGCTCCCCATATGGATCGTATTTTGTTTCGTCTGTATCACAGGCACCATCGCGGTATTTAGCCACGAGTTAACTTGGCTATTTAACGAAAACGCACGTGCTTTAAACCCCAATGATTTAGCGCCAATCGCTATGTCAGAGCGCGTCGCTGCGGTTAAAGCCCTGTATCCATCCGCACATATAACAACCGTCATGACGTTCGAGTCTTACCTGACCAACGCGGTGATGTTTTCTGCTGACTCCGTTCCAGCGGGCATAGCTTACGTCAACCAATACACAGGCCAAGTGCAGGAAGTCAATCAAGGTATTACCTTTATCAACTTCATGCGATCTCTGCACGGCTGGCTACTATTCCCTTGGCAAAGTAGCTACAGCGTCGGCTACTATCTGGTATCGGCGATGTCCTTTGTGATGATGGGTGCCTTAGTCAGCGGCTTGGTTATCTACAAACGTTTTTGGCGCGCCTACACGCAACCTAAGATTCGGGTGAAACAAGGTAAAAAGTCGATCCTTTCAGACCTTCACAAACACGCCGGTGCGTGGTCTATCTGGTTTATCATGATCATGAGTTTGACGGGTCTGTGGTACTTCACGCAACAAGTACTCTGGCATGCGGATATCGATATCGAGCCTCATGCACCGACAGTGAATATCAGTGATGTTCCGCGTGGTGAAGCCCCAGCTGAACCCGCTGTCAGCTTTGATCAAGCCATGCAAATCGCACAAGCACAATTCAGTGACCTACAACCCAGTTATGTCATGATGCCAGAGCACAATCGCGATATGTATAAGATTATGGGCGGTGGAGACTTCATTTTTTATGATCAGTATTCCTACCGCTTAGCCATCAACCCATGGACAGGTGAAGTTGCACAGGCTGACTCTCCCGCCAATATGTCACCATTGCAAACCGTCATGCATGTCGTTGATCCATTGCACTATGGCACTATCGGCGGTATCTGGACCAAAGCGATTTGGTTTGTTTTCGGTCTCATTTTGTCAGCGATGTCGATCACAGGGTTTATGATTTGGAGCTCAAAAATAGTACAGGCAGCGCGCGCTAAAAAAGCGGCTAAGCGTGAACAAAAGCTGTCAGAGCAAGGAGCATGATATGGCACGTTTGAAGAATACATTTTGGCATCGTAACAAATTCAAGTTATCGGGTCTGATACTCATACTGCCCATCTATTTTCTGTACGAGTCGTTGCAACCACCGGAATTTCCCGAGGTATGGGAATCAAAACCTGTGGGGCAGCTTGAGCTGGCATTGCAGCCAATGAACAATGAACCGCCCTACGCGCACCATGAAGATTGGGTTAAAGATTTCTCAGTTTGGGTCAATGATGGCGCTATCAAAAATATCCGCCAAGCCTATATCAATATCGGCCCGCGCCCATTGCCATTGAACCAATTGGAACAAGACGATGTGGGTATTCTACACGGCAGTGATAGTTTGCAACATGTACACGCCATCGCACCCCAAAAATATTCACCGTCTGATCAGGTGTGGCTGACGTTGCAGAACTGGGATGGTAGTCAACATGTTCAATCGTGGTCGTTACCGCCGCAATGGGTTCCCGCGAGTTAATGTAAATTACACTAGCCAATTTCCGTACTTTTGATTACTCTGCCACTATAACTCGTTGATGGAGTCATCCATTTGCGCATTGATCGTGTATTTCGAAAGCTTGCAAACACGCTACCCTTCATGATGGCGTTCATCGATACTGAACGCCGCTATCAGTTCGTTAACGAGCGCTATGAACAGTTCTTTGACGTCAAGCTCGACGAGCTTAAAGGCAAGTTGGTCGCCGAAGTGCTCGGTGAGCAATCTTACAAGCGTATCTCTAAAATCCATTCCAAAGTGCTCGCGGGTGAAGACGTTTCACTGCGGGAAAAAGTGACGCTCCGTAATGGGCGTGTATTACAGCTTGAAATTAAGTATGTCCCAAACCAAAACCAACGTACGGGGCAAATTAACGGATTTTTCGCCATTATTAACGACGTCACTCATTACGCATCGGCATCCGAAGTATTACGCGCCGTCCATGATGTGATGAACCGACAATCAATGGGATTATCCACCGATCGCATTACCAAACTGCTCAAACTCGGCTGTGAATACTTAAATACCGATATCGGTATTGTAAGCCGAGTGGTTGATAATGAGTATACTGTTAAATACGCGTGGTCCACCGGTGATCCTATTCCCCCCGGGACACAGTTTGAACTCGGTAATACGTACTGCTCGGTCACTTTGGCGGCGAGTGATGTGATTGCTACACGTCACGCCTCAACGAGTAAGGAGTTCAGCGGACACCCGTGCTATGCTGCGTTTAAATTAGAGACTTATCTCGGTCTGCCAATCCGTATCAACGGGAAAGTATGGGGCACGCTCAATTTTTCTAGTCAAACCTCGCGCGGCGCGCCCTTTACCGATCTCGATAAAGAGCTCATGGGTCTTCTCTGCTCGGCAATAGAAACGTTGATTATCAACAACTCAAAGACCGATCGCCTCGAGCGCCTCGCCTATACCGACTTTCTCACAGGGCTCAGTAACCGCTTATTCATTAATGAGTTCTTTGAGCGTTTGGTCTATCAAAATCGTGAACGGTTGAACCAGTACTACTGCGTATTAGTCGATATTGACCACTTTAAACAGCTCAACGATCAATTTGGTCACGACGCCGGAGATGCTGTATTGCAAGCGGTCGCGCTTGAGTTCACCGACAGCCTGCGCAATGATGATGTATGTGCTCGCGTTGGTGGTGAGGAATTCATGTTACTTATACACGCTGACGACAGAGTCGATATTAAACGCGTAGTTGAGCGCCTCCGCCAAGACATAGAAAACTTAAAAATAGAACATGATGACGAAATAATTACCACGACGGTATCTATCGGTGTTACTAAATTGCAAGAGCAAGACAGCTTCAACCTTGCGTATAAACGAGCCGATAAGGCGCTTTACCAAAGTAAATCGGACGGTCGCAACTGTACGCGTTGGAACTAACCTTAAATTTTTCTTAAAAGCGGTGATCTAAAGTCAGCACCTGAGACTAAATTACTACTCAATCGTTCTTAAAAATCGTAAGTTCAACAAGCTTTTTTAAAGTTGTTCAAAAAAAAGTCGAACAATAAGAAGCTCTCTAATTGAGTATGACAACATGGCAAAACTAACCTCTCGCTCTATCGTGGATATTCTCGGTGCCATTATCGCCGATGAACTTGGACGTATGCGCATGGGCGATGAACAGCTCTGGAAAGGTCGCCAGTGGCAACCCAACACCCAAATAGTCTTTGCCAGCAAAGCAACCGATGATGCACAGGAAGTCATCGTCGATTCGTTCGAATGGATGTCCATTGCTAGCCGCGTCGTTGAGTTTTTTCAGCTCGACAGCAGTGGATTAGAAGATTACCTGTTACGTTTCTCAACGTTACAACAATGGGCAGAGGTAATAGAAACGAGTCGTGAAGATCATCAACTCGATATCACCTTTTGCTCATCGGGTTCGGTCGCACAGGTGTCACATCACCGCCATGATTGGATGGCGTTGCTCGCCGAAGCGCAATTTTTCATCGATTTTATTAAGCGTCATGATGTCGAAGTTCAGCGCGTCGTTAGTTTTGTACCACCGCACCATATCTACGGTTTTATCTTTTCAGTACTCATACCCGAACTCCTCGACATACCGGTCGTAAGAGGCCACAAGGCGTTTTCAATGACCCAAGCACAGCAACTTAAAAACAATGACCTGCTGATTGGGTTTCCCGCCGCTTTTGAACAGTTTGTACAGATGGAAACGGCCTTTCCTCAAGCCGCCAATGCCATCTGCTCAACGGGGCCCTGCGCACCTGCAGTACTGAACGCACTGACTCGTAATGGACTCAACAGTGTATTCGAGATCTATGGTAGTACCGAGACCGCAGGTGTTGGTATTCGCAATGATCCTAATCAGCCTTACCAACTTGTGCCGCGTTGGATCAAGCAAGGCACACAACAACTAATGGATAATCTATCGCGCGAACTCATTGACTTACCTGATAGCATCCAATGGCATGGTCCCGGTTTATTTGAGCCGCTAAAACGCAATGACGATACACTTTCAATCTGCGGTAAATCAGTCCATCCAGACACTATCGCTGAGGTAATCCGCCAACATCCCAATATCAGTGATGCACGCGTGCGCCTTAATCATGCTCATGAGAGCCACTCCCTCAAAGCACTGCTGATAGCCGACCCAGAACAACGCTCAGGTCAGTCAGAAACGTTGATCGCACAAGTGCGTACGTGGCTTGCCGATAAGCTTGAACCGCATGAGCTACCTAAACGTTTCGCTGTGCGTGACTCCATTCCAACCAACGAGCTCGGTAAGGAAATCGATTGGGACTCACAGCCTGATTTAATGCGCCGTTAATAGGCACTGATGGCTTGTTGCGACTGACACAGCTCGACAAGCCAGTCCCTCAAAACTTGAATAGAACTGCGATTGGAAAGCGTGCTCGGCACCACAAAATAAAAGCTATCGCCCGTTTTAAGTCCATGCATAGGTAACCTGACTAACTCTTGCTCACGCTCCCGCTGCGTCGTCATAAACTCATTCAATAGCGCGATACCGTGGCTATGTTTAGCAGCTTCAGCGGCCAATAATAAATGACTAAAATGATGCACCTTGGCACTGCTAGGTAAGCGCTTCCCGCCTTGTTTAAACCACATTTTCCAATCATAGCCAGGCGTTGCATGGGCAAACGTATAAGTGGCTGAGAGTAATGGAAAGGCGAGTAAAGCACTTGGATCGCGCAGTTCGTCTAGCCGCGACCGAATGTCGTAAGAGCAATACGGATATAAATATTCGTCGTACAAATGGGTCACTTCAAAACCGCTCTTAGGCGGTTGTGTCGTTATAAAGCAATCCGCTAACGCGCGTTCGAAGCCACCGTCTTCGGTAAGCATGGTGAGTGTTAAATCAACATTTGGGTAGCGTTGCCGGAAACGATCAACCGCTGGGATTAACCACTTCACCGCCAATGAACCATAAGAAGCAAGACGCACGAACCCTGCATCGCCGTGCTGCAGTTGCGAAAACTCACGCTCTATTTGCGCGAGCGGCTCCTCGATATTTTGGTAAAAGGCTTCTCCCGCTGCGGTGAGCAACAACTGCCGCCCTTTACGAATAAACAAAGCTTGCCCTAACCGCTCCTCTAACAGTTTAATTTGGTGACTCACCGCGCTTTGCGATACGAATAACTCCTCAGCGGCTTTAGAAAAGCTGCCTCGGCGGGCTACCATGGCGAAATAATGGATCGATCTAAACGGTACACTCATACACTAGCATCTAAATTACTCATAGCTACTAGATTTTAATATCATTTTTAATAATATCAAACACACTTTATCCTAACCCCATCTTCAACAACTCATCAGGGGGTTCATCATGGATAAAGCCTTAATTGCTGCAGTGTTATGGTTGGTGTTAGGCAATAATGTCGCGATTCTATCGGACTCACTGATTAAGATGTTGGACAGCTTCGACGCGCCGTTTCAATTTGTCTTATTACGGCAAGTCAGTGCAGTACTTATCCTGCTGCCGCTTATTAAACTGCGTGGCGAAAGATTGGCACCCAAAGGTTTGCGTTGGCATGCAGCGCGTGCTCATATCTGGCTATTCGGCACTGCCTTGATGGTACTGTCACTCACCACTCTGCCGCTTGCTACTGCCAATGCGTTATTTTACGCAGCGCCCATGCTGACAGTCATCATCGCGCGCATGGCATTTAAAGAGCGCGTTACGTGGCACAGTACCGTCACTGTCGGGCTGGGGATGCTGGGCGTGCTCATTATTGTGAACCCCACTGAATTTAACCCATTTGCCGTCGCGGCGTTATTGGTAGCGGGTAGCTTGGCCGTTAATAACCTGCTGATCAAAAAGCTGCCGCGCGAACACGGTATTTTACAGACCTTGTTCCTAACCAACCTGCTGGGACTCCCAGTGGGCATTGCGATGGCGATTTGGGAAGGTGCAGCGTTTGAATGGCAACGTCTACTGTTTGCCACCGGTTCGACCCTGTTTATTATGATTTATGCTGCTACCTGTATCTACGCTTATCGGGCGGTCGATAGCGCAAAAGTCACCAGCGCCGAATATACAGGTCTGATTGGCGCCGTTGCGATTGGTATGGTGTTTTTTGCTGAACAGCCAGGGCTTAACTTCTATATCGGCTCAGCGATGATTGTTGCGCCACTGATATGGCAAAGCTGGGCGTTACAGAAAAAACCAGCGACTTCTTAACCGAAGTCGCTGCTACAGCTGCTATTCATACAGCTTGGCGACCACCGTCATGTTCCATTCGCCCAATTGTTGCTCTTGCGCCTCATTAAACACCGTGCGTGCTGCTGAGGTCATTGGCGCGACTTGGTCGGCTGCTTGCAAACAATAGCCCAGATCTTTTTCAATCAAATCAACCGGAAACTGAGGATCATACGCTTCGCTTACCATGGATTTGCGCACGATACCTGCGGTCTTGCTCCATACCGGTGTCGTCGATACCGCCTCGAGGATCGCATCCGGGTCTTGCCCTTGTCGCTTGAGCATGCCAATCAACTCTGCAATCGTCGTTACTTGAATACCCATTAAGGTGTTAGTCACTAATTTGGCAAGTGCGCCGGAGCCCATCTCTCCGGTGTGATTGACTTTTTTTCCCATCAGCGATAAGACAGGTTCGGCGCGTTTTACCAAATGGGCATCACCGCCCACTAAATAGACTAACTCTGCATTCTGTGCTTGCGGACGCGAGCCTGATACGGGCGCCTCAATCAATTGTTTACCGCGTTGTTGAGCCTGCTGTGCCAGCTCTTTTACCCAGTCCACTGACAAAGTAGAGCTCTCAATCGCAATCGCATCATCGCTCATGCCTTTAAAAGCGCCGGTTTGCTCATCCAACCAAACCGCTGCAGAGGCATCATCATCACGCACCATCGCAATCACGAGTTCGGCGCCTTGTGCTGCCTCAGCCGGCGTATCAGCCCATTGAGCGCCTTGTTCAAGCAACGGCTTAGCTCGGGATTCAGTGCGATTCCAAACCGTCAAAGAATGTCCTGCATCAATGAGATGCTGCGCCATGCGAATACCCATCGCCCCTAAGCCTAAAAATGCAATCTGTGTCATATTTACACCTTAATATTTGCCAAAACGAGCTAAGTAGTGTCAGTGTACTACGTATAACGAACGATTTTGATTAGCCATTAGTATCGAATGGTCTACAAATTAAGGAAGCCACCCAATTATGAAACGTATTTTCCAATTCCTCCTCAAAGGGTTAGCCATTTTGCTACCGATTATTGTCACCATCATGTTGGCGCGTTGGTTGCTCGTCACAGTGGAGACATGGTTGAGTCCGATTTGGAAAGCCTTGTTAGGCGAGAGCTATTACTTTCCGGGGCTCGCGTTCGCTAGCTTTCTATTACTTGCAGTACTCATTGGCTTTACCTCGCAATGGTCATTTTTGCAGTCCATTTGGCAATTACCAGGTAAGTTGATGAACAAATTGCCCCTGCTACGCAACCTATACGGCACCATTAACGATATATTCGATATGATGCAGGGCAAAGACTTTGCCGATGAGTCCGTCGTGCTAGTGACTATGCCGGGCAGTAAAATGCAACTGATCGGTATCGTCACCAAACGCAGTGATAAAAAAGCAAAAGACAAAAACGATAAGTTAGTGAATATCATGCCAGACGACCATGTCGCCGTATTCCTGCCAATGGCCTACAACGTGGGTGGTTACATGATTATGGTGCCAAAAGACTGCGTTCAATCGATCGATATGAAGCCGGCTGATGCTCTGCAATTGACAATCAGCGCAGGACTTGGCAAGAGCCAAGGCAACTTCAAATCAGATGACAACGACTAAACGGGCCGTTGATTGGCTTTGTCTCGGTACATCGCCTGATCGGCGCGAATAAGGATATCCTTAACGCTACTTTCAGGCGCATTGAAGACTGCGACGCCAATACTAAGCGAGGGACGGATGCTGGCTTTACCCCACGCCAATGCGCGCTGTTCAATTTTCTGTCTTAATGACTCAGCTAACCGTTGCGCGCTGTCCTCATTCTTAATGCGGTGCATAATCACGACAAACTCATCACCTCCTAATCGTGCGACGATATCAGTCATTCGCACGCCACTCAGGATCTCATGAGCGACCAATCTCAGTAATTGATCACCTGCCTCGTGCCCATAAGTATCATTGACTTCTTTAAAGCCATTGAGATCAATATTTACAACAGCAAAGGCTTGTCGCCCCTGATTAAGCTCCGTTAACTTATCTAAATGAGCCATAACAAAACGGCGATTATATAAGCCCGTTAGCTCATCTTCATGAGCAAACCTACGCACCACACGATAAGATCGCCAGAGCGCGAAAACGGCCGCAAATATTAGAAAGCCAATCATTAGCAAACCAATACGCAGTGCCATTAATTGCCGAGACAAAGTGACCGGAATCTCTGTATCAAACTGAGCACCAACGACCCACTCACCATTGGGGATATTAATGACCGAAGTGAAGTCGGTGTCTTCAAAAATCTGCTGGTCACCGAAAAACACCGCGCCCTCCATCCCTTCGGCATCAACACCTCGAATAGCTACAGGTTCATCACTCAAGTCGGCAAACCCTGAAACCTCCATCAGCGAAGGATAATCGATAACTACACTGATACTCCCCCAGTAATCGTTGTTCACCGGATAGTCATTAAAAACAGGAAACCGTGCTATTACAGCTTTACCACCCTGAACAAGCTCGAGTGGGCCAGATAAGAACACGTCTTGTAATTCACGTGCTTTTAAGACGGTGCGATATTGGTTGGGCGTTGACCTGAAATCAAGACCTATTGCACGCTCATTACCTTGTGGAGGGTAGTTCAGTAGAATAACATCATTAGGTGCAATACCCACGTTACGCACATGAGTTGACTTGCTCATCAACTTTTCACCTAACTCTGTCCAATTTTGTATGGCCAGTTGCGGGTCGATTGTGATCACAGTGGCTAAGCTGTCAGCCAAAAACACGTCGCGAAATAACTCGGCCTCTAACTTTGACTTTGCCAAAGACACGACTTCGCGAAGTCGTTCGTTCTGCTTAGTAAGTTCGCGTTCTTTGAGCAAACCAACCACTGTACTCGTGGCTTGGTAAACAACCACAGAGTAAATTAGAAAAACAATAACACCGATAATATACTGCTTTTTCTTCACATCGACACCCATCGCTGGATTTAGAATAATTTAATATTTTTGAATCATACGTTCAAAAATAGCGAAAGGTCACCGTTATAACAAAAATTATGGCGTGTAGTAAAATGTTGTTTTATTGTTAATCCAGGGTGGCAAGGCTCATCCAAATTGCCAAACTCGCGATGACAACCGCCGAGCTACCAATCCAACGCGCACGGGTGGGCGTATGGGAAAACGCAATCAATGCAGCGCCTGTCAGCATTAGAAGAAAAGCCATAACGACAAAATCAATAGGCGTCCAGTTGACTTCTTCTGAAAACTGCATTGCCACTGCCGGAATAGCTAAAATGACCACAGTCACACACACCACAACCAACCATTTACTCGACTCTCGCACGGTATTTTCCTCTCAACGTTATTGACCGACAGACTTGTTCTTAAACACGATATAGCCTATTAACGTCAGTAACTGCACAATGATATAGCCAGCCATGGTGGGAAACGAGCCATCTGCAAGCACCACCATGCCAAAAATGATTAGAGGGAAACAGACAATAAATAGTTCAAATAAAGCGCGTTTGACCCACGTGCCCTTTTCCTGTTCAGACATAAAACCTCCAGTACGCTAAGCACTTCAATAACCTTTAAAAAAGCCCGCAATCTCTTTTCCTTTTGCGTGCTCACTTTGCGCTAAAAACAGTTGGTAGAGATTATGTTTGATGAGCTTGCGTCGAAGCAAGAATAAATTGACAGAAATATAAGCGGTCAGCGTGAATAAGGTGAGACCAACGAGCAACATTGCTAATGTAAGCAGAGGAAGATGATAAGCGCTTAACAACAGCGTAAAAAACACCGCGCCGGATACTAAGCTCATTTCCCATTTAATGGCGCTAAGCGCTACTATTAAAACTTTTAAGTTCAACATACGACATTATTGTTGTTTTTATTTAACGATTTAAACTTGTAAGCACCGCGTAAATGTCTGAACGATCACTTCAAACAGTGTTTACACTAAAATAACAATCATCCATATTGTAGGAATCAGATTACAAAATCAAGGATGTCCAATGAATAAAATCATGTTTGTATTGGCACTGATCGCCAGTCTATCAGCGTGTGAGAGTCATCAAGCTGAGCCCTATCAAAAAGACCGCTCGGTCGAATCTCGGGATGAATACAACGGCCTTGAAGGTATGGAGCAGTATCAAAAAGATGAAATTGAACGGATGAAAACCGATAAGTCCGAGGCCTGCCAACAAGCACAAATCGATCTCGCCGAAGCAGAAAGTGAGGGCGATACAAAACGCATCAAGCGTTTAAAAGCACTGGTAGAGGACGTGTGCAACTAACAATTGGCCCTTGCTTCGCGTTAAGCCGGCTGATACAACAAGGCTCTACTCAGTCAATAGTGGAGCCATTGTGAATTTAACTCGTCTCGTCGCCCGATTAAAAGCTGACCGTCCGTATTCTCGCAATGCCGGAGACTGGATCATTGCCGCCGAAAGCGACCGTGGCCGGATCATAAATTCTGCGGCGGTAAGGCGTCTACAACAAAAAACACAAGTATTCCCACTTGAGCGCAATGCCGCGGTGCGGAGTCGTTTAACGCACTCTCTCGAAGTACAACAAAACGGCCGCTATATAACGCGTGAGATCGGCGAGCGGCTTAAACAAGCGCGCCACTTTGAGACGTTAGAAGAACAAGGCACCTCACCCCATGAATTGTTCCGAGTCATGGAGAGCTGCGTTGAAATGGCGTGCATCATGCATGATATCGGCAACCCTCCTTTTGGTCATTTTGGCGAGGCAGCAATAAGTAGCTGGTTTGCGACACATAATGATGAATTATTTGCCGGTTTCAATGAGCCCGACGCCGCTGATATTAAGAATGAATTGCAGAGTTTCGAAGGCAACGCGCAAGCGATTCGTTTAATTCACTCATTGATGAGTCTCAACCTAACCTACACACAGGTCGCCGCGGTATTGAAGTACACTCGTTTGGCAAGTCAGCCCAAGCCCAGTAAAAGCGACCCATTAAGTTATTTGGGTAAAAAACCCGGTTATTATCTAGCCGAGCAAGCACTGATCAATGATCTCTACCAAGTATTGGATCTCCCACAAGGACATCGTCATTTCCTCAGCTACATAATGGAGGCGGCTGACGATATTTCTTACGGCATCGCGGATCTCGAAGATGCCGTCGAAAAACACGTTCTTAACCGCGAACAAGTTGCCGAAGGCATTCGAGAGCACTTTAGCCGTTTAGGCGGCGATCCCGACAAAGCCGAACTTCTGTACAACGGTAAAGCGATTTCGGTGAACGATATTTTAGCCAAAGCAAGCTACTACGCGGCAAAAGACAGCATTGATACAGACAACCAGTTTTTTATCTGGCTACGCGTCTATGTTCACCATATTTTAGTCAATCACGCTGCGCAGCGCTTTATCGACAACTTTGACGCTGTGGTTGATGGTTACTTTAATGAAGCCTTACTCGAGGATGATAGCCCGGCCCACCGGCTTAGCGAAGCGCTGCAAAACCTCGCCTTCAAACGAGTATTTAATCAACCCGAAGTCGAACAACAAGAACTACGCGGTCATACCATTATTCTTGGCTTACTGGATATCTATGCCCCGCTGCTCAAACTCTCGACCGAAGACTTTCAAGGACTGGTGCGTGAGAAGGCTAAAATACAACGCGCTTATCCACTAGCAAGCCGTTTATGTCATAAGCTATCAGGTAAACACGTGCGCGCTTATGTCAAAGCAACCGATACCGACGTTTCGCCACTTTGGGAACGCTACTATCGCTGTCGCTTAATTCAAGATTATATTAGCGGAATGACCGACCAGTTTGCATATGATGAATATCGTTCACTGCGCGTTATCGATTAAATGGAGAAAAAAAATGAAACCCCTCATTAAGTCAGCACTTATCGCGCTACCATTATTCCTCGCCTCTGTTGCAGCACATGCAGATTACCGAGTCGATACCAAACTTTACCAAGCGGGCCAGCTTGTCGGAGCGCCCTCAATGGTGGTCAAGGCGAATCAGCCCGCTACCGTCAGCGTCAATTCCACTTACGATATTGAACTGATGCTCGAACCTTATGACAGCCAACAAGTCCGCGTGACAGCGACTGTTAACTTGCACGGTATTCCGATGCGCCCCACCCTGTTGGTCGAATTGGGTAAACCCAATACGCTCACTATTGGTGATAGACGCATGGAAGTAGTGGTCAACAAATCCCAGTAGCTGCAAACGTTGGTGTCGCGCGTAACGCGCGACCTACCATGAGCCGTACATTGGATTAGGTAAAATAACGATATCCTTGCCAAAACGAGGCAATAAGACGTTCGGATCCGCAGACGCTTGTGTAGTTTGCGCAATGTCTTCAATATTGTCGCCTACTTGCATCACAATATTATGCGGCTGTGACCATTCGGTCGCAGGCTTCACAGAGGGGCTATAACAGTCGACATCGCCGCTCGATAGTTGCTGACGACGTAAATCTTTGTCATTCACAATCGCCTGCCCATCAACCGCTTCTTTATCCGCTTGGCTGCGCCCCATCAAGCACGTATTGTCGGCATTTATGGGCAGCCCCATGGCCAGTAAGTTTTGCCAAGTGTAATTATCTAACTGCTTATCTCGGTTAGTCACTAAGGCTACTTTGCCCCCCGCACTCACCACTGACGTAATAAAGTCACTCGCTCCTGGCACCAGTTTCGCTTGTTTACTTTTGACCCACTGATTCCAGCTCGCTGTCGAATACGATTGTCCGGTTTGACTCAGCATGGCCTGATAACCGCTGTTATCCAATACCGTCTCATCAACATCCATCACCACAACCCAGTTTGTCGGTAGCTCACGCTGCATAAGCTGTAACGCTGCGTCTCGGTATATGGCTCGAGTGATGAGTGGATATTCTTGGCTTTGCGTTTGCCACTTTACTGACGGAGGCAAAACGGTCGACGCCGAGCTTCCCTCATGGTTGGGCTTTGTACTACAGGCTCCCAGTAAAGTTAGACTTAAAGTGGTTACCAGGGCCGTTACAGTTAGTCGCACAACATTCTCCTTTTAGAAAAGCGAGGTCGCATTATCCACCGAGCAAAAATCTAGCGCAATACAACGCGGTTACGTCCAGCCTTCTTGGCGCTGTAAAGATTTTCGTCAGCACGCTTTAATATCGCTTCAGCAGTATCATTTTTCGCCCGCACGGTGGCCCCCAAGCTGATGGTCACTTTAATGTGTTTATTCTGGACTTTACGTTGGCCTCGTTGTTGCTTGCCTTCATTGCCACGCTTGGGGCGGCTGGCATCACGTATCGAGAGCGGATAACTCGCCACTGCCTTGCGTACCTCTTCGAGCTGCGCCTTTAACCGCGCCTGATCGTTATGGGCGAAGACTAAGGTGAACTCTTCCCCACCATAGCGATACGCTTTAAGTCCTTTTTGCTCAGCAAGAATTCGCCCGAGCAGACGCAACACCTGGTCACCAACATCATGACCATACTTATCATTAAACTTTTTAAAATGATCAACATCGAGCATACATACTGCACTGCGTCGCTTAAGGTGTTGCAGTTGACTCATTAAGGCTCTTCTCTGCGGCAGGCCAGTTAGTTCGTCAATATAAGCTAAACGCAACAGTTGGTCTGCTAGGGCAACAATCAATCCTGTCGCTGCCACAATCACAGTCCAACTCAACGCATCGGACGCAGACCCAGTTAACAACAGCGCCATCATGACCAACCACGCGGCCCATTGCGCCCACCGATAGGCGGCTGATACTTGATACATCAGGAACGTTGCCCAAGTTGCCGCAATTGCCAAGACAAACAAGCCGTACGCTAACTGCGGGTAGTCATCGCGCAAAGCGGCGGTCATTAACCAATGCGAAGGATTCAAAGCGGCGATGGCCGCCCCTAGCGGCGGCCATAACAAACCCAGTGGCAAGCCAAGTAATAGAATGAATAAGCCTTTACCTGCCCATGTTCTTAACGAAGGTATTGGGGCGAAACTCAACAACAAGCTCGATAACACCCACCAAATGGGTAGTGCATTGACCGCATCACTGTGCTCGGCCAGATAAAAAGCGCCAGCATTGCCCGCCAGCCACGCTGCCCAGTGCGTCCATCGCCACTGTCGAAAAAACAAAGTAAGTAGTAAAAACACACCAATAGCACCGCTCACAACTTGAGCGGTCGAGAAGGGCAACGCAGGTAACCAATGCGGAAATAAACAGCCAACAAATAACCAAACTAATGCGGGTAAAACGGCCAGCAACGCCAATGTGTACTCCCTTCAGCGGCTTGTTATGAGTTTTTTATTATTGTACGTTTATTCAGGAGTTATTACCAACACACGCCTGTCGATATCAACCTTATTTAGCGTTGTAAACTTGTTTCAATATAACGCATCACCCGCGAAATGCGCCGGGGCAGCTTCGCAGTTTTACGCGTCACACAGTAGATGGGTTCAGCCACAGGCTGTGGTAATCGATGAATATTAAAAGACTCGCCGCCTTGCGATTGCTCCACCGCAAACTCTGGTAATACGGTAAAACCCAGCCCACGTTTAACTGGCTCAAGAATCAAGTTAATTTGATTTGAGAACCCGCGTTTTTTAAATTCACTCATATGAGAGAACTCATTAAAATTTTGGCTCAGTAACAAGTTTCCGTGATGATAACCATCGGGGTGGTCAATAAAGCCCAAACATTGCAATGTTGAAAAGTCAATCTCCTGAGTGATTGGCGGCGTAATTAACAGCAATTGCTCTTGACTCAGTTGCGTAAATCTCAGCCCCTCTGCTATCGGGGCCTGGGTCATCAAACCGATATCCACTTGTTTGTCAGTAATACGAGCCTCAATGTCCGCATTAGGCGCAAAGCGATAATCGATGACTAAATCTGGAACATCCATTTGTAACGTCAGCAACGCATCGTATAACTTCAACCCAACGCTCCCAGGCGACATAACCCTGACCTCTCCACGGTCATCGGGGTCCTCTGATATCCACTGTGGCAAAGATTCCAGTTGCTCTACCAAGTCCGACGCCGTCAGCAGTAAGCGCTGCCCTGCCTCCGTTAACTCAAATGCGTGATGATGCCGCTCAATAAGCGAGATCTCTAGCTGCTGCTCGAGCTTCTTGATGTGTTGGCTCACCCCCGACTGCGTCATAAACAATAGTTCAGCAGTGCGCGTGAAGTGTTGTGTATTCGCCAAGGTCACAAACGTACGCAACCAAATTGGATTAACCATAACAATACGTAATCAATTTAATGAAAAACAATAATTTCACATAATGACAGGTTGTTTTGTAACCTACAAGCGTCAAAAACACAGGAGGTAGCAATGAGCAACGTATTTCCCAGAACTTTCTCACACATTGGATTATCTGTTCCGGATCTCGATAAAGCGGTAAAGTTTTATACTGAAGTACTCGGCTGGTATCTAATAATGAAGCCCACGGAAATTACCGAAGACCAGAGTCCGATTGGTGAAATGTGTACCGACGTATTTGGAAAAGGATGGCAGCGATTCCGTATTGCCCACCTATCAACGGGTGATCGTATAGGCGTAGAGATTTTTGAGTTTGATAACCAGCAGAATCCAGAGGACAACTTCGAATATTGGAAAACCGGTATTTTTCACTTCTGCGTACAAGATCCCAATTTAGAGGAGCTTGCAGAACGTATCGTTGAGGCTGGCGGTAAAAAACGGATGGAGAAGCCCCGCTACTATTATCCAGGCGAAAAGCCTTACCGTATGATTTATATGGAAGACCCGTTTGGCAACATCTTAGAAATTTATAGTCACAGCTATGAATTAACTTACAGTGATGGCGCTTACTAAGGCGCCAAGCTGGCTAATTGACTGTCCGCGGATTTAAGTTGTGCCAGTTGTTGTTTAAACCCCTCGAGTGCAGCGCCTTGCAGCCGCGCTTGAGCGGGTGCTTTTATATCTAACGGATTAATCGCACGACCATTATGGTGCACTTCGTAATGCAAATGTCGACCTGCTGACAAACCCGTCTTACCCAAATAGCCGATCACATCGCCCTGCTTTACATGATCACCCGGCTTCAGGTCATCAGCGAAATCATTCAGATGCGCGTATAAGGTCTCATAACCATCACCGTGATCGATGACCACCGCATTACCAAAGCTACCATAGCGGTTTGCACGTTTAACCACACCGCGACCAGCCGCCATTATCGGGGTGCCTATCGGTGCGCTAAAATCAATTCCTTTATGCATGCGATCATAGCCCAATACAGGGTGATGACGGTTACCATAATACGATGAAAGTCGCGCACCATTGAGCGGCGTTTTCAACAAAAAGCTTTGTGCCAAACGCCCATCGGGAAAGTAGAATGCACCTTTGTAGCGCACTAAGCGATAATCTTCGCCCGAATTGGTAAAACGTAGATAGATTAACAGAAGCGGGTTTTGCAAATGACTGAACAATGACTTAAATGATGTCACTTCAGTGCGCTCAAAGCGCACTTCCATCAAATCGCCGGGCTGCACCTGGCGCTGAAAATCAACAAAATGCGAAAGTGCCATCACTGAACTATTGATCACACCATTGGGGATGCCATTTTGCTCAGCATCTTGATAAAGACTGTTGTGAATAATCAGGTCGTGTTCTTCGGCGAGCTGCTCGGTAGGCACATGCAATAGCTCAACATGCCAATCACCCTCAACGTAGGTCGCTTGCACCAACTCGCCATATTCCCGCGCCAAGCGAATGCGGTGCTGACCCGGTTTAGGATGGCTGATCTCAATATTCACTCCGGTTTGCAACTGACCCAGATCGATAATAGGTTCAGCGCTCATCGCTAATAAAGCAACCTGACGTTGAGAAATACCTTGGCCACCCAATAATGTGGTTAGGTTTTGTCCGTTCTGTAACTTCACGATACGCCCGGTGCGCGAAGAACGAATATAACGGCGCTCTAATGCGCTCAACTCACCGTGGTCGGCTTCAAGCTCAGCACTGAAAGGCGTGAGAGGTTGGGGCACCAATGCGGTATTCTGTGTTGGACTATCGAGTAACCAAACGCCAATAATCGTAACCAGTAGTACCGTTAGAATCAGTCTAATATTCAACGGTCAGCCTCTCCAAACGGCGCAAATCCACATTGTGGGTATAAAAATCAACCACCTGTTACAACTCTCATCAGCTCGAGGGCGCAACAAAATAGCATTATTAGCAAAGTGGTACAAGGCGCACACGCCTTGCCATACAACGCTTACATAGTTTTACACGGTTAGTTAACCACATCGATTTATTATATTTAATTTCATTAGCAGTACTATTTATGACGTTAATTGACACGTTATTCACTTTCAGAACAGTTATTCATCATAATTCGTTGAGTTTTTCTTTATAGTAACCACTCATAATTAAACATGAGACCAGGACGACCATGCTAATTTTAAGTAGACGCGCCGGCGAAACGCTCGTTATTAACGAAAATGTTAAAATTACCGTCGTAAGTTCAACTGATACGCAAGTCAGTTTAGGTATCGAAGCACCCCGAGAGGTCGATATTCACCGCGAGGAAGTTTATCAACGGATTCAAGCTGAAAAACAAAAAAATCCATAGAATGGCTTTTTATTCAGTGCATCTAATCGTTCGAGGGGGAATCACGTGATGAATTCACTCACAGTCTCTACCTCTAAAGATCTAGAAAATATTCTCAACCACTTAGATGCCGTGGTTTATGTATCGGATATAGATACATATGAGCTCCTTTACATGAACCAGTATGCAATCGCTAATATTGCAGGTGAGGCGGACTTTACTCGAATCAAAGGTAAACGGTGTTATCAAGTATTACAAAAAAACCAGTCCGGCCCTTGCAGCTTTTGCACCAATGGAAAATTGCCTGACAATGGTGACAGTTACGTTTGGGAATTCAAAAACACTCGAAATAATCGTTGGTATCAGTGCCATGATCGACTAATAACGTGGCATGATAATCGCTTAGTGCGACTCGAGGTGGCCGCCGATATTACTGAAAGAAAGGAAGCCGAAGAAGCACTCCAACACGCACAGGAACAGCTTAAATGGTTAGCAGACACCGACGGGCTAACGCATTTATATAATCGTCGTGCTTTCTATAAAAATGCAGAAAAGCTACGTTTAAGTCTACCTACCAACACGTTATTGGGCTTGGTATTGCTCGATATCGATTACTTTAAAAAAGTGAATGATACATACGGCCATGAAGCAGGTGATAAAGTTCTCGAAGCAATTGGTTTTACGCTGAAAACATTTACCTCCGAGACCACGATTGTCGCTCGAACAGGGGGCGAAGAGTTTGCTATTTTCTTGCCGATAAAGTCTAAGAAAAATGCCAAGGCATTCGCTCAACAAATACGGGGCGCCATTGGCAAAATCCGCGTTCCCTACTATAAAGATGTACTCTCCTGCACCGCAAGTGCGGGCATGTCTACCGGGTATACAAGCATTCAAATATCATCACTCATGCGTGATGCGGATCGTGCGCTGTACCGAGCTAAGGCTTCTGGTCGCGACAGCTTATGTGAAGGGTAACAAGATCAATCAGTAAAATACGCGACCCACATAAAAATGTCTGCTATGTTGTTATCTGAATGTTAGATACAATTGGACATCTATGACTGAATACGAACTTTCACACGCGTTGCATCGTATTGCTCTTGGCGATAACTCAGCCTTTGAGCGATTTTACCAAGCGACATCCCCCAAACTAATGAGCGTGAGCTACGCAATTCTTCGAGAACGCACACTCGCTGAAGAAGCGCTTCAAGATACTTATTTAAAAATTTGGCATGCCGCCTCGGACTACCGCAGTGATGCGGGGTCGGTCATGTGCTGGATAACCAGTATGGTGCGCTACCGCGCAATCGATATGCTGCGACACGCACATCGTCAACCATTAACCAGCAAAGATATCGAACAATTACTCGATCAGCGCGCCAGTGAGAACCTACCAACTGCAGCACCCGATGCCGATAAACTAGAAAATTGTATGTCGGATCTCGATGGCTCACAACGACAGTCTATCCACCTCGCTTTCTTATATGGTTTGAGTCACCGCGAAGTCAGTGATTATCTAGGTGAAGCCCTAGGCTCAATAAAAAGCTGGATACGTCGTGGTTTAGATAGTTTGAAGAGGTGTTTGCAATCATGAATTACCAAAACGACACACTGATCGACACCCTTGCTCACCGTTATGTTATCGGCCTCATGCGAGGCCAAGCACGGGTTCGCTTTCGTTACCTCATTAGCCAGCACCCGCGTATTGCTCAGCAGGTGACGCTTTGGGAACAGCACCTCAACGGACTTGCCGAGCAACTTAGCCCAATGAAACCGCGACCTCAAGTTTGGCAAAAGATACAGCAAACATTATTTAAGCCGGCTCAAAATAGCGCTCCTTTTTGGCGATTGTTTGGCGGTTTAGCGGCGGCCACCGCCGCGGTGCTGATGATTGTTGTCGTACAATTGCAAACCCAAACGCCCGAGCCGCCTTTGAGTGAGCGTATCGCGCTGATTCAGAGCGAACAGCAACGTACGTTGTGGGTACTCAATGTACAGCCCGACAAAATTCAAGCCACTGCTCAAGCCAATGTTGAGTCACGCAATGATAAAGACTACGAGCTTTGGATGTTGCCCAAGGATGGGAGCGCGCCGGTGTCACTCGGTTTGTTACCCGAGTCAACACAACCAACGGCATTGAATCCACCGGCTGAATTTCAGTTAGCCCGCGTCGGAGCCCTTGCTGTGAGCCTAGAGCCAACAGGCGGTTCCACGACCGGCGCACCTACGGGGCCCGTACTCTACACAACAGATATTATAACTTTGTAAAAAAAATTTAGATTTTTTGCATCCAAAACCCGCTCTGGTTCGGATAGGTGATGAATACCTATAAAAACCAGAGAGGGTTGTTATGAAAAACACAGCATTTAAACACTCAGCGCTTGCCGGCGCTATCGCTCTAACCGTATCGGCCGTAGGTGTATTAACCACCCTAGACGCCAGTGCTTCAAGCCACCGAGAGGCACCGAATATTTCGCGCTTTCCTGCGCTTGATTCCACTGACTTTTATCTGTTTAACAGTTATGAACCCGGTCGCGAAGATTACATCACGGCCATAGCCAACTATGTGCCATTACAAGATGCCTACGGTGGTCCTAATTACTTTGCCATGGACCCAGCCGCTGTCTACGCGATCCACTTTGATAGTGACGGTGACGCCCAAGAGGACCTGACCTTTGAGTTCCGCTTCGACCATACCCTGCCTAATGGCGGCGTAAAGCTACCGGTAGGCGATAAAAATGTCAGCGTACCGCTGAAGTTTATCGGGCAAGTATCCGCCATGGATCAAAGTGCACTTAACTTCAACGAACAGTACAGCGTTAATGTCGTTAGCGATGGTCAAATGTCGGGGATGTCATCGCCAGTAACCACTGTGGGCGGCGCTGAATCGTTTACTAAACCCATCGCGTTTGTCGGTGAGAAAACTTTTGGTAGTGCCTCTGGCTACGCTGACTATGCCAACCAGTACGTTTACGAGATCAATATCCCTAATTGTTCGGCGCCCGGCCGTTTATTTGTCGGTCAACGCAAAGACCCGTTCGTGGTGAACCTGGGCGAGACCTTTGATTTGGTCAACTATGTGCCTATCGAAGCGGGCGCCTTTCCGGGTGGTATTGAGCAAAGTGATGCTAACGACGACCTAGCTGACAAAAACGTGAACACTATCGCGCTGGAGCTGCCGAAAAGTTGCGTGACCGGCGATGGTAACGGCGTTGTAGGAGCTTGGACGACAGCCCATGTACCCCAAGCACGTCTGCAAAACCCGAACGCGAACTTCGAAAAACCCGAGGTGAACGGCGGTGCGTTAGTGCAAGTCTCACGTTTAAGTGCACCACTGGTCAATGAACTCGTTATTGGTATCGACGATAAGGACACCTTTAACTCAGCGCACCCCAGTGAAGATGGTCAGTTTGCCGACTACGTGACGCACCCCACCTTACCGGTCATCTTAGACGTATTGTTTAACGAACCCGTGAACGCCACTCTGGGCACCAGTATCGATTCACTCGCACCAAGCAATTATCCGCGTACCGATCTCGTGGCCGCGTTCTTGACTGGTTTTGAAGGGGTTAACCAACAGGCGACCGTCACTGCTTCAGAAATGTTGCGTTTGAATACGGCTATTCCAGCGACACCGGCCGACCAACAGTCCGCCTTTGGCGTTGCCGGCGATGACTTAGCGGGCTTCCCAAATGGACGTCGCCCAGGTGATGACGTGGTTGATATTGCCTTACGTGTCGTCATGGGTGCGCTGTGTCACGACATCCCAGTCAACGGTGAGCCTACCAACCTTGGATTCTGTACACCCGACCAGGCCCCCGTGGGTAACGTACCGTTCACTGATGGCGCGCCAATCGATGCGAGCTACGTGGATACGCAATTCCCTTATTTGAAAACCCCCATTGCAGGTTCACCGAACCAGTAAACTGAGGAGGGATACATGATGAAAAATTTACATACACTCTCGCTCGCAGCCGCAACGGTGCTTCTTGCCAGTTGCGGTGGCGACAGTGATGAAAACTTACCGCCAGCAGCGCGTGACGCTAACTATAGGGTCGAGGCGGATACCACGTTAATGGAGCAGTTAAAGGGTTTCGATGGTAACGGCGACGAATTGACTTATTCATTAACTTCAGAAGTCGACGTTGGTGAACTTTCCGTTAGCCCAGACGGTTCCTTTAACTACACGCCACCGATGGAGTACACCGGCACCGCGATGTTCAGTTACAGCGTCTCCGACGGTGAGTTCAGTGATACCGGTGATGTCATGATTACGGTTGAAGCACAAACCGTGTCCACTGCAGCCTATGTGCGCGATGCATTTAATCAAGATGAACGCGCACAGCCACTATCGGTCAATGGACGTGAATTTACTGACGACGTGGCAGACACGGCGGAGTTCGCCGACTTGGTATCGGAGGGTCAGCAATGATGTTAAGCGCGTTGATTTTGATGTCGGGCCTTTTCAGCGCACCATCGGATCAAAGCGACGTACTGTGGCAGCCTCAGGCTGCCGCAGTGCCTACCGATATCACACAAGCTGAAGCGGCTTTCCAACAACATCCTAATGAACTCCGTGTAGCCTCTGAATTATTGAGTAAATACCTAAGAGAAGCGCGTGTTGAACAGGGGCACTATTATCTTAATCAAGCGAATGAACTCATCGCCAAGGTAGGTGCTGAACATCGCCAACGCGACTGGCTTATCGCGGTAGCGGATACGTTACAGTACCAACATGATTTTGCCCAAGCGCGTAAGGTGCTCAACCGAGTACTTGAGCAATCGCCTCGCGATGCGCAAGCTCAGCTAATGCTCGCTCGCATCGCACTCACCTTAAACGAGACAGACAGTGCCAAGCAGCACTGTGCTGACTTAATGGGAAGTGTTGCGTTGGGTATCGTCTCAACCTGCCTACTTGAAGTCCAAGGACGCGCGGGAAACCTACAAAGCGCTTACACACGGCTAAAACAATTACACGAACAACAACCTGGGCAAGCACAATCAGCCATTGCACACTGGCGGTTACAAATCTTAACCGAACAAGCCTTGTTGCTCGGTGATTTTCAAGCCGCACAACAATGGACCGCGGCCATGCCAACGCCACTCAATGTGGTTGATAAGAAGAGGCGCTTAGACAGCTACTTATGGGACACCGATGCGCAAGTGCCCAAAGCGCTCATGCTTGATTGCCAGCAGACTCCTGTCGATAGCATCACTATCCGCCTCGCTTGGGCAGAAAAGCGCAGTCAACACGGTCATTGCTGGCAAGACTACGCACGCGAGCGCATGCAACTGCGCGTTATGCGTGGAGAAAAGCTGCACAGTGCCGACATTGCCTACTACTTTACTTATGTTGAGCCCGATGCCGAGCAAGCCATTTATTGGGCGCAACAAAACATTGAGGTTGCACAGGAGCCCTTCGATTACCGTTTACTCTCTGCAGCTAAAGCACTTCAACCTCATCAGGAATCAGCACCATGAATACGCTTCGTTTAGCTTTATTTTCCCTTATTCTATTAGTGGGTGTGGCGCCAGCGAGTCAGGCA
Source organism: Idiomarinaceae bacterium (assembly GCA_002685255.1). GTDB lineage: Bacteria > Pseudomonadota > Gammaproteobacteria > Enterobacterales > Alteromonadaceae > Idiomarina. Next base: position 34,235 of record NYWU01000038.1, read on the forward strand.
CATACGTTTAGCACTTCATTTATTAACCTTAAGGCCCAAGCTGACGGCTTGCAGGTTCGATGGCAATTGACTTTCCATGATCTGCTCGCATTGAATCAGAGCTGGATGCCTGAAAATCGCATTAGTGGTGAGTTGCTTAATCAAAACCTCGATAAGCTGCAACACTTCGTTCAGCGCAGGGTGTTAGTCAGTAATGAAGAAGCGACTTGTGAGTTGGAGCTGAATAATGGCTCGCCGTGGTCCACCATCACCTTTGCACGCGAGCAATACATCGTGCTATCGATGACCAGTGACTGCCAACCCGATAGTTTCTCGAAACTTGTCATTGACGGTGTCTGGCAAGAGCTTCCTGACCACAAAATCATCGTTGAAGGTGACGTACTCGGTAACGTCCCGCGCCACGTGCTCGACCAAAACACACCACAATTCACCCGGTAGCGTGCGCCTTTGGCGCACGATCAGATCCACATGTCGCGCACGATGCGCGACCTACCGCACGGGGCGATGTCCCCCACGCGACGTAGCGTGCGCATTTTGCGCACGATCAGATCCACATGTCGCGCACGATGCGCGACCTACCACCCCGGCCGATGTACCCCACGCGACGTAGCGTGCGCATTTTGCGCACGATCAGATCCTATTAACAATTGTATAGTCATATCAACTGAAATCGATTAGCATTTAGCTTTGACGTAAATTTAAATGTGACTATGCAAATAAAACGGACGATTTCAGCTTCGGTCATTATCAACGTCGCGGTGGCAACGTTATTTGGCGCAATAGCAACGCTGATACAGCCACAATTTCTGCCACCGAGCCAACTCCCATTACTGTCCGCCACATGTGTTATTGCCGGCTTCCTTGTCAGTGCGATCTACTTTGGTTACGTGCTACAAAAGTATTGGATAACTCGCACAGCCGGCTTTGTGCTCTTCGGCTTTGGGATCATTCTATTATTCTCAGAATCCATCACACTCGCTCTATCGAACGGTATGCCGCCCCTCACCATGCGGCTATTCATTTTGATGGCGGGAGCGACATTTTGCGTATTCAAAATTGCAGGGCTATACCGGGTACTGGGCTTAGCCACCAGTCTCTTTGGTCTCGTGGTCGGCTTATTCGACCTCTATTGCTTGTTCACCATGAACGCCAGCTTAGCGAGCCAATCCAATGTATTTGAAATCGCTCTGTGTGCTTTTGTAATCACCGTCGTATCCGCAACCCTATTAGCCATGGAATGGTCTGACGAATACAACTACACGATGCTCTCACCCACCAGTTGGTTGACGCTATCACTCACGCAGTTTTTCCTAGCCTGCTTATGGACCTATGTATCAACGCGGCAAATTAACAAAATTCTTGAGATGGGCGACTTTGTTACCATGAGCGACCCGATCCTCATTGCAGCGCAAACCAGTCTCATGGTGTACTTCGCAGGGTTTGTATTCGCAGTAGTACTGACCTTCGCTTTCTTTACCAATACTCGCTTACGTGCAGAAAAAGACAAACTCAGCTATATCGCACAACACGACGGTACCACTGACTTGTATAGGCGCTCGTACCTTGAATGTTACATCCAAAATCACCTAAACAATCACGGTCACTCTGGTTGGGTTATTTTTATCGACCTTGATGGCTTTAAGCCGATTAACGATAGTTTAGGTCAAAGCACGGGGAACCTCGTACTCAAAACCATTGCACGTCGATTACTCGATAACAAGCCCGAGTTTGTCAAAGTGGCGCGTTTTAGTAGTGACGAATTCATTGTGTTTATAAAGACAGTAAAAGACTTTGATATCGAAGACTATTGCCGCCAGATACTGGCAACGGTCCGTGAAAAGATCGGTGTCGACGAGTTCTCACTGCATGTGACAGCCAGTTTAGGCGTTTATCGCATCGAAAATCGTCAAACCAATGCAGAGGACGCCATCCAACGAGCCGACGTCGCGATGAGCTTTGCCAAGCAGCTCGGTGGTAATCATTATGTGCTGTATCAAGAAGCGATGGCGCGACACTATCAAGAGGCACTGTGCCTTCGCAATCGTCTACAAATTGCGCTCGACAATAATCAACTCGATGTTCACTATCAGCCGATCGTTGATGCTAAGACGGGTGCGATAAAAGGTGTTGAGGCCCTCGCTCGCTGGCCACAGTCGGACGGTAGCTTTATTTCACCCGGCCAGTTTATTCCAGTGGCCGAACAAACCGGCCAAATCACTCAACTCAGTCAGTTTGTTATGACAAAAGCGATTCGTGATATGGCACCGTTATGCAAAAAATATAAAATTAACTTGTCGCTCAACCTCTCGGTACAGCAGTTTCATCAAACCGATATCGCACAAGACCTTATCCAGCTTTGCCAAACGTATCAATTTGCTCCCGCTGACTTATGTGCAGAACTCACCGAGAGTGTCGTCGCAAAAGATATTAAGTTGGTAAAACAAAAACTCACCACGTTGAAAGAAGCCGGCATCCAGGTCGCTATTGATGATTTTGGTACAGGCTATAGTAGCTTGTCTTACTTAAGCGATTTGCCTATCGATATTCTAAAAATCGATAAGTCCTTCACCGATCAAGTTTCGCAGAACAATACCGAGTACCCCTTGGTTGATTCAATTATCTTTATGGCGCAACAGCTTGATAAAACTATTGTGGTCGAAGGTATCGAAGACGAAACCCAACACCACTACTTCAGCTCGCGCGGTTGTCATTACTTGCAGGGCTTCAAGTTTTATAAACCCATGCCGTTGGTCGATTTGACGCACGCGCTTGGCGAACGGAGATCATGACTTGAAAGTCCTGATTATCGCTATCGCACAATTACTGGGGACTTCGCTGTGGTTTAGCGCCAACAGCGCCGCACCTGATTTAATGAGTGCCTGGCAGTTAACGCCGAGTGATATTGGTTGGCTGACCAATGCGGTTCAATTCGGGTTTATTGTCGGCACTCTCATGCTCGCATTTTCAGGTCTCGCTGATCGTTTTCATGCCAGTCACATCTTTGTCGTCGGCGCACTCGCAGGTGCCAGTTTTAATGTACTGTTCGCGTGGGCAAGCGATGGACTTGCTATTGCAATTATATTCCGGTTTTTCGTGGGATTATCGCTCGCTTGTATTTACCCCATGGGAATGAAGCTGATCGTAGGCTGGGCGCCAGAGCGCACCGGCGCCGCCCTTGCTTTATTGGTCGCGATGCTGACGCTAGGTACGGCGTTACCGCATGGGTTAAAAGCGCTGGGTGCAAGTTTTAACTGGCAATGGATAGTCAGTACCTCATCTTTACTTGCTGTAGTCGCGGCACTACTCATTGCACTTTTAGGCGATGGCCCGCACGCTTTCTCAGGTAAGCCTTTGAGTAACAAGCGGCTTGCCATACTTGGCATTTTTAGACTGCCTCGGTTTAGGGCCGCGGCGCTCGGCTACTTTGGGCACATGTGGGAGTTATATGCGTTTTGGACGATAATTCCTTTGTTAGTGAGTGAAACGCTGTTAGGAGCGCAATCAATCTCGGCAACCATTTCATCTATCAGTTTTTTTATCATCGCTGCCGGTGCGGTCGGCTGTATAATCGGCGGTTGGGCATCCAATAAAGTAGGTAGTCAGGCCGTGGCGCTTACTACGTTGGGTATATCAGGATTATCGATTGTTACGTTTGTAGTGTTTGCCGAACAGCTAGGTTCATACGCATTGTCGGCGTTACTGCTCATCTGGGGTGCCAGCGTTATTGCCGATTCGCCACAATTTTCGGCATTATCCGCAAAAAGCTGCCCAGCAGATCAAGTGGGCGGTGCACTGGCTATTCAAAATGCCATCGGCTTTTCCGTGACCATTGTATCAATTGCCTTGATTACTCGACTATTTGAAAGCATACAGCTCGACGCGGTCTGGCTTCTCCTGCCGGGTCCGCTTCTTGGTATAATCGGCTATCTCTGGAGCTTACGCCACGGTAACGTGCGCCTTGGGCGCACGCGACACACCTGATGTCGCGCCAAGGCGCGGTCTATGCCATAGCGCGGGAAATAGGACGGGACAGCTGTCGATAAAGGGCTGGAACGCAGCTCAACAAAAGCAATATCGAAAAGCCTAAAAGACTCCAACCCAGCGATTGAGCGGTCACCAAAGGGGCATAAAATTCGTCAGCGAACCAACCGTTTAAACTCATCAACGCCGCACCGCCGAGCAGCAGTCCCAATAGAACTCTAGGCAGCAGCGATTCGGCAATGCTGACAAGTACATCATTTATCTGCGCGCCGACCGCTTGCATAATCGCATAGCGACGGCCGCGCTCAATCAAATAAGCCATCAAATGCTGATACACCCCTGTTGCTGCTAAGCCACAGACTAGCACGGTCAACACAAGCACTAGCTTAGCCAGTTTAAACCACTGTTCATCTTGCATTTGCAATAACTCACCTACAGAAGCTTGTTGACTCACCTTAAAGACGCCCTCACTGGCGTCTGACTTGCCATCCAACCAAGCCCGTAACAGCGCAACATTATCACCACGCGCAATAAAACTAAGCTGATAAGGGGCAATAACGCTACTCACCGCCAAGTTGTAGACCACGGGTGAGGCTCTCTGATTCAAGCTTTCGTGGGGTAAATCTTCGATAACGCCCCGAATAATAATGGGTGCTCCTTCAGACAACCGAAAACTATGGGCGTTTTTAATATAAATACGCTGGCCAACGGCTTCGTTGGGGTTGTCGAACCCCAAAGCCAGCGCTGCCGATCGATTAATGACCACTCGGTTACCTTGCTCAGGATCCCGGTAGCCTGTTAAAACGTTCGCGCCTAGCAGCGACAAATAGCTTTTAGATACCGCCATGATTTGCATAGTGCTCGCACTCGGAGAGTTGGGGTTTTCTAAGTCAACTTTAATAGCACTCAAATCGGACTCAACCACCGACTTCATTGAAAATGCCGTTTCAAAATCTAAACTCGCTGTATCTTTAAGCCACTCATCAAGCACAATAACCTGAGACGACTCTGTCACCGCCTTAGCATAAGTAATTTGCTGTACTTCGCTATCCATTGGCACCGATGATAAACGCGCATCTTGAGTCAACCACAACGCGACCGTTGCTGTAATCGCAATGAACGAGAATCCGACCTGAACAACCATATTGCCGTTATCAAGCAGCTGCTGAAAGCGGCTCTTGCCGTGACCTCTGGCGCGCGAGAATGCCGCCTTTTTATTCATAATCGCAAACGGCACACTACCCAACAACGTGACAACCAATATAATCAATACTGCACTGAGTGCTGCCGCAGCTATACTCATGGTCGCTGATACCTCGCCTACCAACGCCATTTGATCAGCTAACCACGCAATTAACCAGTGACTGCCAGCCACGCCCAATACAGCGGCGACACTGCCTAAAATAGAGTTCTCGACCAATATCAGTTTGAATAAATCCTGATGGTTTGCGCCAACCGCCTGACGCGTCTGAAACTCACTCAGGCGTTGCAAATAAAGCGAGAAATTAGAGGTGATCAGGTTAAACAGAGTAAGGACAAAAAATGCGACGGCCAAACCGAATAGCATCCACCATTGTCGTTGTACCTCATTGCGTTGATGAGGAAAAAACTGCACTCCTGCAACTACTTTAGGAAGCCAACTGCCCGAACTTGAGTGCGAAACAAACGAGTATTTGTCACTTTGTTCATCAGTTTCTGGACGAACAGGCTTCACTTGGTCAATCGTGTAACCAGGTTTCACTTCCGCGATGCCGAACGAGCTATTTGCAGTTTTTATCAGTTCTTTCGTAAAAAATGCCCGCTGTTCATCACTTACCCGGTCGTCGTTACCAAATTTAACGACGAAAGTTTGCTTAATTTGAGGAATAAGCATGATCGCATCGAATTGACGTCCAGAGAACAACGAGAAGTCCTTAGGCAAAACACCCACCACGGGATAACTTACACCCGTATCGGGAAAACTCATCACCAGATCATCAATCGCTCGAGATGAATTCTCGTCAGCCCAAAACTCATGTGAAATAATCATTTCCGAGCCTTGAAGCTTGGTAAAGGACGTTGGTAAATGGTCGGCAAAGGTGTCGATGAAATTACGCGAGACAAATAATAACCGAGGTGAGTCAAAGCGTTCACCCTCCGGGCTCACCATTACATGGTGAACACCGGTAGAAATGTGCATCAATTTCTCAATTGCCGGTGAGTGCTCAAATAACGCGAGCTGTTCAGACGTCATCGGTTTAAACGTTTGCGTCTGAGTTTCTAAACCGAGGGTTACTAAATTCGGCTCATCGGGCATCCATGGCTCACGGTCAGCGAATAAAGTGGGTGCGGTCGCAGTCAAACCGATGAGAAAAGCGCAGCATAAGCTAAACCCGGTTATTAACACCGCACTTTGCATCAGGTGCAAACGCCATTGCCTTAGCGTGTATTTTATCAGAAATGGGGTCATAGGTATTCGATTCCGCAGGAGCGTGCGCCTTAGGCGCACGCGACACACCTGATGTCGTGCCCAAAGCGAGCTACAGTTGAATTATCGACGCGCGCTCCCAGTTGGCTGGATCGCTGAGCACAAATTCGGTACCCACAGCGACGCTGTCGGCGAGTTGAATATAGTCTTTGGAAGCCTCTAAAACGGGCACCTCAACCACACTGTATTGGTCTCCCTGTTGGTGCTGATAAAGCATCAACGGATCTCCTTCCCGGTAGTGCGCAGGGCGAGGAAGCACATGGGCGTTATCACGTCGAACAATAGCAATATCGCCACGCACATCAATATTGCTACGCGCTACTTTGGGAAGCTCATTTTGTAACGCAACATCCACTTGAACCTGATTTTGGCTCGCATTGGGCGCCACACGCATGACCTCACCAGTGACTCGGTGTCCACGCACACTCAGCGTCACCGGCATACCCAACTGCACGCTCGATGCATCTGCAGCGTTTACATTAAGTTCCGCAAATAAACTATCGTTACTCGAAACAATCCCCAGCGAGGTTCCTTGGGCAATCCACTGACCCAAAGCAAGACTACTCTCCTGACTTTCCAATACGCCTTGCATACCCGCACGCACGTTGAGTGCATCTTGCTTTTCACGACTAATCTCTAATAAATAACGTGCTTGTTGGACTTGTAACTCGCCAGACGAGAGTTTCGCTGCCAAGGCAGTCTCTGCGCTCTCAACTCGTTTAGTGGCTAATTCCAGTTTTATTTCGAGTTGCCGTAACTGCATTTGCGCCTTACGCAAATCTAACTTAGATACGATGGCGTTTCGGGCAAGCTCTTCTTGTGCTTCGAGCTCCGCGCGCTTAGTCGAGATCTCAGCCTCAAGTAGACGCCGCTCATTATCTAAAGATAAACGCTGGTCTAATAAATCCGAACGCAACGCGGCAAGTTCTGCTTCAGCCTTTTGTAAATCAAGCTGTGCTTTTTGCACCGCACTATCCACCTCTGGGTTTGACAATACCAGTACAATAGAATCAGCATTCACCTGTTCTCCAGGACGCTTGCGAATCTCCATCACAGTACCCGCCGAGCGACCAATCAATGTGCGTTGCTGTTGCGGTCGCAGTTCACCATAGGCTGAAATGACTTTACTAAAAGGTTGCGTCTTAACCTTTGCAACAGTTACATCGGAAGATTGCTGGCGACTTGGCATCAACATGTCCGACATCGCAATCGCCGTAGCAGCGAGCACGCCAAATAACACGACTATTATTAATAGCCAACGATGTTTAACCCACAACGATTGATCTTGAGGTATATCCACTATCTATCCAGCTTGTTGTTTTATTGTTATTCTACATTTTAATCTTTAATTAACAAGACACGGTATACCGATTTTGTTGGTCAGTTCATTGGAGAATAAAGTGAAGAAGCATTTTTATGTTGTACTCTTTGCCCTGCTACTTGGGACGCTCTCAAGCGCTAGCGCTCAGCCAGCAAATCGTTATGTACAATATGACAGCAAGATAACGTTTAAGCCGGATGAAGCAGGCATCAGTGCCGATGTAACTTTAATCATCCCGACTTCACTGCTCCAAAACCAGCAACTGACGCTGCTACTCAGCCAGCAACAATCGATATCTCATATATCGGGCACTCAGTTGAAGTCATATGCGATTGAGACATCAACTCGTGTCCCGCCATGGAATCTCATTACACTCAACTTCAAATACACCCAACAACCTTCCTATAGCGTAAATTTAAAGTACGCCGGCTTCATCGATGAAACTGCAGGCCATGGTAACTACATCAACAAGCAAGGCGCTCACCTCAGTATCGATTCCGCATGGCATCCTTTTGTCGCTGACTTCGCGACCAAAATGACGGGAAAAGTTCAACTTACAGTGCCTACAGACTGGGCGCTTTTTAGCCCAGGTCACCAGCAAAGGCTTACAGCGGATAGCCGCTTAGTCATTAACGATATGCCCGCAATCGACGTCGTATTATTTGCTCAACGAGCGCCCCAAATAAAAACCGTTAACAACGTAGAAGTGATTTATCAGGACATCACATCAACCAAAGCACAACGCTTAGCCGATGATGGTAGTCAGTGCCTGACTGCGCTTAACGCGAATATGAGTTCGGATAATCAACTTGCTCGAGCACACCTGATCGTTTTAGAGCGCAACGGTCCGAGTTTTGCTCGGGGTCATTATATTTCAATGAGCAAAGCGAGCCTCTCAACCCGCCAGGCTGACTATCAGTATGTTTGTCATGAGTTAGCACATCATTGGACACCCTTTGCCAATGCGATGTCTCACGACTATTGGATGATGGAATCCTTTGCTGAGTACATCTCGGCACAACAACTCAAACGCCGCTTTGGCGAGCAGGCCTATCAACAGGTCGCTGAGCGCTGGCAACAACTTGCAAAAGGTGTTGGTTTTGTATGGCGTGCCAATACCCCCGAGCGTGCATCACATCGGGTTAATTATGGCTTAGGTCCGCTGCGCCTGACACAATTAGCAAACCGGATAGGCAATAAAAAATTTGCTCAGTTACTCGCGTGGTATACTGCCAATGACGTAACCGAAACCGAGCAGCTCCTCAATAAAATAGGTGAGATCACGTCTGCTACCACACAAGCCTGGTTCACAAAGCAATTAGGTCAAAGGGAAAGAAAAAAATGAAAACCAAGTTCTGCACGACTCCCTGCCACAAAATATTCCCCCCACCACTACAAAAATCAAAAAAAACTATTGAACAATCTTAACGGAATATTTACATTAGCAAAAACTCAAATAACAACTTGTTAATAAATACCTATAGCTCGTTTCAATAACCCCGAGGGATGAACAATGAACAAATGGATCTTGGCGCCTACGCTCGCCGCAATTCTTGCTACTTCTGGTTGTATGTCTAACGGTTCTGGTAACGAACAAGCCGCAACTATGAACCGAGTTGATGCCATTGCTGCTTTATCTACAAACATTGAAGAAGTTGGCTTTAATCGTGTCGAAATCAGCCCAGGCGTCGATGAGGTGTTAAATATTTGCGCGTCAATTTTAGAGCGTCAATACAGCGTCATGGATGAATACCGTACGCAAGCGGAAAATCATGCCGATGTGCAAGCTTTCCTTTTTGCTCATCAAGGTAAAACACCAGAACAGTTGCAAGCCGCCATCCTCGAATTCGATGCCGGAGCGACCACCGAAGACGAAAAAATCGGTCCCAAAATCACCGCCTATCAAGCAGCGATTGATGAAGTTTCCGAACAAAATACGCAGCTCGGTATTGAGCTCGCCGCGCAGCTTATTAAGTTAGGTTATCTGACAACCCAATACAGCGGAGAAATTGCCAAAGCAACCGCCGCTAATTGGTTGGGCGGTATGATGATGGCCGATGAGGAGCGCACTGCAGACAACGATGTTGCACTTGCATTGCTACGCGCCAAAGATCAGCTCAGTCTCGCATCCGATGCCAATGAATTGATTTCTCTTGAACAAGAGACCATCGAAGCCATCGATGGTTTGCAAGCAGAACTCGAAGCAAAAGGCTAGGCGTGCGTTTCTCTGCGCCAGCGCTAGCGGTCGTTTCACTGCTAGCGCTCAATCCGTCGGTTCACGCGCAAGAGCAACCGCAATGGGTCAATGAACTGCCCCACTCTGATAATCAAAATTATCGCGCGGTCGCAACAGCCGAGACACAAGCACAAGCGATGCAAGCCGCTTTAGCGGCTATTGCAGAGCAAGTCGCGATGTCCATTCGTAGTGAATCGCTGAGTCGCTACGAGAAACAGTCAACCGGACAGTCCACACAAACCCAAACCCGTTTTACACTTAACGTGGCCGGACAGTCGGTTCCTTTACAGTTTAACGATATCAGTCCCGAGCAAAGCTATCGCCATGCCGATGGCTCAATCAGCGTAAAAGTGGCTGTGAGCAAACAGGCCGTTAGTAACTTCTTACAAAACCAAATTGCACAGTATCGCTCGTTGCGTTTTCCTTCAGACGCCAGTGCATCGCAGCAATTGCTTTGGAGTCTACGGTATAAAGAACCATTAAAAACGGCTAATGCATACGCGCTCGCACTTGAACAGATTGATCCGACACAATCGAATAACCCCTTCAAGAATCAGTTGAGCTTGTTGACTCAAGCGGAACAATCTCTCGGACTCCGTATTGTTGCCAGTCGCAACTTAAACGCGTTGGTTGGCGTCATTCAACGGCACACACCGACGCATAGTGAGCCTAACCTATGGTTGCAACTGGAACAAAAGTCGCAACAACGCGCTCAGGGCAGCCTTTATTTGCACCGCCAGCAACTCATCGCATCGGTGACCGAGCCGAGTTCTCCGTTTCGGCAATTGCACCAGCAAGTGATCGAAGTGATTGGCAAAGGCCCAACGCCAGATGCGGCGGCCGCGGATGCAAAGAACCAACTTAAATCAAAAGTCGAACAGCCTGTTTCAAATTGGCTGTTTGACGCTAGCTCAGAATAGGAATAACCATGAAGAACACCTTTAAAATCGCTTTATCACTGGCTGCCGCCGCCGTACTATCGGCCTGCCAAACCACTCAACCGGCGCAGCAGACACAGTCAGGTCAAGTGAGCAATCGCGCCTCTAACGCAGTCATAGCTAAGAGTGCCTATCGCTTTGAAGATAAAGACATCAAAGTCCCTGCTTACTTTGATACGCAGGGGCTGGCAAACTGCAGCTTCGATCGAAACAATGAAAACGATAGTTGCCCACTTAAAAAGCCTATCGTGCGTATGTACTTTAGCGGTACCGACGTCGGTGGTGAGGGTCAAGGCGTCGACGCGCTGCGCCAGTACGACGATAGCCAGTTACTGAAAATGCTGGAAAACCAATTTGCGGGGATTAACCGCTTCCGCATCGTTACCCGCGATGACAGTGTCATCGCAGAAGAAAAGCAGCTACAACTCGAGCAACAAGGCGCCAGCACTGTGGCAAGGACCGCTGCCAATCGTCGTATCTTACAACCCGATTATGTCGTTAAGCTCGATACACTGCGTACCGTTAAAAACGAAGGCAGTATCACAGGCTGGATGGACTACACCTTAGAGCTGACTGCCGCGACCATCGACCCCTATACCCGTGAGATGTTGTCATACCCTAACCTCGGCAAAATCCGAGTCAAATCCGAAGATGTGCGTGATCGCAGCGAGCTGAAATACGTCATGGCCAACAACCGTTATGTGAGTGGTTACCGCTACTTTGATAGTGCCCATGTCAACGCCGTGATCAACGATATGGCATCGCGTGGTATTGATATCTTACTTACACGCATGCTGTCGGAAATGCCCGCGACTGCACAGGTGTTAGGCATTAAAGGTAACCAAATCAGCCTTGACCGCGGTCAGAACGCGGGCGTTTTACCGAATGAAACCATGATTATTTTCCAATACAGCGCAGGTTTTGTCGAACCTATCGGAGTGGCGAATGTGAACCCATCGCGCAATAGCGCCATGGGTGAAATGACGCTGTGGAAAGATTCATCATTAGCGGACACTATCTCAGCACAGGCGCAAGCAGGCATATACCGTCCAACCAATAGCGCTAAGATTTTTGCTGTATCGGTCGGTACCCCCGCTAATTTCTTGGAGAACCGTACATGATAAAAGCGTTTGGAGTTAAACCTGCGCTGCTCTCTGTCATGCTGGGGCTAACTTCGACGAGCGCCCTAGCACAAGATCTAAACATCTTATTAAGCGGTGAGATTCAAGCAGATCGCTGCGCTTATGGGCGCGGCGCCAGCGCTATCGAACAAGCAAAAACTGAAGCACTAGCAGACATCGCACGGGCACTGCAATCGGGCAAAGTACTGAGTATCGCCGATACCTATGAGGAAATGGACACCGCCAGCACCACGTGGTTACAACAACTCAGTGATATGGCGCAAACGGGCTACGACCTGCGCGGCCTAAAAACCAACACATCAAAGCCCCGCCTGGAAGGTACAGATACGTGTGTAACGGTCAGTGTCGTTAAACAAACACTCGGCACAGCAACGACTGACGAAGGTAGCTGGGATGATGCGCAAACCATCGTATCGGTCACGGTCGTTGGTGAAGGTTGGCCTGATAGCCAACAAGGCATGAGTGCGCGCGAAGCGGCCGAGCTCGATGCCTTGCGTCGTGCTATTTCTCAAGTCGTCGGCGTATGGCTTACCGAGCAACGCACGCAATACTCCAATACCGTGAGTCATACCAATGACACCAGCGACAACTTTGCGATGAACGACTTTGTGGCTCGCCAGTTGCAAACCAAATCCTCAGGCGTGGTTAAGCAATGGCAATTAATAGACTCAAAAGCTATTGCCGATGAGGGGGTACAGGTCACACTGCGTGCCGATGTTGAAAAGCAAAAGCTTGAAATCGCTACGTCACACATCATGCAACAAATTGGCTCGCCACGTGTCGCCGTCAATGCACCGGCCCCACTTGATAGTGAGTTAAAACGTTGGCTCTCAAGTCAAGGCGTTGAACTCAGCGAAAATGCCAACCTTATCCTTAATGCTAAACCTCGCATGATAGAACGCGACGGTACGGCGCGCCTCTATTTGCATGTTGAAGTCACGGATCAGGCAGGCAACATCTACGGCGAATGGCAAAACGATCCCACACTGATCGCATTGCCCAACGCCCAAGACGCTCTATACGACTTAATTGACGTGCACCTGTCACTGGATGCTCAACAAAAAGCGTTACGCCAACAGCTAGGCGATGCGTTCATGCGTGTCGTACAAGAAGGTGGGCTCGTACATGATGTGTATATCAACAGCCGCTATCTCGCTAAACCCGAACGCCTGTCAGGCGTCATTTCTACGCTAGGTGGCGCACAAGATGTCAGCATATCTAACGACGGCAAATTTTATAAAGCCCAACTGCGCTTTAGTGGCAAAACCGGCGACCTGGTTGCTGCGCTACAACAATCTTTGCAGCCTATTACAGCCGCTGAATTACCGAAGGCGGTTATCGCCAATGAATTTACCATTCGATTTAACTAGTAAGACCATAAAGGACAGAATATGAAACGCACCTTACTTGGCCTAGCAATTATTGCAGGCATCAGCGGCGCCGCCCAAGCACAAGATTTTGATTTAACCGATATGACCCCTGCTCGCCCTGGGCAAGAAGTAGAGAGTACATCCACAGTCACTGAGGGCAATATCGTCGTCGGTAATAATGAAAAGGAAGCAGTCGCTGTTGCGCACCAACAATTGGTTGATAACAGCGAAGACGGCATTCGCTTAATTCAGGTCGGCAGTGGCACAGGCATTCTGTCGATTGGTAGCGCGTTCTACCAAACTTACGACAACATGAACGCCACCTTGCTATCGAAGCGCGCGGCATACAACCAAGCTGCACTCATCGCCAAACGTCAGTTGGTTTCAAACGGCAAAGGTGTTGATGTGACCTGTAACAACCTCGCTGAACTGACGATCGATACCATCGATACGGGCACCGATTCAGTGGCTAACGAAACCTCAGGTATGAAAGAGCGCTGCATTGAATCAGTCAACGGTTCGCTCGCCGGCTATGTAACCTACGACGTTTACGACGACGTGGATAGTAATCAAGTACGGATTAGCCTAATCTCAACACCTAAAACGCGCTCTCAAGTGCGTGAAAATGCCGGCGCAGCGATTGTTACCAGCGATCCTAACGCGCTTTTCAAACAAATCGTTACTGATATTAACACCGGTGTATTACCACCGATGGGCGCTAAGATCCTCACTCATGCCGATACAGGCGAAGTCATTCTAATGGGGTATGGCTCAGCGATTGTCCGTGATAACGATAATCCTCGTGTCGCAAAACGTCTGAAAGATGTCGCTAAACGTCAGTCAGAAACACGTGCGCGAGCAGCATTATTGGGCACCATGAAAGGTGAGGAAGTATATTGGCAAGGCGGCTTTAACGAAGAACAGTTAGAGAGCACCCAACAGTTTGAGTACACCGATCCCAATCTACAAGATCCAACAAGAGTGAAAAAGTTAGATAATGATCGCACTCAGTTCATGAATCAACTTAAAGCAAGTGATGAGTATCAAGCAATCGCAAGCGGAACATTACCTGCTGGTGTACAAACCCGTAACTTTGTTAGCGCGGATGGTCATTGGCAATATACCGTAGCCGTTCACTCGCCCACGTTCGAAGCTATCGCGAAAGAGGCGCAACGTGAAATGCAGGGTCGCGGTAGCGCTCAAAAAGACAGTTCGGGTCGCGCAATTAACATCTACGGCGGTGACAATGACAAAGCAGCCAACCCACAGGGCGCGTCAGGCAAGGTATCTGAGGACGATAACTTATAATGGCGAGTTGCTTCGTTAAAACTACACTGTTTGCGTTCTGCGGATGGGTTGCCTTGGGCAGCTCATCCGTGACTGCGAATGAGCTCACTTTGCTGAACCGTTATCAGCAGCAAACGACTGAACAAGGTGTCGCTGTTAGGGCGGAGTCTGACCTACCGGCACAAGTCGATCAGAAAGCGTGTCGTTTACTGTTGAGCAAACCGCAACGGTTGGCATTAAGAACAGAACTGAGCGATACACTCGGATTTGAGATTACCGACAGCGTCAGCTTTTTTGCGGGTCGCATCGATAACGAAAAGCTCTGGACGGCAGACGGCTGGCAGCACTGCAGTGGCGAAGTCGTCATCGAAAATAAGTCACTTAATCTTGCAGCGCTAGCTGTACGCGCAGCTTGGCAAATGCGCGGCGAGCTAGAGCAAGCACAATTAAAACAACTGCTGCAAGTGAGTTTAAGTGAGCCCTATAGTAGTGCCGACGCGGTGACCCTTATCGCGCACCTCGCGCCTGAGCCACGTCAATTTGCCTATTTACAACAAAACTTACAGGCTGACCAACTCACGCTTGATGTCGCCAAGCAATCCGCCGCACAACTGTATTTTAAGCAACAAGATTACGCACAAACCATAGCTATCACATCCACATGTAAAAGTATCGACTGTCAGCGTTTGCGCTTACAAGCCGAGCAACAGAAGGAAAAGCAAGATGCCGAAAAGGCCTTTGACTTGGACAGCTACTTTAATCCTTAGTAGTTTTGCATTTTCCGCATTGGCACAAGATGCAAACACTGAAGACGAAGCATTCGCGCAGTTCGCTGCACAACAGCGAGCCGAATTTGAGCAGTTTGAGCGTGAGCATTGGCAGGCGTTTGAACAGTTTGCCAAACAATGGCGCGAAGCGGAGTCTGCTTACAAAAAACAATTGGCACAGGTGTGGGAAGAACCACAGCTCACCGACAAAAAACGCTTTATTCAATACAGTGAGGATGCCTCAGAGCGCACCGTCGTTGACTATGAGCGCAACACCGTCACCGTAGAAGTGCAAGGTCGTTTGACTAAGGCACAGCTTAAGCAAAGACTACAACAGCGACTTAACCAACTCAGCACGACCACTGTAACTAACGCATTAAAATCAGATCCTGTTATCAAGCAGTTACCGCAGGCGGTGCAACAAACAATAGAAGTTGAGGACAATACGCCCATTCTAGACGCTCAGCCAAGCGTTGATAGCACCGCCGAAACCACTCAAGAAGCGACAGCCAAGACCAGTAAAATAACTGTTAAGTTACCGCCTAACAGTCAACAGGCACGTATCAAGCGCGTGTTACCAACGGTTGAGGTTTACGCACAAAAACATGGCTTATCACCCGCTTTGATACTGGCGATCATCCACACAGAGTCCAGTTTTAACCCAATGGCACGATCGCATATTCCGGCCTTTGGCTTGATGCAAATTGTGCCAACGTCCGCGGGCAAAGATATCAGTGATTTTTTATACGGTGAGCAACAGCTATTTAGCCCCGCCTACTTGTTCGACCCCGCTAATAATATTCAGGCGGGTAGTGTCTACTATTACCTGCTTAATCGCCGCTATTTTAAAACGGTTCGCAACAATGAAGTACGTGAGCTTTTATCAATTGCAGCTTACAACACCGGGCCAGGTAACGTAGCCCGTACCTTTGGCAACGACTACTCGCTAGCCCAAGCCAGTGCAGCAGCAAATAAAATGAGCCGCGAGCAGGCTTACCAACATTTAATGACTTATTTACCCGCACAAGAAACGAAAAACTACCTGCGCAAAATTACGCAGCGCCAAACTAATTACCAACAAATGATGGAAGCGTTCTAATGAAAAAAACTTTACTCGTACTTAGCTTATCAGCGCTATTGACCGCCTGCTCGTCACAGCCGCAACAGCCCACTGCACAGCAAATGCAACAACAAGCACAGCAGCAAACGAATAGCGATATGCAAAAAGTAACTGGCAACCCAAACGATACCGCGCCCAGCTGGGTATTTAATCCGAAATCAGACAAGGGCTTGGCGGCTTCATCGTGCGTCGATTGGTCAGGTAATATGGCGGTCGATAAACCGCAAGCGATTGCAGCAGCACGCGCCGACCTGACGCAACAGATCCAAGTTAAAGCAAGCGTGTTGGATAAACTCTACAACCGCAAAGTACAGGCCGAGGGCGGCAGCTCGGTAGGCGCTACGTTTGAGCAAGTGTCTAAGCAGGTGGCGAGCGAAACATTAGTGGGCAGTACGCCAGAAGAGATGGCAATGGCACGGATTGATGGCAAAAAATATCTATGTGCTTTGGTTGTTTTGGACGAAACCCGCGACACCTTTGATGCGATTATTGACGCCTCAAAACGCACCATCGATCCGCAATCAAAAGAAGCACTCTACGAAGAGTTCCGCGCCCAAAAAGCCATGAAAGAACTCGAGGCCGAACTGTAGGTCGCGCCTTTGGCGCGACAGCCCATACATCTCATCAACGCCCGACGTAAGTCGCGCCTTTGGCGCGACAACCATGCATCTCGTCAACGCCCGACGTAAGTCGCGCCTTTGGCGCGACAACCATGCATCTCATCAACGCCCGACGTAAGTCGCGCCTTTGGCGCGACAGCCATGCTTTCTTTTTTCCCAAAAAAATGCACAATACTGGGCATCTGCTCAAAACAACGGATGCCCACCATGGCCAAGCAACAAAGTATCGTGCTCGAAGCGCCCACCGAATCCAATAAAGTACTACTGCACTCTTGCTGCGCCCCGTGCGCTGGAGACGTCATGCAGCGCATGGTTGATGCCGGCATCGACATCACGATCTTCTTTTACAACCCGAATATTCATCCCGAAAAAGAATATTTGATTCGTAAAGAAGAAAACATCCGCTTCGCCGAAAAATTGGGCATCCCGTTTATCGACGCCGACTATGATAGCCAAAACTGGTTCGAGCGTGTGCGTGGATTGGAGTGGGAACCCGAGCGTGGAGAGCGTTGCACTGTCTGCTTTGATATGCGGTTTGAACGCACCGCCCTGTATGCTCATGAGCATGGTTTTGACGTGATCACCAGTTGCTTAGGTATCTCACGTTGGAAAAATATGCAGCAAATTAATGATTGCGGCGAACGCGCGGCAGCCCGCTATGATGATGTTACCTACTGGACTTTCAATTGGCGCAAGCAAGGTGGCTCGAGTCGGATGGTAGAGCTGGCAAAGCGCGAACGCTTTTACCAGCAAGAGTACTGCGGCTGCATTTATTCACTTCGCGATACTAACCGCTGGCGAGTAAAAAACGACCGCAAACGCATCGAAATCGGCGTTCAATATTACGGGTAGGTCGCGCCGCCCGTCGACGTACGTCGAGCCTTTGGCGCGACACGCGGATTGCCCCGTGCGCAAAATGCGCACGCTACCTTACCGCTTCAACTCGCCCGAAGACGATTCAATGTGAGCGCGAACAAACCACTGGAACTGTTCTAAATCACCCAACTGACCTGTCAGCATATCTTCCGATACCGGATCAACCTCGCTCAACTCATCGATGGCTTTCCGATGGTCACCGTTGACGCCAATGTAGACTTTATCAAGCTCAGATAAATGCTCAGCAACTAAGCCCTTACCGATCGAATAATCTTTCCATGAGCGCTTTCTCACAACCGCTTCTGGCGTTCCTTCTGGCACACCGCCTAAGGTCGCGATTCGCTCTGCAATGGTGTCTGTCATTTCACGTACCGCATCAACCTGCGGATCAAGCATCTCATGCACACCGATGAAATTTGGACCCACCACGTTCCAATGAACATGCTTTAAAGTAAGCTGAAGGTCGATAAGCGCAACTAAGCGGTCATCGAGCAGAGCGATGGCCTTTTGAGCAGCATCCTCTTTCAAACCCGGAGCAGTAAATCCAGCGACTTTTGCATTCTCAGTATTGCTCATTATTCCTCCTTCCTTTAAATTCCATTCACCTATACCTACGGCATCATCTGCTCATTGGATCGGTCGCGTAACGTGCGCCTTTGGCGCACGGGTGATATCAACCACCGACGTAACGTGCGCCTCTGGCGCACGGGGCGATATCTGATGTCGCGCACAATGCGCGACCTACGTATGACGGCCGTACCGACCACCCGCGTAACGTGCGCCTTGGGCGCACGCGCGGTATCTGATGTCGCGCACAATGCGCGACCTACGTATGACGGCCGTACCGACCACCGGCGTAACGTGCGCCTTTGGCGCACGGGGCGATATCTGATGTCGCGCACAATGCGCGACGTACGAGATGGCGGCGGTATCAACCACCGGCGTAACGTGCGCATTTTGCGCACGGGGCGATATTTGATGTCGCGCACAATGCGCGACCTACGTATGACGGCCGTACCGACCACCAGCGTAACGTGCGCCTTTGGCGCACGGGCGATATCTGATGTCGCGCACAATGCGCGACGTACGGGATGGCGGCGGCATCAACCACCAGCGTAACGTGCGCCTTTGGCGCACGGGCGGTATTTGATGTCGCGCACAATGCGCGACGTACGGGATGGCGGCGGTATCGAGCACCGGTGTAACGTGCGCCTTTGGCGCACGGGACAAACTCGACGTTGCACACGATAATTGCTTTTAATCAATCCCACTCATATAATAATCACAGGCAAACGTTATAAATATATTAAAAAAATAAACAAGGTTTGGTAAAACATGAAGTATGCACTCATATGTCTATCGCTTTTTATAAGCTCCGCAATCAGCGCAAACGAACTAATTATCGTTAACTCAGTCCACCAAGCGTCAGCAAAATACAAAGCCGTCGATCTCTATAACTATATAAAATCTGTTGAGCCCGATGCGTTGCTCACTGAGGGTAGTGAATCAATGTTTAATGACGATGGAAGTATTTCTGAAGATACATCGGGACTTGAAGTTGAGGCATACCGGCTTTTAGAAAATAACGGCAACACACCTATCATCAACGTATCAATGGAAAACCGCAACGAGAGAATGAGAGAAATAGACTACAGCAACACCTTAACCAAAACATTTCAGTTGCTACAAAAGAAATTTCAGGCTGACGAGTTAAAAAATCCGGCCTTGTTTAACGAGATAATGAATTCGTTTTTTGGTCGACGGAGCTGCATGATGGACTCATCATTGGCAGAGATAAATTCCGAAACCTGCGTCACTGCATTCGAAAAAAATAATGATGCAATCTTTAATAAAATGACATCGCTATTAGAACAAACACCGTCGCTATCAAGCCAATTAAACCAGTGGAAAAAAATCGTCAACTTTCATAATGACAGACACACAGCGCTTGTGAAAAATGTGAACGAACATGTGTGCAAAGATACGCAAAAGACATATGTACTCGTTTTAGGAGCCATGCATTTTTCCGAAGTGAAACGCATGTTGAGCGAATCAAGCTGTGATTTTTCAATTGCTACATATTCAGAAGCATAATGTAACGTGCGCCTTTGGCGCACGGGCGGTATCTGATGTCGCGCCAAAGGCGCGACCTACTTCTTCTCCATTTCTTGGATCTTCTTCCACAATTCATCTGCTTGCTGGCTAATATGCGAACTATCTCGGATATTGCCATTACGCTGCATTTCCATTGCCTTTTGCTGTAACTGCTGCAGCTCTTTGCGCATTTTTTTAGTTGGATTTGATTTAAATAGACCGAACATCGCACACCTCGAATTAGGAATCTCACCTTATTACGTATGTCGATCATAAAAAGTTCGACGTGCGAGCATATAGCCAACACAGGCGCACGGGGCCACCCCCATCGTCGCGCACAATGCGCGACCTACAACACCGACGTAACGTGCGCCTTTGGCGCACGGGGACAACCCAACGTCGCGCCATAGGCGCGACCTACTGTATGGTGAACACGACATATACGGTGGCGGATGCGGTCATTTCGCCTATTTCAAAAAGCCCGCTTTGCGGGGGCGGAGCACGAAACCTTACCGATACACCAGCGAGTTCGCTAGAAGACTGACCGTAAATTTCTTGCGAGGGTATCAAATCGTAAACACTTTCATCACGTGTTTTAAATTCTGAGATTGAATACACATCTTTTATCTTCTTACCATTTAGCTCAGCAAGTTGTTCGGCTTTTTGACGCGCGTTTTTTAATGCCTCAAACAGCACTTGTTTCTTAATCTCTCGCGGATTTTCAACCTTAACTTCAGCATCTAATGTCTCTGACACGCCCGCATCAACCAGCGATTGATTGAGTTCGTTATATAAGGAAAGATCACGTAACGTAATATCGATACTGCGCACAACGCGCGTGCCTAAATTAATTTCCTCGCCGTTCTTATACTCATTATGCGGCGCAATTCTAAGTGGCGTCGCTCGAATATCTTCTTGAGCTATTCCCATTTTTTTGACTACTTCAAACAGCTCAACTGACCGCCGATCAACTTCACTTTTGGCGACGGAGGCGTCCTTGTCGGTATGCCTCAAGTACGCGCTAATGACGATTATTTCCGGCTTAACACGTTGTTCAGCATACCCTTCAACATAGATATGAGGAGCATTTGGAATTACATCACTCCATGCTGAACAACTCACCAAGAACAAAAAAAATAAATATTTTTTCAATCTATACACCCCATTTATTTTTAATAGCCGCACAAAGTTGCTAAGTTAAAAATCATGTTTGTTATATAAGTGACTCAATATAATGATTAATCAATTCAAACTTCATATTTTTATTATCTGTTTACTATTAACCAATTTAGTAGCTTGCACAACAACTAAAGAAAATAATGTAGCAACCTATTGTTATTCAACTGAACAAGCAGCCGTCGCAGCAGGTTCAAAAGTAATAAACGATATGCTTCGCGAATATCGGCTGAGAACAGATGGCCGTCCAGGCTTCGGTGTAAGCTATAACACCAAAGACAACGAATGTGGCAGCGACTTAGGCGCGGTAGTTATGAAGCCTCCACACGAAACGAACGATGAAAAAGGCGCCGAAATCATCGCCATCTCTCGTGATATTTTCACAAAACACATGGAAACAACCGATTACCAATATAAAATTTAGCCGTAGCGTGCGCCTTTGGCGCACGGGGCAAACGCAATGTCGCGCACAATGCGCGACGTACGGGATGGCGGTGGTATCCAAAAAGCGGAACAACACAAACATGTACGACATCAAAATACGAAGCTATAAACCGACCGATGCGGCAACATTGCGAGATATATTTTTCGACACCGTGAGAAACATCAACATCAAAGACTACTCGCAAGCACAAGTCGAAGCCTGGGCACCAAGCGATTACGATTCGAATGAGTGGGCACGTAAGATGAATAAAATCGCGCCATACGTTGCAGAATTAAACGCCGATATCGCAGGTTACGCAGATCTTCAGCAAGACGGTCTTATCGACCACTTTTTCTGTCACTACAAATATCAGCGAAAGGGCGTAGGCGGCGTGCTCATGCAGCATATAATAGGTGACGCGAAAACCCGTGGGATCAGTAAGCTTTACTCACATGTCAGCATCACCGCACGCCCCTTTTTCGAGCATTTCGATTTTATCGTAAGCACATCACAACACGTCAAAGTGCGCGGCGAAGAGCTACAAAACTTCATCATGGTAAAGCCGGTTTAATAGCAATGTCGCGCCAAAGGCGCGACCTACGGAATGGCGGTGATATCAACCACCGACGTAACGTGCGCCTTGGGCGCACGGGCCAAACCCATCGTCGCGCACAATGCGCGACCTACGTACAGGATTTTAAAATACTGTGATGTGGTTTTTGGTCTTAAATAGCCGGCATGAAAAATGTTCGTCGCTATTTCGAAGACGGTTACTATTTTTTTATTACCGTCGCTACTCAAGGTCGCAAGCCTCACCTAACGCGCCAGCCGGTTATTCAGGCGCTGCGCAATGCTGTGCGAACAACCATGGTATCGCACCCTTTTGATATCCAGGCGTGGGTTGTATTGCCCGATCATATGCATTTATTAATTGGCGTTGCCGACCAAAAAGTCGATCTACGGATTAGAAAGATCAAAGCGCTTACCACACGCGCCCTACCCGAGTTTTCCTATAAAAACTCACAACCTAATTTTTCAAAACGCCGCCGACGGCAAGGCAGTCTTTGGCACAATCGATTCTATGATCGCATCATTCGTAATGAACAAGAGCTCTACATGTATACACTGTATTGCTGCTTTAACCCGGTCAAACACGGCTACGTTAATAATGCATTGGAATGGCCGTACTCCACCCTCAATGGTTATATAAAACAAGGTCGTTACCCAGAATCATGGCGACACATCACCGAAGCATGGGTGGACGACAATTTCGCCGATTACGACATGTGGTAGCGTGCGCCTTGCGCGCACGGGCGGCATCTGAGGTCGCGCCACAGGCGCGACCTACTTCACTGATTCGATGAAATCGATATTACCCGTAACAACGCCAACACCCTGTTTAATGATATTTGCCTGTTCTGGCGGAACAATGTCGTGCTTATTCCATAAGTAAATCTGTGTGTTATGTTGGGCCAGTCGAGCTGCAAGCCGATCGGGGTACCCCCAAATAAACTTGGCCATGTCAGGAGGCACCAATACAACCGTATTTTTACATGAATCAGGGATAACGCCAGCCCATCCAACCAGCAAGTAATCTGTGCCACAGTTTTTCACTGTATTCACTGAAAATGTTTGCAGCGACGGAGTCTCGTTAGCAAACCACTCATTGCCCTTGGCAGACGTAATGACAACTGTTTTATTATTTTTTTCGCTTATAAAACGACTTAACGTTAGAAACGCATCCTCGTTATTAGTCTTTAGATTCAACCAAAACGTTTGGTTAGGAAACCGTTCATAAAACGCATCAAGCCGATCGATACGAAAACCTTTTCCACGAAAGGGAAATGTTCGACCATAGTCCGCCGTATAGCCGTAACCCGCATCAATAGATTGTAATTGATCAACGTTTAAATCACTTACAAGACGATTCCCGTTCGTTGCACAACTAAGATTCCAATCGTGAAATACAACCAATTCATTATCATTTATCAGGTGAACGTTTAAATGAATAATATCCGCGCCAGCAGCAACCGATGCCGAGGCCGCTTGTAGGGTATTTTCCACCGTTGTCAGACCCACTTCCGACAGCGATTTTGCTGTGCACGACGTATCACTTAATTTTTCGTAATCAACCTGACTACCGCCGCCACGATATGCAACCACCTGACCGTCGCCGTTTACTTGGGGCGCTAAAAAATAGGCGTTACCAATACCTAACAACACAAGCACAACGAGACTTAATAAAATTATTTTTAGTTTCAAACTATTATTTCCATTTGTTATTAGAATTTTTTAATAGTTTGTGATAATTGCAAATCCTAACCATTCAATCAATAGAGATCTGATGTCGCGCACAATGCGCGACCTACGGACGAAATAAAAACTTTTGTTTAAATACGAATCGTTTTCATTTATGATCCACTCGCGAATACACATTCAGGAGTGGACAGGGATATGACGATTCAAAAAACAGTATTGGCATCAAGCATTCTGATTGCATTAGCAAGCAACTATGCTGTAGCTGAAGAGCAACAAACAAAAAAAGAAAAAGAAGACATGATGGAGACGATTGAGGTGAGCTCACGCGGGCTGATTTCATACGTCAGTGCGACCGGCTCCAAGTCCGATACACCTATCATCGAAACTCCCCTCTCAGTTTCCGTATTGACGGAGGCGCGTATTGAAGACTTAGGCGCTGTCACCGTTCAGGACGCTATTGGTTATGTAGCAGGACTTTACAATGGCCCATACGGCGTTGATACACGAGGCGACTGGGCACAAATACGGGGTGTCTCGCCAGTACAATACTTAGATGGCTTAAAATCACTCTTTGGCTACTACAACAACGTCCGCATTAATCCTTATTCACTCAGCCAGATTGAAATTTTAAAAGGCCCGAGCTCTGTACTCTACGGTCAGGGCTCAACCGGTGGTATTATCAACCTGGTCAGTAAACGTCCCCAAGCCGAGACTCAAGGCGAGCTCTGGGGTCAACTCGGTAATTACTCTCGCAAGCAAGTCGCTGGAGACATTACAGGCGCACTTAATTCCGATGCCTCACTCACAGGCCGTTTAGTTGGACTTTATCGTGACAGCGACACACAAACCGATTATGTTCCGGATAATAGCCTCGTATTGAATCCATCGCTGACTTGGCACGCATCAGACGAGACTAAAGTCACTTTAATTGCCAATATTCAACGTAATGAATCAGGCTCAAGCACGCAGTTCTTCCCTTGGCAAGGCACCCTGTTTCCCAATGAGTTTGGTCAAATTGATAGCTCAACCTTTGTTTCAGAGCCGGGTTTCGACAAATACGACACCGAACAAGACGCATTGACTGCAATCATCGAACATGACATCAACTTGAACTGGCATATTCGATTAGCCAGTCGTTACAGCGAGAGCAACGCCGAATACAACACAATGTACGGCTGGCCCCCTAAATTTGCAGAAGATAACCGTACTGTCGACCGAGTCTCGTACCTCTCACGAGCCAATGCGCGTGCCTGGACATCGGATCTTCAACTTCACGGCTCCATCACAACGGGCTTCATCGAGCACGATTTAGTGTTTGGTCTCGATTTCCAAGATGCCTACACCGATAACGACTACGCTTACGGTGCTAATAACACGCTTGACGTGTACGACCCGGTCTACGGTGAAGCCACGGGCTTACCCACCGAGGCGGATATCACTGATTTTGCGTCAACTAAGAATTACCAACTTGGCTTATACGTACAAGACAACATGCGCATTGACGACAAATGGCTCGTTTCAGCCGCGTTACGTCGTGATCGCGCAACCACCAATCCCGAAAACAGCGCCGCCAATGAGCAATATGCTACGACGGGTCGTTTAGGATTAATGTACCTGTTTGACGGTGGTATTTCGCCGTACGTAAGCTACAGCGAATCCTTTCAACCAGTGTTCGGTCGCGATGCGTATAACAACCCATTCGTACCTATCGAAGGTAAGCAATGGGAGGCGGGAGTGAAATACCAGCCGCAAGGCACGGAGCATTTAATTACCGCATCGGTCTATCGTATCAAGCAAGAAAACCTACAGGTACAAGTCAACGATCCCGAGGCACCTAATCCAAGTGGTCAAGTGCAAATGGGCGAAGTCGAGATTGAAGGTGTCGAGCTCGAAGCGCAGTTAGCGTGGGACTTTATGGATGTTTATGCGAGCTACGCTTATAACGATGCCGCCGATATTCTGACAGCCACGCCCGATCATCAGGCATCTGTTTGGGCAACATACCGCCCAGATAGCTGGGGTGGCTTTAAAATCGGCGCAGGCGCACGGTATGTGGGACATACCTCCGGTGGCTATGGCGTTTACAACGGCAACAACGTGTTACTCGAGACCCCAACTTACACGCTTGTTGATGCCATGATCGGCTACGACTGGGACCAATATTCGGTCAGTGTCGACATCGATAACCTGACCGACAAAACGGTGCTTACGTCATGCTTAAGTCGCGGCGACTGTTTCTACGGTCAACAACGTACCATCATGGCCAATTTCCGGTATAAATTTTAACGATCGCGCGGTACCGTGCGCATTTTGCGCACGGGCCCGAATCCATTGTCGCGCCCAAGGCGCGACCTACCGCACAGCCGTAACGTGCGCATTTTGCGCACGGGCAAATCCATTGTCGCGCCCAAGGCGCGACCTACGAACAACCGTTTTTAAGCGCTAGTTCGTTGAGGTCAATATCGTCCAAAAACAATAAAAACTCATTGGTTTGATCGATTTTTAAATACACGTCTAATTCAGAGTCATGCCAAGTAAATTCGTCGCTTTGGCATGCCGAGACCAATCTAACGTTAATGCTTCCCGCGCCACCTTCCTCGTGCTGGCGGCGATACTCACGGATCGTTTCCTGCCCAGCGCTCATGGTTTTCGCGTCAGCTTCAGATAAACGCATTACGGTAAACTGTTCGTCGTTCTCAAGCTCGTCTTTCAGCTCCGCGGCTAACGCGTAATCGGAATCAACTATAACCGGAAAGGTATGATTAAAGCTGCTCTCAGGTTCCCCTGTTCTAAAACTAAAATCTAGCACTACATCACCGTCATTGACACTGACTCCATTCGGAGATTTCACAGCCACGACAATCTGGTTCGGGTCCGCCTCTAAAGGGTTCATATCCATCAATTTGACCATGGTCGTTAGCGGAATACTGCCGCACGCAGATACAAGTGCTATCAAGCTCACAGCCAAAAGCATTTTTAATTTATTCACAGTGCATCCTAAATTATCAAATAACAATGTTAACTAAATGTATTCGGGAAAATTCTGACTGTGAGTCTGTAAAAAAGTTTCAAGCAGTAGCGTGCGCATTTTGCGCACGGGCGGTATCGACCGTCGCGCCCAAGGCGCGACCTACCGGGGTAATCGGTCGAACACGGGGGGGTCGATGTTGGGGTTATCCCATTGCGCGCGGCTGGATGAAAAAATATGTGCGGTCGGCGATATGTCGAGATCTGTGTCTAGGCTACCGGCTGGGACCACGAGCAAACCAGTGATTTGTGTGTTCGGTACGGCCGAGCCACAATGCTTACAAAAGCTTTTATGATGCCGCGTGCCGGTTAATGTGAAAGAGGTGACTGCGTCGGCGCCAGAATGCCAAACTAACTGAGCCGATTGAGAGAACAAATTAGCCGCGTGGGCAGAGCCGCTATCCTTTTGACAATGCTGGCAATGGCACAAATAAAAGCTATCAAACCGCCCCTGCACCTCAAACGTCACAGCACCACATAGACAAGAACCTTGATGTTTATCCATTTATATCTCCCACATCGACGTAACGTGCGCATTGTGCGCACGGACAGATCCATTGTCGCGCAGAATGCGCGACCTACCGCAACGCCGTAGCGTGCGCATTTTGCGCACGGGCAAATCCAACGTCGCGCACGATGCGCGACCTACCGCAAGCTTCAAAACGCCGGTTTGTTTTTTAATACCAGAACAATTACCGTAATAAAAACAACTATAAAAAATAAGGACTTTTTCAGTGTCTTTTTTTAAAGAATCGTATCTTCTTTTGTTCGCTATTCTGGCATCAATAGTGTGCTTGATAAATATTGTGGATATTACACTTTTCTTATTTTGGTCAAACACCGATTTCGACTGGGTTTATTTAGGTAAGAAACTAGTTTTCGCCCTCGTCACAGGTTATGCCGCATGGCAGCTTTTGGTCATACGTAGCAAGCAAAAGAGGTAGCGTGCGCCTCTGGCGCACGGGCAGATCCATTGTCGCACAGGATGCGCGACTTACCGCACGGGCGATATCCCACGTCGCGCCAAAGGCGCGACCTACCGTACCGACGTAACGTGCGCATTGTGCGCACGCACAGATCCATTGTCGCGCAGGATGCGCGACTTACCGCACGATGCGCCGCCTATTGGCAGTTTGTAAACTTGCTCGACGCCCTCAGGGGTGTCACTCGAACTGAGCACCACAGTGTTGTCGACGACCGTCAGGTCAAAGTTTTTGAGCCACTCCACCGATCCTATTGGCTCTAATTTGTAGCGGTTCAGTGCTAATGGGCACTTCAAATAAACATGTAACTCGCCGCCCAATGCGCCAGAGTCAGCGTTGTGAACGTAAAATGTTTGATCACCTATCGTTTTTTCGTAATGAAAAAAATCATTCGAGGGTGATATTAAAAATGACACCAGCCCCCAAAATAAAACCGCTAATTGCAACGCTGCGAGTACATAAAACGTACTAAAGAAGGCGACTTTAAAAGCGCTACGGTTAAACACATCAGCAATAGCTCGCTGTTGATAAAACAACAAATAGGCAGCCGTAGCAACGCTCACAATTTTAAGAACGAGAATAATATTCCCAAGATTAGCCATCACCAACGGTGATTCGAAATTTAATCCCCAAAGCGTTGCTGGACTCAGGCTCTCTAAAAGGGGAATAACAACACATAAGACAACAATAATTATGTAGCGATTATTTTTTAACACAACAGCTCCCTTCCCATCACAGCATCGCATGTCGCGCAAAATGCACGACCTACCACATCGACCTACCGCACCGCCGTAACGGGCGCATCTTGCGCACGATGATTGAGGCCACCTTAGCACAAAAGCTAAACATATTAACCCATTGTAAATTAAACGTTAATTCGTTATAAATAGAGGGTTCACTCAAGCACTGATGCTAATTTTAGGTGCCAAAATAACTACAAAAGGAACTGACGAT
This sequence comes from Idiomarinaceae bacterium, assembly GCA_002685255.1. Classification (GTDB taxonomy): domain Bacteria; phylum Pseudomonadota; class Gammaproteobacteria; order Enterobacterales; family Alteromonadaceae; genus Idiomarina. Next base: position 63,277 of record NYWU01000038.1, read on the forward strand.
GAAAAATATATTCGTATTCAACTCGATGCTAACGCCCAAAATCATCACTTTTGTCTACTGGCTTATGCTCTTAGGCTGTTTGATTTCCGGTATAGGTTCAATGTTCACCCAATATGGCGGTGGCTTTTTCGCCGGATTAGGTATCATTATTTTCGGTGCTATTGGCGCGAGGATCTGGTGCGAATTGCTTATCGTGTTATTTAAAATCCACGAAAACCTTCAAAAAATGGCTAATAAATCAGAATAAGTAGCATGCGCATGGTGCGCACGGGCAAATCCAGATGTCGCGCAAAATGCGCGACCTACCCAACGCGTTAATGCGCGGAGTTCGTTTTCGAGGGGACGATCTTCGGTAAGCAAGGGATGCTCACTCACGAGGTTGTCGACATAGTCCTGCAGCGGTGGCTCAATCTCAGTATTGGGCGAAACCAAGCAGCGCAGCTTTACACCGTGAGTGGCGGCTAACAGCGACGCGGCGACAACCTGTTGCGTTAATTCCAAAACGCGACGGCAATCACGCGCAGCAATCGTCCCCATACTCACCTTATCTTGGTTATGACACTCCGTAGAACGCGAGAACACACTCGCCGACATCGTTAATTTCAGTGCCTCCGCAGTCCATGCCGAACAACCAATTTGCACCGCTTTAAATCCATGACTAATCGCCAAGTCATCCCCCTCAGCGGCGGATAAATTAGGTGGTAATCCATTATTCGACTTGGTATCCAACAAAAGTGCCATCTGCCGATCGTGCAGATCCGCTAAATTCGCCACCTGCGTCTTAAGCGTATCCATCGCCATGGCAATATGGCCGCCGTAAAAGTGCCCACCATGGTGAATACGCTGATTCTCAACATCCACAATCGGGTTATCGTTGGCGCTGTTTAACTCATTATCGATAGTCTGCTTTAAAAAGGGTAGGCAATCTCTCACTACACCAATAATATGCGGAGCACAGCGCAGAGAGTATCTATCCTGAAGTCGTGTCTGCGTCGGTTTACGAGCCTGTTCGACGCCCAAATCGTCGGCAATCCAACGTGCAACTTGCTGCTGGCCTTGATGAGGCTTAACCGCATGCAACGCCGCATCAAAATGGTACGGGTTACCTCCCACAGCAATCGTCATCAAGCTGGTAATGCGACTCGAAACAGACGTTAAGTTATCCGCACGCGCGAACGTTAAACACGCTAATGCGGTCATCACCGCCGTGCCATTCATCAGCGCAAGCGCCTCTTTCGGACGTAACTGATAAGTTTCCAGTCCCAGCGCATCAAAGGCTTTTGCACTGTTCATGATCTCGCCGTTAAACACCACATCACGCTCACCAATCAAGGCACCCGCAATATAAGACAATGGCGTGAGGTCGCCACTCGCACCCACACTGCCCTCTTCGGGAATCATCGGTAACACGTTCTCGTTGAGCATCAGCGTGAGTCGCTCAAGCAACGCATAGCTCACCCCCGAGTAGCCACGGCATAACGAACAGAGCCGAACGGCAAGTATCGCGCGGGTTTCTTCAGCCGAAAAATGGGCGCCCAAACCACAGCCATGAAAACGTGTTAAATTAATCGGTAGCTGATTAACTTGATGCTCAGCCACCGAAGTCGTCACGCTATCGCCATAACCAGTTGTAATGCCATAAACCTCGCCTTCGTTACTTAAGACGCTATCAACAAGGCGTGCACCACGCTCGATACGCTCCACGAAATCAGCATCACGGGATAGTGACGCCTTCTTATTTTGCTGAGTCAATTCAACAATATCATTGAGCGATAAGTCAGAACCATCAAATACAACGCTAGCCTTCATTAACTGGGTAACCTATTAAAGCAGCGTTCGGATCCCAGTCAGTCTCTTTGCCCATATCGTTAAGTGGCACATGGCTGGCAACCGTAAACGTCCGTGGAACCTCAATACGCGCAAGTTGATTCATCAGCTCCTCACGCACCTGCGCAATAATCTCGTCTACCGGCATCAGCCGGGCATCGTGGCTAGGCACCATGAGCGCCTTCAAACTGGTGCCGCCATCGTGCTCATGCAGCCTGACCCGCGCCGTTTTAACCAGCCGATGTTCAGCAATAGCAGCGGCAACCCGCTTGGGATAAACATTGTAGCCATTTACCTGAACCGCATGATCGATGCGCGCCAGCGGCCTAAAGTGACTTTCATCCAGCCAATCGACCTCATCGGGGAGCGCAACTGCAGCTTGCATTGCAATATCGGTGAGGTGCTCGGCATCTTTTTTCTGCCACCGCGGTAATAGCTTATACCAGCCACCGCGCTCCCTTCGAACGCCCAAGCCAGAAGTTTCACTGCTACCGTATACTTCAATCACCTCAGCTAACCCGTGTTGCTGCAAGCGTTGTAACACCTCGCCAGCGACGGGACCGCTTGAACACACCGCGTTAATGCCTTCAGCAAATTCAGTCTGAGCCTGCGCCAACTGTTGATACCAGCCCGGGAAGCCAACGATCAAATCGCCCGCAGACAACGCCTGACGCTGCGTCAGAGAGAATGCCTTGAGCCCTCTCATCACGGGCACGTCGAGTATCTCTGGCAATAAAACCGAAAAAATAAATCCATAAATATGGTGCGGAGGAACCGCACTAATCAGTCGGGTGACGGGTGCGTCGATATTGGCGAAGTAGTGAGCAAAATATTCAGCCTCAAGGACGAGGTTATCCCAACGCTGAACACACTTTTTTGCCTTGCCGGTCGAGCCCGACGTCGAGAATGTAATGTCTTTACTGCCCTGCGTTCGACTTGCGGTAACAACCTCGGCCCATTGCGCCAAACTGGAGACTCGCAGCAAGTAATCCTCTACTCCGCTGCTATCGAGCTGGAAGAACTCAACCACGCGGCTGGCAATCGAAATCCATTCGAACGAATCGACTTCTACCTCATTGCTCTCGCCCCGCGCACGCGAGCGCGTCGTAATCATCGTATCGGGGTGCCATTGACGCCCTTTCCAAAGCTGTTCATCCGAAGGGCGTAACGTTGCCAACTCATCGGCGATCAACGCGCCGATGATGGCAATAATTGAGTCTTGTGATAAGCACTTCATTAAAGGCGCTTAACAAAAACCCAATAGGTATCGCCAGTGAGTGCTTTTTTCATATGCACTTTCACTTTGGTCGGCTTCATTTCGTAGTCAAAGGTATACTCAAACATGGTGTTTAAATCACCGTTTTTAACACCCTCGTCAAACTTACCTTTAAATTCTTTACTGTTAGTGCAAGGTGCAACGTCAGTAAAAAAGTTCTTTCCAACAACCGCTTCAGGATCGCGACCCGTGATGTCACCTTCCGCTGCATTGTATTTAATAATCGTGCCGTTCTCGTCCAGTTGTATAGCACCAAACGCCACATCATCAAACTGGTCCTTGTTCATCGAAGCCAGCTTATTTTCGATATCATTAGATCCAAACTGTACAATTTCCATCAAACTCTCCAAATTAAACGATTGTTCAAGAGGGGTTATCCGTTTTTAACAGTTTTGGATCAGGATTAATAAAAAAATAACACAAGTTGTATAGTAGCGTGCGCCTCAGGCGCACGAAGAAATCCCTGCAAGTAACCCTATTCGGTTACTTTATCAAATGTAACTCAATAAGGTTACTACGCTGAATAACCCATGACATTCAGACTGGCGATTGTTGCACAGCGCCTTCTAAAGCCGCTGCATCAATGCCAACAGCTCGCTCAGGACTAAGTCAGGCTCATCAAACTGCACAAAATGGCCACTTTTTTCGGTCAAAACCGACTTGCCCTGCGGGAACGCATTCGCCCACGCTTGCCATAACTCACCCCACATTTTTCGACCTTGCTCGGTAAAAAACAAGTTGGGAGGGTTCTCCACTGTTCTCACCGAAGCAATCACCGTGACCGGCATATCCTTAATTTCGGGATAATCGGGTAACGGACGCTTACTCCAAAAGTCCAAATATTGATTCGACAT
>NYWU01000039.1 GCA_002685255.1 Idiomarinaceae bacterium
GGGGATTCGAACCCCTGTTACTGCCGTGAAAGGGCAGTGTCCTAGGCCTCTAGACGAAGGGGACGCAATCACTAACATTGCTATCAAAATTTCACTTGGTGGAGCTAAGCGGGATCGAACCGCTGACCTCTTGCATGCCATGCAAGCGCTCTCCCAGCTGAGCTATAGCCCCACTGCTTTAGCAGCGAAACTGCCTTGACAGCGGGGCGCATTCTATTGCGAGGAGCGCTTAAGTGTCAACTGTTTTTTGAAAAAATATCTCCAACTGGCGATTTTTATATCAAGTTGACTATTTTACATGCAAATCGCGTGTTATGCGCTCGCTTCGCGCTCAGCAATGAATGCAAGCGCCAAATCGATACGCTCGACAACCTTTTGCTGATCCAACTGCGCTAAGGTGACATCCAACGAGGGTGAGTTACCCCCTCCGGTTGCTGCAACGCGCAATGGCATGCCAATTTTGCCCATACCCACGCCAAGCGCTTCAGCCGTGTCATTAATCGCTGCTTGAATTGATTCAGCAGTCCAATCCGTTAAGTCTACTAGCCTCGCCTTCACCGCTTCTAATGGTTCTTTAGCTACAGGGCGCAAGTGTTTCTTAGCTGCTTTTTCTTCAAACTCATTAACTGGTTCATAGAAATAACGGCTAATCGCGGCCATTTCTTTCAACGTTTTCACACGATCGGCTTGCAAACCAACAATGGCTGTCAGTGCTGGACCCGTCGACGTATCGACGCCGAGTTGATCAAATTGCCATTTGAGGGCATCAGCCACTTGTTCAGCGGGCAACGTCTTCATGTAATGCTGGTTTAACCAATTAAGTTTTTCGGTATTAAACGCAGAAGCGGCTTTATTCACATCCTCTAGTTTAAACAGTTTAACCAACTCTTCTTTACTGAAGATCTCTTGATCACCGTGCGACCAGCCTAAACGGGCTAAATAATTAATCACCGCCTCTGGCAAGTACCCGTCATCGCGATAATGCATTACACCCACCGCACCGTGGCGTTTAGATAATTTCTTACCGTCATCACCCAGAATCATCGATACGTGTGCGTAGTATGGTACCGGCGCATTTAAGGCTTTTAGAATATTAATCTGGCGCGGCGTATTATTAATGTGGTCTTCGCCTCGAACTACGTGCGTAATACCCATTTCCCAGTCATCCACAACAACACAGAAATTATACGTTGGCGTGCCATCGCTGCGGGCAATGATTAGATCATCAAGTTCTTGGTTTGAAAACTCGATACGACCGCGGATCAAGTCATCAAAAATAACGCTGCCCTCTTGTGGGTTACGAAAACGAATCACGTAACTGTCACCAGACGCATTTGGATTATCACGGCAATGCCCGTCATAACGAGGTTTTTCGCCACGCTCCATTTGCTCTTCACGCATTTTTTCCAAACGCTCGGTCGAGCAGAAGCATTTATAGGCTTTATCTTCTTCAAGCAGTTGATCCACTAATTCTTTATAACGGTCAAAACGCTTGGTTTGATAGTAAGGTCCACGATCCCAGTTCAGCCCTAACCATTCCATGCCCTCTAGAATGGCATCAATCGCAGGCTGCGTTGAACGCTCCCGGTCGGTATCTTCAATTCGCAATACAAACTCACCACCCTGGGCTTTTGCGACCAGCCAAGAGTAAAGCGCTGTGCGAGCACCGCCAACATGTAAATAGCCAGTCGGGCTTGGAGCGAAACGCGTAACTACACTCATTACTGTGTTCCTTTATTTAATTCAGTGATTAGACCCGGTGAATTTTACCAGTCCTAGGCAAAAAGCGCATTATTCAATTAAAATGATTAAAAAGTCAGCAAACAGAAAAAACTTTTCATTTTTTGTTTGACACTTTGGCGCGTATCCCTATAATGCCTCCTCGCAACGACGCAGAAGTGCGATGACAAAACTGGATGGTTAGCTCAGTTGGGAGAGCATCGCCCTTACAAGGCGAGGGTCACTGGTTCGAGCCCAGTACCATCCACCACTTCTTCCCCTTCGTTGTTTTCCTTGGCGTTGGATGGTTAGCTCAGTTGGGAGAGCATCGCCCTTACAAGGCGAGGGTCACTGGTTCGAGCCCAGTACCATCCACCACCTTTTTTTATTTCTTTGTTCTTCTAGTTAATTCCACGACTTCAACCGTTATTGGTTAGCTTCAACTTAAGAAAGTCAATTAACACCCTAACTTTAGCAATTCGATGTCGCGACTCGGGATACAGCGCCCAAATACCGTCGTCCGGTTGACGATAATCTGTCATCACTTCCTGTAAGACACCGGCTTCGAGCTCATCAGCGACATAATAGTCAGGTAGAATCGCTATACCCAGACCTTTACACACCGCATCTTTTATCGCCAATCCACTATTGCAGTGAATTAATGCATTGGGTTGCACTGTCTTTACTTTTCCATCCACCTGAAAACGCCAACTTTTGAGCGTGCCCGTTAAACAACGGTGATCAGCCAGCGAAGCTAAGTGAGTTGGTTCTCCAAAACGTTCAAAATACGCCGGCGCCCCCACTAGAAAGTGCCGACGACGACCGAGCGGACTCGCCTTTAAACGCGGCGTGCCCAAATGCCCTAACCGTATCGCTAAGTCATAATGTCCCTCTATCAAGTCGAGCGTGTCGTTGGTGAGGTTAAAGTCGAGTCGACAATCAGGGTATTGGTTTAAAAAGTCGTTCACCAACGGCGCGATTACGTGTTCGCCATAAAAGACCGGTGCGGTGAGACGAATTAATCCTTGTGGCTTTTCTGAGCGTTGCTGAATGGCTTGGTCGGCATCGTTCAAACTCGCGACCAAGTGCTGGCAATGCGGTAAATACAGCAAGCCCTCCTCCGTTAAGCTCACGCTGCGTGTCGAGCGATAGAGTAATGGTAATTTTAGTCGTTGTTCTAAAGCTGCAATATTGCGGCTGACTTGCGCTACGGATAGACCTAACTGCTTAGCGGCACTGGTAAAGCTTGATGTTTGAGCCACCGCGACAAACTCACTGATTCCTTGCCATTGTTTCATTATTACGTATCTGCAAAAGTCATTTGTAAAAAGTTTAGATTACCTTTAAAACAGAAAAAGTTAAACTTGTTCCTGTCATTAACGTATAACTAGCCAATCACATACCAAATAAAGGAAGCTATGATGGAAACAATTAAGTCGCGTGCAGCCGTGGCCTGGGGTCCGGGCGAACCATTAAAAATGGAAGAAATCGATGTAGCACCACCTAAGAAAGGCGAAGTGCGCGTCAAAATTATTGCGACAGGCGTGTGCCATACCGATGCTTACACGCTATCAGGCGCAGATCCTGAGGGTATCTTCCCAGCCGTTTTGGGTCATGAAGGTGGCGGTATTGTTGAATCCGTCGGCGAAGGCGTGACTTCTGTCGAGGTGGGTGACCATGTAATTCCACTCTACACAGCCGAGTGTGGCGAGTGTAAATTCTGTACGTCTGGAAAAACGAATTTGTGCCAAGCCGTGAGAGCGACGCAAGGCAAAGGCTTAATGCCTGATGGTACCTCTCGTTTCTCAAAAAACGGCGAGCCGATTTACCACTACATGGGTACTTCGACATTTTCTGAATACACCGTGTTACCTGAAATCTCTGTCGCGAAAATCCCAAAAGAAGCGCCCTTAGAAAAAGTGTGTTTGTTAGGTTGTGGTGTCACCACCGGAATGGGCGCAGTGAAGAACACCGCTGATGTGCAAGAAGGTGATACGGTCGCGGTATTCGGGCTCGGTGGTATCGGTTTAGCTGTCATTATCGGTGCCGTACAAGCGAAGGCGTCACGCATTATTGCAATTGATGTGAACGAAGATAAGTTCGAAATTGCTAAGCAACTCGGTGCGACTGATTTTGTTAACCCAACAGATTACGACAAGCCTATCCAAGAAGTGATTGTCGATATGACCGACGGCGGTGTCGACTTCTCGTTCGAATGTATTGGTAACGTCGAAGTCATGCGTTCGGCGCTTGAGTGCTGCCACAAAGGTTGGGGCGAATCGGTAATTATTGGTGTCGCCGGCGCAGGCGAGGAAATCTCGACCCGTCCATTCCAATTGGTTACCGGGCGTGTTTGGCGTGGGAGTGCATTTGGTGGTGTTAAAGGGCGCAGTCAACTGCCTGATTACGTACAGCAATACATGGACGGAAAATTTGATTTAGATACCTTCATCACCCACAACATGCCGCTCGAGGAAATTAACGAAGCCTTTGAGCTCATGCACGAAGGTAAATCGATTCGTTCGGTTATCCACTACTAAGCGACAAAGGTATCCACTATGGAAATCGTAAGCGAAGTACGTACATTTGGCGGTCGACAAATCCGCTTAAAGCACCGCTCTTCGACGCTCAACTGCGATATGCAGTTGAGCGTGTTTCTGCCGCCCCAAGCAGAACATCATGCAGTACCCAGTTTGTACTTTTTATCAGGGCTCACGTGTACTGATGAGAACTTCTCTACTAAAGCAGGTGCACAGCGCGTCGCAGCGCAACTTGGTATCGCGTTGATTATTCCCGACACCAGTCCGCGCGGTGATGAGGTACCTGACGAAGATCGGTATGACTTTGGCAAAGGTGCAGGCTTTTATCTGAATGCGACCGAAACGCCTTGGAAGCAACATTATCAAATGTATGATTACATTCTTGATGAACTCCCAAAATGGGTAGAGGCGCAGTTCCCATTAACGGATAAACGCTCGATTGCCGGTCACTCCATGGGAGGTCATGGTGCGCTGGTCATTGGTGTGCGAAACCCAGAACGCTATCAAAGCATTTCGGCATTCTCACCGATCACTCATCCAACTCAATGCCCTTGGGGTGAATATGCGTTTACGCAATATTTGGGAGGCAACCGTGATGCTTGGAAAGATTATGATGCGGTAGAACTCATCAAAGCGTATGGGCAAGTCAGACCGATTCGCGTCGACCAGGGTTTAGCAGACAACTTTCTCGAAGAGCAACTGAAGCCTGAGACTTTGCAAGCTGTATTCGATGAAACAGATGGACCGGGTGCTATCTATCTACACGAAGGCTATGATCACAGTTACTACTTTATCAGTAGTTTCATTGAGGAGCAGTTACGCTTCCACGCGCATTATCTGCTCTAGCACGCTCGCCTTTATTACGCGGATTTATCGGTGTCTTCGGACACCGATGGTTCAGGCTTTTCCGCCAAGTGACGCCGATAAAACCGCCATTGCCGCGACTTACTTACGTACCAAAGACTGATAAACCACGCCAAGATAATACTCGCTTTGCCCCAAGAGAAGCTGCCATGCTGATGCAGTAGCAGACTACTAATTAATATCGCATCTAACACGAGAGCGACCAACATCAGAGGCTGTGCAGCTCGCATCACATGGTTGGCCCAATTATAACCATCCTCTTTAGCGAAACTTGTCGCCAACAGTACGAATAAGGCCGGCAAACCCACCACAAGCATGAGACCAAATTGTTCTGAGTTTTTATAAAAGAGTGAGAGTAAACGCGTGCGATCTTCATTGAAAGTGAGCGAAACAATACCCGCAAGATATCCGCGGCATAAAAAGAACGTGACCCAAATGAAAAATAGAGGGGTGCTCGCGCGCCCCTCTTTATCCAGATAACGCGCTCGTTCGACGAACGCCGCTCCGTTGCCAGATCTTTTCATGGAAATAATAACCTACTGTATTTACCAGTGGCTCAATCAATGCCACGGCACCACCCATCACAATATCGCCTGTCATCACCCAAACCACTGTAAAAGCGATTGAGAAATGCATCACGGCAAAACTTGCTGTCTTTATCATAATGCCCTCCATTCCTGTCTAAAGAAATGATAGCAATTACGATTTACATTTCTAATTATAAAAACCGATTAAACTGCTCGTTTAAGTTGCTCACGTAGTGTTTTGATATCGTCACGTAACTGTGCCGCCTTCTCAAACTCAAGGTTTTGAGCCGCTTCATACATTTCTTTTTCTTTGGCTTCAATTTCTTTAATCACCGCATTCGTATCTTTGATCATCACGGTGCGTGGATCGTAACCAGAGGCAACCTCTGCAACCGCCTTCGCGGCACGGTTTTTACGATTAGCACCACCCTGCCCCAAGTCCATCACATCGGTGACTTTCTTATTCAATTTTTGCGGTGTGATACCATGTTCTTTGTTAAAAGCGATTTGCTTTTCACGACGACGATCCGTCTCATCAATCGCGCGTTGCATAGAGCCGGTAATCCGGTCGCCATATAGAATCGCCTTACCATTCACGTTACGTGCTGCACGACCAATGGTCTGAATCAAAGAACGGTCAGATCGTAAGAAGCCCTCTTTATCAGCATCAAGAATGGCGACTAAGGAGACTTCCGGCATATCGAGACCTTCTCGCAGCAAGTTAATGCCGACCAACACATCGAACTCACCGAGTCGCAGATCGCGAATAATCTCCATTCGTTCGACAGTATCGATGTCCGAGTGAAGATACCGTACACGGATACCGTGTTCATCGAGATAATCACTTAAATCTTCGGCCATCTTTTTGGTTAATGTTGTCGCAAGCACACGTTCTTCTTTTTCCACCCGTAAACGGACTTCAGACATTAAGTCATCAACCTGCGTCGCCACGGGTCGCACTTCAATAATCGGATCCACTAAGCCAGTGGGTCGCACCACCTGCTCAACGACCTCACCGCTACTACGTTCAAGCTCATATTTCCCAGGTGTTGCAGAAACATAAACAGTTTGGGGGGCAATGGCTTCGAATTCATCGAATTTTAAGGGCCGGTTATCCAACGCACTCGGCAGTCGAAAGCCATACTCCACCAAGTTTTCCTTGCGCGAGCGATCGCCCTTATACATCGCCCCGACCTGCGATACCGTCACATGTGACTCATCAATGATGAGCAGTGCGTCGTCCGGTAAATAATCCATCAAGGTGGGTGGTGGCTCGCCCGGAGCACGTCCAGACAGATAACGTGAATAGTTTTCGATACCGGAGCAATAGCCAAGCTCCAACATCATTTCAATATCAAACTGAGTGCGCTGATTAATACGTTGCTCTTCAAGCAGTTTATTTTGTTTCAGCAGCACATCTCGACGATCTTTCAACTCATCTTTGATCTTCTCAATCGCTTCAACCAAGACTTCACGAGGTGTCACATAGTGTGTTTTCGGATAAATGGTGGCACGCGCAACATCCGCTTCGGTCACTTGCCCCGTGAGCGGCTCAAAAAAGCTGATACGGTCGACTTCGTTATCAAATAGTTCAACGCGCACTGCAAGCTCTTCCGATTCAGCGGGGAAAATGTCAATGACCTCACCGCGCACACGATAGGTGCCCCGCTCGAAGGCCGCATCGTTTCGCTTATACTGTAGCTGCGCCAAGCGCCGCAAAATATCGCGCTGGTCAATAATGTCGCCACGACGCAAATGCAGCATCATCTTCATATATGATTCGGGATCACCCAAACCATAAATCGCCGAAACCGAAGCCACCAACACAACATCACGGCGCTCCATCAACGCTTTTGTCGCTGACAGACGCATTTGTTCAATGTGGTCGTTTATCGATGCATCTTTTTCAATAAAGGTGTCGGTGGTGGGCACGTAGGCTTCCGGCTGATAATAATCGTAATACGACACAAAATACTCGACAGCATTATTAGGGAAGAATTCTTTCATCTCACCATAAAGCTGCGCTGCCAACGTTTTGTTATGAGCAAGGACGAGTGTCGGACGTTGCGACTGTGCAATCACGTTAGCCATGGTAAACGTCTTACCCGAACCTGTAACGCCCAATAAGGTTTGATGGGCAAGCCCTGCGTCTAAATTTTCTAGAATTTTTTCAATCGCTGCAGGCTGATCACCTGCAGGCTGATAGCTCGATACTAATTCAAATGCTTTACTCACCAACCCTCCTCAGCGCTCGCGTAAACCATACATAAGCGATAGCCGCTGTAATGATATTACCGACCACACCCCCAACAAATAGGCCGTGTAGGTCCGCTAGTAGACTCCCTAAGTAGGACAAGGGTACGAAAAAAACAAATAAGCGGATGACACTTAAGCCGAGCGCACGCATCGGTTTATGAATGGCATTAAAACTTGAGTTCGAAAGAATGATCCAACCCTGAAAGCCATACCCTATGGGCATTATGTAAATAAACAGCTCAACGATACGCGCCACTTCTTGCTCTTTCGCAAATGCCATCGCGATCCACGGTGCCGTTATTGCCATCGCCGCATAGATAACCAGTTGAATGGCAAATACCACTTTTAAGGCTTTGCCATAGGCCTCACGTACCCGATCAACTCGGTTGGCACCAAAGTTTTGGCTAATCAACGGCGGCAACGACATGGATAACGCCAGAATAATGATACTCGCGAGCGACTCGAGTCGAGTGCCAACGCCAAATGCCGCCACTGCCGCCGCACCATAAGATGCAATAATAGCCGTCATGACCGACATCGCGAGCGGAGTCAGAATGTTGGCGCCTGCCGCTGGCAGACCAATTTTCAAAATAGCGCGAGCGGCATCGACCCATTCGCGAAACAACCCGCGTGTCGTTTCGATACGTACCCGAATAAGCTGCTTACGATTAAGTAACCAAAACACGAGAACCACGCCACTCAACCACGAAATCACGCTCGCTAAAGCGGCTCCCTCAATACCCATCGCAGGGATCGGTCCCCAACCAAAAATAAGGATCGGATCAAAAATGGCATTCGCCAAACCGCCCGAGGCCATAATCAATGATGGTGTTCGTGTGTCGCCCGATGCGCGCAATACCGCATTGCCGACCATTGGCGTGACCAACATGACGCTGCCCGCAAACCATAGCGTCATATATTCACGGATCAGCGGCAGTAAACGTTGTTGTGCTTGCAGGAGGGTAAAAATACTGTCCATGAAAATATAGCCCACGGCTGACAGCATCAGAACAAGTAAAGCGGAAACCGAGAGTGCAGCAAAGCCGTCAAACTGCGCTTCTTGCGGTTTATCCCGACCATATTTTCGCGCGATTACCGCTGACGTACCAATACCTAAACCAATGGTCAAACTAACCACCGTAAAGGTAATAGGGAAGGTGAAGCTGACCGCTGCAAGCGGGTCGGTGCCCAGCAGACTGATAAAGAAGGTATCAACGACGTTAAAGCTTATCAGCGTTGCCACGCCAAAGATGACGGGCCAAGTCATTTCCCATAGCGTTTTTCCAACCGGCGCGTTGATAAGACTTCGAGATGCGTCGGTTGTAGCCATGAAAATACCTCCTCTTGAATGAACTTACGTAGTGTACAGCAAACACCCATTGTTTGGCTATGTTGATAGACTTTAGCGCCGCCGATACGTATAGTAGAGAGCAGTTTACATAGGCATAATCGGAAGGAATTCGTAGTGGACTATCAGCTATCAAAGCGCGTTAATTCGATCCAACCTTCACCAACACTCGCGGTGACGCAGAAAGCCAACGAGTTAAGAAGCGCGGGTAAAGATGTTATCGGTCTAGGAGTCGGTGAACCCGATTTTGATACTCCTGACTTCGTCAAACAAGCCGCTATCGCTGCTATCGAATCTGGCAAAACCAAGTACACTGCGGTTGATGGCATTGTCGAGCTTAAACAAGCGGTGGCCGATAAGTTTAAACGCGATAATCAACTCGATTATGGTCTTGATGAAATCATCGTCTCGGCTGGCGGTAAACATAGTATTTTCAATTTGCTTAGCGCTTGGCTAAACCCGGGCGATGAGGTAGTGATTCCCGCGCCTTACTGGGTTTCGTATCCGGATATGGTCAAGCTCGTTGAAGCAGAGCCCGTTATCGTTCACACCCATTTAGAGCAGCGATTTAAAATCACACCTGAGCAATTGCGCCAAGCGTTAACCGAAAAAACTCGCTTAATGTTCATCAACAGCCCCTCTAACCCGAGTGGTACAGCCTACTCAGCAGAGGAATTACGCGCGCTTGCCGATGTACTGATTGATTTCCCAAATGTCCTGATCGCGACAGACGACATGTACGAGCACATTTTATGGGATCGCAGTCAATTCGCTAATATTGCGATGGTTGCACCTGAGTTGCGCGAGCGTACTGTTATTTTATCGGGTGTTTCTAAAGCCTACGCCATGACCGGGTGGCGTATTGGATATGCAGCAGGTCCCGCGCCTATCATTGCGGCGATGAAAAAAATCCAGTCGCAAAGTACTTCTAATCCAGCCAGTATTAGCCAACATGCGGCAGCCGCCGCTTTAAATGGCGACCAAAGCTGCATCGATACAATGGTCAGTGCATTCAAGAAACGTCACGATTACTTGGTAGAAGCACTTAACGAAATCGACGGTATTGAGTGTGTCGAAGGTGACGGTACCTTTTATACCTTCGCACGTATTCAAGGTTTAATGGATAGAGCGGGTGTCGCAAACGACGTTGAGTTGTGTGAAAAACTTTTGACTGAAGCTAACGTGGCATTAGTACCTGGCTCAGCCTTTGGTACAGAAGGCTACTGCCGCCTGTCGTTCGCGACAAGTTTAGATACTCTAAAAGAGGCCGTCTCACGCATTAAAGCATTCGTTGCTCAGTTGAATTAAAACTTAACTTTATTGGCACTACAGCCTCGTTAGTGTGCTAACGAGGCTTTTTTTTAACTTTTTTCCCCACATGGAAGCCCATTTCCCCCGCTAAAGCGGACCAAACTCGTAAGACATTTTTATTACAATGCGGTCGCTAAAATACGCGATATAGAACAAAAAAGTTATACGAATGCGGCGTTGGGTTTAGCAATTACAGCTGGCAAAAGCCCTGCCAAATGTGTTGAAAAAACACCCAAATTAAATAAGAAATACACAAGTTGCTGATTCTTCGGGCAATCTTAACGCGTTCTTCAACCGATCCTATTTGATTTTTACAATTTTTTATTAACTCGTTGTTTTTATTGGTTTTTATTTGATTGAGCGATTTTCTGAACAATCATTAATTTTGCCTACAAACCGCACTAAACGTACTATTTCACACACTTAAGCACAGGGTTATCCACAGAATCCGTGGATAAGATCCTGTAGGCTGTGACTGATGCGGATTTCAGCCATGTGTGGATATCCTTAACTCGCAACAAGTTATAACATTAGATATAAGCACATCTGTGACAGTCACTTGACATTTCTCTACGGAGGCATTAGACCCAAGTTTTGGTTGTAAGACTATAAAATCAACACTCGCACAAGATTTAATCAGTCAAACCAAAAAACAATAAAAATACTGTATCTCTAGTTGACAGGCGCGGCATAGGTCTTTAATATTCGACGCCGTTAAGACGTGTTCCCCAGTAGCTCAGTTGGTTAGAGCGGTGGACTGTTAATCCATGTGTCGTTGGTTCGAATCCAACCTGGGGAGCCAACGCGTTTTAACTCCTCAATTTGTTGTTCCCCAGTAGCTCAGTTGGTTAGAGCGGTGGACTGTTAATCCATGTGTCGTTGGTTCGAATCCAACCTGGGGAGCCAATCTTTAAGGCTATCCTAAGCCCAAAGCTTCGCCAAACTCTCTTGTTCAGCACTGCTAGCACCTCGTTTTATCCATTGTGCAATATTATCTGCCATATTGGGCCACTGGCATTTAAGCGGTTTACTTTGATGATCGGCTAGCCACGCACGCACACTTTCGTCTGATATCTCATTGATCACTTGAGCTAAGTGATTACTCGACAACAGCTTCGCGTTCCAATGTTGTTCAAACTGCCCTTTTAACGGTTTTACAGCGAACTGTTTATAGCCTTGCAACGCCTCACAAGATGTTTCGAAACCTGCATTCGCGAGTACATACTCAGCACTCTCAAATTGACGCTTAAAGCCCTCTCGTGACGGTGGGAAACCAAAAATATGGGGCGCATCGAGATTATCAGTTTGTTTGATGCTCGGGTGAAACACAGAGAACTGATACGATTTTAGTGGGATAAGCGCATCAACCACATGCTCTAAGTTCTCAAATGGCAAATACACTAATACATGGCGCTGGCTTATCCCCGACTCTGAACCATGCGCTCGCACGATAGGCGCAATGCAATTATCTAATGGCTGCCAATGCATACCTAACCAGCGTGATGCAGGCGCAAAATAATCGATCAATCCACGCTGAAACAGATTAAGTTTGGAATATAAAGACGGCTCTTTAAACGCATACTGCCGACCCATACCGATACACGGCTTACGGGCTCGCTTAGCTGCCCATGCTGTCACCGGTTCATAGTCTGTCAGAACCAAGTCATAGGCCGATAAATCAACGCTATTTACATCAGACCAAAACTGTCGCAACGAATTATTGCGATAGGTATTCAAGTAATCGATACGACCATTTTGCGTCGCAAAACTCAATCCCTGACGCCACTGGTAATCACCGAACGCACTCATATCAAACAAACGACTCGGTTCCCGCCCCGAAATCAAGTAGTCGACATCTACCGAATAATGGTTCAACCAACGTGACAGTGTGTGGCAACGGCTTAAATGACCATTACCGGTCCCTTGAATACCGAACAAAATTCGCATAGTTAACCTTAGAATGCAGAATGGATAAGAAAGAAGGTTTCGACAAAGGTGATGCCAAGTAGCGCACCTACGCAAACATCAGACACATAGTGAGCGCCTACTACCACTCGTGAAATGCCAACCGCGCAAGCCCAAGGCAACAAACAGAGTGCAATCATCGGGTAGTAATAAGAGAGGCAAGTAACGAAGATAAACGCCGCACAAGTGTGCCCAGAGGGAAAGCTAAATTCATCCTGCGCAACAAAGAGCTTTTTCTGAACCAATAGCGCGGTCGGACGTGCGCGCTTGAACTTATTTTTTAACCACCAGTACAGCGGTCTTTCAAACAAGAATATGGCGGCACAGGCGGCAAAAAATGATTGTCCGTCGGTGCTGTGCAACATCAATAGCAGCCCGACCAGTACATACCAATAGCCATCACCGGAACGGGAGAAGCACTCAGCACTAAAGGCAATCCAACGGCGTTGGTTTAGACGATGTATGCGAGCGAACCAGCTTAAATCGACGCGTAACGCGGTTTCTTGTAATGCTGTTAACCAGACCATGACAATGCCCCGTTTATTGGCTTGCTTGTTACATTGCGCTAACAAAATGACAGTCGCGAGTCAGTTACGTTAAATATCAATGACAAAATCATCGCATTCTTGCCACTTCTATTGACCTCCGTCTGTTGTTTATCAACGTCAAAACACCGATAATAGGCGCTGATTTAAATCACGGGTGGAATCATCGAATGACAGACTACTTACTGCTGCTCATTGGCACCGTATTGGTCAATAATTTTGTGCTGGTAAAATTCTTAGGACTTTGCCCTTTTATGGGTGTGTCTAATAAGCTTGATACTGCAATTGGCATGTCAGCTGCAACCACATTCGTATTAACTCTCGCCTCGGTATGTAGCTACTTGGTGAATCAGTACTTGCTTGAGCCCTTAGGGTTGATGGCGCTCCAAACCTTAAGTTTTATTTTAGTGATTGCCGTTGTCGTGCAATTTACTGAAATGGTGGTGCATAAAACGAGTCCTACGCTGTACCGCTTGCTAGGTATTTTTCTGCCACTCATTACCACCAACTGTGCGGTTCTTGGTGTAGCGCTGCTTAATATCAATGAACAACACAACTTTGTGCAGTCTATCGTCTATGGCTTTGGCGCGGCAGTCGGTTTTTCACTCGTTTTAATTCTATTTTCTGGCATTCGCGAGCGCTTGGCAGCCGCCGATGTTCCGAAAGCGTTCAAGGGCTCAGCGATTGCGATGATAACAGCGGGTTTAATGTCGCTCGCGTTTATGGGCTTTAGCGGATTGGTGACCCAATAATGAGTTTTGTAGTTGGTTTAATCGCTATCGGTGCGCTCGCGCTGATATTTGGCTTAATTCTTGGTTTCGCAGCTATCAAGTTTAAGGTAGAAAGCGATCCGATCGTTGATCAAATCGATGAGATCCTGCCACAGACTCAATGTGGTCAATGTGGCTATCCAGGCTGTCGTCCTTATGCAGAAGCAATTGCCAATGGCGACGAGATCAATAAGTGTCCTCCCGGCGGTGAAACCACAATCAAGAAACTCGCAGATCTGATGGGCGTCGAAGCCAAGCCTCTCGATGCAGCGCATGGTGAAGAAAGCGTCAAAAAAGTAGCCATCATTCGCGAGGATGAGTGTATTGGTTGCACTAAGTGCATCCAAGCGTGTCCCGTTGATGCCATTCTCGGCGCCGCAAAACAAATGCATACGGTCATTGAGCATGAATGTACCGGCTGTGATTTGTGTGTCGAACCCTGCCCTGTCGATTGTATTGATATGGTCGAAGTCGAGGCTAAACCTGAAACCTGGCAATGGAACCTTGATAGCGTGAAGCAAAATATCCATAAAGCCGACACTATTCCGGTCAAACTGGTGGAGTAAGACGATGCAAGACATCAAGCAGTTCGTTGAGTCAGGTCAAATTGCACGCTTTCCCGGCGGCATCCATCCACCAGAGCGCAAACAACCCGCGAGTGAGCAGCCATTGCGCCGAGTTCCATATGCCAATGAGCTGATTCTGCCGTTACGTCAACATATCGGCCTATCGGGACAGTGCACCGTCCGTGAGGGTGATCACGTTCTCAAAGGGCAACCTTTAACCGATGCCGCACTACATCAAGGCTTGCCGCTCCACGCACCGACATCGGGGACCGTCAAGGCTATTGAACAACGTCCAATGTCACATGCTTCAGGACTTCCCGAACAAGCCATTGTGATTACCCCGGATGGACACGATCAGTGGCGCGAACGTCAGCCGTTGCCCGATTATCAGCAACGTGATAAAGCCGAGTTGTTAGATATTATTCAGGCAGCCGGGGTTGCAGGGTTAGGAGGAGCGGGCTTCCCTACTTCACAAAAGCTTGCACAGCAAAAGCCGGTCAGTTACCTCATTATTAATGGCGTAGAGTGCGAACCCTATATTTGTGCCGACGATCGCTTAATGCGTGAGCATGCCAGAGACATTGTGCTTGGCATGCGAATTTTGGCTTACATCACAGGCGCCGATAAAACGTTGCTCGCTATCGAGGATAATAAGCCCGAAGCGATCGCCAGCATGCAGCAAGCAATATCCGAATATACCGATATTGAACTGCGCGTAGTGCCGACTAAATATCCCTCTGGGGGTGAGAAGCAGCTGATTCAGTTGCTTACCGGGCATGAAGTTCCTAGCAAGCAGTTGCCTATTGAGATGGGCGTCATTATGCAGAATGTTGGAACTGCCTATGCTGTGAAAGAGGCGATCATTGATGATAAACCGTTAATCGAGCGTGTTGTAACGCTGACGGGACAGTGTATCGAACAACCCGGTAATGTATGGGCACCACTAGGAACGCCCGTGGATGCGTTACTCGAGTTCGCCGGTTTTAAGCCTGAGCATCAACAGCGAGTTATTATGGGCGGTCCCATGATGGGCTTTACATTGCCAATTACCGCAGTGCCCGTCATCAAAACCACTAACTGTATTCTGGTGCCAAGTACCCAGGAACTGCCACCACCGGGCGATGAAATGGCATGTATTCGTTGTGGTGCCTGTGCAGAGGTATGCCCTGCAAGTCTTCAACCGCAACAATTACAATGGTTAGCAAAAGCCAAAGATTATCCAGCACTAGAAGATAATAACCTATTTGACTGTATTGAGTGCGGTGCGTGCGCCTTTGTTTGCCCGAGTGAAATACCCCTTGTGCATTATTACCGTCAGGCAAAATCGCAGATACGTAATCAAGCACGTGAACAGGCCAAAGCGGAACTTGCTAAACAACGCTTTGAAGCGCGCCAAGCGCGCCTAGAACGAGAAAAAGAAGAGCGGTTAGAACGTCACCGCAAAGCGGCAGAGGCGCGTAAGCAAATGCAGCAGCAACAGACCCAGCACGCGCCTGAACAAGAGTCGAACAACGACGGTAAGTCATCGGCGGTCGCTGCAGCCATTGCCCGAGCAAAAGCCAAAAAGGCGGCGCAAGAAGGTAGCAACGCTGCTGCTGAACAACCGACAGGTTCGCAACCTGAAGAAAAGTCTAAGAAGTCAGCGGCAGTAGCCGCCGCTATCGAGCGAGCCAAAGCGAAGAAAGCTGCACAGCAGGCAGCAAGTGAACCCGAAGCAGGCGCTGACAGTAGCGCTGGAAGCGAAGCGAGTGACGAAGCCACCGCACAACCCCGCCCCGCGCAAGATAAGTCGGCAGCCGTTGCGGCAGCGATTGCTCGCGCGAAAAAGAAGAAGCAAGCGCGCGATCAGGAGGATAAACAATAATGAGTTTTAAAGTGGCAGCCGCCCCGCATGGTCATAGTCAAAAAAAGACCAACCAAGTGATGGCATGGGTGGTATTTGCGCTCATTCCTGGGGTACTCATTCAATCTTATTTCTTTGGTTGGGGTGTTTGGTTTCAAATTCTAATTGCAGTCAGTGTCGCCTATCTGTCTGAGTCAATCTGTGTTTGGGCACGTGAACGCAGCGCGCGTCAGGCACTGCGCGATAATACCGCACTTGTCACTGCAGTATTGCTTGCTATCAGTATTCCGCCTCTAGCCCCCTGGTGGATTATTGTGATTGGCACGCTATTTTCAATTGTGGTCGTCAAGCAAGTCTATGGCGGTATGGGTCAGAACATCTTTAATCCTGCTATGGCGGGCTACGTACTGCTACTTATTTCGTTTCCTGTGCAAATGACGCATTGGTTACCAGCAGCTCCAATTGCGCCCTATGACTTAGGACTCTGGCAGACGCTACACACCATTATTTTTGAGTACACACCGGCTGGGTACGATGTTGAGCAATTACGCACTACTGTTGATGGCATCTCCATGGCAACCCCACTGGATGGTGTAAAAACCGCGCTTGACCAAGGACAAATCCTCGCAGAGGCTTATCAACAGCCAATGATGGCAAGCCTCGCCGGCATTGGTTGGCAGTGGCTAAACTTGGGCTTTTTACTCGGCGGCGCCATTTTGTTGCAACAGCACGTTATTCGTTGGCATATCCCGGTTGGATTTCTTGCCGGTTTGCTCATTCCCAGTTTCCTAGCGCATATTTTTGCACCGAGTGTGATGCCAGGTCCGGTATTTCATGCACTGAGCGGTGCCACCATGCTTGGCGCTTTCTTTATCGCGACCGATCCCGTGTCGGCCGCCACATCCGATCGCGGTCGGCTATTGTTTGGCCTACTGATTGGTTTATTAGTTTGGATAATTAGAACCTGGGGCGGCTACCCAGATGCCGTGGCGTTCGCAGTCTTGCTCGCCAACCTGTGCGTACCTATTATCGATCGTTACACTCGCCCCACGGTTTACGGTCATCATGTAGGAGCGAAACATGACACTGAATAGCATGCAGAAGAATGGCTTGTTGCTCGGTCTATTCGCGCTCGTTTCGACCGGTCTGGTGCTGGGTGTAGAAGCGCTGACCAAGGAAGCTATCGATGAACAACAACGCGCGCAAACACTTGCGTCATTGAATGAGATTATTCCACCAACACTGCATGACAACGATCTTTATCACTCGTGTGGTCTGCTCTCAGAACCTACGCTGAGCCAGCAACCTGTTCCCGTATACCGAGGTTATTTAGCAGGTGAACCGAGTGCGCTTGCTGTTGAGGCGGTCGCCCCCAATGGTTACTCGGGCAAAATTCGCTTACTTGTAGCGATTAAACCCAGCGGTGAGGTGCTTGGTGTCAGAACACTTCAACACCAAGAAACACCTGGCCTTGGCGATAAAATTGAAAAACAAAAGAGTGATTGGATAACCTCATTTGCTGGCAAACGTTTGCAAAGCCAAGACGACGAACGTTGGGCGGTTCAGCGTGACGGGGGGATGTTTGACCAGTTTACCGGCGCCACGATAACACCACGCGCTGTGGTCGGCGCGGTAAAAACCGCAACGTGGTATTTGCAGCAAAACAGTACGCAACTGTTCCAAACATCATTACCGAATTGTCATTCTGCTTCGGAAGGTGAAAGCCATGAGTGAATTTAAGACGCTAACCAAACAGGGTCTATGGGAGAACAACCCCGCCCTCGTGCAACTGTTAGGGCTTTGCCCATTGCTCGCAGTGACAGCGTCCGTGACCAACGCATTGGGCCTGGGTCTTGCGACCTTATTTGTGCTGATAGGCTCTAATATTACCGTATCCTTGGTCCGCCAATGGGTTCCGCAAGAAATACGGATTCCTGTTTTTGTTATGGTCATCGCGACTTTCGTTACCATTATTCAGCTCCTAATGAACGCCTATGTATACCAGTTGTACCAAACGTTGGGGATTTTTATACCGCTGATCGTAACGAACTGCGCTATCATCGGTCGTGCTGAGGCCTATGCATCTAAAAACAAATGGAATTATGCTGCTATCGATGGTCTTATGATGGGGCTAGGCTTTGCCGCCGTGTTAGTCGTATTAGGCGGACTACGCGAAATACTCGGAAACGGCACCCTTTTTGATGGGGCTGAGTTATTACTGGGCGAATGGGCCAAACAATTACGGATCGAATTGTTCAGCCTAGATTATCCCTTACTGTTAGCTATTTTACCGCCAGGCGCTTTTATTGGTATGGGCTTTATTATAGCGCTTAAAAACCGTATTGATGCGAAACGTGAAGAGCTGCAAGCCAGTGAAAAAACAGTGACGCGCGCACGCGTAACAGCCGAAAGTTAATCGATATGAATAAAGATAAACGTTATCAAATTTTAAGCCGTTTACGGGACAACAATCCTCACCCGACCACTGAGTTAGAGTATGAGTCCCCTTTTCAACTACTGATCGCCGTTTTATTGTCCGCTCAAGCAACCGATGTGGGTGTTAACAAAGCGACGCGAAAATTATTTCCTGCTGCACCGACTGCAGAAACAATGCTTGCGCTGGGTGTTGACGGGATTAAGGATTACATCAAAACCATTGGTTTGTTCAACTCAAAAGCAGAGAATGCCTACAAGACGTGCAAGATATTAGTAGAGCAGTATAACGGCGAAGTTCCTGAAAGCCGTGAGGCACTCGAGGCATTACCAGGGGTTGGACGCAAGACAGCTAACGTGGTGCTCAACACAGCCTTTGGCTGGCCTACCATTGCCGTTGACACACATATTTACCGTGTGTCCAACCGTACTAAATTAGCACCTGGCAAGAACGTCAATGAAGTCGAACAAAAATTGATTAAAGTTGTACCTAAAGAGTTCAAGGTGGATGTACATCACTGGCTTATCCTACACGGCCGCTATACCTGTGTTGCACGCAAACCACGGTGCGGCAGCTGTATCATCGAAGACTTATGCGAATTTAAAGATAAAACCAGTGATTAGCGAGCTACAGTGCCCCCCCTGAAGGCTTGCTCAATTGAACAATGACACGGCGGTTTTTCTGACGACCTATCTCATTATCATTGTGTTCGATAGGTCGATCCTCACCGTGAGATACAGTTTCAATACGCTCAGCATTAATTCCGCGCTCAACAAAGAACGCTTTAATCGTATTAGCACGCTGCTCAGTCAACGCCTGATTAGGCTCTCGCGCGCCCAATGCATCGGTGTATGAGTCGATAAGCACGAGGTCTAAATCAGCGTCCACTTTCAAATAGTCACTGATCTGCTTTAACTTGCGCTGTGAGCTCACTGTGAGCTCATCACTATCCGCCTTATGATTGAGTACCGTGTAGGCGATATCGTCAAAAGAAAACGGTAGTAAGGCATTAATGCAACCTTTAAATGCATCATAGGCGCTGCGGAAATTAACCGATGAGATTGCCACGGCCACCTGATCTCTTTGATTATACCAATCTTGATATAAAAACGTGGGGTAGCGTCCTTTTTCAAGCTCTGACAAGAGTGTCCAAGCCGCCTTCTTCTCTAGCTCACCATTGAACTGCTTATATAAATCCATGCTACCAATGGCATAGCTATTGGCACCGGGTTGCCAACGCGGAGGAACAGACTCAATGCTTGCGACACCATATTCGTCAGGCAGTTGATGCATATCGAGTGTCATTGTCAGATTGAGTTGCTTACTCGCTTCACTGTGAAACTGTACTTTGCCAAAACGAGGAATAACGTGTTCTAACTCACAGTTAAGCTGCGTGTTATTGGCCATATACCAAAGTGAATTATCTAAATTTGCACTGTAGTATCTTACGGCGTTTGCTTTTGCGAACGGACTGATACTGACTAGAGCGCTACCCAGCACAATTAATGCTGACAGCCGAGCCGTATTATTCACCTGCACACGCACCTCCTTTAATTACTTGTCTTTTATATCGGTCGTGTTGCAATAACCTTTAACCAAATCACAAGCAAAAACGCCCGCTCTTTGGCATAATGGGCAGTAGCAATTTAGCAGATACAGGTAATTTCATGTCAGGTTCCGAAGACTCTCTTATGAAGCAACGTTTTCGCGGCTACTTACCCGTAGTCGTCGACGTCGAAACGGCGGGCTTTAATGCGTCAACCGATGCCTTGTTAGAGATCGCTGCCGTCATACTGGATTTTGATGAAGATGGGCAGCTCAAGCCAGTCGAAAGCCATCAGTTTCATGTCGAACCATTTGAGGGTGCCAATATTGAACAAGCAGCAATTGAATTCAATGGTATCGATCCTCATTCGGAACTACGCGGCGCACTCCCCGAAGACGAGGTGCTTAAAGCGTTATTCAAACCCATTCGAAAGGCTCAAAAGGCGGCTGGATGTCAGCGCTCTGTGCTGGTTGGGCATAACTCGAATTTTGATCATAGCTTCCTGATGCGAGCGGCTGAGCGAGCCAATATCAAGCGCAATCCGTTTCATCCCTTCGTCAGCTTTGATACCACATCTTTAGCAGCGTTGACGTTAGGACAAACTGTACTGATTAAAGCGTGCAAAGCGGCGGGTATAGAGTTTGATCAAAAGCAGGCGCATTCAGCGCTTTATGATACCGAAAAAACAGCCGAATTATTTTGCTGGATGGTTAATAAATGGAAAGCGCTTGGCGGGTGGCCGCTCACTAATCAACAGCCATAAAAAAACGCGCCCAACGGCGCGTTTTTTGTGAATCGCTGCGAGCTATTATTATAGCTTATCAGCGTTCTTAGAAAGGTATGCTGCAACGCCTTCAGCGTTCTCTTTCATGCCTTCTTTACCTTCTTCCCAACCTGCAGGGCAAACTTCGCCGTGCTTCTGGTTAAAGTTCAAAGCATCTACCATGCGCAACATTTCGTCGATGTTACGACCTAATGGCAAGTCGTTAACGACTTGGTGACGTACAACACCATCTTCGTCAATTAAGAACGAACCACGGAATGCAACGCCTGCTTCTGGATGCTCAACATCGTATGCCTTACAAATGCTGTGACGAACGTCTGCAACGAGTGGGTATTTGACTTGACCAATACCACCATCTTCAGTTGCAGTGTTGCGCCATGCGCTGTGAGTGAATTGTGAATCGATTGATACACCAATTACTTCAACGCCGCGCTTCTTGAACTCGTCCAAACGCTTATCAAATGCGATAAGCTCAGAAGGACATACAAATGTGAAGTCTAGCGGGTAGAAGAACAAGACGGCTTTCTTGCCTTTGATCGCGTCAGAAAATTTAAAATCTTCAACGATTTCGCCAGAGCCCATTACCGCTGCTGCGGTAAAGTCAGGTGCTTTACGTCCTACTAAAACTGCCATTGATACTCTCCGTCTTTAGTTAATGTTGGGCTGCCGCTTGGCAGCCTAAATTAAAAGCTCTAATAAATATGGGGATCGACAATAAAAGATCAACCCCTTAACGCCGATTATTACTCGCCGCTTTCTGGCTGAGGATGACGTGCTGCCACCTCAGTGATCAGTTCTTGTAGCTCGCCTTTCTGGAACATTTCAACGATGATGTCACAACCACCGATGAGTTCACCTTCAACCCAGAGTTGCGGGAATGTAGGCCAGTCTGCGTATTTCGGCAACTCAGCACGAATATCTGGGTTTTGTAAGATATCGACATAAGCGAACGCTTGACCGCAGCCCATGAGCGCTTGCGAGGCTTGAGAAGAAAAGCCACAGCTCGGTAATTTAGGTGAGCCCTTCATGTATAGAAGTATTGGGTTTTCTTCAATCTGCTGTTTAATCTTGTCGATGGTTTCCATATCACCTCAAATCACTGTTAACGAATGGAATGGTTGATAAAAATACTCAAGTATTTTAGCACATGCAACCCCCGATTGCTCTCTTTGAGCGCTTTACAGCCAGCGGTACAAATAATAAAAACTTATACTTGAAAAGAGAACCAGTCACCCCTATATATCGTATGAATAACAACAACAGCTTGCACATTCATTTTGTGTAAGACGCTATTTGCACTAAAAACTATGGAGAGAGATTATGGCATTTGAACTTCCCGCTCTTCCTTATGAGAAGAACGCACTCGAGCCACACATTTCAGAAGAGACACTCGAATACCATTATGGCAAGCACCATGCGACTTACGTAAGCAAGCTAAATGATGCCGTTAAAGGCACTGATTTAGAAAGCAAATCGCTTGAAGACATCATCAAGTCTGAGAAAGGTGGTTTGTTCAATAATGCCGCTCAGGTATGGAACCACACGTTCTACTGGAATTGTCTGAGCCCCAATGGTGGCGGTGCTCCTAGCGGCGCAATTGCAGACGCAATTAACGAGAAATGGGGTTCTTTTGAGAAGTTCCAAGAAGAATTCAACGCAAGTGCTGCAGGCAACTTCGGTTCTGGTTGGACTTGGTTAGTTAAGAAGTCCGATGGTTCAGTCGACATCATGAACACAGATGACGCAGACACGCCAGTTGCTCACGATGGTGTGACGCCATTATTGACCGTAGATGTATGGGAACACGCTTATTACATCGACTATCGTAATTCACGTCCTAACTATTTAGAGGCTTTCTGGAAGCTCCTTAACTGGGATTTCGTGAACAAAAACTTTGCTTAATTTAGCTAGGTTATTGAACAAAAAAGCCAGCGATTGCTGGCTTTTTTTATGTCTATTTGACCGGTTTCGAAAAAAGCGATTGCCTCAATCGACTAAGTTGGACGGGATGTCGCCGCGTAAACTATGCCAAATTTCAGCTGACTCATAACCATAGCGGCGAACCAAGTTAACAGACTCATTATAGTCACCTTGCTTAGCTACATTATCGAGATTGTGATAATAGTCTCGCGCTAATTGGCGAGCTTCGGGTGACGAAAAGTAGAATTGACCAATACGCGAATACAAACCTTTAAAGCCATTGAGTACAAGCACATAGATTGGATTACCCGACGCCATCGCAAGATCATGGTTCAATTGATAATCAAAATCCGCAAAACGCTCTGCATCATCAGCCAGTTCATCAGTATTGGCCAAAAGCTCGACAACGCGTTCGGGGTTGTGTCGAATGGCGGCGCGAATGTAAATCGCACTAATATTAGTACGCGCTGACAACAGTTGGTCGACCAGTTCGGGCATACCATCTTCATCTAAACGAGCCAGGGTTTCTAAAATATTAAGCCCAGAAGTTTCCCAAAAATTATTCACTTTTGTTGGCTTACCGTGCTGGATTGTTAGCCAACCATCTCGCGCTAAGCGCTGTAAGACTTCCCTTAGCGTCGTGCGAGTCACACCAATGAGCTCGGACAGTTCACGCTCTGCAGGAAGGATCGTACCCGGAGCAAAATGACCGTTCCAGATTGATTTAACGATATACTCCTCGGCAAAACCTGCCGGACTCTTTGCTTTAATGATCATTGTTACGCCTGTTTCATTATCAATCGTGTGATTCTATCAGTGTTACATGAGGTCGGACAAGCAAACTGATTATTATCGACAAGTCGTTTACTTTTCAGCTATGTTATAGCGCTTAAATTCACTCACGGATATATCTCATCATGCGAATATACCTTTGGCCAGCTCAGCGCAACGCGTGGTTAGCGCTATTTATCATCTCCTTGTCGCTTTTGGCTGCTGCCGCTTACTTTCAGTACGGTCTTGGGCTTGAGCCTTGCGTGAAGTGTGTATATCAACGCATGGCTGTGATCGGTATTGCGTTGTTTGCTCTACTTGGCTATTGGGGGGCGAGGCATGCGCTCGTACGCTTGATAGCACTCGCTGGGGTGATCTACTCAGCTATAGAGGGCTTACTCATTGCTTATGACCACTGGGATCTACAAACTTCAAAAAATGCCTTCTTTGCGGTCTGTGAAAGTAACCCTAATTTCCCGTCTTGGGCACCACTGCATGAATGGCTACCAAGCTATTTTGCAGCGCCAGGCTTGTGTGGCGATATTGACTGGTCGTTCTTAGGCGTCACCATGCCAGCATGGATGACCTTTATTTTTGCAGGCGTGACGATTACTGTTGCCGTCGCAAGCCTAAGCCACATTATTTACAAATTACGCTAAAGTGGCCAGGTGACAATACGGTCTTCTAATTCACCTCTGAATTCTGTTTCACTGATACAATGACCGGCTATATGGTAGCCGGCCTTTTTCATCGCTTGCTTACTGCCATGATGTCGTAATGGATGCCAGTCAGGAATCGGTTGTCCCTGTGCTCTGAGCCGATATGCACACGTTTTAGGCATAAAATAAACGGCATCAAGATTTTCGAGTGTCAGTTGAACACAACTGGGGACTCGCTGAGTACGGTTTTCATAATCACTACACACAGCTTTGTCAGTATCCAATAATCGACACGCGACATCGGTCTGATAGAGGTTATCCTCTTCATCTAATAATTGATTTAAACAACATTGCCCACAACCATCGCAAAGTGCTTCCCATTCGCGATGGTTGAGTGCCTGAAGCGGTTTATCAAACCAATTCATCGAGGAAAACGGATACGATCAGAAAGGTAGCCCACTGCAGCAACGAAGTAATGTGAGCGATTCCAACGCATCAGCGCATCGTAATTGGCATAGGCAAGATACACTCGACCTTCCTTGTCATCTGGAATCACAATCGAAGCCTCAATATCGTCACGTTGCGGTAAAGGGCTCCCGTCCATGCGAGTAATACCCAGCTTTTGCCATTCGGCGAGTCGCCTTTTGGTATCTAGCCCGGCTAACGACGTATCAAACTGTTCGGGCAGCTGTACTTGACGTCCCCACGTCACATCATCTCGCCAGCCCACAGAGCTCAGGTAGTTAGCGGCTGACGCAAACACGTCACCATAGCTATTCCAAATATCCTTTTTACCATCACCATCATAATCAATAGCGTAGCTCATGAACGAGCTTGGCATAAACTGGGTTTGTCCCATAGCCCCCGCCCAAGAACCTTTCATTTGTTCAGGCTCGATGTGACCGTCTTGGATGATAGTCAACGCTTGCCAAAGTTGTTTTTTGAAAAAGGCCTCGCGGCGTCCATCAAACGCCAACGTGGTTAATGCCGAAACAACATCAAAACCACCCGTGTAGGATCCAAAATTAGTCTCGATACCC
>NYWU01000040.1 GCA_002685255.1 Idiomarinaceae bacterium
AAAACGAGATGTCAGTTACTTCCTAATGAATTATTACAAGTGGGAGCGACCGCATCAATTTAATGATGGTCTACCACCGGCAAAAGTAGAGAAATTAGCTAAAAAGGTGTCCGGGTTTTGTTGACCACTACAAATCGGAATTTAAATCTAGGAATGTATTTTAAATATGGACTTGCAATGATACGGAGACAACTTTGATCGCATATTTTGTTTACAACCTAAATAAGTATAGTGGAGCATCACAACAAGCACTTTTATTGGCTAAGCACTTAAAAATACCAGTCGTAATTTTTAATCATGAGAAAGGTACAAAATTCTCTAAGTTTAAAGTGGGCAGTTACTTGGAAATAATAAACTTGCCTAAGAATAAGATTTTAGCTCTTCTTTATATTGTGTGCTTTTTAATTAAGAATAAAATTAAAATCATTCATTTGCACGGCTTTTTTAAATACGGAATAGCTTTGGGTTATTTTTTAAGAAAAAAAATAGTCTTAAAGACGACTTTAATGGACTCTGATGATTTTGAAACAATTTATTACAAAAACAAAAGGCCTATACTGTCAAAATTTTTAATTAGATGCGTAGATGTAAATGTTTGTTTGACAAAGCAACTTTTTCACAGAAACAAAAAATTCCTTAGTGAATCTAGAATTTGTATTATCCCTAATGGTGTAGATGAAGTTAAGAATACGCCGACTATAAAGAATAATATATTCTGCTTTGTTGGACTTGTTTGTGAGCGTAAGAATACTTATGAAAGTATTGAGTATTTCTTAAAAAATTATTCAGAGCTCGAAGGTTCAAAGATGTATGTGGTCGGTCCATTAGAAGGGCTTAATGAATTGGACAACAAATATGTTGAAGATTGCTTTAAAATTGTAAAGGCTTATGAAGCTAAGGATAAGGTTGTTTTCACAGGAAACTTAGATAAACCCGATGTTCAAGAAATTTTCAGAATAAGTAAAGCTCTTATTTTTCTATCAAAAAATGAAGGAATGCCTAATGTCGTTTTGGAGGCTATGATAAGTAACTGTTTACCAATATCGTTTGGATTGGACGGTGTCGTGAACGATATTCTCGGGAAAGATTTAGCTAGGCATTTGGTTATAAAAAATTTAGAACAGCGCGTAGATGTTAGTATTTTGGATGAGATAGTTAAGAGCTCAAAAGCTGCGTCCATAGCTCGGCGTAACTACTCTATTGAAGTTGTAAGTGAGAAGTACAAAAACTTGTACAGAGAACTAACATCTTGAGAATACAATTAATTATTAAATACTTATTGCTAGCTTTATTTCTTCTGTTGCCTAGCTGGGGTGTTATAAGTGCACAAGTTAACTATTTCTTTGGCTTCGAATATTTACTCGTGTCTTTCAGGTACTCTATAATATTTTGTATTATTATATTGTGTCTTTTGGGAGGGATTTTTTCGAATTTAAGACTACGCAATCGGTTAGCTTTTTTTATTTTGTTTTTTTATAGTCTTTATAGCCTCCTTCATTTTGTTGGGGATACTGAGCTTATCCTCTTGTTTGAAGGTTTTCGTCATGAAGTTTTATTTGTTTTACTTGCCTTTTCCTTATTAGTGTATGGCCTTTCCAGAGAGCGTTCTGATTTTTTACCCAGCCTAGATATTGTGGGCAAAACGATCTTAATCAACGGTTTTTTTTCCGCACTTTTTGGAATATGGCAATATTTTGATATTTCAATCTTAGAAACTTTATATAGAAGTCCTTTGGAAGAGATAGGGAGTATACGCTTAGCGATTGGGTATCGTTTAGCCGGAACAATGTTTAACCCAATAAATTTTGCCACTTTTTTAGTATTGTTTTTTCTTGTTATAAATTACTTCCATGAAAGGCGAAAAGTTAGCTTTATTGTTTACTACTTTTCACTGATTTTAGTTACGGGGTTAGTTGTAGGTTCTCTA
The DNA here is from genome assembly GCA_002685255.1 of Idiomarinaceae bacterium. Classification (GTDB taxonomy): domain Bacteria; phylum Pseudomonadota; class Gammaproteobacteria; order Enterobacterales; family Alteromonadaceae; genus Idiomarina. The sequence continues at coordinate 1,928 of NYWU01000040.1, forward strand.
AGTAGGTTGGCGTTAATGTCGCTATTTACGGTTTTATCTTTTATCTATTTTTATAAAATTTCAGTTTTAAGATTATTGTTCTTTTTATCTTTGATATTTCCTTTGATGTTCTATTTTTTTTATAACCTTGATTTAGAAACAATAATGAGTCGTCTGGAAACTATTTTTGTGTTAAGTACTTATACTGAAAATGCCAGGTTTGAGCATTGGATATATGCAATTTCAAATTTGGAACCATATCAATACCTATGGGGAAAAGGGATCGGTGCATCTTCGCCCGATTATTCAGTCACTTCAGTTACGTCTGCTTTACCTATCGAAAATGCTTTTGTTTCGATCTTTCTACAATATGGTGTTTTCGGTATCACTATTCTTTTATCTGTTGTACTAAGATATATATATATTGGTTGCTATCTGTCCAAAATAGATTTAGCAAAAGGAAAGTTTATACTTGGTTTTTTACTGCTTTTTATAGTTATGTCACTAGGCAATGATTTTCTAAGGAACTCGCCTTTTGTTTTATATTTTTGGTTTTTTTATGTTTACGTTGAAGTCAATTACTCTATAATTTTTAACCGTCAGCGACTCCTTAAAAACTCGACTTCCGTAGCGCGGTAGTTTCTACTTATTTTTGAGAAGGAGGGGCAATATTAGCGTCACAATTGTAATCTCAACAGCCAATGAACGTGTGCAGGCTTTAAATCTGAAGCCTGAGCGTAAAGGTTTTTTTTATGTTATCGTTCATCAAGTTTATGGTAATGACATTACAGATTTAGCACTGCCTAATTCTATTTCACGTGATGACGTTACCTATGTTAGGCTCGATTATCCCGGGTTGTCCAAAAGTCGAAACGTAGGTATTTCTTTTGTAAAAACGAAATATTTTTACATTATGGACGACGATGTGAATTTTAACTTGAACCAACTTGATAAGTTGATTGACTGGATGGACTCTAATCAAGTAGATGTTTCTACAAGCAAATTTGTTCTTGAAAACGGATCTTACCCTAAGGAATATAAAGCTCATCCATTCAAACACACCTTTATCTCGGCAGCCAAAGTTTCCTCTATTGAAATCTGCGCTAAAACCGAAGTGATTAAGAATAGTGGAGTACTCTTTGATGTAAACTTCGGTTTAGGTTCGGAGTTACCCTCGGGCGAAGAATATATTTTTATAACTGATTGTATAAAGTCAGATTTAAAAGTCTGGTTTTCTCCGGTAACAATAGGTGTTCACCCCAATGAAACATCAGGTCGTGACTTTTATACTGCCCCTAATAAAGCTCTTGCTAAGCGTGAAATGCTAACCCGCATTTTCGGGCGCAAAGCTTTTGTATTTATTTTTGCATTTTGGCTTAAAAAAATACCGATCGTTATTAAAGCTGGCTATTTCTGGCAGTTTTCTAAAGCTATGCTATTAGGTACAAAATGAATATAAGGTTATTTAGGTGCTGGCGTTATCGGAGTATTTTTGAGTGAGTTTGAGAAAATAATTATATAGACGTTTTTTAAACTTGCTATTTTTGAAAGGCTTAACGGAGAATTAAGGTGAACATGAGGACTACCATTCTTGTAACCGGTGGGGCAGGGTATATCGGCGCTCACATCGTTTTAGAGTTATTAAAAGCTGGCTACTCGGTTGTCGTTCTTGATAATTTTTCGAATAGTTCAAAACAGAGCATACTTCGCGTTAATAGACTAGCTAAAAAAACAGCAACGATAGTAGAGGGGAGTATTTCAGATAGAGAGTGTTTATATAAGATATTCGGTGCTTACGAAGTAAGTGCAGTCTTACATTTAGCTGGACTTAAAGCTGTTGGTGAGAGCAGTAAAGAACCTTTGCGATATTATCAGAATAATTTTTCAGGAACACTGGTTCTATGCGAGGCTATGGATAAGTTTAATATTAAAAACATCGTCTTTTCTTCATCAGCTACTGTTTATGGTGAGCCTGATAAAATTCCTATTACCGAATGCTCTCAAACTGGAAATACAACAAACCCTTATGGAACATCTAAATATATGGTTGAGCGGGTTTTGAGTGATCTGTGTGCTGCAGATTCGGGCTGGTCTTCAGTAGTATTACGATACTTTAATCCAGTGGGAGCTCATAAATCCGGCCTTATTGGGGAAGACCCGAAAGGTACCCCGTGTAATTTAGTGCCCTATTTGTTGCAAGTAGCTGTGGGAAAGCAAACAGAACTTAAAGTGTACGGTAACGATTACCCGACGGCAGATGGAACTGGAGTTCGTGATTATATTCATGTAGTTGATCTGGCAAAAGGACATCTGATGGCGCTAAAATTGATTGAAGATAAAGCGCCATTTGGAATTGACGTCATCAACTTGGGAACGGGAAGAGGGTACTCGGTGCTGGAAATTATTGATGCATTTCAAAAAGAAACTCTGCAAAGTATACCCTTTAGATATACTGATCGCAGACCAGGCGATATAGCCGCCTGCTTTGCAGATCCCGAATATGCTTATAAACGGCTCAACTGGCGAGCAAAGTTAAAGCTAGAGGATATGGTAAGAGATGCTTGGCGCTGGCAGTCTAAAAATCCTAACGGCTACAACTAACACACTTTAAAGAATATACCAAAATCAAATGTGATAACGACGTTATTTGGTATTTTACACAGCTAGCCCTTTTTCCTAACCAATACTGCTTGGTTCAGACCAGACTATAGTGGGAAGTTATTTTAAAATTTATAAACTATGAAAATAATCTATTTACATCAGTATTTTAACACTCCTTCGATGAAAGGAGTGTAATCCCCCCGGAAAATCGGAGCAGTTATTAGTAGAAAATTCCGCTAAACTAAAGCAAAGGAGTTTTCTATGCGCAAATCACGATACACAGACAGTCAGATCCTGGCGATATTGAAGCAGAACGAAAACGGTGTGGCCGTTCCAGATCTTTGCCGTGAACACGGCATGAGCTCTGCTCAATTTTATAAATGGCGAGCCAAGTTTGGTGGCATGGACGCATCCATGATGAAGCGCCTTAAAGAGCTTGAGGATGAAAATAAACGCCTCAAGAAAATGTACGCCGAAGAGCGCATTAAAGCTGAGATCCGCAAGGAAGCCCTTGAGGGAAAGCTGTAAAGCCATCTCAACGCAAAGAGATGGCACGTGCTGCCCGGCGTTTTTTGGACAACTAGGTTGAAAAACACCGCTATTGTAAAAGTCAATTAATATGGAGTTGTGAACCATTTGCGACTGGTTGGATATTCAATGCGTTTGTAGATGGGAGACCATCGGCTCGGAACTTCAGTACATTTTAAACATATGCACTATGGCATTTCGAGGATTTTCGTAAATCCCTTTAAGCAAAGTAGCTTAGTATATTCTGATAAGCTTTGTTTGAAGCTTGAAAGCTAAAGAATCTTTTTGCTAACTCCCCATTTCTGATGGGCACAGTTTAGAGCAAATTATTTAGATGTACTGGAGCTTCTCTGTGAAAACTCCTCTGAGAACAACAGAGAAATTTGGTATGTTGTCGCTTGATCGCCTGTCAACAATCACTTTTAGTTGAAAAATATGATAACCATAGTTCGGTAACTGAGCTCCTTTCGGTTATTCTGTTACGTGAGCGTTGCAGCTACTATCTGAATTCAAGAGTAATCAAATTAAGTAGGATTAAGAGAAACGTGGAAATAATTTACTTACATCAATATTTTAATACGCCAGATATGCCTTTTGGAACTAGGTCTTATGAAATGGCGCGTCGCATGGTGGCGAAAGGTTATAAAGTAAGAATGATTACTAGTTACCGCGAGAATGACAGAAAAGTAAAAGATTGGTTCGTTACGGATGAGTCAGGTATCGAAGTACACTGGTACCCAGTGCCGTACTCTAACCATATGGGGTTCGTAGCGAGAGTAATGGCGTTTTTAAGGTTTGCATGGGCGGCGCAAAAAAAAACTATTGAATTATCAGGTGATATCATATTCGCATCTAGTACTCCTTTAACTATAGCTTTACCCGCTATTCCTGCAGCTAGGCGCAAGAAAATTCCAATGGTTTTCGAGGTCAGAGACTTATGGCCTGAAATGCCAATAGCGGTAGGCGCTCTTAAAAATCCGGTTTCTCGTTTCTTAGCTAAAAAGCTAGAGTTATGGGCATATAGTAATTCAGATGCGATAGTTGCGTTATCACCCGGAATGAAAGAGGGGGTAGTCCGCTCGGGCTTTGAAGAGCAACGTATAGCTGTCATTCCTAATAGTAGTGATAACACCGAATTTCAGTATAATAGAAATGCGGCAGATAGTTTTTTATCGAAAAGACCCTGGTTGATGTCTAGCCCATTGCTCGTGTACGCTGGGTCACTTGGTTCAACTAATGGTGTCGGCTTTTTAGTCGACGTTGCTAAAGAATTGGATTTGCTAGGTTCTGACATTAAAATTCTTGTCGTTGGAGATGGCGCAGAGCGAGATAGTATTCTTGAGAAGGCTAATTTTGAAGCCGTTTTAAATAAAAACTTTTTTGCCGAAGAACTTTTACCTAAAAAAGAAATTCCTGCCTTGTTAAGCGCGGCGACTCTGGCGTCAGTTTTGTTTATTGATGTTCCTGAGATGAGAGCTAATTCAGCAAATAAGTTTTTTGACGCTTTGGCATCAGGTACACCAGTACTTGTGAACTTCGGTGGATGGATTAACGAGCTTGTTGAAAGAAACTCTATTGGAGTATCAGTTTGGAAGAAGTCTGCTAGTGAAGTGGCGGTTTTTCTTGAGGAAAAAATGCATGATGAGAAGTGGTTGGAAGAATCGGGAAAAAATGCCAGGTACATGGCGGAAAAATATTTCTCCCGTGATATTCTTGCAAACCAATTGATGGAAGTATTGGAAAGAACACTTGATGGGGATACCGACTCTATTTCTAAAATAGCCCCCGGAGAATATAAATGATCGGTTATCAGTATCGATACTTAAACGGAATACTATGGAAAGAGAGTCAGGGTGCTTTGCTTCCTATTCTGCAAACGAAGTCTTTTAAAGGTTTGTCATTTGAGGAAGCGCAAGAAACGCTGAATGATACTGGAGCTTATTTAATTCGGTGGGAGGTAAACTTTGATGAAGTAAGGTTTTCTCCTTGGTGGTCAATAATTAACGATTCTAACTGTGATATAGAATCTTTAAGTGCAAAAACCCGCGCGAAAGTCAGGAAAGGCTATAAAAACTATGTTGCCGAAATTGTTCCTAGAGATGTAATTTGTAGCGAATGTTACCCTGTATATACAAGTGCTTTCGATAGATACGACACTCATGAGTATATAATGGGGAGAGATGAATTTGAAAATGCAATTAATAACCTTCCTCAAGAAACTGAGTTTTGGGTAGTAAGAGATAGAGAGACTGGTGAGCCTGTTGCTTTCAGTGAAAACTATGTTTCCGACAATGTCTGTGCATATATAACTACATGGTATACACCAGCTTCGCTTAAAAAGTATTCATCCTATTTTCTTATTCAAAAGATGACTAGTCATTATTTAGGACGCAACGATATTGATTATGTATCAAATGGTACTCGTAACATTAGCCATGATACAAACGCGCATGAATTGTTAGAGCGGCGCTTTAATTTTAGAAAAGCATACTCGGAACTGAACATTGTATACTCCCCTCTATTAAAAATACTTATCAAAGTATCATTCCCTATGCGTAAGTTAATCGAACGCATACCTTTATCTTCATTTAAAAAAGCTTCAGTTCTTCTTGCACAAGAAGAAATAAAGCGGAAATGTGCACTTGGTAGGTAAGAAGACCAATAATGTTAGACGTAATACATTTCAACTTAGTTTCAGCTTTTTTGTTTAAGAAGCAGACTTGCAAAAAGTTTCTAAACTATACTCTTAGAAGTATGAGTTTTTCTGATGCATTGCGCTCTATAAGAATTTATAAAAAAGTTTTTCCAGATAGAGGCTATAATGTTTTTAGATCAGTTTTTCTTATTTTTATAGCTCGACATTTCAGTTTTGTTGCTGTAAATAAAAGAAATGAAGTTATAGGCTTTGAGTTTTGCCGTTTTTCTAGAGAAGACATCGAAAATGGAACTGTTCATGAATCCTTTATCGGGGTTCTAACCAGTGACTCAGGTAAAGGAGTAGCTTCAAAATTGAGGGAGTTTTCATCTCACGTATTTGAAAAGAATGGATTAAAAGGAGTTTCCTCTAGAATCGTTCTATCAAATATTGGTTCATTAAAATCTGCTAGAAAATTGGGTTTTCGGGTTGTTAAAACCTATATTAATGATGACGGAAAAGAAGAAGCTTACTTAATTAAATGGTTTAGTCAATAAATGAGGAAGGGCAGTGGCTGAGCTTAGTGGTAAAAGTAAACAGGTTTTAGTTAAACGAGCTTTTGACTTTCTTTTATCTTTTTTTGGAATACTAATTTCATTTTGGATTATTTTACTTGCCTGGGTACTAGCATCAATAAATACACACTCTAATGGCTTTTTCATACAGTCACGTGTTGGTCAAGACGGGAAGCTATTTAAAGTTATCAAAATTAAAACAATGCGGCCGACAAAGCAGCCGGGAACAACCGTGACTAAGCGAGGCGATCCGAGAATTACTAGACTAGGCGCTTTTTTTCGTCGCACCAAAATTGATGAGCTGCCACAGCTATGGAACGTATTGATTGGACAAATGAGCTTTGTTGGCCCTCGGCCAGACGTTCCAGGATTTGCAGATAAATTGACTGGAAACGAACGGGAAGTCTTGAAACTTCGCCCTGGCATTACAGGTCCCGCTACGTTGAAGTACAGAAACGAAGAAGAGCTATTAGCTGCTCAAAGTGACCCTGAAAAGTACAATAGAGAAGTAATATTCCCAGACAAAGTAAGAATAAACCTTGATTACATGAGAAACTGGTCTCTTAGAAAAGACATTAGTTATATCTGGCAAACCGTTTTTAAATAAGCAGAGTGTAGTATGTTAAACACCCCATTTTCACCTTGGCCCTCGTTTTCTCAGGAAGAGGCAGATGCCACATCACAAGTAATACTATCTAACAAAGTCAATTATTGGACGGGTCAGGAGGGACGAAACTTCGAAAAGGAATTTGCCAATTTTTCGGACTGTAAATACGCAGTAGCGTTAGGTAATGGCACTCAAGCTCTCGATTTAGCCTTAATTGCGTTAGGAGTAGGGGGAGGCGATGAAGTTATAGTCACACCTCGTACATTCCTTGCGTCGGTATCTTCAGTAGTAACGGCTGGGGCGCAGCCGGTATTTGTTGACGTAGACCGTGAAAGCCAAAATATTGAAGCCTCGATGATAAAAAGCGCTATTACTGAAAAAACCAAAGCAGTCATTGTGGTGCATTTGGCTGGCCGACCTGCGGATATGGACCCGATAATGGAGTTGGCACAGCAACACGACTTTTATGTCATAGAGGATTGCGCACAGGCTCATGGAGCAAAGTATAAAGGGAAGTCTGTTGGAAGCATTGGACATATAGGTGCCTGGTCGTTCTGTCAGGATAAAATAATGACTACAGGCGGCGAAGGCGGTATGGTCACAACAAATGACGAAGCTTTGTGGCGCAAAATGTGGTCCTACAAAGACCATGGTAAAAGCTATGAAGCGGTTTATGAGCGAGAGCATCCGCCGGGCTTCCGCTGGCTGCATGAAAGCTTCGGAACTAATTGGCGTATGACGGAAGTTCAGGCTGCTATTGGCCGCATACAACTGACGCGTATGCCTGAATGGATTAAAAGGCGCCAAGCGAATGCAGCAGCAATTACAAAAATATGCAGCGAATTCAATTGTGTTAGAACACCAGCAGTACCTGAGTACATGGAGCATGCTTGCTATAAGCATTATTGTTTTGTGAAACCTGAGAATCTAGCAGAAGGTTGGACACGAGACCGTATAGTCAATGAGATAAATGAGCACGGTGTTCCTTGTATGCAAGGTTCTTGCTCTGAAGTGTATTTGGAAAAGGCGTTCGATGGGACGGGCTATAGGCCAGAGCAACGACTTGCTGTTACCAAAGAGCTAGGTGAAACAAGTTTAATGTTTTTGGTGCACCCAACTCTTAAGGATAAGGAGATATCTAAAACGTGCAGTGTCGTTCGAACTGTGTTTAAAAATGCTCAGCTTTGATTTTACTGAAGCGTTTGAGATGGATTTTAATATTAAGCCATAAAATTTAGGGGTGAGTAGTTAATAAATGAAAATACTGGTAACCGGGACAGCGGGTTTTATCGGTTTCTACACCGCATTAAAGTTGCTTAAACAGGGGCATACAGTAGTAGGGCTGGACAGCGTTAATGACTACTATGATGTAAACCTAAAATATGGTCGGCTACAAGAAAGTGGCATAAAGCAAAGTAGCATTGAATACGGTGCAGATGTTCAGTCTGAGTTGCATTCTGGTTACTCTTTTATACAGCTAAAACTTGAAGACAAGCCCGCATTAGACGCCCTGTTTGAACAAGAGCAGTTTGACGCCGTATGTAACCTGGCTGCTCAGGCGGGAGTGCGGTATTCATTGGAAAACCCTAATGCTTATATAGATTCTAACATTGTCGGCTTTATGAATGTGCTGGAAGCTTGTCGACATAATGGGGTTAAAAACTTAAGTTATGCATCGAGCTCGTCGGTATATGGTCTGAACGAACAAATGCCGTTTTCAACCTTGCATAGTGTGAACCACCCGGTAAGCCTGTATGCGGCTACAAAAAAATCGAACGAGCTGATAGCGCATACATACGCACACCTTTATGGCATACAGTGCACCGGGCTGCGCTTTTTTACCGTATATGGGCCGTGGGGCCGCCCCGACATGGCGCCCTTTATTTTCACCAAGGCCGCATTAAATGGCGACACCATTAAAGTATTTAATAACGGCAAAATGAAGCGCGACTTTACCTATATTGATGACATTGTTGAAGGCGTGGTTCGCGTTATTGAAAACCCGTGTAAAGCCAATAGTGAATGGAACGCTACACAGCCAGAGCCCTCGAGCTCTTCAGCACCTTATAAAATTTACAATATAGGTAACAGCCAACCTATAGAGCTTATGACCTTTATTGAAGCTATTGAGGATGCTGCCGGCGTTGAAATACAAAAAGACTTTCAGCCGATTCAACCGGGGGATGTTGTAGCAACCTATGCTGATGTGTCTGAGTTAGAAAACGATATGGGTTATAGACCGTCAACGCCAGTAACTGAAGGCATGAAACGTACGGTTGAGTGGTACAAGCAGTTTTATAATGTCTAAAATTTCATAACAAGAACGAACAATTGGGTATTTTATGAAAATAGCAGTAGCAGGCACTGGGTACGTTGGTTTATCAAATGCTGTACTTTTGGCTCAGCATAATGAAGTTTATGCGGTTGATATTATAGATGAGAAAGTCGACCTTATTAACTGCAAGAAATCACCCATTGAAGACAACGAAATATCTGAATTTCTTGCGGAAAAGAAGCTCAGTTTAAGAGCAACCCTAAGCCCTGAAGAGGCTTACAGTAATGCTGAATATGTCATTATAGCCACACCAACAGATTACGACCCCGAAACTAATTACTTCAATACCAGTAGCGTAGAAGCGGTTATAGCCCAGGTTAAGCAAATAAATCCGAATGCTGTAATGGTCATTAAGTCGACCATTCCCGTTGGTTACACCCAAATGCTGAAAGAGAAAATGGGTACTGACAACATTATTTTCTCACCGGAATTTTTGCGCGAAGGCAAAGCCCTTTACGACAACCTCTACCCCTCGCGTATTATTGTAGGGGAGCGCTCTGAACGCGCCGAGATTTTCGCTAGTTTATTAAAGCAAGGGGCGATAAAAAAAGACGTTTCAACCCTGTTTACTGACAGCACGGAAGCCGAAGCCATTAAACTGTTTGCGAACACTTACTTGGCTATGAGAGTGGCTTATTTTAATGAGTTAGATACGTATTCAGAAGTACATGGTCTGGATACCCGCCAAATTATTGAAGGTGTTAGCTTAGATCCTCGCATTGGTGACCATTATAATAACCCAAGCTTTGGTTATGGTGGCTATTGTTTACCAAAAGACAC
>NYWU01000013.1 GCA_002685255.1 Idiomarinaceae bacterium
ATTACACAAAGATCAGTCACTCGAAGTAACTGACGATGGCCGAGGTATGCCTGTCGATATTCACCCAGAGGAGAAAATCCCAGGGGTAGAGCTGATAATGAGTAAGCTTCACGCGGGTGGGAAATTCTCTAATAAGAACTATCAATTTTCAGGTGGTCTTCATGGCGTCGGTATTTCGGTTGTTAATGCGCTATCTAAACGCGTCGAAATAACGATTCGCCGCGACAGCCAAGTGTACGAGATGGCGTTTGAAAACGGTGATAAAGTGTCAGAACTGGCAGTCACCGGTACCTGTGGCAAGCGTAACACGGGCACCCGCGTTCATTTTTGGCCCGATGAACAGTATTTCGATTCAAGTAAATTTTCAGTTTTAAAGCTGACCCATCTACTGCGTGCAAAAGCGGTTCTTTGTCCAGGATTGACCATTCGCTTTATCAATCATGTTGACGGAGAGGAAACAAGCTGGTTTTACGAGGATGGCTTGACGGACTACTTACGAGAAGCCGTTGAAGAATACCCCACACTGCCGGAGGCGCCCTTTGACGGGAGCTTTGTCAGTAAAACTGAGGCGGCAGAATGGGCAGTGACTTGGTTACCAGAAGGTGGGGAAGCGGTTACTGAAAGTTATGTGAACTTAATTCCCACTGCTTTAGGCGGCACGCACGTCAATGGCTTGCGACAAGGTTTGTTAGAAGCCATGCGAGAATTCTGTGAATTCCGTAATTTAACGCCGCGCGGTGTTAAATTAACGCCTGATGATGTGTGGGAGCGGTGTAGTTATATTCTTTCACTGAAGATGGAAGACCCGCAATTTGCCGGGCAGACTAAAGAACGTTTGTCGTCTCGCCAGTCGGCGAGTTTTGTTTCAGGTGTCGTAAAAGATTCATTCAGCCTGTGGCTCAACGAACATACCGAACAAGCTGAGGCGCTCGCAGAACTTTGTATCTCCAATGCGCAGCGCCGTTTAAAAGCGAGTAAAAAAGTCGTTCGTAAAAAGGTAACGTCGGGACCTGCACTACCGGGTAAGTTGACGGACTGCTCAGGTCAAGATAGTGAACGCAGTGAGCTATTTTTAGTCGAAGGTGACTCTGCGGGTGGCTCAGCAAAGCAGGCGCGCGATCGTGAGTTTCAAGCGGTTATGCCGTTACGAGGTAAAATTCTCAATACATGGGAGGTCGATCCAGAACAGATCCTTGCTTCCCAAGAAATACACGATATTTCAGTTGCGGTAGGGGTTGATCCGAACTCGGTGGATTTGGACAAATTGAGATACAACAAGATTTGTATTCTTGCTGATGCCGATTCCGATGGTTTGCATATCGCGACATTATTGTGCGCTTTGTTTGTAAAACACTTCCGACCTTTGGTCGAAAATGGACACATCTTTGTGGCAATGCCACCGCTGTATCGCATTGATGTCGGAAAAGACGTGTTTTATGCCCTTGATGAGGGCGAGAAGCAGGGCATTCTCGATCGCATAGAAGCGGAGAAACGCAAAGGTAAAGTTAACGTGCAGCGTTTCAAAGGGTTGGGTGAAATGAACCCACTAACACTTCGTGAAACCACCATGGACCCCAATACCCGTAGACTCGTGCAGCTCACTATTGACGATGCTGAGGCGATGGAAGAATTAATGGATATGTTATTAGCGAAAAAACGTGCAGCCGACCGCCGTACTTGGCTTGAGAGCAAAGGCAATATGGCCGATCTGGCAGAACTATAAACATAACCACTGCGCGAAATGAATTTAAATGGAGAACAGCTCAATGTCGAGTGAAGTAACCGAACGCACACCGCTGAGTAAGTTTACTGAGGATGCATATCTCAACTACTCGATGTACGTCATTATGGACCGTGCGTTACCGCATATTGGCGATGGCCTAAAGCCTGTGCAACGTCGAATTATTTACGCAATGTCTGAACTCGGACTTTCGGCACTGGCGAAATATAAAAAGTCTGCTCGCACAGTGGGTGATGTACTTGGTAAATTTCACCCCCACGGTGATAGCGCCTGCTATGAAGCAATGGTACTGATGGCACAGCCATTTAGCTATCGTCACCCGCTCGTTGATGGTCAAGGAAACTGGGGATCGCCGGATGATCCTAAGTCGTTCGCTGCCATGCGTTACACTGAAGCTAAGTTATCGCGCTTTAGCGAAGTATTGTTGAGCGAGCTCGGGCAAGGCACGGTCGACTGGATTCCAAACTTTGATGGCACGATGCGCGAGCCGAAAATGCTACCGGCACGCCTACCGCATATTTTGCTTAACGGCGTTACTGGTATCGCTGTTGGGATGGCAACGGATATTCCGCCTCATAATGCCCGTGAAGTAGCTAATGCGTGTGCATTATTGATTGATAAGCCGAGCGCAGATTTAGATGAGGTGATGGAGCACCTACAAGGACCTGATTATCCCACCGACGCCGAAATTATTACACCTAAAACTGAGTTGAAGAAGCTCTATGAATCGGGGCGTGGGACTGTAAAAATGCGTGCTAAGTATCACCTTGAAGAGGGTGAAATCGTACTGACTGCATTACCTCATCAAGCCTCGGGTGCGAAAGTATTAGAGCAGATTGCGGCGCAGATGCAGGCAAAAAAACTGCCCTTAGTTTCTGACTTACGTGATGAATCAGACCACGAAAACCCCACTCGTTTGGTCGTGGTGCCGCGCTCGAATCGTGTTGATACAGAGCAATTGATGAAGCACTTGTTCGCCACCACAGATCTCGAGAAGCAGTACCGCGTAAATTTGAACATTTTGGGCTTAGATGGTCGGCCGCAAGTTAAGCCATTGGTCGGTATTTTAAGTGAATGGCTAGAGTTCCGTAAGCAAACGGTGACACGTCGATTGCAGTATCGTCTCGACAAAGTAGAAGCGCGTCTGCATATTTTGCAGGGTCTATTAATAGCGTTTTTGAATATTGACGAAGTCATTGAAATTATTCGTTATGAAGACGAGCCGAAAAAGGAACTCATCAAGCGATTCGCGCTTACGGATACTCAGGCAGAAGCTATTCTGGAGTTGAAACTACGCCATTTAGCGCGCTTAGAAGAAATGAAGTTGAAGGGCGAGCAAGATGAGCTTGAAAAAGAACGTGAAAAGCTTTCTCAATTATTAAATTCAGACCGTCGTTTAAAAACACTCATTAAAAAAGAAATTCTTGCTGATGCAGAGAAATATGGCGACGAACGTCGTTCGCCTCTAGTTGAACGGGCTGAAGCCAAAGCACTGAGCGAAACAGAGCTCACTCCTGCTGAAGCAGTGACCGTGGTGCTTTCTGCTAAAGGCTGGGTGCGTTGTGCCAAAGGGCATGATGTTGATGGCGAAAAGCTGAGCTACAAGTCGGGTGACAGCTTCCAGGCGGCTGCTCAGGGTAAGAGCAACTTACCTGTCGTATTTCTTGATACATCGGGGCGCAGCTATTCTTGTGAAGCGCATTCGCTGCCGTCGGCTAGAAGCCAAGGCGAACCGTTGACCGGCCGATTTAATATGGTCGCGGGAGAGACTGTGCACCATGCGTTGATGGCGAAAGATGAGCAATATTATTTACTAAGCTCTGACGCCGGCTATGGTTTTGTGTGTCAGTTTAAAGACCTTGTTTCTCGTAATAAAAATGGTAAGGCGATTTTAAGTTTGCCTACGGGAGCCAAGGTAATGCCGCCTGTAGAAGTAAAAGATACGGCCAAGGCCCATGTCATTGTGGTTTCAAACGAGGGCCGTATGTTGGTGTTCCCGATAGCTGATTTACCGCAGTTGGCGAAGGGGAAAGGTAATAAGATGATCAGTATTCCAGCGCTGCGTGCGCAGTCACGTGAGGAATATGTCGTTGCAACCAGTGTAGCGAGTCCCGATAGTACGGTGACACTCCACGCGGGACGTCGTAAGCTAACATTAAAACCAGCTGACCTGGCACATTATCAGGGCGAGCGTGGACGTCGGGGCAATAAATTGCCACGCGGCTTGCAACGTGTCGACCGTATCGAGGTTGAAGCTACCGCAAATGAGCCAGAATCATCTGACCCTGTCAACGACAGTGATGAATAGCTTAAAGCGCACGCTTGGCTTTAACGAGATCGTTCATAGCATCGTTAAAAACGGTTACCCAGTAGGGGCACAGCTGTGTCCCTGCTAAACGCTTGAGTTCTGCTCGAGCCCTGCTAAATGGCCTTTTCAAGTGGTGTTTGTGCGCGCGCTCATGGGTCATTGCGTCAAAGGTATCAACAATGGCTAAGATTTTTGCGCCATCACATATTTGCGCCTGAGTCAGTCCGTTAGGATAACCGGTTCCGTCCACCCGTTCGTGGTGTTGTAATACCATATGTTTTGCCTCTTGCCATTGTGGTAAGTTTTCGAGCAGTTTGGCCGACAGATAGACGTGCGTTTTTAATGTCTCCGTTTGAATTTCACTGAGCGCGTCGGTTGTGTGCAGAATCGAAACAGGCAGAAAGGACATACCGAAATCGTGAACGAAACATGCAGCAGTGAGTTGTCTGTCATCAATAGGAGACCCTGCATGGCGATTGATCAGTAATGCGAGTTTAAGTTGCCTCTTTGCCCGACCGTGCCAATAACTTGAGCGTTGCTCAGCTTGGTTAATAAGCGCTTCAAAAAGGTTCAAATCGGCCTCAGCGTTATCTTCCGCATTCGGAGTGTAGCTGGGTTGCTCATCTAGATCGGTGGTGATGACTAATTCGGGCGCTAATGTGGCTAGAATCTCGCGCAGTGATGCGTCAATATGTTGGTAATCGAGCTGTCGACACAATGTGATGACGCGTTGGTAGCGTGACTCGGGAAACTCGACTCGCACGTCATTTTTACACGATTGAACAAAATCATGGACTTGATCGATTAAGTTAAACACGATGTCACCGATGATCGCGTTAAAAGTTAAGCGTTGATTGCGTACATCATCAAGTAAGTTTTCAATTGCACCTATCAACGGCACCAGAGGGTCGAGTCCGATGATACCAAGATCACCTTTAATCGTGTGAATCGCACGATACAGTGTTTGTTGATGAGACTCGGAGTTTGGTGCAGACTCTAAAGCAATTACGCTTTTTTCCGCCTGTTGATGGAGTTCTTTGATCTCATCCATAAGCTCGATGTAAATATCGGTGGATATATCGGGTCGAGTGAATAGCGCCATAACTTACCTAATAATTGACTGATCGGAGTTTTATTTTGAATAAACACGATATACTAGCCGAGCAAAACAACAAGGAGTAATGATGTTAGCTGCGATACGCTGGATATTTTTAGGGATCTTTATCGTCCTGTTCGGAGTTATCGGCTGTATATTTTGTATATTGAGGCCATTTCATCGTAATAATACATACGTATGGGCACGTATCTTCGGTTCGGTTACACGTATATTGGGCGTGAAACTTGAGGTCAAGGTGCACCCTGATGTCCCGCCTGGCGGACCTTATGTTTATATTTGCAACCACCAGAACAGCTGGGAAATTTTCACCATTGCAGCGATGTTGCCGCCGAACACAGTTACCGTCGGCAAGAAAAGCCTACGCTATATTCCATTTTTTGGTCAGCTCTATTGGTTAGCTGGAAACATTCTAATCGATCGGAAAAATAAAGGCCGAGCTCATGGCACCATTGCGCAAACGGCGGATGCGATTAAACGCAGGGATATTTCAGTATGGATGTTTCCTGAGGGGACGCGGAGTTACGGTAGAGGGTTACTACCTTTTAAAAATGGAGCATTTCATACCGCCTATAAGGCACAAGTAAATATTGTGCCCGTGTGTGTTTCAAATTTACATAAAAAGATTAAAATGAATCGTTGGAATAATGGCGTACTAAAAATTGAGTTTTTAGAGCCGATTAATATCGCCAATTATTCAAAAGATTCATTGCGGCAATTATCTCGTGATACTCATGATGTGATGAAGAACAAAATTGCTCTACTAGATAAACACGTCAGTGAAAATGATGAAGGAAATTTATGAGTTCAATGCTAGATGTCTTGCTCGAGCAGAGTAATGAAACAATTGATGCCATGCTAGAAGATGGTGTCGATCCAAGTGAATACTATTTAATAGAGCATCATTTGGCGTCACAGGACTTTACCAAGCTCGAAAAGGCCGCTGTAGAAATGGTAAAAGAAGGCTATCACGTTGATGATGCGGACGAGTTTGAGGACGAGCAAGGCGAGCGGTGGTTTGCTTTTGCAGCTTCCACAGAAAGTACGCTTGACCGAGATGTCCTTTCGCGTCAAATTCGCGAGATTTTAGTCGTGGCTGAAGAATGTGAAGTTGAGTACGACGGTTGGGGTACTTTCCTTGACGAAGACGAGGAAGATTTCGAGGACGAATAATTCGTCCTCGAACTTATTGCTATATACCTTGTTGATCCATTTCTAAGCGATAGTCACTACCTAACTCTGATTTTTGTTGGGTGCTAAGCACCTTACCTGCCTGCTGAAAAAAGCCCTGTTCTTCGTCTTCGAGGTGGTGAAGCACTTTATGTTTGAGGCTTTTCAAGTGCTGAAGCCAAGCTGGCGATGACATATCGGTTTGCTCTATCGTCTCAATGAGCTCGTCAATCTCGTGGTGTTCAGCAATACCGTGACGTGATAAGTCGACGGTACTATCGTTGTTAATCAATGGTGAGTAGAAATACCTTTCTTCAGCCGTAGCATGTGCTTGAAGTTGCGCTTTCAAAACGTTGAATTGGGTGCGACGTTCTGCTTCATCCCCCTGCGTGTCGCTCAAGTTGTCCAACAATGCGCGCTGCTTATCATGATCGGTCTTAAGTTCGTCAAAGATATTCATTGCTCTCTCCTTAAGTTAAGCGTTTTATGTTCTACGCAGAGAGATGATAATTGGATGAAAAAAGGCGCCATAAAGGCGCCTTCACTTATGCTCGAAACCTATTACAGAGAGGCTATTTTGGCGTGCTGCTGCTTGAGTTGAGCTAACGCTTCTTCAGCTTCTGCCAGCTTCTCACGCTCTTTAGCAATGACGGCCTCAGGTGCCTTACTCACGAAGTTTTCGTTACTGAGCTTGCCGCTTAGGCGCTTTTGCTCTTGCTCGGCTTTTTGCAGGGCTTTATCGAGACGTTTTAACTCGGCGTCCTTGTCAATTAAGCCAGCCATCGGGATGTGCAACTGCATACTATCCACAAGGCTTGTCATACTCGCTGGCGGCTCATCGCCTTCATTCAAGTAGTCGATTTGCTCAAGTTTGGCCAGGCTCTGCAAGAATGTTCTGTTGGCTTCAATACGGCCCCGTGCCATCTCATCATAATGAGATATTAGCAACGGTAATGGTTTGTTAGGCGATAAATCCATCTCACCACGGATATTTCGGATCGCCAAGATCACCCGTTTTAACCATTCCATATCCTGCATCGCTTGATGATCGACATCGGCGTTTGCTCGTGGGAACGGTTGCAACATAATCGTTTCACCCTCAACCCCGGCCAACGGTTTGACACGATGCCAAATAGTCTCGGTGATATAAGGCAACACAGGATGCAGTAGTCGTAATAGTTGCTCGAGTACAGTGACCAAGGTACGGCGCGTGCCACGTTGCTCTGCTTCAGTACCATTATTAAGTACGGGCTTGGTTAACTCTAAATACCAGTCACAGAACTGGTTCCAAGTAAACTCGTAAGCAATCGCTGCGGCTTGGTCAAACCGATAGGTATCGAGTGCATGACGGAACTCTTTAACAGTGTGGTTGAAGCGCGCAATAATCCACTCATCTGCGAGCGATAAGCGATAGTCTTCACCTGACTGGCCGCAATCATGTTCTTCCGTGTTCATCAACACATAGCGGCTAGCGTTCCATAACTTATTACAGAAGTTGCGATAACCCTCAAGACGTTTCATATCCCAGTTAATATCACGACCCGTCGAAGCCAGCGCAGTCAGAGTAAAACGCAACGCATCGGTACCATGTGCAGCGATGCCTTCAGGGAACTGTTTGCGTGTTGCTTTAGCAATTTTCTCGCGCATTTTAGGTTGCATGAGATTAGCGGTACGCTTTTCGACTAATGCATCAGCGCTAATGCCGTCGATCATGTCTAATGGATCCAGTACGTTACCTTTCGACTTAGACATCTTCTGGCCTTCTTCATCGCGAATAAGCCCAGTGACATAGACCTTTTTGAAGGGGACCTGAGGCTGACCATTTTCATCTTTCAGGAAGTGCATGGTCATCATAATCATGCGCGCAACCCAGAAGAAAATAATATCAAACCCGGTGACCAGCACATCAGTCGGGTGGAACGTTTTTAAATCGTCAGTTTGCTCTGGCCAACCTAGCGTCGAGAAAGTCCAAAGCGCAGAGGAGAACCAGGTATCAAGGACATCATCATCTTGAGACAATTTGATGTCGCCTAGGTCGTTTTCTTTACGCACCTCTTCCTCAGAGCGTCCAACATAGACGTTACCTTGTTCGTCGTACCATGCTGGAATGCGGTGTCCCCACCACAATTGACGTGAAATACACCAATCCTGAATGTCACGCATCCAACTGAAGTACATATTCTCGTATTGTTTTGGTACGAACTCGATACGACCATCCTCAACGGCCTCAGTCGCTTGTTTAGCTAATGACTCAACACGCACATACCACTGATCTGTTAAGTGCGGCTCAATCGGAACACCTCCGCGGTCGCCATAAGGCACCTTATTGGTATGTTTCTCAATTTTATCGAGGAGTTCGAGTTCTTCAAACGCGGCGATGATTTGTTTACGTGCTTCAAAGCGTTCAAGCCCTGCAAACTGTTGAGGCAGTTCGCCCTTAAACTCACCAAGCGACTCAACCGCTTCTCCTTTGCTCGTATATAAACCAGCAGTACTTAAAACATGTGCCGTATCATCAAGCACGGCAATCATGCCTAGTTCGTTACGCTTACCGATTTCATAGTCATTAAAGTCGTGAGCAGGGGTAATCTTAACGCAGCCAGTACCGAATTCACGGTCGACGTAATCGTCTGCGATGATCGGAATTCTACGCTCAACGAGTGGTAGCTCGATGTGCTTACCGACTAAGTGTTTGTAACGCGCGTCTTCTGGGTGAACGGCAACACAGACATCACCCAGCATCGTCTCGGGTCGAGTCGTTGCGACAACCAAATAATCTTTACCGTCTTCCGTTTTCTCGCCATCCGCTAGCGGATAACGCAGATGCCAGATGTGACCCTGCTGCTCTTTATTTTCAACTTCAAGGTCAGAAATCGCGGTTTGTAACTTTGGATCCCAATTAACCAAGCGCTTGCCACGGTAAATGAGACCTTCTTTGTGAAGCTTTACAAAGACTTCTAGCACTGCTTTAGACAGACCTTCATCCATCGTAAAACGCTCGCGATCCCAGTCGACAGAATCACCTAAGCGACGCATTTGTGAGGTAATCGTGCCGCCAGACTCTTGCTTCCACTCCCAGACTTTGTCGATAAACGCTTCACGACCTAAATCGGCACGGCTTTTGCCGTCTGCTGCGAGTTGACGCTCAACAACCATTTGGGTTGCAATGCCCGCGTGGTCAGAGCCGACCTGCCATAATGTGTTTTTCCCGTCCATCCGCTGATAGCGGGTCAGGATATCCATGATGGTGTGTTGGAACGCATGACCCATATGCAAGCTACCTGTCACATTGGGGGGCGGGATCATAATTGAGTATGCATCACCTTCGCCAGAAGGCTTAAAATAGCCTTTGCTTTCCCACGTTTGATATAACGATTCTTCAATGTCTTTAGGAGAGTACGTCTTGTCCATAATGGCCTTAATTGTGCTTTGCTGTTAACGGCTCGGTGCGCATTTGGCATCCGCGAGCACGATAATGTTTGTATCGCTCTCGTGCGACGGCTTTTTCATCTTCGGGCGCCGGCACAAGGTCAAAAATATGTTGGCTGCGTTGTGCAACCTCTGGCACTTGGCTTGCCAAGTTAAATAGAGCCATGCCTGTACGCGGTTGTTGCTCTGACTGACGCCACGAGAGCGTCACCGGCGCACCGTTCGGCAGGGCTTCACCTACTAACGCATGGGGGATAAACCCATCGGCAGGCCGCTGCCATAACAGTTCGTCGAACAGTTCGGCCTGCTGCTGATCCTCGCATACCACAAGCAATTTGCGATACTGACGAAAAAGATCGGCGATTTTATCGCAAATCAGGTTATTTTTCTCGTCTTCGCCGAGCGTTTGTACTAAAAAAAACGTTGCACTGGGCATAACTAGTCGTTTGCATCCACTTGTTGGCAGCGGTTGATCAAAAACTGGCTAAGCAAGGGTACAGGACGGCCTGTTGAACCTTTATTAGCGCCACCACTCCAGGCGGTGCCCGCGATATCCATATGCGCCCAGTTATATTTGCGTGTAAACCGAGATAAGAAACACGCGGCAGTAATGGTGCCGGCTTCTTTACCACCAATGTTTTGCATGTCAGCGAAGGGGCTATCCAATTGCGATTGGTATTCGTCCCACAGTGGTAAACGCCATGCTTTATCGCCACTTTGTGACGCCGCATTTAAAATTTCGCTGGCTAATGGGTTGTGCTGACTTAACACTGCTGAGGCGTGTGAACCCAGCGCCACTACGCAAGCGCCGGTTAAAGTCGCCAAGTCGACAACAAGCTCTGGCTCAAAGCGCTCAACATACGTGAGCGTATCGCATAAGACCAATCGGCCCTCAGCATCGGTATTTAGCACTTCAACGGTTTGGCCGCTCATGGTGGTGAGAATGTCACCCGGTCGATACGCTTTACCATCGGGCATATTTTCGCAGCCGGCCATCACACCAATCACGTTAATAGGTAACTGCATTTCAGCCAACGCTTGCATCGCACCAAAGACGCCGGCAGCGCCACCCATATCGTATTTCATTTCGTCCATATTGGCGGACGGTTTAATTGAAATACCCCCTGAGTCAAAGGTCAGTCCCTTACCGACTAATACTATAGGCGCCTGATCGTCAGCGGCTCCTTTATAGTGCATCAGTGTAAGTACTGACTCATGCTCAGAGCCACGACCGACAGCTAGGTATGCATTCATACCGAGCTCCGCCATTTCCTTCTCCTCAACCGTGGTTACTTCCAGTTGAGCATATTTTTCTGCCAAGGCGTGGGCTTGTTCGGCTAAGTAACGCGGTGTACAGATGTTAGGTGGCATATTGGCGACGTCACGACATTTATCCATACCTGCGGCAACGGCTAAACCGTGATTAATTGCTTGCTCACCAATGGTCAACTCTTTACGACTCGGCACATTAAACGTGAGTTTACGTAAAGGGCGGCGCGGTTCTTCTTTTTTGGTTTTTAACTGATTAAAGCTGTAGATGGTTTGGCGTGCAGCCTCCACCGCCATGCGTACTTTCCAGTAAGTGTCACGACCTTTGACATGTAACTCACTCAAGAAACAAACCGCTTCCATTGAGCCCGTCTCGTTCAGTGTATTAATCGTCTTAGCAATAATCTGCTTGTACTGGCGTTCATCAAGCTCGCGCTCCTTACCACAACCGACTAGCAATACACGCTCTGCCAGCACATTAGGGACGTGATGAAGTAAAAGCACCTGGCCGGTCTTGCCTTCTAAGTCGCCTCGTCGTAAAAGGTTGCTAAGATATCCCTCACTGACGTTATCAAGTTGTTCGGCGACACCGGATAACCTCCGTGGTTCGAAGACACCCACAACGATACATGCGGAACGTTGTTTTTCTGGGTTGCCACTTTTTACGCTGAACTCCATGGACTGTGCTCCTATTTCGGTAGGCCGCAAGGACTGCTATAGTTAGCCTAATGAACAAATTTGTTGTTAAAATAACAAGTTTACTTAAAAATCACAGCTATTCCAGTAAAAACCAACGTTATGAGTCGAGCAACGTGCGCATTTTTAAATATTTGATTGCTGAGACATTAAAGTCTCAAATCGCGGTATTGGTTGTACTGATGACGATATTTGTCAGTCAAAAATTTGTTCGCGTACTGTCGGATGCGTCAGAGGGCGATATTCCCAGTTCTATTATTTTTCAGTTGTTATCACTGAACTTACCTGCGTTGCTAGCGCTGATTATCCCTCTGAGTCTTTTTTTGGGGATTTTACTGGCGCATGGTCGTATATACGCAGACAACGAAATGACGGTATTGCATGCCTGTGGTGTTAGTGAGTGGTATGTCACTCGAGTGACATTAGTTGTTGCGGTAATGCTGGCCTTATTGACTGCCGCGTTGACTATGTACGTTGTGCCCTGGTCGTTAGAGCAAGAGCAAAAAATAGAAGATAAAGCGCGCGCTGACAGTGGTTTAACGGCACTTATCCCAGGGCGGTTTCAACAGTCGAGTAATGGCAAAGCGGTCATTTTTATCCAAAGCCAAGATGAACAAGGTGATTTGCAGAATGTATTTGTGGCTCAGCATCAGGCAGAGCAAGGGCGTATTCGATCCGGTAGCGTGGTGGTTTCCACCTCTGGTGAAGTGAACACCGAAAGCTCTGGCTCTCAGTGGTTAGAGCTGCGCGACGGTAAACGCTTTGCAGGCGATGGTGAACATTACCAGTTAATGAGTTTCGAGCAGTATAGGCTACAAATCAAAGAGCAGCCTGTAGACGAACAGTTAAGAGATCTAGAGGCTTATACTGTCAATGAGTTGTGGCAGGAACAATCAAATGCGGCAGCGGCCGAGCTGCAATGGCGTATAGCAATACCTCTGGCGATGCCGTTATTGACGCTTATTGCTGTTCCGTTAAGTCGAGTCAATCCGAGACAAGGTAAATTCGCCCGAATGGCGCCGGCTATTTTAATTTACCTAGGGTATTTTCTTGTTCTCATGGCTGCGAAATCGGCGGTTCGTGACGGTGTTATCCCAACGTATATTGGTCTTTGGTGGATTCACGTTGCATTATTAGTGTTTGGTATTGCGCTATTGAGTCGTGCACGGCCTGTCGGGTTGAAGTTTTGGGCGCACCTGATGTTTTGGCGTCAGCGTAGTCGGGGAGTTTAATAATGTTTAGTATCTTAGACCGCTACATTGGTGCCACTGTTCTTAAAACCTCGCTAATGAGTTTAATCGTACTGACCGGGCTTTCGGGGTTAATACGTTTTGTTGAGCAACTCAAGTCGGTTGGACGAGGGAACTATGAAGTACTAGACGCTGCGCTTTTTGTGTTTTATAGCGTTCCCCGTGATATTGAAGTGTTCTTCCCAATGGCCGCTTTGCTCGGTGGGTTAATTGGTATGGGCGTGCTGGCAAGTAATTCAGAACTGATTGTGATGCAGGCGGCTGGGCGCTCCAAACTGAATATCGCAGGAGCCGTTATGAAAACAGCGATCATTATGATGATTGCTGTGATTGCTATTGGCGAATGGGTGGCGCCGCCGATGGAAGCGAAAGGTCGGCTAATCCGTGCACAAGAAATTTCCGATGGTAGTCTTATCTCCGCTCAACGTGGCGTTTGGGCAAAAGATGGCGATGACTTTATCAATATCTCAGAAGTCGAAGATACCGGACGTTTGAATGGCGTGCTGATTTATGACTTTGACGGAAAGCAACAACTTGAAAAAGTAACTTATGCGCAAACCGCTGTTTATCGCAACGAAGCGTGGCGCTTAAATCAAGTTGTAGAAACTCAGTTGACCGAACAAGAGGTCATTGAAAATCGCTTTGACTCAACGATGTGGCGGCCGAGTTTAACGCCTGATAAATTGGGTGTAGTCACCATCAAACCGGAGTCACTATCCATTACTGGCCTGATAGATTATCTCACCTATTTAAAAGCGAATGAGCAATCAGCGCAGCGTTATGAACTGGCTTTATGGCGTAAGCTGCTTTCACCCATCACGGTGGCGGTCATGTTGTTAGTTGCCTTGTCATTTATATTTGGTCCGCTGCGTGAGACCAGTATGGGGGCTCGTATACTGATGGGCGTGATTACTGGCTTTGCGTTTCATGTGAGTAATGAGATTTTCGGCCCCTTGGCACAGGTTTATCAAGTGCCTGCGGTGCTTGGGGCCTTGTTACCGAGCTTAGTGTTTGCCGGTGCTGCGGTATTTATCATGCAGCGCAAAAGCTAAAGTTCTTTCCAGTAAAAGAGTTGGTTCGCTTCTTTAGAGAGGGTAACCAGCTCTGTTTTCGCTGCATAGTCATGCCAGGCTCGGCGGTTTTTGAAGTCGACTAATACCCACAAATGACCTAAGCCAAAACAACAGGTTAATAATCGCAGGGCGACTTGTTTATGAGTCAAACGCGAGCCATCACGTTGCTGCAGCTTTAAACGCCAAGCGCGCATACCCACCGTCTGACCGGAAGTTTTCCAGAAATAACCGAAGAATAGCGCCAGCACTGCTAATAAAAACAGACTGAGCCAAGGACCTTGGTCGATAAATTCTGCGTGATCCATTCCTTCTGGTAAGACGACCCAGTTAAGGCTGGTAGCTATTGCTGCAGCTCCCAATGCCAAGCCCGTGGCGAGCATGATCATTGCACAAGCGACTAAAAAGTCATAAATCCAAGCCGCCAAACGACGTAAAAAATTTGCTGAAGGAAAACTAGCATGCAACTTTTGAGCTTCTGTAGGCATAATTTTATCCGTAACTACCTGATGAGCACAGCAGTTTACCATGACCCGAACGCGGGCGCAGTAGGGCGGTTCGGTTAAGGAATGAGCAAACGAACACAAATCGGAAAAAATTCTGCATTATTTGCTTGATTAGAACAATGTCACGGGTATAATCCCACCCGTCGACCAAGACAACCTATCTTATGCCGAGGTGGCGGAATTGGTAGACGCAGTGGATTCAAAATCCACCGCTGGTAACAGCGTGGGGGTTCAAGTCCCCCCCTCGGCACCAAGTTTCTACGCGCTAATTCTGGAACTTCTTCAGGCAATTCTTTTGGAGCGAAATAAGTTTCACTCAAGAACACTCGCCGCCAACCATCATCTTTGAAATTATGAATTAAAACAGGTATGCGCAAACTGTAGCGGTATTTAGACTTTCTTAATTAAATATTCCAGTCTTGCTTGTATTTTCTAGTGTTGAAAAATTAATCTGTTGCTATACTCTTAATCATATTACTTAAGTGAGAGTTAGTTATGGCATATGTAAAAGAACTAGCCGCAGGTTTTGTTGTACTACTTTGCAGCGGATGCTCGACGACATCCGATTCACCGAATTATTTCAAGGCAGCCGTTTTAACGGGCTTGTCCCAAACAATTGAACGTCAGCAATATGAAGATAACCTTATGGCCAATCCACGCAGTTCCGACTTCAGTGGTGAAGCAGTCTCTGCAGGTGTCGAAGCATTTTCATTTTGCATGTTGTTTAGTTGCGACGAGGATAACTACCAGTTAAAAGAAGTACCGACCGATCGTGATGAGCATCGTATTAAATTTATAGAGCTCAATCCTAACGACCGATCGGTATTAGAGTTAGAAGAGTTTAAATAGGCTTACGACTTTTTCAGATCGAAGCGATCAAGTTGCATCACTTTAACCCATGCATTGATAAAGTCGTCGACGAACTTTTCTTTCGAATCGTCAAGCGCATAGATCTCAGCAACAGCGCGCAACTCTGAATTTGAACCAAAGATCAGATCGACCGTGGTAGCCGTGTAGTTTTCTTCACCAGAAGTACGGTCACGACCAATATACAGTGATTCGTCGTCTTTTGATGGCTCCCATTGGGTATCCATACTTAACAAGTTAACGAAGAAGTCGTTGTTGAGCGTGCCAGGGTTATCCGTGAACACACCGTGATCAGTATCTTTATAGTTAGCACCTAAGCTACGTAAGCCGCCGAGTAACACCGTCATTTCTGGCACAGTTAAGTCAAGGGTATCGGCTTTATCAACCATCATTTGAGCTGGGTTCAAACGGCTTTCTTTACTGTAATAATTACGGAAAGCGTCTGCCGTGGGTTCCAAGAACGCAAACGACTGAACGTCAGTCATTTCTTGCGTCGCATCTGCGCGTCCAGCAACAAACGGAACTGTTACGTCATGTCCAGCATCTGCAGCGGCTTTCTCGATGGCAGCAGCGCCCGCTAGTACGATGGTATCTGCTAGAGATACTTGCTTATTACCAGAGAGCGATTTATTGAACTCAGTGCGAATGGTCTTAAGTTCATTAAGTACTCGTTTGAGCTCCTCAGGGTTATTCGCTTCCCAATTGATCTGTGGCTCTAATGCAATACGTGCACCATTAGCACCACCGCGCATATCTGTGGCACGGAAGCTTGAAGCCGCTGCCCAAGCAGTGCGAACAAGTTCTTGTACCGTCAAATCGCTTGTTAGAATCTGCTCTTTTAGCTCGGCGATTTCGCTGTCATTAATCAACGTGTAATTGATCTCAGGGATTGGATCTTGCCAAATCAAATCATCTTTAGGTGCTAAGTCGCCTAAATAACGCGCTTTAGGTCCCATATCGCGGTGAGTTAACTTAAACCACGCTTTAGCAAAGGCGAGCTCAAACTCCTCGGGGTTTTCCTGAAAACGTTTTGCTATTTTGCGGTACTCAGGGTCAAACTTAAGCGAAAGATCCGTGGTGAACATAATAGGTGCATGACGTTTACCCTCGACATGAGCGTCGGGCACCATGTTAGCACCTTGGCCATCTTTCGGGATCCACTGAATAGCACCCGCTGGGCTGCGCGTTTGTTCCCACTCAAAGCCGAACAGGTTATCAAGGTATTGGGTGGTCCATGCGGTCGGATTTACCGACCAAGCCCCCTCTAGACCACTGGTAATGGTATCTTCGGCATTACCTTTGCCACACGTGTTCTTCCAACCAAGGCCTTGTTGCTCTACTGGCGCCGCAGCGGGTTCAGCGCCTAGGCATTCTTCTGGTTTGTGCGCACCATGCGCTTTACCAAAGGTGTGGCCGCCAGCGATTAACGCCACGGTTTCTTCATCGTTCATCGCCATACGACCAAAGGTGTCGCGGATATCTTTAGCCGCAAGAAGTGGATCGGGCTTTCCATTAGGACCTTCGGGGTTAACGTAAATCAAGCCCATTTGGACAGCAGCTAATGGATTATCGAGTTTGCGATCACCTTTGTAGCGCTTATCGCCTAACCATTCTGTTTCAGGTCCCCAATACACAATATCGGGCTCCCAAGCATCCTCACGACCGCCCGCGAAACCATAGGTTTTAAACCCCATCGACTCGAGAGCGACGTTGCCGGTCAGCACCATGAGGTCAGCCCAGGAAATATTGCGACCGTATTTTTGTTTCACTGGCCACAGCAAGCGACGTGCTTTGTCTAAGCTCACGTTATCTGGCCAACTGTTTAATGGTTCAAAGCGTTGTTGTGCCCCGGCCGCACCGCCACGTCCATCCTGTACTCGGTAAGTTCCCGCGCCGTGCCACGCCATACGAATAAAAAATGGGCCATAATGTCCGTAGTCGGCAGGCCACCAATCTTGGTCTGACGTCATTAAAGCTTCGATATCCTTTTTAACCGCTTCTAAATCGAGCGATTTAAAGGCTTCGGCGTAATCAAAGTCTGCGTCTAATGGGTTTGATTCAGGACTGTGTTGGCGAAGAGGTTCTAAGTTAAGTTTGTTCGGCCACCAGAAACTGTTTTCTTTTGTCTGCTCAGTTTGCTGCATACTGTTGTGGTAGTCATGACCCTGCTGAGCCATTGCTTGACCTGATAGTGTCAGCGTTACCGCAGCCGACAAAATTGAGATAGTAAAATGTTTTGTGATTTTCATTTTGTTAACCTCGTGTTAATTAATGGGCATTCATCGAGAGGTAATATAGACTAGTTTTATGAATTTATCCTGTGGTTATATATTCTAAAAAACGATTAAGATAATCGTTTAATCAGTGCGTTTAATTCTTTAGACGCATGAACAAGTTGATTTCTCTCAGCGCGTGTGTATTCCCATTCAATATTTAGTATGCTGATTAAATTATTTAATTTGTTATGAGGTTCTTGTGGTCAAATTTCGACGTTCTGTATTGGTGGGCGCTTTAGTCAGCGCACTCCCCATCCTGAATGCACAGGCGCACGATGGGATTGAGCGTATTTTAGTCTCTGGACATCAAGCCAATTTATTGGGGCAGTCGATGTCGGCTTCCGAGGGGGTCTTGGGGCAGCCCGAAATTGAAATTCGTCCGATGCTACGAACAGGCGAACTGATGGAGCTTATACCCGGCATGAGTGCGACTCAGCACAGCGGCAGTGGTAAAGCCAACCAATACTTTTTGCGTGGCTTTAATTTAGATCACGGTACTGACTTTGCTACCTATGTTGATGGCATGCCGGTTAATATGCGTAGCCACGGGCATGGCCAGGGTTACACGGATATTAACTTTTTAATCCCCGAAATTATTGCGCAAGTGACTTATCAAAAGGGCACTTATTACGGTGATGTCGGTGATTTTTCGGGGGCAGGGAGCGTAGGGTTTAGTACACAAATGACCCGGCGTAATGGTATCGCTTCAGTGACCCTAGGTGAGGATAATTACCAACGTGCGCTAATAGCTGACAGCGTCAATTCGGGAAGCCGGAATGCAACCTTGTATGCATTTGAGTATCAAACTTACGATGGACCGTGGTCAGATATCGACGAAGATGTTGATAAGCTTAACGGTGTTTTGAGACATAGCATTCGCCTAGATGACGGTGTGCTAACACTCGGAGCCATGGGCTACCACAATGAGTGGAATAGTGCTGACCAAATTCCTGCTCGTGCAGTGCAGTCGGGTTTAATTGATGAACTGGGTTCGATCGATCCCACACTCGGCGGTAAAACACATCGGTACAGCCTCAACGCTATTTATACAACAGCCGACTACGCGTTAAGTGCGTACGCCATCGACTATGGCTTGTCGCTCTTTTCTAACTTTACATACTACCTTGATGACCCCGTCAATGGCGATCAATTTGAGCAGGTCGATGACCGGATGATTTATGGAGCCTCAGGTAGTTGGCATATTAATAATAATTTCACGGTTGGGTTTGATACACGTTATGACGATATCGGCGAAGTGGGGTTGTATAAAAGCGAAGCACGCGCGCGTATCGGTGCAGTGCGCAGTGACCGTGTTGATCAATGGAGCGTTGGCTCGTATGTGACGCATGATTATCAATGGACAGGACGTTTGCGTAGTACTGTGTCTCTGCGTTACGACTACTTTGATTTTGACGTGGCGAGCCGACTCCAACAAAACATTTACGACGTGACATTGAAGCACAACAACGGACAGGAATCTGATGCCTTGTGGTCATTAAAAGGCAGCCTTAATTATCTGCTACTTGATGATATGGAAGTGTATCTTTCAGCGGGTCAAGGCTTCCACTCGAACGATGCGCGTGGCACGGTAACGCGCATCGATCCTAATTCAGGCGAGCGTGTTGATCCCGTTGATCCGTTAGTAAGAGCATTAGGTTACGAGGTCGGCATGCGTTGGCGGCCAAGTAACCAGTTTAATAGCTCAGTTGCACTGTGGGCGCTTGAGCAGGACAGTGAACTACTATTTGTAGGTGATGCGGGTAATACTGAAGCGAGTCGCCCCTCATTCCGCCATGGTATCGAATTAGCCGCGTATTATAATGTCAATGACAACCTGAGTTTTGATCTTGAATACGCCTACACTGATGCTGAGTTTGATGATGCCCTTGCTGATAAATATATCCCAGGAGCGGTTGAGGATATTTTACAACTTGGCGCAACACATCGTTTTGGTGATAATTGGCTATCGACTTTACGCGTGCGCTACATTGGCGAGCGCCCTTTGACAGAGGATAACAGCGTACGCTCGGATAGCTCGACTGTAGTCAACTTTTTGCTTGCTAAGCAATGGAAGAATTGGTCGGCACAGGTTCAGGTACTCAATCTATTAGACAGTAATGATCATGATATCGACTATTACTATGCCTCGCGTCTTCAAGGCGAGCCAACAGCCAGCGTTGAGGATTTACATTATCATGTCATGGAACCCAGAACGGTAAGATTCGAACTGAGTTACACCTTTTAAGTGTGACAGACTTGTATAAGTATGGGAAAAAAGTAAGGCGGCAAGGCCGCCTTACTTTTTTAACTATGATTAATCATTGAGATGTGAATGATTCACAGCTGAAATGATTTCGGCAAAAGTGGATGCTGAGTGATAGATATTCACAGACTCTCCGGTAACCTGTGCAATCCGCAATGATGACACGACGCCACGAATCGAGCCTGCTTCGAATACCAATAAAAAGTCTCGGCCTGCTGATTTGAGTGTTGCCGCGGTGTCGCCGATACGGGCTTTCTGCAACTGTTTATACTCAACTTGTGGCAACTCATCGAGCTTTCTCATCAAGTCACCGACAGTAAGGTCTGCCCAGGGCAACTGAGTAGACTGACTAACTTGCATCGCATGACGGCTATGAAACTCGCGCAGCGCAACCAAGCCAACAATTTGCTCGTTGCTGTTAACGACACAAGCGTAACGAACCTTCGCGGAGTTCATTAGTTGCTCGGCGCGGTCAAGACTGGTGTTTGACCGTAAAAGTAAAGGATCATGACGCTCGAAGTCGTCGAATACATGTAGGGCATTGGCATGCCAGTCACAGTTAAACGGGTCGCGAGCTTGCGAAGAGAGTGATACGGCATCACCATGAGATACTGATTTAAGTGATTTAAACTCAGTCATAACGTACTCCTTAATTCCAAAAAAATAGTTGTAAATACAGCGGAATTAAAGCGTTTTAGGTGGTGCCCTGAGTTGGGGGCGAATGAACTCCACCTCGGCAACATACCGAATGATGGATTGAACTCGTTCATCAGCTAGTGAAACAGAGGGGGTAAAGCTCTGGCTTGTAATAGTGGGCGAATGATCAGATTGCTCCGAACCGATATCGTTCGCGCCAGAGGTTTGAATAATGCCTTGGCAGTGTTCGGCGTGATATACCGACAACTCATGATTGGATGAGACACTCTGAACACTGTGCGCACTTAAAGACGCCATCGCGGGTTGCGCGAGTAGCGTTATCGTGACAACAAGTAGAGCAAAAAATTTCCGATACATCTTAGCGTTCAGCTCTCAACTAATTTAACTTACAACTTATGCAAACAATATCGATTCAGTTAAGCGACTATTAAATCAATAATGCTCACACTGATAGGTTTATACCTATTTAGAGGAAAACACAAGGAATTAGTTCAATGCAACTTTCTTTATATCAAGTTGATGCCTTTACAGAAACCGTCTTTGGTGGTAACCCCGCGGCGGTGGTGCCGCTATTAGATCAGCGATTACCCGATAAAGAACTTCAGAGCATAGCAGAAGAGAATAACCTGTCGGAAACCGCATTTCTCTTATCAACATTAGGGCATGACGAATTTGATTTACGTTGGTTTACGCCGGCTGCTGAGGTTGACCTGTGTGGGCATGCGACGTTAGCCGCCGCGTTTGTGGTATTTAATCACCTGCGTCCGGATATTTCGGAAGTACGTTTTAACACGCGGAGCGGCACTTTAACCGTTACTCAAACTTCATCTGGAATGATGATGGACTTTCCTGCTACGCAACCCCAGTCCATTGCAACAGATCCTGTTGTTAGCCTCGGCCTAGGCTGCGAACCGCAAGAGTTACTACTTGGCTTTGACCATATTGCGGTGTTGGAGAGTGTCGAACAGGTGCGTGCTTTATCACCCGATTATAACGAATTAAAGAAGCTTGATTCTCGTGGTGTGGTCGTCACCGCGGCTGATGGAGACGGTTTCGTGAGTCGATGCTTTTTTCCAAAGTTAAACGTTAATGAGGATCCGGTAACAGGTTCCGCTCACTGCCAACTCGCGCCACTTTGGAGTGGTCGCTTGCAAAAATCTTGCGTAACGGGAAGACAGTTATCAGCTCGCGGTGGACGTATTATCTGTGAGGTTGAGGGTGATCGCGTGAAGCTTTTTGGACAGGCCGTTGAATATTTGCGAGGAACGATCACGATTTAGTGGTTGGACCATGCTTAAATAACACGTTATAACAGAGGGTATACATTAAGCATGTATTTTACATTAGTTTAAAAAATGTGCTGATGATTTAGACTAATCACATGCGAATAAAGCAGTCTCGCTAATGTGGCAATAACAATAACTTAAATTCACAAGGAAAGCGCGATGAGAACCTATAAAACCTCACTGCTCTACCGAGCTATGCTAATTGCGGGCGTGGTCGCACTGGGCGGTTGTAACTTTAGTAATGAAGTTGCTGAGTACCAAGCTCCCGAGCCACCACCCGAGCCCGATTATAGTAGCCCACTACCTGATCAAGAGCCGTTATCTACGTTCGACGACGATGATG
Source organism: Idiomarinaceae bacterium (assembly GCA_002685255.1). Classification (GTDB taxonomy): domain Bacteria; phylum Pseudomonadota; class Gammaproteobacteria; order Enterobacterales; family Alteromonadaceae; genus Idiomarina. The sequence continues at coordinate 22,246 of NYWU01000013.1, forward strand.
AGCTCAGCGCAGATATTCGTTGGACTACCTACGGTGTTCCTTACGTCAAAGCGGACAACTTAGAAAGTTTAGGTTTTGGTGTGGGTTTTGCGTTTGCTAAAGACAATATTTGTATTTTAGCTGACCAAATCGTGAAGTTTAATTCACAACGGTCAATGTACTTTGGACCGCACAATCCAATTGGTTCAAGTAACAATCAAAACTTGATTGACGATTTTGGATTTCTTGCGCTAGGAATCCGCCAAAATGCAGAGCAAGGGTTCGATACACTCAGTGAAGAGTCACAAGCTCTGCTCACCGGTTACGCCGCGGGCTATAACCAGTACCTCAGTGAAACAGGGGTAAATAACATCGACCCAACGTGTGCTGGGCAACCTTTTGTACAAGAGATTACGCCAGTTGATTTGCTTACTTATGCTCAGGGGGTCGCGTTACTACCGGGTGCGAGCAACTTTACTGGGGCTGTTTTTGTGGCAGCGCCACCTAATGAAAACTATATGCCACAACCTGTCGCTGCAAATCAGCAAGCGATGACGTTGGACCCTGTTCACATTGAAATGCCAGAGCCAAACCCAACTGAAATGGGATCAAATGGCTGGGCGATCGGGTCGGAATTATCGGCAACCGGTCACGGCATGGTATTGGCGAACCCGCACTTTCCACATACTGGCAATCAGCGGTTTTGGCAGTTTGGAACGGAAATTCCTGGTGAGCTAAAAGTGGTAGGTGGCTCGCTATCAGGTATGCCCGGTATCGTAAACATCGGCTTTAATGATCATGTTGCGTGGACACACACGTTCTCCACTGCGAATCGCTTCGTTGTTCATCAGTTGGCGTTGGATCCAGAGGATGAAACAGGCACTCATTACATGGTTGATGGTGAGTCTGTCCCTATGACGACAAAAACGCACCAAATCCAAGTGAACACGGGGAGCGGTTTAATTACGCTGGAAAAAACCAGTTATCACAGTGAGTTTGGTACCATTATTAAAGTACCTAATTCGCCGTTGACGTGGGGCACAGACCCTTACGGAAAGGACGTCGCCTACGCCATTTATGATGCCAACCTACCGAACTTTGAGATTTTTGATCATTGGTTGGCAATGAATCGAGCACGTAATATCGAGGAATATCGTCAATCGTTTGTCGATTACACCGGTACGGTATTCAACAACGCCATGGCAGCCGATGAAGATGGCGACGTGTTCTTTACGGACGGCTCGTCTGTTCCTAACTTAAGTGATGAGACCATTGCGCAATGGCAAGGGAATGCTGTGTTACAAGGGATCAGTTCGTCTGCGGGCTTCCCTGTGGTGCCAGGCACCTCAGCAAGTCACAAAGCCGATGGCAAGATGCCATTTAGTAAAGCGCCACAATTATTGCGCAACGACTTTGTACAAAACTCGAATGATAGCTTCTGGCTAACTAACCCGAACAACCCAATTGAAAACGTATCGCCGCTATGGGGACCGATTGGTAATCAACAGTCTTTGCGCTCGCGCTTAGGGCAAAAGATGTTGGCTGAAGGTGGTTCGGTTGATGGACTATTTAGTCGTGAAGATATTGCCAACAAACTGTTAAGTAACCGTGGCTTCTTGGCTGAGGCAATCCTGGATGACCTTGTAGCACTGTGTACGGCACAAGGTGAAAGCCCCGTTAATACGGCCGCTGGCGCTATGAGTGTTAAGCCGGGTTGTGATGTTCTTGCACAATGGGATGGCACAATGAATAAAGAAAGTGTCGGCGCGGTGTTGTTCCGAGAGTTTGCCTCGGAATGGTCGCGCAATCCGCAGTGGCAAGTGCCTTATGATGCCTCGCAACCGCTGACAACCCCCAGCGGTTTGAAGAAATCAACAGCGGCCTTGACGCTATTGGGCAATGCTATGGCGCGTATTCAGTCGGTGGGTCTATCGATCGATGCACCGTTAGGTGAGGTTCAATTTGTTGAGCGTGCACTGCCTAACGGAACGCCAAGTGGTAACCGTTTGCCTTGGGCGGGGGCTAATAACATTGAAGGTGGTTTCAACGTGTTCCGCGCGAATACAGGCTCAGATGGTACGATTTATCCACGCTTGATTTATCCTCAGGCGGAAGGCTCAAACCTCGCTGCGAACGGCGCAGGGTATCATATTAGCTATGGTTCGAGCTGGATGTTCACCATGGAGTTCACAGAGGATGGTCCGCAGGCTCAGGGTTTATTGAGTTATTCCCAGTCGCGCAATATTTTATCGGATCATTATCTCGATCAGACTCAGCTGTACTCACAGGAGCCACAGTTGCGCCCGATTTGGTTTGATGATGCCGATATTGATGACAACGTCATCGAAGAGCGCACCATCACTCAGTCGCAGGCAAATTAAAGTGACATCGCAAGACCCCAGCTTCGGCTGGGGTTTCTTTTTTCTGTCACTGACAATATCGCTTATAAAGCGTATACTGCATGCATAGTAGCCGATATTTACTTTCAACTTAAAAGAGATCTTATGTCAGAAACAGATTCGAACGACCAACACACCCCAACCTATGAGGTTGAAATACCAAGCAGGGAAGAGTTGCTTGAGTTGGTACAGAAGCAGTCAAAGCCTGTTTCTTTTGATGAATTTGTAAGTTATTTCAAGCTCGATGATGAACGCCAACAAGTGGGCATCAAACGACGCCTGCGGGCGATGGAGCGTGACGGTCAGCTAGTATATACCAAGGCCAATAGCTACGGATTACCGGATCGCATGCAATTGATCAAAGGGCGCATCATCGGTCACCGCGAAGGCTTTGGTTTTTGTCAGCCTGAAGAAGGTGGCGGTGATATCTTTATTCCTCATCACCAAATGTACTCGGTACTCCATGGTGATGTGGTGCTGGTTAAAGTGTCAGGCCAAGATCGCAAAGGCAAGCGCGAAGGTCGTGTGGTACGAGTAATCGAACAACGTGACAACAATATTGTTGGTCGCTACTTTGTCGATCATGACATGGGCATTGTAGTGCCCGACGACAGCCGTATCAATCAAGACATCCTGATCCCCCCGCAGGCAAATGCGGGTGCACGTCATGGTCAGTTGGTGGTGGTTAAAATTACGCGACGGCCAAATAAACGCACCAGTCCGATTGGTGAAATTACTGAAATTCTAGGCGATCATATGGCGCCAGGAATGGAAATTGAAGTCGCTATTCGTGAGCATGATATTCCTAACGAATGGCCTGAAGGGTTAGATCAAGAACTCAGTAAAATAGCTGATGAAGTACCCAAGCAAGCGTACGAAGGCCGAGTCGATTTACGCGACTTGCCACTGATTACTATTGATGGTGAAGACTCGCGCGATTTTGATGATGCTGTGTTAGCAATGCCCGAAGATGGCGGCTGGCGCTTATGGGTTGCCATTGCTGACGTATCTTACTACGTGAAGCCGAATACGGTGCTCGATCAAGAAGCTTGGAACCGAGGGAACTCGGTTTACTTTCCTAATAATGTGATTCCGATGCTACCGGAAAAGCTATCTAACGGTTTGTGTTCGCTCAATCCTAATGTCGATCGACTGTGTATGGTTGCAGAAATCGACGTAGGACCGCGCGGCAAGTTGAAGTCATCGCGTTTTTATCCGGCCGTGATGAATAGCCACGCGCGTCTCACCTACACTAAGGTCAAGCAAATTTTAGAGGGTGATGTTGAACTACGTGAGCAATACAAAGATGTATTGGGCAATATTGAATCATTGCACAGTTTATATAAGGCGCTAGCTTCCGTGCGCAAAAAGCGTTCTGCAATCGAGTTTGATACTCAAGAAGTGCGTTTCATATTCAACGCGCAACGCAAAATTGAACGGATTGAGCCCGTCAAACGCAATGTGGCGCACAAAATTATCGAAGAATGCATGATCGCCGCCAATGTGGCAGCCGCTAAGTTGGTTGAGTCTGACGATGATATTAATGCGTTATTCCGAGTCCATGAGCCGCCGGCCGACGAACGTTTAACTAATTTTCGCAGTTTCTTAGGTGAGTTAGGACTTGAATTGGGTGGTGGTGAAGAACCTACGCCAACGGACTTTGGTAAATTATTGTCGGAAGTCGAAGAGCGACCCGATCGAGAGCTTATCGAGACAATGTTGTTGCGTTCTATGCAACAGGCGGTTTACCAGCCCGATAACGTTGGCCACTTTGGCTTAGCGTTGAAATCTTATTCACACTTTACCTCCCCGATAAGGCGCTATCCTGACTTGATTTTGCATCGTGCGATAAAAGCTATTTTGAAGCGCCGGGGTGAATACAAAGGCGCGCTAACAGGAGCATGGTCATATGATGACACCGGTCTTGATGACTTGGGTGTACATTGCAGCCATACCGAACGACGTGCTGATGATGCGACGCGACAAGTTGATGAGTGGTTAAAATGTGAATTTATGCAAGATCACATTGGCTCAAGTTTCTCGGGTGTTATCGCCGCAGTGACAAATTTTGGTTTATTTGTGCGGCTTGATGAGTATCAAATCGATGGGCTCGTGCATATTAGTAATTTAGGCGACGATTACTATCAGTTTGATAATACCAAAAATATGCTGATTGGCGAAAATAGCCACCGCGTGTTTAGGTTAGGCGATAAAGTGGATGTGCGGGTTAAACAAGTCAATTTGGATGACCGTAAGATTGACCTTGAGTTGTTAAGTGCCGAGAGCCCTTCTGGCAAATCGCGTATGCCAAAAGGTCATAAAGGTCAGCAACGTAACTCGAAAAAGGGTGATAAAAATAACCGTGGCAAACGCTCCAATAAGCGCAAGTCGTCAAACAAAAAGCCGTCAGGTCAAAAAAATAGCCGCGGTCAAGCAAGCAGTAAAGGACGTAATAAGTCATGAGTCAAAAGGTTACAGTGTTTGGGTTGCATGCCGTTCGTTCCGTGCTTACGCAGCACCCGGAGCGACTCATTGAGCTATTTGTTTCTCGCGAACGACAAGATGCTTCCGTAGCGGAGGTCATCGGTCAAGCCGAGGCCATCGGCATTCGCCCACAATGGATTCCAAAGCAAGCGTTGGATAAACGCGCAGAGTTTGGTAACCATCAAGGGGTCGTTGCGACAATAAAAGCCACACCACCATTGAACGAGAATGACTTTTCGAGCTTGATAGAAAAAGCGGGAGGGCAGCCGTTATTCTTAGTCTTGGATAATGTCACTGATCCACATAATTTAGGTGCATGCATGCGTACTGCAGATGCTGCTGGCGCGACTGCTGTCGTCGTACCTAAGGATAAGTCGGCACAGATTACACCGACGGTTAGGAAAGTGGCTTGTGGCGCAGTCGACAACATTCCGTTGGTGGTTGTAACAAATCTGGCGCGTGCGCTACGTACGTTGCAAGAGCTCAATGTGTGGGTGATTGGTACAGCCGGTGAAGCCGAAAAGTCACTTTATCAGATAGACTTTAAAGGCCCTGTGGCGTTGGTCATGGGTGCTGAAGGTAAAGGTATGCGTCGTTTAACACGCGAAACCTGTGACGAGCTGGCATCTATTCCACTGGATGGTTCGGTAAGTAGCTTAAATGTCTCTGTTGCCAGTGGTGTTTGTCTTTTTGAAGCGGTGAGACAACGCAATGCCGATTAGTCGTCGTTTACTGCCTATTATTATTGCCTTGGCTCTTATCGGGTTACTTTTCCTTAGTTGGACGCCAAACTGGAATGAAACCACCTTCGTGCGCTCGACCAAGCCTTATGTCAGCATTAATTATGAATCGAAAACTGATGAAACAGTTGTAAATCAGGTTATTGAAGATTTGCGTAATCGGTTCGATGTGCGTCATGAATGGCACATCGAATCGCTCGAGAATGCTGAATACGCTATCCGTATCGAAGTGGCTAAAGTAGATGACTCGCTGACCTTGCAAGCCGATATTAGTCAATCGGGTAGCCCGCTTGATAGAGTTCTCGTGCGGGGCCCTGAAGGCGTAAAAACTGAGTTAGCAGGACGCTTAGTATCGTTGGTTACCGACGAAGTGAGCGCTGCCCATCAAGCCTCTCATCCTGAAGCGAGCGATTATTAATCATTGCACTTTGCATGAAATTTAGTTAAACTCGCGCGGCTCAAATCAGCCGTTTTATCTTTTTATTTAGAGTATTCCTTGCTTCTATGTCAGTTTGGCTGAACTGAACAGAGGCTACTGAACCAAAAGGAAACAGTAATGCGTCATTACGAAATCGTATTTATGGTCCATCCAGACCAAAGCGAGCAAGTACCTGGCATGATCGAGCGCTACAGCGAAACGATCAAGCAAGGTGGTGGCCAGATCCATCGTCTAGAAGACTGGGGTCGCCGTCAACTAGCTTACCCAATCAACAAGCTTCATAAAGCGCACTACGTGTTGCTTAACATTGAAGCGAACGCAGAAGTTGTTGACGAGCTGGAAACAGCGTTCCGTTTCAACGACGCTGTTTTACGTAACCTTGTTATGCGTAAAAAAGAAGCGATCACTGAACCATCTCCTTTAACTAAAAAGGAAGAGCGTAAAGGTGATAGCGAAGCCGCTTAATTGAGGTTTTGCTCCTTTAGCAACTATGAATCGACTTCATTTAACCGGACACGTTTGTAAACCTGCTCGACTTGAAAAAAGTCCGTCAGGTATTGAGCACATCCAATTCTCTCTTGAGCACCGCTCAATGCAAGCAGAAGCAGGAATGAGCCGACAATCATTTGTTCGTTTACAAGTCATCATGAGTGGCGAAGGGCTTACGCATTGGTTGGATAAATTGACGGTGGGCAGTGAAGTACATACCGAAGGTTTCTTGCATCGTCACGAAGACAAGCAAGGGTTAGCCAAGCTGGTTCTTCACGCTCAGCATCTAGAAATGATTTAAGGAGGCCATAATGGCTCGTTTTTTCCGTCGCCGTAAATTCTGCCGTTTTAAGGCTGAAGGCGTAAAAGAGATCGATTACAAAGACATCGCTACGCTAAAAAACTACATCACTGAATCTGGCAAGATCGTTCCAAGCCGTATCACCGGAACTTCAGCTAAGTATCAGCGTCAGTTAGCACGTGCTATCAAACGTGCTCGTTATTTGTCTCTGCTTCCATACACTGATTCACATCAGTAAGTTAGCACGGGCTCGGATACCAAGATTTAGAGGTAGCGAAAATGAATGTCATCTTATTAGATAAGATCGCTAACCTAGGTAGCTTAGGCGACCAGGTTGCTGTTAAGTCAGGTTACGCGCGTAACTTCTTGTTCCCACAAGGTAAAGCGGTTCCTGCAACTAAAGAAAACGTTGAACTTTTTGAGCAACGTCGTGCTGACTACGAAGCTAAATTGGCAGACCAATTAGCTGCGGCTCAAGCACGCGCTGAGAAAGTTAATGCTTTGGAATCTGTTACTATCGCTTCTAAAGCGGGTGACGAAGGTAAACTATTTGGCTCTATCGGTACTCGCGATATCGCTGACGCAATCACTGCGGCAGGCGTTGAAGTGAAGAAGAGCGAAGTACTTATGCCTAACGGCACTTTGCGTGAAGTAGGTGAGTTCGAACTCGAATTACATTTACACGCAGACGTTTATGCAAATATCACTGTTAAAGTGGTTCCAACTGAGTAATTATTGACTGAGTTGTGAAAAAAGCTGCCTTAGGGCAGCTTTTTTTTTTACCTGCTTGTAAACCCAGGCTCGCGTTAACTCGACTTACTCTATAAATTAGCTACTTAAACGTTTTTTTCAGGGAGAGGACATTGTCAGACAGCAACGATATTGAGTTAGCTGCCAATGGCGATAAGCATGCGTTCAAGCGCTTATATGAGCGCCACGTACGTGGAGTCTATGGAATGGTGTTTAGGTTAACCGCGGATCGCTCACTGGCCGATGATTTGGTACAGGAGATCTTTGTTCAAGCTTGGCGTTCACTACCCAAATTTGATGGTCGTGCAAAGTTCTCTACGTGGCTATTTAGTCTTGCTAATAATGTGGGCATTACAGAAATGCGTAAAAAGTCACGTTGGTTCAAACGTAATGAGCGAGCCGTTGAATATAATACGCAGGACGAGGCAGACAGTAGTGATATTGATTTAGGTGAGCTCGATAAGTTGATAATTCGCTTACCTGAGCAAACACGCCAAGTGTTTGTTCTACATGCGTTAGAGGACTATTCGCACCAGCAAATTGCTGACATGTTACACATTGCCGAAGGTACGAGTAAATCGCAGTTTTTTCGCGCTAAAAAAATGATGCAGGAGTGGTTATGAGCAATGAAAAAGAGCAACAGTTAGAAACACTTATTGCGCGGCACCGTGAGACTCCTGAAGCAATAGAGCCGAGAGATGATTTATGGCAGCGCATTGAACAGCGCTTGGAGCCGCAACCAACTGAGCGTCGGGAGGAAGGCTCGCGTACCTGGTGGGCCGCAGGCGGTGGCGCGCTCGCGGCCAGTCTGTTGGCGGTAGCTGTTTTTGTTGGTTACCAAGGCGCTCAGCCAGGAGGGGATATCAGCAATAATGAGTCACCTTATTACGCGGCGGCGGCGCAGATGATCAGCACCCAAGCGCAACAGGTTTCCGCACTGCAAAGTGGTTACAAACTGGCCGGCATTGAGCAGAGTGATGAGGAATTAACTACACAGCTACAGCAGCTAGCCAAAGCGAGACAGTCGGTACTAGAAGCGTTAGCGTCTGGTCCTGGTAATGCACAGCAGCTGGAGTTATTGCGTTGGATTAACGAACAAGAACTGGCGTTGTTAGAGCAAAGCTATCAACAAAAACCAGTATTGAAACAAATTTAAGCTTGGTAAACGAGGAGATTACTATGAAATTTTTAACTGCATTATTGATGGGTGCTGTTGCGCTATCAACGGTGAATGCTGTTGCACAAGAGCGTGTCGATGAAAAAATGGACGTGCCGAAGGGTACTGAAGTATTTGTTGATAATGAACGCGGGTCAATTGAGGTGATGGCGAGCGATGACAACGTCGTTCATGTTACGGGCACACTCGACAAACGGACTGAGCAATTTATTTTTGAACTCCGTGGCTCAACGTTGCACGTGCAAGTTAAAACTCCTGAGCAAAACGGATGGTTTGACGATGATGATGGCTCGAAATTAACTATTTACATGCCGAAAACCAGTCACCTTGATGTAAAGGGTGTTTCGATGGATTTCGAAGCGTTTGACTTGGAAGCCGGCGTAGAGGCTAACTTAGTCAGTGGCGATGTCAAAGTCGAGAATATTAAGGGCGGTGTCGAGGTGAGTACCGTAAGTGGTGATATCGATGCGCGTGCAATCGCAGGCTTGGTGCGTTTAGAAAGCGTGAGTGGCGATATCAACGATAAGGATAGTGCCGCTAAAGTTGCGCATTATCAAGCGGTCAGTGGTGATATTAAAGTTCGGGCTGACCAGCTTGAGGAATTTTATTTGCAGAACGTATCGGGGGACGTCAGTGGTGAGTTGCCGAAGCTTAAAAAGGCTAACTTAAAGAACGTCAGTGGTGATATTCATATTTCGCTGAATTTGGCAAATAACGGTGAGTTAAAGGCCTCATCAGTGAGCGGTGATATGGAGTTCATCTTCGCGTCAACGCCCGATGCAAGTTTTGATATCTCGACCAATGCCGGAGGAGATATTGTTAACCGTCTGACTAATGATAAGCCTACAGAGTCACGCTGGGGGACCTCATCAGAGTTAACCTTTGAAGTCGGAGCGGGGAGTGCTCGCGTTGGAATAACAACGGTTTCAGGAACTGTCGAAATCCGTCGCGATTAACGATATAGTAGCCACCATTAGGGAGTGTTCAGAGACCTCAACAATGGCCGAAAAAAATAAGCAAAGAGATAAGTCGATTGAGGCGCTGCGTTCAGCGCCTCATTCGATCGAAGCCGAACAATCTGTGTTAGGTGGTTTGATGCTAGATAATGACGCTTGGGATAAAGTGTCTGGGCTCATTATCGCACAAGATTTTTATCACCGAGCGCATCGCCTGATTTTTACTGCAATGCAGTCTCTCGCCGATAGCAGTCAACCAATGGATTTAGTGACTGTTTCTGAGGAGTTAGAGGCGAACACTGAGCTCGATGCCGTGGGTGGTTTTGCGTACCTAGGTGAAATCTCGAAGAATACACCGAGTGCGGCCAATATTGTCGCTTATGCCAACATTGTGCGAGAGCGTGCGGTGCTCAGGGAAATGATTGCCGCAGCCAATGACATCGCAGAATCAGGCTATGACACTCAAGGCCGAACCAGCCAACAGCTCCTTGATGAAGCAGAGAGTAAAGTATTCCGTATTGCTGAAAAGCGCACCAGCGCGACCGAGGGGCCAAAAGGTGTCAGCGATATATTGGCCAAAACGATTGAGAAAATTGAGACGCTCAGCAACATCAAAAACCATAATGGTGTCACCGGGACTTCAACGGGGTTTCACGATTTAGATCAGATGACAGCGGGTTTACAGCCTTCCGATCTGATTATCGTAGCCGCTCGGCCATCCATGGGTAAAACCACCTTTGCGATGAACCTGGCTGAAAATGTGGCGATGAATGAAGAAAAGCCTGTGCTGGTGTTCAGCTTAGAAATGCCATCTGAACAAATTATGATGCGTATGTTGGCTTCACTGAGTCGCGTAGACCAAAACCGCGTTAGAACAGGACGTTTGGAAGATGACGATTGGGCTCGGATCGCATCGGTAATGAATATTCTGAACGATAAAAACAATCTTTATATTGATGATTCATCTGGCTTAACACCGACCGAAGTGCGCTCACGGGCACGTCGTGTTGCACGTGACCATGGTGGTTTATCGATGATCATGGTTGACTACCTGCAGTTGATGACTGTACCCGGGATGTCAGAAAACAGGACGCTAGAAATTGCGGAAATTTCTCGCTCATTAAAGTCACTGGCGAAGGAGTTAAGTGTTCCCGTTGTTGCGCTTTCGCAACTTAACCGTTCACTCGAACAACGCTCTGATAAACGTCCAGTAAACTCGGATTTGCGAGAATCAGGCTCGATTGAGCAGGATGCCGACGTCATTATGTTTATTTATCGTGATGAAGTTTATCACCCTGATAGCGCAGAAAAGGGCTTGGCTGAGATTATCATTGGTAAGCAGCGGAATGGACCAATAGGTAAGGTTGAACTTAAATTCCACGGGCATCTATCAAGATTCGATAATTTTGCACGTGCAACTGACGATGAACGCTACTAGATGGGAAGTGAGAGCTTAGTAAGAACTAGGCTCTCAGCTTATCAAAGCAAATTTCGATGTAGGCCTTACCTGCCACATGGTTGAAAGGCATAATGAGCTTAGCGCCTTCCGATTTGTGAGAGATAGTATGATCTCTGCCAGACACAACAATAGGTGTGGCCATATCAAAGTCAAACCCACGTTCAGCAAGCTCTTTTTTAGCTCCACCTGTGACCATATTGGTAATTTCGCCAACCATGTCACAGACTTCTTCATCCACTGAATCGGGTAATTCTCCAAGCATTTTGTGCATGATTTCACATGCCAAATTCTCTTCGAAGGATATCGAGAATGAGCCTTTAACCTGAGGTCCCACCATACCGATTATGCCAGAGACGTCGCCCCGCGCATATTCATCCTTTTTGATTTGAGGCTTGCCTGGTTTGAGCTCCATCTGAGCCATCATCGAAAGCACGTTTTGGAGCGCATTCAAAAATGGATTCACGAACTCTGCGTCCATAAATAATTACCTTTTATTCACCGCAATTAATTTCTTTTGTATCACGTTGCTCGTTGAGTGTAACGCCACGCGTTAATTCGTCACTTTTCACATTAACGGTGTTAACTTGAGCAGGGTACGTCGAAAGCATAACACGGTTTGTTATTTTCCAATTACAAAAATCCGTTTTTGTGTGTGATTTTTCTTGATAGATCCACAGGTTTTGAAAATCGGCTTCGAGTCCAACCCAGTCAAGATTAATGGCGCGACCCGAAATATCATTCATCGAGAATTTAGCTTGTATCCACTCTTTGACTCGCTGGTCAGCATCAGGCTGGTCAATTCTAAAAGGTTCATCGTAAAAACGGCCAATGGCGAGTTCGACGTCGTGTAGTGTGTATTGATGTACAACTTCAATATTGCCGGTGTGAGCGTTCCAACTAACATCGGTTAAGCCAAAAAAATATTTGTGCGCTGCTACCGGGGGTAGCAGCGCACACGAGGCGATTAAACCGATAATAGAACGCGAAATATTACTCTTCAGCGTTTTTATCATCCGTGTCTAATTCCTCATTATAGCGCTCCATCATGCTGTCATCGCCGTGATCGCGCTTATATAGTTCAATGCGTGAAGGGACAGCACGTGCAGGCCAATAGTTATTTGAAGTATCGGTATCTGCTGTTTCCCAATAAGGGTCTACCACTATCTGATCGATCTTCTTGTCACGAATCAGCAGTTTACTTACGTGCTCAGGTGAACGACGCCAGATCTCTGCAGGAATACGTACGTGCTCTTTAGTGCCATCAGCGAAATGAAGATCTAACAAAATAGGCATGACCAAGCCGCCTTTGTTACTAAAGTCGAGTACATAGAAATTTTTGCCATTTTTCAGCATCTGTTTCTGTTCGTCATCCAAACCGTCGAGTAACTGCTTGTACTCATTACGGTCAGCGTTGGTGACAGTGTACTCGTCGTTCTCGTTATAGAAGTCACGAAGGTGTTCTTGCTGAGCAATCTTCTTAACCATATCTTCGTTGCGAATCGCAGTGATAGATTTTGGATCTTGCTGGTCAACTTGTTTCTTCCAAGCCTTTTCGACTTCTGGATCTTGAGTATTGACGGTTAGCAGGTTTACTTTGTCGAGCGAGATATCTACGTGGTCAGTGGTGTAGAACCAGCCACGAATAAACCAATCGAGGTCGACGCCTGAAGCATCTTCCAAGGTGCGGAAGAAATCTTCTGGGGTAGGACGTTTGAATTTCCAGCGACGTGAATACTCACGGAATGCAAAGTCAAACAATTCACGACCAACAATCGTTTCACGCAAGATATTAAGCGCAGTAGCTGGCTTACCATACGCATTATTGCCGAACTGCAGAATCGATTCTGAGTTGGTCATAATTGGCATTTGATTCTGGCTCGCCATGTAACCTGTAATATTACGTGCTTCGCCGCGCCATGAAGGGTAATCATCTTCCCAAGCTTGTTCAGCGAGGAATTGCAAATAGGTGTTTAAACCTTCATCCATCCATGTCCACTGACGCTCGTCAGAGTTAACGATCATTGGGAAGTAAGAGTGACCGATTTCGTGGATGATGACCGAGATTAACCCGTATTTAGTACGTTTTGAGTAGTACTTTTCGCCACTATCTTCGTCAACGTATGGACGTGGACCATTAAAGGTAAGCATGGGATATTCCATACCACCAACGGGACCATTGACCGAAATAGCGACAGGGTATGGGTAAGCGAAACTGTATTTATTATAGTGTTCAATTGTGTGAATAATTGAAGCTGTCGAGTACCGCTCCCAAAGAGGATTACCTTCTTCAGGGTAGTAAGACATGGCTAAAACATCGCTTTCGCCGTTATCAAACCCTTGGGCGTCCCAGATAAATTTACGTGATGAAGCCCACGCAAAATCACGAACATTGTCGGCTTTGAAAACCCACGTTTTGGTTTCAGAAGTGCCTTCTTTTTCGTTCTCAAGCGCTTCTTCTTGAGTGACGATCTTAACTGGCTTATCCGCTGTTTCAGCTTCTTCTAAACGCTCTTGTTGTTCGTCGGTTAGCACGTCATCTGGGTTTTGCAACGTACCTGTAGCTGCAACGATATGGTCTGCCGGTACGGTGATTGCAACCTCATAGTTACCAAATTCTAAGGTGAACTCGCCGCGTCCCATAAACTGCTTGTTTTGCCAGCCTTCAGCATCGTAGTACGCTGCTACACGAGGGAACCACTGTGCCATTTCGTACAGGTAGTTACCATCATCCTCGAAGTACTCGTAGCCACCACGGCCGCCAAGTACATCGGCTTCGATGATATTGAATTTCCAGCCAATGTTAAATTCAATCGATTCACCTGACTTAAGCGGCTTATCTAAATCGATACGCATCATGGTGTCGTTAATGATGTAATCCATTTGCTCGCCACGCGGATCGGATACATCAGTGATAGTATAGCCCGCTGGAAACTCTTCTTGAGTCATCATCGTTTCCATTTGGCTAAAGCTGACTTTCTTCATGCGCTCTGCGCTGGAAGCTGAAGCTTGCGGACCGATAGAGTCTTTCTTAAATCGGTTCTGGTCCAGCTGTACCCAAATGTAACGTAATGTATCGGGTGAGTTATTGGTGTAGGTAATCGTGCTACGGGCATTGATGCTTTGATTTTCGTCATTCAAAGTGACCTGAATGTCGTAATCAGCTTGTTGTTGCCAATAACCGTGGCCGGGGGCACCTGAGGCGGTTCTATAAATGTTAGGAGAACGGTATTTGTCGTCATTCAACTGGCGAAACTTGTCGTCGAACGCTTGCGCGTTGATGGCCTGAGAGACCGTCATGCTCGCGACAGCTACACCAAGGAGGTGAGTTAACTTCATTGGTATTTCCTGTTGTTATAGTAAGGACTAATGGCATTTAGCACATAAACCATGTGCTTCGATGGTTTGCTCTTTTACCAGGAATCCCTGATCTTCAGCCTGAGACTGTAGTTCGGAGTAAACTCCTTCAGAGTGGATTTCCTGTACATCACCACAGCGATCACAAATTAACATTTGTACCGGATGTTGGTGCTCAAAATGCGAGCAAAGAACAAAACTATTCGATGAAGTGATCTTATGAACAAAGCCTTGCTCTTGTAGAAAGTCGAGCGCCCGATAGATTGTCGGCGGCTTTGCATTAGGAACGGAGCCTTTTAACATATCAAGGAGATCATAAGCGCCAACGGCTCCACTCTGGGCTGCCAGTATACGAAATACTTCGCGACGCGTGGATGTGAGTCTAGCGCCTCGTTGTTGGCACAGTTTTTCCGCTTTGGTAATTAAACGCTCTGTTTCGATAGTTCCCATATGTGACCTTTTCATCTGCTGGCTTCGATTTTAATTAGATTTGTTCGCCAAGCAATGCTCGACCCAATAATCGTCTTCGATAAAGTGTAAATCATATCATCCTATTACGGAACTAACGTGGTGTTCTGAATAATCTAAAACGGGTATAATGATGCGTTATGTCGTGAGTCGATTATTTAGAATTACCGCCATTAAGGTTCAGGAGTTTTCGTTGTCAAAGCTATATCCTCATTTTGCCTCAGTCGCCCCGATGCTGGATTGGACGGATCGCCATTGTCGCTATTTTCACCGTCTATTGAGTCCGAGTACTTTGTTATATACCGACATGGTTACGACGGGAGCGATTATTTACGGGCAACAAGACTTCTTGGCTTACAATGACGAAGAGCATCCAGTTGCATTGCAGTTAGGTGGCGCCGATCCGGGGGCAATGTCCAAGTGTGCCGCGCAAGCTCAAGCAAGGGGCTACGATGAAGTCAATATTAATGTCGGGTGTCCGTCCGACCGGGTACAAAATGGCAGCTTTGGTGCTTGCTTGATGGCGCAACCGAAATTAGTCAGTGATTGCATTAAGGCGATGAAAGCCGAAGTAGACATTCCTGTGACGGTAAAGACTCGTCTTGGAATCGATGAGCACGACAGCGACGACTTTCTATATCAATTTTTGGATGCGTGCGTGGATGCGGGCGTCGACCAGTTAACGCTGCATGCGCGTAAGGCTTGGCTTAATGGGTTAAGTCCAAAGGAAAATCGAGAAATACCTCCTCTACAATATGATCGGGTTTATCGCGCCAAGCAACGGTATGGTGATTTACCCATTGCGATTAATGGTGGTATTAAGACACTGTCAGAGGCTCAATCGCATCTAGCTCACGTTGATAGCGTGATGATCGGGCGTGAGGCGTATCAGAATCCATGGATACTCACTCAACTGGAATCGTTGTATTCAACGCAGCCTTTGGTTATCGAGCGAGACAGTGTGGCGCGTCAGATGGTTCCTTATATTCAGCGACATGTTGTGGCCGGTGGTCGGGCATGGCACGTTGTTCGTCACATGTTGGGGTTATATCAAGGCCAGCCCGGGGGCAAGAAATGGCGTCAGTACCTCAGCATAAAAGGTCCTCGTGCAAATGATGCTGAAACGCTCATAGAAGGGGCACTTGAGTTTCGTCAGAATAGTGCACTGCGGCTCGCAGATATTCAGTAGTGATATTAGCTAAAAGTTAGCGTGTTTTGTAAAACTGTGTAATTTTTTCACCACTCCAAAAAAAGGTGCTGAGTTAAAGTTCTAATAAAGTTCTTTAAAAACAAATGGTTATAATTTTTTAAGAGTTGGCACAACCTTTGAAAGAGTAATAGCGACTTAATTAATACGTTACCTTCAAAGGAGCACAACCATGAAAAAATTAATCATTACTTTGTCAGCCGTTGCCGCATTGAGTTCAGTCCCTGCAATGGCTCAAGATAGTCAAGAGAGTAGCATCCGTAGCGCTCTTCAAACTGAGGTCAGTTCAATTTCTGAGTCACTGTGGCAAGCATCAAAAGATGCTGTTGTATCCACTCTCGATGAAATCACTACTGAACTGTTTAGCGAAGAAGCCCTTGCTTCACGTGAATCACGGGATGACTCAGCTGAGTCAAACGACGACAACAAAAGCGAGTAATCACCATGGCGTATATCACTCATTGGTGGTTGGTTTGGTTAATCGCACCGGTGTTAGGCACAGTTATCATCGGTGCGGTGACCGCCGCGAGTTCATCGCTAGTGCGTCAGGGTTAAAGTTTTGTTAATCTGCAAGTTCTCTGTTTTGGTTGTGTTAAGGAACTTGCATGTTAAAAAAGACAATTACAATGACGGCACTAGCGGCACTTGTCGCTACCGCAACATCTAGTTTTGCTGAAGAATATACCGCTAGCGGTAAAGCACGTATGCTAGCGAAAGAAAACCTACTTATCGATACGCACATCGACGTCCCCTATCGTATTCATAACGAGTGGGAGGATGTGACCGTCGCTACCGAGGGTGGAGATTTTGATTATCCAAGAGCGGTAGAGGGCGGGTTAAATGCCCCTTTCATGTCAATTTATATTCCTGCGCATTACGAACAGAGTGGTGGGAGTATTCAACTAGCGAATGAGCTTATAGATAGTATGGAGGCTCTCGTCGGTCGTGCGCCAGATAAATTCGCTATGGCTTATACGACAGAGCAAGTGAAGGAAAACACTGAAAAAGGCTTAATGTCTATTGCCTTGGGAATGGAAAACGGCACCCCCATCGAGGGTGATCTTGCCAACCTTGAGCACTTCTACAAGCGCGGTATTCGCTACATTACGTTGGCGCACTCACAGTCCAACCATATCTCGGATTCATCATACGATATCCGTCGCCAATGGGATGGTTTATCACCTTTTGGTAAGAAGCTTGTGAAAGCAATGAATGATATCGGTGTGATGGTCGATGTTTCACATATCTCCGATGATGCGTTTTATCAAGTTATCGAGATCAGTGAGGCGCCCGTTATCGCGTCACATTCGTCTTTACGTCAGTACACACCAGGTTTTGAACGCAACATGAGTGACGACATGCTGAAAAAGCTTGGTGAAAATGGCGGTGTCATTCAAATCAACTTTGGGTCTTCATTTGTTGCAAAGCAAGCCAACCGCTATCGCGATATGCTTAAAAAGCGTATTGAGGCGGTAAAAGATCAGTATGGCGAAGACTCTGAGGAAGCAAAGCAGCGTATTGCTGAGATTGAGAAAAACAACCCATACCCGTATGCGACGCTTGACCAAGTCCTAGACCATATCGACCATGTGAAAGCGTTGATTGGTGTCGAGCACATTGGTATCGGTTCGGATTACGACGGTGTCGGTGATTCCTTGCCTGTAGGTTTGAAAGACGTGTCGAGTTATCCTAATTTGGTTCAGGGTTTGCTAGACCGCGGTTACACCGATGAAGAAATTAAAATGATCTTGGGTGGCAATTTAATGCGCGTCTGGCGGCAGGTCGAAGAGTACGCCAAGTAGCTTGCGCCTTTGGGTAGCTTGCGCCTTTGGCGCAAGTAACACCATGAAGTCGCGCCATAGGCGCGACCTACTTACTGCTAAATGTTGACAACCGGTCGCGAAGCTGTATAATTCGCGACCACATCAATTTTTGTTTAAGTTTAGCGACTTGCTTAATTGGTGTTCCACAACAGTCCCGATAGGGGATTGAATGGTTGACGTAGATAATCGCACCCCCGGTATGTGCCAGGGAGGTTGCGTTTGTCTGTGCTCTTTTTTAAATGCTCTTTAATTTGAGGCTTTGATTTTTTATGGCTAATCAAAGAATTCGGATTCGATTGAAAGCGTTCGATCACCGTCTGATTGACCAGTCAACTGCAGAGATCGTTGATACTGCAAAACGCACTGGCGCGCAGGTACGTGGACCAATTCCACTGCCAACTCGGAAAGAACGCTTCACCGTGCTGATTTCTCCACACGTAAACAAAGATGCGCGTGACCAGTACGAAATCCGCACCCACAAGCGTCTGATCGATATCATGGACCCAACTGACAAAACTGTTGACGCGTTAATGCGTTTGGATTTGGCAGCTGGCGTTGATGTACAGATCAGCTTGGGTTAAGTGGGCAGTAATAGGATTACACACGAGAGGTTTTAACAATGGCTATAGGTCTAGTCGGTCGTAAAGTAGGAATGACGCGTGTCTTCCAGGAAGACGGCGCTTCTGTTCCTGTTACTGTGATCGAAGTGCTGGC
>NYWU01000041.1 GCA_002685255.1 Idiomarinaceae bacterium
CTATGGAGAGGTGTCCGAGTGGCTGAAGGAGCACGCCTGGAAAGTGTGTATACGGCAACGTATCGAGGGTTCGAATCCCTCTCTCTCCGCCATATCCAAAAAAACCGCCGTTACGGCGGTTTTTTTATGCCCGCGTAGCTTGCGCCTTTGGCGCAAGGGCGGTGGTTGTTGTCGCGCAGGATGCGCGACCTACGGGGGCTGGGGCCAATGTCGCGATGGTTGTTGTCGCGCAAAATGCGCGACCTACGGGGGCTGGGGCCAATGTCGCGATGGTTGTTGTCGCGCAAGATGCGCGACCTACACCAATACAATGGATTTGTTATCGATATGTAACTTGCGCCTTGGGCGCAAGTTGGTGAGCTGCTCGCTATGATCAATGACGATAGAAGGGCGATGTAGTTCCGCTAACATTTGATTCAAAGTGGCGGCACTCGTCGAATCTAGGCCGTTAAACGGCTCGTCAAGTAATAGCCAGTGCCCGTTGCCTGAGAGCGCCAGTATCAATTTGAGCTTTTGTTGATTTCCTTGCGAAAGCTTACCTACCGTTGCTGTTAAACAATCTGAGAACTGGAAAGCTTCAATCAATTGACTGCGCTGTGTGGTGTCGCAACGTTGATACTTATCGTATAGCGAAAACACGGTAGTTACCGTCATGTTGTCGGGGATTTGAATACTATCGGCAACGAGATTGGGGCGATCGTCAACGTTCAACGAGCCCGAGCTGGGCATGATTAACCCGCTAAGAAGTTGTAAAAAAGTGGACTTTCCCGCACCGTTTTTACCTGTTAGCTGATACTGCCCTTCTGGTAGCGTGAGCGTAACGGAATCTAAAATTAAGTTATCACCGAGTTTTAGGCTGACATTATTCAATTCAATGTTGGTCATTTATGTGCATCTTTTAAGCGGATATCTGCCGCCATGGTACGGTAGCTTGCGCCTTGGGCGCAAGATGCAATGGTTGATGTCGCGCAGGATGCGCGACCTACGGTGGGTGGGGGCCAATGCCGCGCTGGTTGATGTCGCGCAGGATGCGCGACCTACGGTGGGTGGGGGCCAATGCCGCGATGGTTGATGTCGCGCAAAATGCGCGACCTACGTGGGGTATTGAATTTTTGTTTAGAAATAGTAAAGAGACTGTTTAGCAGAAAGCATATTGTCTATTGTAACAAAGTGTTTCAAATTGAAGTTTCATTCTGTTAGGAGATAGTCATGTTTAAACGTTCCTTACTCGTTATCGCGCTCAGTAGTGCGCTCGCGGCCTGTGGCGGGTCTGATTCAAGCACCGACTCATCAACCGGCGATAATGGCGGCGGTAATGAAACCGCATCATCTACAATTGTCACCGAAGGAGTCATCACGGGTTTTGGTAGTGTTTACGTTAACGGCGAACGTTATCGTTCTGACAACGCCACCATTGCGCTTGATAATGCTCAATCTGGCACCGAGAGTGACCTAAAGGTCGGCATGGTGGTAAAAATGAAAGCCACACGGTCCGGTAACGAAACACCGGAAGCCAGTGAAATCGAATATGAAGAAGAAATTCAGGGTCGCGTCGACTTTATCGATATTGATAACCAAGCGTTTACGGTATTAGGTCAAACCATTAATTTTGATGATGTTACGGAATTTGTGGGAGTGACCGACAGTACGCTCGCGGTCGGCGATTTTGTTGAAATCAGTGGTTATTTAAACGAAGACGGTGAATTTTACGCGACCTTGGTGGAGCTTGAGAGCGACGAGGATGAGCTTAAAGTAAAAGGTAACATAGCGGGGCTCGATACGGACGCGCAAACGTTCATGTTGGGCGAGCTCACCATCGATTACTCTCAGGCGAGCTTCGAAGAGATGACGGCTGACGATTTGCAAGATGGGTTAGCCATTAAAGTTGAAGGAAGTCAGTATGATTCAACCTCAGATACGTTGATCGCTGATTCTATTGAACAAAAAGATAGTCGCTTAGACGACGATGTTGATGAGCTCGAAGTTGCCGGTGTTGTCGGTAATTATGATGCTGCGGCGGGTACTTTTGTCATCAAAGGTTACCAAGTTGCCCTCGATGACGATACTGAATTTGATGAGGGTGAAGAGGCCGATCTGAGTAACGGTGTTCGTATTAAAGTTGAAGCACGTAATGATGGCGAGTCTTGGGTTGCTGAAGAAATAGAATTTCAAGAGTACCGTGCGGTAGGACGTACCGAAGGTGCTGTCAGTGAAATTGATGCAGATAACGGATTGATTACGGTAAACGGCATTGAATTCTTAACAACCTCGCAAACTCGTTATAAAGATGATTCGGATGCTGACTTGCGCCAATTCACGTTCGACGATATTGCCGTTAACGACGTACTACGTGTGATTGCGCGTGAAGACCAACAAGGTCAAGCTATCGCTCTGAAGATCAAGCGGTTAGATGAGGAAGATCGGGACGGTGAAGTTAAGGGCGTGCCCAGTGATATTTCTGAGACGGGCTTTACCCTTGCCGGAGTCGAAGTCATCGTTAATGACGAAACGCGTT
Organism: Idiomarinaceae bacterium; assembly: GCA_002685255.1. Lineage (GTDB taxonomy): Bacteria > Pseudomonadota > Gammaproteobacteria > Enterobacterales > Alteromonadaceae > Idiomarina. The sequence goes on from NYWU01000041.1 coordinate 2,516, forward strand.
TTAAAACCGATGATTCGCGGATTTCGCTCGATGAGTTCATTGCGTTGTTCGATGGCGATACTGAGTTGCGCGTTGAGGTTGAAGGCGAGTGGGACGGTGATCAATTGATTGCGCATAAAGTCGAGGTCGATCTTGACGACGACGATGATGCCGACGACGGTGATGATGACGGTGATGACCGCCAGGGCTATACCGAATACGAAGGTGAGGTGACTGACGTCAATGGCGAAGCTTTTACGGTTAATGGTATCGAAGCACGTTTAACCACTGACAGTGAGCTAAAAATCAATGATGAAGAAGTCACACTACAAGCGTTCGTTGATGCATTAGCTGAAGGTGTGGTGGTCGAAGTCGAAGGTCAGTGGCAAGAAGAAAGCTACGTGCTTGTTTACGAGGCCGAAATCGACGATTAATCGTAGCTTGCGCCTTGGGCGCAAGGTGCGATACCGAGTGTCGCGCACAATGCGCGACGCACTTCGACCTAAGTCGAATGTTTAATTTCTATTTGCTTGCATATGCTTATCGCAACTGAACTTGGTTGCGGAGTGAGTATATGCAAGCCTATCACCAACTTTATTCTGATGCTCAGCAAGATCCTGAAGGTTTCTGGCTCGAGCAGGCGCACCGTCTACATTGGTTCAAAGCCCCCCAGCAGGCGGCTAATTTAGAAACCAATGGCTTAGCCGATTGGTTCCCCGATGGCGAGTGCAATATCAGCTACCAAGCACTCGATGCGCAGATAGAGGCGGGTCGAGGTGAACAAGTTGCCCTGTACTACGACTCTCCCGTTACGCAGACCAAACAGCAGTGGACATTTAATCAGTTGCGCGACGAAGTGGCGCGCTGTGCCGGTATGATCCGAGCGGCGGGTGTGAGTAAAGGCGACCGCGTGGTTATTTACATGCCGATGATCCCACAGGCAGCCATTGCAATGCTTGCGTGTGCACGGTTGGGCGCGATTCACTCCGTTGTGTTTGGTGGTTTCGCGGCGCACGAACTTGCAATCCGCATCGATGACGCAGAGCCGGCCTTACTGATCACCGCGTCATGCGGCATCGAGGGACAACGAGTACTCGATTACAAACCCATTGTCGATAAAGCATTACAAGAAGCTGAACACCCGCCACAGCATGTCATTGTGTATCAACGTCCGCAGAGCCAAGCGTCGATGCAACCGCCGCGTGACATCGACTGGACAGATGCGATAAAAGACGCAGTTAAGGTCGACGCTGTGCCGGTGAACGCCACCCACCCATTGTATATTCTATACACTTCGGGAACTACGGGACGCCCAAAAGGTGTGGTACGTGACCATGGTGGCTATGCAGTGGCACTGAACTTCTCTATGAATTACGTTTACGGTATGTACCCTGGGGAAACCCTATTCACTGCGTCGGACGTCGGCTGGGTCGTCGGGCATTCCTATATTGTATATGGTCCTCTACTATTTGGTTGTAGTTCAGTACTTTACGAAGGTAAGCCCATTAATACGCCCGACGCGGGTGCGTTTTGGCGGATTATCCAGGACTATCAAGCATCGGCTGTGTTTTCGGCCCCCACGGCGTTTCGTGCCATTAAAAAAGAAGATCCTCATGGTGAATATTTAGCTAAATACGATATTAGCGCGTTGAAGCGTATTTATATGGCCGGTGAGCGGCTCGATCCCGCCACGCTCGAGTGGACTGAAGAGCTGACTCAGCGTCCAGTATATGATCATTGGTGGCAGACTGAGAGTGGTTGGCCGATGTGCGCTAATCCGGTGGGGGTAGGCGCTACCCCTGTAAAACCGGGTTCTTCAAGCCTACCTGTGCCGGGTTATGAATTTGCCATCCTCGATCCACAAGGTCAGCCATTAGGCGCTAATGAAGAAGGTTCTGTGTGTTTACGCCTGCCACTTCCACCCGGCTGTTTGCCAACAGTGTGGGGTGATGAGCAACGCTTACAAGATAGCTACCTGAAGGCGTTTCCAGGTTACTATTGTAGTGGAGACGGTGGTTATATGGATGACGACGGCTACGTATTCATTATGGGCCGCACTGATGACGTGATTAATGTCGCGGGTCACCGACTGTCGACCGGTGAAATGGAAGAAGTATTAGCGCAACATACTGCTGTCGCTGAATGTGCTGTTGTTGGTCAACCTGATGAGCTTAAGGGCGAGTTACCTGTGGGGTTAGTGATTTTAAAAAATGACGTGCACATCACGACAGAGGAATTACAGGCGCAACTCATTGCTCAAATTCGTGAGACGATCGGTGCGATCGCGTGTTTAAAAACGCTCTACATCGTACCTAAGTTGCCCAAGACACGCTCTGGAAAAATTCTTCGCCGCTTGATTCGACAAGTGCTACAGGGCGGCACTGTAGCAGTCCCCTCGACGATAGACGACCCGGATAGTGTTGAGATGATTCAAACCGTGGTAAAGCAGCAAAATGAAGCTAGGAAAGTCAGTTGAAATACCGTTAGAATAGAGGCTTTGTAAGTTAATTTAACGGGTATTGAATGACACTCTCTATTGTCGCAGTTGTTTTAGGTTTAATTGTCCTAGTCTGGAGTGCGGATCGCTTTGTCGAAGGCGCTGCCGCGGTTGCTAAAAACTTAGGTATGGCGCCGCTTGTTATTGGCATGGTGATCATTGGTTTCGGTACTTCAGCGCCAGAGATGGTGGTCTCGGCGTTGGCATCATCACAAGGTAACCCAGCACTCGCACTCGGTAATGCGTACGGTTCCAATATCACGAATATTGCTTTAGTGTTGGGCTTAACGGCCGTGTTGGCACCGATTGCAGTGCAGTCAGGGGTGATCAAACGTGAGTTGCCGGTGCTGATCGCGATTACTTTATTGACGGCTGCTTTTCTGTGGGATTATCAAATAACCGCCATTGAAGCTTGGGTCCTATTAGCTATCTTCGCGATTTACATGGGTTGGTCAATCTGGTTGGGCAAAAACAGTAGCGACGATAGCTTGGCCGCTGAGTTTACCCAGGAAGTCGACGCTAATCCGATGTCGATGAAGCCTGCGGTTATCTGGTTGATTATTGGTTTAGTGTTATTGGTTGTGAGCTCCAGAGCACTCGTTTGGGGGGCGGTAAACATTGCTACTGCGCTTGGTGTGAGTGACTTGGTGATTGGCTTGACTGTGGTCGCTATTGGTACATCGCTGCCAGAACTCGCCTCTGCCATCGCTGCGACGCGCAAAAACGAGCATGACTTGGCGTTGGGTAACGTGATTGGTTCAAACATGTTCAATACCTTAGCGGTCGTGGGTATTGCTGGTGCCATCCATCCGATTGATTTAGAACCGTTAGTACTGTCGCGTGACTGGGTCGCAATGGCAGGTTTAACATTATTATTGTTGCTATTTTCTTTGCGAGTCAATCGTTTAGGGCGCATCAACCGCGTACATGGCGTGACGTTTTTAGTGCTTTATGTGGCTTATACGGTTTATCTGATAAGCACGGGATTCACACCCGCGTTAACAAGTTAAATAGACTGACTATAAAAGTGAGCCGCGCGAGTCGCGGCTTTTTTATTCATTATTGTTGAAAATCGTTCGCATTAGCATTACACTCATTATTAGTTAATTACGAGGTGATGTTCAGTGTACGTTTGTTTATGCAAAGGCGTTTCGGATAAAACCATTGCTAAGTCAGTTGCTGCTGGCGAGGTGTCGAGTATGCGAGAGCTCCGTCAGCAGTACGGTGTCGCCTCGCAATGTGGTTGTTGTAAGCAATGCGCTAAGGAAGTCTTGAATGAGGCTTTAGAAAAACGTAACGATCATGTGCTTCCTGGCACTAAAATTCCTACTACGGTGTGCTACACTTAACTGAGTTTCTAATTTTAGAACCAGCTTAAGGAGCACATCCCGCATGAAAGGTGACGCAAAAGTCATTCAGCAGCTTAACAAGGTGCTGACGCTCAAATTGACCGCCATCAACCAGTACTTCTTACATGCGCGCATGTTTCGAGACTGGGGTTTTGAATCCCTCAACAATGTTGTTTATAAAGCATCTATCGAAGAGATGAAGCACGCTGATGTGCTTATTGAACGGTTGCTATTTTTAGAGGGCATGCCGAATTTACAAGAGCTCGGAAAACTTTATATCGGTGAAGACCCACGTGAAATGTTAGAAATGGACCATAAGGTTCAGTTCAACGACATCAATGCCATTCGTGATGCAGTTAAAGTGTGTGAAAGCCATCAAGATTACGTCAGTCGCGATGCCCTGAATAAGATTCTTGATAAGCAAGAAGAGCATTTAGACTGGTTAGAAACACAAATCGATTTAATGTCGCGCTTAGGTACAGAAGTATACCTTCAGTCGATGTTAAAAGAGGAGGACTAGAATGAAAGCAGAGAACAAAGTCGTCGAGCAGTTAAATCGTTTACTCGCTTTCGAACTGACCTCTATTGACCAATACACATCCCATTCGCGCCAGTATGAAGACATGGGATTGATGAAGTTATACGAACGTATCAATCATGAGATTGACGATGAGCGTGGTCATGCTGACCTATTGATTCGTCGTATTTTATTTTTGGAAGGTAAACCTAATATGTCCAACCGCGAGCCTCACAATATCGGCTCGGACGTGCGCGAAATGTTAGAAAATGACCTACAGCTGGAATACAACAACGCCAAAACCTTGCGTGAAGTGATCGATTATTGTGAGCAGGTGGATGACTATGTCACGCGTGATATGTTGGTCGGTATTTTACGTGATACGGAAGAAGACCACGCCTATTGGCTGCGTATCCAATTGAACCTGATGGACCGCTTGGGAGAGGCGCTTTATTTGCAAGGCATGAAGTAAGGTTAATCTCATTAAATCATAAAAACGCGGCAGAGTTAGCCGCGTTTTTTTGTGTTGCTTGGTGCGACAGGGGTTACCAAAACCGCAGACGTCTTAACAATAAAAACTCGACCACCGCGATCCCCAAGAGAATCCAGCAAAAAATCTCAAAGGCACTGGTGTTCTCTACGCCAGGCATGCCACCAATGTTGATACCAAACACCCCGGTTAAAAAGCTCAATGGCAAAAATACGCCTGCGATGACTGAAAGCCAGTAAGTATTTCGGTTCATCTTTTCGGCGACCGCTTGTTGAATTTGCTCGCGCTGCATCCACACTTGTTCAAGCATCAGGTCGATTTGCTCCAACAACCGCTGAGTGGTATCGCGCTCATTGAGTAGCCACTGATGCAATTCCGCATCGACCCACTTCTCGCTCTCACTAGTAAACTTATCCAGTGCGGCTAGTTGTGGGCGAATAAAGCGGTTTAAGCGCAGCAGACGGCGATGCATGACGGTCAGCTTCTTTTGTTGCTCCGCTGTGTTATCAAAGCCTTCCGTCTCCATTTGCTCGACGTTGAGCTCAATATCGTCAATGACATCTTCGATCTTCTGGTTTAACTGCTCGACAAGGTGAACCAAAAAATCATTGAGGCTTTCAGGTCCTTGTTGGTTTTGCAGGTCATCACGTATATGCGCTACTGCTTTGAAATGGTGCTTGCGAAACGTATACACAGTGTCTTTATAATAGAGGATGCGTAAGCTCATCATATCTTCAGGTTGAGCGCCCTCATTCAGGTTCACACCTCGCAACAACAGTACAAAGCCGTCTTTGAGTCGCTGAAAGCGTGGACGCGTATCCTCTTCAAGCATGGCGTCAATAATAGGTTCAGGAATATCAGCGGCTTTTAACCATTCATTGAGACCTTCCACGTCACGCTGAAAGTGGAACCAACAACCCGGACGAGACTTAACAGTGTCGTCGTTGTTGATCGCTTGCGCGGGGTGCTGGTTAAAATCCCAAGCATCGATTAAAAAATTCATAAAACGCTCCAGTAATAAGCGCCCGAATCACATAAGTGATTGATTATTGAACGCTTAGTCAGGTAATTGACATATATTGGAATCAAACACCACTAAATGGTCGAAGTCAACATTTATCCCTACCATTTGACCAGACTGCAACGGTTGGTGTGAAGGCCCAACTGCCAGTACGTGTTCATGGTTGTCTAAAGCGAGCGTATACAGGTAATGCGATCCGCGAAAGCCGCGTCCAACCACCTGAGCCTGAAGACGGTGAGGTTGCTCGGTCGGCACAATTAATACATCATCCGGCCGCACGAGGAAGGTGACATCGTGATCGTCTTGATCACAGAGCACTTCATGGTCGATAACACCTAAAGCGCTGTGCAGTTGATTTGATTTAATCTGACCGTTTAGTAACACGCCTCGGCCAATAAAGTCGGCTACGAGCTCGTGCTCGGGCTGATGATACAACTCGTAAGGAGTATTCCACTGCAATAACTGACCCGCGTACATGACCCCCGCCTTATCTGCCATGGCAAAGGCCTCTTGCTGATCATGAGTCACTAGCAACGCAGTAATACCTTCTTCTTTTAATAGATTACGCACATCTTGTGCCAGTAATTCACGCAGCTCTGCGTCCAAACTGGAAAAAGGTTCATCTAATAACATCAGTTTAGGTTTGGGAGCCAAAGCACGGGCAAGCGCAATTCGTTGTTGTTGCCCGCCCGATAACTCATGCGGATAACGATTTTGATAGCCGGTCAGGTCGACCCGTTGAAGCAGTTGTTTTACGCGCTGCTTTTGTTCGACTTTCGACCAAGTATTAATGCCAAAGGCGATATTTTCTTCCACAGTAAGGTGTGGAAACAAGGCAAAGTCTTGGAACATCATGCCTATTTGACGTTGCTCGGTGGGCATTTGCACTTTCGTTGAAGCGACTTCCTCACCATAGAGACGTATGGCACCATCGGTGACTTCAGAAAAACCGGCGATGGTGCGTAGCAAGGTCGTTTTACCACAGCCGCTAGGCCCCAATAAGCAGCCAATGTCACCCTCATTCAGTGAGAACGAGAGTTGCTCAACAATACGTTCCTTACCTAACTCAATGGACACTGAATCAAGTTCTACTAACGGCTTCATCTAGTCTCCCGTTTTAATCGTTTGAGTGCGCAAGGCACGTGACAGCATCAATACTGGAATTAAGCCCACCAAAACAATCATTAGCGCAGGTGGTCCTGCATCTGCAAGCCGCTCATCCGAGGCCATTTCGAAGGCTTTGACCGCTAAGGTATTAAAATTAAAGGGGCGTAACACCAAAGTCGCGGGCAGTTCTTTCATGACATCAACCAAGACCAATATCAGTGCGGCGAGAATTGAGCTTTTAAGTAACGGTAAATGTATCCGAGTCATGATGCGACGTGAACTGGCACCTAACGTACGTGCGCTGTCATCCATTTGGGGTGTGATTTGCTCCAGTCCCGAGCTAATTGTCTGCAAGGAAATCGACAAAAAGCGCACCGTATAAGCAAATACTAAAGCAACAACGGTGCCGCTTAACAATAGACCCGGGTTCACGCCGAAGAGCGATTTACTGAAATCGATAATACGGTGATCAAGCCACGCGAGTGGAATCAAGATGCCAACGGCAATGACGATGCCTGGAATCGCATACCCAAGCCCGGCGGTGGTTATTGCTGTGCGGATTGCTCGGGTGGGATGGCGACGGCGACCATAGGCGAGCCAGAGCGCTAACGCTACCGTTATAGTAGCGGCCAATAAACCTAACCAAAGCGTATTGAGTGTCAGTGTCCAGAAGGACGCCTGGGTCCAAATATCAGCACGTTCAATCGACCACATCAGTAACTGACTTGCGGGAATGGCGAAGCCGAGCACAATAGGAAGCCAACACACCGCCGACGCAAGCCACGCCGCTTTGCCACGTAACGGCTTTCTAAAGTTATTATTTTGGCTGCGGCGCTGATAAAACTTGGCCTGTCGCCTTGAATAACGCTCAATTAGAATGAGTACAATAACAAACAGCAGGAGAATAGACGCTAACTGCAACGCACCCTGAGCATCACCCATACCGTACCACGTACGGAAAATACCCGTAGTAAATACGGTAACACCAAAGTATTCCATGGTGCCGTAGTCGGCGAGTGTCTCCATTAAAGCAAGCGTGACGCCCGTTGCGATAGCCGGTCGTGCTAATGGGAGTGCGATACGAAAGAAGCTCCGGACAGGACCTGCGCCTAATGTCCGTGCACTTTCAAATGCGGCGGTTGATTGCTGCATGAAAGCCGCACGAGTAATCAGATAAACGTATGGGTAAAGCACTAAGCTTAATACGAATATAGCGCCTTCGATGCTCCGAATACTGGGAAACCAATACTCACCAATGCTGAGGTCGAAGGTGTCGCGTAATGCTTGCTGTACGGGACCGGCGTAATCCAGTAGGCCAGTATAAGTATAAGCTGAGATATAGGCGGGCATGGCTAAAGGAAGTAGTAGCCCCCAACTTACCCAGCGCCAACCTGGGAAATCGTATTGGCTTACGCACCATGCGGTGCTGACGCCGAGGATAGTCACGCCAAACCCCACCGATACCAATAGTATCAGTGAATGAGAAATGTACTCGGGTATCACCGTTTGCCAAAGGTGATTTAATATATCCCAATTAGGATTTAACAAAGATAAGGCCACCACAAACAGTGGTAGCCCTACCAGTGCCGCAACGCCGAACAGCACGAGCGGGCCGCGGGTCATAGCTGCTCCTTAAAGCCTAGTGAGGAATTAACGCCAGCCTGCCGAGTTCATTAAACGGACGGCTTCTGCGTTATTCTCACCTAAAATATCCATCGAAATATCGTCTTGTTTGAAGTCACCCCATTGCTTGAGGGTCTCACTCCACTCAACGCCTTCACGTACAGGGTACTCATAATTGGCTTCAGCATACCATTTTTGTGAGGCTTCTGAGAGTAGAAATTCGATTAATTGTGTGGCTTCATCGACATGTTTCGCATGTTTAGTGATGCCAATACCCGACACATTCACGTGGGTGCCATTGCCGTTTTGCGCCGGCCAGAAAATCTTAACTTTTTCAGCTGCTTCGCGTTCTTCAGCTTGGTCGGAATTCAGCATATGACCAAAATAGTAAGTGTTCGCTACGGCGATATCACACACGCCGTATGCGACGCCTTTAATTTGGTCACGATCGCCGCCGACCGGCGTACGGGCGAAATTGTCGACTAAATCCTTAGCCCAATCCATGATTTTTTGTTCGCCGTAGTGGTCGAGCAATGCCGCAACTAACGACTGGTTATAGATGTTATTCGACGAGCGAATACAAATACGGTCTTGCCATTGGTCGTCGGCTAGACTCATGTAATTTTCGAGTTTGCTTGGATCGACACGGTCTGGCGAATAAAAAATTGGGCGAGCACGCAGGCTCAAGCCCACCCATTGGTCATCGCTGTCGCGAAAATGCGCTGGCACAGTTTTATGGGCGAACTCAGAATCGATCGCTTGAAACACGTCGGCGGTAACGGCACGATGCAGCGCGCCAGCGTCAACGGTTAGAAATAAGTCCGCTGGGGTATTTTCACCTTCGGCCGTTAAACGAGATAGCAATGCGTCTGAATTACCGGTCAGCAGGTTAACCTCAATACCTGTTTGCTCAGTAAATTTATCGAGCAGAGGCTTGATCAATGCTTGCTTCCGCGATGAATAAATATTAACTTCAGCCGCTTGCGCGAATGAGCCTGCGAGTGTGGCTGCACCGATAATGGTTGCCATTGCAAGCTTGAGGGGAGTAATTTTTATTGCCATATTCAAACCTCTTACCAATAATTCGCGTAGGTTAATAACTTAAGTGTATCAAAATTAAAGTTTAATGATAGCCATTCTCATTTGAGTGGCGGTCAATGTCAAATAAAATAACAGAGCACAAGCTCATACTTTACTGGAGACCCTATGTCTGACTTATCCATGTTAGCGCTTATCGGTGTGTTGTCGATTTGTTGCCAATGGTTAGCCTGGCGCATTAAACTGCCGGCAATTTTGCCGTTGCTAGTCTGTGGCCTCTTGGTGGGACCTACGTTAGGTTGGTTGCAACCCGATCAGTTGTTCGACCATTTACTGTTCCCCGTGGTTTCCCTGGCTGTTGCGGTCATCCTTTTTGAGGGGAGCTTGACGCTTAAGTTTGACGAAATACGCGGTCATGGCCGTATGGTGACCAACTTAGTCAGCATCGGTATGGTGGTTACATGGGTAACCATCAGTGTCGCGACGCACTTTATTATGGATTGGCGTTGGGAAATCGCATCGTTGTTCGGCGCATTGGTGGTGGTGACCGGGCCGACGGTTATTCAGCCAATGATCCGCTCAATTCGACCGATTAATAAGTTGGCGAACATTTTGCGCTGGGAGGGGATTATCATCGATCCGCTGGGCGCTTTACTGGCAGTCTTAGTTTATGAGTTTATTATTGCCAGCCAAGACGTTGCCATGTTGCATGCCTTACAGGCTTTTGCGAAAACCATCGGCATTGGTTTCTTCTTTGGTTGGGCGGCGGCCAAGCTGCTAGGTCTTGCTCTGGGTCGAGGTTGGTTCCCGCATTACTTACAGAATGTTGCAACACTGACTATTGTTTTGGGTGTCTTTGCATTGTCGAATGCCATTCAACATGAATCAGGCCTTCTCACCGTCACCGTTATGGGGATGGCGATGGCGAATACCAAAAATCTTAATCTTGATGAGATTTTGGAGTTTAAAGAGACTCTCTCAGTGCTGCTGATCTCGGCATTGTTTATTCTGTTAGCTGCGCGTCTCGATTTCGCTGACTTTGATGCCTTGGGTGTGCCTTCGATTATCCTGCTTGCGGTAATTATGTTCCTCGTGCGCCCTCTAAGCGTTTGGTTGTCGGCTATCGGCACCGAATTACGTTTTAAGGATAAGTTGCTTCTGTCGTGGATAGCACCCAGAGGTATCGTTGCCGCGGCGGTGTCGGCGTTATTTGCGTTAAAGATGGAGCAGTCCGGTTGGACCGATGCGTCGCAGATTGTGCCGCTGGTCTTCTTAGTGATTATGATGACAGTGGTGCTGCAAAGTTTGACTGCAAAACCACTAGCGCGGCTACTTGGATTAATTGAGCCGCCGGCGCGTGGATTCTTGATTTTTGGTGCCAACCAGATGGCTCGCGCAGTAGCGACCGTGCTAAAAGAACATGAAATTCCGGTTCGCTTAGCCGATACTAACTGGGAGAATATCCGTCTTGCTCGGATGGATAACTTGCCTGTGTACTTTGGTAACCCAGCCTCGGAGCATGCTTCAAATAATATCGATTTAACCGGTATTGGCCGCCTATTGGTGATGTCACCTTATAAGCAGTTAAACCCGTTGGTTTCGGTTTATTATCAAGATTGGTTTGGTAGTTCGAAGGTGCATGGTTTGAATAGCGGTGAGTCGGACTTCAGAGCCAGTCATCAACTGTCTGAGAACTACAAAAATACGCTCAATTTGTTTGGCGACAGTATTACTTACTCGAAGTTGGCGAGCTTACACTTCCAGGGAGCCAAGGTTAAGTCAACGCCCATTACTGAAAACTTTGGCTTTGAGGAATATCAGCAACAGTATGGAGCGCGTGCAGTACCGATGTTTGCTTTGGATGAACAGAAAAAAATCCATATTTTCACTACCGAACGTGAACTTAAGCCTGCACCAGGCTGGGTCGTTATCGCAATGATAACACCGGAGAAAAATGCCGATGAGGGTAACGAGTAACCTAGACGATGTGCGAGTCTGTCCCGATTGCGACCAAATCAATTGGGTCAATGACCGTGCGTCAAGTCGTTGCCAACGCTGTGGCCACTTTTTAGGTGGCCACACGCTCAGCGTAAGCCATACGATTGCGCTGATTATTGCCGCCCTGATTCTTCTCATTCCTGCGACAGAGATGACGTTCGTTGGTTACAGCGTATCCGGGCAAGGCCAGCAAATGACCCTATTGGATAGCAGTCGCAAGTTGGCGGCGTTTCATGAGCAGTGGCTTGCTATAGTTGTATTATTGTCGGTCGTCGTTTTGCCGGCGCTGTTTTTGCTCGCCTCTGCAACGATTCTAATGTGGCGGGAACGCGTCAATTATCGATTCGGACGCTGGCTGGTTCGCGCCATTAAATACATTCGCGTATGGATGATGGCCGATGTGTTTTTAATTGGCGCACTTATCAGTTTTATTAAGCTAGCGGGCTATGCGACTATCGAGTTTGGTTACGGTGTAGTAGCGTTTGCTGGTTTTGTTTCTTTACTGCTGCTCGTGGTTGAGCGGATGAAGCGACATCCACTGTGGCCTGCTGATGAAGAGGCATCAAACTATCGTAATATGGTAGGTCAAAGCGCCCATGAACATCATGTGGTGGGGTGTCCAGTTTGTTACGCTGCAAATCAGCCGACACACGCCGAATGCTGGCGTTGCCACGAACCACTTTGGACAGCTCGATTGGGCCGCACTTCACTGACGTTTGCATTGTTGCTCGCAGCCGCCTTGATGCTTATCCCCGCCCAACTTTTACCGATTATGGAAACCGTGGCCCTCGGTTCAGCGCAACCGCAAACTATCGTAGGCGGTGTATTATCGTTGTGGCAAAGTGGCGATATACCGATTGCGATTATTGTTTTTGTCGCGAGTCTGGTGATTCCAATTGCTAAGATTCTGATTTTAGCGACATTGGCTATTTTGGCGCAGCAGGATACTTCAAAGCGCCCGAAAAGCGCGCTATGGTTGTATCGAGTAACCGACTGGATTGGTCGTTGGTCGATGATCGACATCTTTGTTGTGGCAGTATTGGTTGCTTTAGTTAGGAATGGCGCATTGATGTCGGTTTATCCCGGTCACGCCGCGATTGCTTTTGCCAGTACCGTGATACTGACCATGTTAGCTGCAATGAGCTTTGATACCCGACAATTTTGGGCAAGGAAACCGACTGAATGACGCATTGGACTCGTAAACTCGCTTCACCGATTTGGCTGGTACCGATCTTGGCAGCACTTGTTGCGGGCTGGATGGTGTGGCAAGAGCGCGATCAAAGTGGGCCACAAATTATTGTGGAAATAAAAGATGCGGAGGGGCTGCAAGCAGGCAAAACCGCAGTACGTGTGCGTAATGTCGATGTTGGCCAAGTGACGCAAATCACCTTGTCGGATAGCTTTGAAACTGCCGAGTTGCACATTGAAATGAACGCAGACACTGGCAGTATGCTAGTCGATGATTCGCAGTTTTGGGTGGTGAAGCCGCGTATTGGACGTCGCGGTATTTCCGGCCTGAATACATTACTTTCGGGCGCTTACGTGCAGCTAGAGCCGGGTGAGTCGAAACAGCCACGCGATCATTTTACGGCGCTTGAACAGCCGCCAGTCACCGATGCAGATACCAACGGCAAACGTATCGTGTTGAAGAGTGACAGCGCGGCCAACATTGTGGTGGGCGATAGTGTCCAATATCGAGGTGTTACGGTCGGTACGGTTGAGCAAGTGGACTTTTCAGTTGAGGCGCGTGCGACAACCTATCAGGTATTTATTAAATCGCCGTACGATGAATTACTGACGGAAAATACGCGGTTTTGGTTGCAACGTGGCGTATCGTTTCGCTGGAAACCCGATGGTGTGGATGTGTCAGTGGGCTCGGTTGAGTCGCTGTTAGGGGCGGGCATCAGTTTTGGTGTACCGAATGGTCAGCCCCTCGGCGAACCAATGCAAGCGATGGCAGAGTTTGAACTCTTTGCCAGTGAAGAAGAGGCGGAACAGCAAGGTTACTCACGTGGTATTGATTACGTCCTGCTGCTAGATGAGTCCGTAGACGGTTTAGTCGCTGGCTCGCCGGTCATGTTCAAAGGCATTCGGGTGGGGACTGTGGTTGAAGTGCCTTTCCGTTGGCAACCGGATGGCAATCGTGGTCAGCCGTTACGTTTGATTCCTGTGCTAATACGTTATGAGCCCGACCGTCTTGAAGGGTTGGTTGCCTCAACCAACTTAGAACGTTGGCGCCAACATCTAAGCCGATTTTTTGAGCAAGGTCTGCGTGCCTCAATCCGCGCATCGAATATTTTGACCAATACACTGTACGTGGATTTGCGTTTCTATCCCGACGAGGACGCGATGCAACAAGATGTCTTTGCGGGATATCCCGTGATGCCGACAATCGTGAGTAACTTCAGCAGGTTAGAAGAAAAGCTCAATTCAATTTTAGATACATTAAACAATTTACCACTGAATCAAAGTGTTAATCAGTTTACTGAAGCGATGGCTTCGACAGACGACACCGCAGAACAGATCAAAGCGTTGACCGAACAGGTAAAACGTATTGTAGAACAACCGGGGTGGCAATCGTTACCGCAATCGTTAGAGCAATCCGTGAACCGCTTGAATGGCATTTTGGCGGATTTTGAGTCGGGTTCATCGAGTCGGGAACAATTAGAGCGCACATTGCAAAACCTAGAGGCGACCTCCCGCGACTTAAAACCGCTGGTGGAAACCTTACGACGTAAGCCCAATGCATTGTTATTTAATACGGAAGCAGAAGATGATCCAGAGCCTAAAGCGAAAGATTAAACTGATGGCGTTGACTGTGAGTAGTGTATTGCTGTTGGCGGCCTGCAGTGCTGCGCCTTCGGCGGATGTTAACTATTATCGGTTACCGCATTTAAATCAACCGTCCACAGGGTATTGCGACGGGCAAGCGCGGCAGATCGCGATTGACGCTGGTATTGGACGCGATGGCGTGATGGTGCAAGAAACTGAGCTGCTGATGGTCGAAGCACGCAACAACCGTTGGGTAGGCGGTTTAGCGTCGCAACTACAAAACAGTCTTCAACGGCAGCTCACGGATCGCTGCGAGCATAGGCTACAGGTCAGTTTGATGCAGTTTTATGGCAATACTCAAGGCGAAGCCGTTGTCGCAGGCTATTGGCATTTTAACGATGGTTCAAAAGCCGGATTGAGGGGCGCCTTTGAACAGCGAGTGAGCCTGAATAATGATGGTTATGCTGGTTTAGTTCGCGCACTTGACCGTGCCTGGTTAAAAAGCTTAAACAATATTGAACAACAGATTAAAAACTAGTTAGAATCGACACATACTGAGTTCGAATGCGGCTGAAGTCTATAGCTACAGTTGCTATACTCCTGCAAGACATATCTGACAGGAGTGTATCTGTGCACCGAGCATCGATGATTCGTTTGGTTTCTTTATCAATGGCGTTGAGTAGTCTTTTGCTCAGCGCGTGCAGTCCGTCCACTTCATCTTCAACAGCACAAGACAATCCGATTGCGCAACTCGATTTAAAACAGCTACCCAATGCTGAATGGCGTTTAAGTCGTGCGGTGATTGAGGTAAGCTTCTGCCGCGACCGGACCAATGAAGCCCTGCTCGCATCAGAGTCTGAGCTCAATGGGTGGCGGTTGACGGGAGACGTGAGTGCTTTTCCTCCCTATCGCGAGGAAGGGTTAAAAGCGCTTTATGAAGTGGTCGGTGAACAGCCCTTTATTTTATATCAGGTTGATGGTTCGGTAAGCGCATCACGCTACCGTCTAGCGATGCCTGCATCAAAATCCCCAGGTGCGGTCGCGGAGCAAGTATTTCCGGCTGTAGCCACCTTGGCAGGATCCGAACGCGTGTGCTTAAGTGCAGTTGACGAAGGAGCGACGTATTAATGAGTCAAATTAAGCCGATGATTGAGGACGCACTGAAAAGTGCATTTCGACCCAAGTTATTAGATGTTAAAGACGAGAGTTATATGCACGCAGCAGGCGCTGATGCACAGTCACACTTTAAAGTAACCATTGTGAGTGATGAATTTGAAGGTAAGCGGTTAATTCAACGTCATCGTTCCGTTAATCGCGTGTTGGCTGAGGTGTTGAGCCAGATTCACGCGTTAGCGCTACACACGTATACAGAACAAGAGTGGCAGGCTCAGGGTCAAGCGCCTGATTCGCCCAATTGCATGGGAGGTGGCAGTTAGCCCCAAGCAGGTAAGATATGTTGTTGATATTAGAACCCGTACAATGGTGAAAAATTTAAACTAGGGAATCACTATGATCATTAAACCAAAAATTCGTGGATTTATTTGCACCAACGCACACCCTGTGGGTTGTGCTGAAAATGTTCACCGTCAAGTTGAGTTTGTTAGGCAACAAGGACCCGTCGCAGATGGCCCCAAAAATGTCTTGGTCGTCGGTTGCTCAACAGGCTACGGGTTGGCGTCACGAATTACTGCGGCCTTTGGCAGCGGTGCACATACGCTCGGTGTGTGTTTTGAAAAAGAGCCTAGCGAAAAACGCACGGGCACTGCGGGTTGGTACAATACTGCTGCATTTCACCAAGAAGCTGAACAAGCGGGTCTGCAATATCACAGTATTAATGGCGATGCGTTTTCTGATGAAATCAAGCAACAAACCATCGACTACATCAAGCAAAATATGGGTAAAATTGATCTGGTTGTCTACAGTTTGGCGTCGCCAAAACGTAAAGACCCAGAGTCAGGTGAAGTTTACAGTTCAACACTAAAACCCGTGGGTCAGGCGTATACCACCAAGACTTATCATACTGACAAAGATGAGGTGCATGATATTTCCCTTGAGCCGGCTAACGACGAGGAAATTGCCAATACCGTGAAAGTCATGGGGGGCGAAGATTGGGAGCGTTGGATTAAACAGTTGCACGATGCAGGGGTACTTGCTGAGGGCTGCCAAACGACTGCCTACACTTATATTGGTAAGAAGCTAACTTGGCCGATTTATGGTCATGCCACCATCGGTCGCGCTAAAGAAGATCTAGACCGCGCAGCAGCGGCGCTTCGTGAGCAGTATAGTGATATTGATCTGTCTGCCTATGTGTCCTCGTTAAAAGCGTTAGTGACTCAGGCAAGCTCTGCAATCCCGGTGATGCCGCTCTATATTTCGCTGATTTATCGCGTAATGAAAGAAGAGGGCACTCACGAGGGCTGTATTGAGCAGATTTACCGTCTGTTTACCGAAGGTCTTTACGAAGAGAACCCGAGCTTAGATGAAGCGGGTCGACTGTATATGAATGGTTACGAAACCAACGAAAAAACGCAAGCCAAAGTCGAGGCGTTATGGGATCAGGTGACCCAAGACAATTTCCATGAGCTGGCTGACTATGCGGGCTATCACCAAGACTTCCTGCACCTGTTTGGCTTTGGTTTTGACAACGTAGACTACGACGCTGATGTAAATCCCAAAGTAAACTGGTAAGCGGAGTGTAAAAAGTGTTAAAATCCAGACGATAAGTGTGGATTACGTTTTCTAGTCACTGATATCGGTTTTACTAGAAGTGAGCCCTTATCAGTAACTTATTGATTTCTCAGGTTTCCAGTTATTATAGCTGGTTGTGATGAATCTTCCCTAACGAGTAGTGCAAACGCATATGATTACGATCAAAAAAGGGCTGGATATCCCAATTAAGGGTGCTCCCCAGCAGCAACTATCCGACGGTAAGGCCGTGACGACGGTCGCTACCTTGGGTGAAGAGTATGTCGGTATGCGCCCGACCATGCACGTGAAAGTGGACGATCGTGTAAAAAAAGGTCAGGTGATTTTCGAAGATAAAAAGAATCCAGGCGTGAAATACACTGCCCCGGGTGCAGGTAAGGTGAAAGACATCCTTCGTGGTGCTCGCCGTGTGCTGCAGGCAGTTGTAGTTGAGCTTGATGGCGATGAGCAAGTGACCTTTGAGTCGTTTGACAGCGCTAAGCTTGACGGCTTGGGTCGCGAAAAAGTGCAAGAGATTCTGGTAGAATCCGGCCAGTGGCCAGCATTAAGAACGCGCCCATTCAGTAAAGCGCCTGCTCTAGACGCTGAAGCTACCGCAATCTTCATCAACGCAATGGACACCAATCCATTGTCTGGCGATCCGACTGTTTATATTAATGAGCATAAACAAGCATTCATCGATGGTTTGAAAGTACTTTCTAACCTGACTGAAGGCAAAATGTTTGTGGTCAAAGCTGCCGATGCAGAAGTGGATATCGGCGACACTAACGCACAGTTAGAGTCGTTCAGTGGTCCACACCCAGCCGGATTGGTGGGTACTCATATGCATTTCTTGAACCCAGTCAGCTTGAAGCGTCCCGCTTGGCATATTGGTTATCAAGACGTGATTGCCTACGGTAAGCTGTTTACAACGGGCGAAATTTTCACCGAGCGCTTCGTTGCGTTAGCGGGTGAAGGTGTTAAAGAACCTCGGTTGTTACGTACCCGTTTAGGTGCTGATATCGTTGAGTTAACAGACGGTGAGCTTGCCGGTGACAACAACCGCGTTATTTCCGGTTCTGTATTGAACGGTCACACAGCAGATGATGCGCATCGTTGGTTGGGTCGTTTCCACAATCAGGTGAGTGTTATTCCAGAGGGCAATCATAAAGAATTGTTCGGCTGGATCCGCCCTGGTTCAGATTTACACTCGGTCACGCGTGCTTATGCGGGCCACTTCAATCCGAAGAAGCTATTCAGCATGACCACTTCATTGAATGGGTCTGCGCGCTCAATGGTACCGATTGGTAACTACGAACGCGTGATGCCGCTGGATATCGTACCAACGCTATTATTGCGTGACTTATTATCAGGCGATACTGATGAAGGTCAGCAACTTGGCTGCTTGGAGCTGGATGAGGAAGATCTGGCATTGTGTACCTACGTATGCCCTGGAAAGTATGAATACGGACCAGTGTTGCGAGACTGTCTCACTAAGATTGAGAAAGAAGGCTAACCATGAGCTTGAAAGATACACTCGAGCGTATTGAGCCGCAATTTGAAAAAGGCGGCAAATACGAGAAGTGGTACGCGCTTTACGAAGCGGTAGCCACTATTCTTTATACACCAGGTACGGTGACTAAGTCGACGACTCACATTCGTGATCGTATCGACTTAAAACGCATCATGATCTTGGTATGGATGATGACATTCCCAGCGATGTTCTGGGGTATGTATAACGTGGGTAACCAAGCCGCGATGGCGTTGGCTGAAGGTTATCAATTAGGTGACGCATGGCAGGTGGGCTTATTCCACTTGTTGGGTGGCGACTTTGGCGGCGATGCTGGCTGGGGCACTAAGATGTGGTACGGCGCGTGCTGGTACCTACCTATCTATGCTGTTACCTTTATTGTTGGTGGCTTCTGGGAAGTACTATTTGCTTCTGTGCGTAAGCACGAAGTAAACGAAGGCTTCTTCGTCACCTCGGTACTGTTCTCGTTGATCCTGCCTGCGACCACGCCACTTTGGCAAGTTGCACTGGGTATCACCTTTGGTGTTGTCATTGGTAAGGAAATCTTCGGCGGTACGGGCCGTAACTTCTTGAACCCTGCGTTAACAGGTCGTGCATTCTTGTACTTTGCTTATCCAGCAAGTATGTCGGGCGACTCTATCTGGACAGCTGTTGATGGCTTCTCTGGTGCCACTAACCTAGGTAAAGCTGCGATGGGTCAAATCGACTACAGCAACACCGCTCTTTGGTGGGACGCTTTCTTAGGTAACATCCAAGGTTCAGTGGGCGAAGTCTCAACTCTGATGATTTTGATTGGTGGTCTTGCACTGATTTACTTCCGTATCGCCTCTTGGCGCATCGTCTCAGGCGTGTTCCTCGGTATGGTCGTATTCTCAAGCCTGCTTAACCTGATTGGTAGCGATACCAACCCAATGTTTGCAATGCAGTGGTACTGGCACTTAGTACTGGGTGGTTTTGCCTTTGGTATGATGTTTATGGCAACCGATCCGGTTTCAGCGTCATTTACGAACAAAGGTAAGTTTGCCTACGGTTTCTTGATTGGTTTCATGACCGTGATGATTCGTGTCGTCAACCCGGCGTTCCCTGAAGGCATCATGCTGGCAATCTTGTTCTCGAACGTCTTTGCACCATTGTTTGACTACTTCGTAGCACAAGCCAACATTAAACGGAGGTTAGCACGTAATGTCTAAGAAGAATGAAAGTTTAGGCAAAACGGTCGGTGTAGTGCTGGCGCTGTGTTTGGTTTGTTCTATCGTTGTATCAGGTGCGGCGATTGGTCTTAAACCAATGCAAGAGCGCAACGCTGCGCTAGCTATGCAGGAAAACATCCTTGATGCAGCCGGTATTCTAGAAAAAGGTATGGATGTGCCAGCTGTTTATAAAGAGCGCATTCAACCACTGGTTGTGAGTCTGAAAGACTATCAAGTCATGCAGGATGTTAACCCATCAGACTTTGATAACCGTAAAGCGGCGGGCGACCCTGAGCGTAGCACTAAACTACCAAAATCAGATGACCCTGCTGGCTTGGGTACGCGCGAAAATATGACCGAAGTTTACCTTATCAAAGACGGCAACGGTGGCACTAATGGTGCCGTGTTACATATCCGTGGCCAAGGTCTTTGGGGTACTATGTACGGCTTAATCGCGCTTGAAGACGACTTTAATACAGTTAAAGGCGTTAAATTTTATGAGCACTCGGAAACACCTGGTCTCGGTGGTGAAATCACCAACCCGGCTTGGGTTAAAACTTGGCAAGGTAAAGAGCTCTATGGCGATGACGGTCAAGTCCAATTCGACTTGGTGAAGGGCGGCGCTTCAGGCGAACACGAAGTCGACGCGCTGTCGGGTGCAACGTTAACCAGTAACGGTGTAGACGCACTGATTCAATTTTGGATGGGCGACGACGCCTACGGTCCGTTACTCGACAAATTGCGCAAAGGAGAGCTGACCAATGGCTAATGCAAAAGAAGTGAAGTCCGTACTCTTTGGACCGATATTTGCAAACAACCCAATTGCGTTACAGATCTTAGGTATCTGTTCAGCATTGGCGGTCACATCAAAAATGAGCAATACACTGGTTATGTGTATTGCTTTGACCGCAGTTGTTGCGTTTTCAAACTTTTTTATCTCGATTATCCGAAACCACATCCCTTCGAGCGTACGTATCATCGTTCAGATGACCATCATCGCGAGTTTGGTTATCGTGGTTGACCAAGTGCTGCGTGCTTACGCATACGAAATCTCGCGCGAGCTTTCGGTATTTGTTGGCTTGATTATTACCAACTGTATCGTTATGGGTCGCGCCGAAGCGTATGCAATGAAAAGCAGTCCAGGCATGTCGTTCTTAGATGGTATCGGCAATGGCTTAGGCTATTCATTAGTATTGCTCGTCGTTGGTTTTGTGCGTGAACTATTTGGTTCAGGTAGCCTGTTTGATGTGCAGATCTTACCTTTGGTTTCAGAAGGCGGTTGGTATGAGCCTGTGGGCTTGTTGTTAATGCCACCGAGCGCGTTCTTTATCATTGGCGGATTTATCTGGGTACTGCGTACCTTCCGCACTGAACAAGTCGAACCTAAGGAGTAAGCACAATGGAACAGTATATTAACCTGTTTATTCGTGCCGTATTCATTGAGAACTTGGCACTGTCATTCTTCTTAGGTATGTGTACCTTTTTGGCGGTATCTAAGAAAGTTAAAACGGCTTTTGGTCTGGGTGTAGCGGTTATTGTTGTATTGGGTATTTCGGTACCTGCTAACAATCTCATCTATCACAACATTCTTGCACCTGGCGCGTTGGGCTGGGCAGGATTTCCTGATGCAGACCTAAGCTTCTTGCGTTTCTTGACCTTTATCGGTGTTATTGCAGCGATTGTTCAGATTCTTGAAATGGCGTTGGACAAATTTGTGCCTGCACTTTACAACGCGCTCGGTATTTTCTTGCCGCTGATCACGGTGAACTGTGCCATCTTTGGTGGCGTATCGTTCATGGTAGAGCGTGATTATAACTTCGGTGAATCGGTTGTTTACGGCATCGGAAGTGGCGTGGGCTGGGCACTTGCAATTGTTGCTTTGGCCGCAGTGCGTGAGAAACTGAAATACGCCGATGTGCCTGATGGCCTACGTGGTCTCGGTGCAACGTTTATGTCAGTGGGTCTGATTGGTTTGGGCTTTATGTCGTTTTCCGGCGTATCTCTATAACCAGTGTGTTGAATCGATAAAAGTTAAAGGTACGAATCGATGGATATTCAACTGATTTCACTCAGTGTAGCGATGTTCACCATCATCGTACTGGTTTTGGTCGCGATCATTATGTTCGCTAAATCAAAATTGGTACCTCAGGGTGATGTGGAAATCCTGATTAACGACGACGAAGACAAAAAGATCGTGACCCAACCTGGTACTAAACTGTTGGGCGCACTTGCCAATGCGGGCATCTTCGTATCGTCTGCGTGTGGTGGTGGTGGTTCATGCGGCCAGTGTCGCGTGACCATTAAAGACGGCGGTGGTGATATTCTTCCGACCGAGCTTGATCACATCACGAAAAAAGAAGCGCGTGAAGGCGTGCGTTTGTCTTGCCAAGTTAACGTTAAGCAAGACATGAAAATTGAATTACCAGAAGAAGTTTTCGGTATTCGTAAATGGGACTGTGTTGTTAAATCGAATGACAACGTGGCAACCTTTATTAAAGAGTTTGTTGTACAGTTGCCAGAAGGCGAGGAAGTTCCTTTCCGTGCCGGTGGTTATATTCAAATCGAATGCCCGCCGCACCACGTGAAGTATAAAGACTTTGATATCGCTCCGGAGTACCGTGGTGATTGGGAACGCTTTGGTTTCTTAGACGTTGAGTCTAAAGTCGACGAAGAAGTGGTACGTGCATACTCAATGGCGAACTACCCTGATGAGAAGGGTATCATCATGCTTAATGTGCGTTGTGCAACGCCGCCGCCAAATGACTTGAGCTTGCCAGCAGGTAAGATGTCATCATACATCTTCAGCCTGAAACCCGGTGATAAAGTGACAATTTCAGGTCCATTTGGTGAGTTCTTCGCGAAAGAAACCGAAGCGGAAATGGTCTTCGTAGGTGGTGGTGCAGGCATGGCGCCAATGCGCTCGCACATCTTTGACCAACTCCGTCGCTTGAACACCGATCGTAAGATCTCGTTCTGGTACGGTGCGCGTTCGAAACGTGAGATGTTCTACACCGAAGACTTTGACATGCTGCAAGAAGAAAATGATAACTTCGATTGGCACGTCGCATTGTCTGATCCGCAGCCTGAGGACGATTGGGATGGCGATACTGGCTTCATCCACAACGTGCTTTATGAGCGCTATCTGAAAGACCATGATGCGCCTGAAGACTGTGAATTCTACATGTGTGGTCCGCCAGTCATGAACGCTGCGGTCATCAATATGCTCAAAGAGCTGGGCGTAGAAGATGAAAACATTATGTTGGATGATTTCGGTGGCTAATTAATGAACGTTTCTACAGTGAAACATGCATTAGCAAGCAAACTGTGGCTAGCCCTTTTGGGGCTAGCCTTTTTGGTTTCTTGCTCTGATGCGCCGCGTGTTATTAAAATGCAGGGCGCGACCATGGGAACCAGCTATCACATTACTGTGTTTAGTAAGGATCCTCGCTACGGCAAACAAGAGATTCAGCGTCGTGTGGACACGGTGTTGCAGCAGGTCAATGCACAAATGTCGACCTACGACCCAGAGTCTGAGTTATCGAAGTTTAACCAACACTACTCTACCGAGCCTGTAGTTATCTCGCGCGCGCTGGAACGCGTGGTGTCACGCGCGATTGAAATTGCTAACGAAACAGATGGCGTGCTGGATGTGACCGTTGGGCCGCTCGTTAATTTGTGGGGGTTCGGTCCGCAAAATCGACCGGAAGAGATTCCAACGGCTGAGCAACTCGATGAAATTGAAGCTTATGTGGGTTACCAAAAGTTAGCCATCAATAACCATCAATTAAGTAAGTCGCATCCTAAGGTTTATGTTGACTTATCGACCATCGCAAAAGGTTATGGTGTCGATCGGGTGGCGAGTTTATTAGACGATCTTGGTATTAACCAGTATCTCGTTGAAATTGGTGGTGAAATTGTAGCCTCGGGTGGTAAGCCTGATAATGAACCATGGCGCCTCGCTATAGAAAAGCCCGTTTCTACGGAACGAGCTGTGCAAGAAGTTGTCTCATTTAAAGAGGGCGCGTTAGCCACCTCTGGTGACTATCGAAACTTTTATGTTGAGGAAGGTCGTCGATTTTCTCATATTATTGACCCAAGAACCGGCGAGCCTATTCAACATAAACTCGTGTCTGTAAGCGTTTATGCTAATGACTGTATGTCAGCAGACGCCTATGCAACAGCATTGATGGTGATGGGGCCTGAACGCGCTAAAGCGTTTGCTCAGCAACATAAGCTGGCGGTGATGCTCGTGTTTAAGACCGATGACGGTTTTCAGGAGTTTGTCAGTCCACAGTTTGAACCCTTGCTGCAAGCGAAGAGTTAAGGACTGAGAAGGAGTACTCATGCAAACATTTTTACTGGTATTTGCTCTTTTTGTAGTCGTCGTTTTAGCGATGGCTGTGGGCTATATCATGCAGAAAAAATCTATTTCAGGCAGTTGCGGCGGTATCGGTGCATTAGGCATGGAGAAAGCATGCGACTGTGACGAACCGTGCGATAAACGAAAAGATCGTATGCGCAAAGAGGCACAATGGAAAGAGAACGAAATTCGTTGACCCTCAACAGTTATATCGTTATAACATTAAGTGATTAGGGGCGCGTAAAGCGCCTCTGTTGTTTCGAAGGAGGGCCTCACGTGAAACCGTTTGCACTACAGAGCGACAGTAAAGAACTGTATCTTGATTGTAATGCGACGACCCCTGTGCTTCCGCAAATTGCAGAAGCGGTGTCGCATACCATGGAAACCCTATTCGGTAATCCGAGTAGTAGCCATGTTACTGGACTCAAAGCGCGCTATATCCTCGATACAACCCGCCAGCTGGCCCGCCGAGTGGTTGGTGCTTCTTCTGGTAAACTTATTTTCACCAGTGGTGCCACCGAAGGTATCCAAACCGCTGTTGTATCGGCTATTCGAGCGGCTGTCGACAACCCACAATCGCCACGTAGTTACCTGCTGTATGGCGCTACCGAACATAAAGCCGTGCCGCAGGCGCTGCAACATTGGAATCAATTGTTAGGGCTTAATGCTGAGTTGAAAGCAATACCTGTCAATGAGCAGGGTATTCTTGACCATGAATTTATTGCTGAGCATGTTGGACAGGCTGCGATGATATGTACCATGGCAGCGAATAATGAAACCGGTGTAAAGCAGGATCTGCGCGCATTGGAGCAAACAATTCGAGCCCATGCGCCTAAGGTGCCTTGGATGGTCGATTGCGTCCAAGCCCTTGGCAAGTTGCCACTCGCCCTCGACGATATGTCGATTGATTATGCGCCTTTCAGTGGCCATAAGTTATATGGTCCGAAAGGTATCGGATTTATGGCGGTGCGCGAGTCAGCACCATTCACACCACTCATTATTGGTGGCGGGCAGGAATCGGGGTATCGTTCAGGTACTGAAAACCTGCCCGGCATTGCTGCACTGCACGCGCTCTTTGAACTGATGCTTGATAATACGCAAAGCGTATTTGCAGATTCACAGGCACTTGTGAGTTATCGAGATCAATTGGCTAATGCATTACGCATGGCATTTCCGAGTATTGTGTTTAATCATGATTTCGCAGTTTCGCTGCCCACTACGCTTAACTTTTCGGTGAAAGGGGTTTCGTCTAAGGACATCATGGATGTTTTAGATGCGAGTCATATTCGAGTGAGCTCAGGCTCCGCATGTAGTTCGAAGGTGACACGCAGCTTCGTCTTAGACGCAATGGGTTTAAGCGATTGGCAAAGTGAGTCAGCGATTCGTATGTCGTTCGGTCCCGCAACCACGCAAGACACTATCGATAAGGCCTGTGAACGTATCCAACGTGTCGCACAGGCGTTGCAGCAGTCTTGTCTGATCGTGGCGGACACAAACAATGACCACGATGCGCAGCTCGATGGTGTTGTGCAGCTTAAGTATGATGACCATTGTTGCTATGTACTAATTGATCGTGGCGCTCGAGAAATGGCCGTTATTGACCCTCACCCGGCTTTGGCCGGTCGGTTAGAAAACCTCATTCAGTGCCAACATTACGATGTAAAAGGTGTCTTAGTCAGTTCGGATGATGCTGATGTTCAACAAGCGGCCTCGATGTTGCGTGCTATGCTGATTGATACCGAGCAAGCCACAGACGCATGGGGTTGGCCCGAAAGCGCCGTGGCGGGATGTGATGCCGTACCCGCAGAGTGTGATTGTGGTGTTAAAGGTTGCTTATCGGTAGGTCAACGGCGTTTATTTAAATTGGGTGACCATTTACCGACCTTTTTACTGAGTGAACCGGTTAAAGCAACGGAACGACTGCGGGTAGACTTTGCCTTTTTAGGCGCGCACCAGTCCATCCAGGATATTAAACACTGTATCAGTGAGATGACCCTTGTGTGTCCTCGTAAAGATGCCGCGCATCAGTTGGTCCTTGCGGAGACAATGGCGGCGGGTGCCGCTAAAGTGGTCGAAGATGTAAATGCGCTGTGGCAACGCGATGACATTACTATTATTGACGTTCGTGAGCGTCAAGAGCACGTGGTTGACGATTTGCCCGCTCACGCTCAGGTTATTAATGTACCGCTCACAGAAGCGATCCAGTTTATTCATGAGCATCCGCAGCTAAAATCGTCGCCGCTCGTGTGTGTTTGCCGTTCAGGTCAGCGCAGCGGCGTTATGGCCGATGCGCTCACGCGATTAGGCTTTACTAAGGTACAACATTTGTCCGGGGGGCTTGCGCTGGCTTCCACACCAGTTTAGCTAAGTAGCCTTCTTTGCCGGCGAGCCAACATGCGGCATCTCCATGACATTGGACGTTCCAAATGTTGGCATCGCTGAGTTTGTGCCAGGTTTGGCTTTGAACATGAAATGCGGCAGCACCGGAAGGGTTAGAGGTAAGTAACCAGGTGCCCTGATGCTCGACTTTATCGAGACTGTAGAGAGCGCCTGACAAAGGCGGTTCTGGTAACGCAGTAAACTCACCCGATTGATATTGCCATAAACGGGATGTGTCATTTTGTTCCGTTTCAAGATGGCCGCCCGCAATATAGAAGTTATCTTCATCGTCAGGATAGACCGCGAATATACCCGCGCCTGGACCTGACTGCATAGGGGTCTCGATGACATCAAAGCGAATACCAAAACGGGCTTTGATCAATACTCTTGCGATATCTGCGTTGCCGGTGCCCATCATCCACGTATCATTATGATAACGAACACAGCTACCACTTGAGGCAAAACCACCTTCATTGCTTTGAGGCTTTTGGCTGACTGCGCTGTTGGTTTTTATCCAGTTGCGTCCGCTGGGACTGCGAACCATGCGCCATTCGTCACCTACGCTATCACCAGCGACCCAAGCCTCGCCTTGCGGTGAAACTGCCATACAGTTTAAGAAGGTATCGTTTGAAGCACCGTAGCGCAAACGCCAGTCTGCCCCACCATTCTCGGTAAAATAAATACGCGATTGACCATTATCGCCGATACTTAACGCGTAGGCGCGGCGGTCATCGATTGCTTCGACGTCGCGGAATTGCAAGTCGCTTGGACCCGGTTGTGAGTACTGCCAACTGACGCCCGCGTCTGTCGAACGCGCAACACGTCCATCGACGCCTGATACCCAGATGGTGTTACGACTGACTGGGCTTATTCCTATCCACTGTTGGGACTCAATCGAGGTGATTACTTCAACCTCCGGCGGTTCCGATGTCGTGGTTTGCGCGAACGTAGCACCGCTGGATAAAGTCAGTAATGCCATTGAGCCTTTTGCTATCGAAGCAATCATATAAACCTCAGGTTGAATTACTGCGCGTCAAAGCACAGGTTATTCTCATTTCTACTATCATCGCCCATGAGATACAAATAAGTTGGCATAATATCTAACGCCGTTTTGAGTGTTTTTGGATCTTCTGCAGGGTAGGCTTTCGAGCGCATCTTGGTGCGCGTCGCACCTGGGTTAATGACGTTAGTACGCACTGATGTGGTCTCATATTCATCAGCGATTACCTGTGCTAAGCCCTCGGTAGCAAACTTCGATACGGCGTAGCTACCCCAATAAGCACGGCCCTTGCGACCAACCCCAGAGGACGTGAACACGACCGAAGCAGAGGGAGCCTTTTCTAACACCGGCATTAACGCCTGAGTCATTAGCATTGGGCCGGTGACATTGATTTGCAGCGCGTCATTCCAATCGTTTTCGTCAATATGAGTAAAGGGTGACAGAATCGAAAGAATACCTGCGTTGTGTAACACGCCATCGAGATGGCCAAATTGCTGTTCGATGGTAGACGCCATGTCTTTGTAATGCTGTGCCGTGGCACCTTTTAAATCAAGCGGCACGATAGCGGCTTGCGTATAACCGGCTGCCTCAATTTCATCATACACCGCCTCCAACTTAGCCGTTGTGCGACCCAGCAATATCACGGTGGCACCATGTTGCGCAAAGCTCAATGCGGCTTGGCGCCCGATACCTTCGCCTGCGCCTGTAACCAGAATCGTCTTACCTGCCAGCAGATCGGCGGGCGCCTGATAGTCATGTACCTTTTTGATTTGCATATTTACTTGATTCCATTGGACTGTTTGTAGATCGTTAAGCTATTGTACGTATATTCGAGTAACTTCTCAGCAAACGAATAGAATTTCTGGAAAAAACCTTTCATATTGATTCATACAGGTGTATAAAAATCGTTAAGCTGAAAGCGAATAACAATAATGCAAAAAAGGACTGGGGAATCCACATGAAAAAATTATTACTCCCATTGGCGATAGGCAGTGCGTTGGCACTTGTCGGCTGTGGTAGCGGTGACAGTGCACCGGTTTCTGAGCAAGAAGTCAGTGTAGCAGCGACACGTGTCGCATTTGATCCGTCTAACAGTGTTATCCCTGTACCGAGTAACATCTTACTGAGCGGTACAGTTGACGGCACCTTGAATATTCCAGTCGCAGACCCATCAGAGATTAGCAACCCACAGGTGGCTTTAAATGGTCTTGATGGCTGGGGCACACACTCAACATTAACCTTTGACTTCTCTTTACCGGTTGACGAAAACGGCGATCGCGTGACGGTCACTCCGGCTAGTTTAGAAGCGCAAGGTTCGATTCGTATTTTTGAAACCGTGCAAGGCGGCAGTGCCGTATCTGAAGCCTGTGCAGCAGCGAGTCCGGCAGCAGCGTGCGCTGTAGTAGGTGAGCTCGAGCACGGTACTGACTTTACAGTGAAAGCGGTTGATAACAATACCGTGGCAATCGTGCCTTTACGTCCGCTTAAGCCTAAGACGGGCTATATTGTTGCACTAACGAGCAACATCCAAGACTCGTTAGGTCGTGACGTAAAAGCCTCACAAACCTACACGTTGATGAAACGCAACGCGGATGAAAAACCTGTGTCTGGTGACGCTTCAGCGGTGTCATTACAGCGTTTAATTAACAGTTACGAAGGCGCGTTAGCGCAATTCGGCGTTGATACGGAAAGCGTTGTTTACACATCAAACTTCACGACTCAGTCGGTTGGCGATGTGCTGGGTGTGACCAAGCAGTTATTAGCGCAACAAATTGCTGCGCAAAATCCACCAGCCCTCGTCGCACAGAGCCAAGGTGTATCGCTTGCTCAGGTATTGCAGGGCAATGGTGTAACTGACCAACAAACATTGCAAATCGCAGCCGCGGCGCGCGTGTTCGGTGGTCAAGTGACCTTACCTTACTATTCACCTTTACCTTCACAGGCTAACCCTCAAGCACCGATTAATGGCCGCTGGAGTGCACAGTGTGACAGTCCTGCGTCTATTTTAGGTGCGATTCAGCAAGGTGTGATTGATCCAGCTGGAGCGGGCATTCCTGCGGGTGCTATTGAAGATCCGAGCTTACTGTTACCGCCTAACGCTTGTTTTGACTTCCCAGGTGTTGATGAAGAGCGTCATCTCACTAAGTTCAACCCTGTGCCAGCGAAACAAGGCGATGTTGATGTACCGGCGTTCGTGACTATTCCTGACCTAGCCGTGGTGAATCAGATTCGTCAGAGTCGCGGTATGGAAACCCTAGACGGCGTGCCTGCTGGTGGCTGGCCTGTGGTAATTTTCCAACACGGCATTACGGGTGATAAATCTAACGCGGCCGGTATCGCAGGTTCATTGGCTGCGGCGGGTTTTGCCACCGTAGCTATTGATCATCCACTGCACGGTGATCGTGGTTTTGATTTAAACAACGATGGCACTGATGAAATCAACGCATCGGATAACGTTACGGCGTACATGAATCTGTCTAACTTGTTAGCAGCGCGTGATAACGTACGTCAGTCGATTGCTGATTTGATGGGACTTCGTGTGAGCTTGAATTACTTCCAAGCCAGTGATGGTTCGCAAATCAATGGCCAAAAAGTGTTCTTTGTAGGTCATTCGCTAGGTGCGATCGCGGGTGTTGGTTTTACCGGTATCACCAATACACCGTTTGCAGAACAGTCGCCACTCAGTGCGCTGAATGGTCAATTTGCTGTGCAAGCCACATCCCTTGCGATGCCAGGCGGCAGCGTAGCGAACTTCCTACTGGCGTCGCCTGCGTTTGAGAAAACAATTAAGTCTCAGTTGCTTTACTCGGGTAGTGAAGAGTTTGCAGCTGCGGTGAACGCTCAAGCAGAACAGGCGGGTATTGTACCGGGTGGCGAAGGTTTTGATGCGCTATTAATTCAGGTTTATGACGGCTTTATCGCGCAGGCACCTGAAGCGCAACTGGCACAAATCAACGCGACCTTTGAGCAATTTGCTTTTGCAGCGCAATCAGTTCTGGATTCAGCGGATCCGGTCAACTATGCGTCAGCAGTTGTTGCAAATGATTCACCCATTCACTTAATTGAAGCAGTGGGTGATACGGTGATTCCGAATGCGGTTGAAGGCAAACCACTTGCAGGTACTGAGCCGCTTATTCGTCTGATGGGCTTGCCGAGCGTATCAGCGACCGTCACCTCAGAAGATGGTGAGCCGGTGTCAGGCGCGGTGCGTTTCCCAGAAGCCGACCATGGGTCAATCGTGAGCCCAGCCGCTTCGCCTGCTTCAACGCAAGAAATGCAAACGCAAATCTTCAGTTGGTTTGGCTCGGGTATGTTGCAATTACCAGTGACTAATGAAGAAGTGGTACAGTAAGCCACTGATTGGTGACTGACTAAACTGAACGCAGCCATTTGCGTATAATAAAGGCCAGCAGATTTGCTGGCCTTTTGTTTTGGATATAGGAGAAGGTATGGAGTTTCTTGCCGATATTGGTGGCTTTATAATAAAAGCAGCTGTCATTGTTTTAGCGTTAGTTATCGTGTTGGGTGTAGTGGCACAGACTGCGCAGAAGCAAAAGCGAGGTAAAGGTGAGTTAGATGTAACTGACTTATCAAAAGAATTGAATGAGATGCGCGATCATCTGCGCATTGAGCTACTTGACGGCAAGGCACAGAAGAAAGCGCAAAAGGCGCTTAAAAAGGCGCGTAAAGGTGAGCGTAGCCCAGAATCAAAACTTTTTGTGATTGATTTTAAAGGCTCGGTGGATGCGAAGGAAGTCGACAGCCTCAAGCGTGAAGTGAATGCCATCGTTAGCATGGCGACCGATCAAGACGAAGTCTTAGTCCGTTTAGAAAGTGGCGGTGGTGTGGTTCACGGTTACGGGTTGGGTGCCGCACAATTACAACGACTCATTGACCATGGCTTAAAAGTTACCATCGCGGTTGATAAAGTAGCTGCGAGCGGTGGCTATATGATGGCTTGTGTTGGCAACAAAATTTTATCGGCTCCTTTTGCGTTTATTGGTTCGATTGGTGTCGTCGCACAACTGCCCAACGTCAATAAATGGTTGAAGAATCACGATATTGATATTGAGCAGATCACCGCAGGTGAATATAAACGGACATTAACCGTGTTAGGTGAAAACACGGATGAAGGTCGACGTAAGTTTAAGCAAGATTTAGAAGCTATTCACCGTCAGTTTAAAGAGCATGTCGCTCAGCATCGTACTGACTTAGACATCGAGAAAGTCGCTACTGGCGAAGTATGGACAGGAACTGAAGCGCTTGAACTAGGGCTTGTTGATGAAATTGTGACCAGTGATGCCTGGTTGTTGAAGCAACTGGATGCACACCGCATTTTAAAAGTCGAATATAGTATTAAAAAGCCGCTGAGCGAACGGTTTGCAAAAGGCACCGCGACGTTAGTGAATACTTTAAAATCTTCGTTGACTCGTAGCGACGTGTAGCTGCTCGGTAGTTGCCATGCATTCAACGCACGGTAACTACCCCTTAATTAGCTTTTCTGCTAGGCTATGGCGGTTTTTTTAGTCCGATAGACAACAAAAAAGGACGCTTATGAGCGATAATAAAAAATTAAGTCTGACGACCCGCATTGTCATCGGTATGGTGGCAGGTATCGTGCTGGGTATGGCGCTGCGCTATTTTGCTGGCGACTCGGCATGGGTCGATAGTTATTTGACCAATGGTTTGTTTAACGTCATTGGTCAAATATTTATCACATCGTTGAAGATGCTAGTGGTGCCGCTGGTGTTGGTTTCTTTGGTCGTGGGCACGTGCTCATTAAGCGATCCAAGTAAGCTCGGCCGTTTGGGTGGTAAAGCCGTCGGCATGTACTTAATTACTACAGCCATCGCCATCTCAATTGCTATTTTTTCGGCGATTCTGATTCAACCTGGTAGCGGTGTCGAACGTGCAAGTGACGCGACTTTTGAGCCTTCTGAGGCACCATCGTTGTCGCAAGTGATTATTGATCTATTCCCGGATAACCCCATCACCGCAATGGCGGAAGGCAACATGCTGCAGATTATCGTGTTTGCTTTATTATTGGGTATCGCCATGGCATTGGTCGGTAAGCCTGGAGAGCGTGTTAAGGGGTTATTTGAGGACTTTAACGAAGTTATCATGAAGCTGGTGGTGATTCTGATGAGCATTGCGCCTTATGGCGTTTTCGCTTTGATGGCTAAGCTGTTCACCGAGACCGGACTGGGTATGATATCTAGTTTGGCGAAGTATTTCTTCCTAGTGCTCGTCGTGCTTTTGATTCATGGCTTGATTATTCACCCGTTCTTACTCGGTGTGTTAGCGCGCGTAAAACCAGGCATCTTTCTGCGCAAGATGCGTGATGCACAACTCTTTGGTTTTAGCACTGCCAGTAGTAATGCGACCATGCCGATAACGCTTGAGACCGTGACCAAGCGTTTAGGCGTGAGTAATTCAGTCGGTTCCTTTACCGTACCGCTTGGTGCAACCATTAACATGGATGGTACTGCCATCATGCAGGGGGTGGCCACGGTATTCATTGCTCAAGTGTATGGTCTTGATCTTTCGGTTGCTGACTATCTGATGGTCATTCTCACCGCGACGCTCGCTTCTGTCGGTACGGCAGGGGTGCCCGGCGTTGGCTTAATCATGCTCGCGATGGTTCTACAGCAGGTGGGTCTACCGGTTGAAGGTATTGGCTTAATTATCGGTGTCGACCGTTTACTGGATATGACCCGCACGGCGGTGAATGTCACGGGTGATGCCATGGTCAGCTGCGTCGTTGCTAAATCAGAAGGCGACTTCGACGAAGACGTGTTCTACGACAAAGAAGCTGGCAAGAAACTGGAAGAACTGTAGGTCGCGCCTTAGGCGCGACAACCCGTTTCATTTAAATCGATTAAACGGGCATTCCACTGTGAAATTTAAAGTCGCCGTCTGGCGACTTTATTAAATCCGCCTCGACGTCTGCAAAGAAGGCAACACGCTCACTAATATCCTCACTGGAAATCTGCTGCGCTAAGGTTAAATAATCTTGATAATGACGTGCTTCAGAGCGTAGTAACGAGATATAAAAATCGGTTAATGGTTGCGGTAGGTGAGGTGCAAGTGCGGCAAAACGCTCGCATGAACGAGCCTCGATATAAGCGCCACAAATTAACTTATCGATTAGTGCGGCAGGTTCGTATGTACGCACGTAACTGAGCAGTCCACGCGCGTAACGGCTTGAGGTGATTTTGTCATACTCAATATTCATTGAGTGCGCGATTTCAAGGACCTGATAAAAGTGATGCAGCTCCTCTTTTATCAGCAGCACCATTTTGTCAATCAACTCTTCGCTGTAAGGTTTTTCGGCTTTTGGCACCATTCGTTTATTGAGTTTGTTGTGGTCAGCCAGTGCACGCCAATCTCCCACAAGTCGATAGGTGTAGTCTTCGTATGGCTTGAGCCATGCCAGTAACGCCTGCCCACTGGCCTCGTCAACCGCGTAGCGACGGATTAATAGCATGGCGCTTTGGGCCGCTTTAAGCTCACATACCATGTGATCACGCAGAAGCACCGGCAATTGCTCAGGTTGTTTCGCCTTGTCGATCCATGCTTGAGGTGTGGAGCAAGGTAGAAAGTCGTTAATTGGTTCGAGCAACTGGGCTATATCGGAACTCATGTGTGGCATGTTGATGGCTATACTTCGTTTCTAAATAAAGGGATATTTTACGTGCTTACGAGGAAAACGAAAACCTCAACTTGAGCTGGATCGGGTTTTGTTAAAAAAACGTATTAAAAAATATCAGTGCGATCTTGACAGTATGAGAAATGTTCTTGATATTAGTGTAAAGCGTTGAATTTTTAGCCATATCAAGCGTCTAACTGTTTAGCTCAATAATAAAAGGTTAGGCACTACTAACAACGCAACAATAACAACTGGGTATGGTGCGTTTTTCGATGCAAGTTTCGAGGCCCAGCGCCTTACAACAAGGGGAAGCGATTATGTTACTTAATCATATTTGGGGTTTGTATGCTCACCCAATGGAAGAATGGAAAACAATTGATGCACGCCATGAGAGCTTTAGCCACTCATTTACGCATTTATTGTTCGTTGCGCTACTACCTTGCTTAGCTGCTTATTATTCTTCGGTTCACGTAGGGTGGAGTATTGGTGCGCGCGAGTCGATATCACTGACGCAAAGTAGTGGCGTTATGCTTGCGGTCGCTATGTACGTAGGCATCCTTGCCGCCGCGTTTGCGCTAGCTTACCTGGTCTTTTGGATGGCGAAAACCTTTGGTGCCGACCCGACCTTTACACAGTCACTTGAGCTCGCGGCGTACACGGCGACGCCGGTTATCATGTCGGGTATTAGTGCACTGTATCCTGAGCTGTGGTTCGTATCACTGATATTTTTAGCTGGCGTGGGTTATTCAGTGTATTTGCTGTACGCAGGTATTCCAGTACTTATGCATATCCCTGAGGAGCGCGGCTTCTTATATGCCAGCTCGGTAGTCACTGCAGGCTTGATTTTAATGGTTATTTTGATGGTTGCTACCGCCATCTTATGGACTAACGGTTTTGGTCCTCGTTTCATGTCTTAAAGAACACGATAAAATGATTTCTGTACAATAAAAAAGAGCCTTCGGGCTCTTTTTTTATGCCATATAGATACCGACGTAGCTCGTTTGCTGCTGAATTTTCTGTGCGTCATACCAATCGCCTAGCACGATGCGTTTCGCAGGGCGTTCGGGCGCGAGTTCAAAGCAATGAATCGCCGCACGATGTGTATGGCCGTGGATAAGCTGTTGAACTTGGTGATTATTCATCACCTCAACGACGGCATTGTGTTGCGCATCCATCTGCTGCATACGTTGATGGGACAGTTGGCGCTGGGTGCCCGAATTGGCGCGGAGTTTTTGGGCAATACCCATCCGCGTTTTGAGCGGTAAGCGTGCAAGCAAAAATCGAGTGATAGGGTGTTGAATGACGGCGCGGTAGCGTAAGTAGTCACGATCCGCCGTACACAACGTATCGCCGTGCATTAACAGCGTTCGGACGCCGTTGAGTTCGATAACCGTTTCGTCTTTAAGTAACGTGAGTCCCACTTCCCGCGCGAATTTTTTGCCCAACATAAAATCGCGGTTACCGGGCATAAAATAAACATGCACACCGTGGTCTACTAGCTGTTTAAGTAATGCCTTAATGTGCACAGCAAACTCACTCGGGTCGTCGTCACCTAACCAAGCTTCAAACAGGTCTCCGAGAATGTAGAGTTTATCTAAACAGACATTGCGCTTACAAAAGGCCTCGAACGCCGCGGTGATATCCGGGCGTTCAGGGCTTAAATGAAGGTCAGCAATGAAGGCGGTGGTCATGCGTCCTCTTGGACGGTAACGCTTTTGATAATCACGTCTTCAACCGGAACGTCGGCGTGGAAGCCGGCCGTTGACGTTTTGACGCCTTTGATATTATTCACCACGTCCATGCCGTCGACGACTTCAGCAAATACACAATAACCAAAGCCATTTGGCGTTTCGTTTTGGAAATTAAGGAAGTGGTTGTCGTTCACATTGATAAAGAACTGTGACGAGGCTGAATGGGGATCAGGCGTGCGTGCCATAGCGACCGTGCCTGTGAGGTTTGGCTTTGCTGATTTGGCTTCGTTTTCGATAGTGCCTCGAGTGTCTTTTTGCGACATGCCGGGCTCAAAACCGCCACCTTGTACCATGAAGTTATCGATTACACGGTGAAATAGCGTGTTTTCATAAAAACCATCGCGTGCATACTGAAGAAAGTTTTCGACCGTTTTAGGGGCGGTCTCAGTGTGCATGGCTAAGGTGATGTCACCATAATTGGTATGTAAAACAACCTGCATTTTGGGTTCCTTAATACTACGACTAATCGGTCGCTAGTGTACCAGAGCCGACCGTTCAGTGGTATCATTAGTGGTTGAATCATAAAAACTGAATCGGTTTGTTCGTTTTGTCGACTAAAGCCAAATTACGGAGATACTATGGCACTGACACTGTTTAATACCCTGACCCGCGAGAAAGAGACATTTACACCAAGAGAAGCAGGCCGTGTGGGTATGTACGTGTGTGGCGTGACCACATACGATTTGTGTCATATTGGTCATGCACGCACTTATGTCGCGTTTGACGTGGTGGTCCGTTATCTAAGAAAAATTGGTTACGACGTAACTTATGTCCGCAATATTACCGATTTGGATGACAAAATTATTAAGCGAGCAGCTGAAAATGGTGAATCTTTTGACGCATTGACCCAGCGTTATATTGATGAGATGCACCGTGACTTCGCCGCGTTAAACTTGCTGGAGCCCGATGTTGAGCCACGCGTTACACAGCATATGGATGACATTATTCGTATGATTGAATCGCTTGTAACACAAGGCTACGCTTATCAAGCAGACAATGGCGATGTGCTGTTTGATGTATCGACCTTTGATGATTACGGTCGTTTAAGCCGCCAGAACCTTGAGCAGTTGCAAGCGGGCGCTCGGGTAGATGTAGAAGCCAGTAAACTGGACCCACTGGACTTTGTGTTATGGAAAAAGGCGAAGGCGGGCGAGCCGAGCTGGCACTCACCTTGGGGCGAAGGACGTCCAGGCTGGCACATTGAGTGTTCAGCAATGAATAAAGCGCACTTAGGTGAAACCTTTGATATTCACGGTGGTGGGTCGGATTTAACGTTTCCACACCATGAAAATGAAATCGCACAAAGCTGCTGCGCGAATCAAACCAACTATGTAAATTATTGGATGCATAGCGGTATGGTACAGGTGGACGATGTGAAGATGTCGAAGTCATTGGGCAACTTCTTTACCATACGTGATGTATTAAACGCGTACGATGCTGAAACGGTGCGCTACTTCTTGCTATCAAGCCACTATCGTTCGCAACTGAACTACACGCAAGATAACCTAGAGCAGGCGCATGCGGCACTTGAACGACTCTACACTGCGTTGCGCGGGCTTACACCAGAGCAGCCCGATGAGAATCTGCGTTTACCGTACTGGAACCAGTTTACCGATGCGATGAATGATGACTTCAACGCCCCCGAAGCCATGAGTGTGTTATTTGAATTGGTGCGTGAAATTAACAAGGCGCGTGATAATGATGCCGAGCGTGCTGCACAGCTGGCTCATGTATTGATTGAACTCGCTGATGTACTAGGACTTTTACAGCAGTCACCGGAGAGTTTCCTGCAAGGTGGCGCTGATGATGAAGTTGCGTTGATCGAGGCATTGATTGCTCAGCGTAATAAAGCAAGAGCCGAAAAAGATTGGGCCGCTGCCGATGACGCCCGTGACCGTCTGACTGAGATGGGGATTGTGCTTGAAGATGGTGCAAACGGCACGCAGTGGCGACGTTCATAAAAAAGAGAGGAAATTATGGCATTTGCAACCTTGCATTGTGTTGATGAACTTCAGCAAGCCATTGATAACGAACAGACCGATGCGCTGATTGTTATCGGTCATTTTGCGCATATTGAAAACACGCAGTTGAGCGAAGTGATTCGCGCTGCTCAGGGTACAGACCAACGCGTGGGAAAAGAGGCACTGCTGATCAGTGCAAATGATGTGCCTGGCAACCGCATGGTAGTTGCACCAACAGGACCTTTAAACCGAGACTATGACGATGTTCGTCAAGTCTTTGATGCCGCGCATAAAGCTGCAAAAATCGCGCAAGATGCAGGCGCACGTCATCCGGTCATTTTGCTCAACGGTGTTAACGTTGAAGACGAACGTTATCAGCAGGCTTTTCTCGCCGCTTATTTAGGCTTCTGCCAAGCACTTTATCAACCGCTCGAAGCGCGCGAGTATCATGGCGAGGATGAAATCGAACCGACCCGTGATGTGACTTTAGTGGGCTCTTTGGATGCCGAATGGGCTATGGCGATTGAAGCGGGCAAACGTGTTGCTCGTGATTTGGCTGGCACTGAGCCGGAACGCATGGCACCACCGCGCTTTGCCGAGTACTGCCGCAATGCGTTTGCGCACACGGCGGTTAAAGTGACGGTGATTGACGACTTTCAGCAACTCGAACACGAGTATCCGCTTGCAGCCGCTGTAGGGCGTGCATCGGTGAGTGTTGAGCGTCATCGTCCGTGTGTTATCCGTTTAGAATACAAAGGCAGCCAGCCAGAGCGTCAAGTAATGTTCGCGGGTAAAGGGATTGTTTACGATACAGGTGGCGCCGACCTTAAAGTCGGTGGGCACATGGCGGGCATGAGCCGTGATAAAGGTGGTGCGGCTGCAGTGGCAGGATTTGTCAAAACCGTCGCTGAACTTGAACCCGCTAACTTGCATGTGATAGCTGAAATCGGTGCGGTGCGTAACAGCATCGGTTCGGATGCCTTTGTTGCCGACGAAATCATTACGGGCCATAGCGGTAAGCGCGTGCGCATCGGTAACACTGATGCCGAAGGCCGTTTAGTCATGGCTGATTTACTCTCGCACCTGCGTGAGGAAGCGGCGGCAAGTGAGTTACCGAGTGAGCTATACACTGTAGCGACGTTAACAGGCCACGCTGCGTTAGCAAAAGGACCATACACAGCGTTAGTACCGAATGGTCCTGCACGCCGTGGTCAACTTGCGCAGCAACTATTTGACGTGGGTGAAGTATACGGTGACCCAGCCGAAATTTCGTGGTCGCGCCGTGAGGACTTCGATTTTGTTAAAGGTCATACCTTGTGTGATGATTTATTGTCATCTAACAATGGGCCTTCGGCGACGACTGCACGCGGACATCAATTCCCGATGGCATTCTTAGTCGGTGTGTCGGGGCTGGACGCACACGGTATCGATAGCGATAAACCGCTCAGTTATGTGCATGTCGATATCGCCGGTAGCGGCGTTGAGGGAGGCGACTGGCAGCATGGTAAGCCAACTGCAGCGCCAGTGACTTGCTTGTCTGCGCATTACTTAAAGCGTTAAATACGAAGCGCCAACGCATGAGTTTGAAGGTGGGCTACGGTCCACCTTTTTTGTGTTTGTTAATTCATCAATTCGTCATAATTCAACGTTAGCCTTTTACCATGTTGCACATGGAGGCATCTGATATGTTAAACGTTGAACAAGTCGTAAAAGAACGACTTCCCAAGCTTGAGAACAAGCCTTGGCTATATAAACCCACCACTTGGCTTCTTAAAAATTTACTTCACGAAAGCGATATTAAAGACTTCAGTCAGCGTTATCCCAACCTACAAGGCATTGACTTTGTTGAGCAAGTCCTTGATTACTTCAACTTTACTTACTCCTACCGTAGTGCAGAGCTCGATAATATTCCGACCACGGGACGGGTGGTGATCATTGCCAACCATCCGATTGGTTCGCTCGATGGCCTCGCCTTATTAAAAATGGTCAGTGAAGTGCGTAGCGACGTAAAAATCGTTGCCAACGATTTGCTGATGAAGCTGCCACCACTGCAAAGTATGTTGTTGCCGGTGCGGGTTTTTAACGGCCGCACCAGCCGTGATGATGTGAAAGCAATACATCAACATTTACATGACGAGGGCGTTGTTATCGTTTTTCCTTCGGGGGAGGTGTCTCGGTTACGTCCTCAAGGCGTGCGCGATACCCAATGGCAAGCGGGCTTTTTAAAGTTAGCTAAAGCCACACAGTCGGATATATTGCCGATCCGCCTGGAAGCACACAACTCGGCACTATTTTATACCGCATCAATGGTGTACAAGCCGTTAGCGACGTTATTGTTGGTGAAGGAGATGTTTCGCCAACAAACCAAGCAGGTCAGTTGTCGTATTGGCCAGTTGATTCCACATAAAACCATTACTCAGCATCAACACCTTGCCATGAAACAGCAAGTGAAGCTGTTTAAGAAGCACTTGTATCGTGTGGGTAGTGCTAAACCGGCTATCTTGCCGACCTTGACACCGATTTCACGGCCTGAGCCTAGACAAGCACTCAAGCAAGCGATAGAGGCGTGTGAACATTTAGGTGACACGCCTTGTGGTAAAGCGATTTATTGCTACCGCTTTGATGGGAGCTCACCATTACTGCGCGAAATTGGGCGTTTGCGAGAAGTGGCTTTTCGTGCGGTTGGCGAGGGTACATGGCAGCGCCGCGACCTTGATGACCATGACTTGTATTACATGCACCTTATCGTTTGGGACCCAGAGGATCTCGAAATTGCAGGGGCCTATCGGCTCGGTGAGTGTGCGAAGATCATTCAAAAGGTAGGTCCGAAGGGACTTTATAGCCGTCATTTTTACCAATTTGAACGCGGTATGGATGATATTTTTGCCGAGGGTTTGGAGTTAGGTCGTTCATTCGTACAGCCGCGCTATTGGGGCAAACGAAGCTTAGAATACCTGTGGATGGGGATCGGTGCACTGTTAAAGCAGCATCCTGAGTACCGTTATTTGTTTGGCTCGGTGAGCATTAGCAATACGTTGCCCGAGCCCGCCAAGCAAGCGTTG
Organism: Idiomarinaceae bacterium; assembly: GCA_002685255.1. Classification (GTDB taxonomy): domain Bacteria; phylum Pseudomonadota; class Gammaproteobacteria; order Enterobacterales; family Alteromonadaceae; genus Idiomarina. Next base: position 43,475 of record NYWU01000041.1, read on the forward strand.
GTTGCCTTTTATCGACACTATTTTCCGGCTCAACAGCGCTTGGCCGTTGCTAATCATGCGTTTCGCGTGACTGAACATCCCGGTTTTGAGCTCAAAGGGGATAGCTATGATGACGACTTTAAAGCGTTAAAGTCGTATTTGGGTGGCTTGGGCGCGAGTGTACCGACGTTGTATAAGCAGTATTCTGAGTTATGCGAGCAAGGCGGTGTGCAGTTCTTAGAGTTTGGTGTGGACCCTGATTTTAGTGACTCAATCGACGGTTTGGTGTTGGTCGATATCAGTCGTTTAAAAGCCCGCAAGCGCAAACGCTATTTGGGCGAGGATGCATAACGTGTCGATTACTGGAAACAAAAAAGCCTCGCAAATGCGAGGCTTTTATCATTTAGGTGACTGTTTTAGTCTTTAAACTGCTTACCGAAGTAAGAGTCTTCTAACCAATGTGGACGCTGCGGATCATTGGCGATTTCTTTACCGATTTCGTAGTTAATATCAGTAAAGCGCGTCGCTGATTCGTAGTTCACTTCTAGGTTGTGAAGGTCATCACTTGGACGGTGGTAGTTCTCAGCGAAGAATTTACCCCACACTTCACCCCCGTCTTCACCTTCAGTGCGTGAGGTAAAGCCGGTCATTAAGAATACCGCAGGGATACCTTTCTTAACCAACGTATAGTGATCTGAACGAGTAAAGATCGCTTGCTCTGGCATCGGATCAGGGCTTTGCTCAATATTGAACTTGGCGGCTGCTTTAGAAACCGTGTCGCCCAGTGTTGAATGTGATGCGCCAAACGCGATAACGTCCGCAAAATCATACAGTAGTACCGGCATATCCAAGTTCACGTTAGCGACGATGCTATTAAGCGGTACGGTTGGGTTATTAGCGAAGTAGTCAGCACCCAATAGACCTTTTTCTTCTGCGGTCACTGCCAAGAACATGATAGAGCGTTTGTTTTCTTGACCTGACTCAACAAACATACGTGCTGTTTCCAACATCACCGACACACCTGATGCGTTATCCATCAAGCCGTTATTGATGGTGTCATCGCTGCTTAAGTCTTTAACTACACCAATATGGTCTGCGTGAGCTGTGTATACCACGTACTCGTCTTTTAACTTCTCATCAGTACCCGGCAATACCGCCGCCACGTTAGGGCTGGTGGTTTCTTCGTGGTTAGACTCTTTAGCTAAAGATACAGAGCCGTTTAGCGGGAACCCTTTTGGTGAAGCGTTTGGATCTTCTTCGATCTGTTTAAAGATAGCTTCCAGCGGCTGTTCAGCACCTTCAAACATCGCTTTACCTGCATCAATATTGACATAGGCAGAGCCCATTAATTGCTGTTCTTCACCTTGAGGTAAGCCATTGGGACCAATCCAAGTCATACGTGGCGTTTTAGTGTAATAAACACTGGTTTCGAACTCGCGTACTTTCTCACGCTCTGGCGTGTGCAATGTAATGATACCGACAGCGCCTTTTTCGCGTGCGATATCACCTTTGATATTAGCCAAGTGCGCACCTTCTTCACTCGGCAAGTCTGCTGGACGACCTGTCAGCATAACAACGATTTTGCCTTCAACATCAAGACCTGCATAATCGTCTAAGCCAAATTCAGGTGCTTCCATACCGTAGCCAACAAACACTAACGGCGCAGTGACTTCGCTTAACTGGCTATAGTGACTTGGGCCTGTAATGAATTGCTTACCAAAAGTAAGCTCTGTTGTTTCACCGTCAACGGTATATGACATTTTGGCACTGTTAGGTACCAATGTACTGATTCTAAACGGGATACGTTGGAAATAGGTGCCATCTTCCCCCGCCGGTTGTAAGCCCATTTGCTTAAACTCAGAGGCGATATACTTAGCAGCGATTTCATGACCACGGCTACCTGTCTCACGACCACGTAGATCGTCACTTGCCAAGAACTCAAGGTGCGCTTTGATGTTTTGTTTTTGCGCACTGACCTCAGTTGCTTGAGAAGCACTTGTATCCTGACCACCACATGCAGCTAGCGATGCAGCTAACAGCGATGGTATGAGCAAGCGTGTTACTTTCATCAGTTAAATTCCCATAGTTGTCTTTGTTATTACATCAACCACAGTGTACCCCACGTCGTACAGAATCACTACCAACTCAGTGAACAAGAGTGTTGCAAAACGTAAACCAGTTATGTAATGTTATATTATCACATTAAACGTTAGAAGCTCTCCCTGAGTAAAAACAACAGTAGGTATGTCTATGAAGTCGTTAAATGCAATTACATTGGCTGTTTTGGCAGCACTTCCTGCCAGCGCTCTTGCTCAAGCGCAACAGCAAAGCAATGATCAAGCTCGGTCAAAGAAAGTGGATGAGACCATCGTTATCCAAGCGAGCCCACTGAATAAAACGGCGCTCGAGAGCACACAGCCAGTCAATATTATTTCTGGCGATGACTTGAAGCAGAAGCAGGCGCATAGCTTAGGTGAAACTCTTGCGCTTGAACCTGGCATTAATAATACGCACTTTGCGACGGTGGCGGGTAGTCCGATTATTCGTGGTTTGGGTGGACCGCGCGTAAAAGTGACTCAAAATGGTTTAGATACCGGTGACGTATCACGTGGCAGCCCAGATCATGCGGTTACTACTGAAACCAGTACTGCAGAACAAATCGAAGTAATGCGTGGTCCAGCAACGCTGTTATACGGTAGTGGCGCGATTGGTGGCGTAGTCAACGTGGTTGACCAGCGTATCCCGTCAGAGCCAGTTTATGGTATCGAAGGTGGCGTTAATGCCAGTTATGACAGTGTTAACAATGGGCGTAGCGGCTCGTATGATATGACGATGGGCAACGGCGAATGGGTGCTTTACGTGGATGCGCATCGACGTTTGTCGGATAACTATGACACACCTGACTTTATTAATGATGAAGGTGAAGTGTTAGACGAAGTTGAGAACAGCTTTGTTGATTCGAAAGGTGGTACTGTGGGTGCTTCTTATCAGTTCGATAAAGGCTACTTTGGTATCTCTTATCAGGGCCTGTATCAAGAGTACGGCATTCCTGGCCATGAGCATCACCACCACGAAGAAGAAGGTCATGAAGAGGAAGGTCATGATGAGGGGCTCGAGCACGCTGAAGAGGCGGGTCCTTTTGCTGATTTGGAGCAACAACGTTGGCAGATAGCAGGTGAACTGCGTGACCCCTTTGCAGGGTTTGAAGCGGTGGAAATGCGCGCAGCTATCACTGACTATCAACACAGTGAAATTGAAGGCGCAACCGTAGGCACTCAGTTCAAGAACCAACAAAAAGAAGTGCGCGTGATAGCTAAACACGCACCGTTAGCTGGATGGACCGGCGCTGTAGGTTTTCAATGGGATATTTCTGATAAAACAGCAACGGGCGAAGAAGCCTTTACGCCCGACACACAACGTCGCAGCCAAGGTGTTTTCTGGGTTGTCGAGCGTGAGATTGGCGATCACCATGTTGACTTAGGTATTCGTCAAGAGCGAACTGACTTGAGCAGCACCGAGTTGACGTTAGACACGTTCAATGCGACATCGCTTTCGGCGGGTTACATGTATCACATTGATGATGCAAGCTCATTATCAATCAACCTATCGCATTCGGAGCGCGCCCCTAGTGCGACAGAAGTATTCTCGAACGGTGAGCACTTCGCAACACGTACTTATGAATTAGGTACATTATACGAGCTACATGATGAAGGTAACGGCGAGTATCATCTGCATCAAGAGAATGCGGATATGGCGCTTGAAACCTCAAATAATATCGACCTCGGCTATCACTACGAAACAGAACGCTTTCATTTACAAGCGAATGTATTCTATAACCGCGTCGATGACTTCATCTATGAACGTTTCACGGGTATTAGTTCAACAGCGATTCATACCGATGAGGACCATGATGAACACGCCGGTGAAGAAGCTCATGACCACGACCATGAACATGACGAAGAAGGTTTAATGGTTGTGCAATTTTCACAGGCGGACGTTAACCTCTACGGTTATGAGTTGGAAGCTGATTATCGATTAACTGATGCTTGGTCATTACATGGTTTTAGTGATTACACCCGTGCCGAATTACGCGATGGTGGTGACTTGCCACGCATTCCAGCGCAACGCGTAGGTACTGAAGTACGTTATCAAGCAACAAATTGGGATGGTGCAATTGGTTATACGCGCTACTTAACGCAAGACAAGATCGCAGCAAACGAAACTGAAACTGACGGCTTTGGCCTGCTAAACGCGCGCGCAAGTTTTTATCCTAATTGGTTAGCACAGTATGGTGCGACTGTTTACGTGAAAGGTGAGAACTTAACTAATCAACTGGGTCGTGTGCACAGCTCGTTTTTAAAAGATGATGCGCCAATGGCGGGTCGTAACTTTAAAGTCGGCGTGTCAGTGACCTTCTAACCTTGTTTATTGACCGCAGAGGCTGAACATCGCGCAGCATCTTTGGTATTCTTGTCGAGTTAAAAAATAAGACAGGAAACCAATGATGTTGCGTTTTTCATTATTAACGGCTGGTGTGATACTAGCCGCATCGGTCATGCAACCGCATGCCGAAAGTAAAGAACTTTCAATTGAGCGAATTTTTAGCTCACCCTCGCTATCTGGCGATTCAATGCGCGCTTTGCGCTTCTCACCCGACGGCCAACGTTTAACCTATTTAAAAGGTCGCCCTGATGATGCCAGCCACTATGACCTTTGGTCTTACGACTTAGCGACTGAAAAACATCAGCGTCTGGTAAATGCAGATGACGTGTTCGCCGGCGAAGAGGTGTTATCTGATGAGGAAAAGGCACGTCGTGAGCGTTTACGTCTAAGTGGTTCAGGTATTGTGAGCTACCAGTGGTCGGCACAATCGGACGCATTACTATTCCCCCTTGCGGGCGACGTCTACTACTATTCATTAGCAACCGGTAAGGCGCGTCAAATCACCCAAACCGAAGCGTTTGAAACCGATGCTAAGCTCTCGCCTCAAGGGCATTACGTTTCGTACATTCGTGAGCAGAATCTTTATGTATACTCGCTAGAAACGGGTCAAGAACAAGCCGTAACGAGCTCCGGCGCGGGTACGATTAAATACGGCATGGCCGAGTTTGTTGCTCAAGAAGAAATTGACCGTATGACAGGCTACTGGTGGGCGCCTGACGAACATAAAATCGCCTTGACGCGGGTCGATGAATCGCCCGTTGATGTTGCCGTGCGTAGCGAAATCTATGCGGACCATATTGACATGATCGAGCAGCGTTATCCTTTTGCGGGCACTCCAAACGTGAATGTCGACCTTGGCGTCGTGAACATTGATTTCAATAATGAGAAGAACCTAGAGTCGTCCATCGCTTGGCTAGGTCTCGACGCATTAGGTGACGGTTATTTAGCGCGAGTGAAGTGGCTCAAAGACAGTCAGCGCTTCAGTTATCAGTGGCAGAGCCGAGACCAACAAAAACTTGATTTACATGTCGTCGACGCTAACGACCAAAGTGATGCCATTATTTTGACCGAGACCAGCGATAGCTGGGTCAACCTCAACGATGACTTGTACTTTCTTGACGATAATAAGCATTTTATCTGGGGATCAGAGCGCAGTGGTTACAAACACCTGTACCTGTATCGCGTCGACGGTGGATTAATTCGTCAGCTGACTTCGGGAGATTGGCAGGTTGACGAGCTCGCTGCTATCGATGAAAAGACGGGGGTGTTTTATTTTACTGGACGCGAGAAGTCACCGCTTGAGCTGCATTTATATCGAAATCAATTGAATACCACCTCACCGGCTACGCCAAGTCGTATTACCGAGCGCGAAGGGATGCACCATATTCAGTTTGCTGCGGACGGTAGTTCATATGTTGATACATTCGAGTCTTATCAACAGCCGCCGCAAATCAGTTTGAATGGCCCCACAGGTAAGCGTCTGACTTGGCTTAAAGAAAACAAAATTGATGAACAACATCCATTAAAACCATACTGGCGCGACTGGTTGTATCCAGAGTTTGGTACCTTAGAGGCCGAAGATGGACAAACCTTATACTACCAACTGACTAAACCAGCGAACTTTGACTCAACTAAACATTACCCAGTGATGGTTTATGTTTACGGTGGTCCAGGCGCTCAGGTCGTGACTAAAGGCTGGGGTAATTACCTAGTACAGTATATGGCGCAGCAGGGTTACGTCGTGTTTAGTGTGGATAACCGAGGCTCGTTTAATCGTGGCAAAGCATTTGAGGCACCTATTTATAAAAATATGGGCACCCCTGAAATTGCCGATCAAATACGCGGTGTCGAGTTCTTGCGCACGTTGGATTATGTCGACCCTGAGCGTATTGGCATTCACGGTCACAGCTACGGCGGTTACATGACGTTGATGGCGATGTTTAAGGCGCCTGAGTACTTTGCCGCAGGCGTTTCGGGTGCGCCTGTGACCGATTGGCGTCTATACGACACGCATTACACTGAACGCTATATGGGGATGCCACAGCAGGGCGATGCGTATGAGAAAGCGTCGGTATTTCCTTATACGGACGGTTTGAGCGGTGACTTGATGATTTATCACGGTATGGCCGATGATAATGTGCTATTCACCCATAGCACAAAGCTGTATAAGCAGTTACAGGATAATGCGCAGCCGTTTCAAATGATGAACTATCCAGGTAAAAAACACTCGCTTAACGGAAAGAATACGCGTATTCATCGTTATCAACTCATTGCCAACTTTTTTCAACAAACGTTGAAGCAATAATAGGTTATACTAGCGACTCTGAAACGAACTTAAACTGTTGAGGAGTCGCTATGCGCTTTTTATCTCGCCGTTTGGTCATGCCTAATGATCTTAACTTTGCTGGTTCTTTATTCGGTGGTCGTATCCTCGAGTGGATCGATGAAGAGGCCTATATTTTTGCCAGTTGCCAACTCGGGGCTAAAAGTTTGGTGACTAAACACATTGGCGCGATTACTTTCGAAACCTCAGCTTTCCAAGGTGATGTAGTGGAGTTTGGTTTGCAAGTTAAATCGGCAGGTCGCACGTCACTCAATATTACCTGTGTGGTTAGAAATAAACACACCAAGCAAAATATCTGTACTGCTGACGATATTGTTTTCGTTCATATTGACCCAGAGACCCGTCAACCGACACCTCATGGTAAAACGAAAGAAGAACTGGATGAGTTTAACTTCGAAAGTTAATACTTATTGATTAAAAAAACGGCGCATCGTTATGCGCCGTTTTTTTGTCCATCGATCGATTGCTTAGATTGGAGAGCCGGGCGGTAGGGCCGCTGGCGCATATCCCGCAGGCCACTGACCTTCAGTTAGGTAATGGTCAAGCTGCTCAGCGAGGGCTTCGACCACCACATGACCCTTTAGCTTGTCCACGAGTGTCGCAGTCGCGTTACGCAATGCTAGACGAACCTCGGGGGCAACGCTCTCATCTTGCATGGTTTCGACAAGTGCATTGGCTGCCGTCACAAGCACGCGTTGGCTCACAGGGTCGTCAGGCTGAGCCTGCCAGTCTTCAAGTAGGGTATTAAATAGTGTATTCACCACAGCAACAGGTGAGGGGACTTCACTCTTAATCGCGTGTTGCTGACTTAAGCGGTTCAGACGCTGCGGATTAAATATCAGCGATAAGCTAAAGCCCGAAGCACTTGCCGCCATGCTCACAGGATCCGGTATCAACCCGGTTCGGCCCTCAAATCGTTCACGATTATCAGAATAGCCGTAAGCCAGCGGTACTAACAATTTTTCAATGCTTCGTGGCACTCGCACTGTATCTGCGCGCACGGTTTCAATCAGTTGATCGAGCGCGCGCTTCTGCGCGGCTGGGCTGACAGGGCCGTAATCGTTTGGCTTTTGATCATTGATGTAATACTGGTAGTTAACGCCTCCTAGCCATTTTACGGCGGCTTCGGTTTGATAACGGTGCAGTAGATAAATTGGCACGAACACTTCTTGCAACTCACTGAGTGCAGCGTCAGAAGGTAGCTGATGCTGGCCAAAGTTATTGAGCACTTGCTTACGCACGTTGAGCAGCCGTTCGAGCTCGGTCACCGCATCACTGCCGTTATCCCATAAATGAGCTGTCGGGTGAGCGCCACCGACGGGGCGGGCGTCGCGATCGGAAATGAAGCTTAAACCGAGCGATTTATTTTGCTGTAAAATGCGGTCGAGTTGCTCTTGCTCACTTGGCATACCGCCGAAATCGCTGTAACCGTATGCGACAACTTGCTTATCCCACTCACCTATCCCGGTATCATAAGCATCATTGAGACTGACTTCACCGTCTGTTGTAAGTGTCACGAGTGGATGTGGGTAGTCCATCACTGACGCGCGGTTGTCAGTGCTCGCCGCAAAGTTATGTGCGATCCCGAGCGTGTGTCCGACTTCGTGGGCGCTTAGCTGGCGAATCCGTGCTAGTGCCATTTGCTCGATTTTTTCTTTGAGTTCTTCGCTATTTTCTTTGTTGAACGGGCCTATTAAACCCTCAGCGATTTTCATATCTTGACGCACGCGCAAAGAACCCAGCGTAACGTGGCCTTTGATGATTTCTCCGGTACGCGGATCGATGACTGAGGAACCATACGACCAGCCTCGAGTGGCTCGGTGTACCCACTGAATTACGTTGTAACGCACGTCCATGGGATCGGCGTCAGCGGGCAACATTTTTACTTGAAACGCGTTTTCATAGCCGGCTGCTGCAAATGCTTGTGCCCACCATGACGCGCCCTCAAGTAAAGCCGATTTCACGGGCTCTGGCGCGCCCGGATCAAGATAGTAGGTGATAGGCTGTTGTGGAGCACTACTCGAAGCGATCGGATCCTTTTTTGCTAAACGATGACGCGGAATGACACGTTGCGCGATGGACTCACCTAAAGGTGCCGAATAGTCGTAATGGGTTTGTGCCCAGAAACCACTATTAGGAGCAAAGGCACGCGGACGATAATTGTTATCGGGTAAACGGATAAAGGAATGATGCAAATGCAACGTCATTGCATCGGCATTAGGTAAAATGGTGTTTACGTATTGCCCTTTACCTTGGCCTACAAAAGTGACTGTTGCTTCTAGCTCGGTGTTATCAGGAAAGCTCTTAGATCGAGCGGGATAAATGACGGAGCGGCTATTGTCGATACTATATTGACCTTGCCCCGTTTGTTGTAAGCGCTCACTCACTCCGTGAACATCAGTCATTAAAAATGGCGTGTAATCGATTAATACCCCGTCTTCACTTGATGCGACAGCGTCAAATCCAAACAGCGTGCTATCGGCAAAAGCTTGCTGCACACTCGCATGCTCCGCTGGGTTTTTATCACCCGCGCGGTATTGGGTATTCTCAGCAACTAATAAAACTCGTTGACCTTGTACTTTAAAGTGAGCCAGTTGAGTTTGTCCCAGTTGACCCCGATCAAGGCCGACATCATTCGAACCTAACCCCCACGGCAAGCTGGTCTGAAAAATAAATGAGTTTTCGGTGTGAGGCACAAAAAGATAGTATTTACCGTGTTGGCTATCGTGATAAAGATCAAAAAAGCCTTCTGCCTTTTCCATCGATTGTGTGAACTCTGCAACACTCGGGGTCGGTTCAGTCGCAGCTGTTGCTATACTTGCTTGTAGCAACGCAATACTGACCCATACAACGCGAATAAAATTTCGCATGTTGGCTTCCTTCTTGTCGTTATAGTTGATCAGCTATTTCTTCGAGAATTTGTGTTGTCCACTGCTCGATACGTTCTTCAGATAAGTCGTACTGCGTGTCTTCGTCAAGGGATAAACCGACGAAGTACTGCTCATCGTCGGTGAGTGCCTTAGAGGCTGCAAAGTCATAGCCTTGATTAGGCCAAAAACCAATGCGCTTGCAGCCTTTGTCGGCAATGGCATCATGCAACATGCCGAGGGCGTCCTGAAACCAGTCGGTATAGCCTTCTTGATCACCCATACCATAAAGCGCGACGATTTTGCCTTTTAAATTGAGCGGCGTAATATCGTCCCAGTGACTTTCCCAATCTTCCTGAAGCTCGCCAAAGTCCCATGTCGATATGCCTAAAATAAGGATATCGAACTGCTCTGCCTCTTTTAGCGGTGTGTCTTTAATGTCAAATATCGAGACAATGTCTTCGCCAATGGCTTGCTGAATTTTTTCAGCGGCAATTTCTGTATAGCAGGTAGTTGAGCCATAAAACAGGCCGATTTGCAACGACATAACAACCTCGTTGGATAGTTTCGATGGGTGCATTGTAGCAAAAACATCGTTAAAATAACGTCTCAGTAATGCGAAAAAAGGTGATTTGATGTCGTTTAATGCGGTAATAGAGCAGTTAGAAAGTGTCTTCGATCAAGTGTATGTCGACGGAACCGATGACGAATTGTTTGCGAGTGGCTATCTACGAGGCCATTTTGACCTCGTTGTTGCCCGCATGGAAATGAACGATGAAACCGATGCGCAGGCCATTATCCCTAATTTGAAAGCCGCTGTGGAGCAAGCTAAACATGAACTCGCACCCGCAGACCAAACGCACGTCAATAATCTAGTTGAGCAGCTCGACACCGTGGTTCGTAGCGTTTAACTTATGTCATCAGGCGTTGTGGTTGCACACGCGACCGCGCGTCTTTTGTTAACGGTACGATTCCGCCACTCAATTGTTCGGCGAGTAACTCGGCGAGCACCGGAGCCGAAGTTAATCCGCGCGATCCTAATCCGCTAAACAGCATCAATCCCGGTTGCAACAGCCCTGCTGCAGGTTGATGGTCAGGTGTAGTGGCCCGTACGCTAACGCGATGGCCTGTTACCGTTAAATCTTTACTCCAAGCTTGTTGAGCGCAATTGGCCAGCGATTCACAGTTCGCCTCATCGGCCGTTGATGAGCTGCTCAAATCGGCTTGATCGCGTTCAAACGTTGCGCCGATACAGTGTTCTCCCTGCTGAGCAGGCACCATATAGCCTTTGTAACATAGCACCGTGGTTAATTGCGCCGTTTCAGCCGATGCACGTACCATCGATATCTGTCCTTTGACCGGTTTTATTTTAAGTGGCGTATCGATAAGCTCAGCCGAGTGATGCCCGGCCGCTAGCACAACCCGTGCCGTTGTATATTCAGCATGCGTGCCTACGATGTTCCAGCTCGGGTTTGAAGCCTTGTCTTGAACGATAGTCATACGCTTGACGGTATCACTAATCCATTCGGGCTGATGGTATTCAAACAAGGTGCGCACGAAGCCCGCAGGGTTAAGCCAGCCCGCACTGGGATATAGCAAACTGGGTTGTTCTACCGCAAGGTGGGCGGCTGATGAACTGTGCTCTGACGTGAGTGACTGTACTGTAGCTTCGCTGTAGTCACATGCTGTGACCTTATTCATGCGTTCGATACGCGCATTATTAAATGCGGGTTGCAGCACGCCTGAGGCAAACCAATAGCGCTCACGCCAAGGCGTGTAATAGCTCAGCGCGGTGGATGTTGCCTGCAAGTAGAATCGACTCAATGGCGTGCGTTCGGCGTGTAGGAGTGGGTATACGGCACCTTGTGGATTACCTGATGCGCCATCAGCTTTACCTTGGCTGATAACACGGCAGGGAATATTGCGTTGGTGCAGCGCCTGCGTCAAACAGGCGCTGGCGATACCACCGCCGACCACGGTAACCGGAGTTAAATTGCGATTGGCTTTTACCGTTTGGCTGGGAAAGTGACCGCAGAGCATTTCACGTTTACGACCAAAACCTTTAACTTTATTAATTGTGAACCCGGCTTCACCGAGTCCGCGTTTGACCACTCCGGCCGCGGTAAAGGTGGCAAAGGTCGTATCGCGATGAGCGCTTTGTGCCATGGTTTCGAACAGGGCTGACTGCCACATCGCTGGATTCTTTGCTGGCGCAAAACCATCAAGGAACCAGGCATCAACCCGCGCTGTTAAACAACTTTGCCACTCTTCTAAGATCGTCTCAACATCGCCAATCCATAAGTCTAATACCACTCGACCCTGGTCAAAAATCAAGCGATGACAACCTGTTTCCGTCGCAGGATAGTGAGCGATTAACTCATCAGCCACTTCGGCGACCTCAGGCAATGTGGTGAGAGCTTGCGCTAACTGCTGTTTACTCAGCGGGTACTTTTCTACAGTGACAAAGTGCAGACGTGTACAAGGTTGTGCATGAGCGCGAAAATTAAGCCAAGTGAGCAAGAAATTCAGACCCGTGCCAAAACCCGTTTCTGTCACAACAAAGTCATAATGAACTGGCAAGCTAGCCCAACGTTCCGGTAATCCATTATGTCTGAGAAATACGTATCGGCTTTCATCGATACCACTGTCGACAGAAAAGTAAATGTCGTCAAATGCTTGCGAGACGGGGACGCCGGCCTCATTAAATTGAATTTTTGCATGATTTGGCATGCTTAACACCATGAATTCTTACTCAATGGTCGCTATAATAACAACTTTGAATCGAATAGTTGATGAGTTTACATCGAGTCATTGACGTCGCTAGGGTTGGCAAGAAAAATTTTAAACAAAGCAGACCACCTGTTGACCCGTTGTTCGTTACCATACAACATAAGAAAAATTTTAATTTATCGGCCCATCGCCAATACAGGAATAAGTAATGAGAAGAGCTGTGATTACCGGACTCGGTATTGTATCGAGTATCGGAACGAATCAGAAAGAAGTCCTTGAATCGCTACGCACCGGTAAGTCGGGCATTGAGCGTTCAGAATCCTTTGCCGAAATGGGGCTGCGTTGCCAAGTTTGGGGTCCTGTGCGTTTAGACGTTAAAGACCACATCGATCGTAAAGCTTTACGTTTCATGGGTGACTCGGCAGCTTACGCCTACATCGCGATGCATCAAGCTATCGAAGACGCGGGTTTGAGCGAAGAAGAAGTGTCTAATCCACGTACAGGTCTTGTCGTGGGCTCGGGTGGCGCATCGGGTGAGCATCAAGTTGCTGCTGCAGATACGCTCCGCGAACGCGGTGTTAAACGCGTAGGACCTTACATGGTGCCGCGCTGCATGGCATCGACCACCTCGGCCTGTTTGGCGACACCTTTTAAAATCAAAGGCACGAACTACTCAATCAGTTCAGCCTGCGCGACTTCTGCGCACTGTATAGGTCATGCACTTGAGCTTATCCAGTTTGGTAAGCAAGACCGCGTATTTGCAGGTGGTGGTGAGGAACTGCACTGGACGCTCGGTATGGAATTTGACGCTATGGGCGCGCTGAGCACCAAGTATAATGACTCACCAGAAAAAGCATCACGTACTTACGATCGCGACCGTGATGGTTTTGTTCCCGCCGGTGGCGGCGGTATTTTGGTGATTGAGGAGCTTGAAGCGGCTAAAGCACGTGGTGCAAAAATCTATGCTGAAATCGTCGGTTATGGCGCGACTTCTGACGGCTACGATATGGTGGCTCCGTCGGGCGAAGGCGCCATTCGCTGCATGAAGATGGCGATGGAAACCGTCGATACACCGATCGATTACTTGAACACGCACGGTACTAGCACGCCAGTGGGTGATGTTAAGGAATTGGAAGCGATTCGTGAGGTGTTCCCTGAGAAGACGCCATTTATTAGTGCAACCAAAGCAATGACTGGTCACGCCCTTGGCGCAGCCGGTGTGCACGAGGCGATCTATTCATTATTAATGATGAAAAATGGTTTTGTTACGCCAAGTATCAACATTGATAACCTTGATGAAGCTGCTGAAGGCATGAACATCGTGCGCGAACCGACTGAGGCGAAGCTGCGCACTGTTATGTCAAATAGCTTTGGCTTTGGTGGTACCAATGCATCATTGGTACTGCGCGAATACCAAGACTAATCGATTTTGAATCGGTCCCAGCGTATCCATATCGTTGCCGATCACAATATTCCTGCGTTGCCTGAACTATTGGGCAACGTAGGACATCTCTCTTGTTATACAGATAGAATCCCACCGCCTGAATTACTGAAAACTGCGGATGCACTCTTGGTTAGGTCGATTACTCAGGTCGATGAAACCATACTGCAGCATGCCCCACAGCTGAAGTTTGTAGCCACCGCAACCATTGGTAAAGAGCACTTGGATACGCAAGCGCTTGCGGCGCGTAATATTCACTGGACTAATGCACCAGGCTGCAATGCTGACTCTGTTGGTGAGTATGTACTGGCCGCTGTATTACAGGTATTGCGTCAACAACAGCGGTTGCACGAAGTGCTTGATTTAGACGTGGCAATTGTTGGCGCTGGTCATACAGGCAGTGCCGCGGGTCAGCGCTTAGCTGCCTTGGGCATGAATGTGCATTACTACGATCCGCCCCTAGTGGCACAGGGCGACAGTCGAGCGCATGCGCACTGGCAGCGTGTACTGACGTCTGACATTATTAGTTTAAATGTTCCGTTGACACGCGATGGCTCGTACCCGACACATCATTTGATTGATATTGAGGCGCTTCAATCGTTGCACCCTGGGCAGTTACTGATTAATGCGTGCCGTGGTGCTGTGGTGGACAATCAGGCTGTCATTGATCGTTGTGAGCAAGGCGAATGCCCGACGTTGGTGTTTGATGTGTTTGAGGGTGAGCCTTCGGTTAACGCGGCTATCTTACCCCACCTGGCTATTGCTACGCCTCATATTGCTGGGCACAGCTTAGAGGGTAAAGTCGGTGGAGCCTATCAAGTCACAGCGGCATTGTGTCGGTACTTTGATATCGCTTTTTCAATGCAATTGAGTGATGTGTTACCGCCACTTGATTGGCGCACCTTGGGGGCTGTTAGTATTCAACGCTTACCCGATTTAGCGGATTTGATTTTGTCACTGTATTCGATTGACGAAGACGACCGTATCATGCGTACTGATGGCTTAACGGCGTCAGGTTTTGATCATCTGCGAAAGAACTACCGTAAAGATAATCCTCGTCGACAACTCAACAATCAGCCTATTGCGTGTCATAATGCCGCACAGGTTATACGATTTAGACAGCTTGGCTTTAATGCATACCAAGTTTGTTAAGCTTTAGGAGTTAATATGGCAGAAGGTTTTCGCGTCGCAGTGCTAGGTGCGACAGGGCTCGTTGGTCAACAAATGATTGAAATTTTACAGCAACGTGACTTTCCCGTCGCGCAGCTGTATCCATTGGCAAGTTCTCGTTCAGTCGGCGCAACGGTCAGCTTTAAGGGTGAAGAAATTGAAGTCATCGATGCCGAGACCTTTGATTGGAGTGAGGCAGACATTGGTTTCTTTTCAGCAGGCGGCGCCATTTCAAAAATATTCGCGCCCAAAGCGGCAGAAGCGGGCTGTGTGGTAATAGACAATACGTCTGAGTTCCGCTACGAACCCGATATTCCATTAGTGGTGCCAGAAGTTAATGGCTGGGCATTGGCTGACTTCAGAAATCGCAATATTATTGCCAACCCGAACTGCTCCACCATCCAGATGATGGTGGCCCTAAAACCTTTACACGAAGCGGTCGGTATTGAGCGCATCAATGTGGCGACCTATCAATCGGTTTCAGGTGCGGGTAAAGAGGCGATGGAAGAATTAGCCAAACAAACCGCTGAACTGTTAAATGCAAAAGAACCGACTATTAGTCAGTTTAGTCGTCAGATCGCATTTAATTGCATCCCGCAGATTGACGTGTTCCAAGATAATGATTACACCAAAGAAGAAATGAAAATGGTGTGGGAAACGCAAAAAATTCTTAATGATCAAAGTATCCGTGTCAATCCGACAGCGGTTCGCGTGCCTGTTTTCTTCGGCCATGCTGAAGCAATTCATATTGAGACGCGACAGCCGATCACTGCTGAATATGCAAAGGAATTACTGCGAGATGCGCCGGGCGTTACCTTGTGCGAAGATCGTCAAGAATTTCCGACTCAAGTCAGTGACGCAGCCGGTAAAGATGACGTATTTGTTGGTCGTATTCGCGAAGACATTAGCCATCCCCAAGGACTCAACTTATGGGTGGTTTCAGACAATATTCGTAAGGGTGCAGCGACTAACTCGATTCAGATTGCTGAACTACTAATCAAAGAGTACTGGTAAGTACTAGTAATAGTCCTGTGGATTAGCGTAAAGTTTTAACGTTAATCGCCGTTAAATAGACTAGTGAACCGTGGGCAAGAGAACGAACATGAGTGATTCCCAAACAAATGATAATAAAGGGATTATGCAATTGATTAGGCATTTAAAACGAGGCTTCTTTGTGTCGAGTACACTGGTTGCCTTGTCATTTGTTCCGTTGTCTGCCCACGCATTAGTGCAAGATGGCACTATTATTAAGGGACCCAAAGGTGTCGAGTCCACAGATGTGCGCATGGGGCAAGAACGTTATGGGCCCATTCAGTCCAGTGACACATTGTGGTCAATAGCCTCTGAATACCGTCCTCATTCGAGTGTGACGGTTTATCAAACCATGGCAGCGATCGTGCAAGCGAATCCACGCGCGTTTGTCGACGGCAACATGAACCGTATGCTTGATGGCTTCTACTTGCGCATACCCAGCTTGCAAGAAATTAAAATGGTCAATCCTGAGGCGGCTCGCCGACAGGTCATGGCCGACGAATCATTGCAAGACAAACAGCAGCGCTTATCAGAGATTGAACAACAAGCACAACAGACAAGGGTTGAGCAACAACAGCTTTTAGAACAAGCGCGAGAGAAAGCTGAACAAGCGATTCAACAAGTCGAATCGCGTCAACAGAGTAATTTTGCCGACCTGCAGGCGCGGGTTGATGATTCGATGAAAGCTGTCGAGCAAGTGTATGCTGAAAATGAGTCTATCCAGCAACGCCTGGATGAACTTGCCGAACGTATTTCTACCTTATCTGAACAACTGAAACAGACGGACGGCTTAGAAGCCCAATTTGATCAGTTACTCGAGCAGCAACAAGCGTTGTTGAGTCAACAACAACAGCAACAGAGTTCGGGTATGCTGGAGTGGCTTCAGAGTCCTCTCAATATTGCCTTGCTCTCTATTGTTCCAGCGTTATTAATCTTTGCACTAATTTATCTGTTCTTATTCCGTCGTAAGAAGAACGATACTGATGCATCAGATGCCGAAGAAAAGCAACAAGAACTCACTGAAGAACAGGCCGCCGAGCAACTTGATCGTGAGCTCATGGGGGGCTCGGCCACGAGCGTCGAGGATAACGACGGACTGTTCGACCTTGATGACAGTAATGAGCTTGAGGACGATGATGAAGAGGGCGATGACCTCAGTGATTTGGAAGCTGAGTTATCGAACCAAAACACCGACCAAGAAGACGACTTTAGTATTCAGCTCGACACCGATGATGAAGACACCTCGGCATCGGAAGCAACCGATGAGAACGACGTTGATGAGTTGGACCAACAGGTTTTACCGGACGAAGACCCCGAACAACATGCTGAACCGACGCCTGAGCCGGAGTCTGAACCAGAACACACCCCAGAAAGCGAGTCCGAAGAAGAGAGTTCAGAGTTGTCGCAAGATGAACTCGATAAGTTATTTGGTGAGGCGGATAGTGATGAAGCGCCTGCACTTGACCTTGACTTAGAAGATGAAGCTGATGAACAGCCAGAGTCGGAACCAGAACCTGAGCAACCGACAGAAGTCGAGTCACCGAACGAGCCCGAAGCAACGCAAGACTCGGAACAAACTTCTACGCCGAGCGAGAAAGCTGAGGCGGACGCTGATAGCGAGCAGGATTCATCAGAAGTGGAGCCGGATGAGCAGGGCACGGCCGACGATGAAGCGGATGAGTTGGTGAGTGATGATATCTTTGATGAACAGGCAGCTGCTGCAGCCTCAGAAGTCGAAGAAGATGACGCGTCTGATCAAGATTCTGATGAAGAAACGGAGTTCGATGACGGCGAGCATGATAACCCGCTTGATGATGCCTTGGCACAATTGGGTATAGAACCCGATGAACAAGACGACGAGGAGGATATTGACGATGTGTCGGAAGAGGACATGGATCGCCTGCTGTCTGAATCGGAAGAGTTGGAAGAATCGCTCGGTGAGTTGACCGAGGATGATGACTCAGATGCCGATGAGATAGACGAAGAGGAACTCGAACGCTCGGAACAAGCAGCGGACGAAGCGCTTGATTCGTTGTTTGGCGATAGCGATCTAGTAAATTCGGACTCGGATTCTGCGTCTGATGCAGCGGCTGAATCCGAACCTGATTCCGAACAGGCCTCTTCAGATAGCGAATATGTTGATATCGATGACTTGATGGAAGAGGCGGATGGCGAGGAAGAAACCGATAATTACACGTCGGAAAATGTCGGTCGTGTATTAGCTGACGAAGATAGCGCGGAAGTGTCTCATAATGAGATCGACGAGGCAGATGAAGAGCGTTTGGGGCAGCTCGATTTAGCGCGCGCTTATATTGATATGGATGAGAAAGAGGACGCTGAACAAATACTTGCGGGTTTATCAGAGGGCGATGATGACGTTGCCGATGAAGCACGTACGTTATTGAAGCGTCTGCAATCGGAATAATTAGGTTCGTAAGGGAGTTGTATGCGAATTGCACTGGGACTGGAGTACGACGGGCGCGCGTATTATGGATGGCAACGTCAGCGAGAAGTCGATTCAGTTCAGCAGCGTCTTGAGGCGGCGCTCAGTAAAGTGGCCGATGAACCCGTGGAAACCGTTTGCGCAGGACGCACTGATGCAGGGGTTCATGCGACTAACCAGGTCGTGCATTTTGATGTGTCGACGTCGCGCCGGGCGGCTGCTTGGACGCTTGGCGTCAATAGTCACCTGCCGCCTGATATTGCTGTGCGATGGGCACAGCCCGTCGACGACAGTTTTAGCGCACGATTCAGTGCGACGGCGCGTCGTTATCGTTATATCATCGCCAACAATTCGTTACGACCTGGTATCCATAGTCATGGCGTGAGTCACTATCATCACCCGTTGGACGTGGTCGCGATGCAAGCTGCGACGCCAGCATTATTGGGTGAGCATGACTTTAGTGCTTTTCGTGCCGCGCAGTGTCAGTCACATTCGGCTCATCGCGAAGTGACTCACCTCAATGTCCATCGCCGTGGTGATTTCATTATCGTCGATATTAAAGCCAATGCCTTCTTGCATCATATGGTGCGTAATATCGTGGGTAGCCTCATTGTTATAGGTCGTCATCAACAAGATCCCACTTGGCTCGGTGAACTACTAGCTGGAAAAGACCGCACCCAAGCAGCGGCGACTGCCAAGCCAGGCGGTTTGTACTTGGTCGAAGTGGATTACCCAGACGAATGGCAGCTACCCAACGCTGAACCCGGTCCGCTTTGGTTTACAGAGTGATAAAAAACAGCGACTGTTACGACCTCTTTGCTTGACCCATTTGTGCTACCATGTAATCTATTCAAAATTTTTTATTAAAGCTGATTAAGCGGACCATTATGAGCTGGATTGAACGTATTCTTGCTAAACCTAAAGTCAACAAACGTCGCAACGTTCCCGAAGGTGTGTGGAGCAAGTGTGCTGCGTGCGATGCTATTTTGTATCGTAACGACTTAGACCGTAGTTTAAATGTGTGCCCTAAGTGTGGTCATCACATGCGCTTGACGGGCCGCGAACGGTTACGCATCTTTTTAGATGAGGCAGGCGTCTCAGAAATAGCGGCGGATCTTGAACCTAAAGATATCCTAAAGTTTAAAGACTCGAAAAAGTACAAAGACCGCATTGCAGCTGCACAGAAAAGTAGTGGCGAAAAAGATGCATTAATTGCACAACGCGGAACGGTATTAGGCGTTCCCGTGGTCGCTGTAGCGTTTGACTTTAACTTTATGGGTGGCTCGATGGCCTCCGTAGTAGGCGCTAAGTTTGTGCAAGCCGCTGAGCTCTGCTTAGAACATAACCTACCGTTGGTGTGCTTCTCGGCTTCCGGTGGAGCGCGCATGCAAGAGGCGCTAATGTCACTGATGCAAATGGCAAAAACCTCTGCTGCGTTGGCTAAAATGAGTGAGGCAGGTCTGCCGTATATTTCTATTCTGACAGACCCAACCATGGGGGGGGTGAGTGCTAGTTTGGCAATGCTCGGAGATATCCATATTGCTGAGCCCAAAGCATTGATTGGTTTCGCTGGTCCTCGCGTTATCGAACAGACGGTACGCCAAACCTTACCTGAGGGTTTTCAGCGTGCTGAATTCCTATTAGAGCATGGTGCCATTGATATGATTGTTGATCGTCGAGAGATGCGGTCAACGGTGGCACGTCTGTTAGCTAAGTTCCAAAACCTAGAAAGCCCGGCACAAAGCGAAATGGAAGCAGCTGATTTGTGATGAGCGAGCACATGATAGCCCCGACAGCGAATAGTTCGCTGTCGGACTGGCTGACCTACCTTGAAAAAATACATCCAACAGAAATTGACCTTGGCCTAGAGCGCTCTCATCAAGTGCGCGATCGTGCCGAACTTAAACAGCCGGCTCGGTTTACCATGACTGTCGCGGGTACTAACGGCAAAGGCAGTACCGTAGCCATGCTATCCTCAGTGCTGCAACAGGCCGGCTATAAAGTGGGTGTTTACACGTCACCTCATTTGGTGGACTACCGAGAGCGCGTACAAATCAATAACGCCATGTTACCCGAAGCGGATCATGCCGCAGCTTTTGCTGCTATCAACGACGCTCGCCAAGGAACCTCGTTGACTTATTTCGAAATGGGTACATTAGCGGCGCTTTGGTTGATGCAACGCGCTGAACTTGATGTCGCCATTCTCGAGGTAGGGCTAGGAGGTCGGCTCGATGCCGTGAATGTCGTGGATGCTGATGTAGCCGTTATCACCAGTATCGGCATTGATCATGTTCAATTTCTTGGTGATAACCGCGAAAAAATAGGCTTTGAAAAGGCCGGGATTGCGCGCCGCGATACACCATTGATCTGCGGTGACAACTATCCACCAAAGAGCATTGCGGCGCACGCCTCATCGATCAGTGCAGATCTGAAACAGGTCGGGCGTGACTTTTCAAGCAAACGATATGATGACCACTGGCACTATTACGGCTTGAACGTCAATTTATTTGATTTACCGTTGCCGCAGTTGCCCCTGATCAATGCAGTAACGACTCTGGCGGCATTAGAATGCTTACCTCTTGCAGTCAGTGAAGATGCGATTAAAGTTGGTCTAGCTAAGGCTTCCCTAATGGGGCGTATGCAGCGGCTGCTATATCGGCAAGTTGATGTATTGCTGGACGTGGCTCACAATGGTCATGCGGCACATTATGTGGCTCAGCAATTAGCGCGCACGCCCCATCCCGAGATCATAGCTGTCGTGGGAATGCTAAAAGATAAAGATGCCAACAGCGTGTTTGAAGCATTAACTCCTCATATTACTGAGTGGGCGTTAGGCACCTTGCATGAACCGCGTGGCAATAAGGCAGAACAGTTGGCCGCTTGCGAGGCGCTCAATAGTGCTGCTGTAAATTGCTTCGATGACATTGAAGCAGCCTTTGATTTTGCCATTGAGCGGGCACAACAAAAAAACGCACTGGTTTTCGCGTTTGGCTCGTTTTACACTGTAGGGCATATCTTCGCAAAAATTAATTCGTCTAACGGATAGGAGTTCAACTTGGCAAGTCGGTTGCAAAACAGAATTGTGGGCTCCCTTATTTTGGTCGCGCTCGCGGTTATCATTTTACCAGATGTTCTAGATGGTAAAAAAACGGAGGCGGTTGAAGACTTCGAAACGATCCCCTTGAAACCCGAACAGAGCGATTCGTTGCAGGCACCGACCCAGTTTGAGCCTCAGCCTGTTGCTGCGAGTGAGCAGCAGAATGATGAAGTGACAGCGGATGATGCGCCAATCGTTGATGCACAAAAGCAAGTGAAAGCGCCGCAACGCGAAATGAAGTCAGTAACATTGAGCGGCGATGCGTATGTTATTCAGCTCGGTGCATTTAGTAATCGCGACAGTGTGTTGGCATTACAAAAGCAGTTACAAGATAAAGGTTTTGCAGTATTTATCGAGCCTGGTGGAAGCCAAGGGCAATTGACTAAGCTGATGGTAGGTCCGGACGCATCGAAGCAAGCCTTGGAACAGCAATTGAGTGCGCTGAAAGAATTAACCGGTCTGCAAGGCAAGGTATTAAGTTATAAACCGTAAAGAAATAAAAAAAGCCGCATTTTTAATTCGATTCTGTTAAAATCTGCTCACTTTTTCAGTGCGACTGAGTGCTTATGCTCTGGATAGATTACGCAATCATCATCATTATCACCATTTCAACCTTGGTGAGTTTGATTCGAGGCTTCGTTAAGGAAGCCGTATCTTTAGTGATATGGATAGCAGCTTTTGTTATCTCGAGTCAGTTCTACAAAGATTTAGCCGTATATTTTACTGAAATCCAAGATCCGCTTGTCCGAAATGCGGCCGCAATTGCCGCCTTATTTATTGCTACGCTGATAATCGGCGCCATCCTTAACTACATCCTGTCTAAACTCGTTCAACACACGGGACTGTCTGGTACAGACCGAGTGCTTGGTTTAGTGTTTGGCGCGCTTCGAGGCGTATTAATTGTGAGTGCATTATTATTTTTCATGGACTCATTTACCACCCTCTCGAACAGTGAGTGGTGGCGGGAATCGGTATTGATACCGCATTTTGGCGTGTTTATTCAGTGGTTTTTTGAATATCTAGAAAGCAGTTCAAGTTTTTTAGTCCCGCAATCAGTCTAAGAGGGTCGTAAAGTTATGTGTGGTATCGTTGGTATCGTCGGCAAACAGCCGGTCAATCAAGCGCTGTATGACGGCTTAACCATGCTCCAACACCGCGGACAGGATGCTGCCGGCATCATGACGGTGGATGAGTACAATACATTGCGCTTACGCAAGGCCAATGGTTTGGTGCGTGATGTATTTCATACACGTCATATGCATCGTCTCGCTGGCAATGTCGGCATTGGTCACGTGCGTTATCCGACAGCGGGCAGCTCAAGTTCTGCTGAGGCACAACCGTTCTATGTTAATTCGCCCTTCGGCATTGCCATGGCGCACAATGGTAACTTAACGAATGCGTCGGATGTGCACGCTCACTTATTTAAGACCGCGCGTCGCCATATTAATACGACGTCGGATTCAGAAATATTGTTGAACGTATTTGCCAATGAGCTCGACAAAAATGAGAGTCTTGAACTCAGTGCAGATGACGTATTTAGAACGATCACCGCAGTGCATCGTAAAGTGCGTGGTGCTTATGCTGTTGTATCGATGATCTTAGGTCATGGCTTGGTTGCTTTTCGCGACCCGTGGGGCATTCGTCCACTTGCGCTTGGTAAGCGTGAGACGGCAGAAGGTGACGAATATATTGTTGCGTCAGAGAGTGTGGCGATCGATGGTACAGGCTTTAAATATGTGCGTGATGTAGAGCCGGGTGAAGCGATTTATATCACCAACGATGGCCAACTATTTTCGCGTCAGTGTGCGGATAAGCCAAAGCATTGTCCTTGTATTTTTGAGTATGTCTATTTTGCCCGTCCTGACTCGTTTATTGATGGTATCTCGGTGTATGCGTCGCGCGTGAACATGGGGCGTAAGCTGGGTGAGAAACTTAAGCGCGATTATGCTGACTTAGACATTGACGTGGTGATTCCTATTCCTGAAACCAGCTGTGATATCGCGTTAGAGATTGCTAGTGTCCTCGACCTACCGTACCGCCAAGGCTTCGTTAAAAATCGCTATATTGGCCGTACCTTTATCATGCCGGGTCAAACACAACGCCGTAAGTCGGTGCGTCGTAAACTCAATGCGATCAGCGCTGAGTTTAAGGGCAAAAACGTGTTATTGGTGGATGACTCCATCGTTCGTGGCACCACCTCGGAGCAAATCATCGAGATGGCTCGTGAAGCGGGTGCTAAGCGCGTCTATTTTGCCTCAGCGGCGCCTGAAATTCGGTTCCCTAATGTTTACGGTATCGATATGCCCAGTGCTAATGAATTGATTGGTCATGGCCGTGAAAGTAACGAAATTTGTGAGATGATCGGCGCTGATGGGCTTATTTATCAGGACTTAGACGATCTTGTAGCCGCCGTCGGAGAAGAGAACACCAATGTTCAACGCTTTGAAACGTCAGTATTCAGTGGTGAGTACATTACGGGCGATATTAACCAAGACTACTTGGATGAGCTTGATGCGGCTCGTAATGACATGGCGAAAGCACAGCGTGATGGCGGCGGGGATGCAAACCTCGAGCTGCATAACGACAATGACTAACCCGTTAGGTTACGAAAAAGGGGCGCTTAGAGCGCCCCTTTTTTATATCGTATTCTCGCCTTAGTCTTGTTGGAACGGGTATACCGAACCGAGTTTTAAGATCTGCGTTAACTCATCAAGCGCAGAGCGCGATTCTTCAAGTAGCGCAGGGTCACGTAAATCGTCAACGGCGAGCTCGTCGCGATAGTGTTTATCAACCCACTGAGTTAAGCGTTTATATAAGTCATCGCTCATTAAACAGTTCGGGTTAGCGGCTTTAAGCTCTTCGTCGTTGAGCGCTACGCGTAAACGCAAACATGCGGGTCCACCGCCGTTACGCATACTTTGTTTGACGTCAAAGAACTCGACGCGTTTGATAGGATTATCGCGTTGCACCAGTGACTCAAGGTACGCTTTTACACGCGGGTTTTCTTGACACTCTGTTGGTGCGATGAGGGTCATGATGCCATCCGGCGGTGTAATCAACTGGGTGTTAAATAAATAAGTTGATACGGCGTCCTGTACGCTCACCTCATCGGTTTTAACTTCGATGAAGTGTACTGGGGTATCGCCAAACTTTTGTTGGATTTCAGCGAATTTCTGCTCGGTATTACGGAATGCCTGCTCGTGATAGAACAATACGTTTTGGTTACCCACGGCTATCACGTCATTATGAAACACACCCTGATCAATAACATCGGGGTTTTGCTGAAGATAAACGGTGTTATCTTCGGTCAGACCATGTAATCGCGCAATGGCTTGAGAAGCTTCCAACGTTTGACGCGCGGGAAACTTACGCGGTGCAGGTTGGGTACTATCAAATGCACAACGGCCGTAAGTAAAGATCTCAACACCGGCATGACCGTATTGTTCACATAGACGCGTATGGTTTGCTGCGCCTTCATCGCCAAAGTGCTCGTTATCGGGCAGGTGAGTGTGATGCTCGAAATAGCGTTCATGCGCAAACATGGCTTTAAGAATATTGCCACTGGTTACTGGCTCGAGTGAGCGGTGAAACTTATTCGTTAAGTTAGCCGGTGTAAAATGCACTTTGCCATTTGCTGTATCGGCACTGGGTGATACAGTCGCTGCGTTGGCGGTCCACATGCTTGATGCTGAGCACACCGCTTGGAAAATAGCCGGTGCTTCGGTTGCCGCTTTATATAATACTTCGCCATCGGTGCCGGTGAAGCCGAGGCGTCGCAACGCATAAATATCTGGACGCTCTTGTGGCGCCAAAACACCTTGCTTCATGCCCATGTCGTGCAGCGCTTTCATCTTCATTAACCCTTGTAGGGCGGCGCTTTTAGGGCTAGAGGTAGCTTTTGCGTTGGCTAACGAGGCAACGTTGCCGAATGACAAACCAGCGTAATTGTGAGTCGGACCGACAAGGCCGTCATAATTCACTTCAAAGTGTTGCATAGTCACGTATTCGCGCTCCTTTCGGGGGCTACTGTTTAGCCTAATATGATCGATTTAATCCCATTATACGTTGTTAATAACGGCTTGTAAGCCTTTATTTTCGTGGGCTTACCGAAAATTATGAGAGTCTGACTGTTTATCTAAATTGTGCGAATTTTTATCAAATACACAGGTTATGGTTGTTTCTTAAGAAAATAACCGATATATCTTAAAAAAGGCAGAATCATCGGGTTGCCACTTGTATTTCAGTGGTTATGAACCTATATCGTCTGACAGTTAAAGAAAAGAGAAGCTAAACTCTATGGCGAAATCGCTCGTTATTGTCGAGTCCCCGGCAAAAGCCAAAACAATTAATAAATACCTGGGTAACGATTTTATCGTGAAGTCCAGTGTAGGGCACGTGCGCGACCTTCCTACCAAGGCGGTAGAAAAGGTACCGAGTAAATCGGCGGCCGAAGTCCGCAAAATGTCGCCGGAGGACAAGGCGGCCTACCAACAGCAACGTGACTTTAAGCGCTTGGTTGCGCGGATGGGAATTGATCCCGAGCATGATTGGGATGCGCACTACGAGGTATTGCCCGGTAAGGAAAAAGTCGTTAAGGAACTTACCCAGCTCGCGAAAAAGTCAGACAAAGTCATCCTCGCGACGGATTTGGACCGCGAAGGGGAAGCGATCGCCTGGCACTTACGTGAACTGATGGGCGGCGATAACGACCGTTATCAACGGGTGGTCTTCAACGAAATTACCAAAAATGCGATCCAAGATGCTTTCTCGCATCCAGCACAACTCAATTTAGATCGTGTCAACGCACAACAAACGCGTCGTTTCTTAGACCGCGTCGTGGGCTTCATGGTATCGCCCCTGTTATGGAAGAAAATTGCTCGAGGACTATCTGCTGGACGCGTGCAGTCGGTTGCCGTGCGCTTGGTGGTCGAGCGCGAACGAGAGATTAAAGCCTTTGTACCGGAAGAATACTGGGATGTGCACGCTGATTTAGCCACACAGGCTAAAGACGATTTGCGTATGCAGGTCGTCAAGCAAGCCGGTGAAAACTTCAGGCCAGCGAACAAAGAACAGACCGATGCGGCATTGGCACAGTTAAAAGATGCCGACTATGAAATTATTTCTCGCGAAGACAAACCAACGTCAAGCAAGCCATCGGCGCCGTTTATCACGTCGACGCTGCAGCAGTCAGCCAGTACGCGTTTAGGTTTTGGTGTGAAGAAAACCATGACCCTAGCACAGCGCTTGTATGAAGCGGGTCACATTACCTACATGCGTACCGACTCAACCAATTTGAGTGCTGATGCAGTCAGCGCGTGTCGTGATTACATTGAGCAGAGCTTCGGAGCTAATTACCTGCCGAAACAACCTAATCGTTACGGTTCCAAAGAGGGCGCACAAGAAGCGCACGAAGCGATTCGTCCGTCGGATGTGAACGTTAAGGCTGATAAATTGGGAAGCATGGACCGTGATGCGCAACGGCTGTATGAGTTGATTTGGCGTCAGTTCGTTGCTTGTCAAATGGTGCCAGCAAAATACGACAGTACAACACTAACCGCACAGGCGGGCGACTTCGAACTCAAAGCGCGCGGTCGTGTGATGCGTTTCGCGGGTTGGACCAAAGTGCTACCGCCGTCATCGTCGAAGAAAGACAGCGATATGACCTTACCTGATATTGGCAAGGGCGAAGTATTAGCATTACAACAGTTGGAGCCGCAACAGCACTTCACTAAACCGCCGGCGCGCTACAGCGAAGCGTCGCTGGTCAAAGAATTAGAAAAGCGTGGCATTGGTCGTCCTTCAACCTATGCATCGATTATCTCTACGATTCAAGACCGCGGCTATGTAAAAGTGGAAAATCGACGCTTTTTCGCCGAAAAAATGGGTGAAATCGTTAACGATCGACTCATTGAAAACTTTACCGAGTTAATGAATTACAACTTTACCGCGGAAATGGAGCAGGCGCTCGATGACATTGCCGCAGGCAAACGTAATTGGAAAGAAACGCTCGATAAGTTTTACGAGGACTTTAAAGCCAATCTCGAACAAGCTGAGCGCGACCCAAATGAAGGCGGTATGCGCGGCAATCAGATGGTCATGACCGATATTGAGTGTCCTAAATGTGGACGCGAAATGGGTATCCGTACTGCATCAACGGGCGTGTTCTTAGGTTGTTCAGGGTACAATCTACCGCCGAAAGAGCGGTGTACGCAGACGCTTAATCTGACGCCCGGTGAAGAAGCCGTTAAAGTGACTGACGAAGATGAGCGCGAGACAGAAGCTTTGCGCGCCAAAAAGCGTTGTACGAAATGCGGCACCGCAATGGATAGCTACCTCATCGATGAGAAACGCAAACTCCATGTGTGCGGTAATAACCCGACCTGTGACGGTTATGTCATTGAAAAGGGTGAGTTTCGTATAAAAGGTTATGACGGACCGACCATTGAGTGTGATAAATGCGGTTCGGAGATGCAGCTCAAGACGGGGCGTTTTGGTAAGTATTTTGATTGCACAAATGACGAGTGCAAGAATACGCGTAAGTTGTTGCGCAACGGAGAACCCGCGCCACCCAAAGAGGATCCTGTACCATTGCCCGAGCTTCCTTGCGAAGATTCCGATGCTTACTTTGTGTTACGTGATGGCGCTTCAGGTATTTTCTTATCAGCGAACACCTTTCCTAAGTCGCGTGAGACACGAGCGGTTAAGGTAAAAGAGCTTGCGCGGTTTAAAGACCGTTTGCCTGACAAGTTTAAGTATCTTGCTGAAGCGCCACAGGAAGATGACGAGGGTAACGAGGCTATCGTGCGCTTCTCGCGGAAAAATAAAGAGCAATATGTAGTGACCGAGGTTAATAAAAAACAGACCGGTTGGAAGGCTCACTACAAGGGCGGCAAGTGGGTTATCGATAAAAAATAATCCATGACTGACTTAACAAAGGGGCGATCGGATATCGCCCCTTTTTTATGGGCTTTATAAAGTTTGGGGTATTGAATTAACTCAACTGAGTAAAGGTCATGATCCTGCAAAAACTAACCTCCTATTTAGTGCTGATTGCCGCACTGACGAGTGGCGTGGTACCCAGCAGTGTGGCGCAAGATTGTTTATCGCTTGATTTAGGTCCCGCTGAGTTTGACCAGCCGATGCAGTGGCGATCAGAAAGCCAGGGCGTTGCTGCGATGGTTAGGGCTGGGCTGCTCGAGCCGCAGGTTATAAAATTGTTGAAGCAGCATTTGGCGATTAAGGTTGTCGATTGGCAGGCGTCGCATCACCATCAATGGCCGACGGATTACTTGCTTGAGGCCGACAATTGGCAAGGTTTTTTTACCCGTCTACTTAAACCATTTGGTTTGCAACTGGTGCTTTACGCCAATCAAGGCGCGGTGGTGCGTTATCAGGAATCCCCGTTGTGAGTTATGTGCGTGTTGTATCCACGTTGCTTGGCGGGCTGCTCTGCGTAGCGTGTAGTTATGACCCTGCTGCCCTTATCGCACAGGCCGACGCCTTAGCCGAGCAACAACACCAGCGTTTAGCAAATGAATACGACTATCAACTCGCCCCAGAAGCGCCGGTGACCGTTGTGGAGAGCGACCAGTTTTACGTACCCGCGTTGGCAAAAAGTTCGATAGACAAACCGGTTTGGTATAGTCAACCGTTGCAAACGCAACTGAGTAAAGTTCCGTTGTTACAAGCGTTACAAACTGTTTTCACGCCGCTCAATGTTGCGGTTTTGCTCGATCCGGAAATTCAAGCGGACACGCTGATCTCGAGCCATTTTTCTGGGACCGTTGGTGAATGGCTGGCTTGGCTCAGTAATGGACAGCAACTGTTTATTGAGTATGAGCCGTATGCGGTGCATTTAAAGCGCTATCAAGTAAAGCGCTACGATCTCGCGTTTCTAGCCGGTATGACCCAGTTTTCCCTTAATGAGCAAGGTGCTCAGCAATCGTCTAGTGACGCGACGGGACAGTTGGGTTTTAAGTCAGGCGATAAACCGGCTTGGGATGAACTGAAAGTCGCTATCACACTAATGTTGTCGGATAGCGGTGAGGTTGCCCTCAACGCAAATGCAAGCGCCTTGCTGGTGAAAGATACACCGAGTGTGATTAAGCAAGTGGATAGTTACATCGCGCAACTGAACAAAAGCTTAACTCGGCAAGTTGCATTAGATGTTCAAGTAGTCGAAATCCGCTTTAGTGACAACGAGCAATACACCGTTGACTGGTCGAGTGTCAGACGAAACAGTCAGGGTGCTCCTTGGTTAACGTCTCAGAGTGGTTCAGAAAATTGGCTGCAACAGGCCGCGGGACGCTTCATTTTGAGTCCCCTCAATGGGGCGCGTAATTCCGTTGACGTGTTAGTACAGGCGTTGCAAAAGCAAGGTCATGTCAAAGTGAGCCATCACCCGCGTTTACTGACATTAAACCACCAAATTGCTCAGCTTCTGGTTGAAGAGGAGCAAGCTTATTTAGCTGAATCGGAAATAAGTAGTACGCCTTATGTAGGACAGCAGCAGCGACTCAAACCGGGCCGAGTGACAACAGGATTTCGACTATTTGTTCTGCCGAACATTTTAGAAAAAGATGTCTTGCTACACTTATCTTCCCAAATGAGTGCGTTGCAAGGTATGAGTGTCGTGCAGTCTGGTGACAACATGATTCAGACTCCCCATACCGCCCGCAAGCACTTTTTCTTGAAGGCTCTGGTTGGTCACTCAGAAACCTTGCTACTGACCGGCTTTAGAAATCAACAAACCGAAACAGGCCGAACCCGTTCGGGGGTGAGCTGGCTACTGGGTGGTGGGCAGCAACACAAACAACAGAATAGTGAAACGCTGTTACTCATTACTCCGCGTATTGTAGGCGTTGCGAATGAGTGATTGGGTTACGCAAAGTTTTCGCTTGCGGCTCGGCAGCAAGAAGCCATCACATAAGCAAGTGTTAGCGCTGGTTGCACAGTGGAACTATCCCTACTGTGGTTTGGTTTTGTTTATGCAGCAGTGGTGGCTGAGTTTGAGTCACCAACCCGGCTTCGATATTTTATTCTGTGTGCGCAACGATTGGCCGCAGGAGCGTGTTTTCGGCTGGATTCTTGCAGACTTAAAGCCGGCTCGACTCGTGGTTTGGCATGGCGACCGGCTGGCCGCAATTGAACAGGGTGAAGCGGAAAGCTTGATTAAGCGCGTCTGTGCTTGGCAGGCTGAATATCCGGAATCTCAGTGCCCAGACTATTGGTATTGGTGTTCGTGCCAACCTGCACCTGATGATTGGCCGGGATTGGTAATGCAGGAAAAACAATGTTCAGAAAGCTTTGTGCGATTGGCTCCCGCAGAGCGCTTGGCGAAACGCGCTTCCTCATTGGTCAAGTGGACAGTGAGTTTTATTGCAACCGTTGTGTTGGCAGCGCTTGTTGGCTTCATAACGCTGTTTGACTCGCCGCAAAATGATTCGAGCCAGACTGAGCCCAAGGTCATAAAACAGCTCGATCATGTGCTAGTGATAGATAAACTCGGGCAACTGATGAGCCGTCCATTTTTTGAGCAGCAACAGTTGGTGCAGATCGAAGTGGCGCGCTCGGGTATTCGCCTGACCTGGCAGCAGACGACGATATCGAATACGTCGCCACGCCCTGCTAGACGCCAAGAGATATTAACCGCGCCGTTAAAAGCTTATCAAGCATCGCAGAACAGTCAGCGGTTATCCACCAATGACCTATTAGATGACTATCGCCAACAGTTTTATGACGCGCAAATTGTGACCAAAGGCGCTACGCAATGGCAACTAACCTACGACATGATGTCTTATCGACACCTACAACAATTAGCGGCGTGGCTGGCAAGACATCCTGAACTGAAACTTTCGTCCCTATCAATGAGGTACCAACATGGCTACTGGTCTGTGCAATGGACGCTGGACTATCCGTTGGTTCAGCCTATTTAGTGTTGTTGTTTTGTGTTCTTTTCCAGCGCTCGCGCAGCAACAAGACAACGAGGCTGAATCCAAGCCAACTGTGACACAGCAATGGCAAACGGAGCTGCAAGCGTATCAAGATTGGCAAGCGGCAATGGAACAAAAAAAACGTGAGTTAGCGTTTGCAGAGTTGCAATTGAATTGGCTTAAAAAGCAAGTGGAGATTGCTCATCAACAGCGGCTCTTACAACCGACAGTAACTAGAGAGAAGGGTGAGCCGAGTAATTGTATTCGTGTAGCCAACCATGATTGGCACCTGCAGAGTGATGCGACCCACTGGTATTGGGGAGCGCTGATTGAGGTAAAACATGATTCACAACGGAGGTGTTTCTAGCCATGGAGACGATGCCACAGCTCGACGCCAAAGCGCTGTACGGCTGTACGATTCATCCTGTTATTTTTCAATACTGCGAGATGCTGTTGAATCAATGGCATCAAGAGGGGGGTGATGACAAAGCGATGTTAGCGACGGAATCAGGACTTTTAGTTTGTTCGCCGCGAGCATTTCGGGAAGCAGTACTCGAGCGCGAGAACTTAGAAAAGCTACTACGCGACTACACCCAACAGCCGGTACAGTGTGCAGTCGCTGACGCACGTGTGATTCGGGCCGCCATACTGACCTATCGTACAGGCCGCCCGCAAACCGAGCAGCAAGCCGAAGCAACCGATCAAACGCATGCACAGCAATTACTCTCAGATTTAGTTGCAGAGGGCTTGGCGAAAGGTGCATCCGACATCCATTTAAGATTCAGTAAACACTTTTGTCGGACCTGCTATCGAGTAAAAGGGGTATTAGTCGACCACCATCAACGCAACCGTGAGGCAATGACCGAGGCGATCGCGGCAGCGCTCAATACGCGCAGTCATGATTACAACCAAGTGTTTAATGAGCAAAGTACCGACAGCGCGAGCTTATTGGTGCCGTTGAGTCGTGCTGATAGCCAACTGTCGGAAATAAAAGTGCGGCTGCAGAAGTCACCGCTTAGCGATGGGTTTGCTGTTACGTTGCGGTTATTAGCGACCGAGGTATCGAGTGCTTTGTCGCTAGAGTCTTTGGGTTTCGAGCCAGACATTATCAAAGGCGTCGATTGCATGCTCCGTCACAATAGTGGCTTATTGCTCGTTGTCGGGCCGACGGGACAAGGTAAAACAACCACTCTGGCCGCTATTCACCAACGCTTTAGTGAGGCGGCAAAGATTATTTCGCTCGAAGATCCTGTGGAGCTTAAACAACCCCACGTTGAGCAACGGTGGATAGACTCAACGCGCGGAGAAGAGGGGTTTGCACATGCTATTAAAATTGCGTTACGAGAAGACCCTGATGTGATCTCGGTCAGCGAAATTCGTGATAATTCAACGGCCGCCGCCGCTATTCGAGCGGCGTTAACCGGTCATTTAGTGACCGCTACTCTACATGCGGGCGATGCGCTGTCCGCGTTAGAACGACTGCGTGATCTTGGTTGTGCTCTAGAACAATTGCTCACACCAGGCGTTTTGCGAGGCATCATTGCACAACGCTTAACCTATCAACAGGGTCAGCCGACCTTGATTGCTGAGTATGTGGTGTTCGACCAGATCGCTCGTCAGTTCGCGTTGAGTCACGATTATATTGGTTGGCGTGAACATCTAAAACGCTGCGGTTGGCAAAGCCTAGCGCAACGAGGAGCTGCGCAGGTTATTGCGGAAACGCCACGCGAATACTATTACTCAGACGAAGGTCCACAGGCCAAATGAACCGAATGAGTAAGCAACGTCAATGGCAGTGGGTAGAAGATTACTGCGTTTGGCTCGAGGATGGCAGTGGTCCTCGCGAGGCGGCTGAAGCCATGTGCACTCAAGCGGCCTACTTTAAATTGTTTCCAGAGCAAAAATTAGCTGAGCGATTGCAAATCGGTTTGAGACGCGGACAAACCATCGCGCATGCTTTACAGGGTGAACTTAAACGAGACTTATTAGAGCTCTTTCTCATTGGACAACAATACAACTGTTTAACCGACCTACTTAACGACTACCGTGATGTGACAGTCGAATTACAGCGCTTACGTTGGGCGTTCTATAAACAATTGATGTATCCCGTATTTATTCTACTAACGGTATTGCTCGCCTATGCGTACGCAGCAACGAGCTATTTACCCAAGCTACTCAGTTATGCCGCTTCAAAGGATAACGACCCAGTTACAGATGGGGTGATCACGTTCGGTCGGCTTGTTGCTGATGGGTGGTGGTGGATGATTATGTGCCTCGCAGGTGCGGGGATTTGTTGGCGTTGGTTAGCGCGCAATTGGGTAGGCATTCACCGCACACAATTGGAGCGCTACGGGTTGTTTTCTCAATTCCGTGCGCTTAATGCGTTGTGGCTGACGCGTTTGGTAGCACTTCTCATGCATCACCGCGTTGCACTCGATACTATTTTTGCTGTGCTGATTCGTGTGGCGTCACCCTATGCGCGTTGGCACTTACAGCGGATGCAACAGCGTCTGGCGCAGGGACGGGTGAGTCTGGCGATGGTGCTCGATACCGGGTTATTGCTACCACGGCAATTATTTCGGATAAGTCATCGGCAACAGTTCAGTGGTCAACGGGAGGCGCTCATTAAAGTAGCGCAACGAAGTTACGTTGATATTCAGCGTAGCGTCGCGTATCAGCAACGTCTATGGATTGCGCTGTGCTATCTACTGATTACGGGCTTGTTGTTATTTCTATTGAGTGCGATTGGCAACACCCTGATGCGCGTGATGACGTCGATTTAATCTTTGCAAGGAGCGATGAAGATGCGAACGAAAGTTAACGGGTTCACTTTTATTGAGGTTTTGGCGGTGCTCAGCATTATTGCTATTGCGTCATTGGGAACGTTGGTGCTGCGAGACTGGGCTGTCGGTAATGCGCGAGTGTCAGAGGCAAAGAATGTAATTACCACGTTACAAGCGGGTGCCCAGATGTGGAAACCCGCCAGTGGTGAGTTTACCGGTATCAGTATGAC
The DNA here is from genome assembly GCA_002685255.1 of Idiomarinaceae bacterium. Lineage (GTDB taxonomy): Bacteria > Pseudomonadota > Gammaproteobacteria > Enterobacterales > Alteromonadaceae > Idiomarina. The sequence goes on from NYWU01000041.1 coordinate 77,966, forward strand.
GGAGCTGAGCAATATTGGTGCGGTCCCGGCGGATTGGTCGGATGGCGTAGGTAAGAACCCTTGGGGTGGGGATATTACGATTGCAGTCGATGTAGGGGATCTGAATCGATACACAATAAACTTTGATGGCATTACCTCTCAAGAAGAGGGCAACCGATTGGCTCGAGATTATCAGGACCAAGCCTACTCATCTAGCTTTTCGACCGGAACCTTTACAGTTACCTTCCAAGGCTAATGCGGCATCAAGGGTTCAGTCTTTGGGAGGTGGTACTTGCTACGGCGATACTTGCTGGTTTATGGCAGGTATCGCTCACCTTTTGGCGTTGGCAGGAAAACCTCGAAACCCGTTTACAGTGGCAACAACAGTTAATCATGTTGATTCAGGCGCAGCGGGACCATTATCGACGCTTCGGTCAGTTTGCGTTGACCGAAGCACAATTGGCAAGACAAGGGCGTTACGTGATTCCAGTCTGGCCGTTCGCAACGGCGTGGCGCTTTGTACCCGATCCTTTTTATACAGAGCAATTACTGATGCGTACTCGACTTAAGGGTGTACAACCGAAATTGATGCTCGGTCAGCATTTACCATTTGAGCAGCAGGGCGATGAAGTTACCATTCGTGTTATCGGAATGCCGTAAAACACCACAACAGCAAGGCCAAAGTTTAGTCGAAGCGGTCATGGTACTGCCGTTAATGTTGCTGTTTGGTTTATTGCTGGCACAGCTGCTTTATCTTTGGTGGGCGCAACAAACGCTGTTTGTCGCAAGTCAATATGCCGCACGAGTAGGTGCCATCAACCACGGCGAGAAGCAACCTATGCGCGTCATTCTCGCGGCAACCATGGCAAGCTTGGTACCTAAAGATAAAGATATTGAGAGTTGGCAAAACATCCTAAAATCGGTTGCTGCTCAGCAATTGCACGGCTTAAAGTTTGCAAACATTGAGGTGATACAGCCTACCGATGAGATGTTCAGTCAGTTCAAAGAGCGTTATTACGATAGTGAAGCGCAACAATGGATTGAAGAAATTCCAGTCGATCACTATTGGGCGCGTCGTCGTGCAGCGGATGATGAGGATGCGTTTGTCGCCGCTACAACGTTGAAAATCAAGGTGACTTGGTGTCTTGAGCTTAAAGTGCCCTTAGCAGACCGCGTACTTGCGGCGCTGGCGCCTTCGTCAGCGCGGTGTCAATTAGCTCAGCAAGTCACTGGCGATAGCTTTTGGCCGTTAACGGCAACCGCTGAACATCGTATGCTCAGCGGCTATCGTTAATTATTCAAACAAAATACTAGGCGTGATCGTGATACTCAACACAGGCTTGAAGCGTATTCTCAATCAGTGAGGCGACCGTCATGGGGCCAACACCGCCCGGTACAGGAGTAATCCAACCTGCTCGTTGTGCTGTGACTTCGAACTGAACGTCGCCGGTTAATCGACCATCGTTAAGACGGTTCATGCCGACATCGATAACAATGGCGCCTTCCTTTATCCATTCGCCAGGAATAAATTCAGGTTTACCAACCGCTACCACTACAATGTCCGCACGGCGTACGTGTTTTTCTAGATCGTTAGTGAAACGGTGGCACACCGTTGTCGTCGCACCTGCTAACAGCAGTTCTAAACTCATTGGCCGACCAACAATGTTTGAAGCGCCCACAACAACTGCATTGAGTCCGTGTAAATCAATCTGAGTACTGTCGAGTAATGTGATGATGCCTTTCGGCGTGCATGGGCGCAACGCAGGAATACGCTGTGCTAAACGACCGACATTATAGGGATGGAAGCCATCGACATCTTTGTGCGGATGAATGCGCTCAAGAATCGGGGTGGCATCTAATCCTGCCGGCAATGGAAGTTGCAACAAGATACCGTCGATGTCTGAGTTGGCATTGAGCTCATCAATCAGTTGCTCCAGTGCAGCCTGCGATGTATCAGCAGGCATATCATAGTCGAAGGAACGAATACCGACTTGCTCGCAGGCGCGCCGTTTATTGCCCACGTAAACTTCTGATGCGGGATCTTGTCCAACCAAAACGACCGCTAACCCGGGTGCGCGTTTACCAGCGCTGAGGCGTTCGTCAATTTGCGTTTTTACGGATGCTCTGATGTTTGCAGCGATTGCTTTACCATCAATTAGCTGTGCAGGCATATAGGGACCCTTGCTTGTCAATGAAATTAGAATTGAAAAAGCTTTGAATGGCTTAGTAGTTTACCGTTATTTAAGGGGAAATGTCACTGATTGTCGGAATAATGGTCAGCTTGGCGCAAAAGTAGCCAAACAACCCGTTTTTGCCAAAAAAAGTTTGACGCGTGGGAAACTTATGGGTAATATTCGCCCCCGTTGTCAGGCAGCATTGTCTGTCACCGCCACAAGTCAAAATCGGCGAGTAGCGCAGTTTGGTAGCGCACTTGGTTTGGGTCCAAGGGGTCGCTGGTTCGAATCCAGTCTCGCCGACCATTTTGACTTTAGGGTAGCAGGAATGTTCGATTGCGCCCGTAGCTCAGCTGGATAGAGCAACGGCCTTCTAAGCCGTCGGTCGCAGGTTCGAATCCTGCCGGGTGCGCCAGAACGCGCCATGAAGATTCAATACAGTGGTGGGTGTAGCTCAGTTGGTAGAGCCCCGGATTGTGATTCCGGTTGTCGTGGGTTCAAGTCCCATCATCCACCCCACTTCTTCTCTTCTAAATCCTTTATTAAATCGGCGAGTAGCGCAGTTTGGTAGCGCACTTGGTTTGGGTCCAAGGGGTCGCTGGTTCGAATCCAGTCTCGCCGACCACGCTTCAACTGAATAAATACTAATCATTGTTCCTGTCTGCGTCAGCACTTCAGAATTCACTCTCGACTATTCGCCTCCGACTCGCTATAATGTTGCGTCATTTTTAAAGGATAACGCCGTTGTTTGCGTTAAAGTGGCTTGGATTACATTCAACGGGTGTGAACTAAGTTAGCTTTTAAAGGCAGGCAACACTTCACTGATTGAAACCGAGGTAAAAAGGCAATGCAGGTTTCTGTAGAGACAACACAAGGTTTAGAACGTCGTGTGACGATTACGGTACCGGCGGACGTTATTGATAACGAAGTAAAACGTTTATTAAAAGAAGAATACCGTCACCGCCGTGTGAATGGATTCCGTAAGGGAAAAATTCCTCCACACGTATTGCAGAAGCTATTTGGTCGCGAAGCACGCTCTCGTGCCGCTTCTGGCGTAATGCAGAGCAAATACTACGAAGCAATCATGCAGGAAAAAATTAACCCTGCAGGTGCACCGGCGATCGAGCCTAAAGTTAACGAACCAGGTCAAGACCTGGAGTTCACTGCAACTTTTGAAGTATACCCAGAAGTTGAGGTTAAAAACCTCGACAAGATCGAAATTGAAAAGCCAGCCGTTGAAGTCACTGATGCGGATGTCGATAGCATGCTAGAGACTTTGCGTAAGCAACACGCAGGCTGGAAAGAAGTTAAGCGTAAGTCAAAAGATGGTGACCGTGTAACCATGGACTTCGTTGGCTCAATTGACGGTGAAGAATTTGAAGGCGGTAAAGCGTCTGACTTTGCACTCGAATTGGGTGAAGGCCGCATGATCCCTGGTTTTGAAGACCAAATCAAAGGTATTAAAGCAGGCGAAGAGAAAACCATCGAGGTGACCTTCCCTGAGGATTACCATGCGGAAAACCTGAAAGGCAAAGAAGCACAGTTTGCTGTAACGGCGAAGAAAGTTGAAGAGCGCGAGTTGCCAGAGCTTAACGACGAGTTCGTTGCTTTGTTCGGTGTGAAAGAAGGCGGTGTTGACGCGCTGAAAGCTGAAGTTCGCAAAAATATGGAACGCGAATTGAGCAACACGGTTAAAAGCAAGGTAAAAGAGCAAGTATTGAAAGGCATCGTTGAACAAAACGAAGTTGAGCTGCCAAAAGCGATGATCGATCAAGAAATCGACGCATTGCGTAAGCAAGCAGCACAACGTTTTGGCGGCAATGCAGAGCAAATGCCTGACTTACCAGCTGAGCTGTTCGAAGAACAAGCGAAAGAACGCGTTAAAGTGGGTCTTTTGTTAGGCGAAGTTATCCGCACTAACGAAATGAAAGCAGAAGACGAGCGCGTTGATACCATCATCGCTAACGCCGCTTCAGCCTACGAAGACCCGCAAGAAGTCATCGAGTACTACAAGTCAAACAACGACATGATGCAGCAGATTCGCAACGTTGCACTTGAAGAACAAGCGGTTGAGTTTGTACTTGAGCAAGCGAAAGTGACTGAGAAGAAAGCGAGCTTCGATGACATCATGAACCCTAAGCAATAATCTATCCGTACGGATAAATCGACGGAGCCCTTGACGAGCTCTGTCTGTGCTTGGTTTAATGGCTCGTATGTAACTCATACGAGCCTTTTTCTTATTAGGAGCTTTATCATTCATGTCTAACGATATTCAGGATCCCATGGCACAGCTCGTCCCGATGGTCGTGGAGCAAACCTCAAAAGGTGAACGTTCCTACGATATTTACTCGCGACTGTTAAAAGAGCGTGTCATTTTCTGCTGTGGACAGGTCGAAGACCACATGGCTAATTTGATTGTTGCCCAATTATTATTTTTGGAATCAGACAATCCTGATAAAGACATTTACCTCTACATCAATTCACCGGGCGGTGTGGTAACAGCAGGTATGGCGATTTATGACACGATGCGCTTTATCAAGCCCGACGTCAGTACTGTGTGCATGGGCCAAGCAGCTAGCATGGGCGCATTCCTGTTAGCAGGGGGAGCACAAGGTAAACGTTATTGCCTGCCGAATTCGCGCGTAATGATTCACCAGCCACTGGGCGGTTTCCAAGGGCAAGCGTCAGATTTCGAGATTCATGCGAAACAAATCTTGGATCTGAAAGAGCGTCTAAACCGTATGTTAGCTGAGAATACCGGACAAGATTATGAGAAAGTGGCACGTGATACTGACCGTGACCATTTCTTGACTGCGCCCGAAGCGGTCGACTATGGCTTAGTTGACGGCATTTTGAACAAGCGTGGCGAAGAGTAGTAGGAGAGTCGAATGACCGATAAAACGCAAGGCGACGGTGATAAGCCACTTTATTGTACTTTTTGCGGCAAAAGCCAGCACGAAGTGAAGAAGCTGATCGCTGGGCCTTCGGTGTTTATTTGTGATGAGTGCGTTGATTTGTGTAACGATATTTTGAAAGAAGAGATTCAAAATATTGCCGCAGCACCGGATCACGATAAGCTCCCTGTGCCAAAAGAAATCCGTAAGCACTTGGATGACTATGTCATCGGTCAAGAGCGTGCCAAGAAAGTGTTGTCAGTAGCGGTTTATAACCACTACAAACGTTTGCGCAACGCAGGTAAGGGCAAAGATGACGTTGAACTTGGTAAAAGTAATATTTTGCTGATTGGTCCAACGGGGTCAGGTAAAACGTTTCTCGCTGAGACGATGGCGCGATTCTTGGATGTTCCATTTACCATGGCTGATGCGACGACATTAACAGAAGCGGGTTACGTTGGTGAGGATGTTGAAAATATCATCCAAAAGCTACTGCAAAAATGTGACTATGACGTCGAGAAAGCAGAGCGCGGTATCGTCTACATTGATGAAATTGATAAAATTTCTCGTAAGTCTGAGAACCCCTCAATTACCCGTGATGTCAGTGGTGAAGGGGTGCAACAAGCCCTGTTGAAGTTAATTGAGGGCACGGTTGCCTCTGTACCGCCTCAAGGCGGACGCAAACACCCACAGCAGGAGTTTTTGCAGGTCGATACGTCTAAAATCTTGTTTGTTTGTGGTGGTGCTTTTGCCGGTCTTGAGCGAGTGATCGAACAACGTCTAGCAACGGGCACGGGCATTGGTTTTGGCGCACAAGTGAAAAGCCCTAACAGCGCGGCTCAAAGTGAAATCATCAGCCAAGTTGAGCCAGAGGATTTGGTTCGCTACGGTTTGATTCCTGAGTTTATTGGACGCTTACCCGTCGTGGCAACACTGGATGAACTGAATGAAGACGCGCTCGTTGAGATTTTACGTGAGCCGAAAAACGCCCTTACAAAACAATACGCTGCATTGTTTGAAATGGAAGACGTCGAGCTTGAGTTCCGCGAAGATGCATTACGTGCTATCGCTAAGAAAGCGATGAACCGTAAAACCGGTGCTCGCGGCCTACGTTCTATCGTAGAAGGCGTGTTATTAAGCACCATGTATGATCTTCCTTCAATTGAAGGCGTATCTAAGGTTGTATTGGATGAATCAGTAGTGGCTGGCGAATCAGACCCTATTTTAATTTATTCAAATCAATCGGATGAAAAACACGCATCAGGCGAATAAGCGGGTGTGTTCAGCCCAAAGTTGACAAAAAGGGCCGTTTTGGCCCTTTTTTTATGCAAACCGTTGAACTTTGCCATATAGACCACATATTAAAGATAGAACTAAGGTCAGGAGAATTTGATGAGCGAAGAACGTACAGAGCAACTAGATATGCCTGTTCTCCCATTACGTGACGTAGTGGTTTACCCCCATATGGTAATCCCACTATTTGTGGGTCGCGAAAAGTCCATTCGTTGTTTAGAAGCAGCTATGGACGGTGACAAACGCGTATTTTTAGCAGCCCAGAAAGATGCTTCAGTCGATGAGCCGACGGAAGAGGATATTTATCGTGTGGGCACGGTAGCGAGTATTTTACAATTGCTGAAGCTACCCGATGGCACCGTCAAAGTGTTGGTTGAGGGTCAGCAGCGCGCTGAGCTCGATCAACTCAAGGACAGTGACGAATATTTTCAGGCGAGCATTCATTATTTAGCATCGGAAAGCTTGCCGGAGAAAGAAGAAGAAGTGCTGGTTCGTTCTGCAATGAATCAGTTTGAAGGCTATGTAAAACTCAACAAGAAAATTCCGCCTGAGGTATTAACGTCGTTGTCGGGAATTGATGAGTGTGACCGCTTGGCTGACACCATGGCCGCGCATATGCCACTGAAACTCGCTGACAAGCAACATATCTTAGAAATTACCGACGTACGCGAGCGCCTTGAATATTTGATGGCATTAATGGAAAGCGAAATCGACATTTTACAAGTCGAGAAGCGCATCCGCAGTCGGGTTAAAAAGCAAATGGAGAAAAGCCAACGCGAGTATTATCTGAATGAGCAAATGAAAGCCATTCAGAAAGAGCTTGGCGAAAGCGAAGGTGGTGTTGACGAGTTTGAACAATTGCAGCAAAAAATCGACGATGCACACATGCCTGCGGAGGCCCGTGAAAAAGTCGAGGCGGAGCTTTCTAAGCTGAAGATGATGTCGCCGATGTCTGCGGAAGCGACCGTTGTGCGGGGCTATATTGACTGGATGGTATCCATCCCGTGGAAGAAAAAGTCACGCATTAAGAAAGATTTAGGCAATGCTGAGCGTATCTTGGACGAAGACCACTATGGTCTAGAGAAAGTCAAAGAACGTATTATTGAGTATCTTGCCGTTCAACAACGCACATCCAAAGTAAAGGGCGCGATTCTTTGTTTGGTGGGCCCACCCGGTGTTGGTAAAACATCGTTGGGTCAATCGATTGCCAAAGCGACGGGGCGTAAGTACGTACGCATGGCGCTAGGCGGCGTGCGTGATGAAGCTGAGATACGCGGTCATCGTCGAACATATATCGGTTCTATGCCAGGCAAGTTAATTCAAAAGATGTCAAAAGTGGGTGTACGTAATCCATTGTTCTTGCTTGATGAAATCGACAAGATGTCGTCAGATATGCGAGGCGATCCGGCGTCAGCGTTGTTGGAAGTCTTAGATCCCGAGCAGAACGTTAATTTCAACGATCATTACATGGAAGTCGATTATGACTTATCTGATGTGATGTTTGTTGCGACGTCAAATAGCATGAATATTCCAGCGCCGTTACTGGACCGCATGGAGGTGATTCGTTTATCGGGTTATACCGAAGATGAGAAACTCAACATTGCGAAACGTCACTTGTTACCTAAGCAAATTGATCGTAATGGGCTGAAGAAGAAAGAGATTGACGTTGAAGATAGCGCGATTCTCGGCATCATTCGTTATTACACCCGCGAAGCGGGCGTACGTAACTTAGAGCGCGAGCTTTCGCGCTTATGCCGTAAAGCGGTTAAGACGATTTTGCTAGATAAATCCATCACTAAAGTGACGATTAACCAAGACAACCTCAGTGATTTCTTGGGTGTGCAGCGCTTTGATTACGGTAAAGCGGAAGAGGCCAACCAAATTGGTCAGGTCACAGGTCTCGCATGGACAGAAGTGGGCGGTGACTTGTTAACAATTGAAGCCACCAACGTCGCGGGTAAAGGCAAGATTACTTCGACCGGGTCGCTTGGCGATGTCATGCAAGAGTCTATTCAGACCGCACTCACGGTGGTCAGAAGCCGTGCTGATAAATTAGGCATTGCGGAAGATTTCCATGAGAAACGTGATATTCATGTGCACGTGCCGGAAGGCGCGACACCTAAAGACGGCCCGAGCGCAGGTATCGCTATGGTGACCGCATTAGTGTCATCGTTGACAAAGATCCCTGTGCGTTCTGAGGTGGCTATGACCGGCGAGATCACATTGCGTGGCGAAGTGTTGGCGATTGGTGGCTTGAAAGAAAAGCTGTTAGCCGCGCACCGCGGTGGCATCAAGCATGTGTTAATTCCAAAAGATAATGAGCGCGATCTGAAAGAAATTGCAGATAACGTCAAGCAAGATCTCAAGATTCAACCCGTAAAATGGATTGACGAGGTACTCGAGGTGGCGTTGGAACGTAACCCAACAAATGCTTAATTTTTAACTCAGTTTTTTGGTATAGAAACGGACAAATGCGGTCTCGAGCGGGGTAATTGCTCTACAGACCGCATTTTTTCGTTAAAAATTTAGCAAAAAAGGGTTTTCAATTGTTACGACTGTGGTAGCCTAAGGTTTAAAGCTTATACCGGTGTTGTAATCAGTTGCCGGGTAGCTTCTATGGTCACATCGTTCGGAAAATGGTGTTGAAGATAGTAACTAAGCTTGATATAACAAATTCGGACCATTTAAAAATCCGAATGGAACCACGGAAATTTGATAATAACAATCGAAGGGGATGATACTGTGAACAAGTCTCAGTTAATTGATAAAATCGCTGCAGGTGCAGATATCTCTAAAGCTGCTGCGGGTCGTGCATTGGATTCAATGATCGACGCAGTAACTGAAGCATTGAAAAAAGATGACCAAGTTGCATTGGTTGGCTTCGGTACTTTCAGCGTTCGCGAGCGTTCTGCGCGCACTGGTCGTAACCCACAAACGGGCGAGACTATTCAAATCGCTGCGGCTAAAGTACCTTCTTTCAAAGCCGGTAAAGCTCTGAAAGACGCAGTAAACTAATTAAAGGCGCTTTTTAAAGCGCTTTTTATTTGTTGATACGAGTAACCCGAAGCCGACGCTTCGGGTTATTTTTTGCTTTAAAGGATGCGATTTATAGCGGTTTAGATATAATACTGCACCGTTAAAATGAGCGATTGAAGGAAGTCCTGATTATGTTAGAGCGGATAAGAGAAGGGTCGCAGAGTTTTACTGCGAAAGCCGTTCTGGTTCTGATTATATTGACCTTTGCCTTAGCTGGCGTAGGCAGCTACGTTACCGGTGGCGCTACGACCACTGTGGCAGAAGTTAACGATGCTGAAATTAGTCAGCAAGCGCTAGAGCGAGCTTATGAAAATGAACGTAGCCGTCTGCAAGAGCAGTTTGGTGATATGTTCGAAGCGGTTAGCTCGCAACCGGGTTACATGCAGTCAGTGCGTGCCAACGTACTGGAGCAGCTTATACAGCAAGAGTTGCTAGTCCAGTATGCACGTGATCACGGCATGCGTGTTTCTGCTGAGCGTGTAAAGCAAGAGATTCGTGATATTCCAGCGTTCCGTTCCGCCGGCCAGTTTGATAACGACATTTATTTGATGGCGTTGCGTAATGCAGGTTACACACCCGAGCAATTTGCTGCGGTGTTGCGCGACGATTTGATCAGAAGCCAGATTGCCCAAGCGATTGGCTCAACTGAGTTCGCGTTATCTGCCGAAGCGTTGGCTCTTCAGCGCCTGCAGAAGCAAACTCGTAGTGGTGCATACATCATTGCTGAGAACGGTAACTTTGTTGATCAGGTCGAACTCAGTGATAGCGATATTGAAAACTATTACAATGACAACCAGCAACAATTCCAAACACCTGAGCAATTGAAAGTTGCTTTTGTACAGCTTTCAAAAGCAGCGCTTTATAATCAGGTTGAGGTCAGTGACGAGCAAGTTCGTGAATATTACGATGGGTCGATTGATCAGTATCGTACTGACGAAGAACGTCGTGTGGCTCATATTCTGATTGAAAATGGCACTGATAACGCGAAGGCTAAAGCAGAAGAAGCGTTAGCTGAATTAAATAGTGGTGCGGATTTTGCTGAGGTGGCAGCGAAATATTCAGATGATACTTTTTCTGCTGAGCAGGGTGGCGATTTAGACTGGATTACCAAAGGTTCGATGGATGAAGACTTTGACAATGCAGCTTTTGCGCTTGAAAACGTGGGCGATGTATCGGGGATTGTCGAGACATCGTTTGGTTTCCATATTATTAAACTGCTTGATTTACGCGCAGGTGAAGTGACGCCATTCGAACAAGTCGCAGGTGAAATTCGTCAGAAACTGAAATCTCAGCAGGTTGATGATAAGTATTTTGAGTTACAACAAAAACTTGCGGAAATTAGCTTCGAACAACCGGATACTTTAGAGCCAGCGGCTGATGCGATTGGTGCCAGTGTGCGTACGTCCGATCTCTTTACTCGTCAAAACGCACCGACCGCGTTGAGCGACGAAGCTACACTGAACCGTATCTTTAATCGCGATTTGATCGAAGAAAAGTTGAATAGTGATGTTATCGAGACAGCTGATGACCGGTCACTCGTGGTGCGTGTGTTGGCACACAACCCGCAAGCGGTTAAACCGTTAGAGCAGGTGAGAGACCAAATTGTTCAGCAGTTGCGCGTGAAAAAGGCTCAAGCGTTAGCGCTCGAACAGGCAGAAGCTTGGAAGCAGCAGTGGAGCGAGCAAGGCGAGCCTGAGGCGGATTATTTGACCTTAGACGCGGTGGGTATGGATAACCAAAGCCATCCGCGTGCGATCTTGCGTGCGTTGTTCTCTGAGGCTCCAACCGCTGATGGCTCAGCCGCATTGACAACGATTGAGATGCCAAACGGTGACGCAGCGGTGGTTGCATTAACACAAGTCAATGCAGCGAACATTGAAGGAACCGAAGCGAACCAACAGATTATTGAGCAACTTCAGAATCGTCAGTCACAGTTAATGTTGCAAGCGTTTATTGAAACGTTAGTCGAGCAGGCTTCTATTACGCGCCTGCAGTCTAACGACTAATCATAGCGTCGATGTTAACGACGAAAACAAAAAAACCTGACATGATGATGTCAGGTTTTTTTTTGTCGAGCCGGCGGCAAATCTGAACTATGAGTCCATCGGGTACATCGGTGGTAAAGGCGATGTATTCGATTTCGTGCTAGCCTGTTGTTGCTGAGCTGTTCTAACGGCTTGATACAGTTGCTTACCGCGTGACCATTGCTTAGTGTGTTGTGCACTGTACAGGGCTGCTTGAAGCTGATTAATCTCGCTAGCTACATGGCTTTCATCTGTTAAATCCAAAAAGCGAGCGACATCGTTAAGGGTGGTAACGCGTTGTTGATAACGTTGACGAGCCCAACGTTTTAACGCTTGCTCAGCACGTTGAGGCTGGTTACTCGCGCAGGCTTGCTGAAACTGACGCCACGCTTCATTTTTTGTTATCGGCTGTATGACCTTGTCTTCGACTTGTCGCAGCTGACTCGCTTTATGACGGCGCTTATACAGTACGATATTGATACCTACGCTCACCACCAAGGCGATAATTAAGGCGACTACAATCCAAAGCCAATAATTCCATTGCGCATCAGTGGTCGCTTGAGATGCTTGTTGACCGCTTGTTGGTGTGTTTTCTCGCGGCGCTTCAGCGGCTTGTTGTGTTGACTGCGTGGGTGTCGAGTTGGCTATTGGCGAACCCGCTACATTAAAAGTCAGATCATCCGTTGTCGCTATCGCGCGTTGCTGGGTTTTGGTATTAAACCAAGGCACTTCAATACCCGGTAACGTTATTTCACCTGGTTGTTGCGGCACAATGGCGTATTCAAGCGTTTTCTGCGCGATATTGATGCCATTACGTACAAACTGGTCGGTATTCTCTTTATCAGGGTAGATACGTACGCTATCTGGGTAATCGTAACTAATATCGGGTAACTGCTCGGGTTTAACACCCACGGCAGTCAGCATCAGTGACACCGAAATGGGGTCACCAACTTTATATTTATCCTGTTTTGGATTAACGGTTTGGCTGATAGTCACTAAGTCACTGGGTAGCCAATGACCGGTCCAATTTTGTGGTATGGGTTTGACCTCAACCGTCTTCGTTTCGGCAATGGCGCTGACCGGCTGCGTGTTTGAAAACGATGAGAAAATAGAGCGTTGACCTGATGCATATACTTCGCCGTCAAATCGGGCGCCCTCGATTTCAAACGAACCGGATTGATTGGGGGTAATTTGATAAGTGCGCTGATAAACACGGTAGCGACGACCGTGGTTCATTTCACTAAATTCCTCATCTTTGCCGATTTGGCGGATATCTGCATTGTCCATTTGCGGTGGAACGAGGTTACCTTTATTAAGATCAGCGGCTAAGTAGAGCCTTACGATGTAGTGAATCGGCTGTTGCAGAAATACCTGCGAGGTGTCTAGCGATACATCCACAAAAGCCACTTTATCGCTGCGCTTGGCGGCATCTGAACCGGGCTCGACGACCGTCATGGTAATGGGATCAGAATTTGCCCCGTCAAGACTGATGCTCGGTATTTGATAATCGCCTGGCTCCTGGGCCACTAATACCGTGGTAAATTGCGTTAGTTTCTTTAAGTCACCGTTTACAATCGATGTTTGACGACTCACGCTGGTACGACCGACAACAAAGTTGTTTAATAAAATATCCGGCTGAAAAGCCGAGTTAGGTACATCGTCGTTGAATGTCACAGTCAATATAAACGACTCTTTTGCGATCACCGGATTTTTGTCGACCGTACTGGTGATTTTAGTCACCTCTGCATGAGCGCTGATCGATGCCAATATCAACACCAATGTGATACATAAGTGATACCAACGACTTACCATTTTTGCTCTACTCCTTCTGGGTCACGCACGCCTTGCTGCTGTCTACGTTGACTTTCTAAATACATTTTTCGCCGCAACAGTAAACTCGGATCGTCTGGCACTCGATTCATCCATTGCTCTAATTGGCGCGCTCGCTCGGGATCAATGTCATCACTGAACTCGGTCTGCTGACTTCGTTGTTGTCGGGCAGGGTCGTTTTGCTGCTGTTGTTTGTGCTGTTCGGATTGTTTTTGAGATGCCTCAGCATCTTTTTGTTGCTGATCGTGCGATTGCTTATTTTCCTGACGCTGCGGGTCATCTTGGGGCTGGGAATTGGACTGCTGACCCTGCTGCTGGCTTTGTTCATCACCTTGCTGCTGACCCTGTTGCTGCCCCGAGTCATTTTGACCTTGTCCTTGCTGGCTATCGTCTTTTTCCTGCTCACCTTTATTTTTATCGCCTTTCTTCTGACCTTGCTTTTGCTGTTGTTGCTCTAATAATTGCTCCATCAAGTGACGGTTAGCTTGTGCCGCCTCCCAGTTGGGACGCTTAAGTAACGCTTGGTCATATGCATTGATGGCAGCTTGGTATTGTTCTTGACGCGCTAAACTGTTACCTCGGTTGTACCAACCCTCAGGCGTATCGACTTGCGCATACTGCTCGGCAGCGGCGGCATAGTCACCCTTACGGTACAAAGCCGCCCCCTTACGCATAGGCGCTTGTGAACGTTCTGCCGCCTCACGCCATTGACCTGATTCCAGTAACTGCTGCGCTTGCTGCTCGTTATTTAACCACCAACCTGGTTTTTCCATTTGCTCTTGAGCCAATGCCGTATTCGGAAGCGTAGATAAGGACATCAACACTACTCCTATAAAAAAGCTGCCGAGTGTGCCGCCTTTGCGCCAACTGAATAAAACCATTGGGATAAGTAGTAGCGCAAGGAAGGGGCCGATATCAAGCCATTGATCACCTTGTTGCTGGTTGTCACCTTCTTTGCCCTTGCGTGACAGCGGCTCTAACGCGGTCAGCTGCTCGATATCTTGGTTAGTTGAGGTCGAGGTGACGTACACGCCCCCCGTGAGCTGAGCGAGGTCCGCTAGGCGATCGGGGTACAGCTTAGCCACTACAACTTGCCCATACTTATCTTTTGCCAGTGCGCCGTCCTCGCCGCGTATCGGTGCGCCATCGGGTGTGCCGACACCAAGAATCGAAACACGGTGCTCTGTGGAGCGTAGGTAATTGCTCACATCCGCCATGTCTTGGCTATCGACACCATCGGTAATCCAGTATATGTCACCCTGAGCATAACCTGCGTTGGTGAGTAGCTGATTGGCATGTTTAAGCGCGCGTAACGGATTATTACCGGGTGCCGGCATGATATCAGGCGCCAATGACGGAATTAACGTGAGCAGGTTATTATTGTCTTCAGTCAATGGGCTGATAGTAAATGCATCCGCTGAGTAAGCGACAAGTCCGGTATCGCCATCGAGGCCGGACCGGACCAGGTCCATGGCTTTAAAGCGCACCCGAGTCAGCCGATTAGGGTTAACGTCCTCGGCGAGTAATGACGGAGACATATCGAGTACGACCACCTGTCCGCTATCGAGTTGATAGACGGGTTGAGGCAAACGCTCCCATGTGGGTCCACTGAGCGCCACTACTGCGACTAACCAAAAAAGTCCCAGCCGGTGTGCTGACCAAAAGGTAACTTGCCCAGCACTGTCAACCAGCACATTGGATAGGTGTTTAGGTAACCACTGATGCCAGCCTGATTGGTGTTTGCGGATAAACAAAATACGCCAATATAGAAATACCAGAGGCAGCAGCGCGAGCAACCAAGCTGGACGTAAAAAGTGAAAATCAGCCATGTTGACTTCTCCATGGTCGATAGTGCATTACACTTAACAACGTGAGTAATACGAGCGCGCCTGATAGTGGCCAGAAAAACAAGGCTTGTCTTGGACGTAACTGTTGCTCTGCGCCTCGAACGGGCTCCAATTCGTCAAGTAATTGATAAATGCGTTCGAGTTCCGCAGTACTGCGGGCACGGAAGTATTCACCCCCCGTTTCTTCAGCCAGGTTCTGCATTAAAGGTACATCGAGATCGCGCGATGGATTGACTTTACGTTGGCCGAATACGCTGTCTACAACGACCTCTTCAGCACCGACGGCGATTGGATAAATCCTTACGTCATAGGCTTTAGCGAGCTCTAAGGCTTGTTCTGGCGTTAAGTTGCCTGCTGTATTCTGTCCGTCAGTCAGAAGTACCAGTACGCGATTCGTTTCTTCTTTACCCTTGAAGCGTTTGACTGCGAGTGCGATGGCGTCGCCGATGGCGGTTCGCTCGCCGACTAAGCCCAGCACAGATTCGTCGAGCATTTGCTGTACGGTTTTGCGGTCGTAGGTGATCGGCGTCTGTAAAAACGCAGTATCGGCAAATAAAATGAGACCAAGGCGGTCACCGGTGCGCCGCTGAATAAAGTCACCTAAAACGGCTTTAACCATTTCCAAGCGATCAACATTACGCCCATTCAGCGTCATGTCGGCAATTTCCATGGAGCCGGACAAATCAACAGCTAACATAATTTCACGGCCTTCATTGCGAACCGGTAATGGCTCACCCAACCATTGAGGGCGTGCGACGGTCGCTACAATCATTAGCCAGCATAACCACAAGAGTACCCACATGAATGGCCGCGCTCGCGCATCTCGGTGACCATCGCTTAATCCATGAAGATTAGGAATACGGATTGCAGATGCGTGTTGCTGCGCCTTGGGTAAGAAGTAACGCACAAACAGCGGCAAAGGGATGAGTAAAAACAGCCACGGCCAGGCAAATTCAAACATGGCGAGTTAACCTCCTAGGCGACTGGCTAAGCCACCCGACTACTAACTGTTGGTATTGATCGACCCATTCGCTGTGTCCTGGTTGGAATAACAAGCGGTCAGCATTGTTAAGTAGTTCGCTGTGGCGTTGTTCATTGGCACCTAAGAACTCAAGCCAAGCGCGCCCACTCAATTGGGCTATTTCACGACGTGGAAAATAGACCAACGCGACTCGCTTAGCTATGAAGGTGATATCTTTGACTGAAGGGTTTTCAAGTTGCCTTATTGCGTGTTGCGCATAACGCAACGGCTTGCGCTGTTGTCGCGCACGCCAAAGATAAACCGTGGTAACGCAAATCACGACCAATAGCAGCACTAACATAATCCATATCGGCGTTGCTAATGGTAAAAAGGAGGCGCTCTGAGGTTCAACAATATCTTTTAACTGACTGATATCTGCTTGTTGCTGTATTAAACCGGACATGTATTCACCGTAATTCAGGCCATTGTTGCTCAAGGGCGATTGCAGAACTCACCTGAGTCATGGGTAAACGATACTGTTTAAAGCGCTCTGATAACTGCTCCAGCTCGCTCACAGCACGTCGGTGGTAATCACGGCGTTGCCGCATATTATTTAGATTAACCATCGCCTGTCGCTCACCGTCATGCACGCTCAGCGGTTGACTCGAGTAGCCTTCCGGCAATTGCTGCTCCATCGGATCGAATAGTTTAAAAGTGCGCACAGAACTTCGAGTGTTCAACCGCGCCAATTGTTCCAGTGTCGTGTTACTAAGGTGTTCAAAGTCACTGATAATGTTGATGAGACTGCCGGGCTTCACCAGTTGCGTTAAATGGTCGATACTTTTGCCGAGCGGGGCTGCGTGAGGAGGCGTCTGTTGACGCCAGCGCGCCAAACTATCTTGATGAATCTCCGTCAGCCCATGCAAAAAGTGCATCACTGATTTGTGTTGTAAACTGGGTTTGTACTCGTTCTGTAGCCACCCATTACTGATGATGCCGCCGACTTTATCGCCTCGTTGAAGGGTCTGCCACGCAAGTGCAGAAGCAAGGTGACACGCCTGTACTGACTTAAACAGCAATTGACTACCGAACAGTTGCGTCAGCGCGAGATCAACCACAATATATACAGGACGATCCTTTTCCTCTCGATAGAGCTTCGTATGTGCTTTGCCGGTCCGTGCAGTCACGCGCCAATCGATTGAGCGAACATCATCGCCTGGCTGATAATGACGTACTTCATCAAACTCCATACCGCGCCCGCGTGTTTTGCTTAATAGAGCGCCAGACTGCGAGGATGCGGGCAACTGACGTTGGTGACGAGCAAAAGCTGGCAGCTTGGTGCGATAGTACATTAGCTCTTGCATACTGGGCTGCAAGCCATCGGTATGCAATCTTTCAAGCCATTGTTCAGTGGTTAAGCTTTGCATCATCATTACGGCGATGGAACAAGTTCTAGAATACGTTCGAGTACAGTGTCTGGACTAATACCGTCCGCTTCGGCCTGATAGCTAATAATGATGCGATGACGTAACGTATTAAAGAATACTTCGCGGACATCATCGGGGGTGACGAAGTCGCGATCATTTAGCCATGCGTTGGCTCGTGCACAGCGCTCGAGTGCTATTGTTGCTCGTGGACTCGCGCCATAGGTTATCCAACTAGCAAGTGTCTCATCGTAATTCGCCGGTACTCGCGTAGCCATAACCAGTTGCACGAGATACTGCTCGACGGCCTCATCCAGGAACAGCTGCATCACTTGGGTGCGAGCTTCAAAAAGTTGCCCTTGCGTCAGAGGCGTGGGCATAGTGGCTTGACCATCAATGGCTTCGCCCCGTGTAAGACGTAAAATTTTCAATTCAGTATCGGCATCGGGGTAATCGAGGTTTAGATGCATTAGAAAGCGGTCTAGCTGTGCCTCAGGCAGAGGATAGGTACCTTCCTGCTCAAGTGGGTTTTGCGTTGCCAACACCATGAATAAGTCGGATAACGGATAGCTTCGTTGACCCACGGTAATTTGCCGTTCAGCCATTGCTTCGAGCAGCGCTGACTGTACTTTAGCCGGCGCTCGGTTGATCTCATCGGCGAGAATGAGGTTATGAAACAATGGACCTTGTTGAAAGTCAAAGGCGCCTGTTTCAGGTCGATAAATATCTGTACCGGTTAAATCGGCAGGGAGGAGGTCCGGGGTAAATTGAACGCGGTGAAAGTCGCCTTCGATACCTTTCGCCAACGCTTGTACCGCACGGGTTTTAGCAAGTCCTGGAGGGCCCTCTACAAGTAGGTGGCCATCTGCGAGTACCGCGATTAACAAGTTCTTGGTGAACTCGGGCTGTCCCAATACCTGACTATCTAGAAATGCTTGCAGTTGTTTGAATTGTTCAGCAGCCATGGTGCTCCCGCTTATACTATCTATTTTGCGAATGATTTGTGCTCATCTGTATTGTTATGCAGGCTGAGCATGCTATTTTCAATGATGTTCTCTACTTTAACGAAAACCAAGGTTTTAATCTGTAGATTAAACAGCTAGAATTTGTAACATCTTGTGTGGTCAGACCAGTATTTGACGCTTAATTTTTAATGGAGAAATCATATGTCTGCAACTGAACGGTTGCTAACACCGAAAGGGGACCGCATTGCTTTCGTTGCGGGACTAAGAACACCTTTCGCACGCCAGGCAACAGACTTTCATGGCATCCCCGCTGTCGATCTCGGCAAAATGGTCGTCCAAGAGCTTATCAATCGTACGGGAATTGACGGTAAATTGGTACAGCAATTGGTATTTGGACAGGTCGTACAGATGCCCGCGGCGCCTAATATTGCCCGTGAGATTGTTTTAGGCACTGAGCTTCCCGTGTCAACAGATGCTTACAGTGTCACCCGTGCCTGTGCTACGAGTTTCCAATCGGCGGTTAATATCGCCGAAGCCATGATGGCGGGGCATGTCGATATCGGTATTGCCGGGGGCGCTGATTCATCGTCAGTGTTGCCGATTGGCGTTAGCAAAAAACTGGGGCGGGCACTGGTTGATTTGAATAAAGCCAAGAGCTTGGGTCAACGGATCGCGATACTGCGCCGACTAGGTCTTAAGGACTTACTCCCCGTACCGCCCGCAGTGGCGGAGTATTCAACGGGCTTGAGTATGGGACAAACTGCGGAGCAAATGGCAAAAAGCCATCATATCTCACGTGAGGATCAAGACCAGTTAACGGTGAATTCTCACCGCCGCGCGCACGAAGCGTGGGAAGCAGGCTACCTAGATGAGGAGGTCATGACTGCCTACCCAGAGCCGTATAAGAAGCACATTGATCGAGATAACAATATTCGTGGCGATTCTTCTTTAGAGAAACTCGGTAAACTCAAACCTGTGTTTGACAAAAAACATGGCACCGTGACAGCGGCTAATTCAACGCCGCTGACCGATGGTGCTTCGGCGGTGTTAATGATGACGGAAAGCCGTGCCAAAGCGCTGGGTTATCCGATTTTAGGTTACCTGCGTAGCTATGCCTTCGCAGCACTTGAAGTCGAGCAGGACATGTTGATGGGTCCGAGCTATGCGACGCCTATCGCCCTAGACCGTGCGGGTATGACGCTCAATGATTTGACGTTGATCGATATGCATGAAGCCTTTGCGGCGCAAACGCTGACCAACTTGAAAATGTTTGCGAGTAAGAAGTTTGCGCAAGAAAAATTGGGACGTGATGCGGCAATTGGCGAAGTTGACCCGGATAAATTTAATGTACTGGGTGGCTCGATTGCTTATGGACACCCCTTTGCAGCAACGGGCACACGGATGATTACACAAATGTTGTATGAATTGCGTCGTCGTGGCGGCGGAACTGCATTGACAACAGCTTGCGCAGCGGGCGGCTTGGGTGCAGCGATGATTTTGGAGAGCGAATAATGACAGACAATAACGCATTTCATCTAGATATTCGAGAGGATGGTATTGCGGTAATTACCATCGATGTTCCCGGCGAACGCATGAATACCTTAAAAGATAGCTTTGCCGATGAGGTGGGTCGTTTGATGAACCGCCTTGAGGATAATAATGAGCTGAAAGGTGTTGTATTTATAAGCGGTAAACCCGACTCGTTTATCGCCGGTGCCGACATTAACATGATTAATGACTGTGAAACCGCCGCTGATACAGAGAGTTTGGCACGCAAAGGTCAGGCGATGTTTGATCGTATCGAACAGCTTAATGTGCCGGTTGTTGCTGCTATCCATGGCGCCTGCTTAGGTGGTGGGCTTGAGTTAGCCATGGCATGTCACGTGCGAGTGTGTACTGACAGTGATAAAACGGCATTGGGGTTACCTGAGGTTCAACTTGGCTTGTTACCCGGTTCAGGCGGAACACAGCGGTTACCTGCGTTGGTGGGCGTTCAGCAAGGTCTCACCATGATCTTAACGGGTAAACAGTTGCGTGCTAAGCAAGCGCTCAAGGCGGGTCTAGTCGATGAAATTGTACCGCAATCAATCTTGCTAGAAGCTGCGGTTAAACAGGCTAAAAAGGCAAAGGCCAAACCTTCAAAAGCGAACCTAAAAGGCATGAGCAAGTTGCTTGAGGCAACCGCTTATGGTCGTGGCATCATCTATAAAAAAGCAGGTGAGCAGGCGCAAGCTAAAGCGAAGGGCAATTATCCAGCCATTGATAAGATCATTAAGGCGGTTAAAACTGGCGTTGAAAAGGGTCGCGATGCGGGCCTTGACTATGAGGCTCGCGCTTTCGGTGAACTCGCTATGACCCCTGAGTCTTACCAGCTTAGACAGATTTTCTTTGCCACAACAGAAATGAAGAAAGAGACGGGTGCGGATGGTGTTAAGCCAGCTGATATTAAGCGTGTGGGCGTGTTAGGCGGCGGTTTGATGGGCGGTGGTATTGCCTTTGTTACTGCGGCGAAAGCCGGTATCCCAGCGCGTATCAAGGATATTAGTCCTGAGGGTATTACTCATGCACTGCATTACAGCTACGAGCGTTTGAATAAGAAAGTTAAACGCCGTCATATGCGTCGTGCGGAGTTAGAGAAAACCATGCTTTCGCTGAGCGGTTCGTTGGATTACTCCGGGTTTGACCGTGTTGATGTGGTGATTGAAGCCGTGTTCGAAGATCTCGACCTGAAGAAAAAAATGGTCGCTGATGTCGAGCAACATGGAAAGGACGGCGTGATTTTCGCGACCAATACCAGCTCGTTGCCGATCACACAGATCGCCGAGGGCGCTCAACACCCCGATCGTGTCATTGGTCTGCATTACTTTTCGCCTGTCGATAAAATGCCACTCGCGGAAATTATTACCCACGAAAATACGTCAAAGGAAACCATTGCGACGACGGTCGCGTTGGCTAAAAAGCAAGGCAAAACACCTATCGTTGTCAAAGACGGTGCCGGTTTCTTTGTTAACCGCATCTTAGCGCCTTACATGAACGAAGCGGCGCGTTTGTTGATCGCGGGCGAGCCGATTGAGCATATTGATAAGTCTTTGGTTAAATTTGGCTTTCCAGTCGGTCCAATTACGTTATTGGATGAGGTAGGAATCGATGTCGCCGCGAAAGTTGCGCCGATCCTTGTAAAAGAACTGGGTACACGCTTTGAGGCACCTGCGGCTTTCGACAAACTGATTGATGATGGTCGTAAGGGTAAGAAAAACAACAAAGGCTTCTATCAATATGGCAAAGGTGTGAAAGGCAAGCCGGTTGATAAATCAGTGTATAGTCTACTGAATATTGAACCACAAGCTAAGCATGAAGGTGATGAAATTGCTGAGCTATGTGTGTTGCCAATGCTTAACGAAGCGGCTTACTGCTTGCAAGAGGGCATTATTCGCAGTGCACGTGACGGTGACATTGGTTCGGTATTCGGTATTGGTTTCCCGCCATTCCGTGGCGGCCCGTTCCGGTATATGGATGCCGAGGGCATTGGCAGTATTGTGAAGCGTATGGAGCGTTTAGCAGAGAAACGCGGTGATCGTTATCAACCCGCACCATTGCTGAAGCAAATGGCTGAGCAGGGCAAACGCTTTTATGAGTAGGCAGGCTGCTGTTTAGTAATGAATTCGATGAGCGCTTCGGCGCTCATCGGTTTTGCGAAGTAGAAACCTTGTATATACTCGCATTGTAATCTTTCCAGAATGTCCAATTGAGCTTTTTGTTCAACACCTTCAGCGACAACCTTCAGTCCTAAATTATGGGCCATGCCGATTATGGATTCGACCATCTTACGGTCGCGTTCATCGAAGGTAATGTCGTCAACAAACTCCTTATCGATTTTAAGCGTATGCATTGGGAAACGCTTGAGATAAGCGAGTGAGGAATACCCGGTGCCAAAATCATCAAGTGCAAGTTGCACGCCCATATCAGCGAGGTTTTCTAGCATCGCAATAGCACGTTCAGGATCGCTCATCACCATACCTTCCGTAATCTCAAATTCGATGTGACGAGGATGCATATTTTCTTCTTGCAACACTTGCTCAATGAACAGGGCCAAACTTGATTGAGTAAATTGGCGTGCTGATAGATTAATCGCGACACTGCGAGGCGCACCTTGCAATGAGAGTAGCTGGCGCATATCTCTACAGGCCGTACGTAAGACTTGTTCACTGAGCGGAATAATCAGACCGGTTTCTTCGCACAGTGGGATAAACTGTGATGGGCTAATGAATTGCCCGTATTCATCGCGAATTCGCGCCAGCGCCTCGATACCTGAAATATGGCCCGTCGCAATTTCCATTTTCGGTTGGTAAAACACTTCGACTTGCTCGGTGCGAATGGCATGACGCACTTGGCTTTCTAATACTAATCTTTGGATCGCGTTTTCGTTCATCGATGCGTTAAAGAATTGGTAACAGTTACCTCCCCGTTGCTTGGCATGGTACATCGCTGTATCCGCCTTTTGCAGCAACTCTTGAGAGGTATGCGCATCATGCGGATAAAGCACAATGCCAATTGAGCTGCCTAACGCAATCTCGTGTCCTTTTATACGGTAAGGCTTAGCTATTTCAGTGTTGACTTGTTGGGCAATGGAGCTGATGACATTAATATCGGTATTGTCCTCAACGAGGATACCAAATTCATCGCCACCAAGACGGTACAGGGTGTCTTGCCGTCTTCCTAATTCTGCCAAACGATCAGCGACTCGGCATAAGAGTTCATCACCGACCTCGTGACCCAATGAGTCGTTAATTCGTTTAAAGTCGTCCAAATCAAATAATAGCAAAGCATGAGAAACACGCTTGCGTACCAAATTAGAATGACTGACTTGGAAGTAGGAGCGATTCGGTAAGCCCGTTAAGCTATCTGTATTAGATAACCGTCGGAGTTCATTCTCTGTATTACGGCGCTCGGTAATATCGGAGAAACTGGCGACGATTAGTTTGATATCCCCGTTATCTGTGCGCACCGCATCGAGTGTGAGTTCAAGTAATAATTCTGAACCATCGGCTTTAAAATCGGTGACTTCTCCCGACCAACGCCCTTGACGGAGTACTGTATGTTTTATCTGATCAGTGAAGTCCCGATCATAATGGGCCAACGTGAATGCTTGACCGATGACTTGAGCGCGTTCGTAGCCGGTAATGCGTTCGTAAGCGGTATTGATCTCACGCTTCCTGAAAAAGCGATCAAAGATGCAGATGCCATCAGAAATATTCGTCAGTGATGTTGCTAACATATCGAGTCGTTCATCACTGTTTATGATGTCAGAAATATCACTGAGTACGCCCTGAATTTTAATTGGTACGCCGTCTAGATCCGTTTGTGCCACTTCACCACGCTCTAAAACCCACAGCCACTTTTGCTCGTTTTTTAGTCGGTAGGTGCTCTGATAGTGAGCTAATTCACCTGATTTTACGCGCTCTAGCGTTGTAACCAGTTGACGAATATCCTCGGGGTGTATGTTACTTTCTTCATGTTGATGGCGACCGAAGCGTACACCATCGAGTGGAAACTGAGCGCAATGTGTCCAAATGTGCATGCGTTCGACTTCATTCTTGGGTATATGCCACGTCCACATTTGCTGTTGCGTACCTTCTAACATTTGATGCAACGACGTGTGATCACCTTGGAGTTTACGGTAGGCTTTGAGCTTGGTTGCAATAAAGTAGTAACCAATGACAAGTCCAGTCAGTAAGAACGCTAAGCCTGCATAACTGTAGTGTATTGAACTAAAGCCAGCTGTATCGATAATGAAACTTTTTTGTTCGATCACTTTGGTGTCTTGAGCTGGCAGCGTTGCGCGCACTAACAAAGTATATTCACCCTCTGTTAAGTTCTTAATCTTTAGCGCTTGTAGTGGCTGAAATGTTTTTTGCCAAGCCGTTTGAATGGGATCAATACGGTATTCGAAAGTTTGTGGTTGTGTGAGATTAAATGCAGGTCTCGAGTAGTCTATGTATACTGCGCCTGATGAGCTCACTTCGGCATTCAGCCACAATTTAGCCTGAGATGGATCGGGCGCATTGAATACCTCCAGCTCACCGCGATTATTGATAAGCACATTAAATCCGTGGTCAGAGTAATATTGTTGCCAAGGACCTGTAATATGCTTAGTCGGATTAAATGAATGGGCGACAATGGCGCCCTCTGCAGACGATTTGAGTCGATATAAATTAGATGACGTTAATAAGGTCAGCGCTTGCTTCTGCGCGAGACTGAGTTGTAACACCGCACCTTGGATATCTAGTAGGTCTAACGGTTGAATATGCACCAAGCGGTAGCTGCTATCGAGTTGAACGATGAATTCGCTGTAGAGCAAATACACCCCGTTATCGGTAAGTTCTATATCAATTAGACGTCCTTCGGGAAGCTTAGCGGTAATTGGGTTTTCGATAGTTAACTTAAATAGGTTACTGCCTAGACCATCCCAAACGTAAATGTCGCGTCCTTCGGCAAGCCAGATCCAGTCATTAATGGGTTTGATAAACCGAATGGATTGAACGGCTTCATCATCGTACTGCAAAGGCTGTGGCAACAATTCTCCTTGATGCTCGATTAACAGTGCATTTTGGTTTTGCGCGATAAGTGGTGAACCTGCAATCGCAGTGATCTGTTGAATACCGGTATCGAGGAGGTGATCGCTTTGCAATACTAAAGCGGCCTCCAAATCATGTGATCTGAATGGTAAAGCATAAATACCGAGACTGCTGCCAATGAGTAGGGACTGATCTTGATTGTTCGTTAAGCCGTGGACTTCGAGAACATTCTTGCCGGTAACGCCGTCGGTCAGCTCAATTTTACGTAAGCTGGAGCCGTCGAAGCGGTAGACAGCTTGTGGGGTGGCTAACCACAGAAAGCCGAGTGGGCCTGAAACAACGTCAATAATGGGCGCGTCGAGTTGCGCGGTCGCGTGAGGTGTATCATGCGCAAGCGAATGCGGACTAAAAGTAGCCAATGCGAAATAAACAAGGCTAGCTAAGATGATGAATGGGACACGCAACTTAAGGACCTGATTAATGGCTGCTCTACAGCTCTTATAATTTGTTAATTGAGTGTTACGCTAACTTAAAGACAAAAATCTGTCAAAGCTATTATAACCCTTACTGCTGGCACGATAACAATACAATTTGTCTTGGTTGTTCAATAATTAAACGTCTGATCTCATTAAGCCAATCAGAGAGTTGTAACTGTTCCAGTGCCTGACTCATTTCATGATTACGCTCGAAGTGAGTCTCGCCCATTTGAATCGCTCCCCAAAACCTTTGGCTACGGGTGCGTAAACTGCGGTCATTAACCGTCAGTTGTTCCGCCAGAGTATGTTTAGCATGCTTCCAACGTTGTAAAGTCAAAAGGTCATCTAATTGCGCCACTTTCTCAGCGAGTACGGAGAGAATTTGTTGGTGCAGCTGGTCTGGCTCGTGCGTAGGTGATTGGATAAACACCATAAAGCCAGGGAGACGGCGCACGGGGAAATATTGGCTGCCCACTACGTAGCCCAGTTGACGCTGAGTGCGTAGTTCGTCAAATAGGCCTGCATTTAATAGTTGCTGCGCCAACATCCATGTAATTTGCTGTTCAGGGCTATCGTTATCACCTTGGAAATATACTAAGGTAGCATTGTCGTCTGTTGTTTGGGCGACGGTCTGCTTGCGCACTTCGCCTGGTCCAAGTCGCGTTGGACTGAGTTGCGGTGGCTGCGCGGTTAAACGTCCCTCGGCGCTCTCGC
This sequence comes from Idiomarinaceae bacterium, assembly GCA_002685255.1. Classification (GTDB taxonomy): domain Bacteria; phylum Pseudomonadota; class Gammaproteobacteria; order Enterobacterales; family Alteromonadaceae; genus Idiomarina. The sequence goes on from NYWU01000041.1 coordinate 104,158, forward strand.
TGATTAACTGATGTAGCTCTAAGGCGGTTTTTGCTCTCCAGTCACCGTGAATCAGTGCCGAAACAGTCATCGACTTAAACAATTCACTGCTCATTTGAGAAAACGCTTTATAATTTAAGTCGCCCAGTCCTTCTGCCATATCGTGTAGGGCAAACAAGCGTGGCTGTAGCGTTAAGTTGAGCTCGGCAAATAGTCGATTCAGTGGCTGATTTTTGTGCGCCGATTGCCAATTCTGTTGTAATTGCTGCGCAACGGCGGTAAAACGATTGCGTTGAAACTTGATCTTCCATGCTTGCTTCATCAACTGTTTAAGCAGCGGAAGCTGGCCTGCGGATAGACCCATTGTATGGATCGTCATACCTGACTGAGTCGGGTAGATATTAAAGTGCAATCCAGCAACTTCAGCATCGTATAAAGCCTCATTCAGTGAGTCGATAAGTAGTTCAGACCAAAGCCGTGCAACCGCAAAATGCGTGGCGGATTGATTAACGGTTGGGGACTCTAGGTTGAGATAAATATGACCCTTGGGCACCCTGAAGTCAGGGTCCTGAAAATGCCAAATGGTGATCCCATTTTTGTTGATCACAGCGTTGGGCTCGTTGGCTTTACGCTCCAATGGGTAGGGTTCCATATGGTCTGTAATGTAAGGGTTTTGTGCAGGAAGTCGGATATCAATCGGCAAGCGCGCAGCCCTAAGTATTGCCAGTTCATCTGCCGACAAAGCTCGGATGCTGTATGGCGTATGGTACAGCTCGGTTTGCCGATCAGTGTCTACATCACAATGGATTAACGTGATACGCGCTCGCTCAGGAGCCATAAGATCAAGCGTGCTTTTCGCGCGTTGAATCGAGAGCCCATCCATACGGTAATCGCCGTAAACAACGTCGTGTATGGGATAATGGTGCGCATTGACCGAAAGTTGCGGCGCTAGCTCGCCTGCTGGCGGACTTTCCTGAAAATGAAAAGAAAGCTCTGAAGTTAACCGTTTTTCTTCGTAGCGCCACGTTTCGAGGCCTTCGTTTTTAATTTTACGGATGTAGTTGAAGACTGTTTGCGCGACCTGAAACGCGTTGTTTACACCGTCCTCTGTCAGTTGAATATTAATATTGAAATCTTTGTAGCCACTGCCACTCATGCCTCCACCCGCCGACAGGCTATTTACCCAACCTTGCGCTCTTAACGCAGCGTATAGGCTATATGGGCCTTCATAACCGAGGATGTGAGCAATAAAACTGGTGGTCTTGTTATTGTAATCATCATCGATGCCCGGCAACGGTAGAGTGATAATCAACCGTCGTGCTGGATTGACCGGTTTGACCTGAATATAAACACCCATTTGCGTGGGTAAGTAGAGTGGTAACGCCTCTAATTGTTGCGGATTGTTCGCTTTGCCGCTCGGAAGTTTGGCAAAGTGCTGCTCGGCAAGTTGGGCTAAGTCATCAACGGATTGAGCACCGACGATCGTTAAACGCATATTGTCGGCATTAAAATAGGTCTCGAAAAATTCGCGCAGTTGTTCTTGTAAGGTCTGGCTATTATTTTCGACTAGCGTATCTAAATTACCCACTGAGAATTTGCTAAAAGGATGTTCAGGATTACATGTCGATTTATGCACTTGATAAAGGCGGCGTAATTCATCTTTTTCCTTTAAACGGAACTCCGACTCGATGGATTGACGCTCTTTTCTGATCAATGCCTCGTCGAATAGCGGCGCCGTAAACATCGCAGAAAAGTAATCGAGTGCGCGGGATAGGGCACGCGTTTGACAATCAAAAAAGAAGTTACAGAATTCAGACCCTGTCCATGCATTTTGTTGGCCGCCATAGGCACTTAAAAACTCTGGAAATTCGTTGGGGTCAGGGTACTGGCTGTTGCCTAAAAAGAGCATATGCTCGAGAAAATGAGCAAGACCTTGAGTCTCAAGCGGATCATTGAAATGACCCGCTCTGACGGCGAGTGCGGCAGACGCCTTTTTACTGTTCGGAATCTGCACGCATAAAACTGACAGTCCATTTTGCAGTCTCATGGCACGAAAGTTCCGTGAATCTTTTGGGCTCTTTACAACTTCACCGAGCTCTTCTCTGAGCGGTTGCGTCATAGGGCTTTAAACCGTTACTGATCGAGCGGTGTGTCGAAGTTTTCTGGTTTATCAAAGTCACCCGATAAACTGGCAAGTTGTCCTTCGTTAAAGTCTAGAACTAACTCCTTTCGAAACGGCTTGCCCTCGTTTGGATTCATATCATATACATAGACCCAACGGTCACTGTTAAAACTGTTCTCCGCCACAGGGCGACCCAACACGAAAGCGACTTGTTCTTGTGTCATACCGATACGTAGCTTATCGACATCGCGCTGTTCGAGGTAGTTGCCTTGGGGAATATCAATACGATACACCCAGTCATTTAATACAGAGCAACCTGATAGGCCTGCGACGACCGCTACAGCGGCCAAAGTTTTTCCGATTTGTTTCATTAACTACTCTTACCGTTAAATGTTGTCACCGATGATAAACAAACAAAACCGAGTTAGCTAGCGTTGGCGTAGGAAAACTTAATGAATAAGTAACTCACGCGCGTTATCTTTAGTCTTTTCGGTAATGCTATCGCCGCCTAACAGGCGAGCCAGCTCATCGATTCGTTGTTCTTCATTAAGCTGCCAAACGTGTGTTTCTGTTTGTGCGCCATCGGTTTGCTTGAGTACCTGCATCTGATGATGCCCCTTCGCAGCAACTTGCGGTAGGTGAGTTACACAGATAATTTGGCACTGCTCGCCGAGACTACGTAACATCGAACCGACAACTGCTGCGGTAGGGCCGCTGACGCCTACATCGACTTCGTCGAACATCATGGTAGGTACCGTATTTTGATTGGCACACATGACCTGTATGGCAAGGCTAATACGTGATAGTTCCCCACCTGATGCAACTTTACTCAGTGCTTGTAGGGGCTGCCCAGGGTTGGTGGTGACGGTAAAACAGATTTCATCGGTGCCCCAGAGTGTTGCTGTGGCTTTGTCGTCATGATTGACCTGGATGACAAATTCACCATGGGGCATATTCAACTTATTCATGGCGCGGGAAATTTCTGCACCCAGGTTATCAGCTGCTTGTTTGCGGCTCGTCGATAACTTAAGTGCTGCTTGCCGATATTGACTACGTAATGCTTGACGCTGTTCGACTAATTGTTGGTTGTCTTCCTCGGCGCGTTCGAGTTCATCTAACTGTTGTTGTAACTGTTGATGATGTTGATACAAGTCGATTGGAGCAACGTGATGCTTCTTAGCAAGGGCAATCGCTTGACTCATGCGCTGCTCAGTGAGTTCAAGTTGCTCGGGATCAATATCAAGCTGCTCTTGATAATTACGCAGTTCCAAAGCGGTTTCCTCGATGTGAACTTTAGCTTGTTCAAGTAATGCCAGAATTGGTTGAATCTGTTCATCGAGTTCGGCGGATTCCTCTAGCCGCCCATGCGCTGCTTGAATGAGTCCTGACACATTATTGTGCTCTCCATCATAGAGTGCATTTAAAGCAAAGGCGCTGTTTTCAGTCAAAGCGCGAACATGAGTCAGCCGTTTATGATCACTTTCGAGTTGTTCAAATTCACCGTCAGCGATATTACACTCATTCAGTTCTTTAACTTGGTAACTTAACAGTTGCTTCTGAGCTGATAACTCTTCTTTACGCTGTTGATGTTGGCGAAAGCGTTTTTCGGTGCTCGCCCAGTTTCGATAGCAGTTTTGCACCTCTGTAATCAGTTCACCGTGTTGTGCAAATTGATCGAGTAACTCGCGTTGGTGTTCTTCCTTTACGAGTAACTGGTGCTCATGTTGGCCATGAATATTGACCAAAGTCGGGGCTAAGGTACGTTGTTGTGTCAGCGTAACGGGGGCGCCATTGACCCAAGCGCGTGAACGCCCATCTTTACTGATGGTGCGACGTAAAACACACTCTAAATCATCGTCGAGCTCGTTGTTGATGAGCCAGCGATGGGCAGGGCTCTCGCGGGTAATGGTGAAGCGGGCACTGATATCGGTCTTATCGCAACCGGGTCTTACCCAGTTGGCATCGGCACGTCCGCCTAGGCATAGCCCGAGCGCATCAAGCGCGATAGATTTACCCGCACCGGTTTCGCCCGTGATGGCTGTCATTCCATTTTTAAATTCAATATCTAACTGCTTGACGATTGCAAAATTGCGAATGTGTAACTCAGTCAACATGGCTGGGCTCCTCACAATAAAAATAACAGTAACACTGTTTGCTTATACAGTATATACAGTAGTTATACAGTATTATTGTTCAAATGCAATGCAGCGAGTGACTTTTTTTTAGTCAGCTAGAAAAGACGACTGCCCCAGCCGAGCTTATTACGCAGAACGTGATAGTAGCTGTGTGTTGTTGGGTGCACCATGGTCAGCGTGTGAGGGTGTTTTTCGATAATCACTTCATCTCCCGGCATCACATCGAGGCGCCCATGACCATCACAACTGATTTGTAAATGATCGTTGTCTTTGGCGGCTCGCAGTCGCACTTGTGAGTTTGCGTCGAGCACTATAGGACGGCTACTCAGCGTATGGGGGAACATCGGAACTAAGGTAATAGCGTTCAAATTGGGATGTAAAATGGGGCCTCCACCCGAAAGTGAATACGCTGTAGAGCCGGTTGGTGTGGCGACAATAACGCCATCAGAGCGTTGCGAAAAGACAAACTGGTCATCCACGTACAGTTCAAATTCGATCATGTGTGCGACTTTGTCAGAGTGGAGCACGATCTCGTTCACCGCCACCCCTTGTTGCTTGATCGATTCGCCCTTCACCGAGGCAGAGAGGAGAAATCGTTCTTCTCTCACATACTTGCCTGCCAATACATCCATCAGCGCGCTCACCGCGTCCTCCGGTGCTAAATCAGTTAAGAAGCCCAGGTTACCGCGATTTACTCCAATAACCGCCACATCATGGTCACACAATGCGCGAGCGGCACCGAGCATATTGCCATCTCCGCCTACTACCACGGCAATATCGGCCCACTCACCGAGCTTTTCGAGCGAGCCTGTATCGATACAACTGCCTGGTTTCACTTGGGTTGCGCAGCGTTCTTCCAAACAAACTTCATACTGGCTTTCACACAAGGCACTGATAAGCGCCTCAAGCGTATGGCGAGTGCCAGTATCATTAATTTTTCCTAATAGCGCGACGCGCTTAAATGCGGGTTGTGTCATAGGGCTTACCGCTGTCCTCAAGTCGTTAGTTAACGCTACGTGTTGCGTTAATTTTTATCAAGCGAAATAAAGGTCTTGAATCTTAATCCGACTATCCCCACATAACAACGCATACGTTCATTGGACATTTAAAGAGTATGGGTTATGAGTGATAAGCAATCGAAGCAAACAACCGAAAACTTTGAGCAGCAAGCACAAGAAGCCGCTCAACAAGAGGCTGCGAAAGAAGCAGCCGAGAAAGCAGCTGAGCAAGCGTTAGGTAGCGATGAGCAGCCGGAAACCCAACAGCAAACAGCTGCGGCAGCGGACAATCAAGCGGACCGTATCGCGGAGCTTGAGCTCGCTTTGACCAAGGCCGAAGCCAAAGTGAACGAGCAAAAAGAGTCAGTATTGCGTAGTCAGGCGGAAATGGAAAACGTACGTCGTCGCGCGAGTCAGGATGTGGAGAAGGCACATAAATTTGCGTTAGAGAAGTTTGCCAACGAACTACTCACCAGTGTTGATAATCTTGAGCGCGCGATGCAAGCCGCTGATACCGAAAACCCAGAGTTAAAAAGCTTTTTAGAAGGCATTGAGCTGACCTATAAAAGTCTGACATCAACGCTAGATAAGTTCGGCGTAAAAGCGGTAGGCGAAGAAGGCGAGGTTTTCAATCCAGACCTGCACCAAGCGATGTCGATGCAAGAGTCGGCAGAGCATAAAAACAACACCATTATCGCCGTTATGCAGAAAGGGTATGAACTCAACGGACGTTTATTGCGCCCAGCCATGGTGATGGTGGCACGCAATAGTAACGGCAGCGTGGATACAAAAGCATAATTTGTAAGAGAAATTATGTTTTAGGGCTTGTAATTTTAAATGTAGCCCCCAAATAACAGTTATCGAAATCATTAACGCTCAAACCAGAGCGGTTTGAACAGAATAGAAGTAGTGGAGATTAATTATGGGTAAAATCATCGGCATTGACTTGGGTACAACAAACTCATGTGTCGCGGTTTTAGACGGCGGCAAACCACGTGTTATTGAAAACGGTGAAGGGGATCGCACCACTCCATCTGTGGTCGCATTTACCGACGATGGCGAAACTTTGGTAGGTGCGCCGGCAAAACGCCAAGCAGTTACTAATCCCAATAAAACCTTGTTTGCGATTAAGCGTTTGATTGGTCGTCGTTTCCAAGATGACGAAGTTCAGCGCGACATCGGCATCATGCCTTATAACATTGTCAAAGCGGACAATGGCGATGCATGGGTAGAAATCGATGGCGATAAAAAAGCGCCACCGCAAATTTCTGCTGAAGTATTGAAGAAAATGAAGAAAACCGCAGAAGAGTTCTTGGGTGAGAAAGTCACCGAAGCGGTTATCACCGTACCTGCATACTTTAACGATGCGCAACGTCAGGCAACAAAAGACGCTGGTAAAATCGCAGGCTTAGAAGTTAAGCGTATCATCAACGAGCCAACCGCAGCGGCGCTGGCTTATGGCATGGATAAGAAGTCAGGTGACAACGTTATCGCTGTCTATGACTTAGGTGGTGGTACGTTTGATATCTCGATCATCGAAATCGACGAAGTTGAAGGCGAGCATACTTTCGAAGTATTAGCGACTAATGGTGATACACACTTAGGTGGTGAAGACTTTGATAACCGCTTGATCAACTATCTGGTTGAACAGTTTGAGAAAGATCAAGGTATCGATTTACGCAAAGATCCGTTAGCGATGCAGCGTCTGAAAGAAGCCGCTGAAAAAGCGAAAATCGAGTTGTCTTCTGCGCAACAAACTGAAGTCAACTTGCCATACATCACAGCTGATAACACTGGTCCTAAGCACTTAGCGATTAAAGTAACACGCGCTAAATTAGAATCGTTGGTTGAAGACTTGATTAAGAAGTCACTTGAGCCATTGAAGCAAGCGCTCGCCGATGCTGATATGTCAGTGAGTGATGTGAAAGACATCATCATGGTCGGTGGTCAAACGCGTATGCCTAAAGTGCAACAGGCTGTGACTGACTTCTTTGGCAAAGAACCACGCCGTGATGTTAACCCTGATGAAGCCGTAGCACTAGGTGCTGCTGTTCAAGCGGGTGTTTTACAAGGCGACGTGAAAGACGTATTGCTACTTGACGTTTGTCCTCTGTCTTTGGGTATCGAAACCATGGGCGGCGTGATGACCAAGTTGATCGAGAAGAACACCACGATTCCAACTAAAGAATCGCAAACTTTCTCGACTGCAGAAGACAACCAGTCGGCTGTAACGATTCATGTGTTGCAAGGTGAGCGTAAGCGTTCAAGCGATAACAAGTCGTTAGGTCAGTTTAACCTCGAGGGTATTCGTGCAGCGGCGCGTGGTGTCCCGCAAATCGAAGTGACCTTTGATATCGACGCCGATGGTATCTTGCACGTGTCAGCGAAAGACAAAGACACGGGTAAAGAGCAGAAGATCACCATCAAAGCTTCATCAGGTCTTGATGAGGATGAAGTCGAAAAAATGGTTAAAGACGCGGAAGCACACGCTGAAGACGACAAAAAGTTTGAAGAGTTAGTGCAAGCGCGTAACCAAGCGGACGGCTTAGTACACGCAACACGTAATCAGTTGAAAGAAGTCGGTGAAGCCTTGTCGGAAGATGATAAGAAAGCGATTGAGACCGCCTGCGACGAACTTGAGCAAGCTTCTAAAGACGGCGACAAAGACGCTATCGAAGCGAAGTCTCAAGCGTTAATGGAAGCTTCACAAAAACTGATGGAAGCGGCTCAGCAACAGCAAGCACAACAAGGTGGTGCTGAAGCAGGAGCAGAGCAAGCACAATCATCTAAAGATGATGACGTTGTTGACGCTGAGTTTGAGGAAGTGAAAGACGACGATAAGAAGTAAGCTGAATTAGGCAACTTCGATATCAACACGGGTGTTGCCGAAAGGTAATGCCCGTGTATTTATTTTAGACAGGTGTTAAATCACAAAAGAAGATTACGGTTATGGCGCAGGATTATTATCAGATTTTAGGCGTCGGCAAAGACGCCGATGAGAGAGATATTAAGAAAGCCTACAAGCGGATGGCGATGAAATATCACCCCGACCGCACGAAAGGTGATAAAGAACTAGAAGCCAAGTTTAAGGAAATTAAACAGGCTTACGAAGTGCTATCGGATCCACAAAAACGTCAGATGTATGATCAATATGGGCACGAAGCGTTTCAACAGGCGCGCCAAGGTGGCGGGGCTGGCGCCGGTGGTTTCGGTGGCGGCGGTGCCGATTTTGCTGATATCTTTGGCGATGTATTTGGCGATATCTTTGGTGGCGGTCGTCGTCAGCAAGCGCGTCCTCAGCGCGGAGCGGACTTGCGTTACAACCTAGAAATGTCGTTAGAAGATGCGGTGAAGGGCAAAGAAGTCGAATTGCAGATTCCGACCATGGTTGAGTGTGGTGACTGCGACGGCTCAGGTGCGAAAAAAGGCACCCGACCAGAGACCTGTGGTCATTGTCACGGTTCCGGTCAAATTCAAATGCGTCAGGGCTTTTTCGCAGTGCAGCAGGCATGTCCTCATTGTCGTGGCACGGGGTCTATCATCAAAGATCCATGTAACACCTGTCATGGTCAGGGTCGCGTAGAAAAAACGAAAAAGCTTTCGGTCAAAATTCCTGCGGGCGTGGATACCGGCGACCGTATTCGTTTAGCGAACGAAGGTGAAGCAGGCGAAAAAGGCGCTCCAGCAGGTGACTTGTATGTTCAGGTGCATGTACGTGAACATCCTATCTTTGCGCGTGATGGCAACAATTTATACTGCGAAGTACCAGTGAGCTTTACCAAAGCGGCGCTAGGTGGAGAAATTGAAGTCCCGACCCTAGAAGGTAAAGTTAAACTGAAAGTGCCGAAAGAGACTCAAACGGGCAAACACTTCCGTTTACGTGGCAAAGGGGTTAAGTCAGTTCGTACGGGTGCCGTCGGTGACCTCATTTGTAAAGTAGTTATCGAAACGCCGGTCAATTTATCGTCACGTCAACGTGAATTGCTCGATGAACTTGAGAGTTCGATGGGGCAAGGAGATGAAGCAGCCAAGTTCAGACCGAAAGAAAAAGGTTTCTTCGACGGTGTTAAACAATTTTTTGATGACTTGCGTAGCTAAGGCTAATATCGTTAGTACAAAGTCATTATTGTTTGCCTAAAGGAGGCATTATGCGGGCTTGGAAAATAGCGGCGTTGACGCTGGCGACCATGACAGTAGTCAGTTGCTCAAAATCGCCCACAGGACGTTCTCAGTTAGCTTTTTTGCCTGAAGGTCAGCTAAACCAGATGGGTGAGCAGTCCTATGAGCAGATGAAAGCTGAAACGCCGATTAGTGACGATCCCGCTATTAATGCGTACGTCCAATGCGTAAGTCACGCACTGATTGACGTATTACCTGAACCTTATAGCAAGGCGGATTGGGAAATCACTGTATTCGATCAAGATACCGTAAATGCCTTCGCACTACCGGGTAACAACATTGGCGTTTATCGTGGCTTGTTAGATGTTGCAGAAAACCAACATCAATTAGCTGCTGTAATTGGTCATGAGATTGGTCACGTGATTGCGCAGCATAGTAATGAGCGTGTATCGAGTAACATGGCCGTGGGCGCAGGCTTGCAACTCGGCGCGATTTTCGCCAACCAAGAGTTGGAGAGTGAAAACGCAGCGTTACTGATGAGTGCACTCGGTATTGGTGCACAAGTCGGGATTCTATTGCCTTATAGCCGAACACATGAGTCTGAAGCCGATCAGTTGGGACTCGACTATATGGCAGACGCAGGTTTTAAGCCGATTGAAGCTGCTGACCTATGGCGTAACATGGCGAAGCAATCGAAAGGCGCTCCGCCAGAATTACTATCAACGCACCCATCACCGCAAACGCGTATTGATGCTATAGAAGACTATGCGCCTAGCTTAAGTTCGCGAGTACAACAAGCCCATCAACAAGGTCGCAACCCGACCTGTCAGAAGCCTGCTTCGTGATTGATAAGACCAAGCCAAATCTGCTTTGGCTTGGTCTTTTAGTTATATGCTAGTCAAAAATTTTCTTTCGGCGACCGACTGATCGACGCTAAATTATCCGCATTTTTCTTAACGCGGACGTTTTATGTTTAAATTCTGGTTCAATATTCCATTTTGGCAACGCGTACTGGGTGCATTTGTGTTAGGTGCGCTGATAGGGGCGTTTTTTCCAGATGCAGGGCAAGCGCTTAAGCCGTTAGGTGACTTGTTTATCCGTGCAATAAAAATGCTAGTGGCGCCTCTTATTTTTTGCGCGATCGTCAGTGCGATTACCGATTTGAATGATGGTCAAAAGCTTGGACGCTTGGGAGCCAAAACGATAGGCATGTTTATGCTGACGGCCATTATAGCCAGTGCTATCGGTTTGGCGTTGGGCACCTTAATTGATATGAGTCCAGCGCAGGCGCTTACTGCAACAGAGCAAACCGAGAAAGTCATTCCAAGCGTTTCTCAGGTACTACTTAACTTTGTGCCAACCAATCCATTTGCCGCACTTAGCGAAGGCAATGTGCTTCAAATCGTTGTCTTTGCAGCAATCATCGGTGTTGCAATACAGAAGCTGGGCGAACCTGCTGAACCCGTGCGTCGAGTGATTAAATCGGGCGCTGAGGTGATGTACCAGGTCACTCGCATGGTCTTGCAACTTACACCGCTTGGCGTTTTAGGCTTGATGGCATGGGTGATCGGCGAATACGGCATTGCAAGTTTATTGCCTTTGGCCAAATTCGTTGGCGTGGTCTATTTAGCGGTGCTGATTCACATTGTGGTGGTTTACGGTGGCTTTGTCCGTACCATGGGGGGCATGAGTGCTTGGCAATTTTTCCGAGCCGTGTTTGATGCACAAGTCGTTGCCTTCACGACGTGTAGTTCATTTGGTTCCTTGCCAGCGGCACACCGTGCGGTCACTGAACGTTTGGGCGTGTCAAAAGACTATGCGAGTTTTGTGTTGCCGCTCGGAGCCACCATTAATATGGACGGTTGTGGCGGAATTTATCCCGCCGTGGCAAGCATTTTTATTGCTAATCTGTACGGCATTCCACTCGATTGGATGGACTATGGCTTGATCATGATGACAGCGACCCTAGCGTCAGTTGGAACGGCAGGGGTGCCGGGTACTGCATTAGTGATGTTAACGGTGACGTTAAACGCTGTTGGCTTACCGCTCGAAGGAATCGCTTTTATTGCCGCAATTGACCGTATCATCGACATGGCGCGTACCATGACCAATGTCACCGGTGACATGATGGTGGCACGCGTAGTTGCGCGTAGCGAAAACTTATTGCAGGATAACAACCCTTATCAGGAAGCTAGAGAGAGCGCATGAAATTAGGTGTATTGGGCGCCAGTGGGCGTATGGGACAACAAATTATTAAGTATGCCGAGGCTTATGGCTTTGATGTGTCGCATGCGTTCGTCAGTAAGCAGAGTCGTTCGCTCGGTAACCCCATTGGGCAAACTCACTATCATCATGTGTCAGAGGTGAATGATGCACCCGATGTATTAATTGACTTTAGCCTACCCTCTGCGCTGGAAGAAAACCTGGAGTATGCACAAAACCATCAGTGTCCGATTGTGGTCTGCATTACCGGGCTCGATGCCGCGCAACAGCAACTGCTTCGGGACACGGCGCAAAAAGTGGCCACACTACATGCGCGTAACACGAGTTTGGGGGTGGCACTGATGGAGCAATTAACGCGCATCGCAGCAGGCGCGTTTAAAGACGCAGACATTGAAATTTTTGAGGCGCACCATCGACATAAAAAGGATGGGCCATCAGGCACTGCTTTAGCGCTCGGCGAGGCCGCTGCGATGGGCAGAAAGGTAACATTTGAGACCGTTAACGATGGCATCCGTGGTGAAGGCGAGCGCAGCGAACAGGGCATAGGGTTCAGTGTACTACGTGCCGCAGATATCGTCGGAGAGCATCAAGTTTGGTTGGCACAGGCCGGTGAGCGCATTGAATTATCACATCGCGTGAGTGACCGTCGCATCTTTGCTGAAGGCGCATTGCGCGCGGCACAGTGGTTGAAGGCTCAGGCGCCAGGCGAGTGCTATCAAATGGCTGATGTGCTGGACTTAAAAAAGCAACTGGCGCAACTATTGGATTAAAAAACAGCGCTGGACGCTGCGTAAAAAAACACGTACAATACGGTCAATTTGCCTGATGTTAGTCATCTGCTAATTTCAGTGAGCAAAGAACGCGCGGTAAGGACCTTAAACGGGGAAGTCAACTTTGTATTGATTCACCCGTTTTTTTATGTACGGAGGTTGCCCTTGAGTATTTTAGCGAGTCAATCCGCTAACCGAGCCATACTGGTGTTAGCCGACGGCACCATCTTTCATGGCACAGCGATTGGAGCCGAAGGCTCCGCTGTTGGAGAAGTCGTCTTTAATACAGCCATGACAGGCTACCAAGAAATTCTAACTGACCCCTCATACACTGAACAACTCGTCACCCTGACATACCCCCACATTGGCAATACTGGCACCAACAACGAAGATGAAGAATCCCCCGAAGTTTGGGCGAAGGGCTTGATCATTCGTGATAATGCTTTAAAAGCCAGTAGCTTTCGTAAACAAGAGACTTTGACAGAATATTTGCAACGTCAGAATGTCGTGGGTATCGCTGATATTGATACACGTAAGCTGACGCGGATTTTGCGCGAAAAAGGTGCGCAAAATGGTTGCATTATGGCCGGAGCCATCGACGAGGAAAAAGCGTTGAAGTTAGCCCGCGAGTTTCCAGGCCTTAAAGGGATGGATTTGGCTAAAGTTGTGTCGTGCAAAGAAACGCATGCTTGGACCGAGGGAAGCTGGCAACTTGGCGAAGGACATACCTCACCTGCGCAAGACAAATTTCATGTCGTTGCATACGACTATGGCTGCAAACAAAATATTCTAAGACTGCTCGCGGATCGCGGCTGTCGCATCACGGTGGTACCGGCACAAACGTCTGCCGATGAGGTGATGGCGTTAAACCCAGATGGAGTCTTCTTATCCAATGGACCGGGTGACCCAGAACCTTGCGACTATGCGATTGAAGCGATTAAAACGTTACTCGATAAAGACATCCCTATTTTTGGTATCTGTTTGGGTCACCAATTACTGGGCATCGCCAGTGGGGCAAAATCGAGCAAGATGAAGTTTGGTCACCACGGTGCAAACCACCCGGTACAAGACGTACGCACTAAGCGCGTGATGATTACCAGTCAAAACCACGGTTTTGCGGTAGACGAGACGAGCTTGCCGGATACTATTGAGGTGACTCACGTGTCATTGTTTGATGGCACCCTGCAAGGCATGCGCAGAACTGATAAGCCCGCATTTAGCTTCCAAGGGCATCCGGAAGCGAGTCCAGGCCCGCATGATGCAGATGCGCTCTTTGATCACTTTATCGAATTAATGCAAGCACGCGCTTAAATGAGTGCAGCAAAGGATAGAACGAAACTATGCCAAAACGTACTGACATAAAAAGCATTCTGATTCTTGGTGCAGGACCGATAGTTATCGGTCAAGCCTGTGAGTTTGATTACTCGGGTGCACAGGCATGTAAGGCGCTGCGCGAAGAGGGTTACCGAGTGATTTTGGTGAACTCGAACCCGGCGACGATCATGACTGATCCAGAAATGGCCGATGCGACATATATCGAGCCGATTCACTGGGAAGTCGTAGAAAAAATTATCGAACGTGAACGTCCAGACGCGATTCTACCAACCATGGGCGGTCAAACTGCACTGAACTGTGCGCTTGATCTTGACCGCCATGGTGTCTTAGATCGATTTAAAGTTGAAATGATTGGCGCCAATGCCGATGCTATCGATAAAGCGGAAAACCGCGACCGCTTCGACAAAGCGATGAAAAAGATTGGTTTAGAGACGCCGAATGCTGAAATGGCGCATAGCATGGAAGAAGCTTTTGACGTACTTGACCGTCTCGGTTTCCCATGCATTATCCGCCCATCGTTTACCATGGGGGGTAGCGGTGGTGGTATCGCTTACAACCGTGAAGAATTTGAGGAAATTTGTCGACGCGGTCTGGATTTATCGCCCACTAACGAACTACTGATTGATGAATCGCTGTTAGGCTGGAAAGAATACGAAATGGAAGTGGTTCGTGATAAAAGCGACAACTGCATTATCGTATGTACCATTGAAAACTTTGATCCAATGGGTATTCATACTGGCGACTCGATCACCGTTGCGCCGGCTCAAACATTAACGGACAAAGAGTTTCAGTTGATGCGTGATGCAGCAATGGCGGTGTTGCGTGAGATCGGTGTTGAGACAGGTGGCTCAAACGTACAATTTGGCTTGAACCCTGATACCGGCCGCATGGTGATCATTGAAATGAATCCACGCGTGTCGCGTTCGTCAGCGCTCGCCTCGAAAGCAACAGGCTTCCCAATTGCGAAAGTTGCCGCCAAGCTTGCGGTGGGCTATACGTTGGATGAACTCGAGAACGAAATTACGGGCGGTGTGACGCCTGCATCGTTTGAACCGGCGTTAGATTACGTTGTGACTAAGATCCCTCGTTTTAACTTTGAGAAGTTCGCTAACTGTAACGATCGCTTAACCACTCAGATGAAATCGGTGGGTGAGGTGATGGCGATTGGTCGTAACTTCCAAGAATCGATGCAAAAAGCATTGCGCGGCCTTGAACTGGGCGCCAATGGCTTTGATAGTATGGTCGATTTAAGCAGCGATGAAGCGCGCGGCAAAGTGATTCGCGAGTTAAAAGAGCCGGGTGCGGAGCGAATTTGGTATATTGGCGATGCATTCCGTTTAGGCATGACTGTTCGAGAAGTGTTTGAACTCACTCGTATTGACGAATGGTATCTGATTCAAATTGAAGAGCTTATCAAGCTTGAAGAAGAGCTGGATGCATTGGGACTCGCAGGCATGAATGAACATGTTATGCGGGCACTTAAACGTCGAGGCTTCTCTGATGAACGTATTGCTGATGTACTGCATGTCAGCGAGTCAGAAGTGCGTAAGCGTCGCCATAAGTTAGGGATTCATCCGGTTTATAAACGGGTTGACACCTGCGCTGCTGAGTTTGCCTCAAGCACTGCCTATATGTATTCAAGCTATGATGAAGAATGCGAAGCAGACGTTTCGGATCGCGACAAAATCATGGTGATCGGTGGCGGTCCAAATCGCATTGGTCAGGGGATTGAATTTGACTATTGCTGTGTGCACGCGGCTCTGGCATTGCGTGAAGATGGTTACGAAACCATTATGGTTAACTGTAATCCAGAAACTGTATCGACAGACTACGATACCTCTGACCGTTTGTATTTCGAACCGATCACGCTAGAAGATGTGTTGGAAATCGTGCGCATTGAGCAACCTAAAGGTGTTATCGTGCAATACGGTGGTCAGACGCCGCTTAAACTTGCGCGTGCGTTAGAGGCAAACGGTGTGCCGATTATTGGTACCTCACCTGATGCGATTGACCGCTCGGAAGACCGCGAACGTTTCCAAGCGGCGGTAAACCGTTTGAAGCTGAAGCAACCAGAAAACTCAACGGTTACTGGTATTTCGGAAGCGTTGACTGAAGCCAAGCGTATCGGTTATCCGCTCGTTGTGCGCCCGTCATACGTACTGGGTGGTCGAGCGATGGAAATTGTCTATGACGAGCAAGACTTGACGCGTTATCTGACGGATGCCGTGAAAGTATCGAATGATGCACCGGTATTGCTCGATCGTTTCTTAGACAATGCTATCGAAGTTGATGTGGACGCTATTTGCGACGGCGAAGATGTGTTGATTGGCGGTATTATGCAGCATATCGAAGAGGCAGGTGTTCACTCCGGTGATTCTGCATGCTCATTACCACCTTACTCATTAAGCGATATCACTCAAGCACAATTACGTGAACAAATCCGTAAGCTTGCGTTTGAACTGAATGTAAAAGGTTTAATGAACGCACAGTTCGCAGTTAAAGATGACGAAATTTATCTCATCGAAGTGAACCCTCGCGCAGCGCGAACCGTACCTTTTGTTTCGAAGGCGACGGGTGTACCCCTGGCTAAAGTTGCTGCCCGTGTCATGGTGGGTCAGTCATTGAAACAGCAAGGTTACACGAGCGAAGTCATTCCTCCTTATTACTCAGTGAAAGAAGTCGTGATTCCTTTTGCTAAGTTCCAAGGTGTTGACCCAATTCGCGGACCAGAAATGCGTTCTACCGGTGAAGTCATGGGTGTCGGTGAGAGCTTTGAAGAAGCTTACGCCAAAGCCAACCTTGGTGCAGGCGCTGCGCTTGCTAAAAAAGGTAAGGCCTTGATTTCTGTCCGTGATAGCGATAAGCGACGTCTAATGGATCTCGCACGTGGCTTGTTGGCGCTCGGGTTTAAATTGGAAGCGACCCGCGGTACTGCTAAAATGTTAGCGGAAGAGGGTATCGATTGTACTGTAGTTAATAAACTACAAGAAGGTCGACCGAACATCGTGGATGCGATTAAAAATGGCGAGTATAGTTATATCATTAATACCGTCGAAGGTCGCCAAGCCATCGAGGATTCGGTTTATATTCGTCGCGAGGCATTGTTAAACAAAGTAATTTATACCACGACACTGAACGCAGCATTCGCGACTGTGAAAGCGAATACGGCAGATGACCGTGCGCGCGTCAGTTCGGTACAAGAGTTACATAAAAGGGTTGCATTAGTATGAACCAGATTCCAATGACGGAACGTGGCGCAGAGCAGTTGCGTCAAGAGCTTAAAAGACTCAAAACAGAGGACCGTCCACGTATTGTGGAAGCGATCGCTGATGCGCGTGAGCACGGTGATTTGAAAGAGAATGCAGAATACCACGCTGCTCGTGAGCAACAGGGCTTTTGTGAAGGTCGTATTCAAGAAATCGAATCAAAGCTGTCAAATGCGCAGATTATTGATGTCACTAAAGTGCCTAACAACGGCAAAGTCATTTTTGGTTCAACAGTGACGGTGTATAACACCAAAACTGATGAAGAAGTGACTTATCAAATCGTGGGTGACGATGAGGCGGATATCAAATCCAACTTGATATCGGTTAACTCCCCAATAGCTCGTGCATTGATCGGCAAAGAAATCGACGACATTGCTACGGTAACGACCCCCAACGGTGAGGTTGAGTACGAAGTTGTGGAAGTTAAATACATTTAATCTCCTACACAGCCATCTAACAAAAACCCAGTTTTTTTTAAAACTGGGTTTTTTTGTGCTCAAAGGTTGCAAAACACTTTAATTTTTTAGAAAGTATTAATGCTGTGTTAATAATATGTTGTGGAGGTTTCATGGAAAGAAACGCTGTATTCGCCCCAAATTACGCTTGGGGTGAACCGACTATCAGGGAGTTGATGGAACGACTCAAACCGATTGCTCGAACGCAAACGATCAAAGGTGTTGTAGAGTGGTTAGGCGTGAGTTATCACGACTACAAAAATTGGCGCTATCGTCAGGTCATTCCGTACAAGCTACTCATTACAAAGCTAATGAATGAGGGGATCTCGATTGATTGGCTATTCGCACCGGGCGTCAAGCTGCTATATCCAAAAACAACACCGGAACTCTCAGAAAGTTTAAATTCGCTGACGTGTGAACAAGATTATCGCTTTTATTGGAAAGCCATGCAGATGGTAGAGCCCACACTGAAAAAGCACCATTTGGAGAACTCTGAGTCGCATCGTAACGAACTATTAAATGTTTATTTTCTGGCTCAGGAGGGATGGGTTAAAACGGAAGTCGCTATGGGATGCGTGGCGCGGGCAATGAGACGTGTCTCATGCCCTAATGCACCCGCCTATGATTGTAGCTAGGCTTTCGGTAAACGCATCCGAGGCTCTTTCGCGGGGCGGAACAAGATCTGTGTTTTACCAATGACTTGGACTTGTTCTGCACCGGTTTCACGTACAATGGCGTCCATCATTTGCTTACGCAACTCGCGCTCTTCTTCAGGCACTTTTACCTTAATTAGCTCGTGGTCTTCTAACGCCTGCTCGATTTCTGCTACAACCCCCTCAGTTAACCCGTTAGCACCGAGTAAAACGACAGGTTTGAGTGGGTGGGCTTCGCCTTTTAAAAACTGTTTTTGCTTATTGGTTAACGACATATGATAATAATCCTGTAATTTAAGCTTGAATTATATGTATTGTAACGCCATCTAATGGGTACACGCTAGTTTAATCAGACAGTCTGGATAGTATTAATGGGTAAAAAGCGCAGCGTCAGCAGCCAACGTTGGTTGAAAGAACATTTCGATGATCCTTTTGTGCAAAAGGCACAGAAACGTGGATTGCGTTCACGCGCCGTATTTAAGATAGAAGAAATTCAACAGCGTGATAAATTGATTAAAAAAGGGCAAACTGTTGTCGATTTGGGTGCCGCTCCTGGTGGCTGGTCGCAATACGTAGCCGATTACTTTAACGGCGACGGACAAATTATTGCGTGTGATATTTTACCGATGGACCCAATCGCTGGGGTCGATTTTTTGCAAGGTGACTTTCGTGAACAAGCTGTTTTGGACGCACTACTGAGCCGAATTGGTGGAAAAAACGTAGATGTAGTGTTGTCTGATATGGCACCCAACATGAGTGGCAATGATAATGTCGACCAGCCAAGAGCTATGTATTTAGTGGAGTTGGCGCTAGATATGTGTCACCAAGTACTGAAACCTGGCGGCAGTTTTGCGGTCAAAGTGTTTCACGGACAAGGTTTTGAAGAATTTCTTAAGGATGTCAGGGCAGCATTTAAAACCGTTAAAACGCGCAAACCCAGTTCTTCACGATCACGGTCACGCGAGGTTTACTTGGTAGCGACAGACTACAAGTTGTAGTACCCTGATATTAAAGATTGATTATTTAAATACACTAGAGGTAATAGGCTTTGAGCGATATGGCAAAAAATCTCATCTTGTGGCTCGTCATAGCCGTTGTGTTGATGAGCGTTTTTCAGAGCTTTAGCCCTGGCGAAAACGCTGGGTCTCGCATGGCGTATAGCGAGTTTCTAAAGCAAGTGGACAACGGTAATGTACGACGCGCTGATTTTGGTGAAGATGGTCGTACCATCACGGTAATGACTCGAAATGGCCAGTCGTATAAGACAGTCATTCCAACCCAATCCGATCCTAAAATTGTAGACCAGTTAGCGGCTAAAAATGTTGAGTTCTCGGGTACGCCACCCGAAGAGCCAAGCATTCTTACCTCGATTTTCATCTCTTGGTTCCCAATGTTGTTGTTGATCGGCGTCTGGATTTTCTTTATGCGCCAAATGCAAGGCGGCGGTGGTCGCGGTGCGATGTCGTTTGGTAAGAGTAAAGCGCGCTTGATGAGCGAGGATCAAATCAAAACAACATTCCGTGATGTAGCGGGCTGTGATGAGGCTAAAGAAGAAGTCACTGAGTTGGTTGATTACCTTAAAGATCCATCGAAGTTCCAGCGTTTGGGCGGTAAAATTCCTAAAGGCGTATTGATGGTGGGCCCACCGGGTACAGGTAAGACGTTGCTTGCTAAAGCTATTTCTGGTGAAGCAAAAGTACCTTTCTTTAGCATCTCTGGCTCTGACTTCGTCGAAATGTTTGTGGGTGTGGGTGCTTCACGTGTTCGTGACATGTTTGAGCAAGCTAAAAAATCGGCTCCATGTATCATCTTCATTGACGAAATCGATGCAGTAGGTCGTCAACGTGGCGCAGGTTTGGGCGGTGGTCACGATGAGCGTGAGCAAACACTGAACCAAATGTTGGTCGAAATGGATGGTTTTGAAGGTAACGAAGGTATTATCGTTATTGCAGCAACGAACCGTCCCGACGTACTTGATCCTGCGTTATTGCGCCCAGGTCGGTTTGACCGCCAAGTTATGGTGGGGTTACCGGACGTTCGTGGCCGTGAGCAGATTATTAAAGTACACATGCGTAAAGTCCCGCTTGGCGATGACGTGCGTGCTGATTTAATCGCCCGCGGTACACCTGGTTTTTCGGGCGCCGATTTGGCTAATTTAGTTAACGAAGCCGCGCTATTCGCAGCGCGAGGCAACAAACGCGTTGTCTCGATGGAAGAATTTGATAAAGCTAAAGACAAGATCATGATGGGCGCAGAACGACGTTCTATGGTAATGACGGACGATGAGAAGGCGATGACTGCCTATCACGAAGCCGGTCATGCTATCGTGGGTCGTTTGGTACCCGAACATGACCCTGTTTATAAAGTGTCGATTATTCCGCGTGGGCGTGCTTTAGGTGTGACGATGTACTTGCCCGAGCAAGATCGTGTGAGTCATTCCAAGCAACATCTGGAGAGTATGATCTCAAGCTTATTTGGTGGTCGTCTCGCAGAGCAAATTATTTATGGCGCGGATAAGGTTACTACGGGTGCTTCGAATGACATTGAGCGCGCAACAGAAATAGCTCGCAAGATGGTCACGCAATGGGGCTTGTCAGAAAAAATGGGTCCTCTACTCTATGCTGAAGATGAAAATGAGGTCTTCTTGGGGCGTCAAGTCACTCAGCATAAGCATATGTCTGATGATACAGCGCGTGCCATTGATGAAGAAGTTAAATCAGTTATTGATCAAAACTATCAACGTGCTAAGACAATCTTAGAGGAAAATGTTGATATTTTGCATGCGATGAAAGATGCCTTGGTGAAATACGAGACCATCGATGCAGAGCAGATCGATGACTTGATGAACCGTCGTGATGTGCGTCCGCCTAAAGGTTGGGATGACCAAGACGACAATGGCAATGGCACAAGCGGTGGCACCGCCGAGAAATCGGAGCAGGAAGAGCGACCGGAGCGTCCTATTAATGTGGACAAGCCGGGCGACGCCACGTCGTAACAATTAAGCAGTAAAAAGCCACCAACTGGGTGGCTTTTTTTTGTCAGTAGTTTGAGAACAAATAATACGAGGAACAGACCATGGGTAAGCTTGCTCGACCGCTGAGTGTAATGGGTATCTTGAACATTACACCCGACTCGTTTAGTGATGGTGGCCATTACAATAATGTTGATGATGCACTACGACGTGCTGAAGCGATGATTAACGCAGGCGCTACTTGGCTAGATATTGGCGGCGAGTCGACACGTCCTGGCGCGGAGGCGGTTGCTGAGGCTGAGGAGCTCGATCGCGTAATTCCGGTGCTTAGGGCGGTTAAACAACGGTTGGACGCTAAGGTATCTGTCGACACCGTCAAACCGGCGGTGATGAGCGCGGCCATCGAAGCAGGCGTAGACATGATTAACGATGTCAATGCGTTGCGTGAGCCAGGTGCTATTGAAGCGGTGGCGGCGAGTAATGTTGAAGTGTGTTTAATGCACATGCAAGGCGAACCTCGCACTATGCAGCATGATCCGCGCTACGAAGACGTGGTGTGCGAAGTTAAAACCTTTCTTGAAGATCGCATTCAGCAATGTCAGCGAGCCGGTATTGAACCGAGCCGAATTTGGCTCGACCCGGGCTTTGGTTTTGGCAAGTCACAACGGCATAATTATCAAATGTTGCAACGATTGCAGGCCTTTCATGAGCTACGCTGCCCATTGCTTGTTGGTGTGTCACGTAAATCTATGATTGGCCATGTGACTGGCAAAACTGTTGATGAACGCTTGTCAGGAAGTATTGCAGCGGCCACAATAGCGGCTTATAAAGGTGCACGCATGATTCGCGTGCATGATGTGGCAGAGACAGTCGATGCGATGCGTATCGTATCAGCAACGCTGGAAGGAGATTTTTTGTGACAGAAAGGAAATACTTTGGTACGGATGGTGTGCGTGGCTTAGTGGGACAACATCCCATAACGCCGGAGTTTGCTGTTAAACTCGGTTGGGCTGCGGGTAAAGTGCTGGCGGCCAAAGGCACACGCAAAGTACTGGTGGGTAAGGATACCCGAATTAGCGGTTATATGCTTGAGTCAGCGCTCGAGGCTGGCTTGTCAGCTGCGGGGGTTAATGTCGATTTTCTTGGGCCAATGCCGACGCCAGGTATCGCCTATCTGACACGTACCTTCCGGGCCGCCGCCGGTATTGTTATTAGCGCATCTCATAATCCGTATTATGATAACGGCATCAAATTTTTTGCAGACAACGGACACAAACTACCTGATCAGGTCGAATTGGATATTGAATCCTTAATCGATGAACCAATGGATTGCGTCGCGTCGGAACACTTGGGCCGAGCTAATCGTATTAATGACGCCGCTGGCCGTTATATCGAGTTTTGCAAAAGCGTATTCCCAAGCCATCTGTCGCTCACTGGCATGCACATTGTCGTCGATTGTGCTCATGGTGCGACTTATCATATTGCGCCTAATGTATTTCGCGAACTGGGCGCCAAAGTCACTGAGGTCGGTACCCGTCCTGACGGACTTAATATTAACGAAGGCTGTGGTGCAACGCATTTAGATGCCTTGCAACAAGAAGTATTGAAACAAAAGGCCGATGTTGGTATTGCCTTGGATGGCGATGGCGACCGCATCATGATGGTCAGTGATAAGGGCCGCATTCTTGATGGTGACGAAATACTCTATGTATTAATGACAAACGCATTGCGCATGGGCACGTTAAAGGGCGGAGTGGTTGGTACTTTAATGAGTAACTTTGCATTAGAGCAAGCCTGTGAGTCTCTCAGTATTCCTTTTATTCGTGCGAAAGTGGGCGATCGTTATGTCATCGAACAACTGAAAGAACATGACTGGGCGCTCGGTGGCGAGAATTCCGGACATATCATCAATCGTAACTTTCATACCACGGGAGACGGCATCTTAGCAGGTCTGCAAGTGTTAGCCGCGATGGTCGCTGAAGAGCGCGACGTAGAATCGCTGCTAGAAGGCTTTAAAAAGCTGCCACAAACCCTCATTAACGTTCGTTATGCACCGGGTGCTGACCCACTCGAAACGGACCAGGTGAAAGCCGTCGTTGCTGAAGTTGAAACTGCGCTCGCGGGAAATGGGCGTGTTTTATTACGTAAGTCTGGCACTGAACCTGTGATCCGGGTGATGGTTGAAGGTGCCGATAAACGCATTGTTAAGACCTTTGCACAACAAATTGCGCACGAGGTCGAGGCGGCTACAAATTAGGCAGTCAGTGCGCGGGAATGAAATTGGTACTTGTAACTTTGGTTCGCATCAGCTAATATTCCCGCGCCTTAAAGAGAGGAGCTTCAATGTCTAACGCACCACTGGTTATTGCCAATTGGAAAATGAACGGTAACCGAGCACTTACTCGTACAATGAGTGAAGTTCTGCGTGACAATCAAGCCGACTTTAACGGTGTAAAAGTAGTCGTTTGTCCACCTTTTACGTTACTTGCCGAAATGGCTGGTCACATCTACTACGATGAGATAGCGTTAGGTGCACAAAATGTGAGCGAGCACGAAAGTGGCGCTCATACCGGTGAAATATCGGTAGCTATGCTGCAAGAATTAGGCGTTGAATATGTATTACTCGGACATTCTGAGCGTCGCGCCGAGCAGCAAGAAAGCGATCAAGTTATAGCGGCGAAAGCTGCGGCTGTTACGCAAGCAGGTTTGACTGCGGTCGTCTGCGTAGGTGAAGATAAATCGCAACGTGAAGCTGACAAAACATGGTCAGTAATTCAAGCGCAACTTGAAAACAGCCTGGCAAACTTAAGTGCTAAACAAATGGCGCATGTTGTGGTGGCCTACGAGCCCGTTTGGGCGATTGGGACAGGTGAAACTGCATCGCCTGCGCAAGCACAAGAAGTACATGCAAAAATTCGTGGTTGGTTAGTTGAAAACTACCAACAAGTAGGGGCGAAAGTTCCACTATTATACGGTGGTTCAGTGAAAGCAAATAATGCTGAATCATTGTTTTCAGAAGCAGATATAAATGGTGGCTTGATTGGTGGCGCTAGCCTTAAAGGCGATGAGTTTAGTGCAATCTGTCGGGCAGCCAAGGGATAGAATTTATGTTTGAAGTATTAATGGTGATGTTTCTTATTGTAGCCATTGTTCTTGTTGGCTTCATCATGATACAGCAGGGTAAAGGCGCGGATATGGGTGCCTCATTTGGCTCAGGTGCATCAAACACGGTGTTTGGTTCATCGGGTTCAGGTAACTTTTTAAGTCGTACCACTGCAATTTTGGCCGTTATCTTTTTTGTTTTGGCGTTGGTGTTGGGTAACTTATCAACGGCAAGCTCGGACACAGCAGAAGATTTTTCTGATTTGAGTGCGCCAGAGCAGCAAACTCCGCCTGTTGAAGAGCAGGACGGACAGCAGGTTCCGCCGACAAACTAATTTTAGTTGAGTTGGCATAGGGTTTACGCGGATGTGGTGGAATTGGTAGACACGCTATCTTGAGGGGGTAGTGCTTTCGGGCGTGCGGGTTCAAGTCCCGCCATCCGCACCAATATTAATCGCGCTCAGTGCTTGAAATGAGCGCAAAAATCCCTATAATATCAAGCAAGTTTCGGACGCGGGGTGGAGCAGTCTGGTAGCTCGTCGGGCTCATAACCCGAAGGTCGTAGGTTCAAATCCTGCCCCCGCAACCA
>NYWU01000042.1 GCA_002685255.1 Idiomarinaceae bacterium
GATTTTACTGGCATAGCCTCAATGCCGCCGAGCTTAGCGCCGACGTTTATGCAGATGAATATCGAAGCTGCGTTTGACTTAGGTATGCTCTCGGTGATCTTTGCGTTTTTATTCGTCGACTTGTTCGATACCTCAGGTACGTTATTGGCGGTTGCTCAAAAGGCAGGACTGGCTAAAAAAGATGGAACGCTTCCTCGTTTAGAGCGGGCTTTAATGGCGGATAGCACGGCCACAGTTGCTGGCTCAATGATGGGTACATCTACCACAACGAGTTATGTCGAATCGGCGGCAGGTGTGGCCTCAGGCGGTAAAACAGGGCTTGCAGCTGTGGTCGTGGGCGTCTTGTTTCTTCTGGCGATGTTTTTCTCGCCGTTAGCCGGCATGATTCCACCGTACGCAACGGCCGGCGCAATTATTTATGTCGCAGTGTTGATGTTATTTACTTTACAGGATGTCGATTGGAATGACATAACCGAGGCGGCACCGGTAATGGTGGTGCTACTCATGACACCACTCACGTTTTCTATTGCCGATGGTATTGCGCTGGGCTTTATCAGCTATGTGGTTATTAAACTCCTCGCTGGGAAAAGCAAAGAACTGACGTTTAGCGTGATACTATTGGCACTATTGTTTGTAAGTAAATTCATTTGGTTGGGGTAACAGATTATGGGTTGGCACTCAAATAGAGAGTTTTTTGTTTCTTGGGAAGAACTACACCGCGCGACGCGTGAGCTGGCGCACCGTCAGTTACCCGCTGAGCAGTATAAGGGCGTGATCGCAGTCAGCCGTGGTGGTTTGGTGCCCGCAGCGATCATCGCGCGTGAGCTTAACCTTCGCACTGTTGATTGTGTGGCGGTGAGTTCTTATGCACACGATCAGCAAAAAGATGACTTGGCGTTGCTAAAAGACGTATCAGCGACCGAAGACGGCGAAGGCTTTCTGGTTGTAGACGATTTGGTCGATACGGGTAACACATTAAAGTTTCTGCGTAAGCGTCTACCCAAAGCAAAATTTATTACGGTTTATGCCAAACCGGCTGGCATTGACTTAGTCGATGATTATGTGGCCGATCTCGAGCAAGAGACTTGGATCCACTTTCCGTGGGATATGCATTTGCATTATGTCGAGCCATTGGCGGGACAGGAAAGCTAAGCCTATAAAAAACCCCGCATTTGCGGGGTTTTTAGTGTGATTATGCGTTGCGCAAGGTCTGATTCAAAAACTCAAGCACGTTGTTAATTGGCATTTTTTGTTTGTCGCGGTCACTACGTGATTGGTACTCGACCATTTCTTCATCGAGGTTACGTTCACCAATGACGATTTGATGCGGCACGCCGATCAATTCCATATCGGTAAACATAACGCCGGGGCGTTCTTTGCGATCATCGAATAGCACATCAAAGCCCGCATCGCGTAGCTGTTGGTAGAGGTCATTAGCTACTTTTTGTACGCGTGCAGATTTATGCATATTCATCGGTACAATGGCTACTTCAAATGGAGCGAGCTCCGTTGGCCAGTTGATACCGCGGTCATCGTGAAATTGCTCAATCGCTGCAGCGACAACACGCGAAACACCGATACCGTAACAGCCCATCGTTAGAGTTTCGTGTTTGCCCGTTTCTGACAACACGCCCACTTTCATGGCGTTGCTGTATTTCTTACCTAGCTGGAAGATATGACCCACTTCGATACCGCGAGCTATTTGCAAGGTACCTTTGCCACATGGACTTGGATCGCCAGTCACCACGTTACGAATATCTTCGACAGCAGAAATACTTGCATCACGGTTCCAGTTTACGCCCGTGAGCCACTGACCTTGTTTGTTTGCACCGCAGGCAAAGTCTGCAAGAGCGGCCGCGCTGCGATCAACGATTACCGGCATTGATGCGTTAACAGGACCAATAAAAGCTGCGTGACAGCCCATCAGTTTCTCACTATCAAGCACCTGTAATGGCGTAGCTACTTGCGGTAACTTTTCTGTTTTAATGGTGTTGAGTTCATGGTCAGCTCGCCAAACGAGCATCACGGCTTCAGACTCAACATCATCACTGGCTTTCACTAGTGTACATTGCACAGCTTGTTGCGCATCAACGGCCAAAGGTTGAAGAAATGCACTCACTTCGTGGCCTGTCACATCATTAACTTGCTTGTCTTGGCTCGGTGCTGCGCGCTCACCAGAAGGAGCGAGCGCTTCGGCCATCTCAACGTTGGCTGCATAGTCAGAACCATCAGAGAAGGCAATCGCATCTTCGCCTGAGCCTGCTAATACATGAAACTCATGTGAAGCATGTCCGCCGATTGAGCCGGTATCGGCTATGACCGGTCTAAAGTCCAAACCTAGACGTTGGAAGATACGACAATAAGCGTCATACATCTCATCATAGGCTTGTTGCAGTGATTCATCGGTTAAATGGAAAGAGTAAGCATCTTTCATCATGAACTCACGTGCACGCATCACGCCAAAACGTGGGCGAATTTCGTCACGGAACTTGGTTTGAATTTGAAATAATGTAAGCGGTAATTGCTTATAGCTGCTGACTTCTTTGCGCACCAGTTCACTGATAATTTCTTCGTGAGTGGGGCCGAGTAAGAAATCGCGCTCATTGCGGTCTTTAATACGCAACAGTTCAGGGCCGTAATCATCCCAGCGCCCAGACTCCTGCCATAAGTCAGCAGGTTGAACCATCGGCATTAAGATCTCGAGTGCGTTGATACGTTCCATTTCTTCACGTACTACACGCTCAACTTTTTTAAGTACACGCAGACCTGTTGGTGTCCAGGTGTAGAGTCCCGCTGCCACTTTTCGGATCATGCCGGCTCGCAGCATTAGCTGATGACTGACAATCTCAGCATCAGAAGGCGTTTCTTTTAAAGTAGATAGTAAATATTGACTGCTGCGCATGGTCGAACAATCTCTATGTCAGTTGAACAAAATCGGAGGGAAGTTTAACAGCCTATCTGCAAGCGACAAAGCCTTTTACGGACAATAGCGGACAATTTTTTCCACTACGACACACTTGTCACGTACTTGCCAGTGAATATCTAAATCATAAAGTCGGCTAGCATAAATCTTAGCATCAGCTTTTTGTTTTTTATAAGCGGGTCGAACGTCAAAACCGAGTAATTCACTGATTAACTCGCGTAGATTTGGATAGCTAGTAGCGTTGTGCTCCATAAAGTGGCTCGCTGGCTCACTAAATACCACCGACAAACTAGGTTGAGGCGCTGAAGGCGCAAGTGAACTGGTGGCATCACTGATAGCATCGCAGTAGGGAATATAGGGTTTGATATCAATAATGGGCGTGTTGTCAACTAAATCGGCGCCGGCGACGACTAAATGAAAATAAGGTTCGTGATTAACTGCTAACAGCTTAACCGCGGATAAGCCTATGTTGCTGGGCCGAAAAGGCGAACGTGTGGCAAAAACTCCGACTTTTTGGTTTCCACCAAGACGCGGTGGTCTTACTTGAGCTTGCCACTGTGATTCTGCGTTATGGTGAAACTCAAACAGTAACCAAAGATGACTGTGTTGTTCGATTCCGCTAAACGCAGCGAGATAGTCGTAATCGCCGTAAGGCTTGATGATGCCCTCGGCATGGGCGGCGAGACCAGGTTGACGCGGCACACTAAACTTTTCAGGGAAAGGTGTGTGGATGTGGGCAATGGTTTGCGACGTTGGTTTATTTGTCATTTCTCTTAACTGTTAGCGGATTTAACTAAATTTTAGCGATTGGGTAAATTTAAAATGCTGCGCCAGTGCGATGGAATCAATTTAACCTATTGTATTTAAAAGAAAAAATAACATTGGCACGCGCTTTGCTCAACCTTGTTTACAACGTAACGGTTTAGTTGGACGTGGCTTAGCTGTTAGCAACGTCAGCTACAAAAATAACATAGAAAGGGAAGCAACATGATGAAAAATAAAGTTTGGCCAATTGCGATTTGCTTGGTGGGCGGATTAACAGTGACTTCAGCCGCGTGCGCACAAGACGTTGTTAAACGTTCACATACATTTAACGTATCATCAGACACCGAACTGAGCGTTGAAGCCGCTGTCGGTACCGTTAAGTTCGTGAAAGGCGACATAAACTCGCAGGTTGTTGAAGTTGAACTCGTTATAGAAGCCAATGATGATAGCTTCTTCTACGGTGGTGGTGATATCAATAGCGTGCATTTAGAAGCCGACCAACACGGTAATGAATTGGAGCTCAGCATTGAGCCTGATGACGAAGAAGTTGAAGTCACCTGGCGCATTACATTACCTAAAATGCATAGCGTTGATGCCGACTTAGGTGTCGGTGAGATGTCAGGAGAGTTATACACCACCGATGCGTCGTTTGAGGTGGGTGTTGGAGAAATCGATTTAGTATTGCACGGAGGCAATGTCGATAAAGTTAAAGCTGAGGCTGGCATTGGTGATACCCGCATTCGCGGTTCGGTGCGAGGTGACTTAAATAGCGAACGTGTATTAATGACCTCTGAAAGCGAGCTCACCAGTACCGGAGATTACCGTATTAAGGCAGAAGTCGGTGTTGGTGATATCACACTTGATTTTAAAGAGTTAAATTAAGCTAGTGGGTCGGCGGCGACTATTGTTTAGGCGCCGCTGCTTGACCAAAACAACTGACTGACGTGTAGCATCGTGAGCTCGCGTCAGTCGGAATATTAAAGCACTGCATTGCAAATACGTCAGTCGCACCGAACCTTGCCGCATCTTCCCGCAGCGCTTGCTGTGCATCTTTCGCTGAAGCGGCAGGCTGATTGAAGCCCACTTGACAGCTATCGCCTGTCACAATACTTAGCAACTTAAAAGGTGAAGCCGCACTTAACGATTGTTTATGCAGCGTCACTTCGCTTGAGGAAACGTTGGTTGTCGCGTCCGTCATGGCCAAACTCTGCGGCCATTGAAAAGAAGAACATCCCGTGAGTAAAGTACTGCAGCAGCTTGCTGCTAATAATGCTCGATAAAACAACGAACGTCTCCCATTTGAGTATTTTGATTACTTTATCAAAAATTCCTCTAATGAACGACCATTGTCAAGTGCGTTTTGTAATGCTTTAGGCATGCGGCCTTGACCCGTCCAGGTTTTAGACTCGCCATTTTCATCTTTAAATTCATACTTAGGTGGTTTCGGCGCACGTTTGCGTTTTGGTGAGGCCAATTTATCACCACCGATCTCATCTTCTAAAATGTCAGAAATATCAATTCCAGCTTCTTGCATATTACGTTTTAATTCTGCAATTTTCTGGCGTTTTTCTTCAAGCGCTTTCTCTTGCTCAAGGGCTTCTTCTTCACGCTTACTGATTACATTGTCGAGTTTCTTTTGAATTTCATGTAGCTCATTCAAATCCAACTCTTTAAGAGCGGCATTTAATCGACGTTCGTGCGTAATTATATTAATAAATTCGCTCATAGATTTTCTCCAGTAATTAATAATTGGCGATTATTTTATAAAACAAATGACACGCACAATTCTATAAGTAAAGGCTAAATACGAGATATATTACAATTGGATTAGCGATTTATTTATAAATATCAAAAAGGCGAGCTAGGCTCGCCTTTTTTACGCACAATTTACATATTTGGGTAGGTTGGACCGCCACCGCCTTCTGGAACGACCCAGGTAATATTCTGGCTGGGATCTTTTATGTCACAGGTTTTGCAATGAATACAATTTTGCGCATTTATTTTAAATACATCTTTACCATCTTCCTCAACAACTTCATAAACCCCCGCAGGGCAATAACGTTGAGCCGGTTCCGCATATTCAGGCAAATTCACAGTGAGCGGAATATCAGCGTCTTTTAACTGCAGGTGACAGGGTTGGTCTTCTGCATGGTTGGTATTCGACAAAAAGACAGAGGATAAGCGATCAAATGTGATTTTATTGTCCGGTTTAGGATAATCGATCGGTTGATAATTATTGGCTTTCTCTGTGCATTTATAATCAGGCGTCCACTCTTTAAATTTAAAGGGTAGTTTTCCACCAAAATAATTTTGGTCAAGTGTATTATATGCGCCACCTAAGAGGGTACCGAGTTTGTGCACTGCGCCACCGAAATTACGTGAGCGGTATAACTCATCAAACACCCAAGAATGTTCAAATGCCTTTTTGTAAGCCTCAAGGTCGCTATGTTGCTGGCCTTGAGAAATCGCGTCAAAAACAGTTTCAGCAGCCAACATGCCTGATTTCATCGCCGTGTGATTCCCTTTAATCTTTGAAAAATTAAGGGTGCCGGCATTACAACCCAATAAAATGCCGCCTGGGAAAGTCATCTTAGGCAATGAATAATAACCACCTTTAGCGATGGCACGCGCGCCATAAGTTACACGTTTGCCATTTTCTAGCACCGCCTTAATTGCGGGGTGAGTTTTAAAGCGTTGAAACTCTTGAAACGGATTTAAATATGGATTTTTATAGTTTAAATCGATAATTAAACCGACATAAACCTGCCCATCATCGGCATGATACAAATAACCACCACCAGAACCATTGTCATCCAATGGCCACCCCGCGGTGTGAA
This sequence comes from Idiomarinaceae bacterium, assembly GCA_002685255.1. GTDB lineage: Bacteria > Pseudomonadota > Gammaproteobacteria > Enterobacterales > Alteromonadaceae > Idiomarina. The sequence goes on from NYWU01000042.1 coordinate 6,526, forward strand.
CAACTTTACCAGGCTCATGTTGTTCAGCTGGGACATCCCAGATCTCTTTGAAACCAATACCGTAATGCTGTGGTGTAGCGTCCTTATCGAGCTCAAACTGTTGCAATAACTGTTTACCCAAGTGGCCGCGGCAACCTTCGGCAAACAGTGTATATTTAGCTCTTAACTCCATGCCTGGCATGTAACCGTCTTTTTCGGAACCATCTTTGGCTACGCCCATATCGCCAGTAATGACACCACCGACACTACCATCGTCATTTTTTATCAGTTCACTCGCCGCAAACCCCGGAAATATCTCGATACCTAGGCTCTCGGCTTGCTCTGCTAGCCAGCGACAAACATTTCCCATACTGACGATATAATTACCCTCGTTATGGAATGTTTTGGGCACTGCTACATGGGGCAACTCACGGCTATTCTGCGCATCTTTCAAAAGCAGTATTTCATCTTTGGTGACGGCTGTATTGAGTGGAGCTCCTCGCTCTTTCCAGTCTGGGAAAAGCTCATTCATCGCGCGTGGTTCAAATACTGCGCCCGATAAAATGTGGGCACCGATGTCGGCACCTTTTTCGACAACACAGATCATCAATTCTTGCTCTTTTTCTTGGGCAAGCTGTCCGAGCCGGCATGCTGCGGCCAGTCCTGAAGGACCAGCGCCCACGATGACGACATCAAAGTCCATACTTTCGCGTTCCACGTTAACCTCCGTAATCACGAGCTGATGTCAATTGGCATCAACCCCTGATAGTTTTGCAATAGCTGTGTGATTTCTTCTGCGGGGATAGGGCGACTAAATAAGTAACCTTGTCCAACGCCACAGTCTCGGCTTAATAAAAACTCGACTTGTTCGCTGGTCTCAATGCCTTCTGCGACCAACTGGATATTTAAGTTTTTGGCTAGATTAATAATCGTTTGTACGATGACTGCATCGTCTTCATTGTCAGGTAAATCGCGAACAAATGAGCGATCAATTTTCAGTGAAGTGACTGGAAAGTTCTTTAAGTATGACAACGAAGAATAACCGACACCAAAGTCGTCAATAGCCAACGACATACCGTGTTCACGTACCGAGTGCATGAAGTTGGTATGCGATTGAATATTTTCGATAAATACTTGTTCTGTCAGTTCGAGTTCTATAAAGCGCGGTGACAAACGCGCTTCGCTGACGTTGTCCACGATGGTGTCGACCAGATCAGGCAAGTGCAATTGTTTGCCTGAAATATTGATTGCCATGGTAAGGTCGGCGAATCCCATCTCATGCCAACGTTTGAGCTGCTGACATGCCGTTCGCATAACGAACTCAGACAAAGGAATGATGAGGCCCGTGTCCTCCGCGACTGGAATAAATTGGTCAGGGCCGATAACCGTCCCGTCCTCTTTTACCCAACGCACCAGCGCCTCAAGACCGATAATTCTGTGGCCTAACAGTTCGACCTTAGGTTGATAGTAAACCTCAAGTGACTCTTGCTCTACGGCATGACGTAATTGTTTTACCATTTCAAGCTTTTTGGCTAAGTCGCGATGCACAGCCTGGCTATATATATGATAGGTATTGCGACCATTATCTTTCGCTTGATAGAGCGCTGTATCAGCATTTCTAATCAGGTACTCGGGGTTGTTGTCAGCGTCTTCTGCGAATGCGATGCCAATGGACGCACTAATAAATAACTCATATTCATCGACATAAAAATGCGCGTCTAGGGCCTGTAGCATCTGCTCCGCTAAAGTAAGTATATGCTCGCGAGCTGATGAGCGTGGCAGCGCGAGTAAAAACTCGTCACCACCTGAACGCGCTAATACCGCGTCTTTTGGCGCTAACTTTTTAATTCGACGAGCGACTCGTTTAATTAATTCATCACCTACGGTATGACCCAGCGCATCGTTGACCTCTTTAAAGCGATCTAGGTCAACAAATAAAATGGCTGTGAGACCATTCTCTGATGGGTCGTTAAGCCATTCGGTCAGTATTCGCATAAGTGCATTACGATTAATAAGCCGAGTTAACGAGTCGTGCTCGGCGAGATACGCAATTTCTTTTTCTACACGCTCACGCTCGTCGATTTCGGAATACAGTTCAATATTGGCATCGGCGAGTTGCTGAGCTTTATAACGACTTTGCGCTACAATGTAGAACACCAAAGTCAGCATGGCGGTAATAAATAAACCAGTAAATAGTAAGGTCAGCGCAAAGCCTTCCCGTTCGTCTGCTAAACGTGCCGGCGTCATCCATACATGGAGCTGCCATTTTGAGCCTAATAGCTGTAACGTTCGATTCACTGACCACTGTTCGCGCAACGATACATCACCAGCAAACTGGTAAAGCGTTTGACCATCGCGACTTATCGCGACTTGATAACCTTCACTGATATTTTGGCGAATAACATCGTTCAGCAAGTCCTGCAGGCTAATAACTAAGCCTAAAAAGCCTTGCCGCTCGGCGCCATCAATGCGCGAGAACATAACGATATCGCTACCGATCCTGCCGAGGTTACCCGCACTCCCTATCATCGCGTGCTGATTACCCTGAGATTGCGGTAACACCTCGATAAGCTCTGACTGTTTGAAAGGAGTTCCGAGTAGTTGCGCCTGCCGATTCGGGGGGTAGTATTTTTCGATGACTAATTCAGGCGACAACCAAACCATTGCGGTAATACTTTGATAGTACAGTGAGATAATACTGGCATCATCATTCCAACGTTGATCAAGACTTTGTTGGCTCTGCTTTAATTCACGAGCAAATAACTCGGTGGCGAATAGATGCGCCACCAAGTTTTGTCTAATTTCGCGCTGTACGTTATAAGCCTCGTTTTCAAGTGCCTCATGAGCGTCTTGGTTTTCTATATAGCGTACATATGAAAACGCAATAAGCGAGATCAGTATCCCTGTAACGACGGTAATGAGGGCTTGCTTAGCACCCGCAAAAAGCTTTAAACGCATGAATTAGACTCTCTTAACGACTGAGCTCTGGACGATCCTTAAACTCGTTCAAGGCATCGGGGTTCGCCAACGCATCGGTATTCTGTACGGGTTGCCCATGCACAACGTTACGAACCGCAAGTTCAACGATCTTACCACTAATGGTTCTTGGAATATCGTTCACTTGTAATATAACCGCAGGCACGTGTCTAGGGGTAGCGTTTGCGCGAATCGTTTGCTTGATGGTTTTTACTAAGGCGTCGTCAAGTTGCACGCCCTCACGGAGACGCACGAATAGTACCACGCGCTCATCGTCATCCCATTGTTGACCGATAGCAATACTCTCTAGCACAACGTCCACCTTCTCAACTTGGCGGTAAATCTCCGCTGTGCCAATGCGCACACCACCTGGGTTAAGTACTGCATCCGACCGACCGTAAATAATAACGCCGTCATGTTCGGTTAACTCGGCAAAGTCGCCGTGTGCCCAGATGTTATCGAAGCGTGCAAAGTAGGCGTTAAAATAGCGTTGGCCATCGTCATCACCCCAGAACCCAACGGGCATATTGGGAAATGAGTTTTCGCACACCAACTCGCCTTTTTGTTGTTTAACAGCTTCGCCTTGATCATTGTACACGTTGACCGCTAAACCGAGTCCTCGACATTGTAACTCACCGCGATAAACCGGCAGGATAGGGCAGCCTAGGGCGAAGCACGAAACAATGTCGGTCCCGCCTGAAATTGATGATAAGCAGAGGTCAGTTTTGATATCGCGGTAGACGTAGTCAAAACTTTCTGGCGGCAGGACAGAGCCAGTCGTTAATATGCTCCGCAATGCTTTAAGTTCATGAGATTGACGCGGTTTGACATCGGCTTTTTCTAGCGCAGATAAATATTTTGCGCTGGTACCGAACACGCTGATGTGCTCTTCATCGGCAATATCCCAAAGTACTTCTGGTTTAGGAGCGAATGGTGAACCATCAAACAAGACTAACTTCGCACCTAACGCGAGGCCGCTGACCAGCCAGTTCCACATCATCCAGCCACAGGTTGTAAAGTAGAACAGCGTATCTTCACGATCGAGGTCAGTATGCAAGCCGTGTTCTTTGCAATGTTGCAATAGCGTGCCGCCTGCACCGTGAACAATACATTTAGGCACGCCTGTGGTGCCTGAAGAAAACATAATATAGATCGGATGATTGAACGGCTTTCTTACAAAATCAATATCGCTAGCATCATTGTCTAGGAAGTCCTCGTAACGCACCATGCGAGCGTCATCGACCACCTCTGACTGACCGCTAAAGTTAACAAGTACCAAATGCTCAACAGTCGGCAAGTTGTCTGCAATTTCGCTTACTTTATCCTTTATATTGAGATTCTTTTGGTTATAAAAATAGCCATCGACTGTCATCAGGACTTTCGGTTCAATCTGGCCAAAACGGTCGAGTACACCTTGCACACCAAAATCCGGTGAACAGGATGACCAAATTGCACCCAAGCTCGTTGTGGCAAGCATCATTACGATGGTTTCAATGCAATTGGGCATCATTCCTGCGACACGATCGCCACTCGATACACCCTGCGTTTTTAGTGCATGTGCAGCACGAGCAACTTGCAAGTAGAGCGCTTCGTAACTGAGCTCTTGGCGCTCACCGTTCTCGCCGCGAAATACCAGTGCGCTGTGGTTATCTTTATGGCGCAGTAGGTTTTCCGCAAAGTTTAACTCAGCCTCTGGAAACCACTTGGCACCCGGAAGCTTGTCTTTATCTTGAACAATGACGTCGCCTTTTTCGCCAATCACATCAAAGTAATCCCAAATCAGCGACCAAAATGCTTCGTTGTTATCAATCGACCATTGATAAAGTTCGTGATAATTCGCAAGCCCTGCGTCATTATGCACGTTTATCTGTTGCAGAAAATCGCTCATGCGCGCTTCAGCGATTTGATCCGCACTGGGTTGCCAAAGTCGTTCTGCTGCCATGTTAATTATCCTTTTTTTGCCAATTCTGCGAGTGCTACTTGAGAGCGAGGGCCATGCCCAAGGTGTTGACAAATATCAGCACCTGCACGGACGAGTGCATCAAGCTCGACGCCCGTCCTAATGCCCATTCCGTTTAACATGTATACCACATCTTCGGTCGCTACATTACCGCTGGCGCCTTTTGCATACGGGCAACCGCCTAAGCCTGCCACCGCACTATCAACGGTATTCACCCCGAGTTCCAAACAGGCAAGAATATTTGCTAAAGCCTGCCCGTAGGTATTGTGGAAGTGCAATGCCAATTGGTTGGCCGGCACCACCTCAAGTACAGCCTTGACCATTTCAGCCGCTTGTAGCGGTGTACCCACACCAATCGTGTCGCCAAGGGATACTTCGTAACAGCCCATATTAATCAACTGTTGCGCCACATGCGCAACATCCTTTAGTGGTACATCGCCTTGATAGGGACAGCCTAAAACGCAGGAAACATAGCCGCGAACACGTACATTCGCTTGTCGTGCTTGGGCGATGACTGGCCGAAAGCGTTCTAGAGACTCGTCGATAGAACAATTGATGTTACGTTGACTAAATTGTTCTGATGCGGCACCAAAAACGGCAACCTCGTCAGTATTAACAGCGAGCGCGTTCTCCAATCCTTTTAAATTGGGTGTCAGGGCTGAGTAGGTAATCCCTGGCTGACGCTCGATCTGTTCCATGATCGCACTACTGTCGGCCATTTGTGGTACCCACTTCGGGCTAACAAAACTCGCGCTTTCAATATATGTTAAACCTGTTTTAGACAGGGCATTAATCAGGTCAATTTTTGCGGGGGTTGGCACCGCCACTTCATTTTGTAAGCCATCGCGTGGACCGACTTCGACGATATTAACTTCATCCGGCATAGCGCTGCGTTTAAACATGCTTACTCCTTTTCGGCAATAGCAACGAGTTCGTCACCATCACTCACTAAGTCACCCTGAGCAAAAAATACGTCAGTGACTTCACCGGCACAATGCGCTTTGATGGTGTATTCCATCTTCATCGCTTCCATGATGACCAGGGCTTGGTCTTTCTCAACGTGATCGCCGTTGCTGACCAAAACATCTGTGATTGTGCCATTCATCGGCGCGACCAGGCCTCCACCGGCGTTGTCATCGACCAAGGTATCAGCCACCTTATGGCGATGCAGTGTCACTGGACCTTGTTCGGTAAATACTGTGATAGTGTCATCACAGGTTGCAATGTAGCGCTGATAGCGATGACCGTTCACAATAAGGTTAAGCTGATCATCTCGGATACTCGCTTGGATGGCAAAGCGCTCTTCGCCAATCGCCACGCTAAAGCCATTATCTGTTTGCTCGAGCTCAACACGATTCAGTTCTTCGCCCTCACTGAATTCAATCACATGAACGGCGGCTTCGTTCAAACGCAGTCCATCAGCACGATTCCAGGGACTATTATTGGTGGTGATTTGCGTTTGACGTTGCAATACATCAAATACTGCTGCTTCAGTGCGCACCCAATTAAGATCTTGGGTCGATTCTGGGAATAACGATTGTTCATACTGTTGGATAAATTCAGTCGTGAGATCCATGCGCATAAATGCTGGATGGCTTGCTAATCGGTGTAAAAACTCAATATTTGTATGCAAGCCGGTTA
>NYWU01000043.1 GCA_002685255.1 Idiomarinaceae bacterium
ACTATGTTGGGGCATAGCCAAGCGGTAAGGCAGCGGGTTTTGATCCCGCGATTCCCAGGTTCGATCCCTGGTGCCCCAGCCAACGCGTTGCTTGAGTTCGTCCATATGTTGATGGGGCATAGCCAAGCGGTAAGGCAGCGGGTTTTGATCCCGCGATTCCCAGGTTCGATCCCTGGTGCCCCAGCCAACATGACCACTTGCGGTGGTGGCGGAATTGGTAGACGCGCTAGCTTCAGGTGCTAGTGTCCGCAAGGACGTGAGGGTTCAAGTCCCTCCCTCCGCACCAAGTTGTTAGGACACTCTGCATTAAAAAACCACCTTTACGGTGGCTTTTTTGTTTTTGGCTCCTGATATGTTCTGTAGTACTAGCTCATTCCCATCGCTTGTTTAATAATTGCCTGCTTGATGACGCTCCTTTGCGCCAACTTCAAACTCGCTGCAACCATGCGCTGTTTCAAAGGATTGGCATCTTCAAAGTGCCAGTGAATCATATCCATTGCCCGCATCATTTTCGCATTAGCTTTGCGACGCTGACGTTCATAACGCTGACTATCACCCTGCTGTTCAATAAAACAGCGAATATCGGCAAAGCCTAAATTGACTCCCTGCCCCGCCAACGGGTGAATACTGTGAGCTGCATCCCCCATCAGTACGACAGGTCCAACGCAATAACGTAATGCATGTTTTCGCTGTAATGGAAATTGCCCCGATGCATAGGTATCAAAGGCACCAATGAACGGCTCAAATAGTTGCTTCAGATCGGTAGTGTGATGCGTATTGCTGGGTCGATAATTGATTAGACAGGCTTCATTACAACCCAGTGGGAGTAATGCAAACGGACCGCCAGGTTTGAATACTTCCCAGGTTGCCGAGGGTATAGGCTGTTCGGTTATCACATTGACCAACTCACACGTTTGTCCGTAGTCCCAGCCGCGATATCCAATTCCGGCCGCCCGCGCAACTTGCGAATGAGCGCCATCACAACCAAGTAAGCGATTAAATTGGACCGACGCGCCACCCGCAAGAACCGCTTTGTGGTTAGCTAAGTCAATTTCACTGATGGCATCGTTAGCCCGTATTTGCGCAGTTTCACAATGGTTCAAGCAGCGCCACAACGCGCGCTGCAGTGCATTGTTTTCAACCATCACGCCCAATTGGTCGCGATTCACCTCTTTTGCATCAAAGTCGGCGCGAGTGCCGTTGATCGACGCAACCGACAGTGTCGTGTAAGGCAGTACTCTATCTTTATCAATGCAATCCGCAACACCGAGCTGAGAAAGCCAATGCCAATGATGGTCATTGACTGACGAAATGCGTATATCCCAACGTTCCGCTTTTTTCGGCGCTTCAGCGTTATCTACAAGTAGCACGCGGTAACCCTGCTGAGCCAACGCTAAACCTGCCGCCGCCCCCACCATTCCAGCACCGTTGATTAGGTAATCTACCGAGATTGTCACCGCTGTAACTCCTGTCGCCACCATGGATTGTTTCGATTGCCGCTATTTTTAACATAAAAGCGCGCTGTTTTCCGTTACTATATGCATTATTGGATTATCAACTTGCGCTAGCTCAATGCATTCAAACGCCGTATCAACTCGAAATGTCGTCATCGCGTCTTGCTTTATTCTCTCAGCAGAAGCGAGTTTTGCTGGTGTAAGTGCATTAGTGAAGCACTTAAGCGATGATCAATCATTTGCGCAACTGGTGTTTTTTCGTAACGTCATGGCGTTTATTGTGTTGCTACCCTGGCTTTTACGTAAAGGTCCAAGTGCGTTACGAACTGAGAAATTAGGGTTGCACCTGTTGCGAGGTACCGCTGGTGTTGCCGCTATGTACCTGTTCTTTTTCGCTATAGCGACTATTCCACTCGCTCAAGCAACACTGGTATTGTTGTTGTCACCCTTTTTAATCCCAATTATTGGTCGGGTTTGGTTAAAAGAATATGTCGCACGACAAACCTGGTTAGCCATTTTGTTAGGCTTTGTCGGCGTGTTTATTTTCTTAAGCCCCTGGCAAGCGAGTATATCGCCCATCGTTGGGGTTGCGTTTGTCGCGGCGGTTTTTGCTGCATTCACCAAAACGGTGATTAGAAAAATGTCGGTTACCGAATCCACCAGTAAAATCGTCTTTTATTTTTCGACCTATGCCACCATTGCCAGTGCTATCCCTTTAATTTGGTTATGGCAGCCGATGCCTTACGAGGACTGGCTTGGCGTTATTGCTATGGGTTCGTTGGCTGTTTACGGGCAACTCGCGATGACTAAAGCGTTTTCGATTGCTCCGCCTGCCAAAGTAGGCGTATTCACGTATACCTCTGTAATGTTTGCGGCCTTGCTCGGCTATCTGTTCTTCGATGAGGTGATCGCTTGGCATATGTTTTGGGGCGCTATCATCATTATTATTGCCGGCTACTTCGCTATACGCACTCGTCGCAAAAGTTAACGCGGTATGGTTGGCTTTTACCCAATAGAACAGGTAAAATACGCGCCCAATTTGAAGTTTCCAAATTCCAGCAATTGATTGAGTCACCATGAGCAAAAAGTTATACGTAAAAACCTGGGGTTGTCAGATGAACGAGTACGATTCGACCAAAATGGCCGATCTACTCAACTCGACACACGGCTATGAACTGACCGAAGAAGCCGAACAGGCTGACCTTATCCTGCTAAACACGTGCTCGATCCGTGAAAAAGCTCAAGAAAAGGTGTTCCATCAGCTCGGACGCTGGAAGCATTTAAAACAAGCGAACCCCGACTTGTTAATTGGCGTGGGTGGTTGCGTGGCATCGCAAGAAGGTGATGCGATTCGCGCCCGTGCGCCGTTCGTCGATATTGTATTTGGTCCACAAACCTTGCACCGCTTACCCGAAATGGTAAAGCAGGTCGGTTCAGACCATCAGCCCATGATCGACATTTCATTCCCAGAAATCGAGAAGTTTGACCGCCTACCTGATCCAAAAGCCGAAGGTGCGACTGCCTTCGTCTCAATCATGGAAGGTTGCTCAAAGTACTGTTCGTTCTGCGTTGTACCTTATACGCGTGGTGAAGAAGTTAGCCGTCCTGTCGACGACGTGATCTATGAAATCGCACAGTTAGCAGAGCAAGGCGTGCGCGAAGTCAACCTCCTCGGTCAAAACGTTAATGCGTATCGAGGCGAGCATTTTGATGGTTCTGTATGTCGCTTCGCCGAGTTATTGCATCTGGTTGCGGCTATTGATGGCATTGACCGTATTCGTTACACCACCTCACACCCTGTTGAGTTTACTGACGATATTATCGAGGCCTATACGACAATTCCTGAGCTGGTCAGTCATTTACACTTACCGGTACAGAGTGGCTCGGATCGCGTGTTAACGATGATGAAGCGCGGACATACCGCGTTAGAGTACAAGTCAAAAATTCGTGCGTTGAAAAAAGCGCGTCCTGATATTGCCATGTCATCGGACTTCATTATCGGTTTTCCAGGCGAGACCGATGCCGATTTCCAAGCGACGATGGATCTCATTCAAGCCATCGACTTTGATATGAGCTTCAGTTTTATCTATAGCGCGCGCCCTGGCACACCCGCCGCCGATTTACCTGACGACGTCACTGAAGCGACTAAGAAACAACGTTTACACTTGCTTCAACAACGTCTTAACCAGCAATCGATGGCACATGCGCGACGTATGTTGGATACTGAGCAACGGATATTGGTCACCGGACCATCAAAAAAGAACCCAATGGAATTAACCGGTCGTACGGAAAACAACAGGGTTGTAAATTTCGTTGGGCAACCCCATATGATTGGTAAGTTCGTCGATGTCAAAATCACCGAAGTGTTACCTAACTCATTGAGAGGTGAGTTAATTCGTGAAGAAGCCGATATGGGCCTTCGGATTGACACCGCGCCAGAAACGATTCTGCAACGCAACAAGGCGGAAGAACCCGACCCATTAGGTGTTGCTCGAGTCGTACCTTAGTACTAGCAAAGAAGAGGATTCGATTGAGTCAACGCACCGAAACTATTGAATTTGAATTGGAGCCGACGGATTTACGTCGGCTCTCTAATCTCTGTGGCCCATTTGATGAGAATCTCAAGCATATTGAGCGCCGTTTAGGTGTGGAAATCACCCACCGCGGTCATCATTTTCGTTTAATTGGACACGCGCACACCGTTGCTGCAGTGCAGAATATTCTGCGCGACCTCTATGTCGAGACTGCCACCGTCAAAGGCCAAGAGGGTCATATCGAACCGCAGCAGGTTCATTTGGCTATTCAGCAAGCCAAAGTACTTGAGCAAGACGACACGGATCCGGCGGCGGAGAAAATGACGCATATTAAGACCAAACGAGGTCTTATCAAGCCACGCAACCATAACCAAGCGGGCTATGTGCGCTCAATTCTCGCACACGACGTGAACTTTGGTATTGGACCCGCAGGTACAGGTAAAACCTACCTTGCTGTCGCCTGTGCCGTTGACGCGCTCGAACGTCAAGAAATCCGTCGTATTTTGCTGACACGTCCAGCGGTTGAGGCTGGCGAAAAGCTGGGCTTTTTACCTGGAGACCTCGCACAAAAAGTCGATCCTTATTTACGCCCTTTATACGACGCGTTATTTGAAATGCTTGGCTTTGAGAAAGTCGAAAAGCTGATTGAACGTAATGTAATTGAAGTTGCACCCCTAGCCTACATGCGTGGGCGCACGCTCAACGACGCCTTTATTATTTTGGATGAAAGTCAAAACACCACGATGGAACAAATGAAGATGTTCCTCACCCGTATTGGTTTTAATTCTAAGGCAGTCATCACCGGCGATATTACTCAAATCGACTTACCTCGGGGACAACGTTCGGGTTTACGTCACGCGATTGAAGTCCTTAGTAAAGTGCCAGACATCAGTTTTACCTTCTTCCAAGCCGGCGACGTCGTGCGTCACCCGGTAGTACAACGGATTGTGCAAGCTTATGAAGACTTTGATTCAGGACAAGAACGCCGTGATCGTTCAAACTGACTATCAAATAGCGTGCGAGACAACTCGTGAGCTTCCCCAACAAGCCGATATTGAGCGTTGGGTGAAGGCCGCGTTACTACAGGCGGGCTATGACAATACTGAAGCGGAGTTGACGGTTCGTGTTGTTGACCCAGACGAAGGGCGCAGTCTGAATCACGAGTTTCGTGGTAAGGATTATGCGACCAATGTGTTGTCCTTTCCGTTTGTAGCACCTATTGAAATGCCAATTCCCTTACTCGGCGATTTGGTAATCTGTGCACATGTAGTTGAGCGCGAGGCGGATGAGCAACAGAAACCGCTCATGCATCACTGGACGCATATGGTGATACACGGTACTCTGCACCTTTTAGGGTACGATCACATAGAAGATGCTGAAGCCGAGCACATGGAACGCATCGAGAAAGATGCACTGGCACGGCTCGACATTCCTGATCCTTACCAAATTAATCATTAACACGGAGCAACACTCTGAATGAGCGACGACAATCCCCACTCAGCCAGCGGCTCTTCGCAGAAATCTTGGGCAGCTAAACTGTTACAGGTATTCGCTGGAGAGCCGAAAAGCCGAGAAGAACTTGTCGATTTAATTCAGGACGCCGAAGAGCGCGACCTGATCGATAACGATACCAAGGAAATGATAGAAGGCGTGCTTGATGTCGCTGAACTCAAAGTACGTGACATTATGATTCCTCGCTCGCAGATGGTGACGATTGATATTCATCAAGGCGTCGAGGAGTTTCTACCTATCGTGATCGAATCACAGCACAGTCGTTACCCCGTCGTTACCGACAATAAAGACCATGTCGAAGGGATTCTACTGGCGAAAGACTTACTCAGTTACGGCTTTAACTTTACCGACGAAAGCTTCTCCTTATCCGAGGTGATGCGACCTGCGGTGATCGTCCCTGAAAGCAAGCGCGTAGATGTGCTGCTCAAAGAGTTTCGGTCTAACCGATACCACATGGCGATTGTCGTCGATGAATATGGTGGCGTATCAGGTCTTGTTACCATCGAAGATATTTTGGAAGAAATTGTGGGTGAGATCGAAGACGAAACTGACCATAACGATGATGACAAAGCCGATATAAAACGGTTGAGTGCGTCAAAATATTCAGTCAAAGCACTGACCACGATTGAAGATTTTAACGATCACTTCAATAGTGACTTTGCAGATGATGAAATTGATACCGTTGGCGGCTTAGTGGCTCATGGTTTTGGGCACCTCCCCCAACCTGGCGAAGAGATCAACTTAGACGGCTTTACGTTTAAGGTAACCAGTGCTGATAAGCGTCGGATCCAACAACTTCAAGTCACGCCACCCGCGCTGACTCAGAGTACCGAGGAATCCCAGGGGTGATGCAAAGATTGCGTGATGCGCTTTACACTAATGGGTGGCTAAGACACATCGTGTTAATGCTGCTCGGTGCATCACTCACCTTCGCTTATTCGCCTTTCACACTCTCTTTCCTGCCGCTTGTGGTGCTACCCTGTGTAGTATTAATTATTAATCCACTCAATCCCAAGTACGCCTTTAGAGCGGGATTTTTCTTTGGCTTAGGCTGGCTGGGCGCTGGTCTTAGCTGGATATTGGTGAGTATTGATACCTATGGTGGAATGCCGCTTATTGCAGATATTGCCGTATTAGCACTCCTCATCGTCTACTTATCATTATTCCCAGGGCTTGCCTTTTATGGCTGGCGGAAACTGAGTCACAAAACAGCTTATGCGTACTTTAGTTTGGTGTTGTTCTGGTTTGTTTGCGAATGGCTAAGAGGTTGGCTATTTACTGGATTTCCATGGCTACAGCTCGGTTATACACAAACCGATGCATGGTTAGGCGGTTTAGCCTCTAGCATTGGCCAACAGGGCATTACCGCCGTACTGTGGTTTATTGCATTGTCTATCGCAGCCGCCTTAAAAGGCTCTTTACAGAGCCGTATATACACCGTGCTGTTGTTGCTGATATTTTTAATCGCCAGTTACCTATTACCTAAGCTGCAGCCACTGCATCGTACCGGTGATACGACCTCAGTGATGCTGGTGCAAGGCAATATTTCTCAAAGCCTTAAGTGGCAAGCCGATCAGCAGTGGCCCAACATGTTACGCTACCTCGATCTCACGCGCCCTAATTATCAGCATGATATTATTGTCTGGCCGGAGTCAGCTATCACAGCGCTTGAGCCGTATGCCGATGACGTACTGAGCACCATCGATCAATCGGCCGCAATGAACGGAGCCGCCCTCATATCGGGCATAATCGATTACCAAATCACCCGTGACGAATTCTATAACACCCTGATCGTGTTAGGTGATGAATCAGGAATGGATGGGTTTGATACGCCTTATCAATATGGCAGTAGCAATCGGTATCAAAAACATCATCTATTACCTATCGGGGAGTTTGTGCCGTTTGAAGACCTCCTTCGTCCTATCGCACCGCTGTTCAACTTACCGATGTCATCGTTTCAACGCGGTGAGTTTAAGCAGCCGAATTTGCTAGCCAACGGCCACCACTTAGCAGCTGCGATTTGTTACGAAATTGTGTTTTCCGATCAAGTTCGTGCGAACGTACACAACGACACCGACTACCTGATCACTGTCAGCAATGACACGTGGTTTGGTGACTCTCATGGCCCCTGGCAGCATATGCAAATCGCCCGTATGCGTGCAATGGAGCTCGGTCGCCCTCTCATCCGCTCGACCAATAACGGTGTGAGTGGCATGTCAGATGAATTCGGTCGTATTATTGCAATTGTGCCGCAATTTAAAGCAACCACGGTGTCCGCAGAGCTTCCCGTGGTACGCGGCACAACGTGGTTTCAGCGTTTAGGTAACTGGCCTGCTAGCCTGCTCGCTGGATTATCATTGCTCCCTTTAATTAGGCTATTTAATCGCACTGACCGTGGTCAGTCGCAGGAAAAATCAGTACAATAATCGTGTTAATTGGGTAAATAGGAAAAGTAGTCATGGAAAACATTCTCGATGCCATTCTCTTTGCAGTTCTGGTTGCCTCTGGTGGACTCGGCCTCACCAGCTTAGCCATGTTCTTTTTAGCAACGCCAACAGATGACACTGAAGTTCGCCAACGCCAACGTTTTGAATTTACATTCTTCGGCGTAGCTGGTTTAGTCATCATGTTTGTGATGTGGTACGCCATCAGCTAATTCGAAGGCGGCTTTGCCGCCGGACTATGCAGTAACCAATATCGGATATAAAACGACCTATGCAAGAACAATATAACCCATCCGCGATAGAACAAGCCATTCAGCAACGTTGGCAAGAAAATAAAGTGTTTGAAGTCACTGAACAGCCCGAGAAAGAGAAATTCTATTGTCTCTCGATGTTCCCATACCCAAGTGGCAAGCTCCATATGGGTCATGTACGTAACTATACGCTGGGTGATGTGGTTTCTCGCTATCAACGCATGCAAGGCAAGAATGTTCTTCAGCCGATGGGTTGGGATGCATTTGGTCTACCGGCAGAAAATGCCGCTATTCAAAATAACACCGCGCCAGCCAAGTGGACTTACCAAAACATCGAGTATATGCGTGAACAACTCAAGCGCTTAGGTTTTGGCTATGATTGGCAACGCGAAGTCGCCACTTGCTCACCCGAGTACTACCGTTGGGAGCAATGGTTCTTTACTAAGCTATATGAAAAAGGCTTGGTTTATAAAAAGAATGCCACCGTTAACTGGGATCCCGTTGACCAAACCGTGCTGGCTAACGAACAAGTGATTGATGGCCGCGGTTGGCGCAGCGGTGCTAAAGTTGAACAAAAAGAAATTCCGCAATGGTTTATCAAAATTACCGATTATGCAGATGAGTTGCTTGACGATTTAGACCAATTGGATGGTTGGCCAGAACAAGTTAAGGCGATGCAGCGTAACTGGATTGGTCGTTCTGAAGGCTTAGAAATTGAATTCAAAGTGGCCAACAGCGACCAGTCGCTGAGTGTCTACACCACCCGCCCTGACACGATTTATGGTGTTACTTACATGGGGCTAGCCGCACAGCATCCGCTCGCACGTGAAGCTGCAAAAAGTAACCCTGAACTCGCCGACTTTATCGAGCAGTGCAAAAATAGCAAAGTGGCTGAAGCAGATATCGCCACGATGGAAAAGCTCGGCATGGATACGGGGATCCGCGCGGTTCATCCAATGACCGGCGAAGAGATTCCCGTGTGGGTCGCTAACTTTGTTTTAATGGATTACGGTTCAGGTGCCGTTATGGCAGTGCCAGGTCACGATCAGCGTGATTGGGAGTTCGCGACCAAATATGAACTGCCTATCGTTCCTGTTATCGAGCCGTTTAGTGGCGAAGGTGATATTAAAGCCGCGGCGATTACCGAAAAAGGTAAAGTGATTAACTCAGGTGACTACAACGGCATGTCGTCACAGCAAGCCTTCAACGCGATTGCTGATTTGCTGGAGCAACGTGGCGTGGGTCAGCGTAGTGTGAATTACCGATTGCGCGACTGGGGTGTTTCTCGTCAACGGTACTGGGGGACACCTATCCCAATGCTGAATCTTGCCGATGGCGAATCAGTGCCCGTGCCAGAAGACCAACTACCGGTCCGCTTGCCTGAAGATGTCACAATGGACGGTGTTACATCGCCCATTAAAGCTGATCCTGAGTGGCGCAAAACAGAGTATCAAGGTCAGCCTGCCGAACATGAAACCGATACGTTCGACACCTTTATGGAGTCGTCATGGTACTACGCGCGCTATTGCAGCGCACAAACGGATGACGCCATGCTCGATCCAGAAAAAGCCAACTATTGGCTCCCAGTGGATCAGTATATCGGCGGCATTGAACACGCTATTTTGCACCTGTTGTATGCGCGTTTCTTCCACAAATTGCTACGTGATACCGGTCTCGTTGACTCCGATGAGCCGTTTAAGCGTCTGCTATGCCAAGGTATGGTATTGGCTGATAGCTTCTACCGTGAAGACGACAAAGGCGGCAAACAGTGGATTTCTCCCCTCGACGTTGATCTCGATAAAGACGACAAAGGCGCTGTAGTGTCAGCACGCCACAAAGCAGATGGTCAACCTGTCGAAATCGCGGGTATGAGCAAAATGTCAAAGTCGAAAAATAACGGTATCGACCCACAAACTATGGTCGAGCGTTACGGCGCCGATACGGTTCGTTTATTTATGATGTTTGCCGCGCCACCTGAAATGACCTTGGAGTGGTCGGATTCAGGTGTCGAAGGTGCTCAACGTTTCTTGCGTCGTGTATGGAAATTAACCTATGACTTCATCGAGGCGGGGGGCTATCATCAGAATGATGTTGAGCTCAACAAAGATCAGAAGGCACTGCGCCGCGAGCTTCACAAGACCATAGCCAAAGTGAGTGATGACATGGGTCGTCGCCAACACTTTAACACCGCAATTGCGGCAATCATGGAGCTACTTAATCACCTACAAAAGGCGCCTGTTGAGACTGAAGCCGACCGCGTCGTGATGGGTGAAGCGATTGATGCCATGATTCGTATGTTAGCACCGATTACACCGCATATTTGCGAGCATTTATGGGAGCAACTCGGTCATCAAGATAGCCTGATCGCTGCAGACTGGCCGAGTGTCGATGACAGTGCGTTGGTCGAAGAAGAAAAGCTCATTGTTGTTCAGGTCAATGGAAAAGTACGTGCCAAGCTGACCGTCGCTGCTAACGCGAGCGAAGAAGAAGTACAATCGCTCGTATTAGCCGATGAGTCTGTACAAAAATACACCGATGGTAAAACCATTCGCAAGAAGATCTATGTCCCAGGCAAAATCTTTAATATCGTGGTGAGCTAAGATGAATCCGATACAAAGGATCATGACCCTGCTATTGAGCCTGCTCTTTTTGAGCGGGCTCAACGGTTGTAGTTTCCAGTTGCGCGATAGTTATCAATTACCGACTAACCTACAGGCAGTGCGGCTCGATAGTATCGATTCGTTAGAGCTTGAAGCCAGTCTAACACAACGACTGCTCACCGCGGGTATTCAAGTAGTCGATGCCAGTACAAGCGCGTCGACCACCATCATCCGCGTGCTCTCGGATCAACTCGAACGCCGTACACTATCGTTGTTTGAAAGTGGTCAGGTGGCTGAATATGAACTGATATACCAAATTAATTATCAAGTCATCCGCGAAGGTAACATCGAGTATGACGGACAAGTCGAGGTCGCACGTGACTATCAAGACGACCCTAACTTTGCGCTAGCCAAAACACGAGAGCGTGAGTTGTTAGTGTCAGAAATGCGGGATGAGGCGACCCGTCGCTTAGTACGCCAGCTTATCTCCGAATTTTCGGACTAACCATGCAAGCTATTTTTCCTGAACAGCTCGCAAGCAGTTTGCAACAGCGCATTCCGCCTGTCATTTTGCTGTTCGGGGACGAACTTTTGCTGCAGCACGATTGCGACGAAATAATTCGTCATACCCTCAGCCAACATTTATCAAATGCTCCCGAATATCAGCGTTGGCGCGCCGATGCCGAGTTTGACTGGAGTCAATTGTCTCAGCAGCAACAATCAATGAGCCTATTTGGTAGCTTCACAGTACTCGATATCGAGTTACCGGAGGCCAAGCCAGGTAAACCCGGTTCAGATGCGTTAGTGGATTACATTAAACAGCCCAACGCTGACCAGTTGCTGATTTTAAAAGGTCCTCGGCTCAAAAAAGAACAACTCAATAGTCGCTGGTTTAAAGCGCTCGCGGCAGCGGCATTACAAGTTAAAATTTTTACTCCCAAACGTAGCCAGTTACCGCGTTTTATAATGCAACGTGCGCAACGCCATCAGCTTAAGTTGTCTCAAACCGCTGCAGAGCTCCTAAGCAATTGGTTTGAAGGCAATCTATTTGCACTCGAACAAGAATTTATTAAATGGTCGCTACTACCTAACCCGCCTCT
The DNA here is from genome assembly GCA_002685255.1 of Idiomarinaceae bacterium. Classification (GTDB taxonomy): domain Bacteria; phylum Pseudomonadota; class Gammaproteobacteria; order Enterobacterales; family Alteromonadaceae; genus Idiomarina. The sequence goes on from NYWU01000043.1 coordinate 11,896, forward strand.
AATAGATGAAGATCAAATCTATGAGCGCGTGGCAGATAGTAGTCAGTTTGATGTATTCGGATTACAAGACAGCATAGCTGCGCAGGATTTGAGTCAAGCTATTCATCGTTTGGAGCGGTTACTTGATAATGATGTTGAGCTCAATATTCTTAACTGGATGTTACAACGTGAAGTGCAGATTATCAGCCAATTATACCTCAACGGGCAGCATGGATTGGACAGCCAAGCCGTATTTAAACAATTTGCGGTATGGAGCTCACAGCAGCCTGCCTACTCAGCACGCGCTAACGCGCACTGCGAAAATACGATTAAGCAGATGATTGCATTAGCAGAGCGTATTGAGCGTGCGATAAAAGGGGATCGCGACGAACCGGTCGATGTTCTGCTTTATCATCTCGTTGTGTTATTGTCATCGCCCCAACTACCAGCGTCCATCATCCAACAATTAGGTGTATTTAGTCATGTTGAGAGCGATTTTTGGCGGCACGTTTGATCCCATACATCAAGGTCATTTAACGGCTGCAGCCGATCTAATCAAAGAGCTCGGCGACGTTACCGTGCACTTAATGCCTAATGCCGTTCCTCCCCATCGGCCACAACCACAAGCCAATGGTCAACATCGCCTCGCCATGATCGCCTGTGCCATTGAACAGTACCCTCAAATGCGTGCCGAGTCGTTTGAACTCAATCAACAGGGGCCTTCTTATACCGCTAAAACATTGCTGGCAATGCGCGAACTTTACCCAGACGACACACTTGCATTCGTTATGGGCATGGATTCATTACTCAGCTTTGATCAATGGTTTGAATGGCAGTCTATTCTCGCAACGGCTCATTTAATTGTATTACCACGACCCGGCTACTCGCTGGCTGAGGCTAATTCAACTATTAACCAATTGCTTCAGCAGCGAAGAGTGACCCATACGACTGAACTCAATCGCTACGCACATGGTCGTATTTATATTGCCAACACGACGCTCACTGATGTGTCATCTACAGCAGTGCGAGATGCGCTAGCTTCGGGTTCAGATACCGAGATCAGTGCTGCGGTCATGGCCTATATTAAGCGTCATCAGTTGTATTCAAGCCCATTGTGATGCTGTTTATAGCGCGATAATCTGGTACACTCTAACTTTTGTCAAAGTCGATGGGAGTAATAAAACTTGCAAGTTGAACAACTGCGCGAATTTGTCATTGATAAAGTCGATGATTTAAAGGGACGAGACATCCAAGTCCTTGATGTGCATGGCAAAACAGATGTTGCCGATTACATGATTATTTGTTCGGGCAACTCTAAGACACATGTTAAAAGTATTGCTGAATATGTTGCCACTCAGGCGAAGCACGCGGGTATTCCGCCGTTGGGCGTCGAAGGTGGTGAGCAAAGTGAGTGGGTTCTGGTCGATCTAGGTGACGTGGTTCTGCATGTAATGCAGGAGTCTATGCGCGATTTCTATCAGCTCGAGAAACTCTGGAGCCAGTAAGTGCAAATTCAAATGCTCGCCGTTGGCAATAAAATGCCAGCTTGGGTTAACAGCGGCTTTGAAGAATATCAGAAGCGATTTCCCCGTGACATGAGTCTCGATCTCATAGAGATTACACCTCAAAAGCGGGGAAAGAAGGCTGAGCTGGAAAAAATTAAAAACCAAGAAGGTGAAGCCTTATTGGCAGCTATCCCAAAGGGTAACCGCATTGTAACTCTCGAAGTGCATGGTCGGCCCTGGACAACGCCACAATTAGCCAAGCAAATGGCTGGTTGGCAAATGGATGGACGCAATGTATCGTTACTAATCGGTGGGCCAGAAGGACTGTCAGATGCGTGCTTAGCAGCGGCTGAACAGCGTTGGTCTCTCTCTCCGTTGACGCTGCCCCATCCTATTGTCCGCGTGATTGTTGCAGAAAGTTTATATCGTGCCTGGAGCCTTAATAATAACCATCCGTATCATCGGGAATAACAATAAGAAGGTAGTGAAGCTAAATGCGCACTCGCACGCCAATCAGAGACCATGATGCTGAGTCTAGTCTATTTGCTGGACGCGTGATTTTTGCGATTGTCGTCATTATCGGCTTATTCACGGTGATTCTTGGTAACCTCTATCACCTTCAAGTAGACGAATACAACGACTTACAAACGCGCTCCAATGATAATCGGATTAAATTAGTTCCCATCGCGCCCAATCGCGGCTTGATATACGATCGCAATGGCACGTTACTCGCTGAAAACCTCCCCGTTTACAGCCTAGAAGTGATTCCTGAAGAAGTCTCCGACCTCAATCAACAGGTTGCTGAAATCGCGCAGTTGTTAAATATCGAGCCGGATGCAATCGAAGACTTTGAACGCAATGTCAAAACTCAACGGCGCTTTAATCACGTAACCGTGCTCGATGAAATGAACGAGCAACAAATAGCGCGCTTTGCCGCAAAACAACACAAGTTTCCAGGCTTTTCCATTGAAGCACGATTGGTTCGCCACTATCCGTTCAACGACCTGTTAACGCACGTGGTGGGTTATGTTGCCAAGATTAATCGCCGCGACGTACAACGTCTTGATGAGCTGGGACGCTTACCTAATTATGCGGCGAGTCGTACTATCGGTAAATTGGGTATTGAAAAATACTACGAAGAACAACTTCACGGTGAGGTAGGTTACCGCAGTGTAGAAGTAAATAACCGTGGTCGCGTGGTACGTACACTAAATACTGAGCCACCACAACCGGGCTCAGATATCGTGCTTGAACTGGATATCGAACTACAACGCAAAGCGACTGAAATTTTGGGTGAAAACCGTGGGTCCATCATTTTGATGGACGCAAAGACCGGCGGTATTCTTGCCATGGCAAGCACACCCAGTTACAACCCCAATTGGTTTGTCAGCGGTATCTCAGTTGATCGCTATCGTTCATTACTTAACTCCCGACACAGTCCTTTGCTGAACCGTGCAACGCAGGGGGGCTATCCGCCCGCTTCCACCATTAAGCCACAACTTGGATTACTGGGTCTACAATCGGGTGAGATTACACCGACGACCCGTATTTGGGATCCTGGCTGGTTCGAAATTAAAGGTGTCGACCGCCGTTATCGCGACTGGCTTGCCTGGGGTCACGGCTGGGTCAATGTCAGTAAGGCGATTACCGAGAGCTGCGACACGTTTTATTACGATTTAGCACTGAAGCTCGGAGTGGATAAGATTTCGGACTTCATGCATCAGTTTGGTTTTGGCGAAAAAACTGGTATCGATATTGCGGAAGAGATCCCCGCGATTATGCCTAACAGCGGTTGGAAACGCGCTCGCTATGGCGAGCCGTGGTACGCCGGTGAGACGCTCTCGGTTGGCATCGGTCAAAGTTACTGGACTGCGACACCGATGCAGCTGGTTGCTGCAACGGGCGTGATGGCTAACTACGGTGAGTTTGTGGTACCTCGGTTACTTAAAGGTTACGGCACACTATCTGAACTGGACGCTGTCGAACCCGAATATAAACCACCCGTTGCAGTCGATAAACCAAGCTATTGGCAGGTCGTGCATGACGCCATGGTGTCCGTTACATCCGATGTACACGGCACCGCACATTCGGCATTCCGCAAAGCCCCCTATTCCTCGGCGGGTAAAACCGGTACAGCACAGGTCGTCAACTTAGGTGAAGATGAAGAATATGTTGCCGAAGAAGTCGCGGAAAAATATCGCGATAATGCAATGTATGTCGGTTATGCGCCAGCCGAGTCGCCCGAGGTCGTTATCGCTGTCGCGATTGAAAACGTGGTCGGTGGCGGCGGCAGTATCGCTGCACCAGCCGCGCGCAGGCTGCTAGACACCTGGCATAAGCGCTATCATCCAGAGCAATATGAGGAGGTCGAAAGTGCTAACGACTGAAGAACGTCAGCGTCACCCGTTGCTCAAGAAGCTACACTTGGATGGTCCTTTATTGCTGGGCTTACTGACCCTCTGCGTTGCCAGCCTGTTTATTGTCTACTCAGCCAGTGGGCAAAACATGGATATGGTGATTCGACAAGCTATTCGGATCGGTGCCGCGCTAGCGACTCTATTTGTGGTAGCCCAGCTTCCACCACGATTCTATGAGCGTATCTCGCCGCTGATTTACGGATTAGGTGTGTTGCTACTCATCGCTGTATTACTCGTTGGCGAAGTGGGCAAAGGTGCTCAGCGTTGGCTTGACCTGGGTCCAGTAACGATTCAACCCTCCGAAATCATGAAGTTAGCGATGCCGCTCATGATTGCATGGTTTATCAATCAACGCGCATTACCGCCACGTTTTCTGCGTATTCTTGCAGCGCTAACACTCGTTTTGCTACCAACGCTATTAATTGCAAAGCAGCCTGACTTGGGTACCTCATTACTGGTTGCTAGCGCAGGACTCTTTGTTATCTTTTTTGCTGGTCTCAGTTGGCGTCTTATCGTATTCGCTGTAATGCTGGTATTGGCTTTTCTGCCCGTCCTGTGGATCTATCTAATGCACGACTATCAACGTCAGCGGGTACTTACTTTTTTAAATCCAGAACTCGATCCGCTGGGCTCGGGTTACCATATTATACAGTCGAAAATAGCCATTGGCTCAGGCGGTATCGATGGGAAAGGTTGGCTGCAAGGCACACAGTCACAACTCGAGTTTTTGCCTGAGCGTCACACCGATTTTATTTTCTCAGTCATTAGTGAAGAATTCGGTCTCATTGGTGTCACACTGTTATTGGCGCTTTATACCTTCATTATTATTCGCGGCTTAATCATTGCATTACGGACTCAAGATATGTTCGGTAAGTTGCTAGCCGCCTCCCTAACGCTCACGTTTTTTGTGTATGTTTTTGTAAATATTGGTATGGTCTCTGGATTACTTCCAGTGGTCGGGGTACCGTTACCTTTGATTAGTTACGGAGGCACATCGATGGTGACTTTGATGGCAGGCTTTGGGATTATTATGTCGGCCGCAACCCATCATCGCCTTATTATCCGAGACGGTTATCAATAATAATAACTAAGGTGTAGTATGATTAAATCAGCGATAATGACCTCAGCCCTTCTTTGGACAGCTTTCAGCGCGCCTTTAGCCGACGCTCAAACTCAGTCAACCGATGCCGAAGCACAGCAACGTATCGATACGTTTATTAGCCAGCAAAGCAAAGAGCTCGGTATTGAGCAGCAACAACTCAAACAATGGTTAGCGCAAGCTAATGTTAATGAAGATGTTTTAGCCGCGATTCAAAGACCTTGGGAAGCTAAACCTTGGTATCAGTATTATCCGATTTTTCTCACTGATAAACGCCGCGCAGCAGGTGTTCGTTTTTGGCAAGCACATCAGGATGAGCTAGAGCGTGCAGCACAGCAATTTGGTGTTCCCGAACGTATCATTGTTGCGATTATCGGTATTGAGACCTTTTATGGTGAATACCTAGGAAAATACTCAGTCTTGGATACCCTATATACCCTTGGCTTTTACTATCCACCACGGAGTTCATTCTTCTCGTCAGAGCTCGCTGAGTATTTTAGTCTCGCAGCAGAACAAGGTTGGGATATTACCCAGCCCGTCGGTTCTTATGCTGGCGCTATGGGCTATGGTCAGTTTATTTCATCGAGTTACCGCCATTATGCGGTCGACTTCGACGGCGACGGCAAGCGCGACTTAATTAACAACACCACTGACGCGATTGGTAGCGTGGCAAATTATTTTGCCGAGCACCGCTGGCAAGCGGGTGCACCAGTCGCCTACCAGCCCAAGCAAGACCAAGACTGGGCGGCAGTTGCCTCCAAAGGCATGAAACCCGATACCACGATTGCTCAATTGCGCGATCAAGGCTATCAAATTGATAAACAATACGCGGACGACCTGGCGGTTAAAGTACTCGCTTTTGAAACCGAAAAAGGTCAAGAATATTGGCTGGGATTTGACAATTTTTATAGCATCACGCGCTACAACCACAGCCCACTCTACGCAATGGTGGCCTATCAACTGAGCGAACAAATTGCATCAGCCTATGAAAACAGTGATGACTAAAACGACCTGTAGTTTAGGTGTCTTACTCACCAGCTTAACGGCGTTGTTACTCGGCTGCACTTCGCAGCCTTCAGGCCGCTATCAGCAAGCACATGATAGCGCGCCTACTCGTATGCCCACCGCAGCTGAATTACAAAGCGCGACGCCGATTCAAGAACCGTTAAGCAGACAGGGTAATCAAGACTATCAAGTTAACGGAGTCTTTTACGATGTCATGGATACTGCCAAAGGATACTCAGAGCGTGGTATTGCATCCTGGTACGGCAATAAATTTCATGGCCACCTGACCTCAAATGGCGAATATTACGACATGTATAGCATGACCGCTGCGCATACTCGTTTGCCACTGCCCACGTACGTGCGGGTCACCAATTTAGATAATCAAAAGCACGTGATCGTGCGCGTCAATGATCGCGGTCCGTTTCACTCTGAGCGCTTGATTGACCTTTCCTTTGCTGCCGCCTATAAGTTGGACATGATAGGTAACGGCACGGCACCCGTCAAAGTCGAGGCGATCGAGTTTTTATCCCCAGCCGTCGAACATCGTTATTATGTGCAGCTATTCGCCAGTGAAGATGCCGAGAAAATCGCGTCATTACGGGAACAATTACCCGAAAGTTGGCAGTCCCATGCAACTACTCAGTCAAAAGAGAGTCTACATAAGTTACTTTTAGGGCCCCTGCCTCAGGTTGAAGCCAATAAATGGCTGCAGCAAGTGAGAACGGAAGGTTTTCCTAACGCATTTAGAGTTAAAATTACCGCGAATACCGCGGAAGCAACTGACTCGAACCGTCAAAATTGATATAATCCACACTACAAAAGATGTTAAAGCGATAACCATGAAGATAGCTAACAAGATGATAAAACCACTCGTTACACTCGTTGCTGTGTTTTCCTTTGGTGTTGCAAGTGCTCAGTCGCTTGTGCCAAACCCACCCCAGGTCAATGCTAAAGCGTATATTCTTATTGATCATAAAACAGGTAAAGTACTTGCCGAGGGGAACGCCGATGAGAGCTTGCCGCCTGCAAGTCTGACCAAGATGATGACGAGCTATATTATCGGTAAGGAAATCCAAGCCGGTCGTATTAGCAATTCAGATATGGTCACCGTCAGCGAAAATGCTTGGGCAAAAAACTTCCCAGAATCATCAAAGATGTTCATCGAAGTCGGTACCGAAGTCAGCGTATCCGACCTAAATCACGGCATCATTATTTCATCAGGTAACGATGCGTGCGTAGCGATGGCTGAATACATTGCCGGCAGTGAAGGTGCTTTTGCTGACTTGATGAATACTTATGCGCAAGAAATCGGCATGACTCATAGCCACTTCGCTAACAGCCACGGTTTGCCCGATCCAGAACAATATGTATCGGCACGCGATATGAGCAAGTTAGCCAGCGCGTTAATTAATGAGACGCCAGAAGAGTATGAAATATACGCGCAAAAGTCTTATACTTACAACAACATCAAGCAATATAACCGTAATGCCCTGCTGTGGGATCGGAGCATGAATGTCGATGGCATCAAGACCGGTCATACCAGTGAAGCAGGTTATAGTTTGGTCACCTCAGCGGTTGAGGGCGATACCCGACTTATTTCAGTGGTTATCGGCACGAGCAGCGAACAAGCGCGTAAGATTGAAAGCAAGAAATTGCTTAACTACGGCTTCCGCTACTATGAAACCGTCACTGCTTATGAAGCCGGTGAAAGTTTCGTATCTCAGCGCATCTGGGGCGGCGATAACGATCAAGTTGAGTTAGGTATCAGCGAGGATGTTGTTATCACACTACCGCGTGGCCAACGCGACAAATTAAAAGCTAACTTCGAACTCAACCAAGAGTTAGAGGCACCATTGCAGAAAGGTGAGCATGTCGGCACCGTTTACCTTCAACTTGAAGGCGAAGATGTCGCATCGTTCCCGCTCGTTACTTTACAAAGTGTCGAGGAAGGCGGTTTCTTCAAACGCGCAATGGACTATATTAAACGTAAGTTCTCTGAGGAATAAGCAGGCAATATGCAAAAAACACGTTTTGATCAGCTAGTCGACTTTCCATGTCACTTTACGTTTAAAGTGATGGGCGTGGCCACTGCTACGCTTCCTGATCAAGTCGTTGAAGTATTACAGCAGCACGCACCGGGGGATTATAGTCCCTCGGTGAAGCCGAGTAGTAAAGGTAATTACCATTCTGTGTCGGTGTCTGTCCGTGTCGAGAGCCAAGAACATATCGAAACCCTCTATCGTTCGCTCGCCGACATCGATGATGTCCGCTATGTGCTATAACTGCTCGTAATAAAGCAACGCTAGCCGCCACAATCGCATCTCGTTATAATAGGCCGATGATGGATAAAATTATTATTCGCGACTTAGGTCGTCAGGCATATGAGCCTATCTGGCGTGCCATGCAATCATTCACCGACACACGCGATGACTCGACGCCCGATGAGCTTTGGATTGTCGAGCACTCACCGGTGTTTACGCAAGGTCAAGCAGGTAAAGAAGAGCACTTACTTGCCCCAGGTGATATCCCAGTCGTTCCTGTCGATCGGGGTGGACAAGTGACCTACCACGGTCCCGGGCAGCTGGTGGTTTATTTTATGCTTAATATTCGACGCTTGAGCTTAGGTGTTCGTCAGCTCGTAAACGAGATCGAGAATACCATTGTCGACGTATTGAAAGATTACGATATTGAAGCCGCACCGCGCCGCGACGCGCCGGGTGTTTACGTGAATGGCGATAAAGTCTGTTCGCTCGGTTTACGGATTCGTAAAGGCTGCTCCTTTCACGGTTTGGCGCTAAACGTCAATATGGATATGGAGCCCTTCAGCCGTATCAACCCATGTGGGTTGACCGGCATTAAAATGATTCAAACGGCGGACTTAGGCGGTCCGCAAAGCTTCGATGAAGCAGCAGAGAGGGTAACGCAACGCTTTATTAGTCGCGTTGGCTACCGAAATACTCAATCGGAAACAGGACTTGCAGAAGCTTATGTCAAAGCCAGTTAGAGTGGAACCCGGCGTCAAAATGCGCGATGCCGATAAAATGGCCCTTATTCCTGTTCAGATCGTTCCGACTGAACGCGATCAGATGTTGCGCAAACCTTCGTGGTTGAAGGTTAAGCTACCTTCCAACACACAGCGTATCGACGAAATCAAACAAGCTATGCGCAGTCACGGTTTGCACTCAGTATGTGAGGAGGCGTCGTGCCCTAATCTACCTGAGTGTTTTAATCACGGTACAGCGAGCTTTATGATCCTAGGCGATATCTGTACGCGCCGCTGCCCCTTCTGCGACGTTGCCCATGGGCGTCCGTTGCCACCTGATCCAGAAGAGGCGGTGAAACTCGGCAAGACCATCCATGACATGGGCGTGAAATATGTGGTTATTACCTCCGTTGATCGCGATGATTTACGTGATGGTGGTGCGCAACACTTCGCCGATTGTGTCCGCGAAATCCGTAAATACACTCCGGAAATTCAGGTCGAGATTTTGGTGCCTGACTTCCGCGGACGTATGAAAGTGGCGTTAGATATTTTATCGGACGAGGCACCGGATGTATTCAACCACAACTTAGAGACAGTGCCGCGTTTATATAAAGCTGCGCGTCCCGGTGCAAACTACCAGTGGTCACTGGATTTGCTGAAGAAATACAAGGAAGCACGTCCGGATGTGCGTACTAAGTCGGGTCTCATGGTTGGCTTAGGTGAAACTAAAGAAGAGATCTTAGAAGTCATGCGCGACTTACGTGCTCATGATTGCGATATGCTAACGATTGGTCAATACCTACAGCCAAGCCGTCACCATATTCCGGTCGCACGTTATGTTCACCCTGACGAGTTCGAAGAACTCCGTGTTGCAGGCGTAGAAATGGGCTTTAGCCATATCGCGAGTGGACCCTTAGTGCGTTCATCGTACCATGCGGATCTACAAGCGGCGGGTGAAACCGTACGATGAGCACACTACTGTGGTGTTTGTTAATCGCGGGTGTCTTGCCGATTTTGGCTAAGGCACCTGTGGTGTTTTTCCAAAACCGCGAAAGCCGCTATGACAATCGCCACCCTCGCGCTCAACAATCCCGTCTTACAGGTATCGGTGCTCGCGCTGTGGCGGCACATTATAACGCCTACGAGGCATTTCCGCTCTATGCAGCCGCTGTACTTGCGAACCTAGCCAGCGAGCAAGTCAGCCCCCATGCCGTAGCACTTGCGGTCAGTTTCATTGTGCTTCGCATCGCTTACAACATTCTTTATTTGCTTAATTGGGACAAGCTACGCTCTCTGGTGTGGTTTTTCGCATTCTTGTGTCCTATCTTAATGTTGGCTCAATTGGCTATCATGCAATAAACGAAACTTTTGCAGTCGCTGATATAAGTCGGGCCAAACGCCCGATTGATGGCGTTCCATCAAGGTTTCTTGCGCAACAGGTTTCCATGCAAAGCGCCCCGCTACAGCCTCGCAGGTTTGCGCTGCATACATACCGACACGCTCTAAATCATTTGAAGACCCCAACTGCCACTGGTCGGCACCTAGTGGGCGTGCAAGCGTGCGCCAATCGCTTACATGTTCGCGCCATGGCAGCCGATTCCATAACGCCCGTAACTCATCGCTCGTCATACGCTGTTTCTCGGTCACCACGATATTGACCGGCTCGGTGGCATAGCGTCCTAAGCAAAAGTCACCCGCATAGGGCATACGCATGGCATACTCATCAGCAAAACCGAGCCAGTGCGCCCACTCATGCTTAATAACATCATCGTCGGCACTTTGCCCAAGTACCATCACTGTAGGGCGTGTGTATGAGCGTCCCGCCTCTGCGAAAATAATGGTTCGTGTGTTGCTGGGTAAGTGAGTCTCATCACATTTCGCTTGTTGGTTATCTGCGACTGAACAATGTTGTTTGGATTTACGCTGCCAGGCAAAGCACACAGAGTGAGTCCTCAACTCACTCTGCATGCTACTGACCGCGTTGAGCAGTGCAACAAAACGCCCTTTACTCGCGTTTGAACGCGCGATAACGGACACAACTGAGGAACACGATTGTTTATGTTGCGTGGCGATAAGTTTGCGCGCTCGAACGGAGAGCGCTGGTTGGCCAAAGCGCTCATACCAATCTGACCAAGCGACCGTCGGATCATGTAAAGCTAAATCGGCTAACTGCTGTTGAGCAACCTCATCACCTCGATCTGCCGCGATATTGAGCCAGCGCCTGTTGTGTTGAGGAAATTCGGACTGTAATCGCTCTAGCGCGTTTTGCGAACCGTTTTTGGCGGCGCGTTGCCACCATATTAATGCTTCACTGGCGCGTTGCGTGTGCCAATAACGTTCACCCACTTCAAACTGGGCATTGGCGTCTCCAGCTAAGGCGGCGGACCAACGCAGTTGTGTTGAGGTGGGATAAGAATCTTGGGCAATGAGGGTCACCACTAGAGTGACCACTATTAGAAAACAGAGGATTCTCATTGCAGTTGTTTGCGAGTTTGCTCCAATTCAATATCAGCGTAACGATGTTCAACAAATTCATGCACATTGGTCGTTAGTGCTAACTTAAAGTAGTTGGCCGCCTTACTCCATTGTTGCTGACGCTGACTGTATTTACCTAAATAAAAATAAGCCTCACACAGACGTTCTGCTAGGGTTTCATCCCCTCGCAACTGGGTGGTAAGTTGCTGCAAAAACTCACCCTCGCTGAGCTCCCCCAAATACAATTCAATAATTCGGTTTGCCCAATCGTCTTCGTCAATGCCTTGCTGATTACGTGCCAGTGCGTTAAGTGCTTCATTGGGTGACTCTCGATATTGCGCCAAGAACAACCAAATCACTCGATATGGGTCACTCGGATCGTTGTTGAGGTGTTGCTGAAAATCATTGACCGCAAACTTTACTCGATTATCGTAGTACTCGGCGATACCTCGATTAAGTAAGGCGTATGGGTGTTCTGGATCGAGTTCTAGAGCCGAATCAAGCGCTTCGAAAGCGAAATCAAATTCGCCTAACTCAGTGTACTGTATACCTAGGTAGTTGTAGGCATCAGCTAAACGCGGCTTAATTTCGATTGCTCGCATAAAATCCATGCGTGATAAGGTGCGTAAACCGAGCGCGTCATACAATGCCCCGCGACGATAATAAGCGAAAGCCAACTCTTCGTCAGATAACGAGTCGTCGCTAACCATCTGATTAATACGCGCGATCTCGATTTCATAGCGAAATTCAGCTTGCTCTGGTTCAGCTAACACGACATTAGGTGTCGGTGCTGCGACTTGCCTTGCTTGATTCGCCGGCGGGGTTGCGCATCCTGTTAGGGTCATAGCAAGCAACGCTGCCAAAGAAAGTAATCGCATAAAAATACCCTTTTGAATTTACTCCATTAGAGCAAAAAAAGCCCCGTTGAGCTAGCTCAACAGGGCTTTTACTGAATAAAGATTAACGATTAGTCTTCGTTTTTCTCTTCGGTTTGCTCAGTTGCTTGTTCGTTATTCGCTTCAGCGGGCTTTTCAGCCGCTTCTTTCATGCTCAAACGAACACGACCTTGACGGTCAATTTCAAGCACCTTAACTGGCACTGTGTCACCGACTTTCAAGTAGTCATTGACATCATTCACACGCTCTTCAGCGATCTGTGAAATATGTACCAAGCCATCTTTACCCGGTAGTACTGTAACGAACGCACCGAAGTCAACGATACGGGCTACTTTACCTTGATAGATTTTGCCTACTTCAATTTCAGCAGTCAGCTCTTTAATACGCTTAATCGCTGCGTCGGCATCATTTTGGTCGCTAGCAGCGATCTTAATAGTGCCGTCATCGCCAATTTCAATGTTGGTATTGGTTGACTCAGTCAACTCACGGATAACCGCGCCGCCTTTACCAATCACGTCTTTGATCTTATCTTGATCAATCTTGATAGTCGTGAAACGAGGTGCGTAAGTAGACAGCTCATCACGGTGTTCACCAATCGCCTCATCCATCACAGATAAGATGTGCAAACGTGCTGCTTTAGCTTGGCCTAGCGCGCTTTCCATGATGTCGCGGGTGATACCATCAATTTTGATGTCCATCTGCAACGCAGTAATACCTTCGTTATTACCCGCTACTTTAAAGTCCATGTCACCTAAGTGATCTTCATCACCTAAAATATCAGACAAGACGACGTGCTTATCGCCCTCTTTAACAAGCCCCATAGCGATACCCGCAACTGAAGACTTAATTGGAACGCCTGCGTCCATCAATGCTAATGAAGAGCCACACACGGATGCCATTGAGCTCGAACCATTGGATTCTGTGATTTCAGACACCACACGGACGGTATAAGGGAACTCTTCGTGGCTCGGCATAACCGCCTGGATACCACGCTTAGCAAGACGACCATGACCAATCTCGCGGCGTTTAGGCGCACCGACCATACCGGTCTCACCCACACAGTAAGGAGGGAAGTTATAATGCAGCAAGAAGCGACTCGTTGACGTGCCAGTCAATTCGTCAATCATCTGCGCGTCACGGTCAGTACCGAGCGTCGCCGTAACTAACGCCTGAGTTTCTCCACGGGTAAACAAGGCTGAACCGTGCGTACGCGGCAATACACCGGTTGCTACGCTGATAGCACGCACCATGTCGGGGTCACGACCGTCTATACGCTTTTCTCCCGCTAAGATGCGGCTGCGCACGATGTCTTTTTCGACGTCATGGAAGATTTTGCCCGCTTCATCAGTGTCGGCTTCTTCATTTTCAGCAACGAGCTGCTCAATCATCGCTTGCTTAACTTCAGCGATTTTACCGTAGCGCTCAGCTTTATCAGTAATGCGATAGGCTTCACCAATGCCCGCTTCGGCGAGTGACTTCACTTTCTCAACCAAAGTGGCGTCTTTTTGCGGCGCCTGCCAATCCCATTTTTCTTTACCCGCTTCTTGAGCAAATTCGTTGATCGCATCGACCACAACTTGCATCGACTCATGACCAAACATCACTGCGCCGAGCATGGTGTCTTCTGATAGAAGGTTGGCTTCTGATTCAACCATCAAGACCGCTTGTTGCGTACCGGCAACCATCAAATCGAGTTTTGATTCAGCGAGTTCATCTTGAGTTGGGTTGAGTACATATTCATCGTTGATTACACCAACGCGAGCAGCACCAATTGGACCGTTAAATGGCACGCCAGAGATAGCGAGTGCCGCCGAGGTACCAATCATTGCTACGAGATCTGGGCTTACTTGGGGGTTTACCGAAACAACGGTAGCGACCACTTGTACTTCGTTCATGAACCCTTCAGGGAACAATGGACGAATCGGGCGATCGATAAGACGTGATGTCAATGTCTCGTTTTCGCTAGGACGGCCTTCACGTTTAAAGAAACCACCTGGGATTTTACCCGCAGCATAAGTCTTTTCTTGGTAGTTGACCGTTAGCGGGAAAAAGTCTTGTCCTTCACGCGCTTCTTTTTTAGCTACTACGCTGACAAGTACGGTTGTATCGTCCATGCTGGCCATGACAGCCGCAGTCGCTTGACGAGCTACAACGCCCGTTTCCAATGTAACTGTGTGTTGACCATACTGAAATTGTTTAGTTATTGGATTCACGTTTTGCTTTCCTTTACCTAACTGAATGTGAACACCCGGATTGGTGTTCGTTTTCTATCTATTTTCAATCGTCACATAGTATAAGGCATAGATGACAGAATTAAGACCCCTTAACAAAAAATAAGCATAAAAAAAGGGCCCCAAAGGGCCCTTTTTTCGAAATCTTTTGACTTAGCGACGGATGCCAAGCTTCTCAACAACCGCTACATAACGGCTTTGGTCTTTCTTTTTAAGGTAGTCTAGCAATTTACGACGCTGACTAACCATACGCAACAAGCCACGACGTGAGTGGTGATCTTTCTTGTGCGCTTTAAAGTGACTTTGCAATTCCGCCAAGTTTTTAGTCAGCAAAGCGATTTGCACTTCTGGAGAACCTGTATCGTTCTCGCCCTGACCAAATTCCTTTACGATTTCTGCTTTTTGCTCAACAGTTAGTGACATAATAACTCCTTAAGTTTTAAATGACCCGCTTCCGATCACTAATTCAGCAGCGGAGAGAGCGCGTATTATAAGGCGCTCAGCGAATATTTCAATGACTATTTCAAATCGGACAACTGAAAACCGCAATATTCCAGTGCAAGCACGCGCTTGGGCCATAGCTTGCCGTCTTTGCGCAGCGACACCACCCCCACAAACACCGCCTCACCATCATTACTTTCGGCACATAAACGGCATTCATCACCCACTGCCATGGTGTCCAGCGTGTGATTAAACACCGGTTGCCCGTGCATTACGTCACGCGCCTCAGACTGACTAATCGCCTGCGTAGGCAACGCACTAAGCAAGGTATCAACTGGCTGAAGGCAGGCTAAACGCTGTTCATCCGACAACGCTTCGAGCGCATCGAGTGACCACTGTTGTTCATCCGTTAAATTGGCTACGTGAGTGCGATGCAAATCGCGCACGTGAGCGCTGCAACCAAGAGCTTGACCCATATCATCGACTAACGTACGAATATAAGTCCCTTTTGAACACGCGACTTGCAAGGTAACGAAGTCACCGTCACGATGCAGCAGCTCAATTCCGCGAATACTTATCGTGCGCGTTTTACGAGGCACTTCAATACCGCGACGTGCGTAATAATAAAGCGGTTTACCCTCATACTTTAAAGCCGAATAGATTGAAGGTGTTTGCGCTTGTTCACCAATGAACTGACCAATGACGTCGTTCAATTGTTTGTCCGACACGTTAACCGGGTTCTGCTCCACCACTTCACCTTCGGCATCGCTCGTACTCGTGCGTACACCGAGTTGAGCTCTTACGCGATAGGCTTTGTCAGCGTCCAATAAATACTGCGAAAACTTAGTGGCTTCGCCGAGACACACCGGCAAAAGCCCTGTCGCTAGAGGATCAAGCGCACCCGTGTGACCGACTTTTTGTGCTTCATATAGCCGCTTAATCACTTGGATTGCGCGGTTCGATGTCATTTCTTTGGGTTTATCGAGTAACAGTACGCCGTTTATTGGCCGACCCTTACGCGGACGTGCCTGACCCATTTATTCACCCTCAGATCCGTTCTTATCCCGCTTACGCGCTTCATCCACCAACCGACTCATACGAATACCTTCGTTAAGCGAGCCATCGTGTTGAAACTTAAGTTCTGGAACCACACGCGCTTTAATACGTTTGCCTAGCAATGAACGGATAAAGCCTGCCGCCTGATTCAATACTTTAAGGCCTGCTTTAACTTGATCATCGTCATCATGCAAAAAGGTGACGAAAACTTTGGCATATGCCAAGTCCCGCGAGACTTCAACATCCGATACAGTCACCATGCTGACACGCGGATCTTTTACTTCACGTTGCAAAATCATCGCGATTTCGCGCTGTAGCTGATGGCGAACACGTTCTGTACGACTAAATTCTTGTGCCATAACCCTTCCAAACTGAAACCGCGGACAGTACGCCCGCGGTTTTATCATAATCGAAAACAAGCCATTGAGGTTTACAGTGTACGTTCAACCTGTACAGTCTCAAATACCTCAATCTGGTCGCCTTCTTTGACATCGTTGTAGTTCTTAACACCGATACCACATTCCATACCATTACGGACTTCTTGTACGTCATCTTTAAAGCGGCGCAGTGACTCCAGCTCACCTTCATAGATAACGACATTGTCACGTAGGACACGGATAGGCGCTGAGCGCTTAACGATACCTTCAGTGACCATACAACCTGCAATAGCACCCAATTTCGGCGATTTAAACACATCACGGACTTCTGCAAGACCGATGATTTGTTGTTTAAACTCAGGGCGTAACATACCGGTCATTGCCTGCTTAACTTCATCAATCAAGTCGTAAATAACGCTGTAATAGCGTAAATCAACGTTCTCTTGTTCGACAAGTTTCTTAGCTGCAGCTTCCGCACGTACGTTAAAGCCCACAACAATAGCATTCGATGCACTTGCAAGTGAGATATCGGTTTCGGTAATACCGCCGACACCACTACCAATGATGTTAACTTTAACTTCGTCTGTCGATAGCTTCACAAGCGCATCAGAGATGGCTTCCAACGAACCTTGCACATCTGATTTCAATACAATATTGAGTTCAGATACGTCGCCTTCGGCCATGTTGGCGAACATGTTCTCAAGTTTCGCTTTCTGCTGTTTCGCAAGTTTAACTTCACGGTATTTACCTTGACGGTAGTTTGCTACTTCACGTGCTTTACGCTCGTCTTTAACTACAGTCGCTTCATCACCCGCTTGCGGAACACCCGACAAACCTAGAATCTCTACTGGAATCGAAGGACCCGCTTCTTTGATCTCCTTGCCCGTCTCATCGCGCATCGCACGAATACGACCATATTCAAGACCACAAAGAACGATATCGCCCTGGCGCAGCAAGCCGCGCTGCACCAATACTGTCGCCACTGGACCACGGCCACGGTCTAAGCGTGACTCGACCACGATCCCTGACGCCATACCGGTTTTTTCTGCTTTCAAGTCAAGTACTTCTGACTGCAACAAGATAGCTTCAAGTAGTTCATCAATACCCATGCCACTGTGTGCAGAGACAGGAACGAACATCACATCACCACCCCAGTCCTCAGGGATAACGTCATGTTGTGCCAGCTCGTTTTTCACACGGTCAGGGTCAGCTTCCTCTTTATCCATCTTGTTGATGGCAACCACGATAGGTACACCCGCTGCTTTAGCGTGCTGTACCGCTTCCTTGGTTTGCGGCATCACACCGTCGTCCGCTGCGACTACAAGAATAACGACGTCCGTCGCACCTGCGCCGCGCGCTCGCATTGAAGTAAACGCTGCGTGTCCCGGTGTATCTAAGAATGTGATCATGCCGTGATCGGTTTCAACGTGATATGCACCGATATGCTGGGTGATACCACCCGCCTCGCCTGATGCCACTTTCGCTTTACGGATATGGTCAAGCAAAGAGGTCTTACCGTGGTCAACGTGACCCATAACCGTGACCACTGGCGCACGAGGCTCTTCCTCACCACCTTCAGAACGGTCTGACAAAACTTCTTCTTCCAACGCGTTGTCTTTAACAACAACCGCTTTATGGCCTAACTCTTCAACAACTAGCGCCGCTGTTTCTTGATCAAGAATCTGATTGATAGTGACCATTTCACCCATCTTCATCATGGTCTTGATCAATTCACTGGCTTTGACTGCCATACGGTTTGCCAATTCACCTACAGTGATGGTCTCACCAATTTTCACATCACGCTCAACCGGCTGTGCTGGCTTATTGAAACCTTGCTGCAAGCTTGAGCCACGGCGACCACCTTTGCGACGTTTCTCACGACGCGGTGCGCGCTCATCAGCTTCTTCATCTTTACGACGACGCTTTTTGTTACGACGACGCGACTTACGCTCTTCGTCATAATCTTGCGCGTCTTCTGCCTCTTGGGCCGTCGAAGAGGTCGTAAAGTGAACTTCTTCTTGTTCCGCTTTTTTACGTTCTTTCTCTTCTTCTTCCCAACGCTTGGCATTTTCTTCAGCTAAACGACGTGCTTCTTCCGCTTGCTTTTCAGCTTCTTTCTCAGCCTTTTTGCGCGCTTCTTCTTCTTGCTGCATACGTAGTTTATCTGCTTCTTGCTTGGCTTTATCGGCCGCTTCACGTTCCTCCGGCGTCATTGCCGCACGACGTTCTGCTTCCGCTTTCTGTTTAGCTTTTTCTTTCTCTTTACGAGCCGCTTTCTCTTTCTCTTCAGCTTCGCGCGCTGCTTTAGCTTTGGCTTCAGCCTCCGCTTGTTGGCGTTTTTCTTCTTCCGCCTTGGCTTTGGCTTCTTCTTCGCGACGCTTCGCCTCTTCCGCTTCTTTCTCTGCGGCAAGACGCTCTTGCTCCTCGCGCTCTTGCTCTTCAGCAGCTGAACGTTTTACATATGTACGCTTTTTGCGCACTTCGACTTGTACTGATTTGGCATCACGGCCACCACCGACACTTAGCGTACTCTTAGTTTTACGCTTCAGGGTCATTTTGCTGGGCTCTGAGGAGCCACCGCCGCCATGCTGCTTATTCAAATGTGCCAATAGTTTTTGTTTCTCATCTTCTGTCACGCCGTCATCAGGCGTTTTTTTAATGCCCGCTTCAGCAAACTGCTGAATCAGACGATCAACTGTTGTACCGACATCTTTGGCCAGCTTTTCGAGCGTTACTTCTTCCATAGTCTGTTGTACCTCCGCTGATCGTGGTTATTCGCTGAACCAGCAAATATTGCGGGCTTTCATGATTAAGTCGCCAGCTTGCTGTTCATCCAGCTCTTCGATTCCGGCTAAGTCATCAATGCCTTGCTCCGCGAGCTCCTCTAATGAGGTCACACCGCGACTGGCAAGAACGTACGCCAAGTGGCGGTCCATTCCTTCAAGCCCAAGTAATGATTCGTCCGGCTCTGCTGACTCAAGAGACTCTTCGTCAGCCAGTGCTTTAGTTGTTAAATAAGCACGTGCGCGTCCACGTAATTCTTCAACAATATCTTCATCCATCCCTTCAATTTCAAGGAATTCGGCTACAGGAACGTAAGCCACTTCCTCAAGTGAAGAGAAACCTTCGTCTACAAGTACCGCAGCGAAATCTTCGTCGATATCGAGACTAGTAATAAATAAGTTTAATAAACGATTAGTTTCCGCTTCGTTTTTCTCGTTGAAATCATCAACAGTCATTACGTTCAGCGTCCAGCCACTCAGTTGGCTTGCTAGACGTACGTTTTGTCCGCTTTTGCCAATCGCTTGCGCCAGGTTATCAGCTGCAACAGCGATATCCATGGTGTGTGCATCTTCATCAACTACGATAGAAGCCACTTCTGCAGGCGCCATTGCATTAATAACGAACTGGGCTGGGTTATCATCCCACAGTACGATATCAACCCGTTCACCACCAAGCTCACCTGATACTGCTTGAACACGTGCACCACGCATCCCGACACAAGCACCGACTGGGTCGATGCGGCGATCGTTGCTTTTCACAGCAATTTTAGCACGTGATCCCGGGTCACGAGCGGCGCCTTTGAGCTCGATCATTTCCTCGCCGATTTCCGGAACTTCGATACGGAACAATTCCATTAAGAACTCTGGACGAGACCGTGTAACGAATAGCTGCGCACCGCGCGCTTCTGGGCGCACATCGTAAAGCAAACCACGTACTCGGTCACCTGGACGTACAGATTCACGCGGCAACATTTCTTCACGATACACTATCGCCTCAGCATTATTACCTAAATCAAGGATAACATGTTCACGGTTAGCGCGTTTGACCGTCCCGGTGACCAACTCACCGACTTGGTCACGATACTCGTCAACCACTTGCGCACGCTCTGCTTCACGCACTTTCTGAACAATCACTTGCTTGGCGGTTTGTGTAGTAATGCGGTCAAACTGAATCGACTCGATTTGCTCTTCTACATAGTCACCCAGTTGTAACTCTGGGTTTTCATATTGTGCCGCAGACAAGCTAATTTCACGATACGGGTTTTCTAAACCCGTATCCGTATCTTCAACGACTAACCAGCGACGGAATGTATCAAACTCACCGGTCGCGCGGTCAATATCAATACGTACGTCAATATCACCGTCATACTTCTTTTTCGTGGCATGTGCTAACGCTGATTCTAACGCTTCAAAAATTTTCTCTCGAGGTACTGCCTTCTCGTTGGAAACAGCCTCAGCTACCAACAGGATTTCTTTACTCATGATTCTGCCTCACCAACGCAAATCGTTAATCAAATGACGGTACTAAGTGGGCCTTCTTAATTTCGTGCATACCCACCGTCAACGACTCTTGACCAACGCTAAGTTGCAGTTGGTCATCTTCAATTCCTTCCAGAACCGCTTGAAACTTCCGTTTATTTTGCTTTGCTACGGCTAGCTCGAACGCTACCGTCTCGCCAATGTAAGGCTGCATTTGTGCAATAGAGAAGAACGGACGTTCCATCCCCGGAGAAGAAACCTCCAGGTTATATTCCGTATTAATCGGATCTTCTACATCGAGTACCGAACTGACTTGATAACTGACATCAGCACAGTCATCAACACTGATACCTTCTTCTTTGTCAATGTAGATGCGTAACGTTGAAAACTTGCCCGCACGAACAAATTCGACGCCCCATAATTCAAATCCCAAAGCTTCTACAGCTGGGCGAAGCATGTCCGATAAACGCTCTTCTATACGTGCCAAATTGCCTCCTAAAACAAAAAAAGGGCGCGAGCGCCCAGTGTTGTGACTATCCTTAAGATAGCTAAGGCCACATAGCAAAAAGCCCCGAGCTTCTGCGGGGCTTTTTAAACACTGGACCCTTTGTCTATTTCAAACACTCAAAAAGAGCATTCGAAATTGGTTGCGGGGGCAGGATTTGAACCTACGACCTTCGGGTTATGAGCCCGACGAGCTACCAGACTGCTCCACCCC
>NYWU01000044.1 GCA_002685255.1 Idiomarinaceae bacterium
GACCTCCGGGCTCGCATCTGAGATCAAACTGGTTGTACTACCATGGGGTTGAAAATCAGGATCAGCTTGCTGCGAGCTGTCAGAGCATGCCGGAAGCGCCAAAACTAAACACAGAAAGATAAGCCTAGATAATAGTTTCACTCACAATTCCTTTGACAAACTGAGGCACCCAAATAATGCCAGACGCTCATATGCTATTTAATCTCTTCAGATTATCATAAAAGACACTTTAGACGTCCGGTTTTGGCACTAACCTGACAGGCTGCTGTGAGCGACGAACGGACCTTCGTTTTTTTGCTAATTCCACCAAATGACTGGCTCCTGTTCTTAGGTAGCGATGGTAAGCACAATCAGGTTCGGCACGTTTATCTTCCCAAGATTTCGAGTTTTGGTATTGTATTGTTCATTTAAGCTCATTACTTTCAATCATTTAATGAAAAGTCGAAACTGTATATTGTCCACCCGTTAGGGTATAAATAACTGAGGGTGCTTAAATTGCTTTCGCTTATTCAGAGGCTTCCAAAGTCGGAAGCCTGGTTAGCTCAATAACTTAAGGGTCAGCAGCTATTCATTGGATGAGTTACAAAGTGCGCACGCACAATATATAGATGTTAGTTTTTTTTCATTACGATTTGGAGAGCAATTCAAATGGCAATAGGGACAGTGGATACCAAAATTCTTTGGGGTAGAGCTGGAGGCCGTTGTTCGAAACCTGGTTGTGACGAAGATTTAACCACTTTGATAGGGTCAGGAAATTACGTAGTGGGGGAAATGGCTCATGTTATTGGCAGTAAGCCTACTGCTGCTAGAGGTACTCCGGAAGGTGGTGCTGATAGTTACGATAATTTGATTTTGCTGTGCCCAACTCACCACACTCATATAGATAAGGCACCAGAGGGTACTTATACAGTTGATATGCTCCGTGAGTGGAAGAGAAGTCATGAAGCAGAAATAAGTAATGCGGGAAAGGCAACAAAATTTGATGACTTTGATAAGTTACGCATCGTTGTTGCAAAACTGCTTGCTAAGAATAAGACTACGTTTGATGCCTTTGGGCCAAAGAGCGAAGTTGCTCAATCAGATCCAAGTTCTAATGCTTATCTTGTATGGGAGTTAAGGAGAATCGACACGATATTGCCTAACAACAGAAAAATATTAAACCTTATCGATGCAAACGAAGAGCTCATCGAAGATATGCCTACTATTAATGCTATCGAAAAATTCCGAGTACACGTGGAGTCGTATGAAAAGCATGTATATCAACGACTAGACTCATATGTGCTATTTCCTAGTGAATTTTCAGAGGTGTTCTCATAATGTCTAACGGTTCAAACTCTTGGGGTGTCTCATTCAGTCGAATCGCTTGGCTAGAATCGGCTATCCAATCTCATGGTAATGTTATTCATTATTCACGTCGTGACGATATAATTATGGAGTTCGATAGGAAAGACGGTAGCTCCATTACATTGATATGTCTTGACGAGTACACTTTAGGGGAGTCTTTAGTACACCGAGTTCTTCAAGAGTTTCCAGAGGTTAATTTTATATCTGTAGGTGGTAATTGGAACGGATATACTAGAGAAGCAAAACAGCTTTGCCTATCCAAAAACATTGGCCTTTTCAACTCAAGCGAGCTTACAGGAGCTTTGTGGAAAAATGAGTTTTGGTTGTACCACCAAAGAGATGATGAAGGAAATCCAATCTATCCATACAAACAACAGCAATCTGCTTAGTGTGTATGGTTTTGGCTCATATTTTAGAAATACTCATGCTAATGATTGTGACTTGCTGCTCGTAGTGAAGAATGACGCGCCAAATTTAGGAAGAGTCCATGCAGCCTTATCCAAAGAGTTCCTAGAGTTGGGTATAAAGTTGTCGATTAATTTTGATCTAACCATTCTTACAGAACGAGAGCACAATACTTCTCCTCTTAGGGAGCACGACCGGTTGGTGTCAATAATAGATAAATAGGTACCGAATACATAACAAACGCATTAAGTCGCTCGGATACTCACTGGGACACCAAAACTACGCCTGATTTAGTTTGGTGCTGCACCTAAGCTTAAACCAACCGCCGCGTAGTTTCAGTGTCACTTATGCGGTCATCAACGTCTGCTCCTGGCACAAAGCGGATAAATTATTCAACAAGTGGCCCTTAACTCAGGGCCAAAGTAGATAGCCAGTTTTAATTTCTAATATCTAGATTATACTTATACTCAGTGTGTCTCTCGAGCCTTAAAATTCAGATTCAGCTGAAAGCATTATCAAGGCCATAAACAATAAGTACTTGAGCATAGACGTTGCCTGGTACAGACTCCCTCTTCGCCGCAGATCGTCTTGATTTGGGTGTTTCAACCGAAGGTAGAAATCAGGCTTGCCAACTTTCTTGATTTTCACCTCTGGCTTTTTAGTTGTAATTTTCAGCCGATTGATAAAGGCGTCGATATCTGACATATGTGCTTTAGACGTTGTTACAAATATATACCAATTCCGAAGCGAGATTACCGGACTCAACAGATCTACAAACCAGTTAAGCTTATCAACACAATCAAACCGAATTCCGGGCTCATCAATGTAGACGTTGTTGGTGAAGTACTCGATAAGTTCAAGAACGTCACTGGCACCATTTTCTGCTGCCAGCTTTAAAATACCGTTTATGTACAATCGCGCAAGTTTTCGTTCTTTGGGCGTGAGTGGCTTACTTGGAAGATACGTTGATTTCGCTTTACTTTGTTTCTTAATCAGTCGACGATTGTCTCTAGCAGTTTGCTTTCTCGCCAAATGCCTGGCTTCCGTCCGATAGCACTCAACAACTTTAACGGGTACTTCATAATCACGGCTTATCTTCTCATTACTCATCCCTTTTGTGACACACATTAAGATATCATGCACCTCAGAAGGCCCAGGTTTTATTGTCATTAGGTCAGTAGCAGATTCAATGGTAATTGGCGATTGCTGTTTAACCGTTCTTATATAGCGTCTCTCTGATTCCGCGACCGCGACAAGCCATCCCTCATGAGGTGGCAGTAAATTAGGTATTTCACCTTCATTACTTGGCCTTTTTATTTTCTTTTTACCGCGGATTATATTTGCAATCATCTTGTCACTTAAACCGGATAAGTTACGAACAAAACTTTTTGTCAGCACTACATTAGAGCGGCGAAGTTTCAAGTGCGTTAGCAGATAGGAAAAGTGCATGTAGGTTTTAAACGTCTGACTTGGATTGGCGTGGCCAGCAAACGTAGCCAATGCATAGTAACGATCAACTCTGATGTTATGTCCGCCAAAAATTGAGTCCTTTAACTGCTCAACGTCAAACTCTCCCCGGCCACCGAAATCAAAATAGAGCCTATCTTCGTCCTCAACCAAAAATTGAAAACAGCTTAAAGCTGTGTGACGAAAATCATGAAAAACAAAGCTTTTCATACCACTCAAGGCTCTTAACCAGGCAACTACGGACTGCTCGACAACCCAGCTATCAATCATTACTCTGGGAGTGTCGTGATAACAAAACAGTAATTCTGAGTTTGTCCTGGAATTTCTTTTACGTCTTACCAACCAGTTTTTAAAGCTCTTAATTTCGTTTGGCTCCAACAGCAAAAAAAGCGGGACCTTGCGTGCCGATGAGCCACGTTTAACCTCTGCGTATTCATTTATTTTGATGTGAACCCAAACATCAGGATGTGTCGTCACATCCTTAAGCCGTAGAGACAGGATCTCGCTAATACGCAGTCCTGTTCGATAAGCTAATATAGTAATGCACTGCAACATGAGACTCACATTGTCATCGCAGCCCTTTGTTTCAGGAAGTTTGGCTAACACAGCTTCGTACAACTCATGTGGGATAAACCCTACCCGAATGTGCTCAACTCGATTATTTTTCATTGTAACCAAATCTCTCGGCATTCGAGGTAGATTGAAGTGTTGAACCAGGAAATTATGAAACCGTTGAAAGCATTGCCGGGTGTAATTCTGGCTAGATACCTGTTTCTTATTTCTCTCAACTTGCTCTTTATGTCGTTCTTTATTGCGCTCTTTCTCTTTTGCCTTTTCTTCTTTTGTCTTAAAACTTGTCAGATCCGGTTTAGGCGTGGGCTCTCTCTCCCCCGCCATTATCTCAACGTCTTCTTCTGTTCGAGGCTGGGTCAGCTCGATGGCTTCGTTATATAGTTCATAAAATTCATCACCTGACAATGAGGAGAGGTTTTTACGAGTACATGTAGCAACCAGCCAATTCAAAGTTATTGCACTGTGGTAACGGCTCACCGTTGATATCTTATTATTTTGAAATTCCATGTGATTTATTAACCAGGAAATCAAAAAATTAACTGCTTCAACCTGTTCGAATTCAGCTTTTAGTGCGGCCAAGGCCTTCTTAACGTTAGACTCTGACCCTCGTTTCCCTGTCTGTTTTACAATTTTTGTTATTTCCCGATTAACATTTCTTGATTTCACGTCGAGTAATTTTTTTAACTTACTACGTTGGCTATTCCCTTTCGTTTGACTGTCTCCAGTGCTGTCCCAAACAACCTGTAATCCGTCGATGGATGGCGGCTGCTCTACAGTGTTAAGGTGAGGCTGAAGTGCATAAATAAATTGTCTCTCAGATAGACAAAAGGTATCTATTTCTCCCATTGCCGTGTGGCTTAAAGCGACCGAAAGCCCTTGTGTGTGCTGGGCTGTAAAATCTACCCCATACTTTAGCATCTTAACAATGGGTATTTGTTGTTGCGATTCGTAGAACAACACCTTTGTTAACGCCGAAAGTGACGAGTTTTCCGCTAATAATTTGGGAATATCGCTGAGCTTTAACTCACTTGCTTCTGAGCGTCGACTTTGTAAGGCAGTTACTAACGACAATTGGGGGGCTGTTAAAAATACTTGGCGTGTCAGACGTGAATTACCATCAGGATCCACTTCATTAACTTTATGGCTCTGTCCTATTGTTAATGAAATCCAATACAATTTCGCTCTATCGGGAAGCTCTAATGATAAAACATTGCTTCGCTCACGAAAGTCGGTGTTTAACAAAACCTCAAGCCAAGTCGGAGCATTGAGTCCCCCATATAATCCTGATATCAACACTAATATGCAACGAAGCTCAGCATCTGTAAGATTATCTGTTTGAGGCAACTCATTTATAAGCAATTCAGATAATCTTGCTGCCCTATCGGCCAAATTAACGGACAACATCGAGCGTATAGGCTTTTCTCTTGCTATTTTTGTGGGTAACTTCCCGATATCTAACGCTCTACCAAACGCGTTATTTAATTTGTCTATGTAGGAGACAAGCTCTTCTTTAGCGGCATAATATTTTACGCCAGTATATTTTGCCTCAATATGTTCATGTGCATCCTGGATCATTTCATTCAGTGTGTTATCGTCACCATCGCATTTTTTCAATCGGGGTAACTCTCTTCCAATATAACTCCGCACATAGCTTTTTACTCGCTCGTCTCTCTCATGCCTCTTCTTTAAACGCTTTTCTCGTTCAGTTGGCGTCTCTCGCCTTTCAACAACCTCGTGCGCAACAACGGCAGGCATCCCTGATGTTTCATCCAGCAAAATTTTGGTGTCAGGCAGGGAGATAGGAGCTGTTAATCTCTCTAGAGATATCTGATTTGCGAAGGCTTCAAGGGCCGATATAAGCGGCTTAGTGTTGGATTTGACATGTGCAGAATACTTACCAAACAGCATTTGCCCCTCCATGTCGTGACCCATGAAATCATCAATAATTTCGGTTTTAACCTTCTGGCCGTTTAAAAAGTTTCGCACCATGTGACGGGCAAAATTCAAGGGCAGAGGAAGTAACTCTTTCAGATACTCCGCAACTGCGCTGTTCGTCAGGACGACATATCGCCAGTCATCGGAGGATTGCTGTTCAAAAATTTTAAAGAGACTTTCTTTCCCCTTTAACTGCGACAAAAACTGCTTTGATAACCTATTACCCCTCGCTGCAAGCTCACCCTGAGTAGCTGCAAGGTATTCAATATAATCTCGCAGTTGGCATTCAAGATGCGCTGTCATGGGGACTATTCGAGACACCCCGTCCCTCACCTCTTTGTCCTGCAAAAATATTCTTTTGTTTGAAAAGTCTAATTGTCCAATGCTCTCAATAATACCGGATACGGGACGAGCAGCAGTTTGAAGCTGAAATGAAGTGAGGACATAGACAGTATAGGCATTATGCAGTTCTCTAAAGCATTCATGCTGACCGCTCTTGTAGGCCAATTTTAAATTGTTAATATAATCTCGAAATTTGCTGAGTATTTGAATAAATCGGTTTTGCCGAATACGTAACGTTGAGCCGTAGAGACCCGTTGTGTTTTTTGCTTGGCTCGCTAAACGAGAAAAGTCTTTCGCTAAATCACGTTGATCCGCTGAATTAAAAAGCAACTCAAAAAACCTGCTATGTTGCTGCCTTAGGCTAGAAACATCAAAGTTTGTGTAGTAAAGCGGTGTCCACTCAGACGGTTGCATTCCAAAAGTTGCGGCAGCCGCCGTACGATTTTTAGCTCTTCGAGAAAGATAAAGAAATGGCCAGGCGGCCAGCTGGTTTGACGTTATGGTCGGCAACTCTAATTCAACGCATAGTGTTCTTAGTCGGTTATTTAGTTGTTTTTCGCTGATAAAGTTTGTATCTGACCCCCTATGTCTAAAAATCTCCGTTATCGATGATGGCAGCTCAATCCTCAAAATATTTTTTTGCTCATCCAGTAATCCCGATTGATGAGCCGAGATGTGGCTGGTCAACCTCCGGTTGTTGATAAATGTAATCGACCGTCCGGTCATCGGTATCGTCAAATCATTTTTAATGACCTCTTTATGCAGTAATGCAGGAAATAAGGTTTTATGTGTCTGACCCGTAATCAATATCAATAACAACCATGCATCTAATATACGAGACTTACTGCACTCTGAAATATCAAGCTGATTCAACACCAGGAGTAATTGACGGTGATTGATTGTATTTAAACTACAAGGGTGTCCTAGTTCATTTCTCAGTGACGACGCAGCAATCGCCTGTGCTTTTACATGTTGAAGGTAAACTTGTGATTTAAACTCGGATGTCTGTTTCGTGTCCGTTTCAAATAACTGATAATCTTCACGAGCTTCAGCAGCGACCTCTTCACCTTGCTCCTTGTCGATATTTCGATACCGAATTGTCGGCCTGACCCGCTCCACACTCCCACGGGTTGGCTTATCGAGCGTTGAACTTCGTGTGATTTTTGAACGACCGGTAATGTAATTGACTCGTTTACTGGGCTCTACGTGCCAGAAACTCTCAAAAAACAGTTTTAACGTATTAAAGTTTTGCCCGGCGATTGAGTTGGACAATTGCTCACTTTTGTCATCATGTTTGGTATTTACCGCTTCATATAATTGTTCCCACTGCTCACAAAAGTCTTTAAAGTCAGTTGGTATAGACAGTTCATGAAGTACCATCTGATAGCGAGGGCTTACCTGAGACAACCTCAAGCGGCGAAGCCCTGCTGAAATAGACGGCATCAATACCGGTCTATTATTGACATCAACATAACGGAAGTGACACATGAGAAAACAAATACAGGTGTATGAAGCCCAGTATTTAAGCTTCTCCCAGTCTTCCTGACTCGTGTTCAATTTTTGGTTCGTGATCTGAAGTAAAGCGCCTAAGGGGGCTGCATCGAGCTTTTTTGAAAAAAGTGGATTTAACGCCTCAACATCACTCTCTGTGACTGTTCTTTTGAAGTGTCGATGATGTCTAGAAAGAAAGCGATCAAATCGGTCATGAGCCTTTTTATGTATGGGCTTATTGAAGCTTATGGTGTGAGAAAAGCGTTCATGCAGGCTGGCTATATAACCTATTAAAATGTTTGCCGCCCTGTCTCGCTCTGAGCTACCAGGCTCACCAAGACTAAAAAAGCCTAACTTTCGTAAAACTCGTGAAACCTGAGGTTGACGAAGGATTGCGTGACTGTCTTTGGTCGAAATATGCTGACTAACAGAGTTTAAGTCTTTAAACGCCAATATTAGCTATCCTCAAAATCCATATCGGCTAACTGCGGCTTTGGTTTTGCCACGCTCGCTTTTTCTTTGCCCTTTTTTAGTTGATACCCTATCGTGCTCCGATAGCAGGGGATGAAATTAACGATACTCTCCTGGGTTACCTTCCCACCAAGGAGTGCAATGGCTATATCATCTGGACAATGTTTTTGCATCAGAAGGAACAATCGGCCATAGCTTTTTGAATCTATCAAAGGAAAACACCGCAGCAGGTCACTCCACGCTAAAAACTCCTTAGTCTTCTCTGATGCATCTGCCACAATTAGTGGCGTAAAGGACATATTCAACTTAGCGGCCAATTTCAATGAGCTCCAACCACTTATAAAAATAGCTGTTTTAACCCTTTTCACCGGGTTGGAAGCCCCGCGTGTACTCGGAACATGTGTCTTATTCGACTGAACTTGTGATTCGACGCGCTGTTCAATTAGTATCGGTTGACTTTGTATAAAATGATAAACCGCCTCCTCACTCATATGCCCCAGACATGTCGGCTCTTTGAAATCAAGGCTACCAATAATCTTATTGGCGATTTTGGCTGGCTCCGAGAATCTGAGCTCATGTGCGAAATATCGACGTGATGCTTGTTTATACATGCTACCCCCAATGTTACCACTTCACATTAATTGCTTCAGAGCTTGCTTTAACGTCACTAGCCCCTTTGCAATTAAAACCAAAAAAATGTTTATAAATCAAACGATTTATCAAATAAGTTAAAAGTAAATATACATAGCCTGGAGCCTTTCACTCACTTTCTATCTTTTGCGACATAAAGTGACGCAACCAACTCTTAAATTGGAACCCGTGACATCAATGTCATCCGTGGCATAATGATGCCACTTATGGATATTTGAAACGCTTATAATCAGGTTGTACGGGGACGTTAAAAACAATGACAACGATTAGCCAGGACAGCATTAACAAAGCACTTTGGAACGCTTGTGACACCTTTCGCGGCACAGTCAGTGCCGACACCTATAAAGATTTCATTCTGACCACCCTCTTCCTCAAATACATCTCGGATGTATGGCAGGACCATTACGACCAATACGCAGCGCAGTATGGTGATGAGCCTGAGCTCATTGAAGAGATGATGAAGAACGAGCGCTTTGTGTTACCGCGCGATGCCAGTTTTTATGCGCTTTACGACCGTCGCTACGAGCCGGGTAATGGTGAGCGCATTGACCAAGCCCTGCATGCCATTGAAGAAGCCAACGGCACCAAACTAAAAGATGCCGGCAAAAGTGTGTTCCAGGACATCAGCTTTAACACCGATAAGCTGGGCGAAGAAAAGCAGAAAAACGACATTCTGCGCCACTTGCTGGAAGACTTTGCCAAGCCAGAGCTAAACTTAAAACCCAGTCGCGTGGGTTCACTGGATGTCATCGGTAACGCCTACGAATACTTGATTAAACACTTTGCCGCCAGCGGTGGTCAAAAAGCCGGTGAGTTTTATACCCCACCTGAAATATCCGACTTAATAGCCGAACTACTCGACCCGCAACCGGGCGACAGCATTTGTGACCCAGCCTGTGGCTCCGGCTCTTTATTGATGAAGTGTGGCCGTAAGGTTATCGCAAATCATGACAGCAAAGAGTACGCCCTATTTGGTCAGGAAGCCATTGGTTCCACCTGGTCATTAGCCAAAATGAACATGTTCTTGCATGGCGAAGACAACCACAAAATTGAATGGGGCGATACCATTCGCAACCCGAAGCTGTTAGATAAAAACGGCGACCTCATGTTGTTTGATATCGTGACCGCTAACCCACCCTTCAGTTTGGACAAGTGGGGGCATGACGACGCGGAGAACGACAAATTCAGTCGTTTCCGTCGTGGCGTACCACCAAAAACCAAAGGCGACTACGCGTTCATTCTGCACATGATAGAAACGCTGAAGCCCGGCAGCGGACGCATGGGCGTTGTTGTACCACACGGCGTATTATTCCGAGGCTCCAAAGAAGGCAAAATTCGTCAGCAACTGATTGACGAAAACCTGTTAGATGCTGTTATCGGTCTGCCCGAGAAGCTTTTTTACGGCACCGGCATTCCAGCCGCTATTTTGGTATTCAAAAAGTCTAAATCAGACGAGAGCGTTTTATTCATCGACGCCTCGCGTGAATTTCAGTCAGGTAAAAACCAAAACCAGCTAAGCGACGACAACATTCAGAAAATCGTCGACACCTACCGCAGTC
>NYWU01000045.1 GCA_002685255.1 Idiomarinaceae bacterium
CAGTACGAAAAAATTAAGCCGTATCTTATCAATGATGAGAAAACGCCACCGGCGCGTGAACGTCTGCAATCGCCAGAAGAGCGTGCGAAGTTAGACGGCTTGTACGAGTGCATTCTGTGCGCTTGTTGCTCAACTTCGTGCCCATCATTCTGGTGGAACCCAGACAAGTTTATCGGTCCTGCCGGTTTGTTGCATGCATACCGCTTCTTGATCGATAGTCGTGACACGGCGACTGAACAACGTCTCGATGACCTTGACGATGCCTTCAGTGTGTTCCGTTGCCACGGCATCATGAACTGTGTGAATGTTTGTCCTAAAGGGTTGAACCCAACCAAGGCAATCGGTCACATTAAATCGATGTTGCTGAGCCGTGCAGTTTAATTGCAGCGTCTTAGCAAGAAATCGTTATAATTGATGCTGAAGATGGCCATCCGGCTCACGGATGGCTATTTCTTATAGTTTGAACAAATTGAGTGTGAAGGATACGCAATGCAAGAGGGTGTAATGCGTGAATGGCTAGAATCATCGCATCTAGCCGGAGGCAATATCGCTTATATCGAACAAATGTTCGAAGCTTACCTCGATGATCCTACTGCAGTGAGTGATGAGTGGCGAAATATGTTCGACTCATTGCCAACCAATGACCATGCAGTAGATGCTAAATTAAGTGACGTACGGGAGCAGTTTCGTACGCTTGCTAAGAATAAACTCAAGCAAGCTGGCGGTCAGTCGTCAGTAGCGGATCAGAAACAAGTACGCGTTTTACAGCTCATTAATGCATACCGTTTTCGTGGTCATCAACACGCTAACCTCGATCCTCTTGGCTTGTGGAAACAAGAAGAGGTACCCGACCTTTCACTTGCTTTTCATGACTTAACTAAAGACGATTTGGACCGTGAGTTCAATGTAGGTTCGCTAGCCGTTGGCAGCGAAACGATGAAGCTCAAGGATATTCACAAAGCGTTAGAAGATATTTATTGTGGCCCGATTGGTGCAGAATATATGCACATCGTGTCGACAGAGGAAAAACGTTGGATTCAGCAGCGCTTAGAAGGTGTCCGCGGTAAGCCAAGCTTTGATAAAGAGCAGCAGACCGGCATCTTACGTGAATTGACTGCTGCCGACGGTCTAGAAAAATACCTGGGCTCTAAGTTTCCAGGTGCTAAGCGTTTCTCACTCGAAGGTGGCGATAGCTTAGTTCCACTATTGAAGTCGTTAATTCGTCGCTCGGGCGAGCAGGGCACGCAAGAGGTGGTCATTGGTATGGCCCACCGGGGTCGTCTAAACGTCCTAGTCAACGTGCTCGGTAAAAAACCACAAGATTTATTTGATGAGTTCGCCGGCAAACATGCGGCCAACAAAGGTTCAGGTGATGTTAAATATCACATGGGCTTCTCGTCAGATTTTGCAACGCCCGGTGGCGATGTTCACTTGGCGCTAGCCTTTAACCCATCACACTTAGAAATCGTTAATCCAGTGGTTATGGGCTCGGTGCGCGCGCGCATGGATCGTTTACAAGATCCTAAAGGCGATAAAGTATTGCCGATAACCATTCATGGGGATGCGGCAATCGCTGGTCAAGGTATCGTACAAGAGACATTTAACATGTCTAAAACGCGTGCTTATCAGGTAGGCGGATCTGTACGTGTCGTGGTGAATAACCAAGTTGGCTTTACCACATCTAAGCAAGAAGACGCGCGTTCAACGCAGTACTGTACTGATATTGCGAAAATGGTCCAAGCACCGATTTTCCATGTTAACGCAGATGACCCTGAAGCCGTGGTCTTTGTAACGCAATTAGCATTGGATTTCCGCAATACCTTTAAACGTGACGTTGTAATCGACTTGGTGTGTTACCGCCGCCACGGTCACAACGAAGCAGATGAGCCAAGTGCTACGCAGCCACTGATGTATGCGAAAGTGAAAAAGCACCCAGTGCCGCGTGAAATCTACGCGGAGCGTTTGTCAAAGGCCAATGTGGTCAGTGAGGATGACGCGAAACAGTGGGTACAAGATTACCGTGATGCGTTAGATAAAGGCGAAGTCGTTGTTGAAGAACACCGTCCGATGCGTAAGCACTCGGTCGATTGGAGCCCATACGTGGGCAACGATTGGGACGTCGACTATGACTATAAAGTGTCAAAATCGACGCTCGCGACACTGGGTGAGAAGATTGCTCAGTATCCAGAAGAACATAAGCTGAACTCTCGCGTTGCCAAGGTTTATCAAGAACGCATGAAAATGGCCAAAGGCGATAAGCCGATGGACTGGGGTTTTGCAGAAACCTTAGCTTATGCCACCTTGTTAGATAAGGGTATCCATATCCGTTTGACGGGTCAGGACTCGGGTCGTGGTACGTTCTTCCATCGTCATGCCGTGTTGCATAACCAAAAAGATGCGTCGACTTACATGCCATTGAATCACATTAAAGATGATCAAGGTGTGGTAGAAATCTACGACTCGGTGTTATCGGAAGCGGCTGTAGTGGCGTTCGAATATGGCTATGCGACCGCTGAACCTAAGTCGTTGGTGATGTGGGAAGCCCAGTTTGGTGACTTTGCCAACGGTGCCCAAGTTGTGGTTGATCAGTTCTTAAGCTCGGGTGAGCAGAAGTGGGGTCGTTTATGTGGTTTGACTTTATTGCTGCCGCACGGCTACGAGGGACAAGGTCCAGAACATTCTTCTGCACGCCTTGAACGTTTCTTGCAGTTGTCAGCTGATCATAACTGGTCAGTTTGTGTACCAACGACACCTGCGCAAGTGTTCCATATGATTCGTCGTCAGCAATTGCGTCCGGTGCGCCGTCCGCTCGTAGTGATGACACCTAAATCGTTACTACGTCACCCATTAGCTATCTCTGAAATGAGTGACTTAGAGAATACCGGCTTCCAAAATGCCATCGCTGAAATTGATGACTTGGATCCGAAAAAAGTAAAACGCGTGGTCTTGTGTTCAGGTAAAGTTTACTATGATCTGTTACAAGAACGCCGTAAACGCGAACAAGATGATGTGGCTATTATCCGTATCGAACAGCTTTATCCGTTCCCTGCGGAAGAAGTCGCAGAGATTATGAAAGATTATCAGCACGTCAAAGATTTTGTTTGGTGTCAGGAAGAGCCCCAGAACCAAGGTGCTTGGTACAGCAGCCAACATAACTTCTGGGCGGCTATTCCATCAGGTGCTCAATTAACCTATCGCGGCAGAGCCGCATCAGCTGCTCCGGCAGTCGGTTATTTATCTGAGCACAATAAACAGCAACAAAAACTCGTTGACGAAGCGCTAACCATTAAATAGGTGAAGATGAACCATGGCGATTGATATTAAAGTTCCTCAATTACCCGAATCTGTTGCCGATGCCACCATCGCAACTTGGCACGTAAAACCAGGTGACAAAGTGTCGCGTGACCAGAATCTGGTTGACATCGAAACCGATAAGGTAGTGCTCGAAGTTGTCGCTGAAGCCGATGGCGTCATTGGCGAAATCATTGCTGACGAAGGCACCACGGTGACTGCTGAAGAAGTGATTGGCAAAATCGAAGAAGGCGCGGGTGACGATAGCAACGACGATAGCGATAGCAAAGATTCGGCTAAAGAAGATAAGAAAGAAGAAAGTTCGTCAAAAGACGACAATGCTTCTGAGAAATCTGGCTCGGGCGAAAAAATTGAAGTCAAAGTACCGCAGTTACCTGAATCTGTCTCTGATGCAACGATTGCAACTTGGCATGTGAAAGCAGGCGACGCTGTTAAGCGCGACCAAAACCTTGTCGATATTGAAACTGACAAAGTGGTACTTGAAGTTGTCGCTCCAGCGGACGGTGTATTAGCTGAAATCACTCAAGATGAAGGCGCTACTGTTGGTGCTGATGACGTAATTGGTACGGTTGAAGCAGGTGCTTCTGTATCAGGCTCTTCTGACAAAGCTTCAACAAAATCTGAAGACACTTCAGCTGAGCAGAAAGATGAAGGCGACAGCGAAGTCGCAGGGCCCGCTGTGCGTCGCTTGTTAGGCGAGCATGGTTTGAAGCCGAGTGACGTAAAAGGTACCGGCAAAGGTGGTCGTGTGACCAAAGAAGACGTTGAGAAACACGTTAAAGGACAACAGTCTAAGTCAAGCTCTAGCAGCAACCAGAGTGCGTCTCAGCAGCCGCAAGCGGCGGGTGACCGTGATCAAAAACGTGTGCCGATGACACGTTTACGTAAACGTATCGCGGAGCGCTTATTACAAGCTAAGAACGACACGGCAATGTTGACGACGTTCAATGAAATCAACATGAAGCCGATTATGGACCTTCGTAAAAAGTACAAAGATGTGTTTGAAGAAACACACGGTACACGCTTAGGTTTCATGGGCTTTTACGTTAAAGCGGTCACAGAAGCATTAAAACGCTTCCCTGATGTCAACGCATCAATTGACGGTGATGATATCGTTTATCACAATTTCTTCGATGTAAGCATCGCGGTTTCAACACCACGCGGGTTGGTAACGCCTGTGTTACGTGATACTGACAAAATGTCGATCGCAGACATGGAAAACGGTATCCGTGACTTGGCTATCAAAGGACGTGATGGAAAACTCACATTGGAAGAAATGCAGGGCGGAAACTTCACAATCACCAACGGTGGTGTGTTTGGTTCACTGCTTTCAACGCCTATTTTGAACCCACCACAAAGCGCGATTTTGGGTATGCACAAAATCCAAGAACGCCCCATGGTGGTGGATGGTAAAATTGAGATCTTGCCAATGATGTATTTGGCACTGTCTTATGACCACCGTATTATCGACGGCAAACAATCGGTTGGCTTTTTAGTCACGGTTAAAGAGCTGTTGGAAGATCCTCAACGTCTTATCCTGGATATCTAAAGACGCTGAGCACTCAGCCGTAAGTTGGATTCCAGCTTACGGCTGTTATTTTTGCGCCGTACGCGTTAGAATTCGGCGCGGTATTCGGGTAGGCAGCATTTCGCTGCTTTTGTTGTTTCAACGAATCGGAAGAGCATCATGAATTTGCATGAGTATCAGGGTAAACAACTCTTTAAAGAGTTTGGTTTGCCAGTATCTGAAGGTTTTGCGTGCGATACTGCTGATGAAGCAGTTGAAGCGGCAAAACGTATTGGTGGAGACACTTGGGTTGTTAAATGTCAGGTTCACGCTGGCGGCCGCGGTAAAGCGGGCGGTGTGAAGTTGGTAAAAAGCACTGACGAAGTTCGCGCTTTTGCTGAGCAGTGGTTAGGTAAAAACTTAGTAACTTTCCAAACCGACGAAAATGGTCAGCCGGTTGCTAAGATTTTAGTTGAAAGCTGCACTGACATTGCAGATGAGCTTTACCTAGGTGCAGTTGTAGACCGTGGTTCACGTAAAATCGTGTTCATGGCATCAACTGAAGGCGGCGTTGAAATCGAAAAAGTCGCTGAAGAAACACCAGAAAAAATCTTGAAAGTTGAAATCGATCCGACCGTAGGCGCACAGCCTTTCCAAGGTCGTGAATTAGGTTTCAAATTGGGTCTTTCTGCAGATCAAGTGAAGCAATTCACTAAAATCTTCTTAGGCTTAGCGAAAATGTTCGAGCAATACGACTTAGCATTGCTTGAAATCAACCCGCTCGTTATCACTGACGAAGGTAACTTGCACTGCCTAGACGCTAAAGTAGGTATCGACAGCAACGCATTGTACCGTCAGCCGAAAATCCGCGAAATGCACGATCCGTCACAAGACGACGCGCGTGAAGCAGAAGCGGCTAAGTGGGAACTTAACTACGTTGCACTCGATGGCAACATCGGTTGTATGGTTAACGGCGCTGGTTTGGCGATGGGTACGATGGACATCGTTAAGTTGAGTGGTGGCGAACCTGCAAACTTCCTTGACGTTGGTGGCGGTGCAACTAAAGAACGCGTTTCTGAAGCATTCAAAATCATCTTGTCTGACAGCTCTGTGAAAGCCGTACTGGTTAACATCTTCGGTGGTATCGTTCGTTGCGACATGATCGCTGAAGGTATCATCGGTGCCGTCGAAGAAGTGGGCGTTAAAGTACCGGTTGTTGTTCGCCTTGAAGGTAACAATGCTGAACTAGGTACGCAGAAATTGAATGAAAGTGGCCTAAACATTATCGCAGCAGAAAGCCTTTCTGACGCTGCTGATAAAGTGGTTGCTGCGGCAGGAGGTCAATAATGAGCGTTTTGATCGATAAAAACACCAAAGTTATCTGCCAGGGTTTCACTGGCGGTCAAGGTACGTTCCACTCTGAGCAAGCAATTGCGTATGGTACGCAAATGGTTGGCGGTGTAACACCGGGTAAAGGTGGCCAAGAGCATTTAGGTCTGCCTGTATTCAACACTGTTAAAGAAGCGGTAGAAGCGACGGGTGCAACAGCATCAGTTATCTACGTACCGGCACCTTTCTGTAAAGATTCAATCATCGAAGCTGCGGACGCGGGTATCGAACTGATTGTTTGTATTACTGAAGGTATCCCAACATTGGACATGTTGTACGTTAAGGAATACTTGACGCACAAAGGTGTTCGTATGATTGGTCCAAACTGCCCTGGCGTTATCACTCCTGACGAATGTAAGATCGGTATCATGCCAGGTCACATTCACAAGAAAGGTAAAGTCGGCATCGTTTCACGTTCGGGTACGTTGACTTATGAAGCGGTCAAGCAGACTACTGACGAAGGTTTCGGTCAGTCTACTTGTGTTGGTATCGGTGGTGACCCGATCCCAGGCTCTAACTTCATCGATATCTTAGAGCTGTTCGAGAAGGATCCAGAGACCGAAGCAATTGTTATGATCGGTGAAATCGGTGGTACTGCAGAAGAAGAAGCTGCGGAATACATTAAAAATCACGTGACTAAGCCTGTCGTTTCTTACATTGCAGGTGTTACAGCGCCTCCAGGTAAGCGCATGGGCCACGCAGGTGCGATCATTGCAGGCGGTAAAGGTACAGCTGACGAGAAGTTTGCTGCACTTGAAGCGGCTGGCGTTAAAACTGTACGTAGCTTGGCTGATATCGGCAAAGCAGTACGTGAGAAAACAGGTTGGTAATCAACGCTGTTTAAACTGATAAAAAACCCGGCCTCGCGCCGGGTTTTTTGTATCTTATGTTTAACTTAATGTGTTTAAGGTAATTTTCTCTTTTCAAACATTACAAGCCATTCGGATAGCTGCTTATCGATCGTATTGTCGTACACCATCATCGCTATATGTGGGCGGTCGGGTAGCGTGATGACCTTAACTTTTGAGTTGTCATCAAACGATATAAAAGTTTCTTTTTTACTGAGTTTATCAAGCCCACCAACAAAAATCAGTGACGGAGGCCAGCTGTTTTGTTTCAGGTGATTATCCAAGATACGTGCGGTATTGGCCTCTTCGACATTCGCTCCGACCGAAGCGACAGCGCTTTCGATACCTGCGGTAATATACTCATCGCTAATAAATTGGGTTAGCCAAGGCGAGCTACGTTTTGTCTCGATAAGCGCGGCTTCGGTGAAGTCATTCATCGGGGCGATGCCGATGAAACCGTCGATGTTGCCATACTTCGCGATATATTGTGCAGCCACGCTTGCACCATAGGATTTTCCGTAGAGCAACAGCCGCGAGTCTGAGTTTTCAAGGATCAAAGTGACTAAGTGATGTAAACGCTCAACATCCGCCGGACCAAAACTCACCGGCTTATCACTTGCACGCCCATGACCATTCAAGTCTAACAGCAGCACATCGTATCCTTGCGCCCGCAGTGCTCGACTATCAATATAAAGTGAACGGCTATCGGTGCTGTAGCTGTGCAGCATAATAACCTGACCGCGCGGCTCACTTTGCTTTGAAAGTTTACGCGCATGGCTGTCGTCATAGTGATATAGGGTTGTCGTGGTGGTGCCTGTTTTGCTATTGGTCAGCGCCACTTTAATGGTGCTTTCAAAAGAGGTTTCATGTTGAGCCAATCCAGCGGCGGGTGCATAAAAATAGTCGAGGCTACCGACCTTACGGGGCTGCAGATTAAAGATTTCTTGGGCTGATTGCTCATCGGTAAAGGTTAGGTTCATGGCATTGGGATGAGCGATTTGGTCTGCAACGAGTGATGTGCAACCTGTTAAATGTAAAAGAAAGGCGGTGACTATTATTATGCGCATAGATTAATTTTTCTATTTTGTTTTTAACCGTAATAAAAATTTGACTCCAGTGCAAGCGGAGTAATCGGCTTAAACTGGTTGTACCAGAAAATTATTCATGCCTACAATGCGGTTATTGGGTATTTAAAGGAAACGTAGAATGGACTTTTCACTTTCAGATAAAAGTCGTGACTATTTGTCACGTGTGCAACATTTTATGGATCAGCACATTACACCTTATGAGCCTGATTACCGCAAAGAAAATCAACGCCTCAATGCCGGCCCATACTGGCGCGAGTGGCAGGTGCCACCGCATGTGGAAGAATTAAAAGCCATGGCTAAGAAGGCGGGGCTATGGAACTTGTTTTTGCCCGACGCAGAGTTGGGTCAGGGGTTATCAACACTAGAGTATGCACCTATCGCCGAGTGTATGGGACACAGCTTGTTGGCACCTGAAATTTTTAATTGCAATGCGCCTGATACCGGCAATATGGAGGTGCTGTATCACTTTGGCAGTGCCACGCAAAAGACGCAATGGCTTGAGCCTCTGCTCGCAGGGGATATTCGTTCGGTCTTTTGTATGACAGAGCCCGATGTGGCGTCATCTGATGCAACCAATATGCAAACCACGATTACCGTTGACGGCGATGAGTGGGTGATTAACGGACGCAAATGGTGGAGCACAGGGCTCGGACATCCTGATGCCAAATTTGCCATCGTGATGGGGCTGACAGACGAGGACGCTGACAAGCACAGCCGTCACTCGATGGTGATTGTGCCTTTAAATACACCCGGCGTGCACATCGAGCGTATGCTCCCTGCGCTAGGCGAATACGATGCGCCTTATGGTCACGGGGAAGTGGTATTTGATGATGTGCGCGTACCTAAGGACCATATCATTGTAGGACCGGGGGCTGGCTTTAAAATAGCGCAAGGACGCTTAGGTCCGGGCCGCATTCATCATTGCATGCGCGCCATCGGCGCTGCTGAACGCGCGCTCGATATGTTTATTGAGCGCGGCACATCGCGGATTGCGTTTGGGCAGCCTTTGTTAAAGCTGGGAGGCAATACAGAGCGCCTCGCAGATTTACGTGTTGCCATTGATCAAGCGCGTTTACTCACCCTTCATGCGGCATGGCAGATTGATAAGGTGGGTGCAATGCAGGCGATTAAAGCGATTTCGTCCATTAAATTGGTTGCGCCGCAAGTACTGCAACGTGTGGTGGATGAAACCATGCAGCTGTATGGTGGCGCCGCGATGTGTCATGATACGCCTTTACCCGATTTATTAGCGGTCGCTAAATCATTGCGTATTGCCGACGGCCCTGACGCAGTGCATCGTGCAACCATTGCTAAAACTGAAGTAAGAGCGTGGCAGGAGCGAATGAATGAGCGTTGATGCAAATAGCGTACTTGACCAGTCTTCTCCGGTTAGAACGGAAGAGTCATTACCGATTGAGTCACTTGATGCGTGGCTAAAAGCCGAACTACCTGAGGTGGTCAGTGAGTCTTCGGGCGATTTAGCCATTACTCAGTATACCGGTGGGGCATCAAATTGGACTTATCGACTCGACTACCGAGATATTACTCTCGTTTTGCGGCGTCCACCCGATGGTACTAAGGCGAAATCAGCCCACGACATGGGACGTGAATATCGATTCCAAAAGGCGCTCAAGCCTCATTTTCCAGAGGTGCCGGAGGTGCTTGCACACTGCAAGGATGAGTCGGTTATCGGTGCTGAATTTTATGTGATGCGTCATGTTGAGGGAATTATTCCGCGTCGTCACTTTCCTCGCCAACTTGAATTAAGTGAATCACAAGCGCGGCAACTCTGTTTAAACGCGATTGACCGCCTTGTCGCGTTACATAACGTGGATATCAATGCATCGGGCTTAAAACGGTTAGCAAAGGGTAAGGGCTATACCCAGCGCCAAGTAGAAGGGTGGTGCAATCGATTCGAACGGGCGAAAACATGGAATGTATTTGGCGCTAAAGGCATCATGCGGTGGATTCGAGAAAACCAACCGAACGAAGAGACCATTTGTATGACGCACAATGATTTTCGTTTGGATAACTTAGTATTGGATGCCGATGACCCGACTCACATCATTGGTATCCTTGATTGGGAGCTCGCGACACTCGGTAACCCTCTGATGGATCTAGGTAATGCATTGGCGTACTGGATTCAGTCCGACGACGATAAAATAGCCCGAGCGACGAAGCGTCAGCCGAGTGATTATCCCGGTATGTTAAGTCGAAAGGAAATCATTGCCTATTATTGCGAGCAGACGGGCGTAGCGGTGGCTGATTTTAAATTCTATGAGGTGTTTGGTTTATTCCGCCTCGCCGTAATTGCTCAGCAGATTTACTATCGTTACCACCACAAACAAACGAATAATCCAGCATTTAAAAACTTCTGGTTTTTGGTCAACTACTTGTTATGGCGTTGCCGTCGCAAAATAAAACAATAAATGGACGTGTACTATGCAAGAACAGCAAACCGTATTAATTACTGGCGCGAGCTCGGGGCTCGGCGAGGGTATGGCGAAAGAGTTCGCCAGCAAGGGATACCACTTGTGCCTGTGTGCTCGGCGTATTGAGCGTTTAGAAGCGTTAAAAAGTGACATCGAGCGTTCTTACCCAGAAGTGAGCGTGCGCATTGCGGTGCTGGATGTGAACCAACATGACGACGTATTTGACGTCTTTGAACGTTTTAAATCAGAGGCAGGCTCGATTGATAAAATCGTCGTTAATGCCGGAATGGGGAAAGGCGCTTCGTTAGGCACGGGGTACTTTGCCGCTAATCGAGCCACGGCTGAAACGAACTTCGTTGCAGCGTTGGCGCAATGCGAGGCGGCTATGGGTATTTTTAGAGCCCAAGAACGAGGTCACTTGGTCACCATCGCCTCGATGAGTGCATTGCGCGGTATGCCGCGTGCAATGACGGTATATGCGGCAACCAAAGCCGGTTTAGCATCAATGTCTGAAGGGATTCGCGCGGATTTGCTGAAGACCTATGGCAAGAACAGTCCCATCAAAGTGACCACATTATTCCCGGGATACATTCGCTCGGAAATTAATGAAAAGGTTAAGAACACACCGTTTATGATTGGTACCGAAGAGGGCTGTCGTAAATTGGTAAAAGCCATAGAAAAAGCGCCCGTCAAAGCCTATGTACCGAGTTGGCCTTGGCGCATTATTGGCTTTTTGATGAAGCGTTTACCACTGAGCTGGGTGCTCAAACTGACCTAATCACTCTTCGCATGCTGAAGCTTGGTTATCGATTGCGACGGCCAAGCTATGGCTTGTGCCTTCTTTATCTTTGTAGATAAAGACCGGTTCAGCGAGGTTAAAATCGAGTTTGTTACCCGCATGTGCAACCGTTAAACGACGCTCGTTGAGGTGAATGCGCACGCACGGTTCACCTTTAACGGTTAACATTCGCTGCCATTCTTCAGTTAGGGGCTCATAAAGCCACATTTCGGTGCCTCGCCAAGTAGTTTCTGAACCGCGAGTGCACTGATACGTGTGTACCTCTGCGGCACG
Organism: Idiomarinaceae bacterium; assembly: GCA_002685255.1. Taxonomy (GTDB): domain Bacteria; phylum Pseudomonadota; class Gammaproteobacteria; order Enterobacterales; family Alteromonadaceae; genus Idiomarina. The sequence continues at coordinate 11,649 of NYWU01000045.1, forward strand.
ATCGCGAGTCTGCTCGAGTTGTTGTAACTGACAGTCACCAGCATGGGGCGTTTCGGGTTCCATGACGGTGTATTGATACACCACGATACTTATCACGATTAAACCAAAGGTGACGCCAGCGGCCGCGATGATCAGCGCCATTCGTTTAAATATCTGCATGTGTTTTTTTACCCCTGTCAGCGTAGGCTCTAAGGTAACATATTCTTTTTTGTCTGTTAAAAAAGCGTTATGGTGGTATTCGACCAAAGCATAATAATAACGAGGTGAATAAATGTGGCAACGTGTTACTGCAATAGTACTGCTGATTGTAGGTCTACTTTTAGCCGTACTCGGAGTTGTAAGCGAGTTTGATACTATTATTCGCTTAACGGGCGCAGGCTTAATGTTGGTGGCTTTAATTTGGCTCTATCGCTTGCCCACTTTGAATAAGCTGAATGAGCAAAGTAAGCAGCCGCTCAAGTGGTATCAGTCTCCAATTGTTTGGGTGCCCGTGATAGGCATTATTATTTATTGTGTGAGCTTAGCGCTGTAAGGAAAGCAGGCATGAATCTTTTTAAGCGAATTGTCATTTTAGCGGGCGCGGTGGGTTTATTTTTTTATACCGCTTCACAAGACCAATTAGTTGCCGCGATTGCTGACTATCAATTGAGTTGGTATCAATTGGGAGTGCCGATTGCATGGGGCATTATTTTGGGCGGTTTACTCGCATTATTACGTATTCAAAAGCTACTGAGTTGGTTACCGCCGATTACGCTGGTGGCGAGTGGCTTGACGACGATGGGGTTGGTGGGTGCTGTAGCCATATTTGCTAAGCATCAGTTAGTGGTGTTGAGTTTACCTGCTTTGCAAATTGCGGGCATTGGAATCGGATTGTATTTGTTTGCTGTCAGCTACACACGTCTCTTAGGTGACCTTAAGGCACGTAACCAAGACAAAACCAAATCATGATATACTTTGTCGTATGAACACACATACGATTAGAAAAATTACACTTAATTGCGATATTGGCGAGAGCTTCGGGGCTTATAAAATGGGCGAGGATGAACTTATCATGCCGCACATCGACTGCGCCAATATTGCATGTGGCTTTCACGCATCCGATCCATTGACGATGACTCAAACGGTTGCGCTGGCAGCACAACATCAAGTCAAGATCGGAGCTCACCCGAGCTATCCCGATCTTATTGGTTTTGGGCGGCGGCACATGGATTGTTCGGAGCAAGAAATAGTGTCCCTCATCATGTATCAAGTCGGTGCCCTGAACGGTATTGCTACGCGTTATGGCGAATCAGTTGCGTACGTTAAGCCGCATGGCGCCCTATATAACGATATGCTACGCGATAGTGAGATATTTAAAGCGGTGTGTAAAGCAGTCAGCTATTTGCAAACCCAGCAACGTCAGCCGCTACCTCTGATGGTTATGGCAACCCCGCAAAACTCTGAGTGGCAAGCGCTTGCTTCTAACTATGATGTCCACTTGTGGTTTGAGGGCTTCGCGGATCGTCGTTATAACCATAAAGGGCGATTAGTATCGCGTAAACAAAACGGTGCGGTGCTGACTGAAGAAGCCGACGTATTAGAACAAGCGAAGCGATTTGCTCGTCGTGAACCGATTATCGATAAAGATGGTAATGAACGAATGATTAGTATCGATTCGCTTTGCGTGCACGGCGATAATCCGTCGGCGGTTGAGACCGTTGCTAAAATACGTGAATTGCTTCATTCGTTACCTGAATAACAACAAGAGGGACACTGAGCGTGAAACCATCCATAGTTAATGCCGGTGCAGATGCGGTTATTGTATACTTCTCAGATGAAATTAGTCTCGCCGCCAATCAACGCGTATTGCAGCTCGATGCCGCCTTAGCAGACAGTGATCTGGCGATACTCGAGACCGTGCCTGCGTACTCGTCGCTGATGGTTTATTACGATATCACGCGTCACTCGGACACCGATGTGCGTGGCGCTGTTAAAGCTATTATCGAGTCGTTACCGGCGCTTGATGAACGTGACGCCGCACAGGGGCAAACACATGTCATTCCTGTTTATTACGACGAGACGGTCGGGCCTGATTTAGCACGTATTGCGGAGCTCCACGGATGCAGTGCCGAGGAGGTTATAGAGCGCCATTGTCGGGATAGCTATCGAGTATATGCATTGGGCTTTGCACCGGGCTTTGCTTACATGGGCGAAGTCGCCGAAGATTTACAGGCACCGCGGTTGGATTCACCTAGAACACGCATTCCAGCGGGGAGTGTTGCCATTGCTGAACGGCAGACAGCGATTTACCCCTTAGCATCGCCTGGCGGCTGGAATATCATTGGTCGCACGACCTTTCCATTATATGAGCCGCAGAAAGGCATTCTGAATCAACTTAACTCGGGTGATACGGTGCGATTTAAGGCGATTTCAAAGGATGAATTTATCGCGGCTGGCGGTTCAGTGGAGGCATTCGAATGATTGAAGTGATTGAACCCGGTATGTACGCCACGATTCAGGATTTCGGTCGTTTAGGCTATTTAAAAAAAGGCTTAACACGCGGCGGACCTATCGATGAGAATGCTTTTTTATGGGGCAACTACCTGCTAAAAAATGAAGCGGGTGCGGCTCAGATTGAAATTGTATTAGGTGGCTCGAAGTTCAAGTTTACCTCGGCCGCTGCAGTGGCTGTATGCGGTGCTGATGTGACCTTAAAACTGGATAACGAAGACCGAAGTATTTGGGAAACGTTTCAGGTTGAAGCGGGTCAAGTGTTGACTATTGGACCCGCACGCAGCGGGTTGCGTGCTTATTTAGCCGTTGCAGGTGGTATACAAGTCAAGCCGCAATGGGGTAGTTGCGCGACGGTTAAGCGTGAGCAACTCGGCGGCCACCGCGGTGACGGCAGCGCGCTACAGAAAGGTGATACATTGGCTATTGAGGCGTCAAACTGTGAGTTAACACAGCGTATTCCGTGGCGTTACCGTCCCGATTACAGTAAGCCTCCTGTGTTAGGTCTGATCCCTGGGTTTCAGTACGACCAGTTTGCTATGGCTGAGCGCGAAAAGTTGAGTTTCCACGAGTATAAGATTAGTCAGCAGAGTGATCGGATGGGCATTCGACTTGAAGGACCCGCGATTGAGTATGCGGGTAAGGGGTTAGTGTCTGAGGGAATCAACATTGGCTCAGTGCAGGTGCCGCCCAATGGCCAACCCATTATTATGATGAACGATCGCCAAACGTTAGGTGGGTATCCTAAACTGGGTAATATCAGTCCACTGGATCTATCACGTTTGGCGCAGTGTCGCCCCGGTCAAACCGTACAGTTTACTCGAGTTGAAGTTGCGCAAGTGCAGCAACAATTAACTAAATATTATGACTTTTTTGGCATCACACCTGCTTGCCAGACTGATCATTAATTGCGATCATAAGTAATATCCTTTTTTGAGCTCAAAAGTTGTTGGAGAACATACACGCATGTCAGAAGCTGAGCATCGTCCAAGTAATTTTATTCGTCAAATTATCGATAAAGATTTGGCGGAGGGAAAGCACACGTCAGTACACACTCGGTTCCCACCGGAACCGAATGGTTTTTTGCACATTGGTCATGCTAAATCGATCGTGTTGAACTTTGGTATTGCTGAAGATTATCAGGGCACTTGTAACCTGCGATTTGATGACACCAACCCATTAAAAGAAAAAGTTGATTACGTTGAATCAATCAAACGCGATGTTGCTTGGTTAGGTTACCAGTGGGAGGGTACACCTCGGTACTCGTCTGGGTATTTCGATCAGTTACACGGTTTTGCAGTTGAGCTCATTGAGAAAGGTCTCGCATATGTGGACTTCTCTGACCAAGAGACCATGCGGGAAATGCGTGGTACGTTAAAAGAGCCAGGAACCAATAGCCCTTATCGTGATACTTCGGTCGAGGAAAACCTTGATCTATTCAAGCGCATGACTGCGGGCGAATATAAAGATGGCGAATGTTGCTTGAGAGCTAAAATTGATATGGCATCACCGTTCATGTGCATGCGTGATCCAGTTATCTATCGCGTGCGACACGTCCATCACCATCAAACGGGTGACAAGTGGTGTGTGTATCCAATGTATGACTTCACACATTGTATTTCTGATGCGTTAGAAGGTATTACGCATTCATTGTGTACCTTAGAGTTCCAGGATAACCGCCGTTTATACGACTGGGTCTTGGATAATATCAGTATTGAATGTCATCCTCAGCAAATCGAATTCTCACGTTTGAACCTGCAATACACCGTGATGAGTAAACGCATCATCAATAACTTGGTTGAGGAAGGCAAAGTGTCGGGTTGGGATGACCCACGCGTGTCCAGTATTGCGGGCTTACGTCGTCGTGGCTACACGCCTTCGTCTATCCGCGAGTTTTGTCGCCGTATCGGTGTTACCAAAATGGATAACCAAGTTGAAATGGGTATGCTTGAAGCCTGTATCCGTGATGACTTAAACGAAAATGCACCGCGTGCGATGGCGGTAATGGACCCCATTAAACTGGTTATCGAAAACTATCCAGAAGGTCAGCAGGAGCTACTGGATGCGCCTAATCATCCGAATAACCCGGATATGGGGAGCCGCCAAGTGACTTTCTCACGTGAAGTCTACATTGAACGTGAAGACTTCCGTGAATCGGCGAACAAGAAGTTTAAGCGATTGGTATTAGACAAAGAAGTCCGCCTTCGAAATGGCTATGTAGTTAAAGCTGAACGCTGTGATGTTGATAGTGACGGGCAGGTGACCACCGTGTACTGTACCTATGACCCTGATACTTTAGGCAAAGATCCAGCCGATGGTCGTAAGGTGAAAGGTGTTATCCACTGGGTCTCCGCAGACACAGCGAAAAAAGCTGAGTTTCGTATCTATGACCGCCTATTCCGTGTGCCGAATCCTGCCGCGGAAGACGACTTGTTTGCTGCGCTAAACCCTGACTCACTGGTAGTTAAGCACGGCTTTGTTGAAGCCAACTTAGCCGAGGCGAAAGTTGAGCAACCGTACCAGTTTGAACGTTTAGGTTATTATGTATTGGATAGTGACGCTGAGAAAGAACAGCGCCTTATCTTTAACCAAACGGTTGGTCTACGTGATAGCTGGGCTAAAATCGAGCGGCAGGGCGACGCTGCATAAGTGTGTTTATCAATAAAAAAGCCGGCTCATAAGCCGGCTTTTTTAATGTTCAATGAACTGATCAAGTAGTTTAGCGCCACATAGACGGGATGGCGTGTAGTAGCCACCCGGTTGCGCCTCGTGTTGCAGAACATAAAGGGCGACCTCAACGGCTCCTTCGGCAGTGACGGTGTATCCATTTCGGATTTTGAAGCGCATCGACTTCGTGTCACCGCGTTTATTTTTGACCTCTCCCCAAATATAGGTTGGATTGGCTTTTCGTGCGTCTTCATCTGGACCCGCGCTACTGCGTTGATCGACTTTTGCTTTCAGTTGGTTCTGTACCCAGCGTGACTTAAACAACCAACGTAACCAGTTCACTCTACGAAGTCGTTTAATTAACTTAGGTGGGGCTGGAATATAAACTTCAATGTTGGGTATCGACGTGGTGTAAAATGCGGTCGCCACATCGCCCCATGGAATGGTCATCGCCGACTTAACACCGTTGCCAAAGTCAATACGGCGCTCTTTCCATGCTAATGGCACTGAGCTGACAATACCATCGATACGCGCTGCGCCTCCATGTCCCAACCGTTCAATACTTGTTTTGGCGGTACCGCGGCTCATTCTTGAGGTCGAATCAAACCCCAACGCGAGATGTGTTGCGTCAGGCATTTGTGCATACAGACGAGCTGCCAAGCAGTCCGTAGGAATGACATCAAAACCTACACCTGGACACAACACGACACCTGCCTTTTTGGCGGCCTCAGACTGCGAATGTGCATATTCAAACACGTCGATCTCGCCTGTAATGTCGAGATAATGCGTAGTGGTGCTTATACACGCCTGAATAAGCGGCGCGGCGGTTTTGCTAAAGGGACCCGCGCAATTAATCACGAGGTCGACGTCGTGCAGCTGTTGTTTGACGTGAGAGGGATCTGAAAGAGAGAAAATGCGATGCTGGAGCTCAAGTGCTCCAGCAATATGTTCGATTTCCGACTTATTACGTCCTGCTAGAACAGGATGATAACCGCGGGCGACTGCTTTACGGGCAATGAGTTTACCGGAGTATCCATTGGCACCATATATCAGCCAGCGCAGCGCCATAATCAGGCTTCCTCAGCTGCTTTATACTCGCAGTCTTCACCTCGTTGACATTCACCGTACAGATATAAACTGTGGTTAGTCAGCTTGATTTTATTCTGCTCAGCAATACGCACCTGACGTTCTTCGATAACATCATCTTCGAACTCAAATACATGACCACAAGTCAAACAGACAAGGTGATCATGATGTTCTTTAGCGCTCAGCTCAAAGACCGAGCGACCGCCTTCAAAATGGTGACGGGTGATTATGCCCGCATCATCGAATTGGTTTAACACGCGGTAAACCGTGGCGAGACCGATTTCATCTTTTTGCTCGAGCAAAATTTTATAGACGTCCTCGGCACTAATGTGCTGATTCTCTGGTTGCTTAAGAATCTCCAGAATTTTTACGCGTGGAGACGTCACTTTAAGACCAGCTTTTTTCAATTGTTCATCATTTGTCGCCATGGTGCTCTTCGCTTTCTTGTTTAGTTGTTCAGTAGCTTTGCTCAAAATAGCGCAAAACTATCCTAGTTGGCTAGCTCTGCGAGACACATCTCTTCATAAACCTGCTTACACCATTGTGTAACTCGGTCTTTAGTTAGTTCAGGTTGACGGTCTTCGTCAATGCCTAAACCTACAAAATGGCTCTCATCGACTAAGCCTTTTGAAGCTTCAAAATTGTAGCTCTCGGTTGGCCAGTGACCGACAATGATTGCACCCCGTGCTTCAACGATATCGCGCACCATACCCATCGCATCTAAGAAGTACTCAGCGTAGTCTTCTTGGTCACCACACCCAAAAATAGCTACTAGCTTATCGGTAAAGTCGATCTCTTCTAACTCGGGAAAGAAGTCATCCCAATCGCACTGAGCTTCACCATAATACCAAGTGGGAATTCCGAATAAGAGAAGGTCGTAGCTCGCGATATCTTCTTTACTCGATTTTGCGATATCTTTGACCTCAACAAGCTTCTTGCCCAGTTCTTTCTCGATCATGTGGGCGACCGCTTCGGTATTACCCGTATCACTTCCAAAGAAAATTCCAACAGTTGCCATAAATCAACTTTCACCTGATTTTACTAAATTAACGACAGCTGGCAGCAATTGTTCTGGGTTTGCCAGCGAGATTTTAATCATCGCCTCGACTAAATCGCTACGGTTACAGCCGGAGGATGACGCGACCTCATTCAAATGCTCGTGCACCGATTGGTCGACTTTTAATTCAATACGCTTTCTACCTTGGCGTCGGTCTCTTTGCAATTGCCGACGTTTGTTAATTTTTAACTGCTCATTACGCGGTAGCGGATTTGTTCGGGGTCGTCCTTTGCGAGGCTGATCAACGAACAAATCGATTGTTACTTTATCCGTGTTTTCTTTTGCCATGTGTTTTCGGTCGATTTAGACACCGACCTCCCAAACTACTTGGATGATACCTTTGGCAATAAAGCCAAAACAGCCCAAAAATAAAACCATCCACACGATGACGCGTCCAAATTTGGGAACCGACGAACGCTTGAGTACGTCACGAATGGCTAAGCCTATTAATAAGAAAAGTATACCTAGCGTAATATTAGTAACGAGTACTTCTATTTGCTCATAATATTCAGCCAACATCCTTAAGATACCACCTTATAGGCCGATAGAAACGCTGCTTATAATAGCACAGTCGACGGTTAAAGACGACCTTGGCTCGCTAGAAAATCCTTGACCAAACGGTTAAAAATACGTGGTTTTTCAGCGTGTAACCAATGGCCTGTGTTTTCAACAACTTTGACCTGTGTATTGCTAAAACGCTGAGTCACTTGCGCTCTGTGCTGTTCGGTTAGGTAGTCTGAATTTCCGCCCTTAATAAACAAACAGGGGCCTGAATAATGACCATCGCTCACACCGTCAGCGATCTGTTGGTATCGCTCAGTAATCGCAGTTAAGTTGAGCCGCCACGCGAAATGGTCACCGTCCTTGCGGAGGTTCTTCAGTAAAAATTGGCGTACGCCTTTTTCTTTTATAGCTGAACTCAGTTGTTTATCGGCTTCGGTGCGGCTGCCTATTTGGTCTAGGTCCAAACCTGCTAGGGCATCTAGAATGCCATTGTGATGGGCAGGATAAGCGACGGGCGCAATATCAGCGAAAACAGCTGCTTGTACGCGATCTTCATAGCGCATAGCCACTTCCATGGCGATTTTGCCGCCCATGGAATGACCAACTAATGAAAAGTGTTCTAAAGCTAATTCATCAGCAAGGGCCACGATATCGTCTGCCATTTCCGTGTAAGTCATACTTTCACGATGAGGAGATTCACCGTGATTGCGTGCATCGGGGAGTACGCAGAAATAGTCAGGCGTTAAATCGCGAGCAAGACTCTTTAGGTTATCTCCATCTCCGAACAAACCGTGAATGATAATAACGGCGGGGTTCTGCTTGTCACCCATGGTTTCGTAATGCAGTAATTCTGACTCTGCCATCGTTGTGCCTTTAGTGTTAAACTTTGCTAATATTTTCCGAGCTTTAGTGGTCGGTTGCAAGTCAACCCCGCGAATCGATAACAATGAGGAATTAAAAACCGATGAAACGCATCGAAGTTGAAGACGATTTATACGCGTATATCGCGAGCCACACGCAGCAAATCGGTGAGAGCGCATCAGATATTTTGCGCCGTTTATTGGGCTTCGACAGTGTAGCTCAGGTTGAACCGGTTCAGGTCGAAGAGAGCGCTACTGACTCTGTGTTTAACCGTTTAAATCAGCAAGATGTTAATGTGCAGAAAAGCGTAGTGGCACGCTTTCTCTACATTTTGAGTATGCTGTATAAGACTCACCCTGAACAGTTTGAAACCGTGTTGACTATTCGTGGCCGTGATCGTCAATATTTTGCCCGATCGGAAGAAGCGCTGCTGACCAGTGGTAATAGTACGAATCCAAAGGCGATTCCTTCGTCACCATTTTGGGTGGTGACGAACAATAACACAACCAAGAAGAAATCGATGTTGACCCAGGTTGCGCAAAAGCTTGGATACAGCAAACCTGAAGTCGAGCAAATTAGGGACTTTTTATAATGACGGTGCATGAACGCGCGGGGCAGCCCGCCACCGCTAAAGATAGCGTAAACATCGCGCAATTGGTCAGTGCATATTATGTATATGAGCCGGACCCACGTAAAGCTCATCAAAAAGTGAGTTTTGGAACGTCGGGCCATCGCGGTTCCGCGCTGGCGCGAAGTTTCAATGAAGCACATATTTTAGCGATTGCCCAAGCTATTTGTGCCTACCGCGAAGAGCAGGGCATTGACGGACCGATTTTACTTGGCAAGGATACCCACGCGCTATCAGAGTCGGCTTACATCTCGGCACTCGATGTGTTTCTAGGTAATGGGTTAGAAGTGCATGTGCAAACAGAGCATGGGTATACGCCCACACCTGCATTGAGTCACGCTATTTTGACGCACAACGCTAAACAGCAAAAGCAATGTGACGGAGTGGTGATCACGCCCTCACATAATCCGCCTCAGGATGGTGGCTTCAAATATAATCCGCCTCACGGTGGACCGGCCGATTCTGATGCCACACGGGTGATTGAAAAATACGCGAATGCGTTACTGTCGTCTGGGCTACAAGGTGTTAATACCTGTGAACGCGAAGACGTGTTATCACATCCAAAGTTAGTTTTTGTCGATTGGCGTAAACAATATATAGACGATTTGCCGCGCTGCATTGATATGCAACGCATTAAAGCGGCTGATCTGCGACTTGCGATTGACGCAATGGGTGGCGCAGGTGCTGACTATTGGCACCAAATCGCTGAGACTTATGAGCTCAATATCGATATTTTCAACGATCACGTCGATCCAGGTTTTCAGTTTATGAGCCTCGATAAAGACGGCAAGATACGCATGGATTGCTCTTCGCCTTATGCGATGGCAGGCCTTTTGGCTTATAAGGACCGATATGACTTAGCCGGCGGAAACGACCCTGATTACGACCGTCACGGTATCGTTACGCCGGATGGCCTAATGAATCCTAATCACTATCTTGCCGTTGCTATCGATTATTTGTGTAAGTCGCGGGAATGGGGAGCTGATGTTGCTATTGGTAAGACACTCGTTTCCAGCCAAATGATTGATCGCGTTGTACAAGATAATCAACGTAAGGTTTATGAAGTGCCTGTTGGCTTCAAATGGTTCGCTCAGCAGCTACGTGCGGGCGATATTGGTTTTGCAGGAGAGGAGAGTGCCGGCGCCACTTTGCTCGATCGCCACGGCGATGTTTGGACCACTGATAAAGACGGCATCGTGATGGTATTGTTGGCTGCCGAAATACAAGCTGCCACCGGTAAATCCCCGAGTGATTACTACAAAGAGTTATGTGCACAGCACGGCGAAGCCTTTTATCAGCGAGTCGATACGGCATCGTCTTTAGAGCAGAACGCGCGCTTCAAAGATATTCGAGCTTATAAATTGAAATTGGCCACGTTAGCTGAAAGTAAAGTTGTCGATATCTTCACAAAAGCGCCGGGTAATGACGCTCAATTTGGCGGTGTTAAGGTCGTGTTAGAAGATGGCTGGTTTGCCGCACGACCCTCAGGCACTGAGCCGGTTTATAAAATCTATGCGGAAAGCTTTAAATCAGCCGCACACCTCGAGCAAATCATTGCTGAAGCGCGCGACTGGGTCGCTGAGCTCATTCAGTAATTGTTAAAGTACTGGAGCGCGTTAGCGCTTCAGTACCGCCGTACCATCCACCTCTTCTTCGGTATCGTCCTCTTCATCTGGCGCTTCTTCCGCCATGGAAGTTAATAGCTCATCAGAGGTTTGCGACGGTGCTAGAATAGCAAAGTTACTATGTAACTGTTCCTCCGCTTTAGCACGACGCGTGATGCGGTACAGTGCGTAACAACCCACAAAAGCGGTGAGGCCGCCAAGCAGTAGAAAGAAGTAATTAATCGCACCGAACTGCATTAAAGCAGCGACCGCGGGCGCACCGATGATACTACCTGCACCACCGATTTTGATGATAGCGCCAGTGGCACCAACCATCTGGTCTTTCTCGAGGTAATCGTTGGTGTGTGCCATGCCAAGCGAGTAGAGTGGCAGAATGAAGGCACCGAGCACTGCAACGACCAGATAAATTAATAAAGCATTACCTGCACCGAGTTGTGCCAATACGATAGCGGCTGCTGTTCCGCCTGCCGCACAAATTGCGATGACGATACGTCGATCGATACGATCGGATAGCAAGCCAAACGGTGTCTGTGAGAGTAGCCCACCGACAATGAAGGCCGACATAAAGAATGTAATTTGCAATACGGAGAGACCGATATAGGATGCGTACATTGGGCCGATACCGTAAAACATGGCGTAACATGCCTGCATTACGAACGCGTTAATAACACCCAAAGGTACTGTATTGAGTAGCATTTTTACGGGTACTTTGCGATTTTCATGCGTGGTCGGCTCAACGGTGACGCTTACCAATATGGGGATGAGTGCTAAATTGATAAGCAGTACCACAATGGCAAAGGCGATAAAGCCACCGGGATCTGCGACACCGAGTATTAACTGACCGGCAATCAGACCACTGTAAATAATAACGAGGTAGATGGATAACAAGGTGCCACGGCTCTTGTTATCAGCCATGGTATTTAGCCAACTTTCAACAATGACGAAGATACCTGAAATAGCGAAACCGGTAATAAAACGCATGACAAACCAGACCACCGGGTCAATCCAAATGGCTTGCACCAAAACGCTGGCAGCGGCGAGGGCGGCCAGTCCGCCAAACGAGCGTATATAGCCGACTCGACGAATATCTTTGGGCGCGCGAGTCGAGCCAAATAAATAGCCAATGAAGTAGGCCGACATAATAAAGCCAGTGACCAGGGTGCCAAAATCTTCAATCGTGGCGCGTAAACTGAGTAACGTACTGGTCATACCGACACAGACGCCAATCAAACTGATACTCGATAATAACGAGCTAATGCCACGTAATTGTTTTTTAAGCATAATGTTCCTGATCACGAAGTTTGCTTTATTCTAGCGATATGACCCGATTTTGACTAGGTTATCGGCGAATTACTTCAATTTGTGTTGTTGAATGCATTCCCACAAGGTTATCCACAAGTTGTCACTTGCCGTGTTGCGCTTGGGTGTTTAACATGCATTTTATGACCGATTTTTTTAAGGCTAACTTATGACGCGCGCAATAGTTCGACAGATGATCTGTGTAGTCAGCTTATTACTTTGTTTCTCAGCTCAAGGTCGACTTATCGATGACCTGTTTTCGGCAGAAATAGAGGTGGCATCACAGACTTCAAGTCAGCGTGATGATGCCTTGCGCGCGGCCTTTGAACAAGTAGTGATGAAAATATCGGGCACCGCAGAGACCTTAAACAATAGTGCTGTCCGTAATGCCATGAGACAACTACAGGACTATCTGTTGCAGTACGGCTACCGTCGCGATGGCGGGACGTTGTATCTCACTGCCAATTTTGATGGTCGTAAACTTGCTGAATTATTTAAAGTTAATCAATTGCCCTACTGGGGCAGTCGCAGACCTGAACTACTGATGTGGATCGCGAATAGCGACGAACGGGGCAGGCGAAACATTTTGGCGGCTAACGACGAATCCATTTTCATTCAGCAAGTTCGCCATCTAGCGCGTCAACGTGGGTTGCCTTTACAATTTCCTCTAATGGACTTAACCGACGCAACCTCAGTTTCTGTTTCTGATATTTGGGGTCGATTTCTTACGCCGATTGCTAATGCTTCGCAACGCTATCGCGCGGATGGTTATCTTGTAGCCAAGGTCGTCGATCTTGGCGTCCCAGACGACGAAACACAGCAACAAGAAGGTCGCTGGCGCCTTGATTGGGTGGCACGTGTCGGTGATATGCGTAAATCGGGTGAGGTGTATGCTAACTCAAAAGATTTTTTAGCAACCCCGTTCATAGAGCAACTCCACGAAACACTCGCCAGTGAGTTCGCACTCGTGGCCTCGGGCGAAAGTAAAGCCATTCAATTTCCGATTCGCATCGAGGGTATCGAGGGTTGGCAAAGTATTTTGGATGTGCAACGTTTTTTCGGCAGTGTGACTTCGGTGCAACACGTCAAGCTGACCGACTACAGTCCGACGTTCAGTCGTTTTGAAGTGACGCTTACCGATACGCCGGATCATCTATTACAAGCTATTGAGCTTGATGGTCGCTTACAGCAAAAACACCGAGACCCTTTCGCAGCTGTTAAACAAGATACCGATGATGAAACGATTTATCGGTGGGTGGCAAATCAATAATGACACTGGGAAAGCAGCAACCACAGCAACTAACGCTCGCCGTCCAGTTGCCCGATGACGAGAACTTTACAACGTATCTTGAACAGCAGAACGATAGTGTGGTGCGTTGGTTGAAACGTATTGCGGATAAAGACGTTGATGAAACTCAAGGTGTGCGACTGACCTTATTGTCGGGCCCCTCAGGTGCAGGTAAAAGCCATTTGTTACACGCAGTGGTATCGCAAGGTAGTGAAAATACGCATGTTATGTACCTGCCGTTGGCTGAGTTAAAACAAAGTGATGCAGAACAGGTGCTCGCCGGGTTAGATGCGTTTGATATTATTTGTTTGGACGACATTGACGCTGTGCTGACCAGTCCCGACTGGTGTTATGAACTGTTTAAATTGATCAACCGAGTTACTGACGAGGGACGCTGTCGTCTGGTGATGACGGCGTCAGCAAGTGCCAGTCAACTGGATATCGACCTGCCGGATCTGCGATCTCGTTTGCAATGGGCAACCGCATTTCAGTTAAGTCCATTGGACGACGATGGAAAGGCAAAAGCGTTAACGTTAAGAGCCCAATGGCGAGGGTTACAGTTACCACATGACGTCGCAATGTTTATGTTACACCGACTAGGGCGAGATACGGGAAATCTGTTGGCGCACCTCGATCAGCTTGATAAGGCATCTATCGCACACCAACGTAAACTGACTATCCCTTTTATTAAGCAAGTCTTAGCTATTTAGCGTTCTTTTGCTTTTTAAGACCCAATCCCAACTCACGTCCTCTATGACGTGCAAACCCCGTTGCACCAATAAAGGCAATAGTCGTAAAGATAATCTCTAACACCGACCACAGACGCTCATCTGGGTGCGTATACACTGTTGTCAGACCATGCAAGAAATAGAACATCAGAATAAAGTTAAACCAAGCGTGGGTGTATGGCTTTCCCTTAACAAGCCCGAATAGTGGGAAAAGCATCGGAAGTACCCAGAAAATTAATGATAAATAGGTCGGTAGAGCCGCCTCGTCAGTTTCTGGCATGACGCCATGCCAAATAACCAATAGCGCCAACAATAACCAGTAGCCCAGTTGAGTCGCGATCCGGAAAAAACGTGTTTTAGGTGCCATGTCGGCTGCCATATTATGCATCCTTGGTTGATTTCAACTGTTGCGCAACTTTCGCCACACGCTGGCCTAACGCTACTGCGCTGGCGCGTTCGTTAGCTGTGAGCTTGCCATTCGGCGTTTCATTTAGCGCACCTGCGCCATAGGGGGACCCGCCCGCGTCTGCATGGTGGAGACTGGGCTGGTCATATGGAATACCCGTCAGCAACATCCCGTGATGAAGTAGCGGCAACGCCATATTGAGCAGGGTACTTTCCTGTCCTCCGTGCAGCGAGCTTGAGGTAGTAAACACTGCGGCAGGTTTGTCGATGAGTTGGCCATTGAGCCATTCGCGACTCGTTGATTCCCAGAACTTCTGTAGTGTAGCGCTCATATGACCAAACCGCGTAGGGCTACCCATAATGAGCCCATCGCAGTCGATCAATTCCTCTTTGCTTAGCGGTAAGTCTCGCATACTCGCGGCGTCGTTATCGGTCTCGACTGTACGCATGAGTACTTCAGCTCCAGTCGCTTGCACGCCCTCGGCGATAGCATCGGCGAGCGCTCGTGTATGACCGCCCCGACTAAAGTAGAAAATAATCAGAGTACAGGCGCTCACTTGATGAGCTCCAATACATTTTCTGGCGGACGGCCTAACACGGCTTTATCGCCTTTAACCACAATCGGGCGCTCAATCAGCTTTGGGTTGTTAACCATGGCTGTCAGCAAAACGTCATGATCTGATTCATCTGCCAAATTCAGTTCTTTATAGACCGCTTCTTTAGTGCGCATCAGTTGACGGGGGCTAAGGTCAAGCTTTTGAAGTAAGTTGCTGAGTTCAGCTTGGCTTGGCGGTGTATCTAAATATTTAATGATGGTCGGTTCAATACCTTCGTTTTGCAGTAGCTCTAGGGTTTGGCGCGACTTTGAACAACGAGGATTATGGTATATGGTAACTGCAGTCATCTCAGTTCACTCTATTAGTCAAACGATGAAACTTATAATAACGAATACGGGGCAAATATGAAATTGTCATTGCTAATTGCAAGTGTTTTAACGTTGAGTTTAGTTGCCTGTTCCAAGGCACCCGATATTCAACTGAATGATGGAAGTGAGATCGATTGGCAAGGCAGCCAAGGCAATACGGTTGTTGTGAACTACTTTGCAGAGTGGTGCGCGCCGTGTTTACGTGAATTGCCGGAGCTCAATGAGTTCCACCACGACGTTGTGAGCAATGACAGTCAACTGACGTTAGTGGGTATTAGCTTTGACCCGATGAATAATCAACAAATTAACGCGTTGGCAGAAAAGCATGGCATCGATTTTCCACTGGCGTTGAGTCAACCTGCACCTCAGTTGCCATTCGATAAGCCCAAAATGTTACCCGCAACTTACATTGTTGGCCCGGACGGCAAGGTCACAGGACCATTGCTCGGTGAGCAAACTCAAGCGACACTTAACAAAGCAGTCGCAGAGGCGCGCTCAGAGTAGCCTTTTTAAGCGCTCTTTCTCCGCCCTAAGTTGATCAATACGCGCGTTAAGACGTTTTTCCGTTAACTTGTTTTGTGTGTGGTTTTGCGCGGTTTGTAGTTGATCGATTGCTAAATCAAAACGGCCACGCAAGGCCAGTGCTTCAGCTCGTGTTTCGTACATGGCAGCGCGATCCGCTGTTCGCTGATAGGCGTCTGTCAGAAGATCCATAGCAGTTACAGAATCAGGTTCAGTCAACAGGTAGTTGCGGAGCAATTTCACGCCGAGTTCCGCTTCGCCCGAGCGGATAGCTGCGTTGGCATAGTTCAGAGTGATGACTGGGTCATCAGGGCTCCGCGTGTACTCACGTTTGAGCATGTCCAGTGCCTTTTCATTTTCATCCAGTGCAAGGTAGATGTCGGTTTGTACGTCAATATAAAAACGATTTCGTGGGTTGCGTTCAATTAAAGGCGCCAGCCATTGTTGTGCCGTTGCTGGATTACTTGAGTCAAGGGCTCTTATGGCCAAGGCATAGCCACCTGCTTGCTGGTTTATTACGTTCTCGCTCTGGGCCATTTTGACAAACTCACTATTGGGCGTTGTGCGGGTATAGCGTGCGTCAATACGAGCCTTTGCCAGTTCAAAATCTAAACTTTGTGGTACGTCGCGACGGCCCATGGCTTCGGCACGGGTACGTGTATCCGCAATACGTGACTCGGGGACAGGGTGCGTCAACAACATTTCAGGGGGCTTAGATACATAACGATACTGATCGGCTAGGCGACCAAAAAAGTTGGGCGCACCCATGGGATCAAAGCCGGCATTAGCCAACGTTGTGATGCCGATGCGATCGGCCTCTTGTTCAAACAAGCGGGTGTAGTTTATTTGTGCTTGGCCAGTAGCGCCGAGCGTCGTGTAAAGACCTGCGGCTCCTGCTTCTGGGTTGGCGAGCCCCAACAAAATCGAACCAACAACACCGGCAATGGTAAGTGGCATATTCTGCTGTTGTTCTTCCATGCTTCGCACAATGTGTCGCTGTGTAACGTGCGCAATTTCGTGTCCCAACACGGCAGCCAGCTCAGACTCGTTGCGAGCTTGTTGAATCAGCCCGGTGTGCACACCGACGTAGCCCCCCATAAAAGCAAAGGCGTTTATTTCGTTGATGTTGAGCCAAAAAAAAGAAAACGGATACCGTACGTTATCGGCATTACGGATAAGGCGTTGCCCGACATCCTTCAAGTAACTATTTAATACCGGGTCTTGAATGATAGGCGCAGAAGCGCGCAGCTGGCGCATGTAATAATCGCCAACCACTTTTTCGCGCTCAATACTCATAAACCCAGCACCCGTGGTACCAATTTCTGGTAGGTTCCGTTGTTGAGCGTATGCTTTAGGTACTTCGAACGCGGTTGGCAGCGCCATCATGAGCGCTAGGGTAATACCACTTGTCATTGAGCGCTGAAATTTTTTTAGGTACAACATTCGCATTAACCGCTGTTATGACGCAATATGCTACGTAGAGTCATTAATTTACAATAAGTTCCTTTTCTACTCTATGGTGTTACCGTAAGATTGCAAGCATCGTGAGTCATTAATCACACCGAACAGGAAGCTCGGCATGTTCCAATATATTCAGCAGTGGTATCGGAATAAGTTTTCAGATCCGAATGCGGTTACATTATTTTTGTTACTGGTCGTTTCGGTTTTACTGATTGTATTTTTCGGTGGGATTTTAGCGCCCATATTAGCGGCGATTGCCCTGGCGTATCTGCTCGATTGGCCCGTTAATCGCTTAATCGATGCCGGCGTTGGGCGATTACCAGCGACCATTATCGTGATGAGCTTCACCGTCTGTATAGCAACCTTGTGCCTACTCACCTTAGTACCCGTGGTATGGCAACAAAGTACTACACTGATACGCGAGATGCCAGATATGCTTGCCAACCTGCAGGTCTGGCTACATAAGCTGCCAGAGCTGTTCCCTTCAGTCATCGATGAGGCGCAAATTACTGAATTGATGCAAACCGTCAAACGGCGTGTTGTCGGGCTCGGTGAGCAGCTATTAACGAGTTCATTGACTTCACTCGTCAATGTAATGGCGATGCTGGTGTACTTAATCGTTGTACCGTTGCTGGTGTTCTTTATGTTGAAAGACAGAGACGTACTGTTAGCTCATGTCAGCCGCGTGTTACCGACCAACCGCCGTCTAATCACGCAGGTCGGTCAAGAGATGAACTTGCAGATCATGAATTACATTCGAGGTAAGGCGATTGAAGTGATCGTGGTCGCCGTGACTTCTTTTGCTGTATTTTTCGCATTCGATTTACGTTACACCACATTGCTCTCGATTCTGGTTGGGTTGTCAGTACTGATTCCCTATATCGGTGCTGTTGTGGTGACTATTCCAGTCGCTTTAGTCGCGTTATTCCAGTTTGGTGCTACGGGGCCATTCGTCTATGTGATGATAGGTTATCTTATCATTCAAGCGCTCGACGGAAACGTATTGGTGCCATTGTTGTTCTCTGAAGCGGTCAGTCTAAACCCGGTGTATATCATTGCAGCTGTACTGGTTTTCGGCGGTATTTGGGGATTTTGGGGTGTGTTCTTTGCGATACCGCTAGCCAGCTTGGTGAAGGCTGTGATTACCGCGTGGTCGAGTCGCGATGCGTTATTTCAGCACGATGAGGTGCAGTAGAATTGCAGGCAAAACGCTGGTTGCGTCTTGCCTGCACCGAATTTAGCTTTGCTCTAAATGGTCAAGTACGACTTGGTGGTGCTCTTTAGTTTTGAATTTATCAAATACGTGGCTGACGGTACCATCTTGCTCAACTAAAAAGCTAATGCGGTGGATGCCATCGTACTCTTTACCCATAAACTTTTTCGGTCCCCAGACGCCGAACTGATCAGCAACGGCGTGATCCTCGTCACTGAGTAAGGTGAAGTTAAGTTCATCACGCTCGGTAAACTTGGCCAAACGTTTCGGTGCATCAGGACTGATACCGATTGATACGACATTGTGCTTGAGTAGACTTTCTTTCTCATCGCGCAGATTTTGCGCTTGCACAGTGCAGCCCGGTGTCATTGCCTTGGGATAGAAATACACCAACACGCGATGCTCTTTCAGCAAGTCGTGTAGAGATACTTTTTCTTCATTTTTATCTAAAAGTTCAAAGTTAGGTGCTTTGTCACCTGCTTGCAATCGTTCCATTTTCGACTCCTGCGAATGAATATCCAGTGTATATATGATAGCGAAGCTAAGTTTGGATTAAAATGAAGGGAACAAATTGCTTGCTATGTGTTCCTAGTCTTGTGTTTATTTGGGGCTACCAGTAACATTAGGCCCCATGATTAGGAATTTGGAGCCTATATGTTAACAGGTAGTATTGTTGCCTTGGTGACGCCGCTAACTAAGCATGGAAATATTGACTATAACGAACTCGAAGAACTCGTCAATTTCCATGTAGAGTCTGGTACAGATGCGATCGTGGCGGTTGGGACGACAGGAGAGTCAACGACACTTAGCCATGAAGAACATATTGATGTGGTTGCAGCGATGGTTGAACTTGCCGATGGCCGCATTAAAGTGATTGGTGGAAATGGTT
Source organism: Idiomarinaceae bacterium (assembly GCA_002685255.1). Lineage (GTDB taxonomy): Bacteria > Pseudomonadota > Gammaproteobacteria > Enterobacterales > Alteromonadaceae > Idiomarina. The sequence goes on from NYWU01000045.1 coordinate 31,297, forward strand.
CGAACTCAACCTCGGAAGCCGTTCAACTCACAGAAAAAATGACTCACTTTGGCGTTGATGGGTTTCTCAACGTTACACCTTACTATAACAAACCCTCAGTAGAAGGCCTTATTGCGCATTATACAGCGTGCGCTGAGGCATCCGATAAACCACAAATTTTATATAATGTCCCAGGCCGAACGGCTTTAGATATGCCCCCAGAAGTGGTTGAAAGATTAGCTGAGATTGATAATGTCATTGGCATTAAAGAAGCAACGGGCGATGTAACGCGCGTTGAGGAATTGAAACGCCGTTGTGGCAATCAGTTTATCTTGTTGAGTGGGGATGATCCGACTGCGTGTGAATTTATGTTACGCGGAGGCCATGGTGTTATTAGCGTAACGGCTAACGTCGTTCCCTCACAGATAAAAGCCTTAGTTGATGCGGCAACGCGCGGTGAGCGCGAAAAAGCGGAGCAGATTGATGCCCAGCTGCGTGACCTAAATAACGCGTTGTTTATTGAGTCCAACCCTATTCCAGTAAAGTGGGCTTTGGCTTTGATGGGAAAATGCAGCGCCAATTACCGCTTGCCATTGACCCCACCAAGCGAAGATAGCCAGCTTGTTATAGAACGCTCACTGAATCAATTACACCTACTTAAGTAGCAGGAGTGGAAATGAATTTTCGCCGTACAGCCATCGTGACGTCGTTGGCGACGATAACCCTCGCATCGTGTAGCTCGATCGAAAAAGAGCAGCCGAATGGCGACTTTGAATACGTAGAGCTTAACCAACGCCAAGAGTTGACGGTGCCGTCTAACTTAGAGACTCCAGATTACAGCAACACGTATAACATTCCACCTGCTGACGTTGCGGGTCCAGTAGGCGAGGATGTTCGTGTGGTATCGCCTCGACAGGTTCATCCAGTGGCTTTAGGTAGCCGTGTTTTAGAAAATGAAGACGAGCCTCGTGTCTATTTCGACCTCGTTGAAGGCATGCCTGATACCGTCGCAAATACAGTGTGGAAGGCGGCAGACCAAGTATTGCAGCGCAAAGGGTTAACCTATACGCAAACCGGCGAGAATCAATGGACGACAGAATCGCTCACGATTCAAGATGAATACGAAGTTGAAGGTGAGGATAGCTCTTGGTTTTTTGGTGATGACGAAACAACAGTATCGTTACAACAAAGTTTCCGTTATGTGCTGACACAAGCACCTGAGAGTCACGGAAGAACGACTGCGTTGGAAGTGGCGTTGGATGATGTGTCGCAAACGGTCAATGGCGAGAGCGTCGATATGTCAGAGCTGACGCAACATAACTTAGCAGTTGATTTAGTGAACAAGGTTGTATCTCAAGTCAACCGTGTGCACCAACAGTCAATCCAGCAGATTCGAGAGGCGGGTGTGCCTATTTCGGTAGGAAGCAATGCGAAACAGCAGCCTGCTTATATTGTTGAGTTGGACTTTGACGATGCATGGGTATTAACAGGTCAAGCGTTGGAGCAAATTGGCTTAGCGATTGATGACTTGAACCGTGAAGCGGGTACGTATTTCGTTGAATATTCAGAACCTGATTCAGGCTTCCTATTCATCGGGGGCGATGATTATGATTCGCTGAATATCCCAGAGGGTGAATATGAAGTTCGATTAGTCGAGTTTGGTGACGATACCGCAATCACCGTTTGGTCAAACGATGAAGTAGTCGATCAAGCGTGGCTCGAGTCGGTCAAGCCAGCTTTTGAGAAAGCATTAAAAGTAGCAAGTCAACAGTAAAGGCGACACAACCTATGGAAAAACGTAACGAGCTGTATCGTGGTAAGGCAAAAACCGTTTATACAACGGACGACCCATCACGGTTGGTGTTGGAGTTCCGCAATGACACGTCCGCATTTGATGGGGAAAAAGTGGAACAACTTGAAGATAAAGGAATGGTTAATAATCGTTTCAACCATTTCATCATGACGCAATTGGAAAACGCAGGCATTCCAACACAGCTGGATGAATTACTAAGCGATACGGAATCTCTGGTCAAGAAACTCGATATGATTCCGGTCGAGTGCGTTGTTCGTAATGTTGCCGCGGGCTCGTTGGTTCGTCGCTTAGGTGTGGAAGAGGGCAAAATCTTAAACCCGCCGACTTTTGAGTTCTTTTTGAAAAACGACGCTTTGCATGATCCGATGGTCAACGAATACCACATCGAAGCATTTGGTTGGGCAACCAAGGCACAAATCGAGCAAATGAAAGCACTGACGTTTAAGGTCAACTCGGTACTGAAGTCACTGTTCGAGCAAGCTGGTCTTTTGTTAGTTGACTACAAACTTGAGTTCGGCGTATTCGATGGTGAACTGGTGTTAGGTGACGAGTTTACTCCAGACGGGTGTCGACTGTGGGACGCTGAAACTCGAGAAAAACTAGATAAAGACCGTTTCCGTCAAGGGCTCGGCGGTGTCGTTGAGGCCTACAAAGAAGTCGGTCAGCGTTTGGGTGTCCAGTTCTCATAGGTTAGACCGCTGACCCGAATTTACTGTTTAGATGAGTCGTCCTTAGAATCTTCTTTGGGCGACTCTTTTTTGGTCGGCCACTTAAATTTACTGCTGTACTTGAGTACCATGAGGTTACTCAGTACAACGCCAACAACTAATAAGATAATTAACCACACCCAATGGTCTTGCATAATTAGCCTCCCTGACTACTCTCACAGATGGTATCAAAATAACGCCGCTTAATGGTTTCTAGGTGCGTAAGGATGATTGTTTTTCCCTCAATATCAGCGCGTTCTATGGCTTCCGCAAGCTCGCCTACTGTAAGTAGGTCCTGTAATTGTTGAGCCAGTGGTTGATAGCTAAGATGCCACGGCTCGCGTGCAACGCCCCCTTGATATACTCGGTATGGGAAGAAAAAGCCATAGTCATGGGCGTGTGCTTTCAACCAACTCCAGAGCTGATAACACGGCGCATTGATATCTTCGTATTCTGCCGGAATTAACTGCAACGGACTATCCTCTGTAAAACCCGATGGATCCCATATGTCTATATCAGTCCCCCAGTGGTGTCGACTTGCACCTGGTAAAGCGGACCAATGCAAAATCGCATGGAGCTTTTCTTCGTCATTCAGTTTGTCAGTCTTTAAGGGCTGACCGTCGATATCGTTGATGACGCGTTCACCGCGCCATTTTCGGTTCCAAATCATGCGTTGACGGTCAAAGCTACGGAAGGCCGAGGCAATCGCTAAGCTAATGCCGTCGTGCTTAGCAGCAGCCTGCATATTTAAAAAAGCCTGTGCGGCTAATGGATGTAGCAAATGACCCTCGGGCATTCTCTGCAAATGGTCTTCCATCAAACCAAGACGCTGCATCACAGTCATCATAAGGCGCTTCCCATTCTTTTTAAAATCGCTTGATACACATCAGTTAATTTCTCCAAGTCGCTGATCTTAACGCACTCATCGATCTTATGAATGGTGGCATTAACCGGACCGAGTTCAACCAGTTGTGCACCTGTTGGAGCAATAAAGCGACCATCGGAGGTACCTCCCGCTGTCGACAGCTGAGTTGAATATCCGCAGATTTCCGTGATTGCATACTGTACGGTATCAATTAATGAACCTTTTTCGGTTAAAAATGCGGGACCGTTCAGTTTCCAGTTGAGTCGATAGTTAAGGTGGTGCGCTTCGAGTATCGCTTCCACTCGTTGCTTTAATTGTTCAGCAGTCGACTCAGTCGAAAAACGAAAGTTAAACTCAACATCTAACCGATCGGGGATCACATTGCCTGCGCCGGTGCCCGCATTAATATTAGAAACCTGAAAGGTAGTGGGGGGAAAATAGTCGTTGCCATCATCCCAGTGTGTTTGCACCAATTCTGCCAGTGCACTAGAAGCCTTGTGAACGGGGTTTTCAGCGAGGTGTGGGTAAGCCACATGACCTTGCACACCGATAACGCTGAGTGAGCCTGACAGACTCCCTCTGCGACCATTTTTAACGACATCACCCAGTTTTTCAGTGCTTGAGGGCTCGCCGACGATACACCATGTGATTTTTTCGTTACGTGCCTCGAGCGTTTCCATGACACGTTTAGTGCCATTAATAAATGGACCTTCCTCATCACTTGTAATTAAAAATGCAAGATCAAACGGCGGCTCATCAACCGCTTTTAGATAACGTTCAACAGCAACAATCATTGCTGCCAGACTGCCTTTCATATCCGCAGCGCCGCGACCATATAGGTAACCCTGATGTTCAGTTGGTTCGAATGGTGGAAACAACCAATCATTAGGATCGCCCGGCGGCACAACGTCAGTATGGCCAGCGAAGCATAGCACGGGTTTGCCTTGACCGTATCGAGCCCATAAGTTGGTGGTATCATCAAATACCATCGTTTCGAGTTCGAACCCGAGTGCCTTTAGCCGATCACCTAATAGTACTTGGCAGCCCTCATCGGCAGGCGTAATCGATGGACGCTCCAATAACGATTTGGCCAGTTGTAACGTTTCGCTGCTAGACATTAGGCTAACCATGCCTCCCACTGTTGCGCATTAAATCCAACTTGCATCTCGTCGTCTGCTTCAACGAGTGGGCGCTTAAATAGCGTGGGTTGCTCGACGATAAGTTGACTGACGGCATTGTGGTTACTCAGGTCGCGTTGCGATTCATCGAGTTGGCGCCAACTTGTACTGCGTTTATTAACTAGTTGCTCAGCGGGGATCTTTGCCAACCAGCTTTCCACCTCTTCGGTGCTCAGGGGAGTTTCACGAACATCACGAAACTGATATGCGATGTGATTTTGTTCAAGCCACTTTAATGCTTTTTTTACCGTGTCACAGTTTTTAATGCCATGCACTTTGATCATGATACGTCCTTTTGAATAACTAACTCTGATTCTAACGCGGTGACAGCACCACTATTACGTAACGCAAGTGTATCGAATTCGATGTTGGGCTGCAGTATAACGGCCATTAAATTGTATAAGTTTGTCTGTTGTCTTAGTAACGTTTGATTAAGCGATAAGAGTGGTGCGCCACGCTCAACTTCATCGCCACTACTAATATGACGCTGAATAGCGGGTATTTTTGTTGACTGCTCATGTGCGCCGAGGAACAACATGATCCGTCCATGCTGAGTACTGAGAAGGTGAATAAAGTTTCCCGCCGGCGAAACGTAGTCGACTTTCGCAGCCGTTGGAGCAAGCAACTGATTGCTCGATACATCGATACAGGTGGTATGCCCTAGCCAATGCGAACGAATAAGTGGGCTTGGGTGGTGGCTTGAGTCAACTACACGACCCGAGCAGGGTGCAAGTAAAGAGAAAGCGGGCATGAACTCTCCAATGAACTATGATATCTGGTAGCTTATCTGAATTCGCCGGACAGGTGCAAAACAAACCTCAAGTTGATTATAATACGTCCAGTAAGCAAAAGCGTATATAGCTAGGGCGGTGTGAGTTAATGAGTACACCCTATCAACAAAGTTATCCACAGAAAACGTTGATAACTTGAATAACTGCAGCGCAGTTGCAACTAAGGAATAAAGTGTGAAAGTCAGTGTATTCCGATTATTTAAAGACGGACATCAATATGCCAAACGTTGGCCTCGGCATGCAGTTGTTGCTGCATTCCGTGAGACACGCTTGGTGCCTTTACTGCGCTTAATGGAAAAGTGGGTGCCCGCGATTGCAGTAGTCAACGCCGTTTTGCATTGGCAGTTTTTACATGCTTACTGGCAACAAGGATTGATGACTTCTTTGGTGATTCTCAGTATGCCACTGCAGTTAATGGCTTGGTTTGGTTGGCGCGCCAATCAACCGTTGCCGATACGGTTGAGAAGCTGGTACTGGGAGCTACGCGATAAACTTAAACAAAGTCGTGCTGTGTTAGAGCGGCCTTCGACAGGCGGGCCCACGTATATGGATTTAGCCACAGTGCTCCAAAAAGCACTCGCCGTTCTCCCACCTGAACAGCATTAATTCGGGTCAATATATTGTTTGTCATTAAACGTCACTAACCAATTAGGACGGTAGACAACCATTAAGGTAACGGCCATACCGTTGAGAAGCGCTTCTGGGAACATCACTAATGGCGTTATCATTAAGTAATTTTCCCATACTTGCTTTGGGGTTAACATTGCTGTGGTGAGTGCCCACGCGGCATGAGCCAAATGAGTGGCGGCAATAGCAACCGCTGCGGCAATAAATGCATTTAAAAAAATGTAGATGAATGGATGTCTCGGTAGCCGGTGATAGATTACCGCATAAGCGACATAGGTCACTGCCGCGGGTATCACGATATGGCTCAGGTAAAGTGCACCGACGCTAGCGATAGGGTAGTTACTGTGCAAACTATTAACAGCGACAATAGCGACACCTGCGAGCAGCGCGTAGCGAAAGCCAAGCATCAGTGTGATGGTGGTGATTAGCAGAAAATGAATGCTTAACCCTTGTTCCAGCTTGGCTGAGAATAACCAGATAAACGAAATGATGGCCGCCGAGCCAAATAGCAGGTGCTGTAGAAGGCGGCTGCGTCTCAACATTCGCCAATTGTCGTTCATCCATGTGGCGATGAGTATACATAGAGCGACAATGTTAAGAAGCAGCGCCATGATTGCGATCCTCTATATTAATTAACTAAACCGAAAACCGACTCCAGATCGGAGCGTGATCAGAGGGTTTCTCAATACCGCGCAGTGCGTAGTCGATACCGCTTTCTTGGCACTGCTCGGCCAACTGTTGAGTCGCAAGAATAAGGTCGATACGAAGGCCTCGATTGTCATCAAACCCGCGTGAACGGTAGTCAAACCAGCTGAACTCATTGTTCTGCTCTGGGTTCAATTGGCGATAGGTATCCACCAGTCCCCAGTCTAACACTTCGTTCAACCAATCACGCTCCTCGGGTAAGAAGCTGCATTTGCCAGTGCGCAGCCAGCGTTTAGCATTTGCGTCACCGATGCCAATATCGCAATCTTGATGTGAGATATTCATATCACCCATGACAATAACAGGTTGATCTGGGGATAAGTCATTATTCAGATAATCGATCAAGTCACGATAAAACTGTTCTTTCATCGGGAATTTGGTGGGGTGGTCACGGCTCTCGCCTTGTGGGAAATACCCATTTAAGACACGCACTGACGAACCATTCGATAATGGATAGTCACCCATGATCATGCGACGCTGGGCATCTTCAGGTTCGTTTGGAAAACCTTTCTGCACATTCGCCAGTGGTTTTTTGCTCAGCAGTGCGACACCATAATGGCCTTTCTGACCAAAGAAGTTTACGTGATAGCCCATGTCTTCGACCGCTTGCTGCGGAAATTGGTCATCGTGAACCTTCGTTTCTTGTAAACCGATCACGTCTGGCTGATGTTTGTCTATCATAGCCTGCAACTGGTGCAGACGTGCTCTGATTCCATTGATATTAAATGATATGAATTTCATGGATTACCATAGTTTACTGTGATTGATGATAGTTTGAGGATACCAAAGTTGACGCGGAGCTGCGAGAGGGAAAGGGGCTTCGGGGGATGTTTGAGAAAGTAAAAATCGGTATACTCTTGAGTTACGAAAAGCTTGAGGAGAATTCGATTGCTGCAATTGATGAATCAACTAGGCATGATGCTTCGGCAACATACCTATGAAATTGCCATGATGATTATGGCAACATTGCTTGTTATTTATGGTGACGAAGTAAACCGACTGGTAAAAAAGATGGTTGGAAAATACCCGTTTATCGTTCGAGCACTGGTATTTGTTGCTTTGTGCGCATTTGGGTATGGCTATCTGTTGATTGGCTTCACGCCACTGTTGGCAAGCTGGATTCATCTTATTCCGCTTCACCTGCTTGGACCGGCTGTACTTATTACACTAGTAGTACTGGGTGTGTTGGCAGAACGAAAAAAACAATTATAAGAAAAAGGATAGGGTGCCATGACACAATCTTTTGTCTCGCTCCGAGCCGGTCATTCCGCGTTGTCGCATATTCAGAATAACGGGTTGAAAGCCGATGACGTAGGCTTACTGATGGGCGCTTCGGGAGGACCTAAATGGTTTGTACTTCAAGGTATCGATGAATGGCTATTCGGCGAGTTTTTTGCCAATAAAAAGGCTCCCCTTAATACTCTAGGGACCTCTGCTGGCGCATGGCGGTTCGCGTCGTTAGGGCAAAACGATCCCGTTGCTGCGAGTCGTCTGTTCGCCCAACTTTATAGCCATCAGACGTACAGTGCAAAGCCTGACCAACGCGAGATCACGTCGGAGGCAGAAAAGCTATTGCACAAATATGTACCTGAGTCTGCAGTATCAGACATTTTGTCGCAAACCCGAGTACATCATCATTTTATTGCCGTACGTTGTTTGCGCTCAACGGCGTCGGAAGGGCGTCGACAAGCGTTAGGTCTGCTGTCTTCAGCGCTGGCTAATAGTGTCAATCGACGCTGGTTAGGGCGCTATTATGAGCGTGTGGTTTTTCACCATCCTGCATCCGACTTGAAGATATCAAAGCATTGGTCAGACTTGCCGACACGCCATGTGGCGTTGACCGAACAAAACTTTCAGCCCGCGCTGTTAGCAACGGGCTCCATTCCTCTGGTGCTTGAAGGTGTGCGCGACATTCCCGGCGCGCCTAAAGGTGTTTATCGAGATGGTGGAATCACTGATTATCATTTTGATATCGATTTATCGCGCGTAAACGGACTGACACTCTATCCGCACTTCCATCATCAAGCGATCCCAGGTTGGTTCGATAAGCGTTTGAAGTGGCGACGCAGTACCGGGCGTGACTGGCCGAATACGTTATTTATTAGCCCGACCGATGCATTTTTGCAGAAATTGCCGTATCAGAAAATTCCAGACCGTAAAGACTTCGCGCAGCTTGATGCGCCGCAGCGTATTGATTATTGGCAGAAGGCAATCGATGCGGGTCGTTGGATGGCTGATGAATTGCAGACATTGATAGCCAATGGACGTTTGGGTGAACGTACTCAGTTGTGGGACTGAGTTAATCGATATCACACATTTGTTCAAACCGCTCAGCGGCCAATCGCGCCGCTGCAATGATTAACACGGTTGTTAAACGCTGTTTAAGCGCATCGAGCATGTCACTTGCGTGGCTATCGCCCGCTTTGCTGGCAAGCAGCATCCATGCGAATGCGTGAAAATCACTCTGTGGCAAATGCTCTCCTGACTGATACATCTGACCTAAGAAGCGCATGGATTTACTGTGACCGAGCATCGCCGCGCGCCTAAAATGCTTGGCGGCTCTAAATGGTGCATCCTGATAACATCCCGCTGCTTTGACGTAGTGATATTTAGCGCGTTTAGCAACCGTCGGACGTTTAGCCGGACGCGTATCGTCGACAGACTCAACCGCCAGAGCAGGCTGTTGCTGTAAGGTGGCTATTAGGGAGTCGACCCGAGCGAGCAAGTCAGTCTGCCATTGGTTAATGTCGTTGCGGCTCATAGGCTGTCAGTCACGCTTTTTTATGGTTAGAATGAAACGCATGTTTCTATGTTATGCGTAAATCAATGAAAAACCAATTAAGTGTTCCAAACCCCAAACAAATTGGCAACCAAAACTTTGCTGAACTGCTCGCGGCGGGTAATAGTATGTGCTTGTTTGTTTGGCAAGACACTGACCTCTGGCCTGTTCGTTATGTTTCTGAAAACGTCGAATCAATTTTTGGCTATACAAAGCAGCAATTCCTCGATAGAGACGTTCATTTCAAATTCCTCGTTCATGAGGATGATTTACCGCGTGTTAATGAAGAGGTTAAGCGGTTAAAAAGTGGCGAAACTGGCTATCGCATAACTCACAACGACTATCGTATCCGACACAAAAATGGTCGCCATGTATGGGTTTCGGATACGTCAATTATCAAAATGGATACCGAAGATGGCGTGCCGTTGCTGTTTGGCTATTTGATTGACATTACCGAGCGGAAAGAGCTTGAGATAAAGTTAGAGACGGAACGTAATCGCCTACAACTACTGCTGGATGCAACGCGCTTGGGTACATGGGAATGGAACCCTCAGTCAAACTTAACGGTGTTTAATGACCGCTGGGCGCAAATTTTTGGTTGGTCAAGGGAGGAGCTGGAGCAGAGTCCTTACAGTTGGTCGAGCCGACTTCACCCAGACGACTACGATCGCGTCTGGCGTGCGGTAAAGGATCATCTTGATGGCATCACTCCCTTTTATGAGAGCCAGCACCGTATCCGTCATCGTGACGGACATTATGTTTATGTGCTTGATCGCGGTCGCGTTATCGAACGTGATGAGCATGGCAATGCGACGCGCTATGCTGGCACGGTGACTGACGTAACCGAACAAAAACAAGCGGAAATCAATGCTAGGCGGGCGGCCAGCGCTAAGAACGTTTTTCTGGCTAATATGTCGCATGAGGTGAGAACGCCACTGCACGGGATACTTGGGCTGGTTGGTGTATTAGAAGGAACCGAACTCAATGAACATCAGCGACAATTGTTGCTCACGGTAAAAGAGAGCGGTGACCACTTATTACAAATGTTGAATGACTTATTGGATCTTACGCGGGCTGAAGAGGGACAACTTAAGCTCAATAAAGATGTCTTGTTGTTGCCGCGGATAATGCAACATATTGAGGCAATGTATCGACCTGCTATCGAAGATAAAGGTGTTAACTTCGTTATTAGACAAAGCAAGCAATTGCCGGAGCGCATATTCAGTGATCGCGCGCGCATTGTCCAGATACTGACTAATTTACTTAACAACGCGGTCAAATTCACTGATACGGGAACCATCACGCTAAAAGTCGATTGGCAAGCTGTGGAACAGGGTGAACAACCCGCCAGAGAACAGGGTAATTTGCTCATTGAAGTCCGTGATACAGGCTCAGGTATTCGAGACACACAGCGTATTTGGCAACTGTTTGAGCAGGAGCAGCAAGGCTTAAGTAAAAAGCAGAGTGGTAGCGGGCTCGGCTTAGCGATAGTGCGAAACCTCGTGCAATTATTGAATGGTTCAATTTACGTTGAGAGTGAACCCGAACAGGGCGCATGCTTTAGTTTAAGACTGCCTATGTACGCGGTGTATACTGACCAAGTTAATCCGGAAGCGCTCGATAAGCCGAAACTACCCGAGTTAGCGCCACGGCGAATATTAGTCGTGGATGACAATCCGATTAACCAATTGATTGTCAGTGAAATGCTCACTTCACTCGATCAGCAGGTGATAAAGGTGTCGAGCGGGCAAGAGGCGGTTGAAGTTTTGAAACGCAATGCCGTCGAAGTGGTTTTTATGGATCTCCATATGCCGACAATGGATGGTATGGAGACAACGCAGCGTATCCGCGACCTACCTGTTAACCAACCTCATATTGTGGCTTTGACTGCGAATGCGTATCCTGAAACTCGTACACAGGCATTGAGGTCAGGAATGGATGACTACCTGACGAAACCTTTCGTCAAAGCGGACTTAGCCCGAATTTTAAACCGACTGGATAAGGTAAAAAGTTAATGAGTTTTAAAAGCACAGAGCGTTATATTGTATCTGATGGTTTGTCGCAGGCGGTTAACGCTGCGGTAACATTAGAAAAGCCGCTACTATTGAAAGGCGAACCCGGCACCGGTAAAACACGACTGGCGATGGAACTTGCTGAAACACTGGAGGCGCCTTTTTTACAGTGGAATATCAAGTCGACGACCAAAGCACAGCAGGGGCTTTATGAATATGATGCGGTTTCGCGCTTACGTGACAGCCAACTCGGTAGTGAGAAAGTCCATGATATTTCAAACTATATTAAGCCAGGAAAGCTTTGGCAGGCATTTACCGCGGATAAGCGACCTGTATTACTCATTGATGAAATAGATAAAGCCGATATTGAGTTTCCTAATGACTTGCTGCAAGAACTCGATCAAATGGCATTTCACGTCTACGAGACGGGCGAGCAAGTTGAGGCAAAGCAACGCCCCATTGTCATTATTACCTCGAATAACGAGAAGACACTCCCTGACGCCTTTTTGCGTCGTTGTTTTTTCCATTACATTCAGTTCCCTGACGAAACGACATTGAGTGAAATCGTGCACGTTCATTACCCAAACCTTCAGCCCCGTTTGCTCGATGAGGCTTTAGCGGTATTCTTCGGAGTGCGCTCTATTTCAGGACTCAAGAAAAAGCCATCGACATCTGAACTACTGGACTGGATTCGGTTGTTGCTAACTGAAGATATTTCGCCAGAGCAACTAGCTGAGTATCGCGAGCGACCGTCCATGCTACCGCTCGCTGGAGCGTTGTTAAAACACGAACAAGATATTGAATTAATTGAGCGGGCATCACGTGCTTACTGAGTTTTACTTCACGCTTAGAAAACATGGATTGAAGACGTCGATCACAGAATACTTAACACTGCTAGAAGCGCTAGAGCGCGGTGTTATTTGGGGTAGTATCGATGATTTTTACCAATTATCTAGGGTTATGTTGGTAAAAGACGAGCGCTATTTTGACCGTTTCGATCGTGCATTTGCCGAGTATATCGATAAAGTGTCAGAGGTTGATGTCGCAGAACAAATCCCAGAGGACTGGCTCAATAACCCGCTGATGCGGGAGTTATCTGAGCAAGACAAGCAGAAGTTGAATCAGTTGGGTGGTCTCGATGAGTTGATGAAGGCGTTCAAAGAACGGTTAAAAGAACAACAGTCTCGTCATCAAGGCGGCAACAAATGGATTGGAACAGGCGGTACATCGCCGTTTGGCGCTTATGGCTATCATCCTAACGGTATCCGTATTGGCCAGGATGGGAACCGTAATCGCAGTGCGGCTAAGGTCTGGGACAAACGCCAGTTTCGTGATTTGGATGAAGATGCGGCCCTTGAACAGCGGTCGTATCAATTAGCACTGCGTTCGTTGAGGCAGTTTGCTCGGGCGGGGGCTCAGACCGAACTCGATCTCGACGAAACGATTCGCGCGACGAGTAAGAAGGGAGGGCTCCTCGATTTACAGTGGCAGGCTGAACGTCACAATGCAGTGAACGTATTGCTGTTACTTGATATTGGTGGGTCAATGGATGATCACATCTATCAGGTGGAACAGTTGTTTACCGCACTTAAGGGCGAGTTTCATAACTTAGAACGTTTTTATTTTCATAACTGTGTTTATGAAGGGGTCTGGCATGATAATGCGCGTCGACGTTCGAGTTTTGTAAGTACAGAGTCGCTGATAAAACGTTTTGGTGAAGACTACCGCTTAATTATCGTGGGTGATGCCACCATGGGGCCTTATGAGATCGCGTTCTCAGGAGGTAGCGTAGAGCACTGGAACGAAGAACCCGGGAAGGTATGGCTCGAGCGTCTCCTAGCGCGGTTTGAGCGCGCGGTATGGTTGAACCCCCAAGCGCAACAGCACTGGAAGTACTATCCATCTATTCATTTGATTAAGGAGATCATGTCGAATCGTATGGAAACGCTGACTCTCGCTGGCATACAACAGGCGATTGAGCATCTCCGATGAAATATCAAAATCAGTTTGCCTTGCTAGATGATGCACGGGAAAGCTTGCTGCAGCGTGTTGCGCTTATTCGTATGGCGCAACACAGTATTAAACTTCAGTACTACCTGTGGCGAGATGATGCCAGCGGTTTAACGTTATTAAATGAGTGCAAGCAAGCGATCGAACGAGGCGTCCAGGTTTATTTGCTGTTAGACGACTTTACCAGTAAGCCTACTGAACGCTTATTGCGTGATTTGAGTCAGCATCCAAACTTTCAGGTAAAATTCTTTAATCCGTTGGTTCATCGAAAACTCCGTTGGTTAAACTACTTTACTGATTTTCGTCGAGTGAATCGACGCATGCACAATAAGGCGTTTATTGTTGATGATCAGTATGCCATTGTTGGTGGGCGTAACATCGGTGATGAATACTTTGGCACCCATTCAGGACAGTTATTTTCCGATTTAGATGTTCTCATGAAAGGCCAGGGAGTCAATGAAATAGCCAATGACTGGTTGAGCTACTGGCAGTGTGATCTGGCTGTATCAATTGAAAATATTGCAGGTCGTAGTCTTACTGAGGCATTCATTGAGCGCTGGCAGCAGTTCAGCAAACAAGCGCATGCGGAACAGTTGAATGAATACGTATTTGGCGGTCTGTCAGAAGAGACCCTTGATTTGAGCCGAGTAAATTGGCATGAGGCAGAAGCTCAGTGGATAAGTGATGACCCCTATAAAGCATCGTTGTCGCATAAGCCATCGCGCTTGGTCGTTCAACAAATGGTCAAGGTGTTAAGCAAGGCAACCCAACAAGTCCGCATGGTCTCACCTTATTTTGTGCCGACGCAGAATGGTGTGCAGCAGATTGAGTCGATGCTGGAACGCGGCATTCAGTTTCAAGTGTTGACCAACTCATTAGCCGCTACGGATGTACCGGCTGTACATGCCGGTTATCAACGTCGGCGTCGACGTTTACTAACGGCCGGTGCCAAGCTTTATGAGTTACGGCGTACGCAAGAGTCACCACAAAATCGCGTGCTACCATACTTTCGCAGGTCAGCAACAAGCTTGCATGCCAAGACGGTAACGGTTGATGAGCGTTCAGTCTTCGTCGGCTCATTTAATTTTGATCCTCGTTCAGCACAAATAAACACCGAGGCTGGACTCATCATTGAATCACCTAACTTGGCTCAACGTATTATTGAAATATTTGATCATGAACTACCACTACGCGCGTATCAGGTAAGGTTGAATCGTTTTTATAAGCTCTATTGGGTGGATCGAAGCCATGTACCTGTTAAACGTATATATCGCGAGCCTGATGCTGGGCTCAGACGACGTTTTGTAGTCTGGCTAACAGCTCGCTTACCGGTTGACCATTTACTTTAATATGACGCATAAGAAACCCCACTTACCAACAAAGTGCTGTGCTCATTGTCAGCGTCCCTTTACTTGGCGTAAAAAGTGGGCGCGTGACTGGGAGCATGTTAAATACTGCTCCAAACGTTGCGCTGGGCTGGCACGCCAAGCGGCGCGCCAGCAGCCTGATGGCAATTAAAGTTGTTGAGCTATCCAGAGCCGAACCTTTTTTTCTAGTAAAAACAAGGGTAAGGCTCCGTCCTCGAGTACCACGCGATGAAACCGCTTAATATCGAATTTAGCGCCAAGTTTTTGCTCAGCCATACGACGCAGCTCGGCAATCTTCAACTGACCTATCTTATAGGCCAGTGCTTGACCTGGGAGCGCCATGAAACGCTCAGCCTCGGATACTGCTCGCGCTTCTGCGACCGGCGCGTTGTCATACATGTAATCGAGCACTTGTTGACGTGTCCAGCCTTTATCATGAATACCGGTATCAGTGACTAGACGAATAGATCGCCACAGCTCAGCAGCCAAGGCACCAAAGCGTTGGTACGGGTCTTCATATAATCCTAACTCATCGCCTAATGACTCGGCATATAATCCCCAACCCTCAGTGTAAGCTGTTTCGCGGCCGTACTTACGAAACAACGGTAAGTCTTTGAGTTCTTGCTGAATGCTGATTTGAAAGTGGTGACCAGGAGCCGCCTCGTGAAGAAATAGCGCAGTCTTAGCCCACGTAGGTCGCGAGGATAGATCGTAAGTGTTCAAATAAAATACAGCGGGGCGAGCATTATCTTGAGGGGCTGACTGATAACTGCCTGAACTGGCTGATTGCTCGCGGAAACGTTCGACCGGTCTTACTTCGTAATCTGCTTTAGGAAAAATATTAAACAGTTGCGGTACGCGCTCGTCGACCTTAGCGCGCAGTGAGCGATAGTCCTCTAACATAGCTTGACGGCTCGGATAAATAAACTGTTCATCGTTCGTCATGAAATCGAAAAACGCTTTTAAATCGCCCTCGAAGTTGATTTCTCGCATTATTTTGCGCATCTCGTCATGAATACGAGACACCTCTTGTTTGCCAAGTTGGTGTACTTTATCGGCGCTGATATCGATCGAGGTATTGACCTTGATTTGATGTTGATACCAAGCTTTCCCATTGGGGAGTTGGCCAATACCAAAAGTTTTGGTGCGCGCGTGAGGAAGATAATCTTCTTCTAAGTAGTCAGCCAAACGCTGGTATGCAGGAAGCACCTCGTCACTCAAAATCCGATTATATTGTGCTCTTATAGTTTGTTTTTGTTGCTCTGATAGTGTTTGTGGTAATTCATCAACAGGGCGCCAAAAAATGCTTTCTTTGATATTACTGACTTGTTGCGCTCTAATTTGCGCAATGGCCTTTTCGATAAGAACGTGAGGTTGTACAACACCTTTTTCTACACCATTTTGCATATTTTCAATCGCTTGATCGAAAATGACAGGGATTTGATGCATACGCTCTGCCCAGTTGGCGTAATCTTCGGCATTATTAAAGGGCTGAGCTGAGGTACCCGAGCCCAACATCGCGTACTGGTTAGCAATATTATAAAACTGATTAATCGGTATTAGATGAGAAGGAAACTTGCTACCTTCAATGGCGTCGATGCGGTCTTGACGGAATATTTGGTAACTGATTTTTTGCCTTTCTGTCAGTGAATCGATGTCAATCGAGTCAATCTTATCAAGATATTTTTGCTCTAATTCAAGTTGCTGTTGTCGGTGCGCTGGTGAGAGAAAGTTCGGCAGTTTATCGTTATAACCCGTGCGTCCGATATAGGTGGCTGTCAAAGGGTTTAAACTCAAATTTTCGTCAAAATAATTGCTGTAGAGCTCATCAAGCTTCTGTGATACCGAGACACTTTTAATTGATGAAGATGCCTTTGTACTTTGCGTTTGCTGGGGGGCGTCACCGCAACCAGCCAATACACCTGCTAACGCTAATACAATTAAAGAATGTTTCATAACTAGGCTAACTCCGTTCTATTTCTACCGTTTTGTTTAGCTTCATAAAGTGCCTTATCGGCCGCCACTAGCAATGCACTGTGATTTGGATAGTGTTCACTCGACGCAACGCCAATACTGACCGTGACCGATAGCTCGTTGGCAAGATGATTAAACGATGTGTCTTCCACTGTTTGTCGGATGCGCTCAGCCGCTTTGAGTGCCTCTTTGGCATTAGTTTCAGGCATTAGAAGGGCAAACTCTTCACCACCCCAACGGGCGATATAGTCGACATCTCTAAGCATATTACTGAGTAATGCTGAGAGTTCGATAAGCACTTGGTCACCGATGACGTGCAAGTAACGGTCATTAATTAGTTTAAAATGGTCAACATCGATAATCGCAAGAGACAGTGGTTGGGCAGAGCGTTCACAACGCTTAACCTCATATTGCAGTTGCTCATCGAACGCGCGTCGGTTGCCCAACTGCGTCAATGAGTCTTGCCGTGCCAAACCTTTCAGCTCCTTGGTTTTTTCAGCCACCATTAACTCCAGTTGTGTGCGCTGGTTACTTAAGAAACGGATGCGCGCTCTGACTAATATCGTGGTGATGGCAATGCCAGCTAAAGCAATGGTGAGCCAAAACCACGACTGTTGCCAAGGGTGCTCTGAACGGGTGAAAGCAAAGCTAACGGGCTCGCTCCAAGCGCCGCCAGGATAAGCTGCTCGGACCTGAAACACATAATCATTGGCAGGAAGCGAGGTGTATTCTGATGTTGTCATCGACCCGCGAGGTAGCCATTGGTCATCAAAACCCACCAAACGTACCTGATACTCAATGTGATCAGCCATCAAGTAGCCCAACCCAGCATAGTTGACCACTAAGCGTTGGGTATCTGCAGGAATTCGACTTCCATAACTTACTCGTTTTCCATCAGCAGTGACTGAAGCAATAACCGCTGGCGGGGCAATTTGCACCATTGCTTTTAAATCAGAAGGTGCAACCGAAGATACTCCCCGAGCGGTGCTCATCCAAACGCGACCACTATCACTGCGTATCATCGAGGGGCCGCCGCTATTGACTTGTGAGCTGCCCATGCCATCGACCTCGGTAAAGCGTTGATAGCTGAGTTTATTGATAGTGCCTTCCAGAAACTTTCCAAATACGTCGTGGGCGATAAAAATCGCTCCACGGTTCGAACCTAACCAAATGTTGGCGTCTCCATCGAACGACATCGCAAGATAGTTATCAAACGGTAAACCTTGATCACGGTTAATAATTTGCCAGGTGTTATTTTTCTGGTGGTGATATATAAGCCCGCGATCGGTAGCCAAAAAGACATAAGGACCTTTATGAGTAATTTGGAAAGTGAGTTGCGCATTATGTAAATCAGAGAAGTCGAGTTGTTTTACCGTCCACTTTCCATCCATTGAAGTCGTTAAATCAACAACTGAAACACCGCTGACCGAAGCGATCCACAACTCGTCATTAATAACCCGTAGCGCGGTAATATAATTGTTCTGTATCCCATCTTGTGTCGTAATTGTGCGCGTCTGCCATCCCTGATCGGTTTTTATGAGGTGCGTTACGCCTGTCGGGGAGCCAAGAAAAATGCCATATTCATTGGATGTTGTTAGAGCACGAACTTCCTCAGAGTGAAGCACAGAGTCCGCGGTTAAGTGTTGCGTGACACGCTCACCATCCCACATAAATAATCCGTTCGTGTAGGTACCGATGAGCAGTTGATCTTGGTATTGTTCAAAGGACAACACCGATTGATTAGCTAAGGGGTGGGGCGCCTCGAAAGTAGTTAAACGAGACTCGGTCAGTTGGCTGATACCGCTACTGGTTCCGACGTAGAGTTTATTTTTGAATTCATAAACGGTGCGAACAAAGTCTCCCGCTAGCCCGTTATGAGACTGCATGGTGGTAAACAATGAGCGACGAAATTGCATTAAGCCACCATGGGTCGAGACCCATACGCTGCCCTCTTGATCCTCTAAAATATCAAGCACGTGATTATTCGGAAGACCGGTTTCGGTGGTGACCTGTTGTAACTCACCTTTAAAAAAACGCAGTATACCGTTGCGGTAGGTTCCTAGCCACAGGGCACCGTCCTGTGTTCTGTTAATTGCGCTAATAGTATAGTTAATATCCGGCAATAGTTTTTTGAACGTGAAGCTTTCGCCTTGTTGTTGAAACAGACCACTCCCTGTACCAACAAGCAATCGTCCATCGTGATCGAGAAACAACTTGCGAATGCGATTATCCGGTAACCCCTCCACTCGCTGAAACTGCGTTGCGCCTGACTTTTTAACCATCAGCCCGCCCGCAGTTGCGGCCCACAAATTGCCCTCCGTATCGACTCGCGCCTGATACACATTATTAGAGGGCAAGCCATTGTCGGTAGTAAACTGCGACACGCGCTCGTTATTTTCGTAGTTAATCAGCCCTTGCTCACTGCTCGATACCCAAATCGTGCAATTGCTATCGATTTCAACCTCATTAACGAACGGTGGGGCGGGCTCAAGTGGTAACCATCGGTTATCGTGAAAGCGGCTTATACCGCCCCGGGCGCCTGCAACATAGATACTATCGTCACACGGGTTGAGTGCGATTGAGAAAATACCAATATCGGGTAATCCAGTGACACGAATATCATCGTAAATATCAAAGTCTTTGCCATCAAAACGCACCGGACCTTGCCATGTACCAAACCAAAGAAAACCTTGTTTATCTTGGGCAATGGCATTAATTGAGTTGTGCGGCAGACCGTCGCGCGTCGTCCAACTTTGGCGAGTCATGTAGTGTATCGATTGATCAACGGGCAACTCAAAGTCGATAGTATTGATGGCAGAGCCTGCAGGTGCGCTTTGCGCGTGGCTGTCTATACTGAAGAGCGAAACAGCGATAACGAATGAAAACAGTTTAAGCATGTTGGGTATCACGTGTTTGACCATTAATTCACGACTTAAAGGATTGCTTGCATTCAAATGGTACGTGAATTGTAAATTGATTACCAATACTTACAACATTCGTAATAACTGAACCTGAAAATATATCAACCTTGGAGATTAAGCATGACTAAATCTTATGCGGCACAATCTGAAACCTCGGGTATGGCTCCCCATACTATTGAGCGCCGTGAGCCTCGTGCTGACGATGTAGCCATCGATATTTTGTATTGCGGTGTCTGCCATACCGACATTCATTATGTACAAAACGATTGGGGTGGCACGATTTATCCGGTGGTACCGGGGCATGAGATTATTGGGCGTGTCACGCGAGTGGGTGCTGATGTGAAAGACTATAAAGAGGGCGATATTGTCGGCGTGGGTTGCATGGTTGACTCTTGCCGAAGCTGCGAAGCGTGCGACCAAGGTCTTGAGCAATATTGTTTAAATGGCATGGTGCCGACATACAACGGTGAGGACAAACTTGACGGCTCAATAACCTACGGCGGCTACTCAGAAAATGTGGTTGTCAGTGACCGTTTCGTTGTGCGCGTTCCCGATAGCCTCGATCCTGCCAAGAGTGCTCCTTTGTTATGCGCAGGGATAACCACCTATTCGCCGTTACGCCATTACGGTGTTAAAAAAGGCGATAAGGTTGGCGTCATTGGTATGGGTGGCCTGGGTCACATGGGCGTCAAATTTGCTAAAGCGATGGGGGCTGAAGTGACATTGTTCACTCGCTCAGAGAGCAAAGTAAAGGAAGCGAAAAAGCAAGGGGCAGATCATGTCGTAATTTCTACCGATCCCGAACAGATGGAAGCCGTTGCCGAAACATTTGATTTCATGCTCGACACCGTGCCCGTTCAGCATGATTTGAACCCTTATTTGAACTGCCTGAAATTTGATGGAACGCATATTTTGGTCGGTTTGCTTGAACCAGTAGACCCCGCATTACAGGCAGGACAACTGGTAATGAAGCGTCGCGTATTAGCGGGTTCTTTGATTGGTGGAATGCCTGAAACGCAGGAAATGCTCGATTTCTGTGGTGAGCATGGTATCCACTGTGATGTGGAAATGCTTGATATTAAAAATATCAATGAGGCCTTTGAGCGAATGAAGAAGGGCGATGTTAAGTATCGATTTGTAATTGATATGGATACTTTGAAGCAATCTGCTTGATTTAACTAATCTTCAATCAAAAAGATTGACGGACATTGATTTTTCCGTCAATCTTTTTTTATTTGGACGGTTAATCAATCCCCGTGAAACAGTTACTTCGTCCTACCTATATTACCGGTAAGCTTGACCCGAACTTCCGTCGCAACCAGTTGTTGGAAGTGTGTCTGGTTATTGGGGTTATTGCATTGTTGTCATTGGCGGCATTAAACGCTTTTTTGTTTAATGATCTGGACCTTGCGCTCATGGACGCCATAGGTGCCGGTATTGCCGGCGGCTTACTTTACTTGCTCAAAAAGCGCTATTTGATAGAGCTCGTCAGTTGGTTGTTTGTGGTAATGATAGGCTTGTTAATTTCAACATTCTTGTTGTTAGCTGCAGGCAATAATAACGGTTATCTCTGGACTGCTTTATTCCCTCCTTTTGCTTTTTTTCTTCTAGGGAAAAATAAAGGTCTTTGGGTTACTGTATTGTTTTTTTCTATATTTATGTTTCAGCTGTACACGACAATATTTATTAATAAAGCCCCTCATTTATCTTTAGGAGCCTTTTTAAACACGCTTGAGGTGTTTGTTATAAGCCTTCTTTTGTATCGCTTTTACGAAAAGACACGGACTGAAGCCAATCAATTATTACATGAACAGAGTGTACGATTGGAGAAAATGGCAAAAACCGATAAGTTGACACAGTTATTTAATCGGCAGTACCTCGATTCGACGTTATTTAGTTTGTACAAGAAACGTCGGTCACTACCGATTTCAGTGCTGTTACTTGACGTTGACTTATTCAAGGCAATTAATGATGAATACGGTCACTTATTCGGTGACGAAGTACTGATAAAGCTGTCTAAGCGCTTGGCCGAATCTGTAAGAGATTACGATGTGGTGGGTCGCTGGGGTGGAGAAGAGTTTTTAATCATCGCGCCTAACACATCCCAGCTTGATGCACTGGGTTTGGCTGAGCGTATTCGCAGACAACTTAACATGCAGGTTAATGAGTCGGTGACGACCAGTGTCAGTATAGGTGTATCTAGCACTGATAGAGTTAAGAGCCCTGAAGAATTGATATCACAAGCTGATAGAGCCCTGTATCAAGCGAAATCGAATGGGCGGAATCAAGTCCGAAGTTTTGTTTCGGCGGTTGAATCTGAACATCGAAAAGTCAATAATACGGCTTAGGAAGAGGTGCGGTTGCTAGGTAACATTACTGACTGAGTTCCAACACGCAAGTAATGTGAGGGAGTTAACCGCCGAGGTAGTTCATTGGTTGGACAATGTGTTACCGACTGTTGGGTTTGAAAACCTGCAGTTGTCACCTATCGGGTGGAGAGCTTCTGGCTGCATTTTTGAGTCATCTCAGCGTGGACCAAGCTCTCTGAACATTGTTGTAATTTGTTCAGAGGATCAAATGAATCAACTTCAGAATAATCTCAGTATCGCCAAATTCGGCGGCACCAGCGTTGCAACTTATGACGCTATTTCCGCAGCTGTAGCCAATGTACAGCAACAAACTCAACGTTTAATCGTAGTGGTCAGTGCCTGTGGTGGCGTGACCGACGCGCTGGTTAAAATCGCACATATGGCGAGCAATAGTGCGGATAGTTTGGCACAGATAGAGCAGCGTCATCAGACGATTCTTTCTCAAGTCTCTCGGTTGAGACAACCCCGTTTACTCTATTGGCAGACTGCGCTTGAGTGTATTCATGCTGATTTGCGTCAGCATTTAGAGGAGAGACCGGGTGAAACGTCGACGCGCTTTTCCCAATGGCGTGATCGATTGTTGAGTTTTGGGGAGCGCTGCTCAAGTTTGTTATTTTGTGCTGTGTGGGAAGAACAAACTCAAACGATGGCTGAGGTGATGACCGCTGAAACGTGGTTGGTTACTGATGAACGCTTTGGCCATGCGCGTCCGAATATGGACGCAACCCGCACCAAAACAGCTCAACAATTGCTTACCTTAAACTCGGACATTCAGTATGTCACGCAAGGGTTTATTGGCGCCACCGAAGCGGGCTTGACAACGACGTTAGGAAGAGGGGGGAGTGACTACAGCGCAGCGCTGCTTGCAGTGGCGACAGGGGCCAGTGAAGTGCAAATTTGGACCGATGTCGCGGGCGTCTATTCCACCGATCCTCGCCTGTGTAAGGAAGCGTTCCCTATTCCAGAAATGAGCTTTGACGAAGCGGCAGAGATGGCAACTTTTGGCGCAAAAGTGCTACACCCAGCAAGCTTGATTCCCGCAATCGAGCACAATATTCCGGTTTTTGTGGGTCATAGCCAGTTTCCAGAGCGTGGCGGCACTCGACTGGTGAAAAATACCGTTTTTCGCCCTGACGTACGTGCGATTGCTGTGCGTAAAAAGCAAACGCTGATGACGGTGCATAGTATTGATATGTTCCATGCATCGGGTTTTTTGGCGAAGCTTTTTGGCATTTTCGCTAAATACGACATCAGTGTTGATTTGATTACCACATCGGAGGTGAGTATCGCCCTGACCTTGGATGAAGGCGGCAGTCAAGCCAATAACCAAGTCACTTTACCCTCGGCTGCGATTGACGAGATTGAAGCCTTCGCTCGGGTCGAGCTAGAACAGGATTTATCGTTAGTGGCACTCATCGGTAACCAAATTGGACGACAGTCCCAGCTCAGCCAGTGGGTTTTTGACGCTGTATCACCTACACCGGTGCGTATGATATGCCAAGGTGCAAGTGCTTATAACCTGTGCTTTTTAATTCCGTCATCCGATACCGATTCGGTGGTTAATCGGTTACATGAACGGATAAAGCGATAAAGCTTAGAAAAATTCAGCTTTGGCTGATTAAAATAACCAGGGTTATGGGTATAATGCCTGCGCAATTACAATAACGACGAGACGCGGGCATTTACATGGATTTTTTACACGCTATTTGGTTGGGTATTTTACAGGGAATCACAGAGTTTCTACCCATCTCTAGTTCAGCTCACCTCATATTGCTACCGGTACTGACCGGTTGGCAAGACCAGGGGGTTGCTTTTGACTTGGCTGTTCATGTTGGAACTTTACTCGCTGTAGTAGGCTATTTTCGTAAGGAAGTGAGTACGCTGTTGTTTGATGGTTTACGTTCGATTCCTAAGGGTCGACATGTCGGTGACAGCAAACTTGCCTGGATGGTTGTAGTAGCCACGATACCCGCGTGCGTGGCAGGTTACTTCCTTATTGATTACGTCGACTCCGTATTGCGTGCTGTTGCCGTGATCATTACCACTACGGTTGTGTTTGCCATCTTACTAGCTGTGGCAGATAGGTACTGCCGTGGCGAACGCACGTTGGCGCAAATTGGCTTAAAAGACGCGCTTGTTGTTGGCCTGTTTCAAGCTATTGCACTTATTCCAGGCACTTCACGTTCGGGCTCAACGATCACGGCGGGTCTCTTTCTTGGTATGACGCGTGAGACCGCATCAAAGTTTTCATTTTTTATGGCCATCCCGATCACCGTAGCAGCTGCCACGCTTAAGTTACTGGATGTTGTCAGTGAGGACGTATTAATCGACTGGACAGCATTTGCTATCGGAACATTAGCATCATTCATCACTGCGATTACCGCTATTCATTTATTTTTGAAATGGTTAAACCAAGTCGGCATGTGGCCTTATGTTATTTATCGTTTTTTGCTGGCCGGGTACTTAGTTTGGGTTTTCTATCTGTAAGTGTGTTTCGCTATTTAAGGTAAAACAAACGTATGTATGAAGCACTAAAAGGGCGCTTAGCCACGCTAAAAAACAACCGTTTATTCGAGTTTGCGGTGATTACGGTGATCATCATCTCAGCACTGGAGATTGGTGCGAAAACATACGAACTCCCGAGCTTGGTAAATACGATGCTGGTGGGCTTGGACTGGTTCATCACTATTTTTTTCGTGGTTGAAATTGCCATACGGTTCATCGCCGATAGCGATAAAAAGCACTTCTTTAAAAATGGCTGGAATGTGTTCGATACGCTGGTAGTCGTGGTCAGTCTCATTCCAGTGAATGACTCTGAACTTGCCTTGTTGGCTCGCCTTGTGCGTGTATTCCGAGTGCTCCGAATGATATCGATCATTCCCGAATTACGAACGCTCATCACATCCTTGCTAAAAGCACTGCCGCAGATGGGTTACGTCGTGTTGTTGATGTTCATTATCTTCTACATCTACGCTGCGCTGGGGAGCTATCTATTCAAAGATATTAATCCGTTCCTATGGGAAAACATCGCACGTTCGATGCTCACTCTGTTCCGTGTGATGACGTTCGAAGACTGGACGGATATCCAATATGAGACGATGGAAGTCTACCCATGGAGTTGGTTGTTCTATATGACGTTCATTTTCTTGACCGCTTTTGCTTTTCTGAACATGGTGATCGGTATTGTTGTCAATGTAATGGACAAAGAAAGCCGACTTGAACTGCAAGCGTGTGAGCAAGAGCTTGAACAAAGTCGCGAGCAGCAGTTAAACGAGCAAATCGCTGGTTTACGGTCAGAGATCACCGAGTTAAAGCAGCTTATCGTCAAACAAGGTGGGCATGGAACAAGTAACGACGCCTCTTAAAGTTAACATTCTGCGTAAGCCGATAAAGCATATTTATTTGCGCTTACGCTCGGCTGATGAGCTAGAGGTGAGCGCTCCTAAACGCTGTCCTCAAAAGTTTATTGATGAACTCATTGCAGAGCGGCATGACTGGATTACACAACGTCGAGAACAGTTGCGTGATACGGCGCGCTCGCCCAGCGTGCCTTTACTCAGTACGGAGCGCGTTTTGCTCGCGGGCCACTGGTATGTGTGCCAGCCTTGCCGACGCGCTAAAGAGGCTGGCCCTGAGGCTGATTCGGCACTGTTCAACGTGACTGTACGGGGCGATAAGCGGCTGACTGAACAACACGTCGAACGACAATTGCGCCGTTACTTAAGTGAGCGGATCACGGTGCTCCTTGCTTATTGGGAACCCATAATGGGTGTCAAAGCAGGTTGTTTCGGCATCCGCAAAATGCATACACGATGGGGCACTTGTAACACAAGAACCGAGAAGATTTGGCTAAGCTTTCAGTTAGTTCACTTTCCGTTAGAGCTGCTTGAGTACGTTGTTGTTCATGAGCTTACGCACTTATTTGAGCGCTACCATAACAGGCGTTTTTATGCGTTAATGGACTCATTTCTGCCGAATTGGCGTTCATTAAAACAACGTTTGAACCATTATGAGATACCCGATTACCCCAGCGGGCAGTGAGGATTTTAGGCAAGCTGCTAAGCGGCGTTTGCCACGTGCACTATTTGATTATATTGAGGGTGGTGCATTTGCTGAACAAACCGCACACGCTAATGTCCATTCGTTTTCTCGCTGGCGCTTACAACAACGTGTGCTGCGTGATGTTGAACATATAAACCTTGCGGTTAATCGACTGGGCCAGCCTTATGCAGCGCCGCTTGCGCTAGGACCTGTGGGCTTAGCAGGCATGATGGCGCGTCGTGGCGAAACACAGGCATACCGAGCTGCTCAACACGAACACATTCCTTTCTGCGCATCCACCGTGTCACTGTGCGGTATTAATGAAATTCATCAGCATCGTGACACTCAACCGGCATGGTTTCAATTATACATGATGCGCGATCGCGAATTTGTTGCACAGCTACTTGATCGCGTGCAAGCACAAGGTGTTGAAG
>NYWU01000006.1 GCA_002685255.1 Idiomarinaceae bacterium
CACCGTCAGTTTTCTGTCAACACTTTTTTGAAAAAAGATTTTTTAGAAAACTTATGTTTTCGGCGACTTCGTTGTCTGCCTCAAACGTGGGGCGTATTTTAGACATTTATCTCCGCGGGTCAAGGGCTTTTTTTAACTCCTTTGTTCGTTTGCGCAGATTCTCATCAAATGTAAATAAACCCAACACAATCACGCATAAATTTGCCTAATAAGTCAGCAATACCGCACTCACGCAGCAAAAATGATAAACTAATAGCCATCAATTTAAAGCAACGCGTATTAGCCATGACCTACAAAACAATCGATACCTCAGAATACCCGGCGCAATTTACCGATAAGTCGCAACGACTACAGCAACTATTATCCCCTTACTATAAAGGGGAACTTGAACTGCACGAATCACCTCGCACCCACTACCGTATGCGTGCAGAGTTTCGCGTTTGGCATGAACAGGATGACTTATACTACATTATGTTTAATCCCGAAACGCGGGAGAAGATACGAATGGACGAGTTTGTTCCAGGCGCTCATCTTATTAATACTTTGATGAAAGCCGTTAGAGACTACGTCATCGATAAACCGATCCTAAGGAATAAGTTGTTTCAGGTCGACTTTCTAACGACCACAACTAATGAAGCAGTTATCTCATGCTTATACCACAAGCAATTAGATACAGAATGGGAACAAGCCGCTGAGCAAATGCATACCACATTGTCATCACTAACTGACAAGCTTGGACTCATAGGTCGTGCACGAAAGCAAAAACATGTCATCGGAACCGATGAAGTTGTCGAGTGCTTGAATATCGGTGATCGTCACTGGAAGACCGTGCAAACCGAAAATGCATTCACTCAACCGAATGCCGAGATCAACAAGCAAATGATAACTTGGGCAATAAATAGTGTGGGAACAGCCAAACACGATTTGCTCGAGCTGTATTGTGGAAACGGTAACTTTACCCTACCACTCTCAACGCAATTTGAACACGTACTTGCTACCGAAATCAGCAAACGGTCAGTCGCTTCGGCTCAGTTAGCTACCGAAATGAACGGAATCAATAATGTTGAGTTTATTCGTATGTCATCAGAGGAATTCAGTGAAGCACTCAAAGGTGACATAGAAAAGCGACGTTTACAGAATATCGACCTAACAAGCTACGACTTTGGGACCGTGCTTGTCGACCCACCTCGCGCAGGTCTGGATGATCTTACGCTTGATGTGGTGAGTCAGTATCAACGGATACTTTATATATCCTGTAATCCAGAAACACTGATAAGGAATATAGATGACCTGAGCAATCAGTTTACCGTTACAAAAGCGGCTTTATTCGATCAGTTTCCTTATACACACCATATCGAAGCCGGCGTACTATTGGAACGAAAAGTGGGCTAGATATTTTCGGCTTCAGCGAGGGGAGCACTTGTTGAAGCCGTTAATTTACGTGAACGACGTAAATTACTAATATGAGCGTAGATGATCAAACCAGCGCCTACCGCGATGATAACCGGCTCGCCCCACGGGCCAAGTACATCACGTTGAGAATAGATTAAAGCGCCAGCTAACAGGGGGAGTAACAACGACCATTTACCATGCTGTTTTGCTCCGCCGATCAATGCCGTTAAGCCAACCACAACACTGATACCTAGAATCGCATTTTCGAGAAGGTCTTCTCCAAGAAAAGAAAAGCCAACGAGTGCCAACAGGGGAAGGATCAGAGGTAGTAACAAACAATGAATAGCACACACAGTGGTAATCCAAATACCAGCGCGATCCAATTTTTGTTGCTTTGAATAAGTCATAAGACCTCCTTCACCACGATTAGCCTGTTATATTATAACATACGCAACGTTGTAGCAAGGGAGATCACTATATAATCACTAAGCAGACTGATAGGAGAACGGTAACACCTGGTCAATCGCATCGGCATTCACCACAATCATCAAAAGACGATCAACCCCCATAGCGACGCCAGCACATTGAGGTATTCCATGCTCAAGCGCTGCCAACAATAAATTGTCGGCACGACGATACGGAAGTCGAGCAATCTCTCGCGCTTTAATATCAAGTTCAAACCGCAGTGACTGCTCGGCCGCATTTGTGAGTTCAAAATAACCATTGGCGAGC
Organism: Idiomarinaceae bacterium; assembly: GCA_002685255.1. Taxonomy (GTDB): domain Bacteria; phylum Pseudomonadota; class Gammaproteobacteria; order Enterobacterales; family Alteromonadaceae; genus Idiomarina. The sequence goes on from NYWU01000006.1 coordinate 2,125, forward strand.
TCAACACCTTGCCAATAAATTTCGAATCGGCGTGCCACCCGCGGATCTTTTGAATCAATTTGCGCTAGAGCAGCTTGGCTTGCAGGAAAATGCGTGATAGCCGTAGGCTGAGAATAAGATAGCCGCGGTTCGATATAAAAATTAAACGCAACTTGCAGTATGGTATTTTCATCATCTTCATCCGCCATCCATTGTTGTGTACGCTCATCCTCTTTTAACCGCTGATGAATAGCCTGTATTCCATCGGATGTTAGAGGGTCACACCGCATGTGCTGCAAAAAGGCATCTTGATACGTCAACTTTACCAGAGGCGGTGCATCAGCAACTGACGTTAATAGCTCATCAATCTCAGCTATCAGTTGATCATCGTCCAAACCCACTCTATACCACTCCAGCATCATAAACTCAGGGTTATGGTGACGCCCCACCGGATCATCACGTACTACATGGCTTAACTGATAAATGCTATGTCGGTATTGGGCTAACAAACGCTTCATCGCGTATTCAGGGGAGGTTTGAAGATAACGTAGGTTGTTTTGACTATCTCGCGTACTAAGGTTTTCAATATGGCGGTCAGTGACACCGTGCTGACACAATAGTGGTGTATCAACCTCTAAAACATCGCGCTCGAAAAAAAACGAACGAAGTTGCCGCAACAACTCCGCTCGTCTCTTTAATACGTTTAACGTGGCTTTTGAGCGCCAGTCAGACATAGTATTTACTTTTGCACGCGTGAGACATACTCACCTGAACGAGTATCTACTTTGATAACTTCACCAATTTGCACGAACAATGGGACACGCACTACTGCACCGGTGATTAGTGTTGCAGGTTTACCACCTGTACCGGCAGTATCACCTTTTAACCCTGGATCGGTTTCGGTAATCTCCAACTCAACGAAATTAGGTGGTTGTACGTTAATCGGATTACCTTCCCACAAAGTAAGTGTACATACGTCTTGCTCAACTAACCACTTTTCAGCTTCACCGACGGCTTTTGCATCCGCTGCAACTTGTTCAAAGGTTTCATTGTTCATGAAGTGCCAAAACTCACCGTCGTTATAGAGGTATGCCAACTCCAGTTCAATTACATCGGCACCTTCCACAGACTCGCCTGACTTAAACGTTTTCTCAACGACTTTACCACTGATGAGTTTACGGATTTTGACACGGTTAAACGCCTGACCTTTACCTGGCTTAACCATCTCGTTTTCAACGATAGAGCATGGCTCACCGTCTTGCATGATCTTTAAGCCACCTTTAAATTCGTTGGTGCTGTAATTCGCCATAAATTTTGTATCCTTGTTTCTCAATACAACTTGATTGCCGCAATAATAAACCAATCCAAGCGGATTTTCAGGTAAAATAATGACATTAATTGTTAAATAGGGAGTCGTGCAGTGCAAACCCTTGAAGTATCAACGCGCGATGAATGGCAGCTCGAATTGGCTAAAAGCTATAAAGATCCGCGCCAGCTGCTTACAACATTAGGCCTCGATCCCAATGCATTCAACGATCACCTCGAAGCAAAAAAATTGTTTTCGTTTCGTGTGCCGCGGCCCTTTGTCGAGTTGATGGAGGCTGGAAACCCACAGGATCCTCTCCTGCGACAAGTGCTACCCGTCGTTGATGAATTCACGGTAACGCCAGGGTATAGCACAGACCCACTTAACGAAGTGACCGACAAACGCGAACACGCCGTTCCCCAAGGTCTACTTCATAAGTATGCATCACGTGTCCTACTTCTGGTTCAGGGGGCGTGCGCTATAAACTGTCGCTACTGCTTTCGTCGCCACTATCCCTATGCGGATGATGTATTACCGCGTAAGCAGTTTGACGAGTGCGTCGAGTACGTTCGTCAGCATCAAGAAGTGAATGAAGTCATTTTAAGTGGCGGCGACCCGCTGTTTGCCAATGATGGATACCTCATCGAACTCGCCGATAAACTGGCCGAACTGAAACAAATAAAGCGGTTACGTATTCACTCTCGCCTGCCGGTGGTGTTACCACAACGTTTAACCGAGCGTCTTGCGACGCATTTAACCCAACGCTTCGAGCAAGTGATATTGGTGATACACGCCAACCACGCTAATGAAATCGGAAGTTTACTTAAGCAGAACTTAGCAACATGGCGACAACGTGGTGTCACATTACTGAATCAAAGCGTATTATTAAAAGCGATCAATGACGACGCAGACGCACTCTCGCAACTCAGCGAAAGGCTTTTCGATGCGTCTGTGTTACCCTATTACCTACACCAACTCGACCCGGTTCAAGGAGCTGCGCACTTTGCCGTCAGCGACGCACGCGCACGTGAACTCTGGCAACAAATTAACGCCAAACTGCCTGGGTTTTTAGTACCCAAGCTCGTTCGCGAAATCCCAAACCGTGACAGTAAAACACCCATCATGCCGAGCGAATGAGGAACCTAACGATGAGTGAAGCAATTGATCGCGTTGACAAGCAGCTACAAGAACACCTTCGCGTGTTGTATCGCCAAGTTGTCGACGCCGACCAGTATTTAGATGACTTAAGAGAACAAGGTAAAGCTAAGTTTGACAGTATTTTTGTTGAACAGACAGCTTTCGATACCAAAGGCAACCGCTTTCAACCGTATCTCCAGGAAGTAACAAAGAACGTTGAAGCATGGCAACTGGAGCGTGACAATGAGGAATTGTTGAAAACCATTGTCGAGCAACTCCAGTTACTCACAGAGACGTTGGCTAGGCTTAAGCAGATCCGCCAGGCTGGTTAACCTTAATTTGCTCGGAGAAGGTTTGTTTAAACCAATCTTCGAGCATCTTATGCTCATAGTAATTGATATTACGTTGTCGCTTAATCGACGCCATACTGTCCATATCGAATCCCATGTCTTTCACAACGACAGAGTCCTCTTTAATGACCTGCCCTTGCGCGTCGGTTAACTTGTAAGTCAAATTCATGCGAGGGAAATCAATAGGTCGTACAACTCGAATATATGATGTCGCGCTTTGTCCATAAGTAGGCTCCACACGTCCAATTAAGTCGACATCGGTGACCGTCACATCGAAAGTTTGGCCTTTTGGCAATAAACTAGCCAGCTCATTAAATTTCTCAGTAAAGTCTTCTTTTGTCTTTTCTTGGAAGCGCGACTCAATGCCCGTAGCTGGCGAAAAATCAGTGTACTTCTCGACATCCTTGAACGTTACTTTAGCCTCACCCGCAAACACAGACGTTGCAATAAGTGATAGCGGAATCAACGTTGTAACCCATATCCTTTTCATAATCACCTCCATAGGTAATTGACTCACAAGATTTGACTACAATATAACCAAAAGATTCCCTGATTACACAAACAAACAAAAAAAGAGCCCCGGAGGGCTCTTTTTTAGCGTGTTCATGGTGCTGAACGGCAGATTACATCATGCCGCCCATACCGCCCATGCCACCCATGTCGCCCATACCGCCAGCAGACTCATCGTCCTTTGGGATTTCGGCAACCATTGCTTCGGTGGTGATCATCAATGAACCAACCGATGCAGCAAATTGCAGTGCAGAGCGAGTGACTTTAGTTGGGTCAAGGATACCCATCTCTAGCATGTCACCGTAGGTGTCATTACCTGCGTTGTAACCGAAGTTACCTTCACCTTCACGTACACGGTTTGCAACAACAGACGCTTCAGCGCCCGCGTTGTAAGCGATTTGACGTAGTGGTGCTTCCATCGCACGTAACATCATGCGAATACCTACGTTTTGTTCTTCATTGTCGCCGGTTAATTCCGCTAGCTTGCTTGCAGCGCGAACTAAGGCAACGCCACCACCCGGTACAACACCTTCTTCAACCGCAGCACGAGTGGCGTGCAACGCGTCTTCTACTCGAGCTTTCTTCTCTTTCATCTCAACTTCAGTTGCTGCGCCAACTTTAATTACCGCAACACCGCCAGCGAGTTTCGCAAGACGCTCTTGTAGTTTCTCACGATCGTAATCAGATGAAGTTTCTTCCATCTGTTGTTTGATTTGCGTGACACGGCCTTCAATCGCAGCGTCATCACCATTACCATCGACAACAGTGGTGTTATCTTTGGTAATAACAACACGCTTAGCAGTACCTAAGTCTTCAAGTTGAGTTTTCTCAAGCTCCATGCCGATTTCTTCAGAAACGACCGTACCACCCGTCAATACCGCGATGTCTTGAAGCATAGCTTTACGACGATCACCGAAACCAGGTGCCTTAACAGCCGCAACTTTCACGATGCCACGCATGTTGTTAACAACCAAGGTCGCCAACGCTTCGCCTTCAACGTCCTCAGCGATAATAAGCAATGGCTTACCTGCTTTAGATACGCCTTCAAGTACAGGCAGTAATTCGCGAATGTTCGATACTTTCTTATCAACCAACAAGATGAATGGGTTGTCGAGTTCAACAGAGCCGCTTTCTTGGTTATTGATGAAGTAAGGAGACAAGTAACCACGGTCGAACTGCATACCTTCGACAACATCAAGCTCGTCTTGCAGCGCTTGACCTTCTTCAACGGTAATAACGCCTTCCTGACCGACTTTGTCCATCGCCTTAGCAATGATTTCGCCGATGGTGCTATCAGAGTTAGCTGAGATAGTACCTACTTGTGCAATGGCTTTGCTGTCAGCACAAGGTTGAGAGATCTTCTTCAGCTCTTCGACAGCCGCAGTAACTGCTTTATCGATACCGCGCTTCAGATCCATTGGGTTCATACCCGCCGCAACCGCTTTCACGCCTTCATTTACGATAGCTTGTGCTAAAACGGTCGCAGTGGTTGTACCGTCGCCTGCTTCGTCGTTAGCTTTAGAGGCAACTTCTTTAACCATCTGCGCGCCCATGTTTTCGAACTTGTCTTCAAGCTCGATTTCTTTCGCTACAGAAACACCATCTTTAGTGATGGTTGGTGCGCCGAATGACTTGTCTAAAACAACGTTACGGCCTTTAGGACCTAAGGTCACTTTAACCGCGTCTGCAAGGGTGTTTACACCTTTCAACATTCTTTGACGCGCGTTATTGCCAAATTTTACTTCTTTTGCTGCCATTTTTTGATTCCTCTTAACTGTACTCTTAGAGACTGTTTAGATTCGGCTTACTCTTGGATAGCCAAGATGTCGCTTTCGCTCATGATCAGGTATTCTTCGCCGTCAATTTTTTCAGTCTTAACGCCGTACCCTTCATTGAAAAGCACTTTGTCGCCCACTTTCACGTCAAGTGGACGTACTTCACCGCTCTCTAAGATGCGTCCGTTGCCAACGGCAACGACTTCACCACGCGTTGATTTTTCTGCTGCTGAGCCAGTTAGAACGATACCGCCTGCCGATTTAGCTTCGACTTCGATACGCTTGATAATGACTCGGTCGTGTAAAGGACGAAGTTTCATTTCTCGATAACTCCTTAACCTATTGTTGTTGATAAAACCCACTGTGTGGGCGTTTAAATTTAGTCGTGACCTTTAAATGGGGTATGATTTTCTGTTATCAAGGTTTGCAAGAAAATTTTTTTCATCATATTCGAGGTGAACATGACTACCCCCATCCGCATGGTTTACACCACTACCGACGATGGCGAAGTTGCTGATAGACTAGCCAAAACAATGATTGAGCGACGTCTAGCCGCCTGCGTAAAAATCGTGCCCAAGGTGAGTTCTTACTATCGCTGGGAGGATAAAGTTCAGTGCGACAGTGAATACTGGTTGGTGATTAAAACCCATCATTGGCAGGTCGCAAACCTTAAGCAGTTTATCAGCGAACAGCACAACTATGATTCACCCGAGTTTATCGTTACAGAAATCGTTGACGGACTTGAATCATACTTGGACTGGGTTGAGGTACAAACCAAACCATGAAAAAAACATGTTCAACTTTATTACTTGCTTTCGTTGGTTGGTGTTTACTCACCACCAGCGCGCTTGCTCAGAACAAAAATTTATTCAACCAGCAACCTGAATTTTTACCTGTCGACCAAGCGTTTAAGATTCAAGTCATTAAAGAGCAGCCTCTTACCGTCGGTATCGAGATCCAACCAGGCTATTACTTATACCAGCACGCATTTAAACTGACGCCCGAATCGGTGCTAACTCGGCCTATCGACTACCCGCCTGCGGAGTCACACATCGATGAATTCTTTGGAGAGAGCCGGGTTTATCGCAACTATGTCGAGCTGACCTACCCACTGAATAACGCTGTCAACGAGGTGACCTTTCACTACCAAGGCTGCGCAGACGCGGGATTATGCTACCCGCCTGAAACTCGCGTTATTAGCTTTGAGCGTAACAACGATGCGCCATCGAACGCGTCGCCTAGCGCGGCAACTGCCAACTGGCAAATCCAACACGTTGACATCGCCACCTTGGGGCTTTTCTTTTTGCTCGGTATAGGGCTCGCCTTTACACCCTGCGTGTTCCCAATGTATCCAATTATTTCGGCAACCGTGGTAGGCGATAAACCAAAAACACTCAAAAACCTCGTCTTTCTTGCCTTCATTTATGTGCAGGGAATGGCTATTACCTATTCGTTGTTAGGACTTATCGTTGCCTCAATGGGGATGCAATTTCAGGCGTATTTCCAACATCCTTTAATCATTGGCACCTTAGCGGTTGCCTTCGCTATGTTTGCAATGAGCATGTTGGATGTTATTAACCTGCAACTTCCCTCGAGTTGGCAATCTCGTCTAGACCAAATCAGCAGAAAGCAAAGCGGCGGTCGTATTGCCGGCGTTTTTTCTATCGGTGTGATTTCAGGGTTAGTCGCTTCACCGTGCACGACCGCTCCACTCAGTGGGGCATTGCTATTCGTTGCGCAAACAGGTGACTGGCTCTCGGGCGCCGTTTTACTCTACGCGCTGAGTTTGGGCATGGGCTTGCCGTTAATTATATTTGCCGCATCAGGTGGACGGTTATTACCAAAAGCCGGTGCTTGGATGAATATCATCAAACACATACTCGGCTGGTTACTATTGGCTGCAGTGGCTTTCTTATTGGAGCGGCTATTTAACGACACAGTAAGCTTCTTTTTATGGCTTACTTACTTTGTCGGTCTAGCGGTGTATATGGGACGACATATTAACGATCTTAAGCATCCGTTAAGCCGCGCTTTACTCTACCTGCTGGTAACGGCGACAGCTATCGCTGGTAGCTATTGGCAAGTCGATAAATATTACGCCGTTAAGCAGGCCCACGGTTTTTTCACTCAGGTTGAAACGCGAGCAGCGCTTGAGCAACAGCTGAATAACGCACGCCAATCTCAGCAGTGGGTGATGGTCGATCTTTATGCTGATTGGTGCGTTGCATGCAAGGAGTTTGAGCAATATACCTTTTCACGCCGTTCAGTACAGCGTGCACTTGGCGAGTTTAAAAAGTTGCAGATAGACGTCACGGCAAATACCGCGGAGCACAAGCAATTACTCAGCGACTACCAAGTACTGGGGTTACCAACGCTTTTATTCTTCTCCCCAAATGGCGAGGAGCTCAAGCAGTGGCGTGTAACCGGCTTTTTGGATGAAGATGCGTTCAATGAACATTTACAAAAGATGAAAGACACTGCAAACTAGAGTTTGCGGCGAAAATCGCTGATAAGACCAGTATTTTACTGCAAACTGGCATAACTCAACTATAATGCAGAAAGTTTTGTCAAAATGGTGGCTAAATTTTATTGAACCACCATTAACTTTTGACTTTTAACATGTTCGTAACTTTTGGCGGCAATATGCAAAACACTTCTCGACAAAAAAAGCATATTTTGGTTTTAAACGGCCCTAACTTGAACTTATTAGGAAGCCGTGAGCCCAATATATACGGACATGAAACGCTTGAAGATGTTGAGCAATTACTTCAAACACAAGCAAATACGCTCGGTGTCACGCTTGAGTGTAAGCAAAGCAATCGCGAATATGAATTGATCGAATGGGTGCACGCAGCGGCGCAGAAATCCCAGATGATCATCATTAATCCCGGTGCTTTCGCGCACACGAGCGTGGCGCTAAGAGATGCGTTGCTTGGCGTGGGAATACCTTTTTACGAAGTACACATCTCCAATATTTATCGTCGCGAAGCATTTCGACATCACTCATATTTGGCAGATATAGCCGAGGGTGTCATTAGCGGCTTCGGCATTTACGGTTACGAGCTGGCGTTGGCTGCGGCTAATCGGCTCATCGATTCAACTCTAGAAAAATAAATTAGAGGTTAAACAGCACCATGGATATCCGCAAGATTAAGAAACTCATTGAGTTAGTTGAAGAATCGGGCATTTCGGAATTAGAAATCACTGAAGGCGAAGAATCTGTTCGTATTAACCGTTACAGCCCGCAACCAGCGCAAGCACCTATCCAATACAGTGCCGCGCCTCAACAAGCAGCCCCGGCACCGGCAGCACCGCAAAGCTCTGACAGCGCGCCCGCCGAGTCAGAGGAGATCTCGGGACATATCGTTCGCTCGCCAATGGTAGGTACGTTCTACGAAGCACCATCACCAGATGCAAGTCCATTCGTGACTGTCGGATCACGCGTGAATGCAGGTGACACGCTGTGTATCGTTGAAGCGATGAAAATGATGAACCAAATCGAAGCGGATAAGAGTGGCGTTATTAAGCAAATCTTGGTCGAAAACGAAGAGCCTGTTGAATTTGACCAACCTCTGTTCGTCATTGAGTAAGACTAAACCGGGAACGCATCATGTTAGATAAAGTGGTCATAGCAAACCGCGGTGAGATTGCACTTCGCATTCTCCGCGCGTGTAAAGAGCTAGGCATCAAAACGGTCGCTGTTCATTCAACGGTTGACCGTAATTTAAAGCACGTCTTATTAGCGGACGAAGCGATATGCATCGGTAAAGCGCCCGCCGCAGAGAGCTATCTCGATATTCCGAGAATTATCAGCGCCGCCGAGATTACCGACGCCGCCGCTATTCACCCAGGTTACGGCTTTCTTGCTGAAAACGCTGACTTTGCTGAACAAGTCGAAAAATCAGGATTTGTATTTGTTGGACCGACAGCCGATGTCATTCGTCTGATGGGCGACAAAGTGTCAGCCATTAAAGCCATGAAAAAGGCGGGGGTGCCCTGTGTACCTGGTTCAGACGGTCCATTGGACGACGACGATGAGCGCAACATTAAATTAGCGAAACGCATCGGCTATCCAATCATCATCAAAGCAGCCGGCGGTGGTGGCGGTCGTGGTATGCGCGTTGTGCGTCAAGAGAGTGAACTACTCAGTGCTATTCGCATGACCCAAAACGAAGCGCGTGCGGCGTTTGGTAACCCTGTCGTGTACATGGAGAAGTTCCTTGAAAATCCACGCCACGTTGAAGTCCAAGTGTTGGCTGATGGGCAAGGTAATGCGGTTCACTTAGGTGAGCGTGATTGCTCTATGCAGCGTCGCCACCAAAAAGTGGTTGAAGAAGCGCCAGCTCCAGGTATAACGCCAGAAATGCGTAAATTCATTGGCGAGCGCTGTGCAAAAGCCTGTATCGAAATCGGTTACCGTGGTGCAGGTACCTTTGAGTTCTTGTACGAAAACGGTGAGTTCTACTTCATTGAGATGAACACTCGGATTCAGGTGGAGCACCCCGTTACCGAAATGGTCACAGGGATTGATTTGATCAAAGAGCAACTGCGTATTGCAGCAGGTCGTCAACTCTCGTTCAATCAAGAAGATGTAGTGATTCGCGGACATGCCGTTGAGTGTCGTATCAATGCGGAAGATCCTGAGACCTTTGTCCCTTCACCGGGCCAAATTACTCGGTTCCACTCACCCGGTGGGTTTGGTGTACGTTGGGATTCACACGTGTACACCGAGTATAAAGTGCCACCGAACTATGACTCGATGATTGGCAAACTAATTACCTACGGTGAAAACCGTGACATCGCCATTGCTCGTATGCGCAATGCGCTGAACGAGCTGATTATCGAAAACATCAAAACCAATATTCCATTGCAGAAGTCCATCATGGCTGACGAAAACTTCCAACACGGTGGTACGAATATCCACTATCTTGAGAAGAAACTTGGCCTTGGGGGTCACTAACCAGTGCCCTGGATTCAATTGACATTATCAAGTTCAGAAGAGCATGCACCCCAAGTGGGTGACATGCTCATGGCCAACGGTGCACAAGCAGTGACTTATCGCGATGGAGCTGATACGCCAATTTTCGAGCCACCACTGGGCGAAGTCTTGCTATGGCAACATACCTTAGTGACTGGCTTATTCGATGCCGATATCGATATGAAGCCTGTCGTGGCTAACTTAGAGAAAGCTAAAGTTGTACCCAAACCACTGCAGTACAAACTCGATGGACTTGAGGACAAAGACTGGGAACTCGAATGGATGGACAACTTTCATCCTATTCAGTTTGGTAAACGGCTATGGATCTGCCCAAGTTGGCGCGATATTCCAGAGCCCGACGCCGTCAATATATTGCTCTACCCAGGTATGGCATTTGGTACCGGGACTCACCCCACTACAGCGATGTGTCTCGAGTGGCTTGATGCTCATGTAAAAGGTAATGAGCAGATAGTCGACTTTGGTTGCGGTTCTGGGATCTTAGGCATTGCTGCGCTTAAATTGGGTTCTGCCCATGCGTTAGGCATTGATATCGACAAGCAAGCACTTATATCGACACAAGAGAATGCTGAGCGAAATCATGTCGCCGATAAGTTTGACGTCTATTTGCCGGAGCAACATCCAAGTGTCCAAGCTGATATTGTTTTAGCGAATGTACTTGCTGGTCCGTTACGTGACTTAGCTCATGTTATCAAAACGTTCGTAAAGCCAGGTGGACGCCTCGTACTTTCCGGCATACTCGCACGCCAAGCGCAATCGGTCATCGACGCTTACGCGCCGGAAATTGAATTTGAAACACCAACTCAACAAGATGAATGGGTCATGTTGGCAGGATACCGCGCAGAGTGACTCTGCGCGACTTTTGTCAATAGTAAAAAATTAAAAAAAGACCAAATTTGCATACTTTTTAGCCTTTTCTTTATCCCATAAATTCCATAAAATTCTCTCCCTTTTCGCTGAGTAGTTTTTGACCGATGCGGATTGGTTCATATTCATTACCCAACAACCTGATTTTAGCGCCAATGGCCGGGGTGACTGACCAGCCATTCCGACAGCTTTGCCATAAGCTGGGTGCTGGCATGACAGTTTCTGAAATGCTGTCGAGCAACCCTAAGGTATGGCAAACCGATAAATCGATGCAACGCATGGATCATTCGGGTGAATTAGGTATCCGGTCGGTACAAATTGCAGGCTCTGAGCCCGAGTTGATGGCACAGGCGGCGAGAATAAATGTCAGCCAAGGCGCTCAAATTATTGATATCAATATGGGCTGCCCGGCAAAAAAAGTGAATAAAAAGCTCGCAGGGTCAGCGTTAATGCAACACCCCGAGCTTGTAGAACACATTTTAACAGCAGTGGTTGAAGCGGTTGATGTACCCGTGACTTTGAAAACAAGAACGGGTTGGAACCCAAACCACAAAAATGGAATTGAAATCGCTCGGATCGCTGAACGCTGTGGTATTCAAGCGTTAGCCGTACATGGGCGCACGCGCGCATGCATGTATAAAGGCGAAGCAGAATATAACACCATTCGTGCGATTAAAGAGGCAATATCAATTCCTGTCATTGCTAACGGAGATATCACGTCGCCCGAGCAAGCAGCGCACGTGCTTAAATATACAGGAGCCGATGCCATCATGATTGGACGTGGTGCACAAGGTAACCCTTGGATATTTAAGCAGATACAGCACTTTTTAGAGCATGGAGAGCACTTGCAAGTACCTCCGCTCGAAGAAGTCGCCCACACTGTCGTAGAGCATGTGAAAGCCTTACATCAGTTTTACGGCGAGTATAAAGGTGTGCGAATCGCTCGTAAGCACGTTGGTTGGTATCTCAATGAGCGCCCTAACGGGCGCGAGTTTCGCCAAGCGTTTAACGGTATTGAAGAAGCTGAACAGCAGATTAATACCCTGGAACATTATTTTTTGTCACTGTAGGAAAGAGATAAGCGCATTATGTTTGATCAAAACCCAAATCGTGAGAACACATCTCCTTTAACCACTATTGGAAATAACTCACAACCTAAGCCGTTACGTGACTCAGTCAAACAAGCCATCAACAGCTTCTTACGTCAACTCGATGGCCAAGATCCTGAAGAGCTGTACGAGCTTGTTTTATCGGAAGTAGAAGCACCACTGCTCGAAGAAGTCATGACCTATACTCGAGGGAATCAAACGCGCGCTGCCACCATGCTTGGTATTAACCGTGGCACTTTACGCAAAAAACTAAAGAAATACGGCATGAATTAATTGCCTATTCTACAAGAGCGCCTTCTGGCGCTCTTTTTTTTACTAAACTGTCCATTAATTGTAATTCAAATTAAGGCTTTATAATGACGACCCCAGCTATCAAACGTGCTCTTCTAAGTGTTTCAGATAAAACCGGTATCGTGGAGTTTGCTAAGCAACTAGCATCGCGCGGCGTTGAACTTCTTTCTACAGGCGGCACCGCAAAGCTGTTACGCGACTCCGGCCTCACCGTCAAAGATGTCTCGGACCACACGGGTCATCCAGAGATTATGGATGGGCGTGTAAAAACACTTCATCCCAAGGTTCATGGTGGTATCTTAGGCCGTCGTGATGTCGACCAAACGGTTATGGAAGCTCACGATATAGCACCTATCGATATGGTCGTTGTTAACCTTTACCCGTTCGCAAAGACTATCGCGCAAGACGACTGTAGCTTCGAAGACGCAATTGAAAATATTGATATTGGCGGACCGACTATGGTGCGTGCTGCTGCCAAAAACCACAAAGACGTTACGATCGTGGTTAACAGTGATGATTATGAACTTGTTATCGCTGATATGGAGCAAAACAGCGGCGCAGTGTCAGCCGAAAAGCGCTTTGAGCTCGCCGTGTCAGCGTTTGAGCACACCGCGCAATATGACGGCATGATCGCAAACTATTTAGGTGGTCGTCTGCGTGATGAAGCAGCATTTCCTCGCACCTATAATCTCCAGTTTAACCACAAACAAAGCCTGCGCTATGGTGAAAACAGTCACCAAAAGGCCGCATTTTATACCGAACAAGATGCGCCTCAAGGCACCGTTTCCAGCGCAACACAATTGCAAGGCAAAGCGTTGTCATTTAACAATATCGCGGATACCGATGCTGCGCTCGAATGCGTAAAAAGCTTTGTTGAGCCAGCCTGTGTCATCGTTAAACATGCTAACCCGTGTGGCGTTGCTATCGCAGACACCATTGAACAGGCGTATCAACGCGCTTTTAAAACCGACCCTACATCCGCTTTTGGCGGTATTATCGCGTTTAACCGCCCGCTTGACGAAGCCACCGCTAAAGCAATCATTGACCAACAGTTTGTCGAAGTGATTATTGCGCCCTCCGTCAGTAAGTCTGCACAAGTCGTCATAGAATCGAAGAAAAATGTCCGCTTACTGGCGTGTGGAGAGTGGTCGCAGTCGACCGAGCAATGGGACTACAAACGCGTTGCAGGTGGTCTATTAGTTCAAGAAGCAGACGCGCAAGACGTGGATGAGTCGCAGTTACGCGTCGTTTCAAAAGTTGCGCCAACCGATGAGCAAATGGCCGATCTGCGTTTCTGTTGGAAAGTGGCTAAATTTGTAAAATCTAACGCGATTGTCTATGCCAAAGACGGCGCGACAATCGGTGTTGGCGCAGGTCAAATGAGCCGCGTTTATAGTGCAAAAATAGCAGGTATAAAGGCCAACGACGAAGGCCTCAATGTGCCTGGCTCTGTTATGGCGTCTGACGCGTTCTTTCCATTCCGCGATGGTATCGATGCCGCTGCAGAAGCCGGCATTAAAGCGATCATTCAGCCAGGCGGCTCCATTCGAGACGAGGAAATTATTGCGGCGGCCGATGAACATGGTATTGCCATGGTCTTTACGGGAATGCGCCATTTCCGTCATTAATCCGTAGGTAATAGTTAGACAGATTTGCAGCCCTGCATCAGCAGGGCTAATCTATCTTCAACAACTACGGAGGAAACAAGAATGAAAACGAAACTGATGTTATCGATTGCTGCGGCATTGACTTTAAGTGCTTGCGGGCAAGCGTCGAACGAAGGTTCAGTCGGCTCTAGCATGACACTAGAAAAAGCCGTTCAGGACGATAGCCGCACGGAACGCTATGTAAAGCGTGACGAAGCTCGTCATCCCGTTGAAACCCTCGAGTTTTTTGAACTCGCACCAACCATGACAGTGGTTGAGATCTGGCCAGGCGGCGGTTACTACACAGAAATTCTCGCTCCTTATTTAAGTGAAAGCGGCCAGCTTTACGCTGCACACTTTCCGCAAAACTCGGGCAGTGACTATTATCAACGCTCATTAGAAAAGTTCACTGATCGTATTCAAACCGAAGCGGTATTCGGTAATGTTGAAATCACCGAATTTGCACCGCTGACTGATTTGGAAAGTGATATTGCGCCACCCAACAGCGCTGACCGCGTACTAACATTCCGTAACTTGCACAACTGGTATATGAGCGGCGGTGAAGAAGCTGTGCGTGACGCATTTAGTCAGTTTTGGCGAGCGCTGAAGCCAGACGGTATTTTAGGTGTTGTTGATCACCGCTTACCGAGCAATGCGAGTGCTGATGCAATGGCGGAATCGGGCTATGTTCATCAACAGTGGGTTATTGATATCGCTGAGCAAGCGGGTTTTGAGCTTGTTGAAGCCAGTGAAATTAATGCCAACCCGAAAGATACGGCAGACCATCCAAATGGTGTTTGGAACCTACCACCGACATTAAATGTTAATGAAGGTGATGATGCCGAGATATATAAGGCGATTGGCGAGAGCGATCGCTTCACACTGAAGTTTAGAAAACCAACAACACAAAGGTAACACATGAAGATATTGGTAGTTGGTGGCGGTGGCCGCGAGCACGCGCTCGCATGGAAAGCCGCCCAGTCAAAACAAGTCACTGAGGTATTTGTTGCACCGGGCAACGCCGGAACAGCCGATGAAGCAAACCTTAAAAATGTTAGCATCAGTGCTGAAGACATCGAGGGGTTAGCTGACTTTGCTCAAGAGAATGCGATTGACCTCACCATTGTTGGTCCTGAGGCGCCTTTGGTAAAAGGTATCGTTGATCTGTTCCAATCGCGTAAACTTGCGATTTTTGGTCCCTCTGCTGCAGCCGCACAACTCGAGGGCTCAAAGTCGTTCAGTAAGGACTTTTTGGCGCGTCACAACATTCCTACAGCCGCATACGACACCTTTACAGATATTGCGACGGCTAAAAGCTATGTGCGTGACAACCAACTACCTATCGTCATAAAGGCAGACGGCTTAGCAGCAGGCAAAGGCGTCATTATTGCTGAAACCCTTGAGCAAGCCGATGCTGCAATCGACGATATGTTAGCTGGCAATAAGTTCGGCGAGGCCGGCAGTCGTGTTGTAATCGAAGAGTTTCTCACTGGCGAGGAAGCTTCATTTATCGTTATCGCCGATGGTAAAACAGCCGTCGCTTTTGCATCGAGTCAAGATCATAAAGCGCGCGATGACGGCGATAAAGGTCCTAATACCGGCGGTATGGGCGCTTATTCTCCCGCTCCCGTCGTCACCGATGAAGTCCATGAGTGGGTTATGCAGCACGTCATTCAACCCACCATCGACGGCATGGCAGCGGAAGGTACACCTTATGTTGGTTTTCTTTATGCTGGCTTAATGGTTGCTCCAGATGGTTCTGCCAAAGTGTTAGAGTACAACTGTCGCTTTGGTGATCCCGAAACACAGCCCATCATGATGCGCATGCGTTCGGATCTGGTTGAGCTTTGCGAAAAGGCGATTACAGGTCAATTGGCGGGTACTTCGGCTCGCTTTGATGAACGCACCGCTGTAGGCGTAGTGATGGCTGCTGGAGGTTACCCTGAGTCCTATAATAAGGGTGACGAAATTAAAGGCATTCCCGAAGCAACGGAGTCATACAAGGTTTTTCATGCCGGTACAAAATACGAGCAAGGCCGTTTGTTAACAAACGGCGGTCGTGTGTTGTGTTGCGTGGCACTTGGCGATGACGTCCAGCAGGCACAGCTTGAAGCCTATCAGTTAGTTAAGCATATTCATTGGGATAACGTTTATTACCGCAATGATATTGCACACCATGCTATTAAGCGTCTGGGTTAATAGCGAGTTTAAAAAGCGGCTGTCTAAGCCGCTTTTTAGTTCGACTGTCACAAATTCGTCACTCAATTGAGATAAATTAATGCCATCGTTAATCAGTCAGCTCACTATGCATGTCGAATCGGGACGCCTTACTAGAACTCATCGAAAATGATCGTTTATCGCCGCTTTTTCAGCCAATATTTGACAATGCATCGCAAACAATTTTGGGATTTGAAGCACTTATTCGTGGTCCTGAGGGGCATTCACTCGAGTTCCCTGACCAGCTCTTTAAGTTAGCACAAGAGCAAGAACTCCTCTCCGAGCTCGAATTAGCCTGCCGCAACGCAGCCATTCAGCGCTTTGTCCAACTTGAGACAGACGCCAAGTTATTCCTCAATGTAAATCCCAACGTACTTAAAGATGAGAGCCATCCCACTGGCAGCACCCTGCGGCTCTCAGAACTGCATGGGTTAGCACCTGAACGCATCATCATCGAGCTATCAGAACGTTACCCAATAGATGATACCGATTTACTATCTGAGGCTATTGCGCATTATCGCGCACTGGGCCTGCGTGTCGCTATCGATGATCTGGGGGCGGGTTATTCGGGCCTCAAGTTATGGTCAGAACTGCAACCCGACTTCGTTAAAATCGACCGCTATTTTATAAAAGAACTCCAGCACGATGCGACTAAAAAGGAGTTTGTGCAATCAATTATCAACCTTGCTCGTAATTTAAACGCGAAAGTCATTGCAGAGGGTATCGAAACTCAAGCAGAACTGCAGCAGTTGAATGAACTAGGAATCCATTTGTATCAAGGCTTTTACCTCTGTCGGCCCGTTCAAAGCCCGCCCTTACACCCGGATTCACAACTGATAGAGCGTATTGCTAGCTCACATCGACCTAATGGCGATACCATTGCTCAGTTAGTTAAAGATGCGCCTAGCATCCCATCGACGACAAAAGCGCATGTGGCGCTTGATTTATTCACCGGTGACAAGCAACTCACCGCAATTCCCGTTGTCGACAACGGTAAGCCGGTCGGTATGTTGCGCCGCGAAGCGATTATGGAGTTATTCTCGGGGTCTTATGGACGCGCTCTTTACGCCAATAAAGATGTCGTTCGAGTAATGGATAAGAACCCCATGATTGTGGACTGGCAAACACCCATCGACTTGGTCAGTAACAAAGTGACCGATGATTTTGATGTTGATATCTACAAACAATTTATTGTTACACAAAATAGTCGATATCAAGGCATCGCGTCCATTCGAGATCTCTTGCGACGCATCACCGAAGTCAAAGTTCAGAATGCACGCTATGCTAATCCACTAACTTTGTTACCGGGAAACGTGCCGATACACCGCACCATCTCCCAATATCTCGAAGATAATAAAGCTTTTGAAGTCGCTTACTTTGACCTTAACAACTTTAAACCCTATAACGACGTTTACGGCTATTCGAAAGGCGACCGAGTAATATCTTGGGTGGGCGAGCTATTACGCGAGGTATTCGCTGAGAGTCATCACTTTGTCGGTCATATCGGGGGCGACGATTTTGTCACTATCTCGCCTGTTGCTGCGACTAACAGAGATAAATATCTCGACGTAGTGGCGCGTTTTGAGGCCAAAGTGAAAGAGTTTTACTCAACCGCTGATCAAGCGAGGCAGTATATTTTGGCCAATGACAGAACGGGAGAACGAGCGCAGTTCCCATTATTAGGCATTGCAATTGGTATTGTACAGCCAGACTATTATCGCTGTAACTCGTATCATGACGTTTCTGATTTAGCGGCAGAAGCAAAGAAGCGAGCAAAACAACAACAAAAAAGCGCCTGTTTTTTCAGTCACAGACGCTTTCCTCAATTAATCCTCGACGATTAAGTCATCTTCACTGTCAGTGGAGTAACCGAAATCTTCATCGGATAATTTACCTTTACCATACATACTTGCCACCTTAGGCCGGTGTATGCGTGCTTGGTATTTTGCCCAAGCCTTTTCAACAACGGTTACGGGCGCTTGTTCACCACGAGCCGATGCGAGCAATGAAATATCTTCATCGCAGCTAGGCGTTAATTCACCCTGCAATAAAGCAGTGATTAAACAGCCATATTGAGTCAGTGCGTCACTTTCTCGAATAGAAAAATCCCCAGAGCGAGAGAAACCATAGGGATAATTGCGGAAATCGTTAAACGGTTTTCTCAATAAAAATTCACGTGTAATTGCGGTCATGGCAAGCCCTTCCTACAGACTAAAACCTAACAAAAAGTCTGTCGCCTATAACGACAATGACGATATAGATGTAGAAAGAAAGTTTGTCAACGAAAACTTTATTTTTTAGCTCAAATACCCGTGACTAACCGGTGATGGACAACCAGACATGATGCAGACTTTTCCAGCTTAGCACGATACTGGTTAACATGATGATGGCTGCGAATGCATTACCCACGATACTGTTTTTCATGTGTCTCATCGTCGACTGATTACACAACCACCAAATGAAACCGACGATAACCGGAAGTAAAATACCGTTAGCGACTTGAGCAAACCAGATCACTTTAATCGGCGATAGACCTAGGCTACTAATGACAACACCTAGCACTAGAATCGTTGCCCAAATGACGCGAAAAGCAAAGCCAGTTAATGACTGTTTCCATCCCATAATACCGCATAGCGCATAAGCAGATGCCAGTGGTGCAGTGGTAGCTGATGAAATACCGGCTGCACACAAGCCGAGTGCCATTAAATATTTAGCAGAGTCACCAAATAAAGGGGCCAACGCGATAGCAAGATCACCAGCGGACTCAATAGCAATACCTTGAGCAAAAAAAGCGCTGGCAGCGGTCGCCAATATCGCCATAGAAATGAGGCCGCCCAGCGGAATTGAGATAAACGTATCGATCCGCGCCTGTTTTACTCCTTCATCACCGGACCACTTATTTGCCACCGACGCGCTATGAAGAAATAAGTTGTAAGGCACCACGGTCGTTCCGACCAGCGCGATAACGGTTAAAATACTGTCCGACGGCCAACGCCAGCGCAGCAAACTATCGGCAACGCCAAGCCAGTTCGGGTCGGTCAACAAAAAAGTACCGATAAACGCGAGGCTCATCAACAAAACCAGCGTAATCAACGCATACTCAATAAACCTGGCTTTGCCTTGCCAAAGAATAGCGGCCGCTAATAGGCCAAAAACTAACGGCCATCCCTTGGCAAACCAATCCGATAGTAACGGCACCTCCCCCAACACTTCCTGCGCACCAAGCGTAGCGCCCGATAAGTTACCGCCTTGGTAAACGCTGTTGCCAACCACAATGGCCGCGATAATCAGTGTGAAGAAAAGAATGCGCAGCCAAGGTGAGGTAATTTGGTCGCGGATGTTTTCACCAAGCCCGTTACCGGTGACCACCCCAATACGCGATGCCATCTCTTGTAAAACAGCACAAATAAGTGTGGAAAGTAATAGCGCCCATAACAACGCATAACCGAATTCAGCGCCAGCCAGCGAGGCCGTTACTACCGTTCCCGGCCCTATGAATGCGGCCGCTACAAGCGCCCCTGGACCAAATTGCGATAGCTTCATCAACTTTCCTCGACTAACTCAAGCACTAACCAATTATCTTCAATAGCTGCATCTGAGTTATCAATTAAGTCATCCATGTGTGCATGCCCGTGCTCTGTTAAGCCCATGACGCCAACTGCGCAGTGACGACCTCGTGCTTTGCCTGAATAAAGTGCAAGGTCCGCCAACTTCAGAGCGCTCTCCCAGTCTAGCTCAGCCTCACTGAAATGACTGAAAGGCAGTGTAATGAAACCAATAGTCGCTGTCACCTCTATGGCTTTTTTCGACGTCTCGACCGGTTCAGACGACACCGCGTGTTGAATACGCTTCACAAGCTCTATGAGCTGCTGCTGGTTAACGCGATTAAGGCAAAATAAAAATTCCTCTCCGCCCCAGCGGACCAAGCTATCGTCTTCGCGGCACAATTCGCGCAGACGACGACTCATCTCTACGAGTACTTCGTCGCCGGTATGGTGTCCGTAGGTATCATTAATTCGCTTGAAATTATCAATATCGAGTAACACGAGACCAATCGGCGTGGTTACATTTTGTTTTCTGCGCGCCTCCATCGATAGTTGCATCGAGCGACGGTTCTCCAAACCAGTCAACGGATCGCGTTTAGTTTGCTCTGATAGAGCAACGTTAGCCTGTTGCAATTTACGGTTAGACTCTTTCACTTTGCGGTAGAGCAACAATAGCGCCAAGAACACAAAGCCAC
The DNA here is from genome assembly GCA_002685255.1 of Idiomarinaceae bacterium. GTDB lineage: Bacteria > Pseudomonadota > Gammaproteobacteria > Enterobacterales > Alteromonadaceae > Idiomarina. Next base: position 22,548 of record NYWU01000006.1, read on the forward strand.
CCAGAATGATCGCTAACCAAGTGATAATTGTTTGTTGACGATTATTCTCTATGATCTGCTCGCTCAGCTTGTTGCGCTGCTCCAACAAATCTATTCGCTGAGCTTTATCACGATTATCGTACAATGCCTGCATTTCGGCTAATGCCTTACTTTGCGAATTTTGTAAGATTTTTTCTCGAATAGACTGTCGTTCTTTTAAAGCAACCGCTTGCTCTTTATATCGCTCCATAACTTCATAAGCTTGAGCAAGCTCCTTTAGGGTTTGTTCAAGCGCACTCAATTGGTCGGTTTCGCGAAAATAATCAACGACCCGTTTCATCTGTTGCAAACCTAAGCTATCGCCTTGTCTCACAGCGATAAAACCTAGGTTAAATTCGACCGTGCGCACCATATCGTCATAATCTAATGATTTGGCTAACGCCAAGGCTTCATTCAGGTGAGCTTTAGCTTTATCCAACTGCTCTAGCCGCATGTACGAGTCGCCAAAATTATTCAAAACAATGGCGCGTTGATAGGGAAAGTTTTCCGTATACTGATACGCCTTCTGCAGCGCCGTAAGTCCACGCTCATAGTTACCAAGACTGGTGTAGGCATAATACTGAGTAAACCACAGCTCATATGACAACGATGGAATGGAATTATCGCCGATTTCATCGAGTGCCTCCTGTGACGTTTTCAACGCTAAGTCCCACTGTTCGAGGCGCAACTGAATATCTGCAATGGATGACTTGAGGTACAATCGACGACGAAGCTGACTAATGCCTTCCATATGATCAAGCGCGGACTGTGCTTTAATTAAATAACCCAACGCAACTTCATAGCGGCTCCACTGCGTGTAAAGTCGCGAAAGCAAGTTATAGGCGTAATAATTGATTCGTGGATTACGCACTCTCGGCATAATCGCCTCGAGGTCCGGCACTTTAACAAAGGCTTTATCGAGCTTATCTGCGAATACCAGCAAATCAATTCGATTGGCCAGCAATTCAGCTTTTAGATTCGCATCACTGCTCTGCTGAACCTCTTTTTCCAACCGATCTAAAATTTCATTCGCTTTGTCATACTGTCCTTCATAGGCAAACTCGGATGCCCAATAAGTAAGTGCTCTAACACGGACGGCAAGGGGGGTCGTTGGCGCGAGCCGATTAATGACGGGCTGCAAAAAAGCTTTGCCATCAAAATCATCAGCCACCGATTGATTAAGATATTCGTTGAGTTGCGACTCGATAGACTGAGGAGGTTGGTCTTCAACCGTATTCGCTTCGACTAAAGACGCATAGCCGACCAAGACAAAGCTCAGTAACAATAGACATAATGTATGCGTGAGTGATTCATGAGTTTTGACAAGTTTCACGGATATGCGTCCAACTTTTTGTTATATTTTTTGTATTAGCGGCGACATTGTATACGATTTTGCAACATCCTGTAACAGTCTAGCTTATTTAGCGCTCAATCTAAATAAAGAAAATCCCCTGCAAGGTGGTGATTATGGGCAAACTTGACTGGTCCAAGCTTTTAAAGTCTGGACAACGTATTTTTATCGGTTCCCACGCGGCGGTGCCTACGGCGCTTATTAACGATCTGATCGAAAATGCAAAGCATCTGCACGATATTGAGATTGTGCAGCTCATGACGCTATCTGACAATAAATGGGCATTACCCGAGCATCAACAGCTATTCAAAGTAAACACCTTTTTTATTGGCGGCGATCACGTTCGCACGGCGGTTAATGAAGGGCGAGCAGACTATACGCCTTGTTTTATTTCCGATATTCCCAATTTGTTTAACAACGGTATTTTACCGTTAGACGCTGCGCTTATTATGGTCAGCCCTGCTGATCAATATGGTTATCACTCAATGGGAGTCTCCGTTGATATGGTGGCCGCCGCTGCTAAATCGGCCAATACCGTAATCGCACAAGTCAATGAGCATATGCCCGTTACCTTTGGTCAATCCTTCCTGCATAAAAATCAGATCGATTACTTTTGGTATCACGATCAACCGCTACCTGAATTACCGCCACCCGATACCGTAGATAACAAAATTATTGAACGTATTGGACAGTATATTGCCTTGTTAGTAAGAGACGGTTGTACTTTGCAAATTGGCTTAGGTCGTATTTGTGCCGCAGCGTTACACTACTTAGGTAACCATAAAGACCTCGGTGTACACAGCGAGCTTATCACCGACGATATTATGAACCTCATGCTGCAAGGCGTGATTAATAACCGTAAAAAGACCTTCCATCCCAATAAAATTGTCACTAGCTTTTGTATGGGTAGCCAAGCGCTATACGACTTTGTCGATCGCAATCCCCACGTTGGCTTTTATCCAAGTGAATACGTCAACTCGCCAACAAACATTGCGCGCAACGACAACCTCATTGCTATTAATAGCGCGATTGAAGTCGACCTAACCGGGCAAGTGGTCTCCGACTCGATAGGTCATCAATTCTACTCGGGTATTGGTGGGCAAGTTGATTTTAGTCGAGGAGCATCACTGAGCCAAGGTGGGAAACCGGTCATCGCCCTACCGTCAACGACGCAGGATGGTAAAACCTCTCGTATCGTGCCACACATTCGTGAAGGCGCCGGTGTGGTCACCTCGCGCGGTCACGTCCATTATGTTGTGACTGAGTTCGGTGTTGCATCATTGCGCGGTAAGAGTATTCGAGAACGTGCACTCGAACTTATCCGTGTTGCCCATCCTAAGTTTAGACAGCAGTTATTACAGCAAGTGCGTCAGCATTACTGGGTGCCCCATTACCAACAGCTAACACCGAGTGATGTGCCAGAACTTGGAGAGATTGGTTTTAAGAAAATCAGCTTCGCCGGAGAGGAGTTTGATTTACGGCCGCTATACCCGTCCGACGAACGCCGTCTGCAAGAGTTCTTCTATTCGCACACAAAAGAAACGCTCCAATTGCGTTATAACGCTGTCCCAACACAAATGAGTCGAGAAAAATCCTGTACTTTAGTGAGTATTGATCAGTCCGTTGACCTTGCACTGTGTATTGTGCGTCAAAAAGGCTCTGCGGCAAAAATCATGGCCGTGGGGCGCTATTACTATATTGAATCTCATAATAGTTGCGAGGTCGCGTTTGTTACTCGTGAGCATTACCAGGGTCAGGGAATGGCCAGTGTCTTACTACAAGAAATGATACGAATTGCCAAACTACGTGGGCTCGACTCAATGCAGGCAGTCGTACTCGTGAATAATAAACCCATGCTCAACGTGTTTGAGAAGTCCGGATTTGTGCGTCAAGCGAGTGATGAGCCGGGTGAAGTCATGCTCAAACTCGAACTTAAGCAAAACCAAACCCAAGAAGAGTCGTCCTCATGAGTATTTTCCTTTACTCTCATCCTCACTGTCTACTGCATAACCCTGATAAAGAACATCCAGAGTGTCCTGGTCGTATAGACGCGGTGAATGACCAGATTATTCGTTCAGGACTCGACTTTGTGTTGACTCGTGAGCAGGCGGGTCCTGCAACGTTAGAGCATATAAAACTAGCGCATAGCGATCAGTACATCAGTGAATTGTATCGTAAACAGCCTCAGGAGGGTCATGTTTGGCTCGATCCAGATACGCCGATGACGCCCGACACGCTTGATTCTGCACTCCATGCGGTTGGCGCAAACGTGGCTGCCGTAGATAAAGTGTTAGCCGATCAAAACAAACAGGCGTTCTGCCTGGTAAGACCGCCGGGACATCATGCGACAAAGGATCAAGCAATGGGGTTTTGCGTATTTAATAATATAGCCATTGCAGCGCTGTACGCGCAGCAGGCTTATGGCTTATCACGCGTAGCGATTGTTGACTTTGATGTGCATCATGGCAACGGTACGGAAGATATTGTGCAAGCGCACCCTAATATCCTGTTTTGCTCAACTTTTCAGTCACAGCTCTACCCTTATGTTGATGAGAACGAAAACGACGATCACATTATTTCGATCGCGCTACCGCCAGGCTGTAAAAGTTTAGATTGGCGAGAGGCTGTGTACTACCAAATTTTGCCTCAACTCGATGCATTTAAACCCCAATTAATTCTCATCTCAGCAGGTTTTGATGGTCATATTGAGGATGAAATGTCGCAGTTTTTATTAAAAGAAGATGATTACTTTTGGATTACGCAAAAACTGAAGTTGATCGCCGACAAACATTGTTCTGGACGCATCGTTTCTAGCTTAGAGGGCGGCTATGATCACAGCGCATTAGGACGCAGTGTTGTGGCGCATTTAAAAGGGATGCTGGGTAGCGAATACTAAGATAAAAGAGATTTGGAGCGGGAAACGAGACTCGAACTCGCGACCCCAACCTTGGCAAGGTTGTGCTCTACCAACTGAGCTATTCCCGCATTTCGGTATAAATACTTAGGAGAGTCTGACTTGGAGCGGGAAACGAGACTCGAACTCGCGACCCCAACCTTGGCAAGGTTGTGCTCTACCAACTGAGCTATTCCCGCATCG
>NYWU01000014.1 GCA_002685255.1 Idiomarinaceae bacterium
CCGCCTATATTAGTGAAATTGCCCCCGCTACTATACGCGGCAAGCTTATTACCATTCAGCAAGTTGCCATTATTTTCGGGTTGTTTAGCGCATTCGTCAGTAATTATGTGGTAGCCAATATGGCGGGGGTATCAACAGCCACTTTTTGGTGGGGATATGAAGCATGGCGGTGGATGTTCTGGATAGAGTTGTGTCCAGCCGTTATATTTCTTGCAACCTTAATATTTATTCCTGAAAGCCCGCGTTTTTTGGTTATGAAACAAAGTAATCAACGCGCGCTTACCATTTTACAAAAGTTGTATGGTCAAGAGTCGGGGCGCAGGAAACTTCATGAGATTGAAGCATCTTTGGTCAAAGAGGATCGCAAACCAAGCTTTTCAGATTTAATCGACAAAACGAAAAAGCGCATACGTCCCATTATATGGGTAGGTATTGGGTTAGCCACGTTTCAACAGCTTGTGGGAATAAACGTTGTTTTTTACTACGGAGCGGTGCTATGGCAGGCTGTTGGGTTTTCAGAAGGTGATGCACTCTTAATTAACGTTATTTCGGGCGCAGTCAGTATTGCAGGCTGCGTTATCACCATGTTTTTTATTGACCGATGGGGCCGCAAGCCTTTTCTTGTCATTGGATCAATAGGAATGACCATTTCGCTTGCCTTAATGGTGTTCACCTTCGTCAACTCAACTAGCGACATCAACGGAAACTTAATTCTTGGCGGATTAGGTGGTGTTGCGCTAATTAGTGCAAATGCTTATGTGTTCTTTTTCAACTTATCCTGGGGGCCTGTAATGTGGGTTTTACTAGGTGAAATGTTTCCCAACCAAATCAGAGGCTCTGGCCTTGCTGTGAGTGGTTTAGCGCAATGGCTGGCCAATTTTGCAGTCACCATGACTTTCCCGCTGATGCTAACCGGGATTGGTTTAGCGGGCGCTTACAGTATTTACACAACCTGTGCACTGCTTTCAATCTTCTTCGTAATCAAGTTTATTCGCGAAACAGCGGGGAATGAGCTTGAAGAAATGCAGGGCTAATCTGCTACTGAGAATAGCCCGTTTTAGGGCTATTTCGCAGAGCTACTCAGCAAGTCATCAACAGCATGCACAAGCATAATATATGACGCTGCGATATTTATTACGTATTCATTTTGACCCCAGAAAAATGGCCATTCTTCATTATTTTCTGGCAGGTCCGGTTTAATTATTAAAATACCGGGAACAACACCCCCAGAGATAAATGAAAAATCGGCGCGATTCATACCGTACGCCACGCTTTTTGAGACAGTACCTACATTTGAGACTAGGGAGATATCTGAATCTGGATGTGTCCCGTAGAGATAATGCAACCCATCAAAAACAGCATCGGGCTCAAGTAACCCCGGAAACGCTTTAACCAAATAGTAGTGATGAATAGCATCGCGTATTATTCGTCCATTTCCTGCCCATCCACCTTCGGTAATAGTGACATTAAACGGGTTATCTTGCGTAATGTGTTTGCCTTCATTCACATAGTCTTTAGCCAGTCCTGCAATTTTTTGCTTATATTTCTCTCCCATTAAAGGTATTAATCGAATTAAAGTACCAATGTGCTGCGCAAAATGCGCCTCTACTTCTGGCCAAAGGGTATTGATTGCTTGTTTGTAATGCTCACTTTCCGTGGTCATCAATAGTTCTGCTGCCGCCGTAAGCTTCTCTGCATTAAGCCGCCCACCTGTGGTATTGCCGTGGTGAAATAAAAAAGGCGGGTGAGATTGCTCTTCCTCCCAAGCTAACTCTGCTCTTTTCAGTGCTTCTGTAGCGAGCTTAGGGTTATATTCTCGTATTGCTCGAGCAGCAGCACTTAAAGCAGCAATAGAACCATAATTAACGGCGGAAGAGCGGCTAGTAAATACCCATCTATCGTCAGGAATACCGCTGTGCTTGCCATCCGCTTGCGACGGCGTCATTGTGGCGTCGTATACCATGTTGTCGGTCATGGTGATGCCATCACCCAAATGAGTATATTGGGAGATGCTAGGCACGATGATGCCATTTATTGCTCTGCCAAAAACTCGGTGTTGTGCAAGCAGTGCCAACGTACCGTGTTCAATTTGCTGAAGTATGTCTGGTTTGCCATCTGGAACATGAATATCAACAAATTTTCGGTTGTAATCAACTAAGGTAGTATCGCGTTTAGGCGTAAACTGATCCCAAACCTCAACAAGCCCTAGTACGGCCCTGTATTGTGACTGCGTACGAATATCGTAGTCACCCGCATCGTACCATCCGCCAATATTTAACCCTGGTACATGCTCTAAAGGCGCAAATTGCGTGTCAGTTGTCGGACCCTGTGCATATAAATCAAAATGCGTGTGGTTTACCGGTGCCTGCAAAGCATCGTCTAAGTGTGAAGCTCCATGCCAAACTCGATACGCTTCATTCACGAGAACATGGTCCATTTGAACCGGGAAAAATACGTCCAGTGTGGGATGCCAAGCGTTGTCGTAAATATCATTACTAATTCTGAACGGAGCAGTGGTTGTTGCATTGTACCTAAGCTGATAAAGACCATTTTCACGTACGGCTGAAAAATCGAATTTTGCATATTGATAACGTTTGTATTGTCCCCAATACTTTGGTTTTTCAGATATAACTGCCTTCTTTTCGCCCGAAGGCATAACTTTGAGTAAGGAAACCGTGTTCTCGCCTATGACATGTTTTGGGTCGAGTTCAAGAACCGCAATTTTGTTTTGATTAGGGTGGTAGCCTACTTGAGAGTGCCCAATTATCGGTGTCCGCTGCCAATCTTCTTTGCCGTTGACGTTAAGAGACCATTCAAGTACTTTGCCGCTTTTATGCGCTGGCAATAACGACCGGGCAACAAACCATCCATTTTGTGCCTTTGTTCTTCCATCATACAAATAGATAGTTTGCTGTTTCGATTCAATACTTATTCTGCGTTCTGCGTCTTCTGGGGCCAATACTAAATGATGCCCCGTCGCAAGCGGGGTTGGCGCTTGTAAATCATTTTGTTCTTTTAATCCAGAGGGGTAGAGCGGAAATGTGCCAGTTGCGTCATCGGCGATAAACGCCTTATTAAAATATGCCGAAGGCATAAATTCGAGGTTAAACCCCGCCTTATTCACTAACTCCTCGGGCAAAGGGGCATCAGTGTGTACGCTGATGTTGAGTTGCTCTTCCGTCGATGTAACATTAACGCTGAAATTAAAATTATGTTCTGGATAATACAGTGATGCGCTAATGACGCCTTTTTCTGGGTCAACATCGCGCTTGATGAAGGTAGGAATACTGTCCCACTGTTCAGGAGTATCATTTAGCCTGACGTCCCCATTAGTGGCGATACGCTTGCCGTGTTGAATAATTTCAATGCCACTTATTTTTGAATCGCTAAACAGCCCATCGTACCAGTTGCTATATACCAACACATTGGCTCCTGGAGCCTCAAAATACTCTGAATCATTAATTTTCATAGGGGGAGATGATTGCCCCTTAACTGTTAAAGCACTGATTAAAAACACACTGCCGCACAAGAGCTTTAGCCTCATTTTTGTTCCCTTCTTTCCTACTTTTGAATTGATTTTTAATTATGCTAGTAGAAAGCGGAGCAACACATATTACTGAATTTGTTAACCTCATTTCGATTATTTGTTAATACGGTAAATATAGATTCATCGCTATTCACTAACCTCTATACTGATTTTCTTTAACTCATCAATATTAAAGGAACAGTTGTTATGAACACTTGGCTCCGGCTCGGACTCATCGTCATGGCCTTTGGACTCAGTTCGGTCATGCCTGCAAAAGCGCAATTTTCTGGTGGACCTTATGGACCGATCTCAAAGAGCTATGCGCTTCCAAACGCTAAGACAATTTATTTTGTATCTCCAGAAGGACTATCCCATGCGAGTGGCTTAACACTTGATGAGCCCACTACACTTGATTCAGCAATAAGTAGAGTGGTAACAGGCGATGCAATAGTTTTAAGAGGTGGAACTTACCGAACTGGCGATTTAAAACTTAATCAAGGGATCACGTTACAACCCTACAAAGACGAAAAACCCATTTTGAAAGGGACTCAAGTAGCCTCGACGTGGGAAAAGCAGCAAGACAATGTGTGGGTTACGAACTGGAAAACCTTATTTCCCTCTAAACCCATGTTTTGGTGGCGACAGGAGCGCCACATAGATAAAACGCCGCTGCATCGTTTTAATAATGACATGGTGTTTATTGATGGTGAATTTTTACAGTCGGCTGGCAGTATCGATGAGATAACACCCAATACGTTTTTTATTGATTATGAAAAGCAGCTGGTTTACATCGGTATTGATCCAGATGACAAATTAATCGAAATCACCGCTTACGATACGGCATTGTTGCGCACAGCGAAGAACGTCCACAATAAGCAAAATGATAAAGTTGGCCCTAAAATCTATGGTATTACGTTCACTCAATACGCATGGCGAGCTATCGGTATAGAAGGTAAACGTACCTTTTTTCCAGAAGATGAGCCGGTAGATGAACCAATAGGCGTTGCCGACCCTTCGACCTATGGTAAAGAAGTCGTGAACACGCTACTAGAGAATGTCACCATTTCATATTGTTCGCGTGTCGCAGGCTATTTTCGCGGTGACGGTTTGGTAATCAGACACTCTCTAATTTCTGATACCAGCACTGAAGGCATTTACATTATTGGCTCTTCAGACGTCTTACTGGAAAAAAATATCATTCAGCGTAACGATATTGAGAATATCACTGGATATTATGTTTCTGCAGTGAAAATCATTAATCAAACGCACAGAGTAACAGTGCGGGATAACTTAATTATTAATCATCCGACATCAAAGGGCGTCTGGTACGATGTAGGAAACCGCGAAGGCCTATTTATCAATAACTATGTTGAAAACACGCAGGCGGGATTGTTTTTCGAAATATCGGATGGCATTACAGCCGTTGGTAATGTATTTGTAAATAACGACCTAGGTGTGTGGGTATTAAACTCAGCGAACGTCGATATTGCGCACAATACGTTTTTAAATAGTACGCTTCGATTTACTAGAACAGCACGCAGTGCGACAGACGACCACTTTGGCTGGCACCCAGAGACAGGGCCCGATGTTTTTGAGCGAGATGGTCATACCGTAAGCAATAATTTGTTGACGGCAGATGCATATCAGCAAGGCCCTCTGCTCAGTGTAGATCAAGAGGACAGTTTATGCCTCCAATACGAAACCGCTCAGCTTGCTGAGCTTAACGGAAACGCTTATGTTAAACCTGAAAACCAACAGCCGCTGATAACACTGTCTACCGATAAATCAGAGCCCTGCAATTATGAGATAAAGGCACTCGAGAAATTGCAAGGCAGCACTGCTGAATATGAAGCCGATGGCCAATTGATTTATGGGGACCCCAGAACAGTCTTCTTGTCTCCTGATTTAAAGCGATTTGAATTACAGCGCCATATTCCAAAAAACGTGAATATAGTATTGCCAGAGCAGGTGACGAGCGCTTTTAAAAATATTGGTGCGTCACCGTCGGCATCGGCTAATCAAAGTCGATAATTAACACAAGATTACACCTGCGCCGGTTAGGCAGCTGAGTTAAAGTTGAGCACTAGCATCCCACACTTTACCGGTCGCCTTACCGTCTTTTGCAGGGTTAAACACTTCTACCGCCATAACTTGATATGTAGGGTCGTCGCTTGCGTCAAGATTGTTCATATCAGGAAGAATCCAGCCTGTATCAGCCCAAGCTGCAACGTGATCGGCAAAAATAATTTTATGGTCTTTACCTAAAGGCATGGGATTAGACGGTTTACTCCAATACTGGTAAAAAGTCGCCGTATTATTTATAGAGGGCTTTTGCTCTCGAATAGTCCGATATGTTGAGTATTCAACGCCATTACTCACGAAAGTTTTGCCCAAAATGCCGTTTTGGCTAGGATCATAAGTCCAGCGCTGAAGAACATAATATTCAACTAAGTGAGCGGGATTGTCTTGCGGCATACTCTTGTCGTAACCCCAACCATAAAGTGCGATGTAACTAGCGCCACTCTCCTCGTCAAAGCGATAGCCAATTTCACGGTTCACATCGCCATAATGCCAACCAGGGCCACCCACATAGTTGTATCCTCCGCCCTGCCAATTCACTTCAAATTCTCCGCTTTGGCTTAGTTTGAGCGAGGCTTTGCCGCCGTCTTTCCAATGGGTGAAAAACACATCACCAACGTGTCCAGTGGCATGATTTTCAGACATGTTTATTTCACCATCAAATCGCTTTGTATAGGCTTTAAATTTAGCAATAGATTGCGGCTTAGCAGCCTCTGATTCACTATCTAGGCTTACTGAATCGTGTTGATTAGGTGAGCAGCCCATAAGAAAGGCGAGACTCGCTACCGTCATCGCAACATGTTTAATCGTCAATATCTGCATCATTTTTTCTATTCTCTACTTTTGCAGGCCTTTTCACACCGCACTTTTTATTTAAAGTTGGCCTAAATTAAGTACCATTAAAGACTTTGCCGGAACGACTATGAAGGCCTTGCCATCTTTAACGTCTGTGGCGTAGTCATTAGGTTGAATATTGTTCGGATTATCAAAGGTATTGTGTTCGTCCATTTTATCGCTGGTTAATACTAACCCATTGACTTTTTTTACCTGATTAAGCTCGACTTCAATTGCTTTATTCAACTGTGTATTCACAATAGAAATATAGGTATTGCCATCTTGTGCCTTGGCTGCTGAAGCGCTGATACTTGGAATACTTATCTCACCGTGATTGTTTGATAGTGACTGGCTAAAACTCACAGGAAGATAGGTCGCGTCTTGAAACGGAATGTGCATTTTAAACGCGTGATAGGTTGGCGTTAAAATCATTCTTTCTTTATCAGTGAGTATCATCGCTTGCAGTACGTTAACCATCTGCGCGATCACTGTCATTTGTACACGTTCGGCGTGACGATTGAAAACATGGATATTTAGTCCCGCGATAATCGCATCTCTCAATGTATTTTGTTGGTACAAAAAGCCAGGGTTGGTCCCCTCATCTACGTCGTACCATGTTCCCCATTCGTCGACATAAAAACCAATTTTATTTTCAGGGTCCATTTCTTCAAGAACGGCTAGGTTCTTCTTTATAAATGCTTCAATTTGCAATGTGCGCTGTATCGCTGAATACCATTGGTTTTCAGGGAAAACAGTGGCGCTACCTTTATTGCTCCAATCTCCAGTCGGAAGTGTGTAGTAATGATGGCTTATCGCATCCATTTTTAGACTCCACGAGGATTTTATTTTCTCGGTGAGCACTTTTGTCCATTCCGTTTGGTCGTCAGTACCACCGCTGGCAATAAACTTGGGTTGATTGTCTTC
>NYWU01000007.1 GCA_002685255.1 Idiomarinaceae bacterium
GGTGGTCGTACAGTAGGTGCAGGCGTTGTATCTAAGATCATCGACTAATGATGTAACTTGCGCTTAATGCGCAAGCGACAGCGAGTCAAAAACCCGGCTTCGGCCGGGTTTTTTGTTGCCAATCAAATATAAACCGTCAACGCTGAGCTTGCGCCTAGCGTTGTCTTAGGTATAATACCGCGTCCAATCCTGTGTCGAGTCCGTCTCGCCAGGAAATAAAGGGGTGTAGTTCCAATTGGTAGAACAGCGGTCTCCAAAACCGACGGTTGGGGGTTCGAATCCCTCCACCCCTGCCAAACGAATTCAATAGTTTCGTAAGAGCGAAATGGCCAATCGCAAATTGGGAATTAATAATGAGCGCAAACAAAGATACGCAAAGCAGTTCATTCGATAGTGTAAAATGGATTGTCACAGTTCTGTTACTTGCAGCAGCAGTGATCGGTAACCACTACTACACTGAAGAAGTATCCGTACTGTATCGCGCAGTTGCCGTGGTAGTACTGGTTGGCCTCGCTGGCTTTACTGCCGCAGCGACCGCTAAAGGTAAACGATTTTTATCATTCGCCAAAGAAAGCCGCACGGAAGTACGCAAGGTGGTTTGGCCATCGCGTCAGGAAGCCACGCAAACTACGCTGATCGTAGTTGTAGCGACGGTCATCGTTGCTTTGGTTCTTTGGGGTCTAGATGGAATTCTTGTTAGACTAGTTAGCTTCATCACCGGTTTGGAGATTTAACGCATGAGCGATAACAAACGTTGGTACGTTGTACAAGCATTTTCCGGTTTTGAGGCTCGCGTTGCTGAATCACTTAAAGAACATGTCAAAATGCATGGCATGGAAGATAAGTTCGGCGAAATCTTAGTGCCTAAAGAAGAAGTTGTCGAAATGCGCGGCGGTAAACGTCGTAAAAGCGAACGTAAATTCTTCCCAGGCTACGTACTCGTTGAAATGGTCATGGACGACGAAACGTGGCACTTAATTAAGAGTGTTCCGCGCGTGTTAGGTTTTATTGGTGGTAGCAGCGACCGTCCTACGCCGATTTCTAAGAAAGAAGCGGATGCCATTCTTGATCGACTTCAAGACTCACAAGATAAGCCTAAGCCGAAAACATTATTCGAGCCAGGCGAAGTGGTACGCGTCAACGACGGACCTTTTGCCGACTTTAATGGTACGGTCGAAGAGGTGGACTACGAGAAAAGCCGCTTGACTGTATCCGTATCGATATTCGGCCGTGCAACGCCTGTTGAGCTTGAGTTCAGCCAGATCGAAAAATCCTGATCAAAAAATCAGCAATATTGATTGATCGAGTACGCGAATTGTCTTATAATTCGCGTCCTTTTTTAACGGGGAGCCGATTGAGTAACGTGACTCTGCAACGTTACGAGGCGTTAAACCCACAACAGAGGTAAACATCATGGCGAAAAAAGTATCAGCCATTATCAAATTACAGGTAGCTGCTGGTTCAGCTAACCCGTCACCACCGGTTGGTCCTGCATTGGGTCAGCATGGTGTGAACATCATGGAATTCTGTAAGGCGTTCAACGCACAGACTGACAACTTGGAAAAAGGCGCGCCTGTTCCAGTTGAAATCACTGTGTTTGAAGACCGTTCTTTCACGTTCATCACGAAAACTCCACCAGCATCTTTCTTGCTTAAGAAAGCAGCTGGCATCAAGAGTGGTTCTGGCCGTCCTAACACTGAAAAAGTGGGCACGGTAACTCGCGAGCAGTTAGAAGAAATCGCGAAAACTAAAGAACCAGACTTAACTGCTGCTGACTTAGACGCAGCTGTACGCACTATCGCCGGCTCTGCTCGTGCGATGGGCTTGAACGTGGAGGGCTAAGACATGGCTAAATTAACTAAGCGCGCTCGCATGATTCGCGAGAAAGTAGAAGCCCGCGATTACGATGTAAACGAAGCGATCACGCTATTAAAAGAATTAGCGACCGCTAAATTTACTGAAAGTGTTGACGTATCTGTTAACCTTGGTATTGATGCACGTAAATCGGACCAAAACGTTCGTGGCGCGACTGTATTGCCAAATGGTACAGGTCGTGACGTACGCGTTGCTGTATTTACTTCAGGCGCTAACGCTGACAAAGCGAAAGAAGCCGGTGCCGACATCGTTGGTATGGAAGACTTAGCTGAGCAAGTTAAGAAAGGCGAAATGAACTTCGACGTGGTTGTTGCTTCTCCTGATGCAATGCGCGTTGTTGGTCAGTTAGGCCAAATCTTGGGCCCACGTGGTCTGATGCCTAACCCTAAAACCGGTACTGTAACGCCAGACGTTGCAACGGCTGTTAAAAATGCTAAAGCTGGTCAGGTTCGCTACCGTAACGATAAAAACGGCATCATCCACGCGACTATCGGTCGTGTAGATTTTGACAACGACAAGTTGAAAGAAAACTTAGAATCGTTGTTAGCCGCGTTGAAGAAAGCGAAGCCTTCTTCTGCTAAAGGCGTATATATCAAGCGCATCAGCCTTTCGACTACGATGGGTGCGGGTGTTGCGATTGACCAGGGTACTGTCAGCGCTGGTTAATAAAGGTTTGTGGGTTGGAGCTGCAGTGGATTGCCCAAAAGGCATGAAGCATAGCTCCCATCCAAGACCGTAGGTGTACCGCAGGAATATTGCGGCACTTAATGTCCTACGCAGATGGTGATATCCGACTCAGGCTCTCTGGGTAGAGAATCACCGTGACAACGTGGTGAGTTTAGGCTCACCTAATTGTAACGAGGGGCTTAGGCCCCAAAAGAAAACGAGGTGATATCAGTGGCAATTGGTTTAGCCGGAAAGAAAGCAATCGTTAAAGAAGTTAACGACGTCGCTTCAAGTGCGCTAGCCGTCACCGTTGCTGAATATCGAGGCATCGAAGTAGCCGACATGACCGCGTTGCGCAAAAAAGCACGTGAGCAAGGTGTGTTTCTAAAAGTAGTACGTAACACACTTGCAAAACGCGCCTTTGAGGGCACGCAGTTTGAGGATATGAGCGAAGCGCTTAAAGGACCTCTTGTTTATGGATTCTCTTTGGACGCACCGGGCGCATCTGCTCGTTTGTTCAAAGATTTCTCTAAAGAGAACAAGAACCTTCAGGTAACAGCTCTATCTATCGGTAACGGCATCATGGGTCCTGAAAAATTGGACGCAGTTGCTTCACTTCCGACTCGTGATGAAGCATTGGCTAAATTGCTCGCCACCTTCAAAGCACCGGTTAGCAAATTCGTTAAAACAGTTAACGAAGTACCTGCTAAGTTCGTGCGTACGTTGGCAGCAATTAAAGACGCTAAATAAATCGTTGGTTTTAAAACCGTTTTTTGTAATTATCAACCCAGGAGTTTAGAGTAATGGCTCTGACTAAAGAAGATATCTTAAACGCGATCGCTGAAATGCCAGTAATGGAATTGGTAGAGTTGATCGAAGCAGCTGAAGAAAAATTCGGCGTTGACGCATCTGCAGCAGTAGCAGTAGCAGCTGGCCCAGCGGCTGGCGGCGAAGCAGCAGCTGAAGAGCAAACTGAATTCGACGTTATCTTGAAAGGCGCTGGTAGCAACAAAGTTGCAGCTATCAAAGCTGTTCGCGGCGCAACTGGCCTTGGCTTGAAAGAAGCTAAAGCTATGGTTGAGTCTGCACCTGTTGCTGTTAAAGAAGGCATCAGCAAAGACGACGCTGAAGAGTTGAAGAAACAGCTTGAAGAAGCTGGTGCGGAAGTTGAAGTTAAGTAATTCAACTGTTGCACGAAATCTGGCCTAACGGCCATAGGCTGGTGGTTAAATAACCACCAGCCTTTTCGCGCTTTAACGCTTGTACGATTTTTGCCCGTATTTCGTTGCAGTCGCGTGAATAAAGTAAACGGGAACGACAGATTTTTGTTATCTGTTTTTAACCATCGAACCACTCGTTGGTTAGGGTCATCAATCAGCTAGCTGAGGAACCCCATGGCGTACTCCTACTCAGAGAAAAAACGTATTCGTAAGGACTTTGGTAAAAGACCTCAGGTTTTAGAAGTGCCTTACTTGCTGTCAATGCAGCTTGATTCATTCAAAAAATTTATTGAAGTCGATCCAGAGGCTAATAATGGTCTGGAAGCGGCTTTCCGTTCGGTCTTTCCGATTGCCAGCTATTCCGGTAATGCGGAACTGCAGTACGTCAGTTACCATTTAGGTGAGCCGGCTTTCGATGTTGAAGAATGTCAAATCCGTGGCATCACTTATTCTGCACCGCTGCGCGTTAAACTTCGCTTAGTGTTGTTTGATAAAGAAGCGGCTGCTGGCACAGTCAAGGACATCAAAGAGCAAGAAGTCTATATGGGCGAGATCCCATTGATGACAGAAAACGGTACTTTTGTCATCAATGGTACCGAGCGTGTAATTGTTTCTCAGTTACACCGTTCGCCAGGCGTGTTCTTTGATCATGACAAAGGTAAATCACACTCGTCAGGTAAAGTCCTGTATAACGCGCGTGTCATTCCTTATCGTGGTTCTTGGCTCGATTTTGAGTTCGATCCTAAAGACAACGTGTTCGTGCGTATTGACCGTCGCCGTAAATTACCTGCGTCGATCATTTTGCGCGCTTTAGAGTACACCACTGAAGAAATCCTTGAGATGTTCTTCGAGACGACGTATTTCGAAATTCTGAAAACCAAAGTGAAAATGCAATTGGTTCCAGAACGTCTACGTGGTGAAACTGCTAAGTTCGATATTAAAGATAACAACGGCGAAGTCGTTGTTGAAAAAGGCCGTCGCGTAACAGCTCGTCATATCCGTCAGTTAGAAAAATCGGAAATGAAAGAGCTTGAAGTACCCGCAGAATATATGGTCGGTAAAGTCCTTGCCAAAGATTACGTCAGCAAGGAAACCGGCGAGGTTGTTGCGAATGCGAATGACGAGCTTACACTTGAGCTAATCGCTAAGTTAAGCGAAGCCGGCGTTAAGAAAATCGAGACGTTGTTCGTCAACGATCTTGACCATGGTCCTTACATGAGCGAGACGTTGCGAGTTGATTCGACCACCAACCGCTTAGAGGCGCTGGTTGAAATCTACCGCATGATGCGTCCTGGCGAGCCACCAACACGCGAAGCTGCAGAGACCTTGTTCGATAACTTGTTCTTTAGTGAAGAGCGTTATGACTTGTCGACTGTAGGTCGTATGAAGTTTAATCGTCGCTTAGGTCGTGATGATTTGTCGGGTACCAATACCCTGACAAACGACGACATCATTCAAGTGATGAAGAAACTTATCGAGATCCGTAATGGTCTTGATGAGGTGGACGACATTGACCACTTGGGTAACCGTCGTATTCGCTCTGTTGGCGAAATGGCAGAAAACCAATTCCGTGTCGGTTTGGTGCGCGTTGAACGTGCTGTAAAAGAGCGTCTATCGCTTGGTGACCTCGACAGCACAATGCCACAAGATTTGATTAACGCGAAGCCTATCAGTGCCGCAGTTAAGGAATTCTTTGGTTCAAGCCAGTTGTCACAGTTCATGGACCAAAACAACCCGTTGTCAGAAGTGACGCATAAACGTCGTATCTCTGCATTGGGTCCAGGTGGTTTGACACGTGAGCGTGCGGGTTTCGAAGTACGTGACGTACATCCAACGCACTACGGGCGTCTATGTCCGATCGAAACACCTGAAGGTCCGAACATCGGTTTGATCAACTCATTGTCGACTTTTGCGCGTACCAACGAGTATGGTTTCCTCGAAACGCCTTACCGTCGCATCGAAAATGGTGTGGTAACGGATGACGTTGAATACCTTTCTGCAATTGAAGAAGGTAACTACGTAATCGCTCAGGCAAACGTTGCATTGAACGACCAGGGTGAGCTCGTTGACGATCTCGTACCGTGCCGTCATAAAAACGAATTCACTTTGATGAACCGTGAACAAGTACAGTTCATGGATGTTGCACCGCAACAGATCGTATCAATTGCGGCGAGTATGATTCCGTTCCTAGAACACGATGATGCTAACCGTGCCTTGATGGGCTCGAACATGCAACGTCAAGCCGTACCAACGTTACGCGCTGATAAGCCGTTAGTAGGTACTGGTATTGAGCGCACTATCGCTGTTGACTCGGGCGTAACGATCGTTGCCAAGCGCGGCGGTGTTGTCGATTACGTCGATGCAGCACGTATTGTTGTTAAGGTAAATGAAGAAGAAATGGTGCCAGGTGAAGCCGGTATCGACATTTACAACTTGACCAAATACAAGCGTTCAAACCAAAACACATGTATTAACCAAAAGCCAACGGTACGTCTTGGCGAACCGGTAATGCGCGGTGATGTGTTAGCAGACGGTCCTTCGACTGACTTAGGTGAACTTGCTTTAGGTCAGAACCTTCGCGTGGCGTTTATGCCATGGAACGGTTATAACTTTGAGGATTCGATTCTTCTATCTGAGCGTGTCGCTCAAGAAGACCGTCTAACCACAATTCACATTCAAGAACTGAACTGTGTAGCGCGTGATACCAAACTGGGCGCTGAAGAGATTACCGGCGATATTCCAAACGTAGGTGAGTCTGCGTTGGGTAAATTGGATGAAGCGGGTGTGGTATACGTGGGTGCCGAAGTGAAAGGCGGCGATATCCTCGTAGGTAAAGTAACACCTAAAGGCGAAACCCAATTAACGCCGGAAGAGAAACTTCTGCGTGCAATCTTTGGTGAGAAGGCGTCTGATGTTAAAGACAGCTCATTACGTGTGCCAAATGGTGTTAACGGTACGGTTATCGATGTTCAAGTATTCACCCGTGACGGTGTTGAAAAAGATAAGCGTGCGGTAGCTATCGAAGAGATGCAGTTGGCTAAGGTTAAGAAAGACTTAACCGAAGAGTTCAAGATTCTCGAAGACGGTATCTATGGACGTGCGCGTAGCCTATTGTTAAACAACGGTTTTGACGAAGCTAAGCTGGCAAGCATGGATCGTTCAAACTGGTTAACTCAAGGTTTGGCAGATGAGAGCGCTCAGGAACAACTTGAGCAGATCGCTGAGCAATACCAGCAGACGCGAGAAGATTTCGATCAGAAGTTTGAGATGAAACGCCGCAAAATCACTCAAGGTGATGACTTAGCACCGGGTGTCCTTAAGATTGTTAAGGTTTACCTTGCAGTACGTCGTCGCATTCAACCGGGTGACAAATTAGCGGGTCGTCACGGTAACAAAGGTGTTATCTCGACTATCATCCCGAACGAAGATATGCCTCACGATGAAGAGGGTAATCCGGTCGATATCGTACTAAACCCGTTGGGTGTACCATCGCGGATGAACATTGGTCAGATCCTTGAGACCCATTTAGGTATGGCAGCTCGTGGTATCGGTACCAAGATTGACAAGATGTTGAAAGCACAACGTGCAATGGCCGAGTTACGTGACTTTATCCAGCAGGTCTATGACTTGGGTGAAGGTCGCCAGAAAGTAGACTTAACCGAGTTCAGTGATGACGAAGTACTTCGTCTAGCGGGTAACTTGCGTGCAGGTCTACCGACAGCAACCCCGGCATTTGACGGTGCAATTGAAGAAGAAATTAAAGCGCTTCTTAAATTAGCGGATATCCCTGAATCAGGTCAGATTCCGTTGATTGATGGTCGCACAGGTGAACGTTTTGAGCGTGATGTAACGGTGGGTTATATGTACATGCTGAAACTGAACCACTTGGTCGACGATAAGATGCACGCACGTTCAACCGGTTCTTATAGCTTGGTTACGCAACAGCCGCTGGGTGGTAAAGCTCAGTTCGGTGGTCAGCGCTTCGGTGAGATGGAAGTATGGGCCCTCGAAGCTTACGGCGCAGCTTACACCTTGCAAGAAATGTTGACCGTTAAGTCGGACGACGTAAACGGTCGTACGAAGATGTACAAGAACATCGTGGATAACAACTTGCAGATGGAAGCGGGTATGCCTGAATCCTTCAACGTATTGCTGAAGGAAATCCGTTCACTCGGTATTAATATCGAGTTGGAAGAAGGCTAATCGAGCTTTTTGTTATTGAATTTGGGGAGTGCTTGCACTCCCCGTGGTTGAACTCCGACAGGAGATAAATCGTGAAAGACTTGCTTAAGTTTTTAAAACCGGCTAACCAATCAGAAGAATTTGATGGAATTCGTATTGCGTTAGCATCACCAGACATGATCCGTAGTTGGTCATATGGTGAAGTTAAAAAGCCGGAAACCATTAACTATCGTACGTTCAAACCTGAGCGTGATGGTCTTTTCTGTGCGCGTATCTTTGGTCCAGTTAAGGATTACGAGTGTCTTTGCGGCAAGTATAAGCGCCTGAAGCACCGTGGTGTTATCTGTGAGAAGTGTGGCGTAGAAGTTACTTTGACCAAAGTTCGTCGTGAGCGTATGGGCCATATTGAATTGGCGAGCCCAGTGGCGCACATTTGGTTCTTGAAATCACTACCATCACGCATTGGTTTGATGCTTGATATGACATTGCGTGATATCGAACGCGTGTTGTATTTCGAATCATATGTCGTAACAGAACCAGGTTTGACGACGTTAGAGCGTTATCAAATTCTGACGGAAGAAGAATACCTTGATGCACTTGAAGAGCACGGCGATGAGTTCGATGCGAAAATGGGTGCGGAAGGCGTACTTGATTTGCTGCGCACTATCGATATTGATGGTGACATCCAGCAGTTGCGTGAAGAGTTACCAGAGACAAACTCTGAAACTAAACGTAAGAAAATTAGTAAACGCTTGAAGTTGCTTGAATCATTCCAAATGTCAGGAAACAAACCTGAATGGATGATCTTGCGCGTATTGCCAGTGTTGCCACCTGACTTGCGTCCGTTGGTTCCACTTGATGGCGGCCGCTTTGCGACATCAGACTTGAACGATCTATATCGTCGTGTCATCAACCGTAACAACCGTCTTAAGCGTCTACTTGATTTAGCCGCACCAGATATCATTGTACGCAACGAAAAACGTATGTTGCAGGAAGCGGTTGATGCGTTGCTAGATAACGGTCGTCGCGGTCGTGCGATCACCGGTTCTAACAAACGTCCTTTGAAATCACTTGCCGATATGATTAAAGGTAAGCAAGGTCGTTTCCGTCAGAACCTGTTGGGTAAACGTGTTGACTATTCAGGCCGTTCGGTTATCACCGTAGGTCCTAAATTGCGTTTGCATCAGTGTGGTCTACCCAAGAAGATGGCACTCGAACTATTCAAACCATTTATCTACGGCAAGCTTGAACGTCGTGGTTTAGCGACCACCATCAAAGCAGCCAAGAAGATGGTTGAGCGTGAAACCGCAGAAGTGTGGGATATCTTGGATGAAGTGATCAAAGA
The DNA here is from genome assembly GCA_002685255.1 of Idiomarinaceae bacterium. Lineage (GTDB taxonomy): Bacteria > Pseudomonadota > Gammaproteobacteria > Enterobacterales > Alteromonadaceae > Idiomarina. Next base: position 9,289 of record NYWU01000007.1, read on the forward strand.
GCACCCGGTGTTGTTGAACCGTGCGCCAACACTTCACCGCTTGGGTATCCAAGCTTTCGAACCGGTTCTGATCGAAGGTAAAGCGATTCAGTTGCACCCATTGGTGTGTGCGGCTTATAACGCTGACTTTGACGGTGACCAAATGGCGGTTCACTTACCATTGACGCTTGAAGCGCAGCTTGAAGCGCGCGCGTTGATGATGTCAACGAACAACGTATTATCGCCTGCGAGCGGTGACCCGATTATCGTACCATCGCAAGACGTTGTCTTGGGTCTCTATTACATGACCAAAGAGAAGATCAACGGTAAAGGCGAAGGTATGGCGTTCAAAAACCCTAAAGAGGTTGAGAAGGCTTACCGCACGGGTTCAGTAGAATTGCATACGCGAATCAAGGTACGCATTGCAGATACCATTATTCATGAAGACGGCACGCGCGAGAAGCGTCTAATGTTGCGTGATACCACTGTAGGTCGTGCAATCTTGTCGTTGATCATGCCTGAAGGTCTGCCGTTCGAACTGATCGATCAAGCAATGGGTAAAAAGCCAATTGCACGTATGCTTAACCAAGCCTATCGCGATATCGGCTTGAAAGAGACAGTTATCTTTGCTGACCAAGTGATGTATACCGGTTTCCATTACGCGATGATTTCTGGTGCGTCTGTCGGTATTAACGACATGGTGATTCCAGAAGCGAAGAAAGAAATCGTTGCCGCGGCGGAAGAAGAAGTGGCCGAGATTCAAGAACAGTTCGAATCGGGCTTGGTAACTGCTGGCGAAAAATACAACAAAGTTATCGATATCTGGTCAACCGCTAACGAGAAAGTCTCGAAAGCAATGATGGAAAACCTGTCGAAAGAAGTCGTCAAGAACAAAGAGGGTGAGGACGAAGAACAAGCATCGTTCAACTCGATCTTTATGATGGCCGACTCAGGCGCTCGTGGTAGCCCTGCACAGATTCGTCAGTTGGCCGGTATGCGTGGTTTGATGGCGAAGCCGGATGGCTCGATCATCGAAACACCTATCGTTGCAAACTTCCGTGAAGGTTTGAACGTACTTCAGTACTTCATCTCCACTCACGGTGCGCGTAAAGGTTTGGCCGATACCGCATTGAAGACAGCGAACTCAGGTTATCTGACACGTCGTCTGGTCGACGTTTCGCAAGACGTGGTTATCATGGAAGAAGACTGTGGTACACACGATGGCTTGTACATGAAACCATTGATCGAAGGTGGTGATGTTGTAGAACCACTGCGCGAGCGTGTATTAGGTCGTGTTTTATGTGAAGACGTCATGCAACCAGGTAGCGATAAAGACGTGTTATTACCACGTAACACGCTGCTTGACGAAAAGAACTGTGACGTACTCGAAGAGAACTCAATCGACGAAGTTAAAGTTCGCTCTGTTATCACGTGTGATACTGACTTCGGTGTCTGTGCACACTGTTATGGTCGTGACTTGGCTCGTGGCCACATGGTTAACCAAGGTGAGGCTGTGGGTGTTATCGCGGCACAGTCAATCGGTGAACCGGGTACACAGTTGACGATGCGTACGTTCCACATCGGTGGTGCGGCATCACGAGCGACAGCAGAAAACAACATTCAGGTGAAGAATCCAGGTACATTGAAGCTGCACAACGCGAAATGGGTTGTTAACAGCGACAATCAGCCGGTGATCACTTCACGTTCAACTGAGTTAACGCTTATCGACGAGTTCGGTCGTGAGCGCGAGCGTTATAAAGTACCTTATGGTGCGGTGTTGAAGAAAGGCGAAGGCGACAGTGTAGACGGCGGCGAAACCGTTGCAAACTGGGACCCGCATACGCACCCAATCATCACCGAGGTAGAAGGTCGCTTGAAGTTCGTTGACCTGATTGATGGTGTTACTATGACCCGTCAAACCGACGAACTCACCGGTTTATCAAGTATCGTTGTACTGGAGACAGGTCAGCGTACGAGCGCCGGTAAAGACATGCGTCCAATGGTTAAATTGGTCGACGGCAAAGGCAATGACGTAAACATCGCGGGTACTGACATTCCTGCACAGTACTTCTTGCCGGGTAACGCGATCATTAACCTTGAAGATAACGCTGAAGTTAAAGTGGGTGATACGGTTGCTCGTATCCCGCAAGAAGGTTCGAAAACGCGCGACATCACGGGTGGTCTTCCACGCGTTGCCGACTTGTTCGAAGCTCGTCGTCCGAAAGAGCCTGCAATTTTGGCAGAGAAAACAGGTACCGTATCCTTTGGTAAAGAAACTAAAGGTAAACGTCGCCTGATTATCACGCCAAACGACGGTACTGATCAGCACGAAGAGATGATTCCGAAATGGCGTCAGCTGAACGTGTTTGAAGGTGAACAGGTCCAAAAAGGTGAGGTGATCGCCGATGGTCCAGAAGCACCGCATGACATCTTGCGTCTACGTGGCGTTAGCGCAGTGGCTAATTACATCGTCAACGAAGTACAAGAAGTCTACCGTTTACAAGGTGTTAAGATTAACGATAAGCACATCGAGACTATCGTTCGTCAAATGTTGCGTAAAGCGCTTATCTTGCGCGCTAACGATACCAACTTGCTTGAAGGCGAAATGGTAGAGATGGCCGAAGTGTTGGCAGCCAATGCGAAAGCAGAAGCTGAAGGCAAACAGCCAGCTACCTTTGAGCGTCAGTTGTTGGGTATTACTAAGGCGTCATTGTCGACTGAATCATTTATTTCAGCGGCATCGTTCCAAGAAACAACACGCGTGCTTACCGAAGCCGCTGTTGCTGGACGCAAAGATACCTTACGCGGCTTGAAAGAAAACGTTATCGTAGGTCGCTTAATCCCTGCTGGTACAGGTTATTCGTACCACAAGGAACGCTTGGAGCGTCGTCAAGCAGAGCTTGAAGTCGAAGATGCAGCACCTAAGATGACAGCTGAAGAAGCTGAGCAGCAATTAGCCGACGCGCTAAATGCAGGCGGCGACGGTGGGTCTACATCTGAGTAATTTACTCGATTAAATCCCAATTCAGTGATTAAGCCGGTACTCATTGAGTGCCGGCTTTCTTATATAGCCTTGACAGGTGAAAATATGACCATTAAAATTCCCGCTCCCGAATTTCGGGATCTGGTCCATTTACTGGTCAGAAACCAAGTGATTTTTCACTGGTGTAAGCGACATCAACAAAACTAGGAGTATTTAATGGCAACAGTTAACCAGCTGGTGCGTAAAGGCCGTCAAAAGCCCGTTGTGAAAAGCAACGTTCCGGCTCTTGAAGCGTGCCCTCAAAAAC
>NYWU01000008.1 GCA_002685255.1 Idiomarinaceae bacterium
ACTCAACCGGCATGGTTTCAATTATACATGATGCGCGATCGCGAATTTGTTGCACAGCTACTTGATCGCGTGCAAGCACAAGGTGTTGAAGTGCTCGTTGTGACGGTTGATTTGGTGGTGTTGGGTGTGCGCTACCGTGATGTCAGGAATGGCTTTGAATCAAGCACGGGGCTAGCTAAAATAAAGCGATTCTATGACTTTGTATCACATCCCCAATGGTTATGGGATGTGGGTATAAAAGGCGGCCCCCACGTTTTTGGTAATCTCACCGACGCGGTGCCCAATGCACGACAGTTGACAGACTTCAAAAGCTGGGTCGACGCACAGTTTGATCCTCGTGTCACGTGGGATGATATTGCGTGGATTCGCTCCCGTTGGCCCGGCAAGTTAGTAATCAAAGGTATCTTGCATTCTGATGATGCACTGCAGGCTGTAAAAGTCGGTGCCGACGGTTTGATCATTTCTAATCATGGAGGGCGTCAACTCGATGGTGCGCCGTGTCCGATTGATATATTACCTGAGGTTCATCAACACCTAGTTAATCAGGGGTGTCGTGATCGCATTGAACTTTGGCTCGATGGCGGGCTGCGTAACCCACAGGATTTGTTAATTACACTGGCACTGGGCGCCGATGGTGGGCTTTTAGGGCGTGCATGGATTTACGCACTGGCTGGCTATGGCGAGTTGGGCGTGACACAACTACTGAAACAGTGGCAAAAAGCACTCTCCGTTAGCTTGGCGTTGATGGGGTGTAGCGACATTAATCAACTGAATGAATCGCACTTAATAAGAAACCAATAATAAGGAGCGGGTGTGAGAAAAAATGCAGCACAGTTAGCCGTAGCAGCGCTCGAAAAGCTGGGTGTGACACACACGTTTGGTATTCCCGGTGTTCATAATACAGAGTTTTATGATGCATTGAACGCCAGTGATCAGATTACGCCTGTCTTAGTCACCCATGAGGGCGGTGCCGCGTTTATGGCCGATGGCATGAGTCGCGTTCGGCAAATAACTGAGGGCATTGGTGTGCTCGCCATTGTGCCCGCAGCCGGTTTTACCCACGCCGCGAGCGGTATTGGTGAAGCGTACCTTGATGGTGTTCCGATGCTTGTGATTTCGGGTGGGGTGCGCACGGATACCGAGTTTGATTTTGTATTGCATGGTGTTGACCAATTGGAACTGGCAAAGGGAATTACCAAAGGCGCGTTTCGTGTTAATCATCAAAATGATGTGACCGATGTGTTGTATCAGGCTTACCAACTGGCGACCGAGGGAAAGCCCGGTCCCGTGTTAGTCGAAATCCCCGTTAATTTGCAGCTATTTGACGCGACCGTTGATCAACCTCAACAGCCACCTCAACCCACTAAGCCGGCTATCGATGAGCAAGCCATTCAACGGGCTGTTGAGCTCATATCAGCGGGTAAGAGACCGGGACTGTTTGTCGGTTGGGGCGCGCGTCACGCGCAACGGCAGTTGATTGATTTAGCTGAACGTTTGCAAGCACCGGTGGCGACCACTTTGCAGGGCTTGTCGACTTTTCCTCATGACCACCCGTTGCACGCAGGCTTTGGTTTTTCAGCTTCGGCAGTACCCGCAGCGCAAGCAAGCTTCGAAGACTGCGACTTAATGATCGCGATTGGTACACGCTTTGCCGAGATCCCAACAGGCAGTTTCAGTGCGAAAGTGCCTGAGAACCTGATTCATATCGATATTGATGAGTCAGTATTCAACCGTAACTATCCGAGCAAAGTGAGTATCAAAGGAGATGCCACAGAGGTACTGAAGTTGTTAAACAACGCGCTGAGCGGTCAGGTTGCACGAGCCGATGGTACGTCGCTCAAGGCTACAATTAAGCAGTTAAAACAGGATTACGCCAACGAATGGCAAGCGTATGACAGTGGCGAACGTATTAATCCATACACGTTTTTTACGTCACTCGCCGCGCAATTAAGGGACGATGCGGCCATTGTCCTAGATGATGGAAATCATACGTACTTGGCGGCTGAGCTATTGCCACTAAAAGCCGATATGACGTTACTGACCCCCACTGACTATAATGCGATGGGCTACGCTGTACCCGCGGCTATTGGTGCAAAGCTGGCGCATCCCGAACGACAAACGATAGCCATTGTAGGAGACGGTTGTTTTGTTATGACGGGAATGGAATTGCTGACTGCACAACAGCAGGGGATTGGTATTGTCTGTTTTGTATTTAATGACGGCGAACTATCACAAATCGCGCAAGCGCAGCAAATGCCGTATGCGCGGAAACCCTGTACGACATTGGTGGGCGCGAAATTTGAAGGCATGGCATTAGCGACCGGAGCGCATTATGTACGTATTGAAACCGAAGCGGAACTCGATGCGTATATAGCACAGGCGTTTGACGTCGCAGCGCAAGGACAGAGTGTACTGGTTGATGTTAATATTGATTACAGTAAACCAACGCGCTTTACCCAAGGTACGGTAAAGTCGACTTTTAAGCGCTTTCCGGCCCGTCAGAAGCTGCGCATTGCGGGTCGTGCGGTGAAAAGAAAACTGTTTGGCTGAACCCTTCGCCAAAGGTCGAATCGTGTTGTATTAACGATATGATTAAACTGAAGTAAATACTGTTTTAGGGAGTTAACGTTGAGATATTTACACACCATGGTTCGAGTCGAGGATCTCGACGCGTCATTGCGTTTTTATTGTGACTTGTTGGGCCTTAAGGAAATGTATCGGAAAGAGGTTGAAGCCGGTCGTTTTACACTGGTTTTTCTAGCTGCACCCGAAGACGAAGACGCGGCGAACGAAAACAAAGCGCCGATGGTGGAGCTCACATATAACTGGGATCCAGAGTCGTACGACGGTGGTCGCAATTTTGGCCATTTAGCCTATGAAGTCGACGACATTTATGCGCTGTGCAAAAAGCTACAAGATAACGGTGTGACGATAAACCGTCCGCCACGTGATGGACGCATGGCATTTGTCCGTTCTCCGGATGGTATTTCGATCGAGCTGCTGCAAAAAGGTGGCGCACGTGAACCACAAGCACCTTGGGACACGATGGAAAACACGGGTGAATGGTAATTAGAGGGTAGATCCCGTATAATTCGCCCACAGTTCAACCTATTACGAAGTCTGATAAACGATAGGAATCATTATGTCTAACGACAAATCGAAGATTATTTATACAGAAACGGATGAAGCACCACGTTTAGCAACATACTCGTTGCTGCCTATCATCCAAAGCTTTACTAAAGCAGCAGGCGTTAAAGTTGAAACGCGTGATATTTCACTTGCAGGTCGAATTATTTCTCAATTCCCTGAGTATCTTACTGAGGAGCAGCGCCAGTCAGACGCATTGGCCGAGTTAGGTGAGTTGGCGAAAACGCCTGAAGCGAACATTATTAAATTACCTAACATCAGCGCATCCATTCCTCAGATGACTGCGTGTATTAAAGAGTTGCAAGCTCAAGGCTACAAACTGCCTGACTTCCCATTTGATCCGCAAACTGATGAAGAGAAAGACATTCGCACGCGCTATGATCGTGTTAAAGGTAGTGCGGTTAACCCTGTGTTGCGTGAAGGTAACTCAGACCGCCGTGCACCGATGGCGGTTAAAAACTTCGCTAAGAAGCACCCACACCGTATGGGCGCTTGGAGCCAAGATAACCAAGCTCACGTTGCGCACATGGAAGAAGGCGATTTTTACGGTTCAGAAAAATCAATGACTTCAAGCCAAGACGATACTTTTAAAATCGTGTTGGAGAGTAACGGTGAGCAAAACGTACTCAAAGACGGTATCAAAGTGCTGGCAGGCGAAGTTGTTGACGCTGCTGTTATGAGCCGCAAGAAGCTACAAGCATTCTTCGAGAAAGAGACTGTTGCTGCTAAAGAGCAGGGCGTTTTACTCTCATTGCATTTAAAAGCCACCATGATGAAGGTGTCTGATCCGATCATGTTTGGCCACGCGGTACGCGTATACTTTAAAGACGTGTTAGAAAAGCACGCTGACTTGATGAAAGAAATCGAGTTTGACGCCAGCAACGGTATTGGCGACTTGTATTCAAAACTCGATAAACTGACTGATGAACAGCGTCAGGAAGTCGAGAATGACTTGAATACCGTCTATGCCAAACAGGCTGAGTTAGCAATGGTCAACTCAGACAAAGGTATCACCAACCTACACGTACCAAGCGACGTTATTATTGATGCTTCAATGCCTGCCATGATTCGTGACTCGGGCCAAATGTGGGACCGTGAAGGCGGACAGAAAGAAGCTAAGGCGATGATCCCCGATCGTTGCTATGCGGGTGTTTACCAAGAGACGATTAGCTTCTGCCGTGAAAACGGTGCGTTTGATCCAGCAACCATGGGTACAGTCCCTAATGTTGGTTTGATGGCGCAAAAAGCAGAAGAATATGGTTCGCACGATAAAACCTTTGAAATCCCGGCGGATGGCACGGTTAAAGTACTCAACCAAGCGGGTGACGTGGTATTTGAACACGCGGTTGAAGAAGGCGACATCTGGCGTATGTGTCAGGTTAAAGATGAGCCTATCCGTGACTGGGTTAAACTTGCCGTTAATCGCTCACGTTTAAGTGGCATGCCTGCCGTATTCTGGCTCGATAAAAACCGTGCCCATGATGCGCAATTGATCAGTAAAGTTGAGGCTTACTTAAAAGAGCACGACACCGATGGTTTGGATCTTCAAATCATGTCGCCTGAAGAAGCAACACGCCACACGTTGAAGCGCGTGAAAGAAGGCAAGGACACGATCTCAGTCACGGGTAACGTATTACGTGATTACTTAACGGACTTGTTCCCGATCCTTGAGTTGGGCACTTCTGCGAAAATGCTCTCGATTGTCCCATTGATGAACGGTGGCGGCTTATTCGAAACTGGCGCGGGTGGTTCAGCACCTAAACACGTACAACAATTTGTGGAAGAGAACCACTTACGTTGGGATTCATTGGGCGAATTCCTTGCGTTGGCTGCTTCACTTGAGCATCTCAGCCGTGCGACCGACAACCGTCGTGCACAGATTTTGGCTGATGCGCTTGATAATGCGACCGCGAAGTTCTTGGAAGAGAACAAATCGCCTTCGCGTAAAGTGGGTGAGATTGATAACCGCGGCTCGCACTTCTACTTAGCGATGTATTGGGCTGAGTCTCTGGCTAAGCAAACTGAGGACAAAGAGCTTCAAGAGCGCTTTGAGAAACTCGCTGCTGCGATGCAGAAGAACGAGCAAGCCATTATGGATGAACTGAACGGTGTTCAAGGTAAGCAAGTCGACATCGGTGGTTACTATCAGCCAAACGCTGATAAGGTATCTGCTGCAATGCGCCCATGTTCTGTATTGAACGAGACGCTGGCAAGCTTATAATAAGCATCAAGTTGTGATAAAAAGCAGGCTTCGGCCTGCTTTTTTTATGTCTAACTGTTGAGGAAAAAAACACGTGAGTGAACAAAATTATTTATTAAAACTAAGAGCGCAGTGTTTGAAGTTGCCGTTTGGAGCGCGCCTTTTCTCTATGATGTTTGCTCGCAAAGCGCCTTATTTTGCGTCGATAAAGCCGCTAATCACTGAACTCGAGCCTAACTTTTGTCAGCTGACGTTTAAAAAGCGTAAAGCCGTGGAGAATCATATTGGTACCGTACATGCGATTGCCGTATGTAATGGAATGGAAATGGCGATGGGGGCATTAGCTGAGGCGTCCATTCCTAAGCACTTACGTTGGCTGCCTAAGGGGATGCAGGTCAATTACTTGGCAAAGACCAATAGTGATGTGCGGATTGAAGCGAAAGCGACAGAACAAACCTGGCAAGTCGGCGATCAGCCTATCGAAGTCACAGCCTATCGAGACGATGGTACTGTGGTGGCCGCAGGGCATATTACGATTTATGTTTCGGAAAAGCCGGCAAAGCCTCAGTCGTAACGCACTAAAAAAGGGGCCGAAGCCCCTTTTTTAATAATGCGATACATCTCCCTTTACGGTTTATTGACTGGCTCATTAGCGTCAATAACCGCACCTGGATGATCATCGTTGTCAGCTTCACCGTCGTCTGGTGGCAGCTTTTCCCACTTACGAGTGAAGAAGGCGAGAACGAATACTACTGCACCCACACTGACACCGAATAGGAATATCGTCCAGTAGAGCTCTGGCATGGCTTGAGGGTTTTCAGGATCAAGACCACCTGCTAACAAGCCAGCAATTAAGTTACCCATCGCATAGGTCAGTACGAATACACCCATCAACTGGCCTGCCATGCGCTTTGGTGATAGCTTGCTGACCGCACTTAATGCGACAGGGCTCAAGCATAGCTCACCGACGGTGTGAATAAAGTACACAGCCACTAACCAATAAGGCGCTACTTTAAGGCCACTCGCAGCAGCTTGCGAGGCGAAGAACATGACGATAAAGCCGGTTGCCATGATCATAAGACCGATTGCACTCTTAAAGCCGTAAGAAGGGTTAATCATGCGTTTACTGAGGTTAATCCAAAGCGCCGCGAAGAATGGTGACAACGTGACCAGGAAAATTGAATTTAACGATTGGAACCACGTGGTTGGAATTTCAAAGTCGCCAATCATACGATCGGTTAAGTCACGTGCAAACAAATTAAATGAAGAACCGGCTTGCTCGAAGCCTGCCCAGAACATGGTTGATGCAATACAAACGAGGAACAAGGCGCCAAGGCGTTTCATTTCATTGCGTGTCAGTTTACCAAACAGGAAAATACTCAGGTAATACACGAAGAAAATGATAGTAAAGATAACGGCCACGTTGCCAGCTAATACCACTGGATCAATAACAATAATATTGTTTAGCGCTAGATAGGTGACGGTTGCCAGACCCGCCAATAGCAAATAAATTACTGCCCAGCTACGCTTTGCAGCACCTGCGCTCATCGGTTTAGCTGGCTTCTCGCCAACGCCTTTTAATTTAGGCTGGGTTAACTTGTATTGAATTAGACCCAATGCCATACCGACTGCTGCAGCACCAAAGCCCCAGTGATAACCGGCATTTTCTTGCAAGTAACCGGTAACGAAGTAACCGATAATGGAACCAATGTTGATACCCATGTAGTACAAGGTGTAACCGCCGTCACGACGGTCATCATCTGAACTATACAGTTGACCGACCATGGCGGTAATATTCGGTTTTAATAGACCCGTACCGAGTACAACGAGGATCATACCAATAAAGAAGCTGGCTTCGCTTGGGATTGCCAGTACGATATGGCCCAGCATGATGATGATGCCACCGTACCAGGTTGCGCGTTGGCCACCTAAAAGACGGTCAGCAATCCAACCACCTGGAAGACCCATGAAATAGACAGCACCGGTATAAAGACCGTAAATTGCAGTTGCTGAAGCTACGGTGATAGCAAGCCCGCCTTCTTGCATTGAAGCGGTCATAAATAGCACGAGCAACGCGCGCATGCCGTAGTAACTCATGCGCTCCCACATTTCGGTAAAGAACAGGGTTTGAAGTCCCCCTGGCTGTCCGAAAAAACTAGCGTCTTTGTCGACAATATTTTTTGGATCCATTTTAATTATCCGTTTGTTATAAAAATTAATGTTGACCCATTCGACTTTGGTCGAAGTCGAAAAAAGTGGTCATACTTTACTAGCCAATGCCCATGATTAAAACCTTTAGCGATGAATTTATTGGTTTTTGGGTTGGCTGTCCCCCGGGATAGACTTTCTCAATTGCACAGGTTCTGCAGAGCTTTTTTTTGCGCGTACACGGATGTTTAAAAACTCAACTGCAAGCGAGAATGCCATGGCGAAATATACGTAACCTTTTGGTACATGAAAGCCCATTCCCTCGCCAACTAAAGTCATGCCAATTAAAATGAGGAAACTTAAGGCCAACATTTTAATGGTGGGATGTTTGTCGACAAAATCGGAGACCGACTTAGCCGCAATCAGCATGACGCCAACGGATAGAACAACGGCAATCACCATGACCGAAAGGTGATCGGCTAATCCCACCGCGGTTATCACTGAGTCAAGCGAGAACACGATGTCTAGCACAGCAATTTGAACAAGTATGGCAACGAAGTTAGCTTGCACGGGGCTCTGGCCCTCGCTCGACTCCCCCTCGAGCGCGTGGTGTATCTCTAAGGTACTTTTACCGAGTAAAAATAAGCCACCCAAGAGCAAAATAAGATCGCGTCCCGAAATCGACTTTCCTAAAATTTCAAATAAGGGTGTTGTTAATGACATCACCCAGGTGAGTGAGAATAGCAGTAATAAGCGAGTACCCATTGCAAGCATTAGACCAATGGTGCGGGCACGATTACGCTGATGTTCGGGTAGGCGACCAACTAAGATAGAAATGAAAATGATGTTATCGATGCCCAATACGATCTCTAGTGCAGTCAACGTGGCTAAAGCGATCCATGCCTCAGGCATAGCAACCCATTCAAACATAGTGTGGTCCTCCATAAATCGTTGAAATATAGTGACGGGCATCTTACTGAAAAGCAATCTTTCCATTATTGTCGACAATAAATCAGTTACCCCCCTTGTAAGTAGCAATATTTTTGGTGCAAAATAATGCCAACGCTTAATTATGTCGACAATTCATATGGAAGTGCTATCACCGATTGCCAAACCTGCTGTTACCTCTGCTGACCGTGTTTTGGTGCAGATCCAACGCGCTGTGGTCGAAGGCGAAATTGCTGCTGGCAGCAAAATCAGCGAGCCCGAGTTAGCGCGCAAGTTCAATATTAGCCGCGCGCCGTTACGCGAGGCTCTAGCGCGTTTAGAACGTTGTCACCTTATTGAACGTATTCCCAATGCTGGTGCCCGAGTGGTGCGGCTGTCATACGAAGGCCTCATTCATTTATATCAAATTCGCGAAGAACTCGAAGGGCTGGCCTGTCGTTTAGCCGCGGAATATATGCCGACTGAAGAAATCGAACAATTACAAGGGCTGCTTGACCAACACTTATCGCATCAGCGCGTGCGCGAAGGTGAAAGTTACTATCAAGAAGCGGGCGATTTGGACTTTCATTATCGTGTCATCTTAGGGAGCAAGAATCCCTATCTGATAAATATGCTCTGTGATGAACTTTATTATTTGGTCAGGATGTATCGCGTCCAAATGGGGATGAATGGACCTCGTGTTTCACGCGCCTTTGATGAGCATAAAGCGATTTTGACCGCCATTGGCAATCGTGACGGTGAACTCGCGGACTTATTGATGCGGCGTCATATTAGCGCGTCGCGTAAAAACATCGAAATTAAACTAGCACAACAGGAGAAGTGATAATGAGTAACGGAATCCAAAGTGCGGGCGCAAAACTGCGTCGTGCAATTGAACAAGAAAATCCTTTGCAGATCGTCGGTACGATTAACGCTTACACAGCCATGATGGCTGAAAAAGTGGGCCACAAAGCGCTTTATTTGTCGGGCGCAGGTGTTGCTAATGCCTCTTTTGGTTTACCTGACTTGGGTATGACTTCACTGAATGACGTGTGCGAAGATATTCGCCGTATTACCGGCGCTTCAGACTTGCCATTATTAGTTGATGCCGACACAGGCTGGGGTGGTGCATTCAATATCGCACGCACTGTTAAAGAAATGACGCGTGCAGGTGCAGCGGGTATTCATATTGAAGACCAAGTTGCGCAAAAGCGTTGTGGTCATCGCCCAAATAAAGAGATCGTTACTCAAGCTGAGATGGTTGACCGCGTTAAGGCGGCCGTTGATGCCCGTATTGACGACCAGTTTCTAATTATGGCGCGTACTGACGCGTTGCAGCAACAAGGCTTAGATGCTGCCATTGAGCGCGCGCAAGCGTGTGTCGATGTGGGTGCGGATGCGATTTTTGCAGAAGCGGTACATACGCTGGAGCAATATCAAGCCTTTACTGAAGCGCTTGATGTGCCGGTATTGGCTAACATTACCGAATTCGGAGCAACGCCATTGTTCAATAAGCAAGAGCTGGCTGACGTCGGTGTCGATATTGTATTGTATCCGTTGAGCGCATTCCGTGCGATGAACAAAGCAGCGTTAAATGTCTACAATAGTATTCTTGAGAACGGCGATCAGAAAGCGGTTGTTGATGATATGCAAACGCGTGCAGAACTCTATGAGTTCTTGAACTACCATGAGTTCGAAGAAAAACTAGACAACCTATTTAAAAAATAAGCTCGGTAGCTTGCGCCTTGGGCGCAAGAATTGATTATGTAGCTTGCGCCTTGGGCGCAAGTCAATCACAACAAATTAAGAAGGGATAAAACCATGGCAGAGAAAAAACTAGGTGGTGCAGGATTACGTGGCCAATCAGCGGGTGAAACCGCGCTATGTACCGTGGGTAAATCAGGTTCAGGTCTCACTTATCGCGGCTATGACATCAAAGAGTTAGCGGAGAAGGTGAGCTTTGAAGAAGTCGCGTATTTGCTAGCGAAGGGTGAATTGCCCAATCAAGCTGAATTAGATGCATACCGTAAGCGTCTAAAATCAATGCGCATCCTGCCGCAGGAAGTCAAAGACGTATTAGAGCGTATTCCAAAAGAAGCGCATCCGATGGACGTGCTACGTACAGGCTGCTCAATGTTAGGCAACCTCGAGACTGAAGAAAGCTTCGATGAAGCGGACGATAAAATTGAACGTATGATCGCAACTTTTCCAGGTATGGTGTTGTATTGGTACCGCTTTACGCACGATGGCGTGCGTATCGATACTGACTCTGAAGAGCAGTCCACTGGAGCGCACTTCCTACGCTTATTGCATGATGAATCACCGTCTAAATTACATGCTGACGTGATGAACACGTCGTTGATCTTGTATGCAGAGCATGAGTTTAATGCATCAACCTTCACAGCGCGTGTATGTGCATCGACGTTGTCTGACATTCACTCGTGTGTGACCGGTGCGATCGGTTCATTGCGTGGTCCACTGCACGGTGGTGCCAACGAAGCAGCAATGGAGCTTATCGAGGACATGAAAGATCCAGAAGATGCTGAGCAAACACTCATGGGTATGCTCGAGCGTAAAGAAAAGATCATGGGCTTTGGTCATGCGATTTATCGCGAGTTTGACCCACGCAATGACATCATCAAAGCATGGTCTAAGAAGCTTGCCGAAGAGAATGGCGATTCTCGCTTGTATGATGTTTCAGTGCGCTGTGAAGAAGTCATGTGGCGTGAGAAGAAGCTGTTCCCGAACGCGGACTTTTTCCACGCGTCTGCATACAACTATATGAACATTCCTACAAAACTGTTCACACCTATCTTTGTGATGTCACGTGTGACGGGTTGGACGGCACACGTGAAAGAACAACGTGCAAACAACCGTATCATTCGTCCTTCGGCGGATTACACCGGTCCAGAAGCGCGTCCAGTACCCGCTATCAGCGAACGATAAGTAGGTGGTGGGATGAGTTCGAATTATCGTAAACCGTTAACAGGCACCACGCTCGAGTACTTTGATGCTCGAGCCGCGGTGGAAGATATTGAAGCGGGCGCCTACGACAAGCTACCGTACTCAAGTCGTGTCTTTGCCGAGAACTTGGTGCGCCGCTGTGAACCGGAGCTTCTTAAACAGTCACTTGAGCAATTAATTTACCGCAAACGTGAGCATGATTTTCCGTGGTTTCCAGCCCGTGTCGTTTGCCATGATATCTTAGGTCAGACCGCGTTGGTCGACTTAGCGGGGTTGCGTGATGCTATCGCTGAGAAAGGTGGTGATCCGGCAAAAGTGAACCCGGTGGTTCCCACTCAGTTGATTGTTGACCACTCGCTCGCGGTGGAGCACGCAGGCTTTGAAAAGGACGCGTTCGAGAAGAACCGTGCGATTGAAGACCGTCGCAATGATGATCGCTTTCACTTCATTAACTGGACTAAAACTGCGTTTAAAAACGTGGATGTTATCCCTCCAGGTAACGGCATCATGCACCAGATCAATTTGGAGAAGATGTCACCGGTTGTGCAAGTGCGTGACAATGTCGCCTTTGTAGATACCTGCGTAGGCACGGATAGCCACACGCCGATGGTTGATGCCTTGGGTGTCATCTCGGTAGGTGTGGGCGGTCTTGAGGCTGAGAGTGTCATGCTTGGGCGTGCATCTTATCTACGCTTGCCCGATATCGTGGGCGTTGAATTGACTGGTAAGTTACAGCCAGGCATTACCAGCACCGATTTGGTACTCGCATTGACTCAGTTCCTGCGTAAAGAACGTGTGGTCGGTGCTTACCTCGAATTTTATGGTGAAGGTGCTAAAGCCTTGACTGTCGGCGATCGGGCGACCATCTCTAATATGACGCCAGAATACGGTGCCACGGCAGCGATGTTCTACATCGATGAGCAGACCATTGATTATCTTAAATTAACCGGACGTGATGACGATCAGGTTGAGTTGGTGGAACAATACGCCAAAGAGACTGGGTTATGGGGCGATAGTCTTGAAACCGCTGAATATGAGCGTGTTCTAACGTTTGACTTAAGCCAAGTAAAACGTAACCTAGCGGGGCCGTCAAACCCTCATTCATTGTTGCCCGCTGGCGAGTTGACTGAGCGGGGAGTGGCGAAACATATTGAGTCACCTGAAGATGGAAAAATGCCTGATGGCGCGGTAATTATCGCAGCTATTACGAGCTGTACAAACACCAGTAACCCACGCAATATGATTGCGGCGGGCTTGATAGCGCGTAACGCCAATAAATTGGGTTTAACGCGTAAGCCATGGGTAAAAAGCTCACTCGCACCGGGCTCTAAGACGGTTAAGATGTACTTAGAAGAAGCGCAATTGTTGCCAGAGCTGGAAACACTCGGTTTTGGTGTCGTGGCGTTTGCATGCACGACCTGTAACGGTATGAGTGGTGCACTTGATCCTAAGATCCAACAAGAAATTATCGACCGTGATTTATTCTCGACAGCAGTGCTATCGGGTAACCGTAACTTTGATGGTCGGATTCACCCTTATGCAAAACAAGCGTTCTTAGCATCACCGCCATTGGTTGTTGCTTATGCGATTGCGGGCACTATGCGCTTTGATATCGAGAAAGACGTGTTGGGCTATGACACTGACGGCAACGCAGTCACGTTAAAAGACATCTGGCCAAGTGATGAAGAAATTGACGCTATCGTTAAATCGAGCGTTAAGCCTGAGCAGTTCCGGAAAGTGTACGATCCGATGTTTAATCTTTCGGTCGATTACGGTGACGATATTAACCCACTCTATGATTGGCGTGAAATGTCGACATACATCCGTCGGCCCCCGTACTGGGAAGGTGCATTGGCCGCTAAGCCAAGCTTAACAGGGATGCGTCCTTTAGCGGTACTTGGCGACAACATCACTACGGATCATTTGTCACCTTCGAATGCGATTCTTGCTGACAGCGCAGCGGGTGAATACCTCGCTAAAATGGGCTTGCCAGAAGAAGACTTTAACTCTTATGCGACCCACCGTGGCGATCATTTAACGGCTCAACGTGCAACGTTTGCCAACCCGAAACTGTTTAATGAAATGGTGCGGGATGATGCTGGCAATGTGATTCAAGGTTCGTTGGCACGGATTGAACCTGAAGGTAAAACCGTACGCATGTGGGAAGCGATTGAGCACTACATGACTCAAAAGCAACCATTGATCATCGTGGCAGGTGCTGACTATGGTCAAGGTTCATCGCGCGACTGGGCCGCTAAAGGTGTTCGCTTAGCTGGGGTTGAAGCTATCGTCGCAGAAGGTTTCGAGCGTATTCACCGTACCAACTTAATTGGTATGGGCGTCTTGCCGCTGCAGTTTGAAGAGGGCACAACCCGCAAGACGTTAGCACTTGATGGTTCTGAAACCTATGATGTTAAGGGCGAACCGGCTCCTGGTGCGCGACTGAGTTTAATGATTCACCGAGCCAATGGTGAAGATATTGAAGTGCTTGTGATCTGCCGCTTGGATACCAAAGAAGAAGTATCCATTTATTCGGCGGGTGGTGTGCTGCAACGGTTTGCACAAGACTTTCTTGAGGCTGAGGCAAGTTGATATGAAATTTAGGCCACAGTTGAAAATTCCCGCCACCTATATGCGTGGCGGGACTTCAAAAGGTGTATTCTTTAACCTAGCGGACTTACCTGAGGCCGCGCAGCAGCCAGGTAAGGTGCGCGATGCACTTCTGATGCGCGTGATTGGCAGCCCCGATCCTTACGCTAAGCATACTGATGGTATGGGCGGCGCGACATCAAGCACCAGTAAAACAGTCATCGTGTCGAAAAGCACGCAACCCAACCATGATGTTGATTACCTATTTGGTCAGGTATCGATTGATACCCCCTTTGTTGACTGGAGCGGCAACTGCGGTAATTTGTCGTCTGCGGTGGGGGCTTTTGCAATAACTCAAGGTCTCGTTGACGCCGATCGCGTGCCGGAAAACGGTATCGCTGAAGTCCGTATTTGGCAGGCAAACATTGGCAAAACTATTGTCAATAAGGTACCGATGCAAGACGGACAAGTACAAGAAATGGGTGACTTTGAGCTTGATGGTGTGACGTTCCCAGCGGCTGAAGTCGCGATCGAGTTTATGGATCCCTCCGCCGATGGTGAGCAGATGTTTCCCACCGGAAATCTTGTCGATACATTTGAGGTGCCTGGCGTCGGAACCTTAGAGGCTACCTTTATCAATGCGGGTATTCCTACCGTATTTCTGCGCGCCGAGGCGTTAGGCTACGAGGGAACTGAGTTGCAAGAAGCGATAAATGGTGACGCAGCAGCCTTGACGCGACTCGAGACGATTCGGGCTCATGCCGCGGTTCGCATGGGATTGATCGATCAGGTAGAAGAAGCCGTGCAGCGTCAACATACGCCGAAATTAGCCTTTGTAGCACCCGGTAAGACCTACACCGCCTCGAGCGGTAAAGTGATTGAGGCCGGTGATGTTGACTTGCTTGTCCGTGCTATGTCGATGGGTAAACTACATCACGCGATGATGGGAACGGCTGCGGTGGCAATTGGCACAGCCGCTTCTATTCCAGGTACATTAGTAAACCAAGCCGCCGGTGGCGGTGAGCGCACGATGGTCAACTTTGGTCATCCGTCGGGTACGTTGCAAGTCGGTGCTGAAACGCTCCTAAAAGATGGTGAATGGCGTGCTGTCAAAGCCATTATGAGTCGAAGTGCACGTGTGCTTATGGAAGGCTGGGTGAGAGTACCTGCAGAGGTGTTGGATTAATGACCCGCTAATTCATAACGATTGCTGAAAGCGTCCTTTGGGGCGCTTTTTTTATGGTTTTAACGGATGTAAATTGTCCGTTAGTGCATCGCTCACGATGCAGAATGCATGCTATCATTAACGGCTTTGGTGAAGGTGTTACGAGGAACAATATGGCAGGTAATGCGGCTCGTCTTAAAAAAATAATTATGATTAACGGTCACCTCCCGGGTATCGTGGAACTGGATTTAGAAGGGCACACCAATATTTGTGGTAGTAACGCGTCGGGGAAAACCACGTTACAACGTATGATCCCCGTGTTTTATGGCGAGCAACCCAATAAAGTGGTGCCTAAAACCCGCGACAACTTTGACAAGTTCTATCTGCCGTATAGTAATAGCTACATTATTTATTCATATCAGTCTGCGGCGCAACGCGACGTCCAAGTGGTGTTGACCAAACGTAACGATGGCGTTGATTACCGTTTTATCGATGCTGAATATTGCCCACAAGATTACCTCGACGAGCAAGGTGATAAAGTGATTGCGGTTGACTATCAGGAGTGGTTGAAGCGATTGCGCGCGAAAGGGCATCTTTTTAGCCATAAAATTAGTGCAACAAGCGAGTTTCGTACGCTGATTCAAAATGATGTACAAGCGTTGCAACATACCCAAAAAGATAGCGTAAAACTGCGTCAATTGGCGGCACGCTTTGCATTGGTGAAAGCGCCTCATAAATTACGTCATATCGAAAAACTGGTCAGTGCTGTGCATGCTAAAGAAGGCAAAATGGATACTTTACGTAGCATGTTAGCAGCGATTCTAGAAGAAGACGGACATGCTGTCCCCCACAGTTCGATTCGTGGTGAAAAGATCCGCAGATGGATTGAGCAAATGCGGCAAACGATGCGCTTGGATGAACTACAGGCCGCTTTCACCGAACTCTCAAGCGGTGCTCATCGCTATGGCGATGAGTTAGCAGAGCTTTGGGCTATTCAACCTTTATTGCTTGAGCATAGAGAGCAGTTAGCCGATCAAGAACGTGATTTAAAAGCAACGTTAAGAACGATAGAACAACGGATCAGTCAACGTACGGCCGATTATGAACAGCAACGTGACCAAGTTAATGAAACGCTAAGCGAACATAAGGCTGAGCTTAAGCAAGTAGAGCGGCAGTTAGATGAAGCTCAAAGTAAAGCCGATGCTTTTCGTGATGCGAATATTGAGGAGTGGGAACACAAAATTGAGCGTTTGCCAGCCTTGCGGGAGCAAGCTGATGAAGTTAAGCAACAGCGTATTGTGTTACTTGAGGCGCATCAGAGTGAACGCCAACAACTGGATAGCGAGAAGCTCAAGCTGACTGAGCGACAGCAGCGCCGTGATGGTAAGCATCAAGCCAAACTCGATGGGCTTGCTACTGAGCTTGCTGAACTGCACGCGAGCCACAGTGAGGCGTTGGCCGCGCTCCGTGAGCAACATCAACTGCGTCGCAATGAACAAACCGAACGTTGGCGCGATGAGCGCGAGGCGGTCAAACTCAAGTTGGCTGCGCTTCATTCTGAACAGAGTCATAATGCCAATGCGGAAGAGCAACAGCAATTGGATGCGATGGTTGAACGCGTCGCTGACGCGCAAGAGCAGCTGACGTTGCAGCGCGACCAACTGGAGCATGCGCGTGAGCAATTAAACTTAGCCCAACGCAACCGTTTACGCGTCAGCGAAGAACTTAATCGTGAGCGTGAGCAACTCGCTTCGGTCAAGATCGCAATTAAGCAAAAGAGCATTGAGCTTGAGCCCGAACCCGATAGTTTACGAGGCTTTTTACATAGCCAAGCACCGCAGTGGCATGAGACGATTGGTAAGGTCATTTCACCCGCGTTGTTAGAGCGAACTGATCTGAATCCCGTGCTTGGACAAGATAACACCAGTGTATTTGGCTTGCAGCTTGATCTTGCGGCGATTGAAGCGACCTATCACGATGACACAGAGGGTAGAGCTGAACTAGAACGGTTGCAAAAACAACAACAGTCACTGATTAAGTGCGTCGACGAAACCGAACAACAGTTAGCGCGTGAAACTGAACATGTCACTGATGCCGAGGCGCAGCTAAGAATGGTGCAGCAACAGCTTCACAAGCAGCAACGTGAATTAGAATATGCACTGGATGCGCAAGCTCGCTTAAAAGCAGCGATCAAACGACAAATCTCTGAACGGACTGAACAACTAAGTGCGCAGAAAGCGACACTTGAGGAACGCTTGGAGAGCCTTAATGAACATATTGAATTCAGTGCGCAAGAATTGATAGAACAGCAGCGTAGCGCTGAGATAGAGTTAAAAGCGGAGCAGCAAGACGCGGTTGCGCAATTACACGAATCTCAAGACTTTGAGCGGCAGCAGCAGGCTGAGGAACGTGCACAACTCAAAGATGACATTAAAGCATTGGAACGTGCATTCAGTGACAAGCTTGCCCAGCAGGGCGTTAATGAGCACGATATTAACCAGTTAAAGCAGCGAGAGGAACAGCTAAACGAAGCGATACAGCAAGCGCTTGAGCGCCAAGAACTAGTGCGAGAGTATCGCCACTTTAAAGAGTCAGTTTGGCAGTTGGCACGTCCACAATGGCAGCAGAGAGAGCAACAGCTGCAGTCTGAAATTCTCGCGCTTGAAGATAAAAAACGCTTGGCTAAAGATGCCTTTGAGCAAAGCAAGGCTCAAGATGTCGAGCAACGTCAGCGTACCCAATTAACGTTAGAGCAGTCCACTACGCTCTTACAGCGTTTGCGAGAGAGTGTAAACAAGCTCGAACACATACCGACTTTGACACCCGAGTTACAACAGAGCAGGCAAAAAGGGTCGCTAGAACACAGTGATAGTAGTGAACTTATAGGACGCTGCGACGACGTATATGAGCGCTTTTTGCATAGTGATAAAGTGCTGAATGAGCAGCTGCGTCAGTTTGATAATCAATTGCGCCGTGATGCCCAAACTGATTTCCTTAACTTCATGGAAGAAAGTCGAGAACGCATGAATGTAGGTGACGATATTGCTTCCAATTTAGCGCTGTACCAAGCCATGCTGAATTATCTTGAGGAACATCAGCAAGCGATATTGGCGACCGGTCATAATATTAGTAAAGATCTAGTCGACTTCTTTACTGTGTTCAACGATATCCATAAACGCGTGGCTCAATACAGTCGTCGTTTAACGGATGCGGTGGGTAATGAATTATCACTGTCTGGTATTGACCGCGCCGAAGTAAAAATCAGTTCAACCATCGATGCGTTAGGTTTTTGGGAACCTCTCAAGCAGTTTGTCGCAAGCTATGAGCGTTGGCAGGCGTCTGGCGAGCGACTTCCGCACGAGGATTACTTATTACAGCTTGGCATGGTTGCGGATATTTTACGCGCCGATCAAAAGTACAGCATCGAATCGTTGTTAAAGATCGAGCTGTTCTTAACCGAATCAGGTAACGAGCTCGTTATACGAAATGACCGTCAATTAGCAGAATCATCGAGTCACGGTATGGCTTATCTGATCTTGTGTAAATTCTTATTAGCCTTTACACGTTTGTTGCGCACGGATAGCGAGGCGATAACGCTCCATTGGCCGATTGACGAAATCGGTACCTTGGCCTATCACAACGTCGAGAAACTTTTTGATGCGTGTGATAGCAATCACATTCAAATTGTAGGCGCCTTTCCTAATCCTGAGTCTGATGTTTTGATGCTATTTAAGCATCGTTACTTAATTGAGGCACATCCAGATAAGGTTGGTAAAGGACAGTTGAAACGTATTCAACCAAAGGCTTCGGGGCTGTCTGAAAAATTGGCTCACCTCGTGCAACAGGAGTACAGCGCATGATGACATATGGCCCTATCATCGAAACGCTGCTGGCGGGCGAGTTTATCTGTACCCAACGTTTTCCGGAGTATCACCAGCAATTACAGGATGAGACATTACAAAACCAGATAAATGACTATTTACGGCCGCTGAACAGGACAGTGAGCCAGGCGGCGGACGGCAGTGTATTTTTCTTGAGCTATCAGCAGCTTGATAAGCAGGGGCGCGAGCATTTACGTCAACAGTTTACTCAGACTCTGGCTACATTGATGCCGTTACTAGAGTGGCTCACCTTGACACAAGAAGCACTCGGTCATGATAGTACATTGGTTCCGGGCGATACGGTAAAACTGCCAGAGTGGGTGATGGCCTGTGAGGATAATCCAAGCTTAAAGCAACGGCTAGCAAACTTAGCGCGTGATCGCTTTTTTAACTCGCAAGCTGAAACCGTCGATGCGCAAATCAAGCAAATCGCTAAGCGGTTGGTCGAGCATGGTTATTTAATGCAGCCTCATGGTGACAGACCCTACTTTATTGTAACTGGGAAAGTGGATTATTTGATTGATGTGATTCGCTTCATTCGTGACGAAGAAAATTTACCAGTTGACGAAAAACCAGAGCAAGAGGCTTTACTGTAAATGGCGGGAGAGCAAATAAATGTTTCTGATCAGCGAATCGAGCAAGGTGAAAAGCGACTTAATCTGATAGGTCGGCACGCAGCTATTTTAATGCAGGCGTACCAAACCGGTGTTTTAGATGAGCTCAGCGTTAATGAGGGTGTATTACGCAACCTTTTAAATGCACGTATCATTTATCAGCCCGAGAGCGGCCAAGGATATCGTTTACGAGCACCTGTTGCACAACTGATTGCTAATTTGGTTGTGGACGAGCGGCGGCGTTCCATTCAAGCGGACGTAGCGGATAAGCTTGAAGCGATTCGTGGTCAGGTGGATGCATTCAGAAAAGCGCAGCAGCGCAGCGATATCTATCTGGCAGAGTTGAAACTACAGGTGATTGAAGAGCGTGTACATGATTTGGTAGCTGAGTTTGATGAGGCGATTCACAGCTTATGGAATCGCCTGAATACCGATTTTGGTTTTGCCGCTAACCTTGACGAAAAGATGGCTGAAAATCAACGCGCGCAGAATCAAATTGAACGCTTGCTCGAAGGTCTATCAATGATTGACTACGACGAGTGTATTGCGCTCGCGGATGGTCATGTAAAGCTGCGGCATCTTTTAGTCGTTCAGTTACAGCGACGCACCAGCTTGCAGCGCGCCAGCATGCTAGAAATTCAACACCGTATGATTGAATTAATGAGTCGCTTTCGTGAGCAGCAGTCGCGCAGTTTATTGGTTGGTAATATGGCGCAGTTTCTTCGTCAGCATCCCGAACTCAAGATCAGTGATTATACCGAACAAAGTCAGGTACCGACGCTGTTTAATCAAGCTCGTGCTATTCGCGCAGCAGCGCATGTCGATGTCCACAATTCAGATGCTCAGCGTGAAACCTTAGCGGCTTTGCATGATGCATTACAGCAAACGCGGCATTTGCGTGGTGAACAAATACCTTTGAGTGAATCGGCGCAAGCGACCGAGCAGTTTGACGATGAGATACTCGAGACCCAGCAACGCCAATTAAAACAGGATGTTGATCAGTTCTTTATTAATGTTGCTCAAAGTCAGCAGGCGCAATCTGCGCTTAACTACCTTACCCAGCACAAACTGCAGTGGCACGGCGAGATCTGGTTGTTTCAAGTACTCAGTGAATATCAGACGCTTGCTCGCTCCGTACAAGCGCAGTTGCCGCTGCAACGTCACGAGCGTCCTGTAAGCACTACCAACAACGTGCAGATTATAGAAGACTTGGTGGTAACACCACCGAAACGTGTTGCATAGTTGCACGTTGGATTAGGGAAGCCAGATGTCTTGAAGTGGTGTGTCGAGACTGTAGCGATGTCGGATTTGTGCCTGTAGAAGTTCAGCACATGCTAGCGCATCTGTGAGGGCATCATGAGGGGCGTAAAAGGGCAGGTTATAGCGCTCGCGACTGTCCGCAAGACGGATGGATAAAGGTTGTTTGCCCATTAGTTTTGACCATAATGACCGCCGTTGACGATGAAAGCGGGCTTCAATGGCCATGGTATCGATGACAGGGAAGTGAATATGCTCATCAAATCGTGCATCCATCGCTTTTTGCAGAAAAGGGCGCTCAATGCCATTGTAATGTACGACCCAGACCTTGCCTGCAACTAACTCAAGCAGTTCAGGTAAAATATCTTCGATATCCGGTGCTGATTGAATATCAGAATGAGTTATGCCGTGAATCACGACCGATTCGTCGGTTAGGTCTTGTCGTGGTTTGACGACCCACTGCCGCGCTTGTGACATAAAAATACGCTGTGTTGTCATGGGGACGACAGCGATACTAACGATGCTGTTACGCTGGCAATCTAAGCCGGTAGTCTCGAAATCAACAGCGACCATCGGTGCGTCTTTAATCAAGGTCTCTTTATTAACCATGCCCTGTTCAAAATAGTGTTTAAACATCGGCGTTTTGACGTGCGCTGCCCAAGTGGCAAAGTCCGTCGACCAATCGCGCTCAGCGTCGGAGTTAATCACCTCACGCGGTTTTAAGTAAAACATGCCGGCTTAGCCTCCTGCATAGCGGTAACGTAAGTATTTCTGTGCATTGCTGAGAATTTGAAACGCATCCTTTAGATTTTTACGTTCAAAGTCTGAAAGTTGCTCTGGTGCGACATTATTATCGGGTGTGTCGCCTTCAGTTAGAGCAATGGCCTGATGTCGAATACGCACCATTGAGATTAATTCAAGGGCGTCACGTAAATCCGGTCCACGACCTTTGGGGAGTATGTTGGCCTCCATTATGTCCTCTAAGCGAGCGAACGAGTTACGTTGAGTCGAGCCGACCGCCAGCGCATGCACGCGAATCAGGTCAGCCACCGGTGCTGTGCCGCGGCGCTTCGTATTGATACTGTCGCGGTGCTTACCGTCCTTTTCCATCACGAAATCTTTGAAAAAGCCGAGCGGTGGTGTTCTACTCAACGCATTACGCGCCATAGATCCTAAGAAACGCTTATTGTTTTGTGCTTTTACACGAATTAATTCATTAAGCTGCTTGGCAAAACTAAACTCACCCCATACGCCGTCTAAATCAAAAAAGATAGAGGAGTGCAGTAAGCGCTCGGGAGAGGGGTTATCTATCCAATCAGTGAAATACTTTTTCCAAACTCGTAATGGTTGGCGCCACTGGTTATTAGTTGCCATAATACCGCCGGTGCAATACGTATAGCCGCATTCGTGCAAACCGTCCGAGACAAACTTAGCCAACGCTTTGAAATAGGCATCGTGTTCTTTAGGATTAAAATCGTCATGTAATACTAGCGCGTTATCTTGGTCAGTTACGATAGATTGCTCATCACGAGCCATTGAACCGAGCGCGAGAAAGCAGTAGGGAATAGGTGGTGGACCTAACTCGATTTCCGCTAACTCCAGAAGACGTTGCTTGAAGCTACGACCGATGGTCGCCATCGCCGAGCCTATCATTCGTGAATTAGCGTCTTCGTTGACTAAACGAACAAAGCTTGCTTCAACACTTTCTTTAAGTTGTGCCAACTCCTCAAAAGTATTTTGTTTAAAGATACTACTGACTACGTAAAGACTCGACTTCGATTCGTGACGCACGACGTCAGATAAGGCTACAACGCCAATTAAACGCTGTTTTTTTAAAACAGGTAAGTGATGCAGGTTGGTTCTTAGCATGGTTAGCATCGCTTCAAATATGCGTTGATTATGCTCGATATACACCAAGTTAGACGACATTACTTCACGCACGGGATCGTTGGGAGAACGTTCGACCGCAAGCACGCGCTTGCGTAAGTCCTTGTCAGTAATAATGCCGAGTACGTCATCTGGGTTATCACCACAAATGAGTAATGATGACACTTGTTCGTCAGTCATTTTTTGCGCTGCTTCGACGATCGGCGCATCTGACTCTATGATCACCGGTTGACGACTCAGTAATGTCTCGACTGTCTCAATAAACAAATCATTACGTTGTTCCCGTTCACGAACGGCTAAATTAACGCGTTGATGCTCCTCAACTTCGACTGCATCGGCAAAGGCATCATACTCATCGTAAAGTCGATTAAATAATGTGCCTGGCACGTAGTAAATAAGGCTGTCTTCTAATGCTTTGACCGGGTAACGGACGCGCCCCTTTCGTAATAGGCCTGCCTCACCAAAAAAGCCGCCAGCACTGAGACGATTAAACAGTTCGCCATTACGTTTATAGGTCTCTATTGCACCGCTACGTATGACGTGAAGATCGCTAATAGGTTGGTTGTACTCAAGTACCTGCTCTCCTTTTTGAAAATAACCGACTTCTATTTGCCGTGCGATGGTTTGTAGTTCTTCTTCTGGCAAAATGGTAAAGGGGGCGTACTGCTTAATGAAATTTAGAATTTCAACGTGTTCGGCTTCCATGACATCACCTCGGGTACAAAAAAAGCGGCGCTCAGTGCGCCGCCTTTGTTACAAGACAACCGCTGCGCGTTATCCGTTTTTACCGATTCGTGGTTCAGAACGCAAGCCCTGAACGACAGCAACACAGGCTACTAGTAAAACGATAGTGAACGGTAGACCGGCTGAAACGGCCATTGCTTGTAATGCAACAAGTCCGCCGCCTAGTATTAAGGCGATTGCAACCAGCCCCTCAAAAGTACACCAGAAAATACGCTGTGGTACAGGCGCTTCGACTTTACCACCCGCACTGATGGTGTCGATAACTAGCGAGCCAGAATCAGATGAAGTCACAAAGAATACAATCACCAAGATGATACCGATGAACGAGGTTACGGCAGCCCATGGTAACTCTTCGAGCATGACGAACAGTTTGAGTGACAAGTCAGCGTCAACCAAGTCTTGTGCGCCATTAATCACTTGTTCGATAGCAATGTTACCGAATACAGACATCCAAAATACACACGCAAGTGAAGGCACTAATAATACAGATACTAGGAATTCACGCACCGTACGACCACGTGATACACGTGCGATAAACATACCGACGAACGGTGACCATGCGATCCACCACGCCCAGTAGAACGAAGTCCAACCTTGGGTGAAGTTTAAGTCTTCACGTCCGACAGGATTCGAGAGGGCAGGTAGGTTGGCAACGTAGTTGACTAAGTTTTCACCGAAACCTGTAATAATCGCAAGCGTAGGTCCTACAATAATCACGAATAATAGCAGCAGAGCTGCCAACGTCATGTTAATTTGCGATAAGCGCTGTACGCCTGATTCTAAACCAGCCAACACTGATGTCAGTGCGATGGCAGTAATTCCCATTACTAGCAGCACTTCGGTGGTTTCACCTTTTGGTACATCGAACAAAAAGTTAAGACCCGCAGCTGCTTGCGATGCCCCCAAGCCCAATGATGTTGCAAGGCCGAATAGGGTCGCTAAGATGGCAATGGTGTCAATGATGTGACCAGGCCAACCCCAAACGCGCTCTTTCAAAATCGGATAGAAAATTGAACGAACAGTCAGCGGCAAACCTTTGTTAAATGAGAAGAGCGCCAAACCTAACGCGAGGATTGCGTAAATAGCCCATGGGTGAAGTGCCCAGTGGAAGATCGTCGCCGCCATGCCCAGTTCGCGTGCAGCAGCTTCGTTGCCACCTGCGGCTCCTAAAGGCGCCCAGTCAGTACGGACGCCATTTTCCATGGAGATGCCGCCGAGCGAAGATGAGAAGTGAGAGATTGGCTCAGACACGCCATAAAACATTAAGCCGATACCCATACCAGCAGCGAATAGCATCGAGAACCATCCGAGATAAGAGAAATCCGGCTTAGCTTCGGTTCCACCAATTCGAACTCGACCCAAAGGGGTAAAAATGAGTACCAACGCAACAATTACAAAAATATTAGCTGCGCTTAAGAAAAACCAATCGAGGTTTGAGGTGAGCCAACCACGAATACCGCTAAAAAGCGGCTCTGCTTGTTCTTGAAAGATTAGGGCAAACAGAACAAATGCGACAATCGCAAGGCCTGAAACAGCAAAGACCCGATTATGGAAATCTAATCCAAACGGGCCTAAGTTCATCACGACGTTGTCTTGTCCAACTTTGTAATCGGTATTGATGGGATTAACTTCCCCATCAGGGATCATCGGATCCTTTTCCGCCTTACTTTCGTCTATATCCTTGTTCTCGCTCATGGACATCCCCTTTATTTGTTGTGATTAGTGAGTACATTCTGCAAATTTACACTTATTTTACCGAAGTTTAGAGTAAACAGTTCACCCACGCGAGTAAAAACCCTTGTTTTTATAGCAAATGACAGAGGGTTCGAAGTCGTCGTCGGCTATTTTACCGTACCGACTGTGTATAGCCAGCGTTCACCTAGCTTAACAAACTGACTCTGTTCTTCCATCCATGTAAGTTCACCTTGCGCGTTATAAAATGCACGAAAGTGAACGAAACCTTCATTGTCTGAATGATGATGAGACACAACTTGTAGACGGATGAACTCGGGTAGTCCTTCAAGAGATAAATCAGCAGGGCAGTAATCTCGATGCCACGTTTTACGGATATAAGGTAAGTCGCCAATGACATAAGCGGTGTATCTTGAGCGCATCAATTGCTCAGGCGTGTGGGCTTGCTGTTGATTGTTGATTAGCGGCTGGCAGCAGACGCTAAATGGCTTTCCGCTGCCACAAGGACAGGTATTGTGCGGTTCCATTGGACATACTCTTAACTGAAAAGTCTAAAGTATGCCATTTTGTTCATCTGAACCCTAATCAAAACCAAAAGCGAATGTTGAGAAGATAACTGTCTTGTTGGTATTCGGTTTCGGATGCTGTGTCGCGTTGATAGCTTAAGCCCATTGCGGTACGCGGGTTAAACATGTAAAAAGCGCCTAATTCCGTGCGCCAATAGCTGATTTCTCGGGTAAGGTGGCTATATCGCGCTGACGCATAAAACGTTAGTTGTGTTTGGGTTTGGTGTTCGATACCGAGTTTAATACCGGGGCCGATTTCCTGGTCCTCTACACGCGCTTTTCCGCTGTCTGTTTCCATCGTTAGTCGTTGTAGTAATAGCTCAGAGAATAGGCGAGTCTTAGCGTTGAGAAAATGATGAGTTCCGATAC
Source organism: Idiomarinaceae bacterium (assembly GCA_002685255.1). Classification (GTDB taxonomy): domain Bacteria; phylum Pseudomonadota; class Gammaproteobacteria; order Enterobacterales; family Alteromonadaceae; genus Idiomarina. The sequence continues at coordinate 26,151 of NYWU01000008.1, forward strand.
TTGCGGTGAGCTCATCGGTTAACAGATCAACATCGTTGTAGCGGGTCTCGGAAAACCGCCCCGAGAGTCCGACGTACCAATCATTTTGCCATTGCAGTCGTAACTCCGCCAGGGCTCCACCACCGTCAAAGGCATTTTGCTTGGAGCCTCCATCCATATCTACTTCAGTGCTTATGCCACTCAACGTTAATTGGTTCAATGACTGAGCTGGCAGCGTATATGAGCTTTGCGCAAGACTAGGAAATGAAACAGATGCAAGTAATGCTAACGGTGCTATAGAAAATCGAACTTTCATATTTTCCTCTCTGAAAAAAATTTTCGCAGAGGAGATTAGCTTGAGACTCTTTAGCTCACTATCAGTGAAATTACTTAACCGTTGTACGAATTGCCAGACAACCAGTGGGTTTAGTTAATCGATATGCGCTAATCTGACGTATAACAATTGGGTTTAACAGGTTAAATTCTGGAGTGTTTAGTAGTGAGTCAGCAACTTTCAAATATGAGCCGAGTTATCATTTTTTATGATGGCGGTTGCCCGTTATGTGTTAAGGAAATGAAGCATTTAAACAAGCTGGATAAAAGTAACCGTTTGGTGTTTGAAAACATCAATGCTGAAGACTTTAACCTACGCTATCCGCACATTGACCCGGTTGCCGCTAACCGCTATTTGCATGGTGTCGATAGCAATGGAAACGAAATTTATGGGCTTGATGTGACGTACGCCGCTTGGCAGGCAGTCGGTAAAGGCGCTTATATTGCGCCTCTCAGGTGGCCGATTATTCGCTGGCTAGCAGATAGCGTTTATTTGCTGTTCGCGAAGCACCGAAACCGTATATCGCGCTGGTTAACGGGTCAAGAGCGTTGCGAACAGTGTAATCTTTGAGTGCGACTCGATTTACAGCCAACGGGGTGTAGTCGACTTGTAGCGAAGATACACCTCTCCATGGCTCTTTTCGAGTGCGGTTTCCTCGTGTTGCACCTGCAACACGAGCATGGATATACCGGTGACCAGACACAGCAGCGTAAACACTGATGGGAACGCCAAGAATAAGCCTAGCTGGCCTAAAAGTATGCCCTTAAATATCGGGTTGCGCGTGCGCTTGAATGGACCCTCCACCAATAGTGGATGCTTGGTGTTATCATCAATTCCTGAGCGCCATTGAGCCTGCATATAAGCATGACTAAAACTAACGAAAAACAACGATAACAACATCAAAGTGACGCCGAGGTACACCACAACGGGCTGATAAAATACGTCGAATACACCTAAATAACCGTCAATATCCCAACCCACACGAGCGATACAAAGCAGTAATATGAGCGTACGAAATACGTTAAAAGTTTGTCGAATCCACCACTGCGCTGTCATAGGTTGCCCAGCATGAACTTGTTTTTGTTGAGTTCGCACTTTCCGACCTAAAGCGACACTGCTGTAATGAATGGCAATGATTGTAAAGTAAATAGCAAGAAAATACTGACTCAATGTGTCAAAGTTGAACACATGAAACTCCTATATTTTCGAATGAATATGCCATCTATTCTACTATAATTTTAAACAAATAAAACCCTAGTGAGTGCGCGCTCAAAAAAAGCCATGTTTGCCTTTTCGAGAGCGTCGTGCGAGCCTTAACGATTATTTTTGAATGTTTCAAATAATACTGGAGTTCAGAATGACACGAGGCATTGGCTACCAAACGCAAACGGAGGCATTAGCCCAGTTGGTTAATATGGCTGACGAGGCGCAGCCGATTGGCATTGAAGAGTACAATCACCGTATTGAGCGTGCTCAGATACTCATGAAAGCGCAGGGTATTGATGCCATTTACCTCAATGCGGGTACCAATCTTGAGTACTTTACTGGATTGCGGTGGTATCCGAGTGAACGGTTAGTAGGTGCCATTATTCCCGTCGAAGGTTCGCCGCGGCTCATAGCCCCAGCGTTCGAATTAGGTTCTTTAAAGCAAGCGATGCAAGTGCCACTCGAACCGCTATTATGGGAAGAGCATGAATCACCCATTGAGCTGATGGCAAGCACGTTAAAGGACACGTTCGGCACTCAATTAAGACTGGGAATTGACGAATCGACGGCATACAGTTTCGTTGCTCGACTCGAGACGTTCGTGCCTGCACAGCAATTATGTGATGCTAAAACGGTCATTGCTGAGTGTCGAATGCACAAATCAGATGCTGAACTTGCACTCATTCAAACAGCGATGGATATGACGATTGCCGTTCATCGTGCAACAGCATCAATGCTCAAGGAGGGGATCAGTGCCACCGAAGTACGCTCGTTTATTGATGAAGCGCATCGTCGTGTCGGCGCACCGGGTTCTTTTTTCTGTATCGTCTTATTTGGTCAAGCAACCAGTTACCCGCACGGAGTACAGCACGAGCAATACTTGAAAGCCAACGATTGGGTGCTGATCGATACGGGCTGCAAGCTGCACGGCTATCACTCTGATATCACACGTACCTATGCTTTTGGTGAAGCGACGTCTGAACAACGTGAGTTCTGGCAGTATGAGCGCCAATTGCAACACGTTGCTTTTGACGCGGCACGTTTAGGTCAGCCATGCTCTAGCGTGGATGATGCAGTGCGACATGAACTCGCCCGCTTATCGCTTAAACCTGATTACCAGCTACCGGGCGTGCCTCATCGAACGGGACATGGCATTGGCATGGATTTGCATGAGTGGCCTTATTTAGTGGGAGGCGATGATACCCCGTTGGCACAGGGAATGTGCTTTAGCAACGAGCCTATGTTGATTCAGCCGGAACAGTTTGGCGTTCGTTTAGAGGATCATTTCTATATGACTGACGAAGGACCGAAATGGTTTACCGAACCGTCTCGGTCGCTGGATGATCCGCTCAATCTAGGGTGATCATTTTACGGGGGTCAACAACAACTGTTGACCCAGCTGAGTAACCGGACGTGCTTGGTTACTCAGTAACACGACGCCACGATGACCATCTAATGTAAATCCAACATAACTGGTAAACCCAGCTGTTTGACCGTTATGCCAAGCCCATCGTTGTTGACCTTTGTTTTGAATTAGCCAACCCAGTGCCTGTTGAGTCTGTGTGCTCAGTGACTCGCGCGGCTCTAAAACCGTTTCTACCGTGTCTTTTTGTGATTCGGGTGGTTGCATCATGAGCTTTATGTAAGAAACCATATCATCAACAGTGGATACCACAGCGCCTGCGCCCGCCATCGCGTCAAAATACCAATGAGATGTTGTATCGCCATCGAAACGATGACCTTGAGCGAGGGCGTTAATATGTGCTTTAACGTGATCCTCATTCTCCAAGGCGAGGTAACTGTGATTCATGTTTAATGGTTTAAACAATGATTGAGTGAGCAGTGTATCGAGTGATTGATGGTGAAAAGCGACCAGCGTTTCGGCAAGCACGGAATAGCCAAAGTTTGAATATTGATAACCCTTGGGTGATGATAATTCAGTGTTGCGCAGTGCATCGGATAGTTGATTAAGATGATAGTCGGCATAAGGATTAGTGTCGTCCGTTACATCAAGATTGGCAGGTAGCCGCGGTAAACCCGAGAAATGAGTTGCCAGAGAAACTAAAGAAATATCACCGATGGGCTTTGGCAACTTATCCCAAACCTCCGCTAGTTGCGTGTCTTGGGCTAGCGATTCGTTGGCTAGATCTTCGGCTAGTAAAAATGCCACCATGGTCTTGGTTACCGAGCCAATTTCAAATTGGGCATCCTTAGGTACGTGATGAGTAAAGCGTTCTACCTGCCACTGACCGTTACTGTACGTAATTACCGCGCCATCGACGTTATAGTCGGCAGGGTTTACTTGCTGTGTGCTGGACGTCTGTTCTGTCGCTTTTATACACAAGGTAAGCGGTAATTTTCCGCCTTGAGAAAACTGGCCTTTATAACACTGCGATGATTCACTCTCAGTCAGGATGCCCGAATAAGATGCACCAATCATGCTGGCTTGAAATGTAAGTTGCGTGTCATCAATGTTCACCTGATCAACCGGAATACCAAAGGACTCCTGCGCAGGGCTGTCGAGCGTCGCTAGATAGCCATTCGCTAAAACAGCGATATTCAGCTGCAGGGGCAGTGATGTATTGGCATTAATATCCAATGTGCCTTTATAAGTGCCCTCAAAGCGCATCCGTTGCTCATCATTACTGGCTAACCTAGAGAGCTCAATCGGCATTGCTTGACCCTGTTTCCATTCACCGCTCAGTTTTTGGTTATTCAGTTGACCAGAAAATTGCGCATCGAGCTCGTCAGATTGGATTGTTAGTTGATTATTTTTGATAGCGGCTGAGCTGGCTGGAAAGTCATGCATGCCTTGATTTGGGCTGTCAATGAGGACGTTTACTTCACCATCTTCATTATGACTGATATCAAAACCGAGTACGATAGAAACCCCTTGACCCAGATTGAGCTGACCGCGCCAAGTACCCGAGAAATCACTCGCTGATGCCATTGGGATAACTACGAAGAGTAAACAGAGTAAAAGTTGTTTCATGAGACGAACGGGTTAATAAAAATGATGAGTATTTTATCGTTTAATTTGGTGAATAAATCAACGGAATAGCCAATATTATTTTA